>CANQTC010000006.1 GCA_947626675.1 uncultured Coprococcus sp. | reverse complement strand
CCCTTCCGCAAAGTGGTCATAAGCGAAAGGAATCCCTGTCTCTTTTAGTATTGAAATCAATTCATCCATTCCTCAGACTCCTTTCGATATCCCGCTCTAACTGTTCAGCCGCCGTTTCCTCCGCTGAAGCGATGTGCGGCCTCGCGGCCACACGGCCACCACCGCGCTTGGCGTGGCCATGCTCCAAAAGATGCGCGATCTGATAGCGGTTTTTGGAATGCACGGTTACCTGCAAAGCGCTGGAGGTTTCCTTTGTGGTTTTGACCGACCAGCTTTTCGCATAGGCCTCCGTATCTCTTGGCGCACCGGCTTCAATCTCCTTACGGGCCGTGTTCCCGGCTTTCCTGACTGCCTTTTTGACATCGTTTGAGGCGATGTCGGCGTACTCCATCAGGTTTTCCATGACAGCGTCCGCAAGATCGTCAACGGATATTTTTCGTCCCATACTCACCGCCTCACTTTCTCACAGGAGAGCTTGACGCATTTGTTCCTGTAATTCATGTGATTCACAGCGGAAATATTGTACTGTTCACCGCCAAAATCCACACGGTAATTTGTAGGCTCGATGGCGGCAACCTTCTGGCACCAGCGGATCGTAAAATCGGCTTTGGAATTATCCACCACCAGTCCGGCAGAGGTTTCTTCTTTTCCTGCCTCGGCGCTTACAGTTGCATGGCAGGTATAATACTCATTCCAGACATTTTTACGGTTCCCGATAGCATCTGTTTCCACTTCACTTTTCAGGATACAGATTTTTACGTTCAGCAAGCCAATATTCATCAGAAACCATCCTTCCGTGAGCCAAATAGCAAAGAGCGGAGCGTCATAATCAAATCATGATGATCGGCTTCTTCACGATGCTCATAAAGGTACGCCACTGTGTACATCACGGCTGCTTTCCCATTACCTGCCTCTGCCAGAACGGTATCTTCATCTGTCCGTAAGATGTCTTTGCAGAGGGATTCAGCAGAATGAATCAGGTCGGCAATCAGATGATCGTCATCCTCATAGTCCACCCGCAGGTATGATTTCATTTCTTCAAGCGTAACAATCAATGTTGCCGCCCCCTTTCGGTAAAGTGGGGGAGCGGTTTCCGAAGAATCCCGCTCCCGCCATTTACGATTAATCAGCCGACTGCAGTTTCAGGATCTGTACCGCCTCCGGAAGAATCAGCTTTCCGTCCACACGCTCTTTGGCAACATAGCCGATCATACCGTTACCCGCAAACAACTCGCGCAGTTCAGAGAAAGAGCGCGTGCCACGGTCACCGATGTTGTAGTACTTATAATCGCCAAAGGCAATCGCGTCATCAGGCGCATACGCAGAGGTGTGTACCGCATACCCAAGAACGCGATCCGGCTCTCCGGCCTGATAGGAAGGCTGCCAGATATACGCGCCGTTGTTATCTTTCAGCTTACGCAGGGACAACAGCGTCTTATCGTTCATGATAAAGGATGCGTTCTTACGGTACGGACGCTTCAGGGCATACACAAGGTCGAGCATATCGTCCGACTTAATGGCCGCAGAAAGCGTACCCGCCACAGTACCACCGCCGGAAGCGGCAAACAGACCTACAGGTTTTCCTTCGCCATCCCCGTTCAGGAAAGCGTCCTCCTCCGCATTGGCCAGAGCCTTGCCAAACTGTGTAATGATATAGTTTTCAAGACCGAAAGCATTGTCGTACAGAAGTTCCTCGGTTACCTTGATGGCAACGTGGAGCTTGTGTGCATCCAGCAGGATCTGGGAGAAAGTCGCTTCACCGAAAGTCAGAGCGCCGCCTTCCTCAATCCAGCTTGCCGCAGGCTTCGTAGCCGCGATGTTGATCTTATGCTCACCAGAAGTGGTGATGGTGGTGGACAGGCCGCGCATGATATTCTCTTCGGTCAGAATATCAATCAGGCGATGGTCATACTCTTCCGGCACCAGATATCCGCCATCCGCGTCTACGCCCTCCTGCAGAATATTAGACACACGCTTAAAGTTCGAGCGGAAAGCATCCAGCATAGCCTTACGATAGGCATCGGAGGCGCGTCCGGTCTTCGGTTCCTCTTTGCCGCTGCCCGGTTTCGAGGTGAGAGGCGTATTTACAGGCTTAGAAAGTTCAGCCTCAAGAGCCTCCTGTCTCTCCAGCCTTGCGATTTCCTTACCGAGATCGTTGATCTCCTGCTCCATCTGAGTATAGGTAGCATCATCCTCGGCGGTCAAAGTGCCTTTTTCAGTACGATGGGATTCCAGAAATGCCTTTGCAGCATTCCACGCATTGTTGCGCTTTTCGCGCAGTTCAAGAATAGTCATAGCAAAATACCTCCATTAAATGTGTTGTTTGATAAGGTTCAACCGCTCCATCAACGAATCTACGGAGCGTTCCGTTACATCGGGGTTTCGCTGGATACGGCATTTTGCCGCCAGCTTGTCCATAAGGGAATTTGTAACTGCTGCTCGTGAAAACAACGTAGGCGCAGCGCCTTTAAAATCGGCATCCGCCTCAGAGCTTTCCTCGTCCTGCCGCCTCATGATGTCATCGGCAAAGCCAAGTTCGACAGCGCTGTGTGCATCCATCCACGTTTCCGCATCCATCAGCCGCGAGAGCTTGGCACGGGACAGCCCCGTCTTAATCTCGTAAGCGTTGATGATGGATTCCTTTACCTCGTCCAGCATGGAAATAGCCTTCTGCATTTCAGCCGTATCGCCGAAAGCGATGGTAGCCGGATTATGGATCATCATCATGGAAACGGGGGAAACCAGCACCTTCGTCCCGGCCATTGCAATCACGCTGGCGGCTGAAGCCGCGATGCCGTCGATTTTCACCGTTACATTTCCGGGATAATCCATCAGCATATTGTAGATTTGTGCCGCAGCCACACAATCACCACCCGGCGAATTGATCCAGACAGTGATATTCCCGCTGCCGGAAGTCAGTTCATCTTTAAAAAGCTGTGGCGTGACATCATCGTCAAACCAGCTTTCCTCGGCGATGGTGCCGTTTAGAAACAGCGTCCTCTCCTGTGTCTCCTCCTGCGTCTCCTGATTCAGAACCGTCCGGTTCTTCCACTTCCAAAACTTCTTCGTTTTCATCGGTTTTTTCCTCCTTCCCGCTGCTGGCAGCAAATATTCCCGCATCCTCCAGCTTGGTCATATTGCCGTTTATCAGGTATAAATCACCGCCCTGTTCCGGCGGGATGCGGTCAAGATTCTCAAGTTCCCGGATGTCATTTGCGGACATCCAGCCGTTCTGACGGGCAGTGGCATAACCTGCCATCCGGCTCTGGTAATCGCCGCGCAGCAGGCCCTCCACGTTGAACTTGACAAAATAAGCAGCCTTCTCTGTTTCGGAAAGAAGCGCACGGTTGATGGACTGCTCCCAACGGATGATCCACGGTTCCAGCGTGTATTTCACAAACTCAAGAGACTGCTGCTCAATATTAGAAAAGCTCGACTTTTCAAGATCGCCCACCATGTGGGGAGGCACCCTGAAAATTCGAGCTATTTCGTCTATCTGGAATTTCCTTGTTTCCAGAAACTGCGCCTGTTCCGGCGATATGGAAATAGGCGTGTACTTCATGCCTTCTTCCAAAACGGCCACCTTATTTGCGTTGCCGCTGCCGCCAAAGGCGGCGTTCCAACTGTCCCGCACCTTAGTGGGATCTTTTACTGTGCCGGGATGCTCTAAGATGCCGCCGGGTGTGGCTCCGTTGGCAAAGAACTTAGCGCCGTATTCCTCACAGGCAATCGCCATACCGATGGCGTTTTTCGCCATTGCAATGGGACTGTAGCCTACAAGACCGTCAAAGCCGAGGCCGGGAACATGAAGGACATCCGTTGGTTTCAAATTAACCGTTCCGGTCTTCATGGTCGGCGCATCGGAATCGGACATCTGGTAGCTGTAGTAAAGTCGGCCCTTATCATCCCGGTCAACTGTCATGCGGTTGGGCATCAAAGGGTATAGGGCTAACACTTCACCTTTACCGTTCCGAATGATCTGTGCATAGGCATTTCCCCACAGGAGCAGGTGCGTCATAAGCGTTTCCCGGAACACAAAGGATGTCATTTCAGGATTCGGCTCATCGTGCAGGAGGCGATACAGCGGATGATCAATCGCTTTTTCTTTACTGTTGTCATCCCGGTATCGATACAGATGAACGGGCAGGCCAGCGATTGACTCCGACAGGATACGGACACAGGCATAAACGGCTGTCATCTGCATAGCCGAACGCTCGTTCACATTTTTCCCGGAGGTGCTTCCTCCCAGAAAGAAACGATAAGCGCTGCCGGATGTACTGTTTTTCGGCTTATCCCGCGCCCTGAATATACCTGATAGGATTCCCATAAAAATCGCCTCCTCGCCTAAACTCTTTAAATAAACAGAATGCCTCTTTCATCGTATACACTGGTAACCGGAGCGCTGCGGATACACCGATCAAGGCCCATGATCAGAGCCACAATGCCATCAATCTTTTCTACAGACCGCTCTTTATCCGGTTTAATATTTCCGGCTGGATCTTGCCGCATTACCACGTTTTGCGCCATCCATTTAAGAACGGGATTGCCACCGTGATTGATGTTTCCCTCCATCAGCAGCTTATACAGTTCCTTTGAGGGAGGAGACATATCCTTAAATCCCTGCCCAAACGGAACCATCGTAAAACCCATATCCTCAAGATTCTGTACCATCTGCGTGGCATTCCAGCGGTCATAGGCGATTTCAATGATGTGGTATTTCTCTCCAAGCCGCTCTATGAACCGCTCTATAAATCCATAGTGGATCACATTCCCCTCTGTAGTATTGATGTATCCCTGACGCTGCCAAACGTCATACAGGACATGGTCTCTGCGGCATCGAAGCTCCAGCGTTTCCTCCGGGAGCCAGAAAAAAGGCAGGACAATGTATTTTTCACTCTCTGACCGTGGCGGGAACACCAGCACGAAGGCCGTAATATCCGAGGTGGAGGAGAGGTCAAGACCAGCATAGCAGTCCCGGCCCTCCAGAGCGGAAAAGTCAATCTTCAGATTCCCTCGTTCGTATATGTGATCCGGTATCCACGCCACAGCGGAATTCGTCCAGATATTCAAACGCAGCTGTTTAAATACATTTTCTTCTGCCGGGTTATCCAGCGCGTCTTTATATGCATCCCTCACTCGGTCAATGCTGATGGTATAACCGAGGGACGGATTTGCTTTATACCAATTGGTCTCATCGTTCCAATCGTCCTCATCACTAAGGCCATAGATGACAGGGTAGAAGGAATGGTCGATCTTCCGGCCATTCATGATGTCCAGTGCTTTTGTATGCAGTTCATAGCAGATGCTTTCTTTATCCGTACCCGCAGTGGTAATGATAAAGAAAAGCGGCTGCTCACGGGCATCGCCAGAACCTTTGGTCATGACATCATAAAGTTTCCTGTTCGGCTGCGCGTGTATCTCGTCAAAGACCAGACCGGATATATTTAAACCGTGCTTCGTGCCGGTTTCGGCTGACAGCACCTGATAAAACCCCGCATTCCGGTAATTGACAATCCGCTTGGTAGCCGCCGCGATCTTTGACCTTCGAAGGAGCGCCGGGGATTTTTCCACCATGCGCTTGGCAACATCGAATACGATGGATGCCTGATTTCGGTCATTGGCGCAGCCATACACCTCTGCGCTGGCTTCCCCATCACCGTAGAGAAGGTACAGCGCGATTGCTGCCGCCAACTCTGATTTGCCGTTTTTCTTTGGAATCTCAATGTATGCGCTGCGAAACTGACGCTTCCCATCAGGACGCACGATACCGAAGATGTCGCGGACGATCTGTTCCTGCCACGGCAATAACAGAAACGGCTTTCCATCCCATTTTCCTTTTGTGTGTTTCAGGTTTTGAATGAACGCCACCGCCCGGTCAGCTTTTGCCTTATCGTAACTGGACTCTGGGAGCATAAATGGGGAAGGAGTATAGGTAAAATCCATCAGTATCCGCCTCCTTCCAAAAGTCTCTCCATATCATCTTCATCATCCCCGCTTCCATCGCCGCCAACGATACGGCTTCTCGCAGAAGGAGTAAGGCCAAACTGCTCACAGAATTTCAGCATGATCTTCATATTTGTCTGCGCGATAGAAACTTGCGGAACCTGCTGCAGATATCCATTTGGTGTCCGAACCATAGAACCGTGCTGTGTAAGAAACTCTTCCGCTTCACGCCACCGGGCATACGCCTGACAGTATCCGGCGAAAGCCGCCATATCCATTTCAGTCAATAGGCCCATCGTCTCCAGCACTTTCGCCATACGCTTCCATTCTTTTTTCGCTTCATCCTCAAGCCACGAAGGACAGCGGGGAGCTTTCTTTTCCGGCTTCGGTTCGTTTTTATTCAGTGGTCTGCCGCCCGGATTGCCCTCCAGCTGCTTTAATGCCGTAGGCTTTGGTTTTCGTCCTCTTTGTGCCACGCTCCCACCTCCTCTCACATAAATGGCAACAAAAAAAGCCGCCTTATAGCGACTCCAGAAACGAGATACAGGGCCTTGCGGCTCTGCACTCGGAATATTCTAATCTTATTTTCAGGCGTTCATCGCCCATGCGATGGCGTGTCCGTCATCCTCAAATTCTACCTCGCTCACCGCCTTCAGGCCGATGGCTCCTTCGCAGGTGGTATCGTCTGTCAAAAACTCATATGCCGCGCCGAAGTAGCAAGGTTTGTTCAGTCCATTGTAGAAGTATCCCGCCATGATAACCTTATCCCCAAAGGTCAGCGCTTTGCTCCAGCGGCACTCCAAATCTTCCAGTGTGGTAGGATTCGGCAGTCTGTATTTTTTCGCTCTCTCTGTCATCTTACTCATTTTGTTTTCCTCCGTTTGTAGTATTTTCCCTTTCGGTACACACATATTCGCTCTAAACCGAGGATATAGCAAGTCATTTTTGAAGAATATACTACACAAATATCTGCCCAGCAGAATGTGTAATAACACCAAAAGGGCCTCCCGGCCCTGTGGCGTTTCTGTATGGTAGCTTTTTAATTCAGGTTGAACCGAATGCCCATGACTTCACTCGGCTGCTCGTCACCCCAGCGCGTCTCGCGGCGGGTGATCGTGCAAAGTCCGTCCAGCGTGCAGCCAACTGCGGCAAAGGCGTGAAGGTTTTCCATCACCGCTGTGCTTTGGTTGGTGTAAACAAAGGTCTGGATTCCGGCCTTGCGAAGCGTGTCAATAAAATCGTTGACCTCGTTATCCCAAAGGAAATCATCCATCTCCAGCTCATCCTCCAAGCGGCTGATGCTGGCCGCCCATGCCCGGTATGCTTTGCTGGCCCCCTGCGGGTAGGGGAAGGCTGCGGCTTTATCTTCTTCGTACCAGTCTTTCAGTTCCTTGCTGTCCCAGCCGAAGGTGTCAATGATGCTCTGCTTGCGGCTTTTCCTTTCAACACGAGCCTTTTCCCAATCGTGGCTAATGCGTTTCATATCCTCGAAATAAGTATTGTTCTTCATTTTGTTTTCCTCCGTTTTTGTAGTGTTTTCCCTTTCGGTACACACATATTCGCTCTAAAACGAGGATATAGCAAGTCAATTCTGAGGAATATACTACACAAATATAGGTGCCGGAAATTGTGTATCTTACAGCGGCTGACGGCTTGCGCGGTGAATGGTTTCTATGATGGCATCCTGTTCCTCGGCGCTGACACCAATGCTTTCTAAGGCTTCTCTTGTCCCACAATCAGGGCAAATGAGAGTCTCATTATCCACTCTGGAAAGAGCGGGGACACCGTGGTATATCCTGCCGCAATATGGGCAGGTCTTAATCTGAATGCAGTTACTGTCTTTCATCGCAACCCCTCCTGCTTTTTTCAACTGCTTCATAGAGCAGGGCGTCGTCAAATCCAAAGCTGTGGTACCCCATTAGGCAAGTCTTCATGTAATATCCCGAAGGAACCCCAAGCGGCCTATCCTCATGCATGATATACACAAAGCATTTTCTGCGTCTGACCTTGCCAGTGCGGATTCCCTGTATTGGAAGAATCATCTCAGCCTTGTAATAAAAATTCGGGAAACCCTCATAGCGGTCAAGCGCGGCTTCGTCCTCCGGTGTAACCTCCCAAGCGACCACAGGAACGCAGTTTTCTTTCTTCCGTTCTATGGTCAGATAGGAGCCTGTCTTGCTTCCCTTAAAAAGCAACTCATAATTCGGGATTTCCGAGGTGCCAATAATCCGGGCCGATGGGCAGCGCATCCGCATCTGCGGGATATTCAAATTGCTGCCATAGGCAATGTAGTATCTTTTGCTCATTTCGTTTCCATCCTTTCCGAAGGGGTTACCCTTCTACCACCTTAAGACCGCCGAAGCGGTCAGGGTAAGGTGGCAGGAGGCTAACTCCTGCGATCCCTTCAAGCGGCTCTGCCGCTCCTGAAGGCTGTGTCTCCCGCCAACCGTTTGGTAAGAACCTCTCTTGCTGTTGCGAATTCCTCCCCGATAAATCCCAAGCGGAGGAGCCAAGTCCTCATGGCATATTTCGGATTTTCATTCTGCTGGGGTTTCGGACTTGCGGTTTTTACGGTTTTCGCCATCTGGCTCAGTGCGAGGCAAAGCTGGATGTAACTCTTAAGCTGTCCTGCGTGGAGTCCGTTTCGCTTCCCGTCCGCTGGTGCGTCAAATTGGAAAAGCCTGAATTCAACCGTGCCTTTTGTAAATGTGGCATGGAGGTTGAGCATATGGTATCGGCTGCCGTTGTAGTGCTGGCTTCTGCCGTAGTTCTCATCCTGACTGCCGTACCAAATGTCCGCAAGCTGCGCCATCGTGTTTGGTTTTCTGCGGTTCAGCTGCTGGAGGAACCGTGGATCAACCGTTCTGCAGTAGCGGCTCATGCGGTAGTGGTCAAGGTTAAGGGCATCCGCCAAAAGCCTCTCGTGGCTTGCCATAATGTTTGCGAGGTTTCTAAGCGTCTGCGGCGTGTGTCCCTTTGCTCCGATGTGGATGTGGACTCCGCACCCTCTGGTGGCATCGCTTTTTGCCCCTGCGTGGCGAAGCTGGCGGATAAGCTCCTGAAGGGTATCCATATCCTCGTAGGTTAGGATCGGTGTTACCATTTCGCATTTTTCGCTGTCCGGCCCCGCAATGCTGATGTCCTTCTGGAATTTCCATTCGCGACCCTGTGCGTCCCATGCGCTCCAAGTGCTGTATCCGTTGCGGCGGGCCGTATCCTCGAATCGCCCGGTGCCAAAGTAGGTGGCGGCAACCTTCGCCGCTTTGTGGCGTTCAATGTTGTTCATCTCCACCTCAACTCCGATGGTCTGCTTTTTCATCTCTAAAATCTGGTTCATGGTTTTTTCGTTCATCGTATGTTCCTCCGTTTGGTATGTGTTTTCCCTTTCGGTAGTGACATATTCGCTCTAAAAGGCACATATATCAAGTCATTTCTGAGGAATAATAGTGACAAATATCACGCCGTTTTATTGGTGTATTTATACCCTCCTGCAGCGATCCTCGCCATAAACCACATTCAGGCCGGAGCCATTATCCCAGCGCACCATGATGGAGCCTGTATCATCCACGCCGATAACAGTACCTATCGTGCCAACGGGTGGAGCCTGCACATCATCCATTTTCAATAACTCCACCCGGCATCCTGCAGGGAAATCCCGCCGGATGCGGTCAACTATTTTCTGATCCGGAAAGTTCATCTTCCTGTACCTCCATTTCGTCTTCCAAAGCCGCGAGTCTTGCCGCTTTCGCCGCCGCTCGTTTTGCTTTCTGGTCGGCTGAAAACTTGTCAGCTTCCTCTTTGGTGCGAAAAGCCGTGTGTCCCTTCAGGCCGCTCAAAAGCGCCTTGCGGCTTTCTTTACCGCCTTTTCCTGAAAGGCCCAACTGGACGAGCCAGATGCGAAGGTAGTATTTTTCATTTTCCTGAATCACTGGTTCCGCGCTAACCCGCATGGCATCTTTCGCTCTTGCCGCCATCATAGCGCAAAGCTCCGCGTAAGCGCGGTTCTTGGCCGCGTCCTCGGAAAGAGGGAAGGTAAAGGTAACCTTTCCGCTCTCAAAAGAAATCCCCTTCAGCGCCGCCGTGTCCGCTGTAAGAGCGTTCTGAAATGCCGTAAAGGTATCCTCGCTGGGAAGATGCTCCAGTTCCTGAAGAAACGCATCGCTAACGGAAAAGGTCTCATGCCGAGTAACCTTGTTCAGAAGATAGGCCCTCGCGTGAAGCATGGAGACGATATTCCTTAGTGCTGTCGGATTGTCAGTATCGTATGGAACCTGTATGTTCAGGTCTTCCACCTGCGTCTCCACATACCCATTCTCAGTAAGGAACCGCATTAGTTCCTCGCTGTGTTCCTCGGTCTCGCTGGTGATTACGCCATTCCGGTCAATAATAAATCCAGCGACTGTGTAGGAAAAAGTAGGCGGCCCCATATAATGAAGCTCCTGTCCCAGAAATGTTCCAATGGCCTGCGCCATCGCTTTTCGGTTTTCGGCTGCGGTTTCAATTCTCATGGCTATCTGCCTCCTTATTTTTTGGTAGTACATTAATCACTCTAAAAGGCAGAAATAGCAAGCCCTATTTTTCATATTTTTCGACTTTTTTACGCCGTCAATCATCAAAACAGTGGGATGCTTTCTTCATCCGCTTCATCACCTGCGATCTGGTCATAAGGGGTTTTTACACCATCCCGGAGGAGATACACGCTGCTCGATGAGCCAACTGCCTCAATGTACCGCTTTACAATGACATCGGCAAACTTCTCATCCAATTCCACGCCGTAGCAGATCCGCCCGGTCTCCTCACAAGCAATCAGAGTAGAGCCGGAGCCGAGGAAGGGATCAAGCACAATGCAATTGCTCATGCAGGAATTTTGAATAGGATAGGCCATCAAAGCCACAGGCTTCATGGTGGGATGCTCCTTGCTGGACTTCGGACGGTCATATTCCCAGACAGTGGTTTGCTTCCGGTCAGAATACCACTGGTGCTTGCCGCCCTTTTTCCACCCGAACAGGCAAGGCTCGTGCTTCCACTGATACGGAGAGCGTCCCAGTACCAGAGCGTTCTTCTTCCAAATACAGCAGCCGGAAAGATAGAACCCGGCATCCGCAAAAGCCTTTCGGAAGTTCAGTCCCTGCGTGTCTGCGTGGAAAACATAGATGGATGCATCGTCCTCCATGTTCTGTTCTATATTGACAAATGCCGCAAAGAGAAATTTATAGAAATCCTCATCCGGCATATTATCGTTCTGGATTTTCCCAGCAGTCTCCTGTACATTCACATTGTACGGGGGATCTGTCAGAACCAGATTGGCGCGATGTCCGTCCATGAGCAGAGTATAGGTTTCCGGCAGCGTCGCGTCCCCACAGATCAGGCGATGCCGACCTAAGAGCCAGATATCACCTTTATGGGAAAGAGTAGGCTTTTTCAATTCCGCTTCCACATCAAAGTCATCTTCTTTGATAGCCTTGTTGTGTACCTTTGAAAAAAGCTGCTCAATCTCCGGCGCTTCAAAACCCGTAAAATCCGTATTGAAATCCGCGCTCTGAAGGTCTACCAGCAAGTCTGCCAGAAGCTGTTCATTCCATGCGCCTGTGATTTTATTCAGGGCAATGTTCAAAGCCTTGACCTTATTTTCATCTTCGATATGGACAACCACGCACTGAACTTCTGTGTAACCCATATCCTTTAAGACAGTCAGGCGCTGATGGCCGCCAATAACAGTCATGTCATAATTGACGATGATCGGCTCCACATAGCCAAACTCCTGAATGGAGTTTTTAATCTTTTCATATTCCTTATCACCCGCCTTGAGTTTTTTGCGGGGATTGTAATCTGCCGGACGAAGCGTACCGACAGGCAGCGTTTTCCATTCCATAGCGCTCATGCTTTTACCTCCTCACGTCCGGCTGGCCCAACATACGGCTCCCGGCCTTCTTCCTCACGCCAGAACCTGTCACGCACATAACATTCATGGCAACAGTAACGGCGGTTTTTATTTCCATATGACTTGAACGGTTTTCCGCAATAGGCGCAGGTCACGTCATAGTACGCCGTGGCTTTTCTCTGGATCGCTTCCGGGTGCGCCGACCACCATTCACGTCTGCATTTGTCTGAGCAGAATTTTCGCTTGCGCCCGGTTGCTGCCTGTACGATCTGTTTCCCACAGCACATACACGCCGCGCCGCTTGCCATCTGTTCTTTCATGTTCAAAGTCAGGGCAGAGGCGTATCCGTCCAACCCATGCCCTTTACAATAATTCCGAACTATGTCACGGGACAGTCCGACTACCGAAGCAATGGCCCTGTAGCCAACGCCTCGCATACGAAGCTCCCGTATCTGCTTCGCCTGAAAATCAGTCATTGCCTCACATCCTTTCGCAGAAACGTTTAATAAAAAAAGACTGGAAACCACGCTTTTGCGGCATAGTTTCACAGCCTTATATCGTACTTTTTCGCAAAATAACCGTGTCGTTCCAAAGCTAAAAAGCACTGGAACAGCACGGTTTCTCATTACTTTTACGCAAATTGGGCGTGTTTTTCTCGCCCGTCCGGGTATCCCCCCTCTTTAATTTCGCAAAAATGCGCGTTTGAGGGGGCGCCGGTCTTTAGGAAATCAGGTCACAGAGATTTTGACCGCCCCTCCCGGTAGCCGTATTCTTCATATCTGTCCTCTGTCATCGTTTTGGAATCGTGGCAGGATTTGCATAAAGCCTGCCAATTATTTCTGTCCCAGAACAATTCCCGATTTCCCCGATGGGGAATGATGTGATCGACTACTGTTGCCTTGACATAGCGTCCCCGTTTCAGACAGCGGACGCACAGCGGATGCGATTGGAGGTAAACGGCTCTGGCTTTCTGCCATCGGCTCCCATAACCTTTTTCCTTTGTGGTCTTAGCATCGTGGCGATGCAGAGGCTGGTGTTCCTCGCAGTACATTGTACCGTATGGAACCAGCCGCCCGCAGCCGGGATGCTTGCATGGTGTGTTTGGTCTGTGCGGCATAATCATTCCTCCCACGGAAGTCCCGGTTTACCGAAATGGCCGTAGGCGCTGACCGCATTGTAATCAACATTCAGCAGTCCCAGCTTCTCAATAATACCCTGTGGCGTTAAGTCATAAGTGGAGTGGACGTACCTTTCAATTTGGGGGATCGAAATACGTTCAGTCCCAAAGCAGTCCACCGCTACGGAGACAGGCTCCGCAATGCCAATGGCATACGCCAACTGGATCTCACATCGGGAAGCGTACTTCAAGTTCACAATATCCCGCGCTATCTTACGGGCCATATATGCACCGCTCCTGTCCACCTTCGTGGGATCTTTGCCTGAAAACGCGCCGCCACCGTGATGGCACATTCCACCATAGGTATCGGCGATAATCTTTCGCCCGGTCAAACCGGAGTCCGCAAAGGAGGAACCAATAACAAATCTGCCCGTAGGATTAACCAGTTTCACGAAATCCGTATTCAGTCCATAATCCTGTGCGGCTGTTTCCATGACAGCCTCTACCAATGGGCGGATATCGGATACTTCCGTGCCAGCTTGATGCTGCGTGCTGATCAGAAAAGTCGCGATCCGGTTCTTTTCATAATCAAAGGAAACCTGCGCCTTTGCGTCAGGTAACAGAATCGGCTCGTGTAACTGCCGCAGCAGAACCAGCGCGTGTGTTGCCAGCGTATAGGGAAGGGGGAGCATCTCCGGTGTTTCGTTTGTGCCATAACCAAACATCATGCCCTGATCTCCGGCTCCCATTTTACCGTCTACGCCAAGCGCTATGTCCGCACTCTGTTCTGAGACCATAACATGGACGCTGTATTTTTCTGGCTCCTGTAGGCCGATACGCTCCAGCACAGTGCGAACCAATCGCTGGTAATCCGGCTTATGCCGGGAGGTTATCTCTCCCGCGATAACAACAGCGTAATCCTTTATCATACATTCAGCCGCGATCCGGCTTTTCGGATCATGGCGAAGGCAATCCGTCACTATGGCATCCGATATCTGATCGCAGATTTTATCTGGATGTCCGCATGACACCTGTTCGCTTGTAAATATCATAATTGCCAACTCCTTTCTATGTACGGACGAGCGAAAGGATGAAAGTCCCGTCCGGCCAAAAAGAAAAGACCGCAGGAAACCCGGCGGCCTTCATACACCTTTTGGCAATTCTAATCATATCACAAAACTCCGGTCAGGTCAGTGTCAGACAAGTGCCAATGTAGTGCCATTTTTTCAAATTTGCGTTCCATTAGAATTAGTGTGCGTTCTGCTGGTTGCTGTATAGTGAACCGAACCCCCGATATAATTATTTTAGAATTACAACTCATTCTCAAAGGAGGTGCAAAGATGGATTTACAAGCGATTGGAGCAAGAATCAAAGCGACAAGAGAAGCCAAAGGAATCACGCAGGAAGACTTTGCCGCCGCTCTCGATCTGAGCCGAAATCACATCAGCGTTATAGAACGTGGTGTAAAATCTCCGAAATTGGAGACGTTTGTTGCAATGGCCAATGTGCTTGGAGTGTCTGCTGATTCGCTTCTGTTCGATGTGATCGATCATGCCAGTGACAGCGTCTCCTCAGAATTGATGGCGTCTATTTCCGAACTACCGAAACCGGAGCAGAACCGTATCCTGAATGCTATCCGTGCATTGCTCGAAAAGTGAACTTAGAGAAAGGGCCGCAAAGCTCTTTCTTTTTTTATATATTTTTTTCTCATTCGACAAAACTTCCCATCCATCGACAAAGGGTTTGTGGTATAGTAATTCCAATAGAATTATAACTCATTCTAAAAGGAGAGTGCTATGACAAAGAAATTTCAAAGGATTCTGGAACGGATCGCACAGGAAAATAACACAACCGCAGAGGAGGTTTACCGGGAGATGCAGCAAGCTATTGATGCGGGTTTTGACAATCCCGATCCGGAAGTTCAAGAACGCTGGAAGCTCCTCGGCTACAATGGCAAACGGCCCACACCGGAGGATCTTGTCATGAACATCAGTAAAATGCTGAAAGGCAGCAAAGGAATTATCCAATAAAAGAGAGAGGCAGCTGACATTTACCGCCAGCTGCCGTTTCAATTATACTGTTCTATAATGCCAATCTGTATCTGCAGCGCCCGTGTTATATTTGCCATTACTGCAGCGTCCGTAATATGGCCGCGTTTCTCTCTCATGCTGTTTTTATCTATCGTCTCCACCTGCTCTGCCAGAGCCAGACTGTCCCGGTTCAGGCCGCAGCATTTTGGAACGAATACATGGGTAGGTAAAAAACGCTTCTTATGTACTTGGCCCGTCAACGGTACGACAGTAATAACCGGGGAGTGCATATTGGCGCGGTTATTGCTCACTATGACTGCGGGACGGACACCGCACTGCTTATTGCTGTTTATGTTCTGCCCAAAATCAACGTAATAAATATCTCCACGTTTACACATACCATATCACCTCAACTCAACATATATTTCACAAGTTCCTCTTCGTGTTTCTCATACAGAACGGTCAGTTCCTCGATGGCCTTCTGACGATATCGGCCTATCGTCCTGCGGCTCACATAATATTTCTCTGCCAAATCGTCCCATGAGGTCTGGTTGAAAATCATATCCTGCATGATTTCACCCATCCTGTCGGGGAGGGATTTCACAGCGCTTTCAAAAAAACGGATTTCTTCAGATAAGGCAAGATACCTTTTTTCCAGATGCTCATACCAGTCCCGGTTTATTGCCTCCATGCGATCCCGGAAAACAAGCGCGATTTTCCCTGTCTTATCCGAAACGCCGCTGGTCTGTACACGCTCACCTTCAGGATGGGAAAAGCACATGGAGTCTATCATCTCATTTTCAGATATGCCGTGGAAATTACGGATCTGGTTTTCCAAGCACTTCAGTTCTGTTTTGATTTTAGGATAGTCCTTGATATACTCTTCTATTTTTTCACGCATATCTTACCCTCCAATCCTCGCACGCACAGCGGCAATCAAATCCGACTGACGCATATTTTTGTTTTCCAGAGCCTTCATAACATCCTCGTCATGAGTGCCTCTGGTGATAATGTGGTGGATGACCACAGTGTGTTTCTGTCCCTGCCTCCAGAGCCTTGCATTCAACTGCTGGTACAATTCAAGCGACCATGTAAGGCCAAACCAGACGATGCTGCATCCACCGTCCTGAAGGTTAAGTCCATGCCCGGCGGATGCGGGATGGATCAGCGCAATCGGAATCTTCCCGGCATTCCAGTCAGATATATCCTTTGCGGTATCAATGCACCGCGCTTCCGGGAACCGCTCCCGGATTCTAATCAGGTCATGCCTGTACCAATAAGCCACCAGCAGAGGCTTGCCATTCGCGGCCTCCACCAAATCTTCTAAAGCGTCCAGCTTCCGACTGTGAATCGGAATAATCTTTTTATCCTCACTGTAGACCGCGCCATTTGCCATCTGCAGCAACTTGCCGGAAAGCACTCCCGCATTGACGGCATCCAACTCTTCGTCACCGATTTTCACAACCATATCCCTGCAGAAACCATCGTATATTTTTCGCTCCCTGTCGCTCATGGTTACCTCAACCCGGTTATCCAACCGTTCCGGCATATCCAGATAATCGACAGCCTTCATGGAAATACAGATATCGGAGATCAGGGAGTAGATAGCTTTTTCAGAGCCAGCGCGTGGCTTGTAACTATATACGATCTCACGGTTGCGCTTGTCTGGTACAAAAAACCGCTCCCGGTATCCTGTGATAAACCTTCCGAGCCGCTGTCCCATATCCAGCAGATACATCTGGGGCCATAAGTCCAGAAGGGAGTTGGGAGCGGGTGTTCCGGTCAATCCAATCACGCGGCTTACAAGCGGACGTACTTTTTTCATGGCTTTGAACCGCTCCGTCCGGTTTGACTTGAAGCTGGACAGTTCATCAATCACAACCGTATCAAAATCCCACTTGTAGTTGTCGACAAGCCAGCTTATATTTTCCCGGTTGATGATGTATAGAAAAGCCGGACGCGCAAGCGCGGCCTCGCGCTGCTGACGGTTCCCGATAACGAGTGACGCTGTTAAGCCTGTAAGATGCTCCCACTTCACAAGTTCTTTCGGCCATGTGTCGGATGCCACTCGCTTTGGAGCGATAATCAGCGTTTTCCCTATATCGAAACGGTCAAGCAGCAATTCCCAGAGAGCGGTCAATGTAATAACCGTTTTCCCAAGTCCCATGTCAAGCATCAGGCAGCAGATCGGATGCTCCAGAATGAAATTAGAAGCATACTGCTGATAGTTATGTGGTTTGTATTTCATCAAGGATACCTCCAATCATTTCAATGTTGTCTACCGTGTAAACCCGGAACCCAAGAGCGGTAAGCTGATCGGCCCGATGGCGCTGAAGGGGCCGCATCTTTTTCCCCGGTGATTTCAGTTCTACAAAAGCCAGCCTTCCTCCGGGGAAGAGAACCAGACGATCAGGCACCCCATCGAAACCGGGGGAAACGAATTTGACAGCCAGCCCACCACGTTTTTTAGCTTCCGTGGTCAACTTCTTTTCTACAAAACTTTCTCTCATCGCTTTTACTCCTGTTCCCGTGTGCTGTGCCGATACAGCAAAAATCCCTACGCGCATATATGCGTGTCGTGCGTACCCGAATTTCCTTATTTCTTATCCCAAAACCTATAATTGAGTTTTTCTTAGGAACATAGGAACAGGCTAACGCCTAACCGCTATATTTTAGGGATTTTTTCCTGTGCCTTGCCCCTGTGCCAAAGCCACCGTAGGAAACAAGGGAACGTTCCCGGCTCATTCTTTCTGTTCCTTACAGCGCACGAAGGTTTTCTGCGGCCCATAAAGCGGGAATCTCGTCTTACCACTTTTCAAGCCTTTTATCGGCTCCCAGCCGCCAACCTTCAGTAGAATAGATTCCACCTCGTAGGAATCCGACCTTTTCAGGTTCTGGCGTTCTTTCCCGAAGCATTCGCACCAAATTTCCATGATGCAGACCTTTTCACGGCGCACGGTTCCGGCAGTCGGCGCACCGTCAAACTCGCTACCGCCGAGAAAGCTCCTTCTCTGGAACAAATCCATCCCGTCCCAATTCGCAGGGAGCAGGGTTTCGAGGTAGTCAGAAATAACGCCTTCCCGGTCATCAGACTCCATTGCGTCCTGCTGCATGGCGTAGGCGTCAGCTGCGACTCGGCCTTTAAGATACAGTTCCTCTCCGGCGCGATACCGTTCTATCGCCTCTGCCCAGATCTGATCAACGTCCTGCAATTCCCACGGATGGTGTTTCCCGCTGCCTGTAACATGAACAGGCCAGAAGCGGCGGTTACCTGTAATATCCCGCAAGAATCCGCCTTCGGAATTTGTGCTTCCTACAATGATGCAGGAGCGGGGATGGCTTTCTACAGCAACGCCATAGGACTGACGGAATTTATCGTCCGTCCGGGTGACAAAGGATTTCACGGTTTCCACATCGACTTTCTTGATCCCGGCAAGTTCGCCAAGTTCCAGAATCCAATATCCCTGCAGCTTTTCGGCTGCCGTTTTATCCTTCATATCCGAAATAGACAAGCTGTCGGAATACCACTGCTTTCCCAAAAGGGCAAAGAGCGTAGATTTTCCGATTCCCTGTGGGCCATTCAAAACCAGAATGGAGTCAAACTTTATTCCCGGTTCATATACTCTTGCTACCGCAGCGGTCAATGTCTTTCGGGTAACAGAACGGACATACTGTGTATCTTCCGCGCCGAGGTAATCAATGAGAAGAGTATCCAGACGTTCTGTTCCGTCCCATTCCAGAGTTTCAAAATATTCTTTGATGGGATGGTACAGCCGTTCCGCTGAAACGACTGCCAGCAGAGCATCCTTAAACTTAGTCGGAGACCAGATCCCATAGACGCGCTCAAAATACAGCTTGGCGCAGGATATATCCGTATCACCCCAGCCGGGTTTTACCTGTTTCCACGGAAGATCTCCGGTTACATCCACCATGCTTTTGAACTCGTTATAAACGATACCTTTCAGCTGCGGATCGTGCCGGATGATCAAAGCTATATTTGTCAGCGTGTCTTTTACCTTTCCCTGCTTATCCAGTTCAAGAGCTTTCTGCCAGCTATCATCGTCTTCCGCTTCAAAATCCGTCTGTGCTGCGGCAACCCTCTCTTTAGCAAGCTGCATCTTCACCTGTTCATCCTTCAGGGCAAAATCCTGCATGGCTTTGAAGGAGGGGAGCTTTGCCGGATCTGTATCCTCATCAGCTTTCGCATCAAGAGCGCCGAACTTATGAATGCGGACAACATCAAAAGCATTCATCAGCTTACCGCAGGCCGGATCAGTGGCATGGTGGCTGTATGCAAACCGATCTTCGTAAATGACCACGCCAGCATGGGAATCGGCAGGAATATAATCATACCGTCCCGGCATAGCGCTCCGCTTATATACATCTGGCAGGAAAAGGTCAATGGCATCGGTGATACTGTAAGTACGGCAGAAGGCTCCGACCATACCTTGCTTTTCCAGCGGATCGGCCTGCTTCTTGATATCCCGGTTGACGATAGTCTGCTGCCGATTGGATACCGGCCATTCCGCTGTATTGTGCCAATCGTGGTACTTGGAAAGAATGGCGTCAGGATCGAGGAGAGCGCCTTCGATATCCTGAAAAACAAATTCCCCATCGGATGAAGTGGATGGCCAATACATCAAACGGCTCGGTTCGTAGGTGGTATCGTCAAACATTTCGATTCCGATTTCGTCAGCCACTTTTCTGGCTACCGCACAGTATTCATCCGGGGTAACCTCACGGGCAAGCGGAATAATCAGGCGCAGACGCGGCTTTTCTGGAGTGTGCTTATGCGTGGAATACACAAAGCAGCGAAACGAGAAAAACATTTCAAGCTGATCGATAACATCTGCTGTGGCGTAATCCATGTCAAGAGACAGACCGGAACGTGTAAGCACACAGTCCTTTTTCCTGCGTCCGCCTTTCAGCGTACCCAGAACGAATCCGCCCACGTCTTTGATGCTGTCCTGCCGCGCTTTTCCCATTTTCCGGTATTGTTCTACAGTTTCCGCAGTACGCCGTGTTTGGGAGATACGGTCACGGAATTCAGACAGTTCCATATCGACAAGATTCCATTTTTTATCCATCCGGGAATTTCCAATACTCAGCTTCATTTCGTTTTACCCTCCCTGTAAAGAAACAGTTCTATATTCCGATTAAGGCGGCTTTTCATACGCGCACAGTCTCGGATACGGGTATTGAGTGCATTGATCTCCGACTTATCCGTACTCGCATCGCGCTTCTGTTCAAAAGTTCGGATTTGCGCATCACACCGCTTTGCTTTTTCACGCAGAAAGTGGAGCAATCTGTCCTTATCCACCTGCGGACAATACTGACAGATCAGTTTGAAAACCTTCTTTGCTCGGTCAACCGTACAGGGAAAGAAAGCGTCCAATCTCAAATCCATATAGCCTGTCGGATACTGTATGTGCAGCATCTTTTCTTCGGCTTCAATGTTTTGTACTGCGTTATAGGCAGTTGGATCTGGATAACCGGAATTGTTTTTATAGCTGATACCCATAATTTGCATACCTCCTTAGTCTTTTTTATAAAATGAACATTCATAGCCATCCGCTCGGAGAGGCAGACCATCGGCCCACTCCGGTGCTATCGACATGATCTGGCAGACATCTTCCACGCTGGACACACCGTCCGGTACCTCCAGAACCGCCTCATCATGGATATGCATCACAATGTCGAAACCAGCATTCCGCAGCCGAAGCATGGAAAGAGCCAGAAGGTCACGGGCTGTGGCCTGCACGACGTTTTCAACCAGTTTCGGGCCGTAGGTTTCAATCCGCATCCACTTTTTACTTTCGCCGACTCCCTCATAAGAAAGGCTCTCCCTTCCGAAACGGTTCTGCGTCATACGGGGTTTGATGTAAGAGAGCTTCCTGCCGGAAGGCAGGGTTACAAACAGGATGCCGGAGCGGTAGGCAAAGCGTAGCCTTTCCAGAGGTACCTCTGTTTTTTCCCTTACTGCTTTTGTAGCGGCGGCATCCACGTCCCACCAGAATTTTGTAATATGCGGATTGGAGCATCTCCACTGATTGACCAGAGGCTGCAGTTCTTCTTCCTGCAGTCCCATCTCTAAGGCACCCATAGAGGTGAGCGCGCCTACCGCGCCGCCGTATCCGAGCGCCAGTTCAGCGATTTTTCCTTTTTGCCTGAGATGCCCATTTTCACCGTGCTTTACCACAGGGACACCAAACATCTTTGAGGCAGAGGCGCAGTAGATATCGCCGCCCTGACTGAAGGTATCCAAGCGCCACTGTTCCCCGGCAAACCACGCAAGCACACGCGCCTCAATTGCAGAGAAGTCAGCAACGATAAACCTGCATCCGGGTTTTGGAACGAACGCTGTGCGGATCAGTTCCGAAAGCACCCCCGGTGTGGAATCAAACAGCAAATCCAAATCCTCGAATTGCTGTTTTTTTACAAGCTCACGGGCAAGTTCCAAATCGACAATGTGGTTCTGGGGAAGGTTTTGCACCTGCACCAGCCGACCTGCCCACCTGCCTGTGCGGTTGGCCCCATAAAACTGAAGCAATCCATGCACCCGGCCATCTGAGCAGACGGAGCGTTCAATGGCCTCGTACTTTTTTACGCTTGTTTTCGCCATAAGGAGCCGCAGCTTCAACACTTCCAGAACCTCACCGTCTGTCTCTGTCATCAGGCTTTTCACAGATTTTTTATCAAGGCTCTCTGTCTCCACGCCGCGATCCGCAAGCCAGCTTTTTATCTGTGCGGGGGAATTTGGGTTAGACAGTCCGGTTAGTTCATAAGCTCTGGCTGTCACCATTTCACGGTACTGGTTATCACAGAGAACGGCGCTGGCCACAAGCTCCTGATCCACCAAAATGCCGCGATCATTGATTTCCTGATCCATGCGGTACAGTTCCATCTCTGAATCCGGGATCGGATATTTCTGGAGTTTACGCCGGATCTCACGCTCCGCATCCACATCTCTGATACAGTAGGCTTTGAATCTCTCCCATTTTTCAGGATCATGTTCCGGGAGGTTTCTCGTCCTGCCGCCATTGGCTTTGGTAGCCTTACACGGCATAGAAAAAAACTTTACGAGATCCACGCCTTCTTTCAGCTTTTTCCGCTGAATATCCAGCACTTCGCCGACAGCGTCAAGGGAAAGCGGCAGGGCAAGCAGTGCCGATTGTACTGCCGTACACTGCCAGCCTTCTGAAGAGAGGTGGCGTCCAAGATAACGGGAAATACAGGTGCGCTCAAACTGCGCGTTAAATGCCGTTTTTATGATCGATGCATCTTCCAAAGCCGCTAAAACACGATGGGGAAGCGGCTCACCACAGGCGATGTCTATAACGGCAGTTGGCTCATCATCAAAGGCGTAGGCGAACAGTAATATTTCAAACGCAGGACTATCGGAATAGGCATAAACTCCGCACTTCGTCAAATCCACATCGGAAAAGGTCTCAATATCTATCGATAGAACACACATGACGCGCTCCTTTCTGTAACATAATGTGAGGCAGAACAATTAGGTCTTTTCATGACCGCCTCGAATGGTGTATAATATCCGTAAGATAGAGGAGTCGCAGAAATATCGGACTCAGGAAATAATCACGGATAAGTCCTCCGCTTCCGGGTTTAGACTTTTGGTCTACCATCCCCCGGACGAGCGGAGGCACTTCTTTTATGTAAGGCAGAGCGGCGGTTTAAACCGCCACTCCGCAAACCGAAGATCAGGACAGGAAATCTTCGTCTTCCTCGGTTTCAAAATCATCTGCGGCGCTGGAGCGTCCGCCGAGGCTCTCACCGTCGCGCAGCTTCTGGATGTTACCGAGACCAGCCGCGATGCCACGATTTCCGTTGGAATTGTAGCCATAAAAGGTAACGCTGATCTTTCCGTAGCAGCCAGAGTAAACTTCGCTCTGATCGAGGATCGGCTGGATACGGGCATCCACTACCTGCGGAGCCTGACGGGAGTTGGCGTTGAAGAAGTAACTGTTCGCATACGCCTCATCGTCAGGACGGTCAATATCGCCGTCTCGCAGAGGGAGCTTCAGGTTGGCCGGGATCTTGCCACCCCACTTGGAGATGGAGTCCTTCTTGGCCTGTTCCACAGCCGCTTTGATAGCATTGATGGTCTTAGTATCAGTTTTCGGGATAATCGCGGAGACGCTGTATTTCGGATCGCCGCCGTTCACCGAATCCGGCTCCCAGCAGTGAAGGTAGGAAAAACGGCAAGGAACGATTACTTTTGTTGCATTTGTAGTGTTAGACATAATTAGTCCTCCTTTTGAAAGTCCGCTTCAGCGGTTGATAATTGAATTGCTTCTCTCTTGTCCGATACCGGGACAAGCGTAATTTTGCCTTCCGGTTTATACACCAGCGAACCGAGGATACGGGCAAATTCCTTTTTCCCCATCAGGCGCTCCATTTCGGTGATACCGATGAGCGTCTTTTTATAGATGTCTGTGTATCCTGCTGCAGTTGCCGCAGCCGCGACATCTTCCTCGGAGGTGTATTTCCGGTTGCTCTTACCCATGACCAGCTTGAATCCATCCCACTCTTTATGGTGGATGATGGCCTGATCCTGAGCGTAGGTGTAAACGTCAGAGGCCCATTTGGATAGCTCGTCCGCAGCTTTCAGCACCTCGGAAATCTCATCGTCCGATAAGAGAGCCGGAGCCTTAAACTCCATCTTTGCCAGCTTCAAATTCTCTTCGGCGCGTTTCCTGCAAGTAAAACGCGCTTTGCAGAATCGGCACCAGCCTCCAGCATTTAATTCGCCTTCGCCTTGTAACGCCAGCTTCCCAGCCGGACGGAGGATTTTATCTCCCCATTCAATAAGCGCTTCTGGTGTAATATCCCATGTGCTTGAATTTGACAGGCGCGGCTGGTAAATCGTGAGCCGGACGGTTTCAATGTCAAAGAGCATACTTGCTGTTTCCAGCACGCCAAGACCGTAGATTTTCAGCTGCGGATTGTCCTCGGCATACACTGGCACACCTTTGCCCAGCTTCAGGTCAATGATGTGAATCATCCGGTCTGTCACGATAACCATGTCAGCAGTTCCAAAGCAATCCGGCACATAGTCGGAAACGTCAACCCGCTGTTCAACAGAAAACAGAGGAGAGGCGTATTCCTGACGAGCCGTTTCGATTTCACCTACTACGAATGACACATAGTCCTCCACGGCCTCTACCAGATCGTCCGAGTAATAATCTGATACCGGACGCTTTGTGCGTTGCTTAAGGTACTTTTTGATGAGGTGTTCAGCCAGCGCATGGCCAGCCGAACCCTCAGCCGCATATGGACTCTCTTCATCTTCGAATGTCTCCCCAAGCACCAGAGAAGGGGGACAGTGAATCAGGCGGTTTGCCGCCGATGGAGAGAATCTTGCATGAGCGCCCATCAGAGCGCCTCCGCGTCTGCCATAAGCGCGGCATAATCCTCCGGTTTCACGCCGGAGAGCTTCCCGGAATCATACTTCAAAAGCAGTTCCTTGACCTCACGGCGCTTACCTGCCTGTGTTTTGGAGGCGAGTAGAGCGCGTACCTCTTCAATGGAGATATCCTTCTTTGCCGCCTGTTCAGGAGCAGACGTTTCCTCTGCCACTGTCTCCGGGCCATTATGCTGGTCTTTTGCCAACGCACGGTAACCATCAGCCAGTTTTTCGTACCCTTCTGCGAGGGATAAATAAATCTCATTCATACGCTGTATCCTTTCTTATGCGAACTTCAAACCATAAACTGCTTTCCGATAATCTTCAGTGATCCGCGCATCCAGATATAACGTATCTGGATATATTTCCTGCATTTTTTCATCAAAGAGGCGCGTCGGTATTTGGGATGCCTTGGCCGCATTCAGTTCAAATGCCATACCCGCAGTTATTGATGTCCCAATCAACCATAGCTCGCTGGTCTCTTTCATAAGCTCAATGCCGAGTTTAATCCCCTCAATACGCTCATGCTCATTCGTATCGTCAAGGATTGCTGGAAAATACAGATGTGGCGCTATCGGAATATAACCGCATCCAACTGCAATCCGTGCAGCATAACGTGCGATTTGAGTATTAGTTCCAATATCACCACGGTAGGGAGAACATATAAAAACTTTCTTCATAAACATTCACCTGTGCCTTTCATCATCATTCGGTGGTGTACCCGTGTTGTCAGTACGGAGCAAATTGAGATATGATGCTGTTCATGACTTCAAGATCGTGGCCATCCAACCTCGGAGCCAGCTTTTTCAAAAGCTCTGCCTGTTCAGGGGAGAGCGTCCGGCGATTCTGGTGGTACCAATCCAGCACCTTTACGCCTCCACCGTACCTGCCGCGAACAGTCTCAATCGGATATGAACACGCAAGTTCCTCAATGTCACGGCGGATCGTTTTTTCATTCACGCCGAATTCCGCAGCCAGATTAGCTACGGTATCTTGACGCCGGACGCACAATGCGTCCAGAATTGCTGCTCGCCGTTCATTGGGTCTCATCTCGTGTTCACCTCCTCTCTGTTGCTCTGTGGCTATAATCTAAGGGTTAAACCGGACACCTTTTGTCCGCTTTAAAAAACTTTTTTGCGAAATGTTTCTCTATCACACACGCAAAGTTGGAGCAGTTAAAACTGATCCATCCTATTACCTCCCATACACAGCCTGAAAGATGGAATATTGCATTGTCGTATGCAAAAAGACAAAAAAAGAGCCTGACGAATAACTCATTAAAGCTACTCGTCAGGCTCGTATGTCATAGCATCGTGCGCTGTACAGGGTATTAGCGGACTTTTCGTATTCCTATTTGGTTTTTACACTGTGGGCATTTCAGAAAATAATCCGGTTCCCAATCTTCGGCTATACTGTTCTCTGCCCTTAACTCAGATATATTGTCGGCACTGGCATCTACCAAACGCCCAAAGCCGCAGACCGGACATGGTAGGTGCTTTTTACTGGTCTTCACTTTCTGTTTCTGCATTTGTCTCCTCCGTCATGGGCTGCTTAAGCTGAATGATACGGGGTAGGGCTGTTTCTTCCTTAAGGGTATCCTCCCGCAGATGCAGAAGGGCCTCGATATCGGAAGGATACAGAGTAACGCCATATTTTTTGAACAGCCGAAGTAATGTAGTAGGTGTCAGATATCCTGCCTCAAACAGTACATCTATCGCACCCTGAAAAATATTCTCATCAAGGTAATATGGCGTATCGTCCGGTTCATTGGTACGCCATCCTTTTTTTGAAACCTGCCGCATCATGTATTGGTACTGATTATCTGTAATTGCTTCAAGCTGATGGGCACGGTAAATCATAGCCTGTATTGAACAATTCCATCTTTTTTTCAGCATCCGATAATAATTCAAGTCAGTCGGATACGCCCTCAACTCACGCAGGAAGGATTCTTTCGGCAATAAGAACGCACTGGCAAACATATTGGCCTGTGTTTCCCGCATTTTGAAATCTTCCTTGCTGATGAGATCGAGACTTTCACTCCAAGGATGGAGCAGAATGTGCCCAAGCTCATGCGCCATGTCAAAGAATATCCGCCCCTTCGGTTTTTCGCCCTGCGCGACTGCAATAAAGAACACATTTCCGTTATCAACCAACGTCCGCTGGCTGAAAGCATCTATTTTGCTGTCGTTTGTATCAAAACCAGTAACTATGATTCCGTTTTCTTCAAGCGTCAGCTGCAGGTTTCCAATAGGTGCCTGTCCCAAGTTCCAATGCTCTCGAACCGTCTGCGCTATACCCTCAATTTCATCCTGCATGGCCTTTTGCCCTGCATCATCAAACTCATCATCGCTGCCCACAAATTCGATGTCCGGCAAATTCAGCTTGGGAAACTCTACATACTGAGACAGTATCTCAAACATCTTTGCAACATACTCCAATTTTATGCTTTGCGATGTCCGGCTCATTTTGGTAGCGGTTGCCAAAGATCTGAAATAAGTGACCTCGGTAACTGTTTTGCATGAGTCTTCCTGTAAAAAATATTCTGGTGGAAAGCCCAAGGCGTGGGCTAATATCATTACACGCTGTATGTCCGGCTTGCTGCCATTTTCATATTGGGAGATTGACTGTTTGCTAATTTCTGTTTTCTCGGCCAGTTCACTTAATGTCATGCCGCGAAACAGCCTTGCGCTTTTAAGCCGTTCCCCTCTAAAACCGTTGTTGTTCATCTTCCTTTTCACCTCGACAAAGTATTATGCCTGTTTCTCATCCTCAAGTTCGACAAGGGCAGGACGGATACCGGATTTAATTGCCACCAGACCTTTTGCACTTTTTGTCGGTTCTTCGGTATGATCAGCAGAGTCAGGCGCTTCCGCTGTAAGAAGCGCATAATCCGGCTTGATAAATTCGCTGACATCCAGTTCGCTAACGGTATTGAAACCCCTATCCAGCAGAACCAGTTTTACCTCTGTAAGAGTACTTTTATCAAAGGTATAGGACACCACATAATGGTGATAACCAGAATTAGCATCCAATACACCAGCTACGATTTTTGAGTAGTCCTCTTCCAGCACTTCATCCTCAAACTGCTCCATTGGGAAAAGCGCCTGCTGTACATAACGTCCCTCTAAATCACCGTTTTCCACAGCAAGGATTGACTGTAGGAAATGGGGACACATCCGGTTTTTCTTCTTGGGGATCGCAATCAAGTTTTGTTCCGTTGTGATGGTATAGGAAATGCGATTCTCTGTGTCAATCAGCATTCGACCATCCCAAGAGTTGCGTTTGAACGAAATTAGCAACATTTCATCCGATACTACAAGATTTCTCAAGTTATCGTTTATCTTATCGCCGCGAATGTAGCGAACACTGTTCATCGTCTCCATATGATTTTCCCGGCAAAACTCCGGTACGTCTTCCTCAATGGCTTTCTGAATAGCACGGACGATTCTTCGAATAACCATCTCATCGCTCGGAAAATCAGTAACTGTTTTATGTACCGTCAAGGCGTACACCTCCTGTATATATTCTTCGTCCTCTATTTTTACATATTTCATTCGATTTGTCAAGTAGTCTTTCGGATTTTTTTATTTTTGTCAACGGTACATCATGCCGGGCATAACCACACTGCACCGTCCATCTCCCGGCATCTTTAGATCACCCATCAGACAAGCAGAATACACAGCACGCTTTCCAAACCTTCTGCGAATTTCCTCTATAGCCAAGTCCAGCCTATTCAGGCGGTCAAGGTAAGCCACATCCGTAAAAAGATCAATCTGTTCCGGCTCCCCTTGTGGAACAAGGTTGATAGCTCGGACGCATACTGCTCGAATCGGAGTGTTCCAATGGTAGTTCAGGTCAAAAAGTTCTCGTGCCTTCCGTGCAAGGATCATAGGACTCTGTGTCGACTGTGAGAGCTTTGCCTGATACTGCTTTCCGAACAGATCATTTCCCCGGATGGAAATCTGCACACCCGTAGCCTTAAGTTCATGCACCCGCAATTTATGCCCCACATCCTGTGAAAGCTCCAGCATGACTTTCCATACCTCTTCCGAATTTTCAAGATCAGCATAACAGGTGATTCCATGCCCCACAGATTTCACCGGAGATACAAAGTCCTTATGCATAACACGGGCATCATCTTTTCCGGCTGCATATTTCCACAGTTCCAGCCCGTTGATTCCAAGAAGCCTCCGCAGAAACTGTGGATCGGCAGCGGCGATATCTCCGATGGTGCGGATGCCGTAATTCGCAAGTTTCGCATTCGTGGCCCTACCGACATATAACAGGTCTGAAGCGGGGAGGGGCCACACCTTTTCTCGGAAATTATCTTCAGTAATTTCTGTGATGGCATCAGGTTTCTTCATATCGCTTCCGAGTTTGGCAAATATCTTATTAAAAGACACACCGATGGAAACGGTCATGCCAAGTTCCTCTCTTACCGTCCTGCGGATGGTTTCTGCTGCTTTCATGCCATCTCCGCAGATATGTTCGCATCCGGTTAAATCCAACCAGCACTCATCCATACCATACGGTTCCACCCGATCTGTGAACCTATGATAAATCGCTCTGGTCAGCTTGCTATATTTCAGGTACTGGTCATACTGCGGAGGAACCATAATAAGATCCGGGCAAAGCCGTTTTGCTTCCCAATTAACCATCCCGGTCTTTACTCCGGCTTTTTTTGCCTTTTCTGACTTCGCCAGCACAATCCCGTGTCTGTCTTCTGTTGCGCCGCACACAGCCACAGCTTTCCCGCGCAGAGACGGATTCAGCATCGTCTCAACACTGGCATAAAAACAGTTCAGGTCACTATGTAGAATCACTCGGTTCGACATTTTTTTCATCTCCCTCTTGACAAAGCTGTGAATCGTTAGTACAATAGTGGTGAAGTTCAAATTCACAAACCCATTATATGCACTTGAACTTCACTTGTCAAGTGGTAAATGAGAATTTTTAATTCACAGTTAGGAGGACGGATATGAAGTTCGGAGAAAAGCTGGTTGCCTTGAGGCAGCAGAAAGGAGTGTCTCAAGGGGATGTCGCTTCTGCAATTGGTATGTCTCGGAGAAACTATATTGCTTATGAGCAAGGAGGACGCTACCCCAGAAATAGAGAAGTGTACGCTTCTCTTGCTGAATACTTTGGCGTAGATCAAAACTATCTCCTAACCGAAGATGAAAACTTCGTAATAGCAGCGTCCGAACAGTATGGAACCAGAGGAAAACGTCAGGCGGAGCAGTTGGTGGCGGAGTTATCTGGTATGTTTGCTGGCGGCGAGTTGTCCGAGAGCGATAAGGATGCCGTAATGATTGCCTTGCAGAAAGCCTACTTCGATTGCAAGCAGGACAATAAAAAATACACCCCCAAGAAGTACCGCAAGGATTCGGAGTCCTGATTATGGGACGGTTTTCTTGCTATGATACTGTAGAGGAGGTGTCTGTATGGATTCCTATGGAATTTACAAAAAAGCTAATGATCTTGTAAAGCAATGCGGCACCCGTGATCCGCAGAAGATAGCCTCTGAACTGGGCATCTGGATATATGACGCGGATGACTTTCAAGATCTTCTGGGTATGTACACCTTCCGCTGGAACCACCGACTTGTCTTCCTGAATTCACGGCTTGACCATTACACCAGAAAAATGGTGCTGGCCCACGAGATTGGTCACGATCAGGAACACCGGGATCTGGCAAAAGCAACGGATAACGGCCTTCGGGAATTCGTGCTTTTCAATATGCAGGATAGCACGGAGTATGAGGCTAACGCATTTGCCTCCCACATTCTGTTGGAAGATAATGAGGTTTACTCTCTCGCTCGTCAGGGATACGATGTAGTGCAGATTGCGAAGATGATGTACTCCAATATTAATTTGATGCTGATTAAGATGCAGGAAATGAGCAAGCTGGATTATGACCTGCGGATTCCTTATGATCCGGACAGCAGATTTTTCCGTAAAATGCGGAGGTAGAAAGGATATGCAAATGGAAGCGACAAGTGAGTTGATAAATGACCTTATGAAAAAGCTGGCGGCGGCACTCACCGAACACCGGACTGATAAAGGGCAATATGACTTCGATCTGGTGCGCGTAGCAGCTGCACTCGATTTTGCAATCAAAGAAGTAGAGAATACGGCAAAACGCTGATTCGGAATGAGGAGGTTGCCTATACATGATTCTCATGGTGGCCGTTGATGACAATAACGGCATGATGTTCAATAAACGGCGGCAAAGCCAAGATCGGGTGTTGAGGGAGCATATTCTCTCGCTATCGTCCCAAAGCCGCCTATGGATAAATCATTACACGGAAAAGCAGTTTGCACAGGACGGTATTTCTGCGGAACACCTCAATGTGGACGATGCTTTCTTAAACGAGGCCGCTCCCGGCGAATACTGCTTTGTAGAGGATGTCTCCGTTGCCCCATACGAAAAATGGGTAGAAAAAATAATCCTCTTCAAATGGAACCGTAAATATCCGGGTGATTTCCACTTTGATATTGATCTTTCCAGCGGAGCGTGGAAACTTACATCCACTGAAGATTTTCCCGGCTCCTCTCATGAAAAAATAACTATGGAGGTTTATGAGCGATGAAGTTCAAAAATCCTATCCAAGAGCGCCGCGAACGGAAGGCCGAAGAAAAACGCAGGAAAGAGGCTGAGGAAAAGAAAAAGCAGAAACGCTTGCTTATGATATCCGCTGGGGTTTTAGCAGCGATTTTACTCATCTGTGGCATTGGATCATTATTTGAGAATTCGGATTCCACGATCCAAGATACATCCTCACAGGTAGAATCTGCGGCATCGTCTTCCACTGCCGATCTGACAACGGAGCCAGAAGAAACACAGCCGCCGGAAACAGAGCAACCGACAGAGACAATAAAACCGGAAGAGACCCTAAAGCCCACTGAGAGCGAAACACCTGCACCGCAGGTTACTTCTCCGGTCATCGATCTTTCCAGTATCCCGGCATTCTCTGGTGATCCCTATGTGGTCATCAATGATAATGTACCGGAATTTACGGATGCCGATTTAACCACTACTTCTTTCGAGACATATAGCAGTCTGGATTCGCTGGGCAGATGTGGTGTGGCTTACGCCAACATCGGGAAAGATCTGATGCCAACGGAGGAGCGTGGCTCCATCGGTCAGGTAAAACCGTCCGGCTGGCATACCGTCAAATATGACATTGTAGACGGAAAGTACCTCTATAACCGCTGCCACTTGATCGGGTATCAATTGACTGCGGAAAATGCAAATACAAAAAACCTGATTACCGGAACCCGCTACCTGAATGTGGAAGGGATGCTCCCCTTTGAAAATATGGTGGCCGATTACATAAAAGAGACCGGAAATCATGTGCTATACCGAGTGACGCCTATATTTGAGGGAGATAACCTGATTGCGAGTGGCGTCCATATGGAAGCTGAATCCGTGGAGGATAAAGGCGATGGCATCCTGTTCAATGTGTACTGCTATAACGCCCAGCCGGGAGTCAGCATCAACTACGCTTCAGGTGATAGTGAGCTTGATGGTTCTGCCGGGACAGGAACACAGCAGGAACCGGAAACCGCTGTCAAGCCGGAGGAGACAACCCCTCCTGCCAGCAGTGGGACAACCTATATCTTGAACACGAATACCCATAAATTCCATTATCCGTCCTGCTCCAGTGTAAAAAAGATGAGCGATAAAAATAAGCAGGAATTTACGGGTACGAGGGATGAAGTTATAAGCATGGGATACGATCCGTGTGGTAACTGTAATCCATAAGGAGGAGCCATGAACGATATAAAAGTTTATGTGGATGTTGTGGTGAGTTTCCGTAAGGACGGAGTGATGCTACCACGACTGATCACATGGGAAGATGGACACAAATATGAAATTGACCGCATCAGCGACATCCGTCAGGCCGCAGCCATGAAAGCTGGTGGTCAGGGTGACCGCTATACGGTTTGGATCAATGGTCAGCAGAGTTATCTGTTCTTCGAGCGGAATAGCTCTCTCACCGGGAACAATATAGGACGCTGGTTTGTAGAACGCAAAGTAGCTTAACAGCGAAGCAAATCGCTATTTGCGGAGATTGAACAAATGGAATTTAGAAATTTATTGAAAGCTCAAAATCGAGATGAGCTGCGACAGTGGCTTCTAATAAATCACGATAAAGAAACCGAATGCTGGGTTATCGTCAAGCGTGGTCGGCCTGTTGATAACGAAACTTTTTGGTACATTGACGCGGTAGAAGAAGCCATGTGCTTTGGCTGGATTGATAGTACCACGAAGAAAATGAATAATGGTGTTACCGCGCAAAGATTAGCTCCTCGAAGAAAAGGAAGCCTGTGGTCTGAATTGAATAAAGAACGCTGTCGTAGAATGGAGCGTTTGGGACGAATGACAGACGCTGGCCGTGCTGTGCTACCGGATATGACAGAGAAGGGTTTTGTAATTGATGGAGATATTTTGAAGGCACTGCAAGCTGAACCAGAAGTTTGGAGTAATTTTCAGAAGTTTCCACCACTGTATCAGCGTGTTAGGATTGATACAATCCAAATTAAGAAAAAGCAACCACAACTATTCCAGAGCCGATTACAAAAACTTTTAGATAATACCAGAGCGGGTATTATGTATGGCGAATGGAATGATAATGGACGTTTACTTACAGAATAATAACTAACCGTTTGTTGCCCCTTTAATATCAACTGAGGACGGTTGCCGTTAGTTTAATGCCTGAAGGCACGGAAAGGAAAATAGATGAAGTACAAACTGTATCGGTCTTTCGGAGACCTGAATAAGCAAATAAAACAGCACACTTTAGTGGCCGTTGAATATGGCAAGGATATATTTGACGTTACCCCCGCCTTGATTCGTGCTGTAAATGACGAACTTTCTAATTCCCCGGAGTATGAAAAATGCCACACATGGGCAAACGCTCCGGAGGACATTCCCTCGTTCTTTAAGGTCAAACGGTACGATTACATGATTCGTGGTGTAGTATCGCCGCCGAACGCACCAGAAAATATTCTGATAGATTTTGGGATTATAGAAACTGATACAGAGGAATGAGAGGTGCAATGCAGTGAAAAAGATACTATCTCTAATAATATCTATTATGCTAATGTTCACTCTGGTCGCTTGTGGAAACAGTGAACCAGAACATACTTTGTCGTATGTTGATAGCAGTCGTATCACCCTGTTTGAGCAATACGACTGCGTTGCTGTATTCACAAAATACACAAATAATACTTCCGAAAGCGCTATCCCTGCCGATAATCTTACTGTCAAGGCATATCAAAATGGCACAGAGCTTTCACCGCTGGTGCCGACTGGTGATAAGACCGAAGGTTATATCCAGTGCGATGCGAGTGTTCAGAGTGGCGTGACAGCGGACGTTGTCTGGATCTTCCAGCTTGATGATGCATCCACGGTATCGGTCGAAATGCCAGACGGGGAAAAGATCGATGTGGAAATTGCAGACGAATAATACGCTTTCATAATAATCGCCGTGTGATAACTTTATCCGGGAGGTGAATTGTTTGCCAGTACCCTATGAAAAATTGACTGTCAAAGACATTCTATACCATCAAGCTGCCTACGATTGCTTTGATGATTGTGGCAGACAGCTTTTTGATGGATGGGACATTATCGGTCTTGAAAAGGCCGCCCTCGGCTGTGGAGATAACCATTATCTCTATATGGCAGAGCAGATCAGAAACAATCCGGGCCTCTTCAATGACCTAAATGAAAGAATGCCGTTCCTGAAATTCGCAGAGGCTGGGCAGCACTATGGCTACGAACTATTCCTTTCTGATCCCGGATTTTGGGGAAGCCGTGGCGCACCGCTCTTCTGGGCATTTGCAGCAAGGCGATTCACCTATGACAAACTGCCGATGGATGAGCGCTATCTCCAGAAAAAGTATCTGGATATTGCCGCCGAGTTTCACATTCCATCTGACGGGGATGAATATGTCTACATTGAGCGGTTTGCAGCAGGAGGAATGAGCAGCGGAGTGGTCGGAAGCAGATTTATAAGAGAATCAATAAATACGCTTATGAGCAGAAATAGAAAATACAGAACGTTTTCAAATGAAGGGAGGCACCATGATGCCACATAATGACTTGTACATAGTGGATAACTCCACCGAGCAGCAATCGGTTAAGGAATACCTGATCGACTGGTGCAAAGTTTCAAAACAGATGGATATAGCTACCGGCTATCTTGAAATTGGCGGATTATTGGCGCTGGACACCCACTGGCAGAAGCTCGACAAAATCCGTATCATACTTGGCAACGAGGTAACCAAGCGCACGAAGGACGTGATCGACAAGGTAGTCCAGACGTTGCTCTCCCACTTCAACGATAGCATTGACGCTGAGCATGAGCGGAATGAATTCTTAGTCGGTGTTCCGGCCATTTTAGATGCCATGAAATCCGGGAAGATAGAATGCCGAGTTTTCGACAAGAACAAGTTCCATGCAAAAACCTATATTACATATTTCCGGGATGAGTATCGGGAACAGTTTATTCAGGCAATGAACGTTCCCTCTGGCTATGCCCTTGTAGGTTCCAGTAATTTTACCAAAGCAGGGCTGACACAGAATATAGAATTGAATGTTCAGGTCAGCAGTGACGTGGATCAGCTGCAAAAATGGTTTGATGAGCATTGGGAACGAGGTGAGGATATCACTACCGCTGTCCTGCAGGTGGTAGAGAACCATGTGAAAGAGTTTAGCCCGTATGACGTGTATATGCGCTCCATGTACGAATTCTTCAAGAGCCGGGAAGAGACGGTCTCTGAGTGGGAGCAACACGATTCTGTAATATATCAGGGCCTCTCTCAATACCAGCGTGACGGTTACAACAGCATGGTCGAAATTGCAAACCGCTATTCTGGGGCGTTCCTCTGCGATGGCGTAGGCTTGGGAAAAACCTTTGTGGGTATGATGCTCATTGAAAGGTTTGTGAAAAAGGAACGCAAGAATGTCGTTCTGATTGTTCCGGCTTCAGCACGGGTATCTGTATGGGAAACTACCATCAAAAAATACATACCTGAAATTTTAGAGGGGTTTTTCCCCTTTAAGATTATCAATCACAGCGATCTCCTGCTGGAAAAGAATGAAAATCTTATGCGGCAGATTCAAGAACAGGCCGAAATTGTTGTGATAGATGAAGCGCACCATTTCCGTAATCGTTCCTCAAATCGCTACCGGAAACTGTTTGACATGATGGCTGCTGGGCATCAAAAACAGATGTTTATGCTCACGGCCACGCCAATCAATAACAGCTTCTTAGACCTGCAGCACCTGATTGAACTGTTCACCCATAGGCAGGACGATTATTTTGCTCCTGCTCCATTGGGTATCCACAGTCTCACAGGCCATTTTAAGAAAATGGAAGCCGATCTGAAACGCCAAACCGGGACGGAAGTATCCGACGCTGTAGATGTATCTGATGATATTTTCCGCGCCGATGTTCTGGTGAACGAACTGGTGGTACAACGCAGCCGCGCTTATGTTAAAAAAAGCCTTTCAACCGCTGAAGGTGATAAAGTATTATTCTCAATACGTCAGGCTCCCACAGTAGCCAATTATTCTCTGCGCATTTCCTATGGAAAGCTGATTGATGATTTTGTGGATTCTTTCTATCGGAAAGATAAGGAAACGGGACGCAGTCTGCCAATTCTTGCTCTGGCAGTGTATTCGCCCTATGAGGATGAGTACTTTATCGGAGATAAAACAAAAATAGATGAGATGGTTTCCGGACGGCAGCAACAGGTAGTTAATCTGATCCGGCAACTTCTGCTGAAACGGTTTGAAAGCTCTATCGCTGCATTTGAAGAAACCTGTATCCGTATTTATTTCCGCTTGTACACTTTCCTAAATGACTATCGGGAAGAAGGAAACAAGAGGCTGATAGAGCGCACTCTGAATCGACAAGCTGACGTTATTGACTATGTAAAGTCCTTTATAGAAAATAATATGCAATCCACTCTGGAAGAATTGGAGGATGATCTGCCTGATTATGTGTGGGACGTGGAAGAAAACCACCTCACCACAGATGATTTTGATATCCGCTCCATGCTCGATGATACGATTCTGGATATGGAAGTACTGGCAGAATTTATCGAGGATATCATGGACTTCGATTCCAGCAAGGATGATAAAATCCGTGAACTTAAACGAATACTGACAGAGGATGACCGAGTTAAGGGGAAAAAGGTTATTATTTTTACAGAATTCCGCTCCACCGCAAAATACATCTACCGGGAGCTTCAGAAAGCCGGATTTGAAGGGCTGTATGAAATTGATGGACAGTCAAAGGGTAATCGGCACGATATGGTAGTCCGATTCAGTCCTTACTACAATGATTCATGTTCTGCAGATGTGCAGGATGAAATCCAAATCCTGATAGCCACGGACGTTCTTGCCGAAGGATTGAACTTACAGGATGCATCCTGTCTTATCAATTATGAGTTACACTGGAATCCAGTACGTCTCATGCAGCGCATAGGCCGTGTGGATCGCCGCCGCAATGCAGAAATTGAAGAGAGGCTTTTATCCGACCACCCGGAGCTTGCCGCTGACCGTGCAAACGCCTATTATTGGAATTTTCTGCCTCCCACCGAATTGGAGCAGCTTCTTAACCTATATCAAACAGTGTCTAAGAAGACGCTCCGCATTTCTAAAACCTTCGGTATAGAGGGGAAAAAGCTGCTGACCCCGGAGGATGATTTTGACGCCCTGAGAGAGTTTAATTCTCAGTATGAAGGCGAAACATCATGGGATGAGGAAATGGCTCTGGCCTATCAGGAACTTTTGGCATCCCAACCGGACTACCCGGATATTGTGGATGCCCTGCCAAAGAAAATGTATTCCGGTAAACAGGCTTCTACATTCAACGGATTCTTCTTCTGTTATGAACTACCGATGAAACGTACAGATGGAACGTGGACGGATGGGGATGGTTGGTATCGCTGGTATCTCCTTGATCCAGAAACAAATAAGGTGATGGAAACCACTTATGATATCTGGAAAGCAATACAATGCGATGCTGACGAGCCAAGAAAGCTACATACGGATGAAGCCGGATTTACTGCTGCCCGGAAAGCAATCGAATCTCATATAAAGAAAAATTATATGCGTTCCGTTCAGGCTCCACTCGGAGTAAGGCCGAGGCTGGTAACGTGGATGGAATTATGTTAAGGAGGTGCGCAGCATGGCACAGGAACTACGGAAGATAAACGATATGGAGTCGTTGATGGCTTATTTTTCTGAAAAACTCGGATGGGCCATTGATCCAGATGATTACTATGACATTGACGATATCACCTATGATTTTGAAGCCGAGGATTTGGGCTTAAAGGAGGAGGCGTTTGCCAAGATAACGTCCCTGAAACAACTGCGCCCTTTAGTGGATGATCAGCGCTGGGGAATCTTCTTTGTCAATTTTGAGAGCGCCCGCTTTGAAGTAACTGCTTTACGTAAAATCCTGTCAGGATTAATCCCGGCTCGCCGCAATGCCGACCATGCGGTCTGGGATAAGAAAGACCTGCTATTTCTCTGCACATGGGGAGAACGGAATAAAACCACAATTGGGATAGCACATTTTGAAGATGCCGAAAGGGGCCTCCCGCAAATCAAAATGATATCCTGCGAACCTGCGGTTGAAGATTTTACCCAGATTAATGTATTTGAGCAAAGGCTGTCTAAATTGGCATGGCCATCCGATCCTACTGATACGGTCGCGTGGCACGATACATGGGCCGCAGCCTTTACGACCAGATATCGTCAGGCGATTCAGGACGCCCACACCCTCACCGTTCGACTGGCTGAAGAAGCACAAAATATACGAAACCGCATTCTCACTACACTGGAGATTGAAACCGCAAACGGATATGTTCATCTACTGTACGAAAAATTCAGGGATACGCTCGTCCACGATATGACAGAACAGCAATTTGCGGATATGTATGCCCAAACCGTGGTATATGGCCTTTTCTCGGCTCGATGCATGGACAGTACGTAGGATGATTTCTGCGCCACGGAAGCCGTGGAATGCATACCTAACACCAACCCATTCTTAAAAGGCTTATTGCAGGAGTGTCTCGGATCGAACAGCGCCAAGAGCAAGCTGTCTTTCGATGAATTGGAAGTGGGAAATATTGTCGACCTGCTCCTTCACACCCGGACGGATGCCATTATTACGGACTTTAACAGGCAGACAGGCGGTGGCCGTGAAGACCCAGTAATCCATTTTTATGAAGAGTTTCTGTCTGAATATGATAAATCGCAGCGTGTCCAAAGAGGCGTTTATTACACGCCCCAGCCTGTGGTTAACTTTATCGTCAGAGCCGTGGATGATATCCTGCGGCGCGATTTTGGTATTGCAGATGGCCTTGCTTCAACTGAAACAAAAAAGATAAAGTATACCCGACAGAGTAAACGGCGAGTAGATGGATATTACCGTTCTGATGTCGAAGACGAGATGGAGGTTCCTGCCATACAGATACTTGATCCCGCCACAGGCACAGGAACATTCCTGCGCCAAACTATTCTGCAGATTTATGATAACTTTTGCTCAGCCAGAAAAGGCATGAGTAAAGATTGCATACAGACAGAATGGAATCATTATGTGCCGAAGCATCTACTTCCCAGACTGAACGGCTTTGAACTTATGATGGCTCCATATGCCGTTGCACACATGAAACTGGCGATGGTGCTGAAAGATACCGGATATTTGTTTGATGCAAATGAACGTCTTCAGGTTTACCTCACTAACACACTGGAAAAACCGGGCAATGCAGACGGGCAACTTACACTTTTTGATGACCCTCTTGCTCTTGAATCAGTCTCAGCAAATGCTGTAAAAAAGAATAATGGAATCAACATAGTGCTTGGTAATCCTCCATACAGCGTCAGCAGTTCAAACAAAGGGGAATGGATTCAGGATTTAATCGTCTCTTATAAGCAGGGACTAAATGAGAAAAAACTGAATCTGGATGATGATTACATAAAGTTTATCCGGTACGGACAGTTCGTAATCGAGGCATCTGGCACCGGCATACTTGCATATATCTCAAACAACAGCTTTTTGGATGGCGTGACCCATCGACAGATGCGGTTAGAATTGCTGAAGGCATTTGACTCTATCTATATTGTTGATCTTCATGGCAGTTCAAAGCGACATGAAGTGGCACCTGATGGTGGCAAGGATGAAAATGTGTTTGATATCCAACAGGGGGTAAGCATTAATATTTTCGTGAAAAAATCGCGTTCATCCGCCCTTGCTTCAATCCACCATCTTGATTTATACGGTTTGCGATGTGATAAATACGACCTGCTTAACAGCACTGCTTTCTTTGATTTGGATTGGAACACACTAAATCCAGTTTTACCATATTATTTCTTCGCTCCAAAGGATTTCTCAGCAAAAACTGAGTATGAAAAGGGCTTCATACTTACGGAACTATTTGATTTGAATAACTCAGGTATTAAAACCGATAGAGATTCTCTCTTCATTGATATTGACAAACAGGCACTCATGGAACGAGAAAAACGGCTTCTTTCAGGAAACTATGATTCTGCTTTTGTTAAAAAGTATAGAGTCGTAGATTCCAGCAGTTATAAGCTGACCGAAAAAATCAAGAATAAGACTTATGATGATGGTTACCTATATCCTATTATTTATCGTCCCTATGATTTCCAATGGATCTATTATGATCCGACCATTATCAGTCGGCCCGGATATCAGACAATGCAGCATATGCTCCACGATAATTGGGGATTATATGTTAAACGAGGATTTGAAGATTCGGATGCTCCTCCAGCTTTCTGTTGTAATAGTCTAATATGCATGAGAGCATGGTCGCGTCCCGGTAGTATCGGTAGCGAGTATTTATTCCCTCTTTATAAATATACCGATACATTCGGGAATTTAAAGCGCGGTCTTAATTTAAAGCCTTCTGTCATTGAGAAAGTACAGGAATGCACGCATATGACAATGACAGAAGATGGTGGTGATGGCACTTTTTCACCGTTGGAGCTATTTGACTATGTGTATGGGTATTTGCATGACTCACAGTACACCTCAAAATTCCGTGAATTCCTTAAAATAGAGTTTCCACGGATACCCTATCCAAGAAGTGCCCGTCAATTTAAAAAATATGCAAACTATGGATGTCAGCTTAGACTTGTACATTGTTTGATTGATTCAGCAGAATCGGAACATGTCTTATTCCAAGATTCTGGCAACAACCTTGTGGAGAGAGTCCGCTGGAACAATGGTAAAGTTTATATTAACGAGAGGCAAGCATTTGATGGAATCCCGAAAAACTTATGGGAATATTATGTTGGCGGATATCAGCCTCTCCAAAAGTGGTTGAAGGACAGGAAAGGTCTTGTTCTCTCGGAATATGATATATGCCATTATAAAAAAATATGCTACGCATTGGAACGGACAATTGCATTGATTTCTGCTTTCTCTGCAAACAGCTAATAGGAGTGTCACTATGTGAAAAAGGATATTTAAATAATACATCTGGATATATGAATGAAATCAACGATCATGAAAAGAATCGTCCGAAAACAAATAACGAAAAACGAACGGGATGCCACGCATGGCACCCCGCTCGTTTTACTCTGCTGTTTCCTTTCTCTTAGTTATATTCTGAAGCAGAAGACGCCCGTTCTCAACCTCAACCTGAATCTTGTCTCCAATATCAAACCCGGTAGCACTCAGCCATTGCCCCTTTAAAACGATGGTCGGTGTGTCCTTATAGTGATAACCTGATTGTCCGTAAACTTTCAAAGTCCTATTTTTCTTATCTTTCATATGTCCTCCATTCTGTTGTAAGGTATAAACGCCAAAAGGTTATGGCGTTTCGCTAACAAGTTGCAAGTTACGCCAAACGGTTCTACATCTGGATGAACAATTTGGCACATATCCACCCCTATTTCCGGTCAAATCCACATATTCAAATGCCCACAGTCAGCAAAAGTACAGCAAGCAATATGTAGAAATTAACCCCATTTGAGTGAAACAATAGCCGAAAAAGCCCGCAAATACGGCACTTTTCGGCTTTCAATGTGTATTAAATAGCGAAAGCAAAGCGTTCCACCGAGAAATCAGACACCATTATGTGCCAGACTGATTTCACCCGGTTTGGGTTCATGACCGCCCCCCGCAAGTGCATTTGAAGATATCGTATGATGCGGCGCTCTGAACGGTCTTTTTCCAATAATCTTTTTTCCCCGCTTTAAAAGTCCGGCTATACTGTATATTTTCGTAATCTCAAGACTTTCTTCAAATGTCAGTTCCGGCAGGATAGCAGGAATTCTTTTCGCTATCATTGATTTTCCTGCACCTGCCGGACCTGTCATCAATACATTATGAAGTCCTGCTGCCGCAATCTCAATTCCCCTTTTCAAGGTTTCATGGCCCATAACTTCCGAAAAGTCACCGCAATCATCCGCCTGTTCCATATTGAAAAGCATTTTTACGTCCACATAGCAAGGTTCGATTGCGACAACATCGGTTAAATATTCTACTGTCTTTTGCAGACTGTCTACAGGAATAACCTCCATCGCTTCTATCAGTGCGGCTTCTTCTGCATTGTCTTCTGCAACAATACATCTTCGTATTCCCTGTTTTATGGCGCACTGAATAATGGGAAGTACGCCTGCTACTGCATTTACATGCCCATCAAGACTTAATTCCCCTATGATAAGAATATCCTGAATTTTTTCCTGTGTGATGACGCCCATTGATGTAAGGATGCCTATTGCGATAGGCAGGTCAAAAGCTGTTCCATCCTTTCTGATATCCGCCGGCGACAGATTTATGGTTATCCTTTTTGGCGGGATACGGAACCCTGAATTTTTCAGGGCAGTCCGCACACGTTCTCCCGCCTCCCGTACGCAGGGAGACAGATAACCAACCATATTGAATACAGGCAGTCCGTCATTCATATCTGCTTCTACCTGTATGAGAATTCCTTCTACGCCTATGATTCCTCCACTTATGATTCTGCTGTACATGATGCTCCTTTCTATCTGATATCCCAGATTCCTCTCCGCGGAGCATACCCATATTGCCAATATAATGAAAAGCAACCTTCGTGTCAAATAAACATTTTATAAACTTTGCAGAAGGATATTGTTTTTTTTGCCAAAACAATAAAAAAACTCCGCACAGTATATTGATAAAATAACTGTACGGAGAGATTCTTCCGTTTGGGAGAAAATTCTAGCTGAAATATACAACCTCTTCTTCTGCCGGACTTGTAAGCGACACTTTTTCTGCATAAAGCACCGGACCATCCCCCTGAAAATCAGGGTAATATTCTTTTTTGATAACAGCAGTTACATCAACCCACTGTCTGTCTATCAGATTTTTTGCACCGTCATAATAACATTTATATCCTACAAACGTGATATCATCAGCACAACAGGTCATTGCAAACCTGCCTGGAACAAATAAATTCTTACCATATTGCTTTGGCTTAAATACCATCGCTTTAAAATGTATCTTTTTACCGACATATCGTTCCGGAATTTCTGCCGCATCCACATACCATATTCCAAAGTCTTCTTCTTCCAGCTCAATCACATCAGCTTTTACATCGTATGGTAAATCTTCTTCTGAATTTTCATCCTGCGCGACAGAACCATCTTTCATTTCAAATATAATCTGCGCCCTCCTGTTGACCGCCTTTATAGAGCGTCTCCATTCAGAACGTCTGGAATTCTCGTCACATCTGTTAAATATAACCATATCTGCACTATTTACCTGCTCTATCATGGTGGCTTTCATGTTATTCATATAAACATCAAATGTCTCAGCATTGACAAATGATAATACCTGAACAACGGTCCAGCCTTTTGGAACGCGTATCTCAAATATTCTGTCAAGCTTCCACATCCCATTATATTCTATTATCACCTGCTTCGGCTTATATTGCTCCTGCAAATCAAGCAGATGCTCTGTATTCAGCTGCTGTTCATCTATATATTCAATATCAATATTTTCAGCTTTCAGCGCCTTCTCATCATATTCTTCCTCGCCATCTTCACACACAAGCAGCAGTGTCTTTTCGCCATCTGTAAATTGTCTGTCGAGTAATGTTTCTTTCACAAAAGTTGTCTTTCCACTTTCGAGAAATCCCATAAATATATATACAGGTATTTCTTTTTCCTGACGTGCCATAATTATTTCCCTCTTCCACTAATCAATAACAGCCTGCACCGGATTGTGCAGGCTGCACGATTTTACTTTCTATTAAACTTCAAATAAATGAGCAAGCTTGTCTTCCGCCAATTTGCTGCCGATTACGCAAAGCTTTCCTGTGATATCAGGATTTCCTTTTCTTACTTCATACTCACCCGGAACAAGGTCGAAATATAACCACTCGCCTGCATCACTTGGTACGATTCCTTTTGCTCTTAAAATAATACCATATTCTTCTGTATTTGCAAGCTCGTCAAGAAGCGCTTTCAGTTTATCTTCATTATATTTATGCGGTGTTTCTACGCCCCAGCTTGTAAATACATCATCTGCATGATGATGGTGGTGATGCTCATGGTCATGGCAGCCACATGTACATCCTTCTCCATGTTCATGATGATGCTCATGCTCTTCATGCTCATGATGATGTCCATGCTCGTGGTCATCATGATGGTGTTCATGGTTATGCTCTTCATGGTCATGATGATGTTCATGCTCGTGGTCATCATGGTCATGATGATGACATCCGCATGTACATTCTTCATCATGGTGATGCTCATGCTCTTCTATCATGGTTTCCTCAAGTGTTTTATGATTTTGCATTGCTTCCCTGATAGCCGCACCGTTTAAATCATCCCACGGCGTTGTAATAATCGTTGCTTCCGCGTTATGCTCCCGAATCATTTCTACCGCCTTCTCAATCTTATCCTGTGAGGCTGTCTGTGTTCTGCTCAGTACAATTGTATTTGCACTTTCAATCTGATTATTGAAGAACTCACCAAAATTCTTCATATAAATCTTACACTTTGATACATCCGCAACAGTTGTATAGCTGTCCAGTTCTACAGAGATTTCCGCTGCCACGTCCTTTACCGCTTTAATAACATCTGATAATTTTCCTACGCCTGATGGTTCGATAATGATTCTGTCCGGTGCATAATCTGATATGGCTTTCTTCAATGCCGTACCAAAATCACCAACAAGCGAACAGCAGATACAACCGGAATTCATCTCTGTGATTTCAACGCCGGCATCTTTCAGAAAACCACCGTCAATTCCAATTTCACCAAACTCATTTTCGATAAGCATAAGCTTCTCGCCATCAAAAGCTTCGCTGATAAGCTTTTTAATCAGCGTTGTTTTTCCAGCTCCTAAAAATCCGGAAATAATATCAATCTTTGTCATTTCTTGTCACTCCTAATCTTCCTTAATAATTTTATATACTAAGGCATTTGCAAGCAGTAATGTCCTGTCCTGTACAAAGAACACAACTCCATCGCAGGGAGCAATAAACTGTTTTATGACATGTCCTTCATAAGGATCGATAACATTTGCCAGCACATCACCTTTTTTTATGGTATCATCATGCCCTTTTTCAGGTATGAATATGCCTGAGACATCGCTCTTAACATTTATCATATCACACTCGTCAAGAACCTTTGTATCATAGATATCCTTATGATTATACTCGATTATGTTTTGTTTTGCAAGAAAACCCAATACAGCTTCTATCGCCATATTTGCAGTTTCTTTATCAATAACGTCTGTAGAAGACGTATACAATGAAAATGCTTTGGTATCCCATATCTGCCAGTTATAATTCAGCGTCGTTGTATCATATGGTTTCGGTTTTCTTACGATTACATATGGGAAATCAAATTGCTTCGCCATATCAAGCTCTGTAAATCCGGTATCCATCAGCTTCACATGCGGAAGAAACTCGCCTGATATATAATTGCTTGCAAACTGTATTCCTATCTTATAATCCTGTATTCCTTCAAATATCCCTGCCGCAATACGCTGTGTCGTTTCGCCAAGATTATATCCCGGATACATCCTGTTAATATCCGTATTATCAGCCGGCCAGAAACGTTTTCCGACATTCATGGAATAATTATTACAACAGGGAACTACCATAACGCTTTTTTCTTTGTTCAGTTTTCCTGCCTGTTCAATCTCCTTCAGCTTTGCTACAATCTGTGAACAGATATAAATCTGCTGAATTTCATTTCCACGCATAGCCCCTATGATACAGACAGACTTCTCCCCATGTCCGAATTTGTATCCCTGTATTCTAAAGGTATCTCTATATAACGAATTCATTTCAAATAAGGTCTTTTTATGCATCTTATCTTCCCTTCCTTTCCAGAATTCTTCCTACCAATGCGCCTTCATTTACTACAGGAAATTCTCTTAACGTAAACAGCAGTCCATTACATGGGGAATATATTCTTTGAAGCACCTGTCCGGTAAGCGGACTTACAATATCCCCTATATGTTCTCCCTCTTTTAATTCCTTACAATGGCTTGCTTTTGCCACAAATATACCGGATACGGCGGCATTTAAAAAATGAACGCTTCCATCCTGTGATATAATAGGTGTTTTTGGTGTTATGACTTCACCATCCCATATACCAAGCTCCTTCATCGCTACAAAGATTCCATCCACAAGCTGGTCTCCGTATTCCTTTGTAATTCGCATCCCAACGCCCATTTCTACCACAAGCGTCGGTGTCCCTATATCATTTAAGGAATAGGCAAGCGTTGATTCAAGTACTGTTGCAGCGCTGTGAACCCAGATATAATCTACATTCAGCCATTTTGCCATAGGCACCAGCCTGTCCTTTGTAATCTCATTGATACGAATCTGGGATATCTCTTTTAAGAAAATGTTGCTTGCATGAATATCGATGCACAAATCAGAACCCTTCAGGTCCTTTATGATATTTGCCGCAACCGTCTCCGCCATCGTACCATTGATATCTCCGGGGAAAATTCTGTTCATATCCAAATCAAAAAGAGGCATTCCGCGATTGATGGTATCCACGCCTAACGGATTCAGTGCAGGATACACATCTACGATTCCTGTCAAATGTCTCTTGTCTTCATTAATCCGGCGGATAAGTTCATAGCATACATACTGGCCTTCTAACTCATCGCCATGCGTACCGGTCACAATACTGATTCTCTTTTCATTACCAGACATCTTTTTGGGTTCGATACGGTTCTTCCGTATCATAAAATCTTCACCTACGGGAAGTGCCATATTTGAAACGTATTCTATCATTACGAACTCCTATCCTGGAGCAGATTACCTACCCCATTTCTTCTACGTTGACACAAATTATTTGCTGTTGTTTCGCAGTACCCTTGAACATTCCTCTTATAACCATTCCATCATCATAATCCCTGCCATGCGATATCTTGATATAGGTATCGTCAATTAGCTGATTGTTGGTCGGATCAAAACCATACCAGCCGCTTTTTGTGATATCATCACCAGGGGTATATACCTCTACCCATGCATGGGAATATCCCTCGCCAATCATCATTCCAACTACATATCTGGCGGGTATTCCCATCCCTCTTAATATACTAATCATAATATGTGAATAGTCCTGGCAAACGCCATGTCCCATTACAAGTGCTTCTTCTGCTGTAGTTTCCACATCCGTCTGCCACTGCTCGTACTTCAGCAAATGATTTACATAACTATTTATATAATTGTACTTTTCTAAATCGCTCATCGCCGCACAGATTTTTTCCAGATACCGGATATGCTTTATGATTGCCGAACCACAGTGCGTAAGCTTTGTCTGTAACTGACACATCCCTACAAAATCATCTGATGTATCAATATTGCTGTTATTTACTTCTGCCGTTCCGATAATCTCGTATTGAAACGTCGTATGCGGTGACCTGATATCTCCATACACATACCTGTTTCCAAAAAAATCCTGTGCTTCCGAGCAAAAATCATTCGTGCTGATATTCATTTTCTCTATTATAATGTTCTGCCTGCCGCACGTCTTAGGCATACATTTTATTTTAAAATGATGTTCCACTATAGGAGTGTCAAATTTATAAATTGATGAATAGCAAAATCTCAGCTTCGACATATGCTGTTCTCCTTTTTACATTTGATTATTACATCTGTAACACTCTCTATATATAAAATATATTCATCAAAATATCAAGCGCTTTTTCACAATCAACTGTATCCCTTGTAATCTCATAAGCAAGCGCATAATAACCTGCTTCGTCATAACTGATGTCTGTATGACGCATATAGGAATTCATTCTGTCGAAGCTGCGTTTAATATTCGCTTTATTTTCTTTCATCCTGAGAATGATATCAAGCTGTTCAACGGTTTTGCCTAACTTAATCAGATTTCTTGTTTCCACATCATCCACTTTTTCATCGATGCAGCCCCAGAATGCCAGCAGATGGTCGACTGTATTCTGCAATGCTATCAACGGTGCATCGCTTCCTCTGGCATTTTTCATATCAAAAAGTGCAAGCTGTATAAATGCCATTGCTTCTGTCGATATGTAATCCCTCATGACAAGCGCATTATCAAATGCCCTGTATAAATTGCTTATTATCGAGTCGGGATTTTCTGTATCATATGGATAATTGGCGATAAAATTCTCCTTACTGCCATATACGTCAGGTATATTCATTGCCTCACAGTAAGTACGGTATGCCAGACCATTCTTATCGAGCATTTCATCATAACCATTATAATATCCTTTTAACGTTATATATACTCTCTGACTGTACCTGCCAAGCCAGAAAAGATTATTTGCTTTTTCTATCGAGATAATACCCATGTGTCTTTAAAGCCTCCTCCCTGAGATGAATTTACAATAAATGAATCCGGATTTCTTGAAAATCTTGTAAGACCGCTCTTCCATACATGAACATCACTTCCGGTCAGAACAAATGCACGAAGGTCCGCCTTCCGCTCTACCGTTTCCGCTCCTTCTAAAATCGGTAAATCCATAAAATCAATTACTTCCTGACAAATAAAGCGTCTGGGTTCTTTTCTTACCGTTTCTTTAAATGCTTCAAGTGCTTCGCTTCCCATTGAATCACCGAACACAACACCATAACCACCTGCTTCAGCGACATCTTTTATGACGAGCTTGTGAAAGTTCTCCATAACATAGTTCATGTCTTCTTCATAAATAGGAAGATACGTTGGTGCATTTTTTAGTATTGCCGTTTCGCCAAGATAATACGATATCATTTTAGGAACAAAATAATAAATTCCTTTATCATCTGCAACACCATTTCCCGGTGCATTAAGAAGCGCAACATTTCCTTTTTTATACACTTCAAATATATGCGGAACGCCTATAACAGAATCAGGAACAAACGTCATCGGGTCCATATACTCATCAGAGACCCGCCTGTAGACAGCGCCAACTTTCATCCGCTGACCGCCATAGCCCTTATAATAGAGATAATCCCCTACGACTTCCAAATCATTGGCATCTGCAAGGACAGAACCCGTCTTTTCTGCCAGATAGGAATGTTCAAAAAATGCTGCATTATATCTGCCCGGCGTAAAGATAACATTGATACCGCCTGTATTCACATGGTCCATTGTATCTTTCAAAAGGATTGCATAATCTCTGTTATCCTCTATATGATTGTTTATAAATGTATGTGGTGATGCTTTCCGGCACAAATCTCTGGCAATCAGCGGATACGAAGCTCCGGAAGGAATCCTTAAATTATCCTCTAAAATATACCATTCTCCATCCTTTCCTTTAACCAAATCAATACCTGATATATGTGAATATACGCCCTTCGGCGGCATAATTCCTTCGCACTCCGCGAGATAGCCTGATGAGGAATAGACAAAATCTTCCGGTATGATTCCATCCTTTAAAATTTTCTTTTCTCCATATATATCTGCAAGAAACATGTTCAGTGCCGTAACCCGCTGTGCAAGCCCCTTCTCCAGATAACGAAATTCATCCGCTTCTATAACCCGCGGAATCGGATCAAATGGAAATAATTGTTCTTTAAATTCGCCATTCTTATAAATCCCAAATCTTACACCGTATCTTGCCAGAAGTGTATTCACCGTATTTACATGCTTATTCAAATCCTCCATGTAATCATCTCCTACTCATTTTGTAAAATTAAACTAATACTTTTGCATAAAAAAACAAAGACATTACAAAATCGGTAACGCCTTTGTTCTTTCTTACTAATATTATGTTATAACTATGATACACCTGATACTTTGCCAATGTCAATTTTACAAAACAAAGTAAATCTATCCTTTTTCTTATCAAAATTAAGTTTTCAATCTATCCTGCATGATATCTGCCGATAACCAAACGAAGTGCTAATTCTTTTTATCAGTATAATCAAGATTAACATCAAGCTTATGATATGGTATTTCAATCTCATTTTTGTCAAATGCCTGTTTTATCTTCCATCTTGCATCCCACAGCGCCGGAAAATACCGATTGATATCCACAAAAAATCGTACACACATCTCAATCCCGCTGCCGCCGAAATCCTCAATAAAAAAGTCTGTATTTTCATCAGCCAGATATCCGTCAACATTTTTTACCGCATCTAAAACAACCTGCTTTACTTTATCCAAATCCTCGGAATATCCCACGCAAAAATTGATATCTGCTCTTCTCTTATCATGTTCTGTAACATTAATCAACGATGTATTGGATATATTTCCATTCGGTATCACAACAGACTTATTATCAAAAGTAAGCAGCTTTGTATAGAAGATATCAATAGAAACAACGGTTCCTTCACACTTTGTATGATTCTCTATAATATAATCCCCTACACGAAAAGGCTTTAAAACAAGTATCAATACACCACCGGCAAGATTGGACAGACTTCCCTGAAGCGCAAGCCCCAGTGTTACACCTGCCGTACCAAGCAGCGTAATAAATGATGTAATCTGGAAGCCAACGATAGACGCCGCTGTAAGGATAATTAAAAAGTTCAATAATATCCTGATTGCAGACAGAAAAAATCCTGCAACACTGATATCAAGACTGGATTTATCAAAGGTCTTTTTTAAAAAACGGATAAACAACTTCACAAGCTTCAAGCATATCACCATAAAGAGAATGGCAGCCACGATACTGCCAAGCTTTGACATAAACCAGTCAAGAATGTTTTTCGCATATTCTTTTATAATTCCCATTTGTTCTGCTGCTTCTTTTACAGTCTCCTCCGCAGCAGAAGAATTTGCTTCCAAAAGAATCATTCCAATTGCTCCTATATCTGTAACCGTTTTCTATATTATACAGAACTACTTCTTTTTATAATTGAAATTGAAAGCGCCGGTACGTTTATAATAAGCTCTCCCTTTACGGAAACCTTTATCGTCTTATTATGATTTCCCTCACCGCCATATTTCACATGGTCGCTGGATATCAGTTCCTTATACTTTCCATCCGTATCGACCTTCAATTTAAAATCTTTTATATCCTTTATGCCAAAATTACATACTATATAAAGACTGTCTGATGCCGTATCGGCACTCCTCTTGAAAACTGTCACATTCTTCTTTCCACCATCCAGAAATGTAACAGCCTTCTGCTCCGATGCCTCCATATATAATAACGGCTCTTCCCTATACAGCTTATTGAAATCTTTAACATATTTTTGAAGATATTTATTGGCATCAAACTCAAGTACAGACCAGTCTATCGGTATTGTTCCCGTAAATCCACCAAGCAAACCAATTTCCTGTCCCATAAATATCAGCTTATCTCCCGGCATCGTCATATAAAGCCCATAGAGCACACGAAGGTCCGCATACTTGTCCTCATATCCGCCCGGCATCATTTCTATAAAACTGCCTTTATGGCAGGATACCTCGTCATGGCTTAATGCAACAATCCGCTTTTCCCCATCCGTATACCCAGAAACAGCAGACATCACATCCTGATAATTCTCCCTTGTCTGAGGCGTCTTACACATAAAATGAATAAGCGCTGACACGCCTTCTGTATTCCAGCGGCACCCAACCATTACATCCTGATAAGAACCATTTGTCACAGAATGAAAACGGCTTATCAGTTCGTCATTATCAAGCCTGATACCATCTAAATGATAAGTCTCAATCCAGTAAGCGATACAATCGATATCCGTAACAGGTACCATATCCATAATGACGCCAATCCCCTTACTATGAAAGAAATCAACCATAGCCATAAAGTCAGACGGTGTACCAAAACGTGAGGTTGGTGCAAACATACCTGTCGTATCATATCCCCATATATCATTACTGCTATACTCCATTAAAGGAAGAAATGATACATAGTTGTATCCCATACTATTTACATACGAAGCCAGTTTTTTACCCAAATCCCTATACGTCAACTTCTCCTCATCTGTCCATGTCGGCAGATGAACCTCATATATATTTACAGGCATATTGCAAAGGTCTGCTTTTTTCCGCTTTTCCATATATGCCGCATCTTCCCATTTATAAGAAAGTTCCATAAGAAGAGAAGCATTTCCGGGTGTCATCTCATAGGCGGCTGCATATGGGTCTGAGAATATATCCACTCTTCCATCATCATAAAGGACTTCAAATTTATATCTTGTTTCATTCAGTTCCTGCGGAATAAATAGTTCGTATATATCCGTATAATCAATTTTCCTCATCGGATTGACTCTGCCATCCCAATGATTAAAGTCACCAACTACACTGACTCGTAAAGCTTTTGGAACATTCATACAAAACGAAACACCCTTAACGCCGCTTCGCTCTATATGTCTTGCTCCGAATAAATCTTTCACTTTAAAGCCGGACTCAATATCGTCACTTCCATTGACTACAGCCATCACCTTATGCAGGTCTGCACTATAATCAAATGAATAGGCATCATATCGTATTTCAGAAATTTCCTTTTCCCTGCCGTCCTCATCCCAAACCTTATGAACAACTTTGAGATAATACAAAAACGGTTTTGTGTGTTCTATTTTTACTGTGTAAAACCCCTCAGCATACATCTGTTCCATATCATATTCCTTCCGGGATGATATGTCTACAACCGAAACAGAAGCCACCCCCGGCATGTATACATTGACATACACATCATCCAGACATTCATGCATCCCAAGAATATGATGCGGATTATTATGTCTGGCATCAATTAATGCTGATATTTCTTCCTGTCTGAGTACAAATATATTCATACAGTCTCCCTTCTCCTGTGTTTTTATTTACCATACACCCATAAAAAATATACAGTTATATTCTATGTATAAATATTCCACTTCTAAGCTTCGGCTCGAACCATGTCGATTTCGGCGGCATCAGTTTGCCATTATCTGCTATGTCAAATAACTCGGTTATTGATGTTGGATACATGGAAAATGCCACTTTCATACCGCCATCCACCATTTGTTCAAGCGCTTCTAGTCCTCTTATGCCGCCCACAAACTGTATCCGCGTATCCGTTCTCGGATTTGTTATCCCATGTATTGGAGACAGCACATTATCCTGTAAAACCGATACATCAAGACAGCCTACTACATCTGACGGTACAATCCCGTCCTTCACATTCATTCTATACCATGAACCCTCTATATACATACCAATCTCACCCTTTTTCTCTGGTGAAACAGGCATATTGCTTTTTGTAATATCAAATTTTTCAGAAAGAAGCGACAGATATTCCGAACTGCTGTATCCGTTTAAGTCCTTTACTACCCTGTTGTAAGGCATAATCATCAACTGGTCATGCGGAAACAATACCGAAAGAAAATAATTAAATTCCTCTTCTCCCGTATAGCCCGGATTGGCTGCTCTCTTACGAAGACCAGCCTTGACTGCCGAAGCGGACCTGTGATGTCCGTCAGCAATATAAATCTCGTTTATATTATCAAACGCTTCCCCGATAGCAGCAATATCCTCATCCCCATCGATTACCCAAACATTATGTGTAATCCCATCGGGTGCAGTAAATCCATATAGCTTTTCGGTATTCTTTATTCTGTTTATAATCCTGTTTACCTTGTCAACAGAGCGGTAAGCAAGAAAAATAGGACCTGTCTGTGCGTTGCATGCTTCTACATGCTTTATTCTGTCAAGTTCTTTATCTTCTCTCGTATTTTCGTGTTTCTTTATAATCCCATTGATATAATCATCTATAGCGGCACACGCCACAAGACCGGTCTGATGCCTGCCATCCATAATAAGCTCATAAATATAATAGACTGGTTTCTGCTCACTTAGATATATGCCATCATCTATCATCTTTGTAAGCAGTTCACCAGCCTTATCATATACACATGGAGCATACGTATCAACTTCAGGTCCAAACGAGGTTTCTGCCCTATCTACTTTCAAAAAGGACATCGGTTCTCTTCTGACCTCCTCCTCAGCTTCTTTCCTGTTATATACATCGTATGGTAAGGCAGCAACTCTGTCTACAATATCCTTTCTCGGTCTATAGGCGCTAAAACTTCTGATTGTTGCCATAATTATCCACTCCTGCAAAATATTTTATTTTTCACTAACCTCTTACAGCTTTCACTACCTTTTCAATAGAATCCTTATACTCTTCATCAGAAGAATTCTCAAATATAAAAAGTTCTTTTATATTTTCAGGTGGGTTAAAATTCTGTTTGCTAATATACTCGTCCCAATGTGCTAATTTCCATGTATCTCTGTCAGAAGCTCTTTTAATCATTCGTTCATGACATACATCTTTTCTGGTATTTACCCATATAACAAACAGCTCCGCATCTTTTTCTGCCAACTGCGCACGAAGTCTGTTGAGATAATCATCATCTCTAATCTCATCAGTAAATGGGGCATTGATAAGAACTGTATCGTTATACTCGAGTGCCTCAAATGCAAGATCAAGTATACAGTAATACTCATAATCCCTGATTTCTTTTTGAAAGAAATCTGACGAACGATTATACTCTTCTCCGGCAACCACAAATATCTGTTTGGACAGGACAATCAGTGTATCTTTATCAAGGTATACACAATTATTGAGCGCCTTTGCGACTTGCCTTGATATAAATGTCTTGCCACATGCCGGTGGAGATGTAACTAATATAAGCTTCTTCATAATCTATATGCCTCCGTAATAAAATCACATTCATCAGATATCTTAGCACAATTAGCAAATGTTTACAACAATAAAAATGAAAAGTCCGAATAAAATGTCGAAATTCAAATCAATCACATTATAAAAAAAGGATATCTGTTTTACTTTATGCTAATATGTTTCCATATCCACAGACAGATATCCCTTATTTACTATTTTTTATCAAAATGCTATATGAACCATATGGATTTTGAAATTAGTCATATGTCTTATATGCATATCTGTAAAATAACATGATTACATTGACAATCCATTTCGGCCAGAATTTCTCAAACATGCTTCTATCTTCAATCTCCCTGTTATGATTTACGATAAAGTCTTTGCTTGTCGCCTCATTATGCACCCGATAATGTCCAAGTACCATATCCATATATAAGAAACGTCCCGGTCTTTCTGCAAGCTTCAGGAATGTATCCCAATCAAGATTAAATCCATAATCGGAAGTAAATACAGTGTCGCCCAGAAGCTTTTTATTATATGTAACCAGCGGACATACGATTGCGTTTCCAAGACATAATATACTCTTTTTTCGCCACTTTTTATCCGCCTTCTTACGATTTTTTACAGGCATCCGGAGCATCCGCCTGATAATGCTGTTCGCATCCCTTTTGTCACTGTGTCCATGCTTTATCGGCGTATAGTCTGTAAAAAAAATGGTCCAATCGTCATACTTTTTTGAACAGTGCAAAAAAGCCTTTACATAATTTTTATCATAGATATCATCCTGATGTGCCACTGTAACATAATCTGTCTTCGCATGATTATATGCATAATTCCAGTCAGCCTGAATACCGCCGCCAGCCTTTTCATTGATATAAACAGGCACATGATATTTTTTTCCTATATTGAATATATACTCATTTGGGGTTGATGTATATATCTCAATATTACTTTTTACCGTCTGTAATACTAACGATTGAATACACGCCTCCAAATAGGGTGATTCTTTATAAGCACATACTACAAACGTATGATTTGTACGATATTTCATGCAGCACCTCTACATTCCGATATTGAAAATTCTACTTCTTCGTAATATAGCCCTGTGCCTTAAGCAGTTCTGCACAAAGTACAGCGCCTCCGGCAGCACCTCTTACGGTATTATGTGAAAGTCCGACAAACTTCCAGTCATAAACTGAATCTTCACGAATACGTCCAACACTGATACCCATACCATTTTCATAATCAACATCCATCGATACCTGCGGACGGTTATCATCTTCAAGATACTGGATAAACTGCTTTGGAGCGCTTGGAAGTTCCAGTTCCTGTGGAACTCCTTTAAAACTAACAAGTTTTTCTATAAGCTGTTCTTTTGTTACTTTCTTCTTAAACTTTACAAATACGGCAGCAGTATGCCCGTTTAATACAGGAACTCTGATACACTGGCATGTTATAACAGGTGATGTGGCAGGAACAATAACACCGTCTTCTATCTTACCCCAGATACGAAGCGGTTCTTTCTCTGACTTTTCTTCCTCGCCACCGATATACGGAATAATATTTCCTTCCATCTCCGGCCAATCCTTAAACGTCTTGCCTGCACCGGATATTGCCTGATAGGTTGTCGCAACGACCTCATATGGCTCAAACTCCTTCCATGCGGTAAGAACAGGCGCATAGCTTTGGATTGAACAGTTCGGCTTTACTGCAACAAAACCTCTTGTTGTACCAAGTCTCTTCTTCTGGAAATCGATTACTTTCATATGTTCAGGATTGATTTCAGGTACTACCATAGGAACATCCGGTGTCCATCTGTGTGCTGAATTATTGGAAACTACAGGTGTTTCAGTCTTTGCATATGCTTCTTCAATCGCTTTGATTTCTTCCTTTGTCATATCTACTGCTGAAAATACAAAATCAACTGTAGCTGCAACTTTCTCGACTTCATTTACATTACATACAACAAGTTTTTTTACAGCTTCCGGCATCGGTGTTGTCATTTTCCATCTGTCACCTACTGCCTCTTCATATGTCTTACCTGCACTTCTTGGACTGGCAGCAACCGTCACTACTTCAAACCACGGATGATTTTCAAGTAAGGATATAAACCGCTGTCCAACCATACCTGTTGCACCAAGAACACCAACCTTTAATTTATCACTCATCTTTCTTCCTCCTGTTTTCCTACTTGATTACTCGTACCTTTACTACGCCGTCTATTGCTGAAAGTGCCGCTACATCTTCATCTGTCGGCGCTATTTCTACATCAAGAACAGAATATGCATAATCTCCTCTTGCTTTGCTTATCATTCCTGATACATTTCCGCTCTTCTTTGCGAATATCCCTGTGAACTGTGTGAGCATATTCGGAATGTTCTTGTGGCATATTGTTATACGGGCAGCAGCAGAACATGTTCCCATATCTACATTTGGATAATTTACGGAATTTTTGATATTTCCATTTTCGATAAAATCAGTAATTTCCTTACATGCCATAATAGCACAATTATCCTCTGATTCTGCTGTTGAAGCTCCAAGATGAGGAAGTGCTACTACATTCTTAACACCTGCAACCTTTGTATTTGGGAAGTCTGTCATATACTTTCCTACCTTGCCTGATTCAAGAGATACTTTTATATCATCTTCATTTACAAGAATATCTCTTGCAAAGTTAAGGATTACAACTCCGTCTTTCATCATTGCAAATGCGTCAGCATTAAGCATTCCGATTGTACTGTCCAGAGCAGGAACATGAATGGTAATATAATCACATTCTTTATAGATATCTTCAACATTTGTAATATGTTTCACATATTTGGATAATCCCCATGCTGCGTCAACTGAAACGTATGGGTCATATCCATATACTTCCATGCCAAGTCTTACTGCAATATTGGCAACTTTTGCTCCGATTGCGCCAAGACCGATAACACCAAGCTTCTTTCCGAGAATTTCACAGCCTGCAAAGTTCTTTTTCTGCTTTTCTACCAGTTTCGCGATATCCGGCTCAGATGCATTTTCCATAACCCAGTTATATCCGCCTACAAGGTCTCTTGATGCCATCATAAGCGCTGCAACGACAAGCTCCTTAACACCATTTGCATTTGCTCCAGGTGTGTTAAACACTACAATACCTTTTTCTGCACACTTATCAAGCGGAATGTTATTAACGCCTGCGCCTGCTCTTGCAACTGCCAAAAGCTTATCTGAAAGTTCAAGGTCATGCATAGCCGCACTTCTTACAAGAACTGCATCTGCATCTGCATAATTATCTGTTACTTCATATGTATCCGGTAATAACTCCATTCCACAAGCTGCTATAGGGTTTAAACAATTTATCTTAACTGACATTTCCTCTATCTCCTTTATATTTTGTTTTTATTCAGATAATTGCGAAACTATTCTGTTTCCAATTTCATAGCTTCGCAATTATTCCTATATGTATATGAAAAATCATTTTAATATTATGAATTTGCTTCTTCAAATGCTTTCATAAATTCTACAAGCTTTTCAACGCCCTCAATCGGCATAGCATTGTAGATAGACGCTCTCATACCGCCAACTGTTCTGTGACCTTTAAGGTTTACAAAACCTGCTGCTGTAGCTTCTTTTACGAATTTTGCATCAAGTTCTTCATTTCCTGTTACAAATGGCACATTCATAAGTGAACGGTCTTCTTTTACAACAGTTCCTTTAAACAGCTTTGAACTGTCAAGGAAATCATAAAGAATGGCAGCTTTTTTCTCATTATGAACTTTCATTGCTTCAAGTCCGCCCATTTCTTTAACCCACTTAAACACTTTTCCGCAGATATAGATACCGTAGCATGGAGGTGTATTGTAAAGGGAGTCATTATCAGCCTGTGTCTTATACTTTAACATGGTTGGTGTAAATGGCATTACATCATCCCTGATTAAATCTTCACGAATAATCACAACAACTACGCCCGCAGGTCCTACATTCTTCTGTACGCCAAAATAAATCAGACCATAATCGGATACATTTACCGGCTGTGACAGAATATCAGATGACATATCTGCTACAAGAATTTTTCCCTTTGTATTTGGAAGGGTATGGTATGCCGTACCATAAATTGTATTATTATGGCAGATATATACATAGTCAGCATCTTCGCTTACCGGAAGGTCTGAACAGTCCGGTATATATGAGAATGTCTTATCTGCTGATGACGCTATTGCATTTGCCTTACCATATTTCTTTGCTTCTTCGTAAGCTTTCTTTGCCCACTGTCCTGTAATGATATAATCAGCTACACCATTCTTCATCAGGTTCATTGGGATTGCAGCAAACTGCTGTGAAGCGCCGCCCTGTAAGAATAATACCTTATAATTATCAGGAATATTCATCAAATCACGAAGGTCCTTTTCGGCATCTTTAATAATGGTGTCATATGCTTTTGAACGATGGCTCATCTCCATAACACTCATGCCTGTTCCTTTGTAATCAAGCATCTCTTCTGCTGCTTCTTTTAATACGACTTCAGGTAATACTGAAGGTCCTGCTGAAAAATTAAATACTCTTGCCATTTTCCCTTTTCTCCTTTATCTATTTCTTTTATTTTTCAAGATCTTCCTCCGTAAAGCATGTGTCAATGGCGGCTCCCGGCGCTACCATAGGCCATACTTTATCGTCATTATCAATCACAACATCAATAACTACCGGTTTCTCTGATGATAACGCCTGCTTCAGTGCATCCTCAAATTCCTGAAGATTGGTTGCTCTTAAACCAACTGCGCCAAGTCCTTCTGCAACTTTAACAAAATCAACGGAATCATCCAATACTGTATTGGAATATCTGTGGTCATAAAAAAGTGTCTGCCACTGTCTTACCATTCCAAGAACATGGTTATTCAGCACAATCTGAATAATCGGAACATTATATCTCGCCGCAGTTGCAATCTCATTCATATTCATACGGAAGCATCCATCACCGGCTATGTTAATAACGGTCTTTTCAGGTCTTCCATATTTTGCTCCAATCGCTGCGCCTACGCCATAACCCATCGTTCCAAGTCCGCCTGATGACAGAAGTGTTCTAGGCTCTTTGAATATGTAATTCTGGGCAGCCCACATCTGATGCTGTCCTACGTCAGTTGTAATAATTGCATTTCCCTCTGTAATCTCATATATTTTTCTGATTGCTGCCGGGCCATTGAGTTCATCCACTGTGTATACATCCGGATTTTGTGCCTTCAATTCATCAATTTCTGATATCCATGCCTTATTAGACTGGGTTGGAAGCTTACTGTTCAAAATTGCAAGAATTTCTTTGGCATCTCCCACGATACTTGCATTTGTTTTAATATTTTTATCAATCTCGGCTGCATCAATATCAATATGGATAATTTTTGCATTTGGTGCAAACTTTGATGCATTTCCAATCACACGGTCGGAGAAACGCGCACCTATAACAATTACCAAGTCAGCTCTTGATATACCAAGATTCGATACCTTTGTACCATGCATACCAATCATGCCTGTATACCGCTCGTTATTTCCATCGAATGCACCTTTGCCCATCAGCGTATCGCATACCAACGCATCTGTTTTTTCTGCAAATTCAGCTAACTCTGCTGAAGCATCTGAAATGATAGCGCCGCCGCCAACGATGATATAAGGTCTTCTCGATACTTTTACCATCTCAATTACCTTATTAACAGATTCTTCACAAATCGTATCCGTTTTTCTTGATATTGCTTCCGGAGTGACTGATTCAAATTCAATTTCGGCAGAAGTTACATCTTTTGTAATATCCACAAGAACCGGTCCCGGCCTTCCTGTCTTTGCGATTTTAAACGCCCTTCTTATCGTAGGCGCAAGGTCTTCTATATTCTTTACGATAAAACTATGCTTTGTTATCGGCATCACAACGCCTGCGATGTCTACTTCCTGAAAGCTGTCTTTTCCAAGCATATTGACACCTACATTTGCAGTAATTGCTACAACAGGAATGGAATCCATATATGCTGTTGCAATACCTGTTACAAGATTGGTTGCTCCGGGACCGGATGTAGCCATACATACACCAACTTTTCCCGTTGCCCTTGCGTATCCGTCAGCGGCATGGGCAGCGCCCTGCTCATGTGACGTTAATACATGGTTTATTTCATCCTGATGCTTATAAAGTGCATCATATACATTTAAGATTGTTCCACCAGGATAACCAAATACGGTATCAACACCCTGTTCTTTTAAACATTCAATAACTATTTCAGAACCTGATATCTTTGCCATTTTTTTCATTTACTCCTTCTCTTCTATTTGTCTATCAGTAATCGATAATCTTCACTATACTACTTTGCCTTCGGAATTTCAAGTATTGCGCCTCTGTTCCCTGAAGTAACCATTGCCGCATATCTTGCAAGATATCCGGTTGTCACCTTTGGTTCTCTAGGCTTCCATGCTGCCTTTCTTGCTGCGAGTACATCCTCCGGCACATCGAGATTCAGTGTACATTTATTGATATCGATTTTTATAATATCGCCTTCTTCGACAAGTGCTATCGGTCCGCCTACAGCGGCTTCCGGTGATACATGACCGATTGAAGCGCCTCTGCTTGCCCCGGAAAAACGACCGTCTGTAATCAGGGCGACCGTAGAGCCAAGTCCCATACCTGCTATCGCTGACGTAGGATTTAACATCTCTCTCATTCCGGGACCACCCTTAGGGCCTTCATACCGGATTACTACCACATCGCCTGCTACAATCTTTCCGCCTTTGATTGCAGCAATTGCATCTTCTTCACATTCAAACACCCTTGCAGGGCCTTCATGAACAAGCATCTCAGGCGCTACAGCAGAACGCTTCACAACGGAACCGTCGGGTGCAAGATTACCCTTAAGAACTGCAAGTCCGCCTGTTTTGCTATATGGATTATCCAGTGGTCTGATAACCTCAGGATTTTTATTCACAGCGCCTGATACGGCTTCCCCAATTGTCTTACCGGTAACGGTCATACAATCCTCATTTAACAGACCAAGTTCTTTAAGCTGATTCATCACTGCATACACACCGCCCGCCTCGTTTAAGTCTTCCATATAGGTTGGACCTGCCGGAGCAAGATGACAGAGGTTCGGTGTTTTCTCGCTGATTTCATTCGCATATGATATATCAAAATCGAAGCCGATTTCATGTGCAATTGCAGGAATATGAAGCATTGAATTTGTCGAACAGCCAAGTGCCATATCAACGGTAAGCGCATTGATAATCGCTTCTTTCGTAATGATGTCTCTTGGTCTTATATTCTTTCTATACATTTCCATAACTGCCATACCTGCATGTTTTGCAAGCTTTAAGCGTTCTGAATATACGGCAGGAATTGTTCCGTTTCCCGGAAGTCCCATACCAAGCGCTTCCGTTAAGCAGTTCATGGAATTTGCCGTATACATACCGGAACAGGAACCGCATGTAGGACAAGCTTTACATTCAAATTCATTTACATCTTCTCCGCTCATCGTTCCGGCCGCATAAGAACCAACAGCCTCAAACATACTGGAAAGACTTGTCTTATGGCCTTTTACATGACCGGCAAGCATTGGCCCGCCTGATACAAAAACGGTTGGTACATTCACTCTTGCTGCTGCCATCAGAAGTCCCGGCACATTCTTATCACAGTTCGGTATCATAACCAGTGCGTCAAACTGATGCGCTATCGCCATTGCTTCTGTTGAGTCTGCTATTAAATCTCTTGTTACAAGTGAATATTTCATTCCGATATGTCCCATTGCAATTCCGTCACAAACCGCAATTGCAGGGAACATAACAGGTGTTCCGCCCGCCATTGCAACACCCATTTTTACAGCCTGCGCTATTTTATCCAGATTCATATGTCCGGGTACAATTTCATTATAGGAACATACAATTCCAACAAGCGGCTTTGATAATTCTTCTTCTGTCATGCCAAGTGCATTGAACAATGAACGATGCGGCGCCTGCTGCATACCAACTTTTACGTTATCACTTTTCATCTTTTTATTCCTTCCTTTCTTGTTTTTATATATCATTTAATACGCTCTGCTATCAAATCTCCCATTTCTGAACAACTGACAAGTGTTGTTCCTTCTGACACTATATCACATGTACGATATCCGTCTTTTAAGACTTGCTTTACCGCTGCCTCAATGGCATCCGCTTCTTTATCCAAATCAAATGTATAACGGAGCATCATGGCTGCTGAAAGAATTGTTGCTATCGGATTTGCCTTATTCTGTCCTGCTATATCAGGCGCTGAACCGCCGCTTGGTTCATACATACCGAATTTTGTTTCATTCAGTGACGCCGATGGCAGCATACCAATAGAGCCTGTTATCATAGAAGCTTCATCTGAAAGGATATCGCCAAACATATTCTCCGTAAGCACAACGTCAAATTGCGCAGGAGCTTTTACAAGCTGCATCGCGCAGTTGTCCACAAGCATATGCTCATAAGTAACCTCCGGATAATCCTTCGCAACCTCTTCCACTATTTTTCTCCAAAGTCTTGAAGAATCAAGAACATTTGCTTTATCTACAGAGGTAACTTTCTTTCCCCTCTTCATCGCAATATCAAAGCCCTTGATTGCGATTCTTCTGATTTCATTTTCATTATATATCAGATTATCGTGAGCTGTTAATACACCATCTATTTCCTCTGTACTTCTTTCGCCGAAATAAAGACCGCCCGTAAGCTCGCGCATAATCATCATGTCAAACCCTTTATCTGCAATTTCTTCTTTGAGCGGACATGCACCTTTTAACTCATCGTAAAGATTTGCAGGACGCAGATTTGCAAACAGTCCCAGTTCTTTTCTAATCTTAAGAAGTCCTGCTTCCGGTCTTTTGTCCGGCGGAAGCTTATACCACGGTGATGTCGAGGTATTTCCACCTATTGAGCCAAGAAGTACCGCATCTTTTGATTTTGCAATCGCTACTGCTTCATCTGTAAGCGGCACTCCTGTTGCGTCTATGGAACATCCGCCCATTAATATCTGCTCATAATCAAAAGTATGACCGTAGATTTCTCCAACTTTGTCGAGTACCTTCATCGCCTCTGTAACAATTTCAGGACCGATTCCGTCTCCCTTAATTACTGCCAAATTACATTTCATTTCTGTTTCCTTCTTTCAAATATTAATTCGTAAATAACTGTTTTCTTTTTCCAAAATATATATAATTGGCTACAAGAAGTGCGCCCATTGCTACTGTCTGAAATATAGCCCTGCCCATAACATTCAGGCTCATTCCTGAAGAGCTTTTTACTATAATACTCGCAGTAACAGCATATATAAGATTAATCGCCATTGAGGCTATGCATAAAATATAATAAAGCTTTGGTCCATTCTTCTTGAAGCCCGCAAGCTGCATTCTTACCAAAAATGCATATACACCAAGCCCAATATACAAAAGCGCTATAATAATGTCTAATGCTTTCATACTGCTAAATATTTCATAAACCAATTCTTTTTCCATTTTTCCGCCATAAACACTTCCTGAAAATAACTGGATTGAATTTATAAGTGAAAAAAGCATTGTAAGAAATAATTGGCAGTAAATAACAAATTTATACCATTTCATTCCCAAAGCAGGTGCTGTATTACCATATTGATTTGGATTATATCCGTTTGCTGCTCCGTACTGATTTTGGTTATACCCATTTGCTGCTCCGTACTGGTTTTGGTTATACCCATTTGCTGCTCCGTACTGGTTTTGGTTATACCCGTTTACTGCTCCTTGATTTTGTACATTCATTTGTTGATTTATATTATTCGATAAATCATTTCCGCAATAATTACAATATCCTATTCCATCCTGCACTTCGTTACCACATCTGCTGCACCTCATCATGAATTCTCCTTTACATCTATAAGTAAACCTCGCCTGTCGGCTCGGTCTCTCCCTTTCCTACAGTAATGCAACCTCGCCTGTCGGCTCGGTCTCTCTTTCCCACAGTAATGCAACCTCGCCTGTCGGCTCGGTCTCTCTTTCCCACAGTAATGCAACCTCGCCTGTCGGCTCGGTTCGTGCTGCGCACTATACATATAAACAAATTTATATCTGTTTGTAAGCAAGCTTACACAGATATAAATTCGTTTATATGTGCATTACTTGTTATTAATATAGTTAATAAGTCCTTCGCTCTGAATGATTTCCTGCATAAACGGCGGAAATGCCTGACCTTTGAACTCTGTTCCTTTTGTTTTATTGTATATCATGCCGCTGTCAAAGTCTACTTCTACCATATCTCCGGCTTCTATCCCATTTGCCGCTTCCGGACACTCAATAATCGGAAGTCCTATATTAATTGCATTTCTGTAAAAAATTCTTGCAAACGTTTCGGCAATCACGCAGCTGATGCCGGATGCCTTAATCGCAATCGGCGCATGTTCCCTTGATGAGCCGCAGCCAAAGTTTTTCTTTGCCACCATGATATCACCGGGTTTTACTCTATTGACAAAATCCTTATCGATATCTTCCATACAGCTCTTGGCAAGTTCTGCCGGCTCAGAAGAATTCAAATATCTTGCAGGGATAATAACGTCCGTATCTACATTATCGCCATATTTATGTACTGTTCCATATGCTTTCATTTCACATTCTCCTTCCTATAAACCTAATTCACAAGGACAGCTTATCTTACCTGTTATCGCCGAAGCCGCTGCAACAGCAGGACTTGCCAGATAAACTTCAGACTCAACATGTCCCATACGCCCAACAAAGTTCCGGTTTGTTGTTGAAACAGCTCTTTCACCTGCCGCCATAACACCCATATGTCCGCCAAGACATGGCCCGCAGGTAGGTGTTGAAACAACTGCGCCCGCCTGAACAAAAATTGTCATCAGCCCTTCTTCAATACATTTTAAATATACATCCTGTGTACCCGGAATAACAATCACCCTTACACCGTCCGCAATCTTTCTGCCTTTTATAATCTCAGCAGCAATCCGCATATCTGAGATACGTCCATTTGTACAGGAGCCAATAACAACCTGGTCTATCTTAATATCGCCGACTTCATCAATCGTCTTTGTATTTTCAGGAAGATGCGGAAATGCTACGGTTGGTTTTAATTTGCTTAAATCAATCGTATATTCCTCATCATAAACCGCATCTTCATCGGCTTCATATTTTGTATATGTCTTTGATGAATGTTCTTTCATATATTCTTCTGTAAGTTCATCTACAGGGAATATTCCATTCTTTGCACCGGCTTCTATCGCCATATTCGCAATCGTAAACCGGTCATCCATCGTAAGATTTTTAATACCGTCTCCTACAAATTCCATTGATTTATATAATGCGCCATCAACGCCAATCATACCAATAATATGCAGAATAACATCCTTGCCGCTAACCCATTTTGCTTTTTCACCAACGATATTAAACTTAATTGCTGACGGCACTTTAAACCATGCCTTTCCTGTAACCATACCTGCTGCCATATCCGTACTGCCAACACCTGTTGAAAATGCGCCGAGCGCACCATATGTACAGGTATGTGAATCAGCACCAATACAGGTTTCTCCTGCAACAATCAATCCTTTTTCAGGAAGAAGTGCGTGTTCGATTCCCATTGAACCTACATCAAAGAAATTCTCGATTTCATTTGCTGCTGAAAACTGTCTTACACATTTACAGTGTTCTGCACTCTTGATATCCTTATTCGGTGTAAAATGGTCCATAACAAGCGCAATCTTTGACTTGTCAAATACTTCCTTTTTATTAAACTTTTCCATCTCATGAATTGCTACCGGCGTCGTAACATCATTTCCTAAAACTAAATCTAAATCAGCTTCTATCAGCTGTCCTGCTTCTACGGAGTCAAGTCCTGCATGTGCAGCTAATATTTTCTGTGTCATCGTCATGCCCATATTTATTTCCTCCAATCTTAATGGTAATTTTTTATTGATAATACCATAATTCGTGTTATAATTACAATACATAATAGGAATGTTTATTATAATTTGCAGTTATAGCATTGTAACGAAATGAGGTTTACTATGATTGAGAATTTGAATAATTATTATATTTTTTATACTGTGGCAAAGGCAGGTAATGTCAGCAAAGCCGCAACCCAGTTATTTATCAGTCAGCCTGCTATCAGTAAAACAATATCAAAGCTGGAACAGGAGCTTCATATTCATTTATTTAATCGTAGTTCAAGGGGTGTCTCTCTTACCGAGGAGGGACAGGTTCTGTATGAATATGTGGAGAAAGCCTTTGACAGTCTGAATAAAGGCGAGGAAAATCTTAAGAAATATACCTCACTCGGCATGGGACATATCAAGATTGGTGTCAGTACATCTTTATGCAAGCATATATTGCTTGATTATCTTAAGGATTTTATCAAAGAAAATCCTCATATAAAATTCAGTATCGACTGCCATTCTACCCTGAATACAATGAATCTGCTCAAAAATGACGAAATTGATATTGGATTAATATGTAATACAGAATTACCAAAGGGAATAACATACGCTCCCATTAAGGAAATTCATGATATATTCGTAGCAAGCAGTGATTATATTGAGAATTTTAGTTTAAGGGAAGGCGAAGAAGAAGACTTTATTTTTCCTGAAAATATCCCGGGAAATATACTGGGAAACGTAGCTTCATTATTTACCGGAAATTGTTTTGTGCAAAAAGATTCTCACAAAAGCACTTCCGCAACAGCAGACACAAGCCACGCCGCCCACCTGACAAAGGAACTGCTTGAAAAATCAAACCTGATGGTACTTGAAGAGTCAAATGTCACAAGAACACATGTTGATAACTATTTAAGAAGCCAGAATATAAACTGTAGTCAGATACTTGAAATAAACAATATGGATTTGCTCATTGACTTCGCCGCTATTGGTATGGGCATCGCAAGCGTAGTAAGGGAATTTGCACAATCCCAGCTTCATTCAGGGCGGATAATCGAACTTCCCCTTGAAACAGCCATCCCGGAACGAACAGTTGGTTTTGCATATAATGAGAGAAAAAAACAGTCTACGGCTGTCAGAAAATTTTTGGAATATGTAGAAACCCATTAATCCTCTGACAATGTCCATAAAATTTTACCGTTCAACATCATTCTACCATACAATTAGGGCAGAGACTGCTTTACCTCGAAGCAGCTCTGCCCTATGTCACTGTTTTTGGTCTATGCTATTTCACTTCACCATTTACTACCCTATACGTTTTTCCATTGACCTTTACATTTCCTGTTATATTTTTTCTCTTACCTTTTTCCACATAGTACCGCCTTCCACTTGGCTGTTTTACTATGCCCTTATAATTAGGCTGCCAGTCGCTTTTTTTGACATACCACCAAGTTCCATCCGTATGTTTTACAAGCTGTGTCACATATTCTCTTTTTCCATTTTCTACATAATACCATTTTCCGCTCGACTGCTTCACCATACCTTTGAACTTTGGCTGCCACTCACCATTCTTGACATACCACCAAGTTCCATCCGTATGTTTTACAAGCTGTGTAATATATTTTTTTCTGCCATTTTCTACATAGTACCATTTGCCGTTTGTATGCTTCACCATGCCTTTATATTTCGGCTGCCATGCACCGGATTTCACATAACACCATGTTTTATCTGTATGAAGTATCAATCCTGTATATTTTGTCTGTTTCACATTATTTTTGTAATAATAATATGTTCCATTCTCTTTTACAAGCCCATTCTTTTTAACGACTGTTACCGGCTGTATGATATCTATCTGATACGAAGCAGACACATTACTTCCGTCAGAAGCTGCGGCTGTAATAATTACGGTCTTTCCGGCGCCCGCTTTGTTCGTCGTCACAACGCCATTTTTATCAACTGTTGCATATGAAGAATTACTGCTTCGCCATGTAATTGTCTTATTCTCCGCATCATCCGGTGTAATAGAAGCTGCAAGTGCAAGTTTTTCACCTGCTGTTACCTTTTTTGAACTGCCTGACAAGGTTATTGTCTTAATCTTCCTGCCGGCAACCTTTATGTCAAGCGAAACATTTTTGACGATTCCCCTTTCCTCATATGTAATAACAAGTGTCTTATTTCCTGCTACAGACATATCGATATCTTCCACATTTGTTGTAAATTCGGTAATGGCTTTCTTATCTCCATTATCATAGACTGCTGAAACATCCAAATCTGACAAATCCAGTTCCTCTCCCAGATTATAATCCGTCTGTGCCTTATCGGCAGTCAGGTGGTCTAACAAGGCAACCGTATTATCCCCTACATAAATATAAGCACGATTATTGCAATCCAATAATTCCTCGCAGCCCGAAGCTTCAACACTGATGCACAAACTTTCACCAAATGCTCTCAATTCTTCCTCTGTATACTCTTGTGTAACAGTTTCCCCCTTTGCAATAATGCCTAAAGGAATCTCCTTCAGTATACGGCCTGATGTATCCTTATCATACAGAACAAGCTTTCCTGCAACATCGTCTACACCTCTATTATCTACTTTTACTACATATCCTGCCTCTGATTCTTCAACATCAAGTTCCAAATCCATAAATCCCGGTTTTATAGTTTCAGTATCTTCCCCACTATCGAAAACCAGCCTTACTGTATATGTATCCTCAACAGACATGTTATCCGGAAGCTTTACAGGTACGTTGCATGTCTTTGTTTCACCAACAGCAATAGCATCCGCACCATCTATGCTGCCAAGCAGTGTATTTCCATCTGTAACCTCAATTTTATATGATTTACAGTTGACCAAACCATCATTCTTAACATCTACACGAATCTCTTCAGAGCAACCAGGAAGCATTTTCGCTTCGTCATAATCAACACCTGTTATATGAAGATTTTCATGCTCCTTCAGATGACAAACACACAAATCTGTTCTTTCATTTAAAGATGTTTTCCCTATTTTTACATTTTTATTCAAAAACAGTATCGTATATATGCCATCTCCATAAATACCCACAGGTCTTTCTGCATACCCCTCAAGCGCTGTCAGGTTTATTGCATCATTTGGTCTGCCATTTTCTAATATATATGCACATATATCTTTTCCGTTTTCAACCGCTTTATCTTCGGTATACAGCAATACATCTCTCGCTTCTCCTGAAATTATTGAATAATCCTTCGTAACATGATTGTCTTCCGGAAGAAGTTTCTGCGGTTTTGAGTTCAGGCTTTCAATATATGATAGATTACCCGCACCATTTTCTTCCATATACCAAAGCAGCTTATGTTCTCCATTGATATCTGCAAATGACAATCCAGAAAACAGCTTATCTGAATCTATGCATGTTTCATTTCCCTGTAAATCAACGAGCACGAGCGTCCTTTTAAATGTTTCACGTTGCTGTTCATCCATATTCTTAATATAAGCTATTACCGGCTTCCCCTGCAAATACCCTGAACGTAATTCAACAACAGGTGATGTCAAATCCATAAGCTCTGATACATTCCATGAATTTCCTTTCTTCCTGGCAGTTTGTATCGTATTGCTTCCAGTAAGCTCAAATATATCATTTCCAGTATTTTTATACCATGATATAAATACATCTTCACCCTTTGACGCTACAGACGGTTTCATATCCATATATGCATCATCTGTAAGCTGTTTTATATTAATATTGTTATTCTGCATATTAATTGTAGCTGCTTTTATATCAAGGTTTTCAGCTACATCCGTAAGGAACTGCTCCTGCTCTGTCTCTTCAGTTGTATATTTCTTCTTACAGTTACTCCATGCAACAACTACATCATCGCCGCAAACTGCCGCTGATGGATATAAATCTGCCGTACCATCATCATCTATAACAACAGGTTTTGACCATGTATCACTATTTTCATTATAGACAGAATATACAATGGCTGTATGATTGCCATTGGTACGACTACTGATATCCGTTGTATATACAAGAACTTTTACACCACTTTGGGTTTGCAGCAAAATAGGCTCTGTATCGTTATATACATTTTTTGCAAGTGTTTGAATATGCTTATCTACATCTACCGACATAAGTTCAACACTATTTTCGCCCTGCCATATAGAATTATTACGTTCTATATGATATTCATACTCTTCCGGTGATATATTATAATCTGCTGAATATAAATCTACCCCCGGCTCCCTGTCCGAATTAAAATATTCTAATGGTTCATCCGGTGAAAGCAATGTTTTCTCTGCACTCGCAAAGAAAACTTTAGCACTTACACCAACTTCCCCATTCAAGGCGGCTTTTATATTATTCTCGCTCTTACCATTTGTTCCCGCACCGTTTGTAACAGTAATCGTATTATCAGCCGAGCCGTACACCGATACATCAGCTACATAAGCGATACCCGCTCCTGCCGAAAGCCTAATCTTCGGTAATGTAATCTCTGTAACCCCGGAAACATAAACACTTTTATCGTCCCAGTCAACACTTATATTAGAGCTCGTTTCAACCCCTACTTCAATATCTAATTTTATTACTACAGGAATCACTACCCAAGTCTGCCATTGCTTGCCAAATTTATATGAAATTCCAAGTGCAATCTGCCCGTCGCATGACTGTATCTCATCATCATCAGTAATAACACCTTCTGCATATCCATAACAACTAACCTCTATGCCACCTGAACCGCCAACCGATGCCGTTCCAAAACATCCCGCTATAAGTCCGTTTATCCCTTTTCGATAATTATCACTTTGGGTGGCTATAAACTTTTTAAAGTCGTGCCAGTCTTTCTCCTTAAAGTCTTTTAAATTGGAAATTCCAATTCCTATTTTATATGTATTTCCAGTCTTTTCAAACTGAACCGGTACACTGGAAAGGTTAAGTCCTATTGTTTCTCCTCCAATAAGCGGAACATCTTCAGGCACTGTAAATCCGATATTGGTTCCTATCCTTAAAGTTGGACTATAATCATCCGGCCCATCTTTTTCTACATCAGGAGGCAAATCACCTTCCGTACTGCTTCCATCAGTACTTACTGTTCCTGCATAAGACCAAAGACTCGTATCGCCCAGCTTTAAGTACAAAGCAGGAACAACACTTGTACTAACATTATATACACCATTGTAATAATCATATTGACCGGAAGAATTCATATACATTGAGCAATTAGCCTCTATACCCGGCGACCGCAAAGCCCACCATGTATTTCCTCCATCTCTTGAAGAAGTACTAAGATACGCCCCTATTGCTTTTGCATATGTACTAGCCTTAACGCGTCCCGCTCTGTAATATTCACTGCTATCTGCGTAAAATCCATATTTTTCATTAGTTACATCATCACCCGACAACAAAAACAACTTATCTTTTGTAGACTTTCCTCCCTTTACCCCATGCTCAAGATTATCCTTATTTTTAAGTCGCACTGACTTTATCACATTCCGCTCCTGTGTATAAAATGCAATATTTATAAAATTTTTTCGAGTATAGTCTGTTGTATCTTTATTGATTTTACTCCCATATCCATTCAACCAGCTTCTCAGTGTACATTCCGCCCATGTAATATCTGTATAGCTTGTATTATACGGTTGACTATCAAGAGCGCGGTCAGCAAGCAGGAATGCCTCCACACCATCAGTTGACAAAACCCGCCATTTAATCGGCTGATATTTAAAATAGTGATAGGTCGTATCATCTTCCCAATGATAATAAATCGTAGGATATGCATCCCCCTTCTTTATTCTTCGGTATTTGTTGCCATCACTTAATGTAATATCTCCATTTTCATCCCAATCTGTTGCTTCTTTTAACATCTGATAGACATTATCATCTACCACCAAATCATCATCCTTTAAATTCGGGTCGCTATTCGTTTTATACATAGCAGTTGTTATAACCTTTGCCTGTGGATATCTTCCGAACCATACGCAATCATATGTCACAACACCATTAGTATCTCTTCTTGGATTTCTAAGTGCTTCTGATGCTTCTGCCATTTTTGTATTACTGTCCAAATTCCAGGAACACATACCAAGCAATATGACCACTGTCATTATGGCTGCAATCATCTTTTTCAAAGTTTTTCTTTTCATTAGTATTTTTTCTCCTTTGTCTTATATATTATTTTTACATTCCACTTTATGATTCCATAAAACATTTAGATATACAAATTTTTCCTTAACCTTTTATTCTTAATCACTGTAACAACAACAAGTATCACCAAACCAAAAAGTGATACACATAATCCGACAAATAATCCCGGCGTATGATATTCTATCGTAACTTCATGCTCCCCGGCATCTATCTCCACTCCCATAAAGCCATCTCCAAGTTTTAATTTATTCGTAACTTTTCCATCTATTTTAATCGTAAAGCCATCATTATATGGAAAGGCAAGATACAACACACCGCCCTCTTTTGACGCAATTTTTCCAGTAAATGTATTGCCTTGATATCTGACAAATGTCATCGTTTCACTGGTTATTTTTTCCCTTGCCTGTTCAAACGCTTCTTGATTAAATGTATAAAGCTTTATTCGTTTTTCCCCACATTCTCCAAAGCTAGCGCCGCCAAACAACATGATTTTTATATGCTGTCCCTTTTTTACTTTTCCAATATCCGATGCAAATTCCGTTGCTGAATATTTACTTGATACAACCTCTTCAGCATCAACCGTCACAGTCACATACTGATCTCTTGTATCGGAACTGAACAGATATAATTCCATATCTCTATCTGCATCAAATTCAATATGAATATTCGGTGAAAAGGCCGTTGTTGATTTATATAAATAATATCCTTTTTCTCTTTCAAGCATCTCCAGACAATTATAGCTTTCCTCGGCATCGCTTAAATCAACTTCATCGAACAGCTTATCATTGATACCGCACCCTAATTTTATAAAATCATTCTGATTTTCGGCAGCAGACTGAGTCCCTGTCCACGTTTCTATCTCTTTATCCAAAACAAAACCCATGCCGGGCAGCACATCAGCTTCATACAATCTGTAAGTATCATCTTCATATATATCATGATAACCACCTAATGTTCCTGTTTCGTTTGTAAGTACATATCTGACATTATACATCAATGCCGTAAGCGGTGTTGTTCCATTATATACACACTCTACATTATCAAAATGCCCCATTCCCATACTTCTAAATGCGCATACTGCGTTTCCATTTATCATTGAGGAATACCAGTTAACCTCAGTCTTCGGTGCATAGTTTTTATTGATTAATGCCGTTTTACGTTCACCGTCCGAAACCGCAAGGTTATCATATATTGCTTCCCAATCACTCAATTGAATTTCATCGGTCAGACATACATCATTCGTCTTATCAGGCATTATATAGAAGAAATTCATATACAATTCACATAGCCATAAGACTGTCAGCAATAAGACCACCGTACCGCATTTTATACTTTTTCTGACGTATAGTACAAATAGTATTGCACAAAAAATTGTAATAATTATAAATATAATATACGCCCACGGTACAATCATATTTTCATTATCAAGAAGACTTATTACATATAGAATACCAGTCATACCAAATGCTATAAGTACATCTTTAATAGCAACTTTATCCAGATTGACCAAAACGGTATATCCCATAACCAACAATATAAATGTCAGAATGATTGCGAAACGATTCCCCATTCCATGCGTTACGGTCAAACCATGAAGTACATAATTCAGTTTTAACCAATTAAGCCCTAACACTAAAAAAACAACTGCGATTCCATATTTCAGCTTCTGTTTCGCTGCCGAAACTTTTGACACCATATAAAGCATAGTCAATAACACAACCACGCTTCCACAAAAACTGTTATGATTAAACAAATAATTACAGGTTATCTGCTTTAATGGATAAAAGGAAGATATATATTCACCAACAGCCCCCCATTGGTCAAGTCCTGCCTGATTAAGGCCATCTGCAGATGAAGCAGCATTCAAAATACCGTTTATTGCAGGTAGCAAAACCACGCCTGCTATGATGACAGCTAAAACAGATATTCCGGCAAACAGCAATCCATTTTTAATAAATTCTTTAAAACTGTTTCTATTCTCAAGCAGAAAATAAATCACAGCAAACATACATATATAAATCGCATAATAGAAATTAACGATAACAGCCACTACAAGCCAGAACAGATAGAGCCTGTAATCCGCTTTATCTACCAGTCTTTCTATCCCTATCGCAATAAGTGGCAGAATCATTAATCCGTCAAGCCATATAATATTATGACCATATGCCAGTACATAACCACAAAAGCTATATGACAAGCTGCATGTAACAGCAATCAGTGTTGTCCACTTATTCTTCAATTCACCGTTTCTTTTATTTGTATGTTCAAAGAAATACAACGCAGAGACACTGATACAGGATGCTTTTATTATGATAATCAGTACAAGAGAAAGCTCCATATGCTTTTCACCTAATATAACAGCAATGATATTAAACGGACTCATACAATAATACAGCATATCCTGATACAAACCTACGCCAAGTCCCTTATTCCATAATATTGCGCTTTTATCTCCACGATGAAGCCATTCAATAAGTGTTTGAAGCATATTTTTATACTGTGTATATGCATCATATGTAAGGAATGATTTCTTTCCAAAGGGATACGCATCATCTATAAGCAGAATACATAGATATGCCAATATCGAAATAACAAAAATGCCTACATATAATAAAACTTTGTTATTTTTTTTCAAATACTGTCACCACTTTCTTTCATCCATCTGTCAAATCCAATCCCCTCCCACGGCATTGCCCTGTCGAAATGATATCTCCACGGATATGCAGATTCCCCTGTAACCTTATTCTTCACTTCCCTTATATCTGCTATTTTCTTTGCAGGATTCCCTGCAACAACAGAGAACTGTTCCACATCTTTTGTTACAACAGCTCCGGCTGCTATAAGTGAATCTTCTTCGATAACAATGCCGGGCAATAGTAATGCACCAGCGGCAATAACTGCATAACTTTTAATAGATACTCCCCGCATATCCTTTGACGGAGGTGTCGGATCATTTGTAATTGTTACATGTGGAAATATCCAAACATAACTGTCTACCTTTGAATTCGGCGCAACAAATACGTTGCTGTGAAAACGAACATAATCTCCTATTTCACATGTTCCCTGAATATCTGTCATTGTTCCTACACTTACATGATTTCCAATCTTACTATGTTCTCTTATAACAGCATGATGCCCCGTTTGAAAATTATCTCCGATATCTGATGCCCCATAAATAATCGTTCCACTTCTTATAAGTGCATTTTTGCCTATATTCAGGCAATACTGCGTATTTATTCCATTATAATAATCCATAAAATGTTCGCCAATAATGCAATTTGCCCCAATTCTGGTATCATTTCCAATCAACGTATTTTCTCTTACAACAGTTCCACATTCAATTATGACATTATCGCCCAGCGTAACATTATGCTCTATAACACAGTTATAACCTATCGTTACATTATCGCCTAGTTCTATACTATCTGCAATAACAGCATTTGCTGCAATATTACAGTTAATTCCTCTAATCATATAAAGTCTCCTGTCAAACCTTCTTCTGTTGAAGCAGCCCTATTAACTACTTTTTATATATATAGCAATCAAATACAAATTCATTATTCCAATATGCCGTATTTGTGGGTTTTTTTATTAAACATCCGGCATTTACTTTTTCTGCAAATTTCTCAAACATATCGACTGTATAAAAGGTTTTATCCAACCCACTATATTTTTCATCATAATTCTCAACAGCCTGTCTCCTGAATTTAAGATGCTCCTCCTTGCGTCGTTCATCATGAACTTCAGTAATAACAACAACCTTATTCGCTTTCTCCCACATTTTTTCTAACACACGCATTCCATATTCAACATCATAAAAGTATTGAAACACACTATCAGCCAAAACCAAATCATACTTTTCCTGCACAGGACAATTTAGCGCTTCATCACATAGCAGATTAGCCGATGGGAAAATATCTTTTGCAATCCGAATTAAGTTTTCTGAATAATCCATGCCCCCCAATTTCTTAATATTTTTCATATTTGAAAACATATAAAGATTTACGCCACTTCCACAGCCAACCTCATACACACTATTTAACGTTCCATCACAGATACGTTCAATCGTATCAGCCATTTCAAACCACGATTGCCAAAAGCCTTCAAAATAATCCGGTATTTCCTGCGTATCAAAACCATCTGCCTTTTTTAAATTGCAAAACATCTTAAACTTGTCTTCCACCGCAGCAATTTCTACATTTTTATTTTTCCAAATTCTATCCCATTGATTCATCGTTTCACACACCCCTTCATTCATTTGTCATATGCATTTCTAATGCACAAATAAGTCGGTCATTATCTTCACGATTTCTAATAGCAACCCGTATATATTGTCCCGTTCCTATCTTGGCTGATAAATCCTTCACCAGGATATTATGCTTAACAAATAACTCAGTTGTTACCTCTTTAGACGTTTTTCCATTTACAATCTCTATCATAATATAATTTGCATCAGAAGAAACAGCCCTTATCCCCTCTATTTCCTCTAATTTACTTCTAAAATAATTTCGCTCCTCTCTTAACATCTGCAACGCAGAAATATAATCGTTTTTGTATTTTTCTGCAATCTGCATATAAAATTCTGCAAACGAATTAATATTCCATATAGATACCTCTTGCTTTAATTTTAATATCAACTCCCTGTTTCCGGAAACCAAAACGCCTAATCTCAAGCCGGGGATTCCATATGATTTTGAGATACTCTTTACAATAACTAAATTTTCATTCTCCTCTACTATCCTTCGTTCAATAATAGTTCCATCTTTTTCATCAGCGAAATCTACAAAAGACTCATCAATAACAAGCGTAATATTTTTGCTTTTTGCCCATTCTAACAAAAACAACACGTTGCGCTTGCAAATATAATTTCCTGATGGATTGTCCGGATTAATCAACAAAAGGGTGTCAATATCCTTCTTATCAAAAAACTCTATAATGTCTTTTTCTGTATATGAAAAGTCTTTATTTTGCGGAACAAAAATTTCTTTCCTGCCCTCATATCTGTTCCCATATTCCTCAAAGGTAGGCTTAATCATACCCACGTTGCCCTTCAATTGCTGCATCAAAACCTTAATCAACTCTGCTGCGCCATTTCCCACAACAATATTTTCCTGACCAACATTAAATATTTTTGCCGCAAGCAGGGAATTCACGTTCAATCCTGATGGATACTGTGTCAACAAGCGCTCAAAGCTTGCCTTCATTTCATCTATCATCTTTTTAGGCGGAAAGAAAGGGTTTACCAAATAGCAAAAATCAATTAATTGAGGATATCTCCAATATCCGCCATATCTTTTCTGAATCAAACCTAAATGCTCTTCATCATTTGTAGCAAACATCGAACAGGCAATATCCAAGTCCTGAATATCATCTATCTCATACCACTTCTCGCCGGTTAAACGCCGCGCTTTAATTTCCGGTCGTTCAAGCATAGTAATTACTTTTAACACCTGTTCATAATATTCATTATTTCCCAAAGCTTTAGAATAGGCCTCTAAAAAAGGTACATAGTATGTTTCTGAAAAATGTTTGCTGAACTTATAAATATTGACCGTCTTATAGTAACTATCAATATCCTTAAAGTCAAAATTATTTTTAGAAACGAACAATTCTATTTCATCATCTTCTGACAATTTCATACATGTTCCATCCATCCAACTCTCATATTTATCCACCAAAGCCAGACTTTCTCTTTCATCGTTAATTAAATCTGTCAAAACTTTATCTTCCAAAATAATATCCGATTCAAATAATAAAGTATCTTCTTTACATAACCACTCTTTTGCTAAATAAAGCGAATATATATTATTCGTTGTATTATATATCTCGTTATTGATATAAACAATAGGAGTTCTGATACCCAGTGTTTTTATGTAGTCCATTAAATGTTCTGCTTTATAACCAACAACAATAATAATCCTTGTTAAATTCTGTTGTTCCAACTGACGCAGCAATCGTTCTATCAAAGTCACCCCATTTACTTTAACCATACATTTTGTATTGTCTCTCGTCAGTTCTTTTAATCTTTTTCCCATTCCTGCCGCTAAAATAATCCCCTGCATACCTATACCTTCTCTTTCTGTAATTTAAATATTTTTTTGCTATCCATTTTTCTATATTTTTTTCATATTATCAATTAACACATCAGCTATCCTCTTTGATGCATGTTTATGTTTTTCAATAAAGCCGCTTACAAATTCCTGTCTTTTTTCCGATAACGGGTCCTTTCCATTCCGCAGCATATCTAACGTTTCCTGCAACTCCTGTTGATTATTTACAACATAGCATACATCAAGCATATCATCAGTACTATCTACATAATCACATTTTATGCCGGAGGGGCAAAAAACTATCGGTCTGCCTGTTATCACATATTCCCATATAAGACTGGATACATCACTTACCAGAACGGAAGTACTCCACAAAAGCTGTAAATATTCTTTATCCTCATTAAGCTGCACATTTTCCATCTGATGTATTCTTTTCACATAATCTTCCGCTTCTTCCTTTGTCAATTCTCCTGTAGAAATAAAATTGTCAAACATAAGCGGATGCGGCCTTATAATCAATTCCAGTTCCGGTGTTTTTTCAGCATATTCTAAAAAGAACTCTTTATAATTAAAAAAATTACTTCCACCAATCTTTGGGTCACTTGACCATCTTGGTGTCCACATCACCTTCATTTTTCCGTCATTTTCATTTGTTCTATATGATAGCATCCCCTCAATCATAGGGATTCCAATCGAATATGCTGCTTGAAGTTTTTCCATATATCCCTTTTGAAATTTATCATTCCAATAGTCTTTCTCAATCTCAGAAAAAGCAAAATACATCGAAACATCCTTAAAATAATCCCAATTAAAAATTGTCGTCATCATATCCCCATACATGAAACCTGGTGCATACAAAATATTACATATTCTGGCATAGCGGCTTATTATTTCACTTCTGTATACTCTTGGCATAAAGTGATTGTATGGTCGTGAGTGAAAAACGTAATCAGGATGCAGCGTTCTCAAATCAAACCATTTTCTCCCTTTGTCTAATGCATTAATCGGACTGTATCCCTTCTCTATAAAGTATTCATATGTATCATTTTCAAATGCATCCCCATGCTTTTTTATATGATAGGGAACGCATACAATATATACATCTACTCCATTTCTCGCTTTCAATTCTTCATATAATTGATTGATTTGATTCCATGCAGGAGTATACTGTACTATAAACACAACACAGACTCTTCCGTCTGTTTTGTATGTACTTGCATAATGTTTCATATTTTTTAATGAATTGTTATACAAAACGCTGATTACTGCATCCTTTAACTTATGCAGCATCCGGCAATTTCTCATCATTTTTCTTATATCCGCCACCATCTTCACCCCCATCATAATAGTCCAATCAGCTAAAGATTACCATAAGTTTTTTCATCTGCTCTAAAATTTTTCTTCTTGACATAACAGCCAATAACATAACCACGCATATAATTCCCAAGCGGCAAATTTCATATTTATATAAAGCAACACCTATCATCGCCAAACATAAAAATAATGCAAAAGTCATTATCATATATTTAACGTTATAGATTTCCACTATTTTATTATCCCTTTTTCTCAACATCCTTACTATAAAATAGTTAGAAAGCATAAAAACAATATAACTAAATAACGTCGTATACGCTGCACATACAAAGCCAAACACAGGAATCAGCAATGCATTCAAAACGATATTAGTTACCGCTGCACCAACGGATGCCAAAATTAACTTTTTCTTTTCTTCAAAATAAAACTGAATATCAATAAATAACTGGGCATAGAACAGCAGCAATAAACTTGCAGCAACCGGCGGCACAACCCAGACAGCTTCCGCATATTCTTTTCCGGCCATAATGAATATGATTTCCGGTGCAAGCCATATAACGCCCAATAACAATATCGCCATGATTATTGAAATAGCGCATGTAATTTTCTGATTTTTTTTGTACTCCTTTTTCGTGATTTGTTCGTAAAGCCACGGCTCATATACACTGTTAATTGCATTTAACACAAAACTGAATGCAACAGCAAGAGAATACGCCACATCATACATCGCCGTTTTTTCCTCCGCACAAAAATAGTTAATCATTAATTTATCACTTTGATTAAATATTACCTGTGACAGATAGTATATAACGAGCGGTCCGTTAAATCCCAATGCATATTTCCAATAACTATAATGAAAGAAGATTTTCCCTCTCATATAATTAATTGTCATAATAATTATTCCTATTATAATTATAATAACTGCTGAGCCTATAATCTTTGCATATCCCTTTTCCTTACTGCTAACCACAAATAAATATGACATAATCACTGAACCTAATGACATAATTAATGTAACAGCAACCACAACTTTATATCTAAGTTCAAACTTTTCGACACCTGCCCATAGCTGAAAAAATGTCGTAGTCAATATTTCAATAAACATTATCACAACCAACAATGTCGGAAGCGAAAACAGATTGTTAAAAAAATCATTAAAGGGAAGATAAACAGCTAAAAAAAATAGTGTTAATACAATACACAAACTTTGTATAGAAGATACATATTCTGCCCTTCTGTCTTTAAACTTAACCATTGCTACAGGAAACGAACCATAAGCCAAATTCAATGTTGTGAAAATCATTAATATACTTGTCCATGAAATGTATATGGAATACTGCCCATATTGTTCCTTCGTCAATAATCTTGTAAAAATGGGTAATGTAATAAAATTCAGGGATTTCTGCAAAATACTGCATAACATATATGCCATTGTTGCTTTCACTTCCACAGTTATATTATTGTATTTCGCTTTCAACCATCTCATAATTTTTCCCCACAATATTATAATAGTGTGTATTATTTATAGTTATTCATCTGTTCTATGATATAATCTATCTCTTCCGTACTCATTCCATAATACATCGGAATACTCAAAACAGTCTTACTGATTTCCTCAGCTACAGGCAGTTTTCCTTCCTCAATATTCATATCCGCATATGCCTGCTGCATATGCATCGGAACAGGATAATGTTTAAGCGTATGGATTCCCTTGTCCAACAAATATCGCTCCAACTCATCCCTTTTATTATTTCTAATAACAAATACATGATATATATGTTCAAATTCTTCTGAACTACAAGGGGGCATAATCATATTTTTATTAGAAATGCCCGAAAAATATCTTTCAGCTATGTTTCTGCGTTCCTCATTCCAATGCTCTAAATAAGGCAGTTTCACACGCAAAAAAGCAGCCTGCATCTCGTCAAGCCTGCTGTTATACCCTTTAAAAATATGATGATACTTATAATCCGAGCCATAGTTTCCAAGATATCTGATATGTTCAGCCAATTCGCCATTATTTGTTACAACACAGCCGCCATCTCCTAATGCGCCCAGATTTTTTCCGGGATAAAAACTAAATGCTGCCGCATCGGATAATCCACCAACCCGTATCCCCTTATATCTTGCACCATGAGCCTGTGCACAGTCCTCCACAACCCGCAGTCCATATCTCTCTGCAATTTCATTAATTGCGTCCATGTCCGCAGGTCTTCCTTGAAGATGAACTGCAATCACCGCCTTTGTTTTTGTTGTAATTTTCTCTTCGATTTTTGTGGCATCAATATTATAATTTCTGATATCAGGTTCTACAAATACAGGTGTTGCGCCGACATTTGACACAGCAAGGGCAGTAGCAATATATGTATTAGACGGAACAATCACTTCATCCCCACGCCCTATATTCATGGCTCTTAGTATCAATGTAATTGCGTCAAGTCCATTTCCAACCCCAATGCAATACTTTGTTCCACAATATGCAGCAAACTCTTCTTCAAAACACCTGCACTCTTCCCCCTGAATAAATATTCCTTTCTCAACAACCCGTCTATATGCATTGTTTAACGCTTCTTCTATCTCATGATGCATGGGTGCAAATGTAGCAAATGGTATATTCATATTCCACCTCATTCTTTTGTATTTTTTACAAATTTCAAAAACTCATCATAATCCCTAATGTAATCTGCTTCATCATAAAACTCAGATGCCAATACCATCAGTACTGCATCAGGCGAAAAATCATACATCTCTCTCCACATATTATTTGCTACATACAGCCCCTCATATGGTTTTTCGAGTGGTATTACTTTTTTTTCTTCTCCATTATCCAGTAATATCTTACAGCTTCCATGTATACACACAAGTATCTGCTGCAAATTTTTATGTGCATGCTTCCCCCTGACTACCTCTGAAACTGTATCATACATATAATATATCCTTTTAACTTCAAACGGAATGTCCTTAAACTCCTCAAGGGCAACCAATTGTCCACGTTCATCCCCATGTGGTTGAAAAACATATTTTATAACCTGCATACCCGTCTCCTTTTCTTACCTGCTATATATTATTTTCCAGCATTTCATAAATGAAAGGTATATATGTATCATCAATTTGCGTTTCTCCATAATCATGATAAACCCATTTGGACCAGCACCGCTTTCCAAACAACAATATCATATAAGGATGAAAAATTGACAATATCATTAAACGCCTTTTCATATCAAATATGGAAAATATCTTCTCATTTTTTTTTCGTTTTGTTATCCAATAATTATCAGGATACTTATCCTTTAAATATTCAAAGTAATTGGTTTCATCTTTATACAGCATCTTTCTAAAACCAACATTGGGCGAAGTAGATATTCCGGTTGCTCCTTCATACCAAAAAAGGCAGCCATCATATATATCTATGTTTATTCCATCTGCCAACATATCCAACTGGGTTAAATCTTCGACATATGTTATTACATTCTTAGCCGCCTCCAAATAATCAATAATAATCTGCCGCTTATAACATAATGCTGCCCCCGAGAGATTATCTTTATAAAAAAGCATATTTTTATAAACAGCCTTATTTTTTCTCTTCAAATCATGGATACCATAGGGCAATGTAAACGGTTTCACCATTATCTTTTTGTCTTCTCCTACAATATAGCTTTTCATTAACCCGGCAAATATGTCACAGTCTTTTTCATGACTATACTCTATGATATGCTTCAGGCTGTCCTTATTATAAAATCCATCCCCCGGACCAAACACAGTAACATATACCCCTGCCGCTTTATGCAGCGCACCCAGCAGGTTCTTAACAGTCCCCTGATTTTTTTCATTTTCAATAATCAGATATCTGTCAAACTTTTCCTTCGCCATATATTCCAATATCCTGCTTTTATGATTATCCTCCGAACCATCATCCGAGATGATAATCTCAAATTCCTTATAAGACTGACTTAATATTGTTTTTAACGTAAACAATAGTTTCTCCCACTTGGAATTATATGTTACTATAATAACACTAAACATAATACTGTACCTTGACACCTTCCACATTATATGCTGCAAAATTACTATTTTTTATTATAGCAAAAAAATAACAATAAATAAACTTATATTTTTCCCCCATATGTATTATAATGTTATTTATTAAGATAATAACTACTTTGGAGGAATACCTTGCATGAATACACTTTCTTTTATTTTACCACTATATAATGGAAAAAAGTACATTGCCCGATGTATCAAAAGCATACTGATGCAAAATTACCCTGATTTAGAACTTATTATCATAGATGATGGTTCTACCGACAACCCTGAAGCTTTCATCAAAAAGGCAATCAAAAAATTCAATATATACAACCACAAAGTAATATATAAAAAGCAGGAAAATTCCGGTGTAGCATTCACAAGAAATGCCGGCATTATGCTTGCTACAGGTGATTATATTACTTTTATTGACCAGGATGACTATATCAGCCAAAATTTCTGTCAGGAATTTATGTCAGTTGTGAACAGGAAAAGCTACGATATGGTTATCGGCGGATTCTGCCGAAGAGATTCTTCCAATAAAATCACAAAAAAATTCATCCCATCAGATGAACCGTGGGCAAAATTTTGTTTAACATATCCCTGGGCAAGAATCATAAGAAGAGATTTTCTCATAGAAAATAAGATTAAATTTTTGAAAACCTCAATTGGCGAAGATGTATATTTTGATATCATCGCCTATTCATACACAAACAATATATGCATGATACAAAACTGTGCTTATGTATGGTTTGACAACCCTGTTTCCGTATCCAATACAGAATATACTACGATTAACAAATTAGTCAATCCCATATATACTTTCGATGCCATAATGGCTGATATACCTGAATCCGGTTGTATTCCAACAGGATATCTGGAATATTATTTTATAAAATTTATTATCTGGTATCTGCTTACGAACGTGCGAAACAGCCGCTATATTGACATGGCGGAGATGCACCAAAAGCTTTTTTCATGGCTGCGCAATCATTTTCCAAATTATATGAAAAATAACCTGATTGGCATATTTTCACCCAAAGGTGATGTTTCAAAAAACCGTATTGCAGTCGCTTTATATATGACGCTTCACAAGCTCCGTCTTGACAGGCATCTGCTAAAATTATTAGCAAAAAAATAAATAAGTATGCCAACTATCTTGGCATACTTATTTACTTTATACCTACATAAATACGTTTTTCGTTACTTATGCAATACATTCTCCACGATATATCTCGGTCTTCCTTTTGTTTCCAGATATATCTTTCCAACATATTCGCCAACAACACCGATACATAGAATTTGAATTCCGCCAAACAAACAAACCAATACAATCGTGGTTGTCCATCCCTGTACAGTAGTCCCCTGAAAATGTCCTATGATTACATATATCAGGAATAACATACTAACCAGGGCTATCAGAAATCCCATGACCGTTATCATCCTGATTGGCCTTATTGTTGTAGAAGTAATCCCATCAAGGGCAAAATAAATCATCTTCCCTAAAGGATATTTACTCTCTCCTGCAAAACGTTCTCCCCTGTCATACTCAACAATTCCGGTTTTAAATCCTATCATCGGTACAATACCTCTAAGGAAAAGATTTACCTCTTTGTAATTTTTCAACTCTTCTATCGCTCTCCTGCTCATCAAACGATAGTCAGCATGATTATACACCAGTTCCACACCAAGCATATTCATCAGCTTATAAAATCCAAGTGCCGTTGTCCGCTTAAAAAAGCGGTCTTTCTTTCTGGATTTTCGTACTCCATATACAATCTGACATCCCTCATAATACTTCTTTACAAAATCGTCAAGCACTTCGATATCATCCTGTAAATCCGCATCCATCGATACCACCATATCGGCATGTTCACCCGCCTCAAACAGTCCTGCAAGCAGCGCATTCTGATGGCCTCGATTTCTGGACAATGATACCCCCGTTACATACTTATTCGATGAATATAATTCCTCTATAATATTCCATGTATTATCCTTTGAGCCGTCATTTACGAGCATGATACGACTGTCATTACTAATTAACTCTTTTTCTGTCATTTCATCCAGCTTACTGGTAAGTCTGTTTACCGTCTCATTGATAACAGCTTCCTCATTATAACATGGAATAACAATATATAAAATTTCGGACATAGCAACCCCTTCTCAATATAAATATTCCTTACTTAGACAGACTATCATATTTTTCGCGTTTTAACAATATTGTATCCTGCTTTTATTTCTTCAATATCGAATATTCTGTTTTCTTTTCAGCAGAAATCTGTTACTATATTAATTATGCTAAATACAAAAAATAACAGGGGGATAAATCTATGTCTACAAAAAAAAGTATTACGCAGACAAAAAAAAATGTATATGTCGCACTTCTTCTGGCTGTCATTATGATTGCAGGACTGGCGCGCTTCTGCTACGCATTTTATTTTCAGAAAGAAGATGTTCATTCAGATGAAACATGGAGTTATGGCCTTGCAAACAGCTATTACGAACCATACATCTATACCGATGCTGACGAAACCTATAATAAAAATATCTGTTTCTGGGTTTCAGGAGATGTATTAAAGGATTATGTAACAGTCCAGCCGGGACAACGGTTTGCTTATGATTCCGTATATTATAATTTAAGCAAGGATTTACATCCGCCGCTTTACTTTTTTATACTGCATACGATATGTTCGTTTTTCCCGAATACATTTTCATTTACATATGGCTTTATCATTAATTTGTTTTCATATGTTATCATGTCCATATTTTTGTTCAAACTAATAAAACTTGCTACAAACTCCAATATAGCAGGTCTTATTGGCGTTGCCTTTAATACTTTTACTTCAGGCACTTTATCCATTACCGTCTTTATCCGAATGTATGCCATGTCCGTTATGTTTGCCGTTATGCTTACCTATTATATTTTCAAAATATACTGTGAATACAGAGATACCGGAAATGTAAGGAACAGTTCTTTTGTTTGGGCTGCTGTCAGCACATTGCTTGGCGCACTTACACATCATTTCTTCCTTGTATATGCCTTTATTATTACAGCGGTATTTACAATATACTATCTTATCAAAAAGGCCTGGAAACCGTTTCTAAAACTTGCATTATTTATGCTGGGGGCTGTCGGCATCTCAATTGCCCTGTTTCCATCGACAATAACGCATGTCTTTGGAAATGGTACAAGCAGCGGTTTTACCGCGGTTTCCAGCGGCCACCGCATTTTTGATTTCAGATTTCAGCTATCCGCCTTATTTATGCATTTAAGTAATGAGCTGTTTGGTTTTTCCTGGATAACACCGCTAAGAAAACCAATACTGGCCTATTTTTCTGTTATATTATTAATTGCGGTACTGCTGTTAGCAGGTATCTTTTTCCTTTTCAGAAGGGAAAAGCTCTTTCAGCGATTTATCGCAAAAGTAAAACGCTTATTAAAAATGATGGCGCATCCCAATATTATGCATCTGACATTATTTTTATCAATCTTATTTGTCGTGATTGTATGTGCCAGAACAATCGATTATGCCGCTATGATGCAGTATAGCGACCGCTACATGTTTGTAATTTTTCCAATTGCGACAGCATTTGTCGTGATTACGACGCACGCATTATTTTCATCATTAAAATTGAAAGCGAAAGTGCGCTATCCTTTCATGATGATTTTAACGGTTTTGTCACTCGTCATGTCAAATATAGGAATGCCAAGTCAATATGTTCATATGAGCTTTAACCAGTACGGTACCACCCTGAAAGATATTGCCAAAGAAGATAGTGACGTCATTATTATGTCTTCTGCAATCTGGCTGTTGACTTCATACAGTGAACGATTAGTTGGAATAAATAATTATTTTTATACTGTAGCAGATGAAACCTATTTAACTACATTAAAGGATTCCATCGACACACTGGATTCTGACAAACCGCTCTATCTCGTAATTGATGTCCTGAACACAGATATGGCCGGTGTCGATGTCGACCCAAATCCGGATAACGAATACATCTATCAGGAAGCAACCAGTGAAGACGATTACGCAAACTATATTAACACCGTTCTTAATGCGCGTAAATCAGACAATGGAATGCCAGAAGGCGGATTGGGTTTATATGATTATTTGGATTATGTAAATTCTTTGTCAATATGCAAACAGATTACCTTTGCAGGATGCGACTCCGTATTCCAAAGACCAGTATTAATATATAAACTTAATTAATTAAAAAAGAAAGAGACGGTTGAACCAGCTTCACCGTCTCTTTTAATCGTTATTTATTTTTCTTCTTAAAAGCAGTCATCACATAAAATATAACGATACACAACCCTGCACAGGAAAGAATACATCCAATCACCAAACCATATGGTATGTATTTCAATTCTACTGTATGTTCTCCCGCAGTTAATTCCACACCAATGAATGCATCATTTGCCAATCCTGTAATATCAGTCTTATCTCCATCGACATATACCTGAAATCCCTTATAATATGGAATTGATGTATATAGTAATCCGTCTTTTTCAGCATTTACAGATGCTTTGATATATGTATCACTGATTTTCTCAGTTTTCATTTTTTTATCACTCAAATATGCTATACATTCCTGCATCTTATCTTCATGAAATTCATAAAAATCTATAATGGCTGTTCCTTTATCCAGTATTTTACTATCATTATATACGATTATATCAATATCCTGTCCCTTTGCTACCTTCCCGATACTTAACATCTCACCAGGATATGTCCATATGGATTTATTTCCGCACAATTCGCCATCTATATAGATATTCGCCATATTTCCCCATTTATCCTGAATATAAACATACAAATCCATATCATAAGGTACTTTAAACGTATATTCCGTTGCCGCATATGTTGTTTCATCCAGGTGCAAATTCTGATAAAGGTATAGATTTCCCGCATCTTCTTCTGGTTCTAATTTCACTGCATTTTTAAAGAATTTGCATCCCCGTACATCTGCTTTAAAATCGTCCAACGTACTCACCTTAACCTTTGTAAATACGTCTTCTACTCCTGATATCCTATATATATAATCATTTTGGACAACAAAAGGATTCATATTATCCGTATCCCATTTTAATATATCCTTAGAAACTACATATCCCATGCCTTCTATATATTGATTTTCATATATACCGCATTTGTCTTCCGCTCCATATGCTTTATTATAGATATCAAAGCTTTCACGTTCAGCATAACCGCCATAATATGCCGGCTGGTCCGTCAGAACATTTTTAACATTAAACATCATGGCTGTTACTGGTGTTGTTCCTTTATATGCATAGCTTCTGCCATTCTCTTTATAAGTCAGCCCAAGCGAATCAAATAATCTGACCAATTCAGATTTAATTGATGAGGAAAATAAATTCGTATCTGAATAAGTTATATTATTTTCTGAATTTACCCATGACGTTTTTCTTTCCATATTTTCTGTGCGTATATCTTCATAAATATCTGACCATTCAGAGGATGCCCCTTTGGAATCGATACTCACATCATATGCGTTTCCATTTATAAAGAAGAAGTTTGAAACCAGTTCTATAAGTCCTATCACTACTATATTCACAACCAGACTAATCTTCTTTATACTTTTTTTGCCGGTCAAAACAAAAAGTGTTAAAAAATATGCTATCAATAAGATACTTACCATATAACATATTACACTTTGCACGTTATCATTCCTCATAAATACAAGAATCACACTTAAAATAATCAGCAATGCGGTAACGCATAACCATCTTAAGCGTATATTATCATAATTTGCAATACACTCAAATGAAGTCACGAGCATTAAAATAATAAAAATAAATGCATATCGGTTTGAAAACATATTCGGCATTGCAAAGCCATGTAACACATAAGAGCCGACACTCCAGTTTAAAGATACTGCAATAACCGCCATCTCCACAATTCTCTTTATTCTTTGCTTTTTCTTAATATTCGTATTGAATATGAATACAACACATAATACGAAGACAAAAACCCCGCAATAATTATTATTCGTAAATATACTGCTTCCCTGAATATCTATTGCATGTCCCCAAAAAAAGCTCTGTATAAAATTACTGACTTTGCCAAACGTAGTAATAGAATATTCTGTATTTGCCGCTCTTCGGTCTTCAAGTCCCAGAACGGAAAGATAACAAGGCAATAATACAAATGCGGCACACATTGCAGCTACTATAGAGGTAATCGCAAAATGTACGAATTTCTTTCCAAAATCTTTTATCCCTGTTTTCTCCTGGTCGATAAACCAAATAACAGCAAATATACATGCAAACCATGCAAAATAGAAATTCGTTACAAATATAAAGAATAATGCCACAAAATATAATCGCATATCCTTTTTTTCAGCCATTCTTTCTATTCCAAGCATCATAACCGGAATCAGTATCAGTGTAATAAGCCATATAATATTATATTGATATGCCACTATATAATCACACATCGAATAAGCCAGCGAAAATAGAATACAAAGTCCGTCATTTGCTCTGCCATGCGGCATATTATTGCGCCTGGTATGTGAAAAATAATACATCATGGTAACACCACACATACCAACCTGCACAAGCATCGTAACAGCCATCCCTAATTCCATTTGAGCTTTTCCAAACAAAAGCGCAATCACATTAAAAGGACTTGCGAGATAATAAAAGAAATTTGAATAAAAATCATACCCCATTCCTTTGTCCCAGCTAAAAAATAGTGAACCGCCATTTTTTAATTTATCAGAAAGCTCCATAAAAAAAGAATAATACTGCAAATTCGCATCGCCCACAAGGATTGTATTTTCACCAAAGGGATAGCATGATGTCATGACCATATGAAGCAGCATACAGATAATCGGTATCACAAATACAATGACATATTTCCATATTTTATTTATTTTACTATTTTTATTGGATTTTTTCTCTTTCATATCCTCCTCCAATAGCCTATATATTTTTAATATCGAATATACATAACGGTCAGATCGTTTGATGCATCTGACCGTTACAAATTAATAATATATATGCTATCTATTTCAATCTGATTTCTATCCTATTTAAAGTATCTCACGCCACTCTCAAATATCTTCTGGTTCTGGTCACCATATACATTTACAGCGACAGCCTCACCGATACGTTCTGAATGTCCCATCTTACCAAGTACGCGGCCATCCGGACTTGTGATACCCTCTATTGCGTAATAGGAGCCATTTACATTGTAATACTCATCCATCGTAGGATTTCCATTCATATCTACATACTGGGTAGCTACCTGTCCATTCGCAAATAACTTCTCACACCATTCCTTACTTGCAACAAACCGTCCTTCACCATGTGAAATAGGAATTGTATATACACCGCCAAGCTCTGCACCCATCAGCCACGGACTCTTATTGGTTACCACCTTTGTATAGACCATCTTGGACTGATGACGTCCAATACTGTTCATCGTCAATGTAGGCGAATGTTCTGACTGTGGTCTGATTTCACCATATGGTACAAGTCCAAGCTTAATCAGCGCCTGGAAACCGTTACAAATACCTAATGCCAAACCATCTCTTTCATTCAGAAGCTTCATAACCTCTTCAGAAATCTTTGCATTGCGGAACGCTGTCGCTATAAATTTACCTGAACCATCCGGCTCGTCACCTGCGGAGAAACCGCCCGGGAACATAATAATCTGTGCATTATGGATTGCCTTTGCAAATGCATCTACAGAATCTCTGATGCCCTGTGCCGTCATATTCTTAAATACGATAGTTTCAACATCCGCACCTGCCCTCTCAAATGCCTTTGCAGAATCATATTCACAGTTTGTTCCAGGGAATACCGGTATAAATACCTTTGGTTTTGCAACCTTATTCTTTGCTGCATATACAGTTTTTGCATCGTATACACCTGTCTGAATCTCTGTATCAGGCACATTGGATTTTGTCGGGAATACTTTCTCGAGTGTACCTGTCCATGCTGCAATCGCCTCATCGATTGTAATGCTCACATCCCCATAAGAAAATACTGCCGTCTCCGTTACCTTACCAATCTTCTTTACCGGTATACCCAGTGTTTCAAGATGCTCCGGCTTAACCTCCAGTATAATTGAGCCATAATCCTTTGCGATTAAATCTCTCTTCGATAATGTCTCTTCCAATTCAACACCCAGTTTATTTCCAAATGCCATTTTACTGACCGCTTCAATAATACCACCGAAGCCTACAGCATACGCGGACTCTACTTTACCTGCCTTAATCGCCTGATTCAGCAAATCATACATCAAAAGTACATTCTCATATACCGGTATATCATTTGCATCCTTATCAATATCCAGCTTTACAAGAATATTTCCTGCTGATTTCAGTTCCGGTGTCACAACATCCATATAGCTTGCTACGTCTACTGCAAACGATACAAGTGTAGGCGGTACGTCTATATCATTAAATGTTCCTGACATACTATCTTTACCACCAATAGACGGAAGCCCCATTCCAATCTGTACATCATATGCACCAAGAAGCGCCGCAAGAGGCTGTCCCCATCTGTAAGGCTCTGTTCCCAATCGTTTAAAATACTCCTGGAAAGTAAGTCTTATCTTTGAAACGTCACCGCCTGCTGCTGCAATCTTTGCCGCCGATGTAACAACTGCATATACCGAACCATGATATGGACTCCAGCTTGAAAGATATGGGTCAAAGCCATAACTCATCATCGTTATGGTATCCGTCTTTCCTTTCAGTACAGGAAGCTTTGCAATCATCGTCTGGATAGGCGTCATCTGATACTTACCACCATATGGCATCGTAACGGTCGCAGCGCCAATGGAGCTGTCAAACATCTCAACAAGTCCTTTTTGAGAACATACATTAAGGTCTGCAAGAGTATCAAGCCATGCCTTTCTTACATCCGTCGGTTCTTTCACTGAATCAAAATAATTATCTTTCTTTGAAGGCACTTCTACTTTCACTGCCGTTTCCTGATGTGCGCCATTTGTATCCAGAAAAGCACGGGAAATATTTACAATTTCTTTTCCTCTCCACTTCAAAATAAGTCTTGGTTCTTCTGTAACGACTGCTACAACCAGCGCCTCAAGATTTTCTTCTTCGGCATATTGAAGCATTGTATCTACGTCCTTCGGGTCTACTACGATAGCCATACGCTCCTGTGACTCGGATATCGCAAGTTCTGTACCGTCAAGACCTGCATATTTCTTTGGTACTTTATCAAGGTCAACGGTCAGTCCATCTGCAAGTTCTCCAATCGCTACAGACACACCGCCTGCACCAAAGTCATTACACTTCTTGATGATAGAAGCAACCTCTTCTCTTCTGAACAATCTCTGTATCTTTCTTTCTGTAGGCGGATTTCCCTTTTGTACTTCCGCACCACATGTCTCAAGAGAGGTTGAGGTATGTGCTTTCGATGAACCGGTAGCACCGCCACAACCATCGCGTCCTGTACGTCCGCCAAGTAAGATAATCATATCACCCGGCTCTGAATTCAGACGCTTTACGGCACGTCTTGGCGCAGCCCCCATAACAGCACCGATTTCCATTCTCTTTGCCACATAATCAGGATGATACACTTCATTGACAAGACCGGTGGCAAGACCAATCTGATTACCATATGAGCTGTAGCCATGTGCTGCCGTCGTAACAATCTTTCTCTGTGGAAGCTTGCCTTCCATTGTCTCTTTCAGTGACTTTGTCGGATCTGCCGCACCCGTTACACGCATCGCCTGATATACATACCCTCTTCCCGATAAAGGATCTCTTATCGCACCGCCAAGACATGTCGCAGCGCCACCAAACGGCTCTATCTCTGTAGGATGATTATGTGTCTCATTCTTAAAGAATACAAGCCATTCTTCCGTAACACCATCAACTTCAACAGGCACGATAATGCTGCATGCATTAATCTCATCTGATACTTCCATATCATCAAGCTTTCCTGCTGCCTTAAGCTGTTTCATACCCATCAGCGCAATATCCATAAGACATACAAACTTGTCATCTCTGTCCTTGTACATCTCTTTCATCTCTTTGCGGTACGCTTCAAAAGTATTTTCAAGAAGCGCTTTATAGTCACCATCATCAAATGCTACATCTGTAAGCTCTGTTGAAAATGTTGTATGACGACAATGGTCCGACCAGTATGTGTCAAGCACCCGGATTTCTGTCATAGACGGATTTCTTTTTTCTTCATCTCTGAAATAATTCTGAATATGAAGAAAATCTTTAAATGTCATAGCAAGTCCAAGCGACTGATACAGCTCCTTAAGTTTTTCTTCTTCCATATCTTTAAAGCCGTCAAATATAATCACATCAGCAGGCTCATCATATTCTGTAACAAGCGTTTCCGGTATCTCCATTCCGCATGCCCTTGAATCCACCGGATTGATACAATAATCCATAACTGCTTGAAACTGTTCGTCTGTTACATCCCCTGAAAGGACATAAGTCACAGCAGTCTTAATAATCGGATTTTCTTCTTCATTTAAAAGCTTTACACACTGTTCAGCCGAGTCTGCCCGTTGGTCAAACTGTCCCGGAAGTGCTTCTACTGAAAATACTTTATCGGTACTTTCAAGCGGAAGTTCTGCCCCCTCATAGATTATATCGATAGGCGGTTCTGAAAATACTGTCTCAAGAGCCTTATTGTAAGTTTCATCTGATATGTTCTCAATATCATATCGTACAAGGACTCTTACATATTCTGCCTTAATACCAAGATAATTTTTAATTTCTTCGTGAAGCTCCTTTGCCTTTACTGCGTAGTCAGGCTTCTTTTCTACATATACTCTTCTTACCTTACTCATGGTAGACCTCCTGTTTATCTGCATTTCATTCCCTGCGGCCATAATCAAAACACATCTGCACATATTTTTATTACAGCTTGAGGGATTCTATAGCAATTCACATACAAAATTATATTAACATGATTTTAGTATATTTGAATAGTTTTTTTTACATTTTATTTCATAATACGTTTATCCGTCCGCCTTACTGATATTTAGTTATGTAATCTTCTTATCATTTTAAACAAAACTGAATTTTGGTAAATCATGGGCGTATCCTGACAAAAGAAAATGATACCATCTGTCGGCGCATATATTTCTGCTGTGTTTTCCCCCGTCATGGGATTAACGATATGAGCGATAATATCTCCTCTTACAACTTCATCTCCCGGATAAACCAGCCTCCTGAAAAAGCCGCCGGATTTTTCCGACTTGATATTGAGCAGTTCTTCCTCATCAAGAATGGTCGATATATAGCCGGCATGACAGTTATATCTTATGATACCCATTCTGGTTAGAAATCTAAGGACTGAGGATACAGCCTGCTTTGCACTTTCCTCATCTATTCTCTCGGTATATTTTGAATATACTGAAAATGCTTCCGTTCCTCTCATCTGCCAGTTGTAATTTAATGTTGCTTTATCATAGGCACGCGGTACAGATGTCAGCACATACGGAAGTCCGAATTGATTGGCAAGACTATTGCTTTGCTTTCCTGTTTCTATCATTCTGACATGCGGTACAAATACCCCTTCCATATAAAAGCTTGCAAATTGTATGCCATAGGAATACCCTGTTACTTTATCCATAACGGCTGCCGCAATACGGCTTGTTGCCTGCCCGGAAGCATTTCCCGGAAAAGACCTGTTGATATCTGAATTATCTGTAATCCAATATTTTTTTCCCACATTAAACGAGCTATAATTTAGTGACGGAATCAATAAAATCTGTTTACCGGATACGATAGCACCCCTGTTTTCCAGCTCACTCAGCTTTTTTGACAGAAGCGAGCAGATATATAGCTGCTGAAATTCATTTCCCCTCATAGAGCCTACGATACAGGCTGCCTTATCACCACTTCCGAATTGGTATCCCCAGATGGTATATTCACCCCTGTATGCAGTATTCATTGAATATATACTTTCTTTATTCATACGTTCCTCCAAATATCCTTGCCACTAATGAGCCTTCCTCTATAACCGGATATTCTCTTAATGAAAATACCATACCGCTTCTTGGTGCTGTAACAGTTTCCTCCGGTGAACCGGTCAGTACATTGACAATATTCCCTATAATATCCCCTTTTTTTACAATATCGGAATGTTTAATTGCCGGAATAAATATTCCGCTGCTTTCAGCATTCACATACGCAACATCCTTATCCCCTGCAATTTTGGGACTATGTGTATGATTGGACTCACCATTCCATATACCCATATACGTCATAAGAGAAAACAATCCCTCGACAATCTGATTTGCATAATCATAATCAATCTTGAGCGCAACCCCGGATTCAACCACCATTGATTTTACGCCCATCTCATTTAAAGAATATACCAGACTTCCCAGCATAACGGTTGATGAAGGATGCACCCATATCACATCTGTATTCATTTTTTTTGCATATGGCTCTATCTCTTCCGCAACATCAGAATTGATTCTTACCTGCGGTATTTCCTTCATATAAATACTGCTGGAGTGTATATCCACGCAGATATCCGAGCCGACAATATCTCTTACGATTAATGCGGCGGTATATTCTCCTACAGTCCCATCTGTAGAGCCCGGAAAAAGCGTATTCATATCGGTATCAAATACAGGTACATATCTGTTCTGCGCTTCCAGTCCCAAAGGATTGATAAATGGATATACATCTACGATTCCTGTAAGTTTCTCAAAATTTTTCTTAATTCTTCTTATTACTTCATAACAAATATATTGTCCCGATACTTCATCTCCATGAAGTCCCGATACGATACTGAGTCTTTTTTCCCTGCCGCTTGGAAAATCAGGCGCTAAATGATTTTTTTTCACTTTCATTACTTCGCCAATCAACATACTGGCTGACGCCACCGTTTCTATCATAGATTAACACATCCCCTTGTAAATACTGATTTATCCACATGAAAAAAGCAGGATACTCTTGGTGTCCTGCTTCCACTGTATCTGGTAATATTATACACAATTTCCTAATTCCTCGTCAACAAATGTAAAAAAACTTAAGCCCTTTTTCGATATTCTATACGCAGCTTGTCTGCAATCAGTGCAATAAATTCAGAATTTGTAGGCTTACCTTTTCCTGCGTTTACGGTATATCCAAACATATCATTAATAACATCAATCTGACCTCTGCTCCATGCGACCTCTATAGCATGTCTGATAGCCCTCTCAACACTGGAAGAAGTTGTCTTGTACTTCTTCGCTATCGTAGGATATAAAAGCTTTGTTATATAATTCAGCATATTGGCATCATTTACAGCCATGATAATGCCCTCTCTTATATACTGATATCCTTTTATATTTGCCGGTATGCCAATATCTCTTATAATATCCGTAACATCGCTTTCTATATTATCTGAAGCTCTTATCGAACCCGATTTATTTGAGATACATACAAGCTCACTCGACGCTTCTACATCATGCTCTTCCTTATGTTTAAATATCTGCTTTATTCTTGCAACAAGCTGTATCGGATTATATGGTTTTAATATATAATATGTTGCACCTAATTCAAAAGCACATCTTATCAGTCTCTGCGAACCTACAGATGTTACAACTACAAATATAGTATCTGACAGTTCTTCATCATTTCCTATCGTTTCCATAACTGCCAGACCATCTATAACAGGCAGGCATATATCAAGAAGTACGATATCAGGCTTGTACTTTCTTATTGATTCGATAGCGCTTTCTCCATCACTTACCTTATCAATAATGTTTACCTCTTCATTTGACATGTTTGCAAGAAGCTGACTTGCAATCAAATCACATTCCCCATCAGCTATTATTATATTCATCCTGTTATTATTCATGATTATTCTCCCTTCGTTCCTTTCTATGCCTTGCACCATTCGAATAATGTATATAAATAATATTCGACAACAACATTTTTGTCAAGTATTTTAAATATCATTTTTGATATCTTTTATTATGCACTTTTTGTTTTATTATCTAATCTTATTTTATCTGCTATTAATGCAATAAATTCTGAATTTGTTGGTTTTCCTTTGCCTGCGCTGACGGTATATCCAAAAAGTTCGTTAATTGTATCCATACGCCCTCTGCCCCACGCAACTTCAATCGCGTGTCTGATTGCACGTTCCACCCTCGATGAAGTTGTATTATAAGCTTCTGCAATCGTTGGATATAACTGTTTTGTTATCGAATTGAGGATGTCCATATCGTTTACCGCTATCACAATAGCACTTCTTAAGTACTGATAACCCTTTATATGTGCCGGCACGCCAATCTCATGAATAATACCTGTAACAGTGCCTTCCAGTTCCGTATCAGAGCTATTGCTTTCACGCAGCTCCAAATAGTTATCATTGCGCCTGCTCCGACAGGTTTCATCTATGATATCCTTAACCTTCTTCTCTTCGTATGGCATGTCCATTATCCGAAACACCACTCTGTTATCGATGCAGTCATATAAAAACTTCAGATACTCCACATGACTTTTTGAAGCACACATAATAAATCTTACATTTTTAAGATTTTTATACTTTACCGTTTCATCTACTATTTCCAGTACATCCTTCTCCGGTAGAACTTCATCGAGAATAACGACGTCCGGTGATTTTTTCACGATTGCTTCCAACCCTGCCTGTCCTGTCGTACATACATCAAGCAATTCATAAGCAGGCGTATTCTTAAATGCATTTTCCAACTGTTCTATTTCTCTTTTGTCACGCTTCACAATCAATATCTTTATATGATTCATGTTATTTCTCCCTCCACTTTTACTGCCATAATTATTATATAATTCCACAGCATCATTGGGAATACTCTTCACTTCGCAAGTTGCGACAAGAACACGCCTTCATATACTCTATAAATATGCTTTTCGACGAAAGCGTCTATCACACAGATATAATATGACAAAAAATCACAGCATATTCTCAATAAATACGCCATATCCATTTGTGGGGTTATCGACAAATACATGCGTTACTGCTCCTACTATTTTATTATTTTGTATGATAGGAGAGCCGCTCATCCCCTGTACCACGCCGCCTGTAAGTTCAAGAAGCGCCTGGTCCGTAACCTTAAATTCTATATTTTTATTATCAGCGTCATAATGAACCTCTTCGATGTCTATTTCGTACTTTACAGGTTCTCCGGTAAGTCTTGAATAGATATATGCCTTTCCGGTTTTCACTTCGCTTCCGCTGGCGATATATAATGCTTCGTTCACATCATAATTCTTCTCTACATATTCCGCATCAAGCTGCCCCATGATTCCATTTTCTGTATTTTTATTGATGATGCCGACTAAGTCTCTTGTATATACGATACTCCCCTGAAGCTGCCCCGGCATAGCGGTATAGGACTTATTAATACTGGTTATATCTGTCGTATAAATTCCTCCGGTATCACACCGTACCATCAGCCCGGTATCATTGTCCGATACACTATGCCCAAGTGCCATAAAACGATTATCATATATAAATGTCATTGTTCCGATACCTGCAATATCATCCTTTACCCATAATCCCAGCTTGTATTCCCCGTCCTCCGACTGAGCCGGTGTTATATGAATATGACTGCTGTTTTCATCTCGTACATAGGAAATATCGAGTTCTTTACCGGCCGATGACTTCACACAAGACAGCAGCTCATTTTTGTTTTTTATTGCCTTACCATCTATTTCCGTAATATAATCTCCCGCCTTAAGGTCATGCCCGGAGGGACATACGACCTGTCCCTCTGAATTGACGATATCTCCCGTATCTACCACCATAACTCCATCCGTTTTCATATAGATTCCCATTGGCTCGCCCGAAGGGATTACCTTTTTATTTGACAGGTCTTCAAACACAAATTTTGCATTTTCATACTGAATTTTCGTATCCCCTTTATTGCCAGTCATATAGAATACTAATAAAAATATAATAAATGCAACATCTGCCAAAAGAATAATAACAAGCGACTTTCTATACCGTTCCATAATACATCTTCCCCCTTATGAATTTTTATAAAATAAAAAGAGCAACAACTTATGCTGTTACTCTTAGTATGGGTTCATTCGATTATTTCATTATGGTTGATTTTTGTTTGCTCTGCCATATCTTTCATTTCTCTTGCATTATTGATGACAGTATCGGTAACAGATGCTCCGCCTAACAATCTGGCAATCTCTGCTATCTGTCCCTCTTCATCTAATTTTGTTATATTCGTTACCGTCTTATTATTTACAGCGTTTTTTTCTATCAGATAATGATTATCTGCCATCGCGGCAATCTGCGGCAGATGCGTTATGCTGATTACCTGATGCGCCCTTGCAATAACAGCCAGTTTTTCTGCCACTTTTTGTGCCGCTCTTCCGCTGATTCCCACATCAATCTCATCAAATATCAGGGTATCAATGTTATCTTCCCCTGCCATGCAGGACTTAATTGCAAGCATTACCCTCGAAAGCTCACCACCTGATGCAACATCGTATAGCGGCCGCGGTTTTTCGCCTATATTGGTAGATATCACAAAATAACAGTCATCCATTCCACTTGATGTACAACTGTCAAACGTATCAAAAATCATATCAAAGCTTACTTCCATAAAACTAAGCTCTTTTAAAGCCTCCCGTACCTGACTGCAAAGACTTTTCGCCTGCTTTTTTCGCTCCTTTGTAAGTGCTTCTGCACATTTCATTAACGCACTGTAAGCAAGTGAACACTCCGACTTTAGTTTTGCAATATATTCATCATATTCCGTAAGCTTATCATATTCATCTTTCATTTTTTCTAAACAGGAAAATACGTCTTCTATCGTTTTTCCATATTTTCCTTTTATATCATTGATTGTATTCAGCCTGGATTCTGTTTCCTGAAACTGTGCTTCATCAAATTCCATGCTCTGGGTATATTCCTTTAACGTCATATTAAAATCGTTCAGCATGGCATCCACCGTTTCCAGCTGACTATAAATATCCGAAAGCTCACTATCCAGCTCTTTTATACTTTTTAAGCTTACCAGCGCTCTGCCGATTTCATTTCCTGCCGAACGATTATCTTCATATCCTGTTATTCCATATACAAGTGAAGCGGACTCCATAATATCCCTGGAATGTACCATTTTATGATACAGCTTTTCCAACTCCTCATCCTCTCCGATATGAAGCTTTGCTGTTTCAATCTCGGCAATCTCATATTGAATAAATTCTGTTTTTCTCGCTCTTTCACTTTCATCCATTTCTATGGATTTCAGTTCTGTAAGAATCTCATTATATTTTCTATAAGCTTCCTGAAATTTTAATTTAACAGGCTCTATGGTATGTTTTCCATATTTATCAAGTATTTTTTGATGCTCTGCTTTTTTCAGAAGTATCTGCTGTTCGTGCTGCGCATGCATATCAACAAGCAGAGCAGATACGCTCTTTAACTTTGCTGCCGTAACAGACTCGTCATTAATAGTATTAATGGTTCTGCCATTTACGATTCTTCTTGTAATAATCAGCTCATTCTCTTCTGATTTCGGTATATCAAGCGCCTCTAACTGCGCCCACACCTGTTGGTCCTCTATTGAAAATAAAAGCTGGCACAGTGCTTCCTTTTCAGGCTCTCTCGGTAAATCTTTTGCAAGCTTTCCGCCCATGCCAATCTTAAGAGCACCTATAATAATTGATTTACCTGCACCGGTTTCACCGGTAAGTATATTCAGATTATCACCAAAATCCACATTTGCATCATCAATTAACGCCAGATTCTTTATATGTACATTTAAAAGCATTTTCCCTCCTACAATTTAGAAGCATACCTGTTTTCTATTGTGTTCATAACTGATTTCGTAAGTTCCTTTGACCGTACTGCAAGAAAGATTGTATCATCCCCTGCGATACAGCCAACCAGTCCATTAATTTCTATCTTATCAAGGGCGGCGGCAACAGCCATAGCAACTCCTGATACAGTCTTTACTACGATGATATTCTCTGCTGTTTCCATCGAAATTATTCCTGCGCTAAGCACCTGAATATAGGAATCCATTGATTCATTATCACCAGACTTTCCCAGTACATATTTCTGCTTTCCTGAAGCTGTCGCAATCTTCGTCAGATTAATTTCCCGGATATCTCTTGATATAGTAGCCTGCGTCGTCTGAAAGCCTTCTTTATGCAGCATTGCAAGCAGTTCATCCTGAGTTTCTATATCATTATTTTCTATTATCTCAATGATTTTTGCCTGTCTGCTCTGTTTCATATCGGCGTTCCTCCCAGTTTATTTCTAAGAATTTCATAAAAATTAACATCATTCGCTTTAATCAATTTTGTAATTCTCTCTGATTTACAGATATCTACGGTATCTCCTGCGGACAGTCCTACACCTCTTCCGCCGTCAAACGACACGATTGCCTCCGTATCCTGCGTTTTTCTTTTCTTTACGATTTCTATGGATATCTCCTCATCACCGGATAAAACGATACTTTTTGAAGTAAGAGAATGGGGCGATACAGGCGTAATGACAATCAACTTTGCAGTAGGGCTTACGATTGGCCCGCCTGCGGATAAATTATAACCCGTAGAGCCTGTTGGTGTAGAAATGACTACACCGTCAGCTTCGTATGTATCAAGAAGACTGCCGCCTACATATACATTAAGACCTATAATCCTTGAAAAACCTGCCCTGCTGATTACAATATCGTTTAACGCCCTTTTTTGATATGCAATACCGTCAGACTTCTTTACTACACCCGTAATCATCATGCGCTCTTCAATCGTAAAATCATCCGACAGCAGTCTGTTCAGTATGATATCAAGGCCCGTCACTTCTCCTTCGGTCAGAAAACCCACTGTTCCAAGATTAATGCCATATAATGGAATATTCATATCTTCGGTTTCACCGGCAACACTTAGAAGTGTTCCATCACCACCCAGCACAAGTATACATTCAACATCCCTTGTAAGCTCCTTTGCTGCACGCCTGTCGCTGCAAAAATCAAGGCAGTCTGCTATCACACAGCTTCCACATCTGCTGCATATATAATTTTTTACACTATTCGTAATATTCAGTTCTGCATCCTTTTCTGAATTTACTACAATAAGATACTTTTTCATATGTTATGCTTCCTGTTCCTTACTCAGGGCCGCATGGGATTCCTCCACAACAGCCTTTATATCAAAGACAGCACTTTCTATATTCTGATTTTTGGTGATATAAAGCAGATATTCAATATTCCCCTCAGGTCCTTTAATCGGCGAATACGAAAGCGCCAGCATCTTAAACCCTATTTCTGACGCATACGCAACAATCTGTTCAACGACCTCGATATGAACCTGTTTATCACGCACGACACCTTTCTTACCAACCTTTTCCCTGCCTGCTTCAAACTGGGGCTTAATCAGACATACGACTTCACCATCATCAACAAGAAGCTCCTTAACAGCAGGAAGTACCTTCGTAAGGGAAATAAAAGATACATCTATCGAAGCAAATTCTATTTTATCTTCTATATCTTCCGGTGTTACATATCTGATATTGGTTTTTTCCATACAAACAACGCGCTCATCATTCCGAAGCTTCCATGCAAGCTGTCCATGTCCTACATCAACCGCATATACCTTAACAGCGCCGTTTTGCAGCATACAATCTGTAAATCCACCTGTTGAAGCGCCTACATCCATAGCCGTCTTCCCGGTTAAAACAGCGCCAAAGCAGTTCATCGCCTTTTCAAGCTTAAGACCTCCGCGGCTTACATATCGAAGCGTATTTCCCCGGACTTCAATATTCGCATTTACATCGAATGAAGAACCCGCTTTGTCCTCTTTGTTATTGTCAACATAAACGATTCCGGACATAATAATCGCTTTTGCTTTTTCTCTGGACTGCGCCAGTCCTTTATTTACCAAAAGTACATCTAATCGTTCTTTCATCTTTCTATTCCTGTTCAAAATGAAGTTATTATTTTTATATCTGCAATTATCGTTCTATCTCTTCCAGCATACTGCACAATTTTTCATAGACAGACTCATAATCCAATTGAAGCAGCTTCATCAGCTCTCCAACCTTACCATGCTGTACAAATGTATCATCGATGGCTGCTGTATACACGCTTATATCATAACCCTTTTCAGCTATATAGGCCTCCACCATAGCGCCATATCCGCCATGCTTTATTCCATCTTCCATAATAATCATTACCTGATGGTTTTGCACAAGCCTGTCTATCAATTCCGTATCGATAGGCTTGATAAATCTGGCATTTACAAAGGTTATCTCTCTATGGTCATCCAGGCATCTGTTATATAGTTTTTCAGCTTCAACCACCATATCGCCTACTGCAATAACCGCAATGCTGCTGCCCTCACATATGACCTCACTCTTCCCATACACAATAGGAAGCTGTTTATTCCTAAGACCATAATAGGCCTCGCCTCTTGAATATTTAATGGCAACAGGTCCATTATAGCTTACCGCCCATTCCATTGCCTTCGTAAGCTCATACCTGTTTTTCGGTGCAAGAATAACCAAATTCGGTATATGCGATAAAAAAGCAGTATCAAATATTCCCTGATGCGTATCACCATCTGCCCCCACCAGACCGGAACGGTCTATTGCAAAGATTACATGAAGCTTTTGTAAGCATACATCATGCAAAATCTGGTCATAGGCTCTCTGAAGAAACGATGAATAAATTGCTACTACAGGAATCAGTCCCGCCGAAGCAAGTCCCGCTGCAAATGTTACCGCATGTTCTTCTGCGATTCCGACATCATATGCCCTGTTTGGAAATTCCTTTGCAAATAACGAAACGCCCGTACCTTTACCCATAGCGGCAGTTATTGCAACGATATCAGAATACTGATGCCCAAGCGCTACGAGCTTCCTTGCAAATACACCTGTATATGACAAGTTTCTCTGCTTCTTTACCGTCTTGCCTGTTTCTATATTAAATGCATCGATTCCATGAAAATAGCTTGGATATTTCTCAGCATAGCTGTATCCCTTTCCTTTTATGGTCTTGACATGTACCAGTATCGGTCTTTCAAGCTGCAACGCTTTTCTGAATGTCGCTTCCATCAAATCAACATTATGTCCATCTACAGGTCCTATATAGGTTACACCAAGCTCCTCAAAAAACATTCCGGGAACAAGCATCTGTTTAATCGAATCCTTTGAACGTTTAATTCCCCTGGCAAGCTTCTCTCCTGCAACAGGAATATGCATAAGTACCCTCTCAACATGCCCCTTTAAATCATTATACTGCTGTCCAACTCTTATATCATTCAGATATTTTGACATTCCGCCTACATTCTGGTCTATCGACATATCGTTATCATTTAATATAACAAGACAGCCTGTTTTTATACTTGCCATATTATTAATGGCTTCAAATACCATGCCGCCGGTAAAAGCACCATCACCGATTACAGCAGCAATCTTCTCATCCGTTCCTCTTATCCTTCTGGCACATGCCATGCCAAGCGCAGCAGATACCGATGTTGAACTATGACCTGTATTAAATACATCGCATGGGCTTTCAGAAGTCTTTGGAAAACCACTCATGCCGCCGAACTGTCTGAGCGTTTTCATCTCTTCCTTACGTCCTGTCAAAATCTTATGCACATAAGACTGATGCCCGACGTCCCACACGATTTTATCTTTAGGCAAATCCATAACCCGGTGAAGCGCCATCGTAAGCTCCACACATCCCAGATTGGAAGCGAGATGACCGCCGGTTTTACTGACACTTTCAATTAAAAATTGCCGTATCTCTTCTGCAAGCGCAGGCAGTTCCTTTTTATCTATATTTTTTATATCGTTCGGTCCATTTATACCATCGAGTATACTCATAAATTTCTCCCTATTTTTCTCTTGTTACAAGAAAAATAATAAGTGCCTTTAAAAATTCATTTTCATATTCCAACTCTGTAAATCGTTTTACAGCACGTTCAGAAAGAATTTTCACATCTTCTTTTGCCTGATTGATGCCATGAACGGTTACATATGTAACCTTCCCATTCTCTTCATCACTCCGTATCGGTTTTCCAATCACGTCACTGTTTCCAAGTACATCAAGCAAGTCATCCTGTATCTGAAAGGCATGACCGACATCGGATGCAATCTGCAAAATAATATCCACCTCGTCATCGGATGCACCTGCAAGAATCGCGCCTATCGCCATAGCCGCCTCTATAAGCGCTGCTGTTTTATTCTCATAGACAAAATAAAGCTGTTCTTCATTCATAACCTGCCCTGTCATCAAAACATCCAGCACCTGCCCTCCTATCATGCCATAGATTCCGGGCTTTGATGCCAATACCTTAAGCGCCTTTGCTGTGCGAACGGTATCCGACGTCATATCAAATGCCTTGCAGGCTGTTTCATATGCATAATTCAGCAGACCGTCACCTGCTAATATCGCCATCGCTTCTCCATATACAACATGAGATGTTTTTCTTCCCCGTCTGTAATCATCATTATCCAGCGCCGGCAAATCATCATGTATCAGCGAATAAGTGTGTATCATCTCTATGGCCGCCATAAATGGCTCAATAACATTCCCTTTTCCACCAAATAACCTGTATGTTTCAAGCATCAGTATCGGGCGGAGTCTTTTTCCGCCTGCTGTCATTGAATAATTCATCGCCTCAAATATCGTTTTCTGAAATCCCTCTTCCTTCGGAAGATATTTGTATATGATTTTCTCCGCTTCTTCTATATGACGTTTTATCTCATTTCCTATCACGCTTCTTCTTTTTCTCCTTTTCCAGTAAGAATCATCATCTCTTTCTCAACATCACACAGATTTTTCTTACATGCATCTATTAAAACAACGCCCTCCGAATATACTTCAAGGGACTTCTTAAGTGTTGTATCCGAATTTTCAAGTATTCCAGCAATCTCTTCCAGTCTGTCTATAGCCTTCTCTATAGAAAAATCTTCATCATTTCTCTTCGACATCTATGCCTCCAACTTTCGCATTGATAATGCCATCATGCACCGTTATATTGATATTATCACCCATTTTCAGTTCTTTTACTGAAGATACCGGTGTTCCTTTTTTTTCCAGATAACCAAAACCATTAATAAGCTTTGCTGTCGGTGACATCCCGTTGATTTTTGAACTTAATACCTGCAGCCGGTGATATCTCCTGTCATACTGGCTTTGCATCAGCCTGGTTATCCTGTCATACAGTTCATCAATATACTGCTGTTTATCCATAAGCTTTTTCTGTGGATTCAGCAGCCGGAACTGTCTTTCATATGATAAAATTCTGTTTTTGATATCCGCTATACGATTATCCATGCTTCTTGTAATCCGATTACGCATATCCTCTATAGAACGTATCGTGGACATCACATCAGGTATCGCCAGTTCACACGCAGCCGATGGTGTCGGCGCTCGTAAATCAGCCGCGTAATCCGCGATTGTATTATCAATTTCATGACCTGTTCCGGATATAATCGGCGTCTTTGCATGATAGATAGCCCATGCGACCTCTTCCTCGTTAAATGCCCACAAATCTTCTATCGAACCGCCGCCACGTCCTATAATAATCGTATCAAGTCCCATTTTATCAAGTGTTCTTATTCCATTTGCAATATCACAGGCAGCGCCCTCCCCCTGTACCTTCGCAGGATAAAGAATAAGCTGCACAAACGGGTTTCGCCTTTTGGCGATATTTTTTATATCCTGTATGGCGGCACCCGTCCCGGCAGTCACAATTCCCACGTTCTTGGGATACTTCGGAATTGGTTTCTTGATATCAAATTCAAACAACCCCTGTTCATAAAGCTTCTGTTTCAGCCGCTCATATTCTTCATAGAGATTTCCGATACCGTCTTTTTTTATATCTCTTACATATAACTGATACCGCCCATCCCGTTCATAGACATTAATATTTCCATGCGCAACCACAAGCTGTCCATTTTCCAGTTGAAACGGCAGACCTGTACTTACATTTCCTTTAAACATAACGGCTGCCACAGCGGCATTTTCATCTTTCAGTGTAAAATAGATATGCCCGGAACTATGATATTTACAATTAGACACTTCTCCCCTGATAAAGATATCAGAGAGAAGATAATCATTCACTATTAAATTTTTTATATATCCGTTTATCTGTGAAACCGTATAGTTCCTAACAGCCATTTTGATACCTACTTTGTCAGTTTTGCAAGCAAAGCATTAATAAAGCTTTTTGCTTCTATATCACAGTATCGCTTCGCAAGCTCTACTGCCTCATTGATAGCGACTTTTACCGGAATACTTTCATCATAATTCATTTCGTATATGGCAAGTCTTAAAATAGCAAGCTCGGCTTTTCCTATACGGGGAAGCTTCCAGCCTTCAGATATCTCTTCTATCGTTTTATCAATATCCTGCTTTTTTGCCACAATGTCAAGTACCCTGCCTGAAATATACTGCTTATCTTCCTCCTGCAGCTCATATGCATCTTCTATCTCATCATCATCCGGCGGTATATTGCTCTCTAATGCAAGTTCCACCTGTTCTTTCATATCATCCTCGGAATTAAATTCCAAGCCAAACAGTATTCTAAAAACCTTTTCTCTTAACTTCCTTCTAGTCATTTCTACCTCTCTAGTTTTCATCCTTTACTCTGACGCCGGCTATTCTTATATTCACTTCTTCTACCTTAAGACCTGTCATTGTTTCAATAGCCTGTTTCACTTTTTCCTGTACTTTCGATGATACTTTCGGAATACTGTATTCATATAAAACTTCTATGCTTATATCCACTTTTACTTTTCCAGGAAGCAGCTCTACCTTTACGCCTTTTCCATGATTTTTCTTACCAAGCTTTGAAGCCAGTTCATTACTAAAGTTTCCCGCAAGTCTGTATACACCTTCTACTTCCTGGGCTGCCAGTCCTGCTATAATAGCCACAACCTCATCAGCTATCTGCACCTGTCCCAAAGAATTTTCTTCTTTAATGTTATACTCAATATTTTCTTCACTCATCGCAACTACCCTCCAAAACAAATAATAATACACCTTAGCTTTCTATTATAAGCTTTTGCCGGAAAATTTGCAAGTAGGGATACATACATTGAACCTTGTCAGCACCCTTTCACAAAAATAGTGCGTCTCATGTGAGACGCACCACTAATAAATATCAGCATATTGCTACTTATTCGAGAGAACAGAAATAACCACCTGACTGATATCATAGCCTGTTTTACGCGTTACGATATCTTCAATCTGTGCTTTTTCAGTGTCACTGATATTGGAAGAATTCAGCGCTACATCAACAGACTCATCTCCTATTGTTACGATAGCCGCATCATATCCTTTTGCCGCAAGAAGCGTTTCGGCGCTATTTTCCTTCTCGATATTATCGCTTAATTTCACATAGGAGGCTGTGGCTTCCTGTTTCGCCGAATCTTCTATGGACTCATCATTGATGATATTTAACAGATACTCCTTTGTCCTTGAACGGCTTTGTTCTCTATTCAGTTTTGCTGTAGCCATATTATTAATCATGACATCAGCGTTTGTAAGAACAGCTTCCCCTATATCATCCTCATCACTATTCAAATCAATATTCTCCTCTAATGCAGCTTCTTCAAGACTTTTATCTGAAACATTATCCGTAAGCTGATTTGATGTACTTTCCGGTGTGATTGTATCTAAATCGGCATTTGTTTCTGTTTTATTCTCCTCATAGCTTATCACTTCCATGTCTGCTTTTTTATTTTCCTTTGCGGTATGATTCTTTTTATTGCTTTCGTTGAAATTCAGGTATCCTGCTACCCCAATCATAACTGATAATGCAAGTATCACCAGTCTGTTTTTCTTAAATACCTTTTTCATTTAGCCCTCCGCTTAATTTGCTTCTAATACCACAATCTTATGCACAGGAACATCAAATAATGCCTGTACTGCTTCTGTAATCTTAAGAACCGTATCAGGGTTGCCCCCACCGGTACAGCATATCAAAACCCCTTCAATATTGGGTTCTAGTACCTGCTTAACATATGGGCCATCATAATCATCCGACTTTGATGTAACCGTTTTTTCATCAGAATTGTTCTGACTGCCCCTCTCTTCAGATGAATTACTTATACTTTTATCTTTTTCAACGATATTTTCGCCATGGTCCTTTAAGGTTATCATAACCTGAACATTATCAACACCATCCATAGAAGCAAGAACCCCGGCAAGTCTGTCCTCAAGTTTATTTATGTATTCGTCTGTACTGTCGATGGAAACTTCATTCGTCTTCCCTACCTCCCCTTTAACTTCTTCTGCTGTTTTTTTATCGTCTTTTGACTGATTGGTGGGTGTCGGCCATACGATAATCATCAGACATATACCTGCCAGCAACAGCATAACCATATTTCTTATTCTGCCGTTTTTTGCATCAAATAATCCTGACAACTTACTTTTTAAATTCACTTTCTCTGTTCTCCTTTTCCCTCTCCATCAAAAGACACATAATAAAACATTTTAATATGCACTATCAATATATGATTATCATGTCCTCATTAATACCATATTTTTTAGACAGGTTATCCCTTATATCTTTCTCCTGTTCTGTTTCCAATAAACTTCCTGATAATTCCACATGACTAATCTTCTGACTTTCATCAAGATACACATGAACCTGCATGTCCGCCCCATAGGTATCATAAATATCTTCTTTTATAATTGCAGCGACAATATCACTGTAATATGCATCATCCGTATCAGAAAATTCTTCCTTCATAACCTCATATCTTATGTCAAACGATAATTCATCTGAAAATCCAAGCATATCGACAATCGGATTGATAACAACAATAATCATGACAAAACCGATTGCCGTCTGTACATATTTTTTATATTTCTCATCAGGCATCATAAACAGTATTACAGAAAAGAAAATCGTAAATACAAGGATACTTTTCATCCAGTCAACCACATATGCCTCCTATCCGTTAAACACCGTCATGGCAGTAATACTTACAATAAACATCAGTATCGCCATTCCGGATGCTTTAAACATCAGCTCTATCGTACCTGCCATTGAAGATACCCCTTCTGAAAACCGCTTATCGCCCATAGGCTCTACAAGCGCAGCAATGATTTTAAGTCCCATCAATACAATGAAAATCTTTGCAGCCGGTATAAGCGCAAGCACAAGCAGTATGACTGCCCCGGCAATTCCGATACAGTTTTTAATCAGCATCCCTGAACTCATCAATACACTTGCAACCGTCTGTACAGTAGCGCCTCCAAACATACTGCCGATAACCTTTATCGCTCCATTTCGCCCAAGCTTGTCAAGCGATGGTGCAATCATTCCCTTCACCACATTAATCCCCATAATCGCTGCAAACATAGTCTTCATAATCCATCCCGATATACTCCGCATCAGCTCGACAAATCTGGAAAAATAGTCCTCCGTATTCATTTTATTTACCAGTCCGCATACACCGGAACATTTTATAATGGGAAATACAATTCCTATCAGTACATTTTCACATAAAAACACGACAATCAGGATGATATCTCTGGAAAACATCGCAGTTTCCTGTCCATTTGAATAAGCAGCCGCCATAGAATATGCTGGTATAAACGCCATCATGAACTCTGTTATCTGTGATATTAAACTGATTCCGATATTACTGGTAAGATAAAAACAGGACAAAAGAAGAGATGCCAGCATCATATATGTAACAAAAAAACCATTTCCTCCTGCATAATTTCCGAGCCTTCCTGACATATTTGTAAATACCGTTCCCATCATAATGACAGCCAGCATTTGAATAAATAGTTTTTTACTCTCACCAATCTCGTACCATATCCTGTTATATAATATCTGCCCAATATCGCTTATGAGCTTTTCAAAATCTCCCGTTTTCACAGCATGATATACATCCGTATATGAGATATCGCCTTTCCGCTTAACGATTGAATCCAACGCTTCAAATTCCTCTGCATAAGCTTCCTCATCATCATCTGCTGTTTCTGTAGACGCGGCTTCCATCTGTCCGTATGCATAAGCATATGACCTGTTTATCTGAACAGGGTGCATCGGTCCTGAAAATAAAGACACCGTACATATCACTTTTATTACCAATATTCCGAATCCTCCTGTCATGATGAACCTCCAAGCAGCGACACCACAAGGTCAATGACGCTCATCAGAACAGGGATTCCAAGTGCAATCATCGATATCTTGCCTGCCATTTCTATTTGAGCCGATATGGCGCTGTATCCTGCATCCTTACAGATATTGGAAGCAAATTCACATACATATGCAATTCCTATCATCTTAAGAATAATCTCAATATAAGTAGTATCAATATTGATATATGACGTAATCTTGTTGATATAGCCAAATACGCCTTTCAGTTTCCCTATAACAAAAAATATAATCAACAAGCACGCTCCTATACTTAAAAGCGTGCTGTATTCTGCATTGATTTTATTCAGTTTTATTGCCATCATGATGACAATAATAGAAGCCAATATTAATGATATGAATGACATATGCGTTCCCTCCAAATTCATATTCCGCTGCCATACCCTACATAATCAACATTCCTATATTTACAATCTCCATAATCTCATTAAACAAATCTCTTATATAAGGTATAATCCAAGACAGCACAATAATCAGTCCTGCCAGATTAAGAAGATAGGCATGTTCTTCTTTACCCGAATGTTTCAGCACCTGATTAAGCAGCGCTACCAATATTCCAACTGCACCTATCTTAAATAAAATCTGGATTGTCATATATCAAACCGTCCCCGCTTCTATATCATTATGATAACTAAAAAAATACCCCCTAAGATTCCCATAGAGCCTGCAAGCTTCTTTATCTGATTTGTTTTTTCTCTTTCAATCTCATATTCGTGGTTTATATCGGCAAAAAGCAATTCTAATTGTGCAAGCTGTGCATCTACGTCCATATGCCCTATCAGCTTTCCTAATTTCTTTATATATTGCATATGTCCTTCACACAGTCTGCTTTCCCTGTCAAATATTTTTATTCCATTATCCCATATCTTCTCAAACGACGCTTCCTGGTTTTCGCTTAACTGCTCTGCCATATAGCCGCACCAGACAGCCACCGAACCCTTCAGTCTCGGCGCTATATCAGCAAATATTTCAGGAAGTTCATTTACCGCATACTTCATCTCACTCTTAATCAGGTTTATCATGATAAGCAGTTCTGAAAGTTCGCATGTGCGTATTTCCTGATTTCTTCCGATTGCATGTCCTATACTGCATGAAGAGAACAAAACCAGCCCTCCTCCGAGTATTTTTAATATCATATTCTTTCGCCCCCATAAAGACAGGAACCCCGCTGGTCAAATATCTCACATATCTGTCCAACCTTCTTTGCACCATTTAATATTATGTATCTCTCAAATATACGTTCTTCAACAAGCTTCCGTATACCCGGTCTTGTTCTGATGTCATCGATAGAATTACCATGTATCGTCGCTATTAATTTACATCCGCAATTAATAACACTATATACTGCATCAATATCCTGATACCCTCCCAGCTCGTCAACAGCGATAACCTGAGGCGACATGGAACGAATAAGCATCAGCATACCATATGATTTCGGACAGCAGTCCAGTATATCTGTCCGTATTCCGACATCATTTTGCGGTATTCCCCGATAACAGGCTGCAATCTCACTACGTTCATCCACTACACCTACCGTCATCCCCGGAAGAAAATCATTTCCATCTGATAAGGTTCTGATGATATCCCTTAGAAGTGTTGTCTTTCCACATCTGGGAGGTGAGATAATAAGTGTATGCGCCACTTCACGCTGTAATGAAATAAAGGGCATAACACTTCTGCTACAGCCCTTTATCTCATGTGACATTCTTATATTAATGAATGATATGTGTCTGACACATTTTATGATTCCATTTTCTAAAACCACTTTTCCTGCAAGTCCTACCCGATGTCCTCCCTGTATCGTTATAAATCCCTGTTTAATCTCATCTTCATATGCATATAGTGAATAATTACTTATGTATTCCAACGTTTCTTTTACATCTGCCTGTGTGATAACCAGCCCCTTATCACTATTTGAAGTCAGCATACCAAATTCGCTTACAAAATACTCTCTGTTCCCATATATCATAATAATCGGCTCATTGATGCGAAGCCTGATTTCCTGAAGCTCACACCAGTTAATACTGAGTCTCCCCACTAATCTTCTAAGCCTTACAGATAATATTTTTAAAACCTCATCAATATGTTTGTCACCATCTATATGCCCCTTCGGCATACACACCAGATTGTCCACCTTTATTACTCCTTGCAAATTTAGATATATATAAATATATATTCAGATATATCATATGTTATGCATAGAATATCTTTCAAGAGTATAAAAAATAAGGGGTTTAAAAACCCCTTACTTCTTATACTCTTGAAAGATATTCACCTGTTCTTGTATCAATCTTAATGGTATCGCCTTCATTTACGAAAAGCGGTACATAAACGACAGCACCGGTTTCTACAGTACATGGCTTTGTAGCACCTGTAGCAGTATCACCCTTAACGCCCGGCTCACATTCTGTGATAAGAAGTTCTACGAAAAGCGGTGGCTCTACTGCAAATACGGAACCATTATGAGAACATATCTTACACTCGTCATTCTCCTTAACAAACTTAAGCGAATCGCCAATCGCTTCCGCACTAATCGGAATCTGGTCGTATGTTTCAGGGTCCATGAAGTAATATAACTCACCATCATTGTAAAGATACTGCATATCTTTTCTTTCAATGTGTGCTTTCTCGCATTTCTCTGTCGGACGGAAAGACTTCTCTACAACACCGCCGTTCTTAATGTTCTTAAGCTTTGTTCTGACAAATGCTGCACCTTTTCCCGGCTTAACATGCTGAAATTCTATAATCTGAAAAATATTTCCTTCAAACTCTATTGTAACACCGTTCCTAAAATCACCTGCTGAGATCATCTCTGCCATAAATATTAATCCTCCTTAAGATATAAACTTCTTGTCACATTTTATAATATCTATAAGAATATTTCAACTATTTTTTGTCAAATAGGGTTTTACACAATCAACAGCTTCTTCTCCGAGCCTGTCAGATTGGTATATCCGGTTTCTGTAACTGCTATCAAATCCTCTATGCGTACACCAAACGCCCCCGGAATATAAATTCCCGGTTCAACAGTAATAACCATCCCCGGTTCAAGAATCGTATCACATTTCGGTGAAAATCTCGGATTTTCATGTATAAATAGTCCTACGGAATGACCAAGTCCATGTCTGAAACAGTCACCGTACCCGGCGTCATCTATAACCGCCCGGGCTATTCTATCAATTTCATTACAGCATACGCCCGGTCTGATAGCCTTCATTGCTTCTTTCTGTGCTTCTAATACAATATTATATATGGCTTCCTGCTTTTTACTGACACTTCCCACGCCTATGGTTCTTGTCATATCTGAACAATAGCCATTATATTTACAGCCAAAATCCAACGTAAGAAAATCACCCTCTCTGATAAGTCTGTCCGTAGGAATCGCATGCGGCATAGAAGAATTCTCTCCCGATGCTGCTATCGTGTCAAAGCTCAAATCCTCTGCTCCACTCTTCTTCATGAAATATTCCAATTCAAGCGATATTTCTCTTTCTGACATTCCTGTCTTTATATATTCCAATATATGTGAAAATGCAGCATCACCTATACTTTCTGCCTTTCTTAAAAGTGCGATTTCTTCTGCCGTTTTTATCACACGAAGTTCGTCTATCACATCATCGAGTTCAACAAGGATGATATCCGGCAGATTTTTCTTAAAAACCTGATAGAACTGATAGCTGATACTCTTATTTTCAAATCCAACCGTCTTTGCATAATCTTTCAGCAATTTTGAAAGGCTTTTGCCATAACCGTCTTTACCAATATCGATGCATTGATAATCTGCACATTCCCTGCCTGCCTGCTCTGTATATCTGGAATCCGTAAGTACATATCTGCTATCTGATGTATACACCAGCATCCCTTCACCACGATAACCTGCAACATAACGCATATTATATTCATCCGTTATAAGAAGTGCGTCAACCGCCTTCTCCCGTCTGATTTTCTCAAGCCTTTTGATATTCATTTATAATTTCCTCCGCAATTTCATCAATCGTTTTGCCTGTCACCTGAATACAGATATCGCCGCACTGTTCATATACCGGTCTGCGATATTCCATCAGTTCATGTATTTTCTCTTCCGGATTTTCCCCCTGAAGCAATGGTCTTGTCGTATCTCCGGCTAATCTGCGTATAACCTCACCTGCTTCTACATCTAAATATACAACATATCCTAAAGAACTTAAAATCTTCCGGTTTTCATCACGCAGCGGCAGTCCACCGCCTGTTGATATCACTGTATTCGATAATGTTTCATTTAATTCAGTCAAAACCGCAGTCTCAAGACATCTGAAATATTCCTCGCCACGCTGTTCAAATATCTCAGAAACAGGCTGCCCCGCCTTCTCCTCGATTACCTTATCCGTATCTATGAAGCGATATCCATACTTCTCTGAAAGTAATACGCCAACGGTTGATTTACCACACCCCATAAATCCTGTAAGGATTATATTATTTCGTGTTTTTTTCAGAAGCTTTTCATATACTGCGCCGGCAATCTCTTCCCCTACGGATATTTGATTCCATAACTCATATGCTATAATTCCCTGATAAAGCAGCATTTTAAGTCCGTTATATGCCCTAGCTCCGGCTTTCCTGCACTTTTTCATAAATGTCGTTTCAAAGGGATTATAAATAATATCTATCCCGATATCTACCAGCTCATAAAAATCTTCATCCGCTATAATGACATCATCATTTGGATATAGTCCTATAGATGTTGACTGAAACACAATATATTTTTTCTTTTCAAGCTCCTTATATGACAATAACGTACCTGCGGTTATAACATTTTTTCCAAAATGATGATTCATATGCTCAGCAATATCCTGTGCCTTTGAAACCGTTCTGTTTAATATATAAATATGCGACGCATTTTCGCGCATACACATATAAGCTACAGCCTTTGCCGCCCCGCCTGCTCCGATGATGATGATATCCTGATTGCTAAGATTGATTTCATACGACTTCACTTCACGAAGAAGACCAAGCATATCTGTATTGTATCCTTTATATCCGTTATCCATTCTGACAAGAGTATTCACAGCCCCTATTGCCCTTCCCCCATCATCGATATCACAAAGATATTCCATAATATGGTTCTTATGCGGTACTGTTGCATTAAGCCCCAATATATTAAGCTCATATGCCCCTTTCACGGCGGCTTCAAGTCCTTCCTTCTTCGTATGAAATGGCACATATACCTCATTAATTCCTAAAATTTCACTTAACTTATTATGTATCATTGGTGACATGGTATGCTCTACCGGAGCGCCCAATAAGCCGAGCAGTCTTGTTTTACCATCTATCTTCATCATATCAATTCCCTTTCCAAGTATTTATAAAGTAACATAAAGCGTTCACATTATATCATGTAAACTAAGCTCATACTTCGTATTCGCTAAGGTCACAGATGTAAGTTCTCACTAAACTCATTCTGCGCTTTGCTTGAATTCGCTAAGTGTTCACATTATATCACAAAAGAGACAGGTATTGCTACCTGTCTCCCAAAAACTGAATTTATGATTCTATTTTTATAATATACGAAACTTCTTCTCTGCGATTGCATCAGCAGCAACCATTATTGTTTCGCCATTTTGTGTAAGATTGAACAATGGATCAGATGCCTTAATCTTAATCATTACATATACAGGCTGTTTACCACCTACATAATAAACTTCCATAACAATATAAGTATAATTTCCACCATATGGTGTAAAATACTCATCTTTCAAGCGAAGTTCATCATTTGTATTTGCACTTCTTACCTTATCTTTAAACTCATTCAGACTATCTTCTGCATTCAATTCAGATGCTTTGTATGTTTTAACCATATGATCTGTAGCTGAATTATAGGAAGGTCTTGAATTTACAAAATCTTCATTATAGTCTAAATCATAGTAAATATTAACCTGTGAAAGCTTTACGCTGTCAGGAATCTTTACTTTCCAGTCAAAGTTCGGTAAATCCGTCTTGCTGTCTACAGGAGTAAGATAAACTTTCTTACCTGTCGTTGCTGAGATTTCTTCATCTTTCTCCATCTCATTTTTCCAATTCGTATCAGGATCATAAATGGTAATATGCGGCTTCGGAACGACTGCCTCAGCACTATTTACAATAACATTGATGAATAACTTTCTTTCATCATTATTCTTTGTATGATCACCTGTTACAGATGTATGACCGGCTCCACAATATGTAACTGCGCCCGAGCCATATGCAGTTGTGTATATGAAATAACTTTCCATTGCATCAAGCGGGTCGGCTGCATACATAGACGATTTGGTCTTTGCATTGGATTCGTTATTACATCCTGCAAGTGTATACCAAACAGTGGTATTCTGATTTTCAAGGTCAAGTGAGTATGCCTGTTGGTGTGTTCCTGAAATATTCAGTGACGAACCAATGCTAAATGGATATAGTGTAACGAGGCCTTCATTAATCTGGCTTGCCTTTGCAGTCTGCGATAAACCGCTTTCGTCATGGTTACCGTCTCTAACCGTCTTTCTGACAGCATCATTTACATCCATCCATGCGTAAATATAATTCAAATATTTTCCATCACCCATTGCCTTATCCATTGCATAGTACATTGATGACATTGAAACTGCACTAATCGTCCAACTCTTATTCTTAGGAATCTGACTTGCATTACCTGCCATATTCGTACTTGCAACATTGTGCATCAAACTATCGTAAAGACCTGCAGTTTGTTTCACACCCGGATATGTAATATATGGTGTCAGATAATAAAGTTCGGAATCAGGCGAATGATATTCATAACCACCGCTATAAACAGGTTCTCCACCCGCTTTTGCTTCCTGCCATATATATCCATGTGTTCCTGCCGGCATCTTACTATCCGATTTCGATACATATTTATTCTCTGTATTACTACCGGAAATTACAGCCATCTGTGTATATGTCTTTGCTTCCTGCCATATATATCCCGTAGTTCCCGCAGTTGCCTGCTTTTTATACATCTGCTTTGTCTCAGTTCCACCCCAATCGGTAATAACAGTTGCTGTAGTATCCTTTACCCAGCCATCTTTCGGTCCTTGCCAATCATGTGTCACATTATACTCTTCAGGTGCATAAATATATCCGTCCGCTGTCAACGTCCCCCTTATGTATCCTGCCGGGGTGCTTTGCGTATTGCCATTATTCGGACTTAACGTATAGATATAATCCTCTTGTGTCAGCGTACCCTGAATCAGACCTGCCGGAGTAGGCTGTGTTACACCGATTTGTTCTCCCTGACTATAATCATAACTGTTCGCCTGATTTGTCATATCAATGTGGAATCTGTTCATACCAACAACATCTAATAAAGTGGTTGTCAGATTATATGCACCTTCTTTATAATACGGTGTCATCGTATCATGGAAGAAGAACAAATCCCCACCGCTTGCAACATAATCCTTAATGTAATCACAAGAACGCTGTGATAAATCAATATTAAAATCACCAAAGTCATCGGAAGGTCCAAGTACTAATATGGAATACTGGTTTTTAAGGAAATCAGCACCATATGACCTTCTCAGATATTTCTGATATTTATCTCTCGCATCAAGCTCTTTGTTCTTTGCATTACGATAATCAAGGAATAACTTACCAAACTGACCAAAGTTATTAAAATCATTATCATTGTTAACATCAACGCTTGTAAAATACTTCAGGAAAATCAGATAATATTCGCCTGAATCCAAAGCAGTCTGATATAATCTTGAAAGCCTTGAAATTGCACCTGCATCATTTCTTACTCTTCCTAAAAGTGTATTTGAGCCATTTCCAATAGAGCCATATAAAGCTGCTCCGTTTGCAACGGAAGCCGGGTCATTCATATAAGATATTGCTCCTGCAAGGAAACTGTCGATTGCCTGCTTTGGTGCTTCAAGTGCTGCGGAAGCATCATTGTATTCTGTCAAAGCATCTGCAGCCATATCCACATATTGCGCTTTGGTTTTGCCTTCTACCATCTGACCGGCTTCCAAAGCATCTGCCTCTTCAACCCAACGGTCCATACACTCATATACACCTGTTTTTCCGTCTGAAGTTGAAAAGTTCTCATGATTCTTCGTAGCAACAATCATATCCAGATTAATATCATAATCATCTGTAATCGCATCTGCCAGATTAGAGAACCAATCATCATCACTTAAATCATAATCATATTCGACAATACCAAAACGGTTTTCATGTCTTCCAAGCACAGATGTCTGAATAAGGTCCATATTTGCATTAAACACCGGATTATTCTGCTGACCATTGTAATACATAATCTTGTGAGCCCACTGAGACTCAATATCAAAATACAGCATATCATCCATTGTATGATAATCAGCACCCTGGTCCTTACTCATTGTCTGAATCTGAAGTACGTTAATCAGTGACTTAGAATCGGTTGTATTAATAATTTTGCTGACACCTCTTGAAGATGCAACCACGTTATCATTGATATCTGTTATTTCAAGATACCATGAAGCTGCTCCAAAGAAGTCTTCATCTAATGAAATATTAACAGTCTTATCAACTCCTGATGAGACCGAACCGCTCATATAGTAATCATTATCTTCATCAAAAGTACAGTTCTTATCTTTATCTACATAAAGCGCATAATTATATGTGTCCTGTCCACCCGATACATTAAATGTATATGATAGATTTGTAGTTGCCAGATATGTACTTCTAATTCCCTGTATATACTTCGTCGGTTTATTTGTAAGTGTCAGACGAACTCTCTTATTAGAACTGGTAACAAGATGACTAACCTGAGCGTTCATGTTATCACTAAACACAGTTGCATATCTTTTAATTACATTATTGTTATTATACCAGTTCAAACTACTTGCTTCATTATCAAGATATACTTTTCCATCAGCGCCATTATAAGTGAAATGGGTATCTCCATATGTACCATCTTCGTTTGCGATTCTTGTAACCTGAGACTGGTCAAGTCCCCAAAGTACATTCACCGATGAGTTTGCATGCCTATTATATGCCGCTTCAACTACTTTGTACATTCTTGAAGAAGGATCAAGGAACATATTTCCTTTCTCTATCTGTCCATTATCATTAAACCAATATCCGTTTAACAACTGTGCTTCTGTCAATTCGTTCACAGAACCACTTACATTCAGGCCTTTCATTTTCTCATAAACAGAAGATAATTCCTTACTTACAATAACCGGATGACCGGAATTGATATAAGCAAGAAGCTGTTCATACTTCTCATTTGTAAGGTCATTTCCATTTTCCGGCATATAAACATTATCATTTCCATCTACAAGACCGGTAGCCATAACCGGATAGTTCTTAATGCTGCTGTTCTGTTTTACCAACTGCAATACACCTGTATGTGTGTACATAATGAAAGCTGGTATTCCGGAAGATAAAGCCAATGCACCTGTACCATTTTCAATCGGATTATAAGCATATATCTCTTCCAGACTCTTATCAACTGCACTGATATCGCCGCCAAGATATACAAGGTCATAGCTGGCCAGGATATCATCCCTCATACCAATTAAAGCTTCCGTAGATACCTGTGTCAGTGCAATGTCTCCATACCTGACACCTAAATCTTTTAATGCATAGGCAACTTTTGCTCTGGTTAAATCAAACTCATAATATTCTGTCTTATCATTTGGCAGTTCTTCTTTTGCTTTTCCCTGAACAACGTCAGAAGGCACAGTATAATAATTACCTGTAAAACTAGAACCATCACTATGTTTCTTATAATTAGAACCACCACTGGATTTCTCTGCCAGTGCAACGTCTATCGGATAATCCGGTTGGATTTCCAATACCTTAAACTTATTATCAGCGCCATCACGATAAACACTTGCATTGATAATATCCGCAATTTTCTTTGCTGATGGACTTGTTACAATAATGCCAGGATCTACAGGGTCCGGATCATCATCTCCTGTTCCTGAGCCATGTCCGTCACCGGCAGCAGAACTTACGATAAAATATAATCCATCTTCTACAGCATCACATAACGCATGATATGCACTTGAACCGATTTCTGTAGAATAAGAACCTTTATCGATAAATACAAAATCAAAATAACTGAAATCAAGCTGACCAGGATTTTGCTTAAATGACTGCATCTGCTGCTGATATGCCATATGATGCGTATTTATATACTCTGTTACAAATGACAAATCATCAAACAACATATTATCAGCTATCAGTTCTGATGCATAATGCTCACTGTCACTGGACTGCTTCTCAACAAAGTCATCCCATGTAATGACTACACCATCATCGTTGTAAAAATAACCATCCTGCTTTTCTGACGGCGTCGGCTCTGTAATCTCAGGCTCTTCACTGGAAGGATTATCTTCGCTTGAAGGCTCTTCCTCGCTTGATGCAGGTTCTTCGCTCGATGCAGGTTCTTCGCTTGATGCCGGCTCTTCACTTGATGCAGGTTCTTCATCTTCTTGTGGATTTGTTATCTTATTATCAATAACAAACTCTGTTTCACCTTTCACACCGATAAGATAGTCGTTTACATTAACACCATCCGGAGCCTGCAGTACAACAGAATACTCATAATCCGGTGATAAATTCGTAAAGTTAAAGCTATACAGCCGCTTATCAACATTATCACCTGTAAGTTCTGAATCATCCTCCTGTGACAATGTAATAACCTGATTTTCGGAGTCGCTTATTCCTACAGGATGATAAACATCTTCACTGTCTTTCGCAATAAGATAAACTTTCCAACCTGTAAGGTCAATTCGATTGACCTCATCCCAATCTTCAGGTACAACTAAAATTTTGCCGGATATCGACTTTGCTTCAATATCCATATAATACGAATCAGAAAGCAACATATTCGTAAATGGTTTGCCCGTTGCCAAAGCATCTTTTAAATCTGTTGATTTCAACTGGAAAATATTTGCACCGCTCGGTACAAAACGGTTATTTCCGGCACCATACAAAAGCCTTGTCAGTTCACTGTTTGGTGCAGTTTCAGCCGCTTTCCAACCATTTCCTGTTGACACATAATCATCAGCTAAATTTGTGCTTTCATTGCTGCGCATTGCCGCCAACGTATTGAACATGGCACTTTCTTCATTCTCAGATATTACCAAAATATTCGCATTATCAAACGTATTTTTTGAATTAGCAGAATACCACTTTTTCCTATTAGCAGTAATACCATCCTCATCTGCATTATCTGTTCTTGAACCAATAACATTAACATAAGCAGAATCTGCCTGACCGCTGGAAATATTATGATTTACAAAATCCTGAAAACTCATTCCATCATACCATTTATAGTATGTGTTAAGATTTATATAATCATTTCCGCCGTGGCTTACATCCGTTGTTGCTGTCAGTATAAAATCAGATATCGTTTTTGTAGTACCCGGCATAGGTGGTGTATCCTCACCATTCTGTGCTTCTTCGTACAAAACTTTAAAGAAATCAGCCTCTGTAACTAATACGTTATCAAATCTTGCTATATTTTCTTTTGTAATTACTTTATATGCAAGCGTTCCCATTCTATAAGTATCATTATTACCTGTTATAGAAGAAGAATCATCTGTACATAAAGCTAATCGGCATATTGCCAAAGGATGTCTGTCAGCCGTTGCATAGGCATCCAACCAGTTATACAGTTCCTCGCTAATATCTGAAGTACCTGTATAATCACTGGCATTTGAAGCGAATATATAAATCATATCCGCTTTCGCAAGTATCGCCTGTGCTTCTTCATTCATTGAATTCAGACTGCTTACAGTTACTGAAGTAAGCTGTACAGCACCCTCTGCCATATTCTGGCTTATCGTCTTATATCCATTGAATACCGCTAATCTAAAATACTCTTTACCATATACATATCTCCATAAATATGATGTATTAGCGAAATCAGCTTCTTCTGTTACCGTTCCGTTATACCCGGAAGCAGTAACCTTCGCCTTTAAACTTGTATCTTTTTCTGCAACATTCGATAATCCATCAGGAAGAATCTGAACAACATTAAACTTATCCTCTCCTGTTGCTTTCAGACTTGCATTATTTGAATTCATAACTGCAAGGTCTATATTGGAATATCCTGTAATACCGGAACCGGCATTTGAAGCCGGATTCCCATTTGCTGCATTTGAGCCTGAATTAGCCAAAGTATAACTTACAACGATAGAGCAAACTACAAGTGTAATGACAATTGCTATTGAAGATAAAACAACTTTTCTATTTTTTAACACCAGTATGTCCCTCCTTTACTAATCCCATTCATGTTTCTTCAGTACGAATGAATTTCTAAGGCTTACAACTCCATCATATGAATACTTGATTCCTGTCTTAGGGTCTTTGAAATCTAAAATAATCGCAAAAGTTCCTGTATCAGGATTTACCTGAAGCTGAAAGTTCTCAACATTCTTACATAAAATATCCGTACTATTACCATAATTTTCAGTCGCAGATGCAGTTCTATAGATATATATACATTTAGCAGTTGCATCAAATTTCAATGTACAATATGTATATACACTATTTTTCATCTTCGTAGTGGCATCCTCCTGTATATCAGATGCATATTTTAACATTAAATATTTTACATCAATATATGTCTCTGTATCAGCGGATGGCGTTGCGGTTGCAGTAAACGGTTTAATATCTGCAATGTCATAACAAATATCAACACCATCATCTGAACCCAATTGTTTTCTGGTTGCTGCACCACCCGGAGCATAGATTGTAGCACCCGGAGCAGCTTTTATTTCGTTCTCTTTTATAACAACGAAATTGCCATCTTTTTTTGTATATGCTGTTGCATCGCTGCCTACATATGCCTCACCACGTATCTTTACATCTGTAGCACCCATCATCATATCTGATAGGGTGCTGTATGTTTCAACTGCCTGATTTTGCAGTTTTTCACGCGAACTTGTTTTTTTACGGGAGGCCACAGTTGAACTTATCAGTGTTCCTACGGCTGCCATGAATATACCAAGAATAGCCATATAAACAATAAGCTCAATGAATGTGAAACCCCTGTTATCAGTTTTTTTCAACATCCACACCTCCTAATTTCCAAAGTAATGACTTCCTGAAGATCTATTGAACGTCACTGTTCCAACCGAACGAGTTGTTCCGCTTCTACAGAAGTTATATACCCCGGCACCTGAAATTACAGAGCCATCTGCTTTATTAATTTTTAATAGAATGGTATCAGAACCATCTACTAAAACTTCTCCGCTACCAGCATCATAGTAAATATCAACTCTGTCCATTTTTGCTTCTGCCTCTGTAGAAGTCTGCGACCATTTTGCCAGCGTTCCATCTGTTGAAGTTCCATAATAAACCTCATATCCATCTCCTCTGGAATTACGCTTTATGATAATCGCATTATCTTTACTTTGCGCCTTCGTTCTTGTTATAAGGGCAGAAAGTTCCGTATCAAAAGTATGCATAGAAGCATTGGCTCTCGACGTTTTAATCGCTGCCATAGAAACCATTGCCATGCCGGACAATATCGCAATAATCGCAATGACGATAACAAGTTCTATTAAAGAATATCCATTTTCATTACTAATCCTTTTTCTCATATGCTACCCCCTATTCTACATTCTTCTTCCAGTTTTCAAAGGTAAGAATGTCCTGATAAGAGATATCTGAAATTGATACACCATCTACAGTACTTGTTGATTCATCACTTACCGCTTTAAATTTTTTCAATATCTTCTCACTTACAATCTTATTTACATTAACATCTGTACTCTCAGCACAAGACTGAAGCAGTCCTGCAACATATGTCGGGTCTGCTGTTAAAACGATATCATAATTACACTTTAACTTCGCACCTGTTATAATAAGACCTTTAAATGACTTTACAGTATTATCAAACGTAACATCGCCGCCTGCAATAATAATGCCCTCAAGCGCACCATCCGCATCACTTGTACTAAGTGTTACATTACCTTCAGAAACAATAATTTTATTCTTATTTGCATCTGTACCAATATATTCATTAATATTGATATGCTGCGTAAATATCTTATTGAAATCTACGCAATCATGAAGCGGCGTTATACTATAATCATATGAAAACATATCAGCATTGCTGTTATAAGTATAATTATAGGAAGTACCGGATGATGTGTATTTTGCTATATCCCATGCAGAAACCGGATTATCACTGTCATCTACTTTATCCGTTACAGCAAGATGGTCCTTCATGTTAATATACATATATGTAAGGAAATTACTTACTGACTGTTCTGATGTATATGCGGTTCTGTTTGTTACATCTGTAAGATTCGGATTAAGTGCCAATTTAGCTGATGAAATCTTAAGAGCATTAAATGTACTTTCGTTATTAGCTGCGCCCTTATTACCAAGCAGCACTGAAAATGCCTTAGATGTCGATGCATTCTTCAAAGCCTGGTCAACATCAAGGTTGGTATCAATAGATGATTTGTAAAATAATGAATCATCTGCTTTTTGATATGTTAATGCAGCACTTGTATTAATCTTACTGGTATCTACATCATCGTTTGAACCTGGGAGTACAAGATTTACTTCAAAATCTTCATATTTTGTAACATCATATAATTTTCCTGTGATTGCCTCACCATATCCCTGGTTAAACATCTCATAATATTTTTCAACAAACTCCTCAGCATTTCCTATGCCATCATTATCATCATCGCCAGCTTCAATATAAAGATAATAATAATCATGACCTGATACCGTTTGCTTTATCGCCTTAATCTGATTGGTGTTTTCAAGGAAATCATCATATAAACTCTCCATTGTTGCATCAGCCAGATAGGTAGCAGGGAATCTGAGTTTTACCGTTGTAATTCCTGTATCAGCATCTGTAACTTCACTTCCCGGAACAGGCTCCCATTGTGTTAAAAATACTAACTGGTTTGATTTAACATCAAGCGACTGACCTGTTGAATAGTCTTTCAGCGATGTAAATGCCAAATCAGCATTTGCATCTACCGTAATTGAGCTGTCCTCTGATGCCGTTGCAGCAGCCATTTTTGAGAATTCAATATAAGACTTACCTGCAATATACAAAGAATCAAGATTCTTAAAATCAAGTGTAGAATTCTTTCCATTTACAATAACAGCACTATCACTGAAATGTGACTTCAGCTTATAATTTGATGCCAGCCAACCTTTTGTACGAAGGAAATTAATGCTCCTGATATCATCAGCTACATAACTGTATCCGAAGTATCTTCCCTTTGTAAACCTTAAAGTTGACCTTTCAGCATTCAGCTCTGTATCATCATATATATAAGCATTTGCAGCAGCATTAATCGTACCGCCTCTTGAACCGTCAATAATAATATTATCTGCCCACAATTCCGATAATAATGAGGAGCGTCCCTGTACGTTTACAGTCGAACCGTTAAATGCTGATAAAGCACCTGAACATACAATAACATCCGACTGCATTGTCAGTCTTGATTGTTCACCATTTACAAAAATTCCCGAATTGGCACTGTCATTTGTAGAACCCCATTTCGTTGTTTTTGCAGTATTATATGCAGAAGTAACTTTGTTTTCTGCAGTTGCATTATAATCCTTGTTATAATAATCGGAAGCTGCATATACATTACCTCTTATATTTACGACCGCACCGGTTGTCGAACTGCTGTTTCCAACTTCAATACCCATATCAGCAAGTATCGCATAATTATAAAGATTATCCGTTGAAATATTGGACATATCAAATGATATATTAAAATCAGGTTTATCAAGCACGATATCCGTCGAAATCGACTGCTCATAAACACCCGAAGCAGTTCCAACTTCTGAACTTGTCAGTTCAACTTTTCTCTTTACACATACATTTTTAAAGGTAATTCTCTCAATTGCATTTGGATTGAAATCTCCTAATGCATCTCTCTTTGCCTGACATTTATTATCAAAATAAAGTCTGTTTGTTTTTTTATTTTTGTCCTCGAGAATAATCTGAAGATTATCAAGGGAAAGCGCAACATCCCCACAGGCAGCTCCGCTTGCACCTTTTTTCAGTCTTAACGCACTGCCTTCAACTTTTGTATAAGGATTCCCCTCAAACATCAAATAGCCATTACTGTCAGATATATAAGAATCCATCACGATTGCAGTAGCTGCTAAATTCCTAAATGTAGTATCATTCGTTATTCCCTGCATAAAGAAACTTTCAAACAATTTCTTCGCATCATCATTGGAAATATTTTTATATTCCTGCGTCGTTGTATCATAAACGACAACAAGCTCTGAAGTAGTTGTATATGCTTTATATAGGTAATCATTTACCGTAGACCCTACACCTGTGTATATCTCATCCATTGACTTCTCAAGTTTGTAGAAATTATTCAATGAATGAAGCTGATAGAATCTCAATTTATATGCAAGCATAGCACCAAGCATCAGAGCAGACACCAATATGCTGAGAAATGTTGTTGATACAATAACAAGGACAAAACTGGAGCCATGATCATTCAATTTATTAAGCTTGCGCCTTATTTTTTCAATCATTTATTACTTCCCCCTTGTTCCTGCTATTTCAGTTTTTTTGCCGTCCTGGTCTGTTAATGTGACTTTGATACTGTACATATATACATTATCACTTTCATCTTCAGTCATTGGCTTAACAAGTATATCTGATGATGCAGTATCTGTTGGGAAGTTTGCATAAACCTTAAGTTTGTCACTGTCACCACCTGCCGAATTAACTGAAACTTTCACATTCTTATATGATACGGCATCTTCCGGACTGGTATATACCAAATCATTAAAATCGCCGAGCTGGCTTTCAATTATCTGTTTGTATTTTGCATCGATATTTGATGCTGCTGTTTCAAAAATATATACCTTCGGTTCGATATCAGGAGCTCCCGAATTATCAATTTCTATATAATCGTTCGCTACATACTTTCCATTGCATATAGCCGGCAAATATAAGAGATAAATTGGAACTTCCTCATCAAATTCTTTTGAATATACAATGCCATTGCCATCTTTTGTGGAAGGATAATATATGTTTTTATTATCCGCTGTATACTCACTTGAAATAAACGAAACACCCGTTATATCTTCATATTTTACAATACACTCTACCTTGTATTTATCCGCTACAGTTTTCGATATCTTGATGGTAGTATACTTCTTAAAACTATCATTTTCAAAGTAATTTCTACCTGAAAGATACTGACTGTAATATACAGGGTAGTTCACTAACAAGCTGGCCTTTGTTTCCTGAAAATACTCATATGCGCCATAGTCAAGATTCTTTTGAGTTAAAGCACTCTCACTTCCTGCATATGTAGCGCCCGCAATAATTGCGGACTGATTATTATCAAGATTTCTAATAGTACCTGTCGCTGCCTTTCCATAATCATTTTTCTTCAAATTACCATCCGTATCATATACATAACCCTTTGATAATGCTGCATAAGCAGCATTATCAACTGTTATTTCACAATTATATGTATTAAATGCAGTCTTTATATTGTTACAGTTATATTTCGTCACCTCATAATCAACTGTTTCGCCTCCCGGTAAAGAAAGCGTTGCAGAAGCAGGTGTTCCTTTTGTAAATACATACTCTTGTGACGATGATGGTTTTCCATCAGAAACGACTATAGAACTCTTGTTTAAATCGCACGCCTTAAAGCTTTCCATAAATTCCTCAGCCACTTCAATCTCTTGCTGCTTAATATTCGTCTTTTTATTCGTCTTTACAGCAGCAATAAGCTGTGTGGTGAGTGGTACGATTAAAATAGCAAATACGGCAACAGCTACAACTACTTCAACCAAGCTAAAGCCTTTATTATTTAATCTTGCCATTTATTTCACTCCGTTCAAATAAATTACTCCGTAGCTGCGTTTCCGGTTGTATTACTAGGTCTTGCTGTAGGATTGCCAAATATATTGTTTACGCCAGTCTGAACTTTTACATCAGCATGGTCTGTTGTTCTTTCTCCACCATTCACTGCATATGAAGTAAAAGATAAATCACCTTCATAAAAGCCTTTCTCTTCATTGAATGCGATACTAATACTATCAAGTGTCATTCTCATATCGCCTTCAACAATATAATCGATAACTTTTTTGATATCTTCATACTTTCCCTGATATGTAGTAGGGAATGTCGCAGAATAACAATTATAAATATCACCGCCTACGCCTGCTGTTGTTCCTTCTGCTCCCGGTTCAGCAGTTCCTTCTGCATCTGTTCCTTCCGCAGCAGCCTCTGTAGTGGCTTCCGGTGCATCAAGTGATACATCGCCTACAGCGCCGCCGGCACCTAATGTATAGAATAATACTTCTTCACCCATCGCTACTGTTGGGAAATTGAATTTATACTCATCTTTGATGCCCTGCAAGTACATAATTGTATTATCCTGATAAATTTCAGAAGGGAATTTACTGATTATATCTTCATAATCAGCTTTATACTTTTCGGTATCGTCTATGTACTGCTGTCTGTTTGCATCTTTCGCTTTCAAATCATTATAATATGTCTGGCGTTCTGACTTTTCGGCATCTATTGTTTTCTTTTCATCAAAATTGCCCATAGCAATCAGTTTAATAGGTAAGAATATAATAGCAATACCTAATATGAATAAAAGTAAATTTCTTTGTCCTTTTGTAACTGCACTCATATTTACACCCTCCTTTACTCTATTGTTACAGCATCATCTGTAAGCGCATCTGCAATCTCCGCTGTCGGGTCTTTGTAGATACAGGATACTGTAAAATCGTATGTAACCTTGTTGGTCTGTTCATCAACATTTTCATTGATTTCACCAATAAACGTATTATCAATACACTCAATTTCTTTCAGATTAATTGCAAACGCTGCAATATCTTCATATTTTTCTGTTGTTCCGGTGAAGTCTACCCCTACCGAGCTTGAATTAAATGCTGTAAGTGAAATACCCTTCGGCATCTTATCTTCAAGTTCTGTTATCAATGTACCAACATACTGGTTCAGATTCGTGGTGTAACTATACATGCTCATAGCATCGACATAAATGCCTTCTGCTGCTTCATAATCCTGAATAATTGTTTCGATATCTCTGATTGCCTCAATATCGCGATTCACTTTATCAAGTTCATCCTGCGCTTTATTCTTTGCAATTAAAGAATAAGCTGTAACACCACCGGCAATAAGAACCGATAATATCAGGAACGCAATCACAAGCGGTGTTGCATCAAAACCGCCGGCGCTGCTCTTACTCTTGGCCGCATTGTCTGAAATAGCAAATCCCATAGGTGCAAAAGCTGCGCCGATAGGTACCATGAGATATACAGGATTATAAATTTTTAAGTCAATCTTAGGATCAAATTTGATATTATAAAGTGTATCCATAACCTGTGTGGATACATTTAACTGTACCTTGAACAAGCCATCGATTCCTTTAATCAGCGCACCATCGCCTGTAAGGAATACGTCATCAATCGGCTTATCAGGATTTTTAGATGTAAAGAAGTCCATCACACGTCCAATGTTGTTTATAAGATATCTGAATGAGCCTGTTATCGAATTATCATCAAAATCGACTGTCAGAAGTCTTTCATTCTGAAGAAGCGTCATCGCTGTAGTCGCGTCAACACCTTTCACATCCATAACTTCATTCACTACAACATTTGTACCATATGGTACGGTTCTCTGTAAGAGAAGTGTGTCTCCTTTTACAATGTTAAGCACTGTTGCTTCACTGCCTAACTGGATAACCATTGTGGTCATATTCTCGCTGGTCTGAGTCTTGATCAGCTGCAACATACTGTTACCAATATAATCAAGTGCAACGACTTTAAGACCTGCCATAGCAGCCACGTCATAATAAGAACGTACCATATTTTCCGGTGCTGCAACAGCAAGTACTCTAAGCTGTTTGTTATTGTTTTCATCAGTAACTGTTTCCAATACAGAATGTGAAACCACATAGTCTTCTATATTAACAGGGAAATACTCTGATGAGTTCGCATTAATAATTCCTTTAATCTTGTTTTCTTTCACGAAAGGTACAACGACCTCTCTGTTTACTATTTTTGTAGAGGAAAGAACGAATATAGCGTTCTTGTTAGATATTCCGTTCGCACTAAGCTGCGATTTAATAGCATCTGCTATCCTCTCTTTGTCTCTTATAATACCATCTTCGTAAGCATCCTCCGGAGTCTCGAAGATAATGGCATTATGTACTGTAGACTGTTTTTTTCCTGAAGCCGTAGCTTCAACAATTGTAATACTTTCGTTTGTAATGTCGATTGTTAAAACTTTGTTATTACTCGCCATTTTAATAGCCTCCCTCGCTAATCAGTAGTTTTTATAAAGGCAACGCCTTTTATTACCTGAGTACCAGCTTACCGCTGTTCACCCCATGTTATTATGAAATGCCCGCATATACAGGCAAAAAAGGTCAACACTATTCTGTCACCCTTTTTTAATTGTATGTATTCTCCGCAAATACATTGACTCATATGTAATTGAACAGAAAACACTACCGTTAAACAAAGTGCCAGCCTAATCGTAAGCCAGCTGCCGCCATAAGTTTGTTGCCACTCGCAAACAATATACAGCTTATGCGTTTGCAAACAAAAACCGCCGACTGCAAAAGGGCAGATTGCGCAACAGGCATCGTGAAACACCCATTGCGCTAAATGCCTTTGACACATCTGAAAAAACAGACATATCAATACCCACTCATGATGTTGTTACGAGGAAACGTCCATCACTCGTCATGAATATGTGTTATACATTACACAAGTCAAATTCTACTTGTATGAACCTGTTGCACTTGGGCAAATCTGATCGTTGTTATCAGCAAATACTCTTACAACATTGTTTGCAGGATCAACTGAAACTTTGAAATCTTTACCCTTTGAAGCATACTTTGTTGTTAATCTTGTATCACCAAGGATAGATTTTACTTCTTTACCATATGCATCATTTCTGTTTTTAACAGTTGTAATTGAAACTGAGTTAATAGCAGTACTAAGTGCGTTTGCAGCATCCTCATCTGACATAGCTGTCTGTAATGCGTTACGAATAGTATCAGCATTTGCTACGTCTGTGCTTCTTCTTGACTTGTTAATGTACTTGATAAGTGCTGGTGCAAGAGCGCCTGCAAGTATTGCCATAATAGCAATAACGATAATTAATTCTACTAATGAGAAACCTTTGTTGTTCTTCATAATAATAATTCTCCTTTTTTCCAATAATTCTTTTTGTTGTTGTTCTTTTCGTGCATAATGCACATTTATTAAAACCGGCACCCTCGCACTGCCGGGTTTAACCATTCATCTTTGTACAGTCTTTGCTAATATGTATGTTCTAATACTGGTCGAGAGCACTGTACATACTCATAATCGGACCATATACTGCCGCAACAATCATACCTACAACAAGGGCAAGCAGAACCATAATCAACGGCTCCATCGCTGCAGTAAGTGCATTTGTTGCTGTTTCTACCTCTTCATCATAGTAATCAGCAACTTTGCTCAACATTTCTTCTATATCACCGGTTTCTTCTCCTATCTTTGTCATAGCCGAAAGCATCGGTGGAAACATCTCCATATCTTTCAGTGGTTTTGAAAGCGGAATACCTTTCGCAACCTGTGTTTTGGCATCCATAAGGCCATCTCTTATAATCTTGTTATCCATCATCTTGGCAACCTGTTCAACTGCATCTATCATTGATATACCAGATGCCATAAGCGTACTCATTGTTCTTGAAAATCTCGAGCAGGCTGTCTTGATATTCAAATTTCCGAATATTGGTGCTTTTAATCCGATATTGGCAAAAAGCTGTTCACCTACAGGTGTCTTTTTGAAAAACTTAATACCAAGTACAATCGCTGCAACAACAACAATCAATATGTACCACTTATATTTAACAAAATCAGCCGCGGCCATCATCGCTCTTGTTGCAAGAGGAAGCTGTGTACCCATATCCTCAAACATACTTGCAAAGTTCGGAATAACCATAACCAATACAACAATAATAACGATAACCATAACAATCAGAACAACTATCGGATATGTCATAGCGCCTTTAATCTTGGATGAAAGAGCGTTATCTTTCTCGAAGTGTTCAACAAGTCTGTCAAGACATACTTCCAAATTACCTGACATTTCGCCCGCTGCAACCATGTTAATCATAATCGGCGGAAATACATCCGGATTTACTCTTAATGCATCAGCAAGCGTTCCGCCCTTTTCTACAAATGTCCTTGCATCAACGATTGCTTTCCGAAGTGTTGGGTTTTCTATCTGGTCCCCCATCAATTCCAACGCTGATATAATCGTAACACCGGCTCTGATAACAGCGCCGAACTGTTTACAAAAGACACCCAAATCTCTCGATTTAACTTTTTTCTTAAATAACGTTCCGCCACCCAAAGGAGTGCTTTGTTCCGTCAGACTCATAAGGGAATAGCCCTCAGCCTTCAGTTTTTTCTCCGCACTTTCTTTGTTCGGGGCATCGATGGTACCTTTTTTATTTTTACCATCTTTGTCAACAACCTTGTAATTAAATACTGCCATTGTTCTTCCTCCGACCCAATCAATATTCTGTTTATGTTCATTACGCGTACGCATGTACAAATGCATTCTGACGCAATCTACACACAATTAGTATAATTATAATACTATATTATGTCGACATAATCAACATTTAATTATTGTTAATGTTTATTTTGTATATTATGCATAACATAACTTGTAACTTTTGCATTACATTCTATTGTCCATTTATCTTCTTTCGCAGATATTGCTGGTCCTGAGCATATGTCATTGCCATCTCTCTGGTAATCGTTCCAGAAGCATACAAGTCATAGAGTGCGTCATCCATCGTAATCATGCCAAGCTGTCTGCTCGTTTGAATCGTCGACTGAATCTGATGTGTTTTTGCTTCTCTTATCAGACTTCTGATAGCAGGTGAAGCAAGCATGACCTCGAATGCAGCCACTCGGCCATTTCCGTTCGCGATAGGAAGCAGTGATTGTGATATAACCCCTTCCAAAACCATCGCAAGCTGAACTCTTACCTGCTGCTGCTGGTTTGTCGGGAAAATATCAATAATTCTGTCAATCGTACTTGCTGCACCTATTGTATGAAGTGTTGAAAAAACAAGATGTCCTGTTTCAGCAGCCGTTATCGCCGTTGAAATCGTTTCAAGGTCTCTCATCTCTCCTACCAGAATAATATCCGGGTCTTCACGAAGTGCTGCTCTTAACGCATTCGCATAACTTAATGTGTCCATACCAACTTCCCGCTGGTTGACAATTGCTTTATTATGATGATGAACATACTCTATCGGGTCTTCCAATGTGATAATATGGTCAGTCAGATTTTCATTTGCTTTATTGATAATCGAAGCAAGTGTCGTTGACTTACCCGAACCAGTCGGACCTGTTACAAGAACCAGACCTCTTTTTCTCTTATAAAGTTCTACAACTTCTCTCGGGATACCAAGCTGGTCCGGTCTTGGAATCTGCGTCTCAACCCGTCTGTACGCCGCCGCCATATTTCCCTTATCCATGTACACGTTGACACGAAAACGACCTGTTTCAGGAGAGTCAAACGAAAAATCGACTTCTCCTCTATCTTTCAGTATTGCTTTATGTCTGTCCTTCATTGTCGAAGCAATTGCTTCCGCAGCTTCCGCAGCACTAAGTGCCGGCACCTCTACCTCTGTTAATTTTCCGTGAATTCTGAGTTTTGGCGGTATTCCTACAGCAATATGTACATCAGATGCCTTCGCTTCTACAGAAAAAGCAAGCAACTCTTTCATGTCTAACATAAACTAATCCCCATCCTTTCATTTTTGCATTCATAATTTCAATTTATTCCTTCGGATTTGTTCTGTATCAAAATCCGTAAGATTCCTTTATAATTTTCTTACAATTCCACATCTTCCGCTGCTATCGCCGCTGAACTGTGAACAATCTTATTCATCTCTGCCACAGATGTAATACCATTTACAACATGCTTTGCTGCACCCATCCGAAGTGTCAGCATACCTTCCTTAAGAGCCTGTTTTTCTATCTTATCAGCAGTTGCACCTGACGCAATAATCGTCTGCAGTGTTCTTGATACCGGCATCATCTCATATACACCGATTCGTCCCGAATATCCTGTTTCATTGCAAAGCGGGCATCCACTTGGCTCGTAGATAACGACATCTTCTTCATCTTTTGGAATTCCAAGCTGTTCTCTCTCTTCGTCCTCTACAAGACGCGGGACTTTACAATTTGTACAAAGTCTTCTTACAAGTCGCTGTGCGATAACACCAACAACAGCATCACCTGCTATATAAGACTCAATTCCCATATCAATCAGACGCGTAATGGTCGATGCCGCCGAATTCGTATGAAGTGTTGATACTACCAAATGTCCTGTAATAGCTGCCTGAACAGCGATACTTGCCGTTTCACCGTCTCGAATCTCTCCTATCATGATGATATCCGGGTCCTGACGGAGAATAGAACGAAGGGCTGCGGCAAATGTCATATCCGCTTTATTATTAACCTGAACCTGATTGATACCAAGTATGTTCGCTTCTACCGGGTCTTCTACGGTGATAATATTAACATCTTCTTTATTCAGCTCACTAAGCGCCGTATAAAGTGTCGTTGATTTACCTGAACCGGTTGGTCCTGTTACAAGAATGATTCCATGCGGATTACTGAGGATGTCATCAAAAAGAGCTTCCTGTTCCGTATCAAATCCAAGCGCACTCTTCGGTTTTGTAAGACCGTCTTTTGAAGTTAGTCGCATAACCGTTTTCTCGCCATACACCGTAGGAAGAATCGAAACACGGACATCAAACTCTCTGCGGTCAACCATAATCGTAATACGTCCATCCTGTGGTTTCCTCTTCTCTGCAATATCCATGCCGCCGATAATCTTGATACGGGCTGTGATACCGGCTAAGATACTTAAATCGTATGACATAACCTGTTTTAATGCACCATCTATTCTGTATCTTACACGCACGCCTGTCTCAAGTGCTTCTATATGAATATCAGATGCCCTCTGTCTTACACCGCCTTCTATAATCTGTTTAACAAGAAGAACGACAGGTGAATTGTCTACTTCCTCATTATTCTCTTCATCTTCTTCATCGCCGAGTATGTTTGCCTGTTCCTGACGATACATCTCAGCAGCTTCCATCGCCTGAGCGCTTCCGTAGTACTTTCCTATTGCATCGCTAATCTCCGCTTCCATCGCAAGCATCGGCTCAACCTGCAGATTTGTCACAAGACTGATATCATCTGCTGCATTGATATCCATTGGGTCTGCCATTGCAAGCTTCAAGATATTCGGATTATCCGGGTCAATCTCAATCGGAATTACTTTATACTTCGTTACCATCGACTCCGGAACCAGTCTGAGAACTTTCTCATCAATCTTCGCACCTTTTAACGGTATATAATCAATACCAAGCTGCTGTGTCAAAAGTGTAATCAATATTTCCTGACTGATAAAGCCCATATCAACCAGTGTGTTTCCAAGCATCCCGCCTGTCTCTTTTTGTTTGGCCAACGCCTCCTGTAACTGTTCATCCGTAATCGCGCCTGCTGCAATAAGAACATCACCGATTCTTATTTTTTTACGTCCCATTCCTAATCGCATATCTGCAATATCTCCTCCCAAAAACAAAGTGTACAAATATTTATTAAGCAATATTATATCACACCGTTTTAAAAATTTAAACATTTTGTACATATTTTAGTTTGTTTTTTTTGCCCGCCTGAAATTTTTTCCCATTTTTTCGTGTGGATAGGCACTTTTTTTGCTAATATTTCATAAAATAATACAAATCCAGGGAGCCTGACAGACGTGCAAACTTTCAAAAAACCTTTAACCCCTGCTGAAGAAATCTATTATATCAAACAATGCAAAGCAGGAAATCAGACTGCCAGAAATATATTGATTGAATATAATCTAAGGCTTGTTGCCCATATAGCAAAAAAATACATCAATACCTGCCGCGAGGGAGATGACCTTCTCTCTATCGGAACAATAGGTCTTATAAAGGCAATCGATACCTTCGATGCAGATAAAGGCCACAAACTGGTCAGCTATGCATCCCGATGTATAGAAAACGAGCTTCTCATGGTCCTAAGACAGGAGAAAAAGAGAGCCCGCGAAGTATCTATATACGAACCTATCGGCACAGACAAAGAAGGAAACGAAATCGTTCTTATGGATATCATAAGCGAAGGAAGTGTCAACACGCTGGATACACTAATCACCAAACATGAACTTTCAGTACTTCCGGGTTACGTTAATTCATGCCTTACCAAAAGGGAAAAACAGATACTCACTTTACGATATGGTCTATCCGGTGAAGAAGCCCACACGCAAAAGCAGGTATCCGACATCATAGGCATTTCCAGGTCTTATGTGTATAAGACTTCTTATTATAAATGGATGGCTAAGTAAGAAAAAACTGCGACCATTCATTTTTTTATTTTCAAAATGTGGACAACCCTTTGTTCTGACACTCACTATCACTATGACTGCTTTTATTATTGTCCTGTTTGTGAATACAGATTTGAATGTCGCTATACGA
>CANQTC010000005.1 GCA_947626675.1 uncultured Coprococcus sp. | reverse complement strand
CCGAGATAATAAAGGAGGCAGTCACAAATGAAAACCGCAGGATAGGCGAGATGGAAATGCTTACGGAAGAAGAGCGGAGACAGATTCTTAATGTATTCAATGACACTGAAACAGATTATCCAAAAGATAAGACAGTAGTGGAACTGTTTGAGGAACAGGTAAGGAAGACACCGGATAATGTGGCTGTTGTATATGAGGAAGAAAGTCTGACCTACAAAGAACTTAATGAAAAGTCAGATGCTCTTGCATATGTACTTCTTAAAAACGGTGTAAAAAGTGGGGATTATGTTGCATTATATATTGAACGAAGTATTGAAATGGTCGTTGGAATACTTGGAATCATAAAAGCTGGCGGAATATATGTACCTATCAATATAATGTATCCTGATGACAGAATAGAATACATTTTGAAAGATTGTAAAGCTAAAATTCTCTTATGCGGCAACACGAAGTTGGAGGCAGTGTTTGAAGGTAAGGAGTTGAATATAAAGTCAGTAGAGTTATATGAAGAAAATGCAGTTTTGCCTGCAGCAGATATAGGAAGTGAAAGCGGACTGTATGTAATCTATACATCCGGAACAACCGGTATGCCAAAAGGCGTAGAAATTATGCATAAAAATGTTGTCAGACTTTTGTTTAATGATGCATTCGAGTATGATTTCAACGAAAATGATGTATGGACCATGTTTCATTCCTATGGATTTGATTTTTCCGTATGGGAGATGTATGGGGCATTATTATATGGTGGAAAGCTTGTTGTTGTATGCGAGGAAGAGACAAAGGATACAGAAAAATTTGTAAAGCTGCTGAACAAGCAGAAAGTTACCGTTCTTAATCAGGTGCCTACGGCATTTTATAATCTGACGAAAATAGAAAAAGATGAAAAACTGTATCTGCGCTATCTGATTTTTGGAGGAGAAGCTTTGAATCCTGCAAATTTGAAGAAATGGCATGAAAAGCATCCGGATACAAAAATAGTGAACATGTATGGAATAACAGAAACTACAGTTCATGTGACTTATAGGGAAATTGGCGATGAAGAGATTAAAAATGGTGTAAGTGATATAGGAAAGGCAATACCGACATTAAAAACATATATTATGAACGGTGATAAGCTCTGTGGAATCGGAATACCGGGAGAACTTTGTGTAACGGGAGCAGGACTTGCGAGAGGCTATTTAAACAGACCGGAGCTTACAGCAGAAAAGTTTGTGGAGAATCCGTTTGGAGAAGGCAGAATGTACCGTTCGGGAGACCTTGCAAGATGGATGCCTGACGGAAACATCGAATATATGGGAAGAATCGATGAACAGGTAAAAATCAGGGGCTTCCGTATAGAGCTTGGAGAAATCGAGAGCCGGATAAGAGAAATAGCTAGCGTTAAGGACTGTGCCGTTATCGCAAAAGCAGATTCAGCCGGAGACAAGGCAATCTATGCATACTATACGGGAGATGAGGAAATATCCGTATCGGATATCCGAAGCAGGTTAAGCGAAAACCTTCCTGAATATATGATACCTTCGTACATGATGCAGATAGATGAAATACCGGTAACAAGAAACGGAAAACTTGATAAGAAAGCGCTTCCGGAGATTGAGGCAAAAGCTGCAGGTGAATATATTGCACCGAGGAATGAAACAGAGGAGAAACTCTGTCAGATATTCAGCGAGATATTAAATGTTGAAAGAGTAGGAATAAAAGACAGTTTCTTTGAACTGGGAGGCCATTCTCTTAAGGCAACAAGACTTGTCAACCGGATAGAGGCGGAGACAGGAACGAGGATAGCATTAAAGGATGTATTCAGCCATCCGACGGCAGAAGAGCTTGCGAAACTTGCCGGAGGAAGTGACGAGGCATATGAACCGATTCCGAAAGCGGAAGAGAAAGAATACTATCCGATGTCATCAGCACAGAAGAGAACATACCTTATCTGTCAGATGCAGCCGGAGTCGTTGGTATACAACATGCCGCAGAACCTGAAACTTAAAGGGGATGTTGACCCTGAGGCATTCAGAAACGCACTGCAGGAGATGATAAACCGCCACGAGATATTAAGGACACAGCTCCTGATGGAAGACGGAGAGCCGGTACAGAAGATTCTTGAACATGTCGAGGCGGAATTCACATATGTTGAAGGAAGCACCGAAACGGATGAAGAACTGATGGCAGGATACATAAAACCGTTTGACCTTCAGAATCCGCCGCTTGTAAGGGCAGAGCTTGTAAAGAGAGATACCTATAACCTGCTGATGCTTGACATGCACCACATAGTGGGAGACGGAATGAGCATGGGAACCTTTACGAAGGAACTGATGGCACTTTATAACGGAGAAACGCTTCCGGAACTTACAAGACAGTATAAGGACTACAGTGAGTGGATGAGGACAAGGGATATCAGCGGACAGGCGGAATACTGGAAATCACAGTTTGATGATGAGATACCTGTACTTGACATGCCTGCAGACTATCCGAGACCACAGGAGCAGAGCTATGCCGGAACAATGACGGGAACCATGCTTGGAGAAGAGCTTTCTAAAAAGATAAAAGAGCTTGTAAGAAGCAGCGGGGCAACAGAATACATGATTTTCCTTGCAGCTGCAATGATAACGCTTGGAAAGTACAGCAGGCAGGAGGATATCGTAATCGGAAGTCCGATAAGCGGAAGAACACACCGGGATACAGAGGGAATGCTCGGAATGTTTGTCAATACACTTGCAATGAGGGGAAAACCGGAGAAAGAGAAGACCTTTGGTGAGTTCTTAAAGGAAGTAAAGGAGACGTGCCTTAAGGCATATGAAAACCAGGAGTATCCGTTTGAAGAGCTTGTTGAGGCAGTAGACGTACAGAGAGACCTGTCACGCAATCCGCTGTTTGACGTAATGCTTGTCATGCAGAACAATGACAGTGTGGAGCTAAAGCTTGGAGGAAGTGAAAGCGAGGGTGCAGGAATAAGCAGTACGATAGCGAAGTTTGACCTGACGTTTAACATAGCGGAGCATGAAGGCAGATACGGAATCATGCTGGAATACTGTACGGACCTGTATAAGGCGGATACGGCAGAAAGGATACTGGAACACTTTGTTGAAGTGATGAGGGAAGTATTAGAAGACGGAAACCGTAAGATTGGAGATATACCGATGATTACAGTTTCAGAGAGAGAAAAGATACTTCAGGACTTCAACGATACGGATACGGATTATCCAAAGGATAAGACAGTAGTAGAACTGTTTGAGGAACAGGTAAGGAAGACACCTAAGAATGTGGCGGTTGTATATGAGGAAGAAAGCCTGACATATGAAGAGCTGAATAGAAAGGCAAACAGCCTTGCGCATAAACTGCGTGAGCTTGATGTAAAGCCGGATGATTTTGTGGCAGTAATGGCAGACAGAAGCATAGAGATGATAGCGGGAATTTATGCAGTCATCAAGGCAGGAGGAGCATATGTGCCGATAGAGCCGACATATCCTGAGGAAAGAATAAACTATATGCTTGAAGACTGTAAACCGAAATACATACTGACATATACGGAAGAGCGCATAAAGACAGCGGAAGATATACCGGTGATAGATTTAAGTGACAGCATGATATGGGAAGGTGAAACCGGAAATCCAATTCCTGTCAACAAACCGGAGGATTTGATTTACTGTATCTACACATCCGGAACAACCGGAAAGCCGAAGGGGGTAATGATAGAACACTATGGAGTGGCAAATCTGAGAGAATACTTTATTCGGAAGCAGGGGCTTAATGCAGATGATAATGTAATACAGTTTGCCAATATTGCATTTGATGCGGCAGTATCAGAAATGACAATGGGACTTCTCTGTGGTGCATCCATGCATTTAATAAAACCGGATATACAGAAGGATATAAAAGCATTTGAAGAGTATATTGCTGAAAACCGGATTAGTGTGGCGATATTACCGCCGGCATATCTGGCGCAGCTTGAACTGAAAGGATTAAGAACCATAATAACAGCAGGCTCCGAGACGAATAAAGAGCTTGTGGAGAGAAACAGCCATATTCCGGTATATTCAAATGATTATGGACCTACGGAAGTAACCGTATGTGCGACTTACTGGAAGCATGACAGTAAAGATACAGTACCGGAACGTGTACCGATAGGAAAGCCGATAAATAACAAGAAGGTATATATCCTAAATGGAAACAGTCTTTGTGGAATCGGGGTACCGGGGGAACTGTGCATAGCAGGAGACGGACTTGCAAGAGGTTATTTAAACAGACCGGAACTTACGGCAGAAAAGTTTGTAAAGAACCCGTTTGGGAAAGGCAGGATGTACCATTCCGGAGACCTTGCGAGATGGCTTCCGGACGGAAACATTGAGTACATGGGAAGAATTGATGAGCAGGTCAAAATAAGAGGCTTCCGTATAGAACTGGGAGAAATTGAAAGCAGGCTTCGTGAAATAGAAGGCATAAAAGACTGTGCGGTAACAGCAGGAGAGGACAGCAGCGGTGAAAAGGCAATTTATGCATACTATACAGGAAATGCTGAGGTGGAAAGTTCAAAGATACGGGAAAAACTGGCAGGGAAGCTTCCTGAATATATGGTTCCGTCATATATAATGCAGATAGAAAGCATACCGGTAACGAAAAACGGAAAACTGGATAAAAACAGGCTTCCGAAGATAAATGTAAGAACATCAAATGAATATGTTGCACCAAGAAATGAGACAGAGAAAATCATCTGTGATGTTTTTGCAGAAGTGCTTAATGTTGAGAAAGTAGGGATAAAGGATAGTTATTTTGAATATGGCTTGAATAGTATAAAAATTATAAAAATACTTTCCGCTCTCAATAAAAAGGAAATTGTAATACCATTCCAAAAAATATATAATTATAATAATATAGCCTCCCTTGTCGAAGCAATCGATAAAGAAGCAGCATTGTTAAACATTGTTCCGGAGGACTGTGCAGAATATAATAAGATACTGAAAAATAATGTATGGAATGATAAGATTGTAATTAAGAAGCATTCTTTGGGGAATGTTTTGATAACGGGGGCGAATGGATTCCTTGCAGTTCAGATGATTGAGCATTTGGTTGAAAATCAATCAGTGGGAATCATTTACTGTTGTATACGAGGAGCAAATGATAAGGTAGCATTAGATAGATTTGCAGAAGTACTTCATTTTTATTTTGATGATAAATATGATAAATATCTTATCGATAAAATAAAGGTAATTAATGCTGATATAACAAATGCGGATTTTGCTGAAAAATTTTCTTCTGTAAATATTGATACAATTTTTCATATTGCAGCGGATACAAAACACTTTGGATTTGCGAAAGATTTTTATAATACGAATGTTGTTGGAACAAAAAAGGTGTGCGAACTTGCTGAGAAAAAAGGTGCGTATCTTGTTCATTTGTCGACAATCAGTGTGTGTCATCACTTTGACAGTGAGTTGACGACAAGGGATTTTTCGGAAAACAATTATTATATTGGACAAGCTTTTGGTGATAATGTTTATGTTATCTCGAAATTTTTAGCAGAAAAAGTTGTGCTGAAATATTTGAGTGAGCATGAAGGAATTATTATCAGAATAGGTGCTATCAATAGTCGGTATGATAATGCAAAATCATTAGTAAATAATGATAGCAATGTATTTTTAAGATTTTTAAAAGTAATAGTAAAAACACAAATGATACCTAAACAGGGACTGGATAAAGAACTGCAAATGGCAGCTGTTGATAATATAGCAGAAGGAATAGTCAGATTGGCTGAGAACCGTTCTGAACAGATTAATTTGTTTCATCTCTTTAATGATAAGCAGATATTAATGAAAGATTTCGTTGATGCATGCAATGCATGTGGATATAAAATTAATGTTGTATCAGACGAAGAAATTAAAGATGTTATATCTGCGGATTCTGATGAAGTATATGAATTTTCAGCGCTACTTGGAGGAGAACGCGGTTATCCGGCTGTGTATCATAATGATATGACCAAATCATATTTGGAACATGTTGGATTTAAAGTGAAGGATATTGATTTTAATTATCTGAAAAGGTTTGTTCAAAATCTTGGTGATAGAGGTTTTTGGGATTAACTAGAAATCCCCCCTGGCTGTGCTGGGGGGGAGAGAATCTCATTATTCTCATATGAAATTCAATATCTGCACTGAAAAAAGTAATTTGGATAAATTTCAGTTTTGGCAGATGTGTTGCTAATAGAGAATATGGGGGGGGTTAGACAGGAGAAAAAATTGATTATTAATATGGGGGGGGGCGATACTAACCGGTTTAATACAAATGTTGATAGTAAAGATTAATTATTTTTGGAAAATTGATGTTAATGTGAATAGTTTAGAAGAACAAATGTTGAAAGGGGTTAATAATAATGACAGTAAATGAACAAATATATAATGAATTAATAAATCCATTTTTTTCTAAAGAGCCTAAATATGTAGGAACAGAGATTGAAACGATATTGTTTTCTCCGTCAGGAAAGACAAATAATAAGGAGGCAGCGGACGAAATATTTAAGAAACTTATTCAAATGAAGAATTTTCATGTTGAAATAATGGGGGAAGATGGATATATAGTAAGAATAACAAATGGGATAGATGCGATATCTTGCGATTACTCGTATCAACTATTGGAATTTTCATTAGGAAAAGATACATCTATTTTAAATATAGAAGAACGTTTTAAAGAATATTGTACATTTATGAAAACTGAATTTGAGAAACTTGGATTTATTTTTACAGGTATGGCAACAAACCATTTCAGATTGCCTTTTGAGGATGATGAACAGTATACGCACGATCCTTTTTATTCACAGGTTAGAAAATACGTGCTTGAATGTTCGTCATATAAAGACCCATCATATTATTATACATTGATGGCATCTGCGCAAAGCCATATAGATGTTCATGGAGAAGATGTAATCAATGTATATAATTTATTTAATCGTTTGGATTTTGTAAGAGCGTTGCTGTTTTCTAATTCTTTGCCAAATACAGATATAAAGCAGAATTATGTTGTATATCCGGAAAATCTTATCTGTGCAAGGGATATTATTTGGGATAATCAAGCGCTTCCAAATGTTGGGGTAGTTGAAAAAGATTTTTCCTCAATAGATGAACTTATTGAACATATTTCAAAGCAGTATATTTTTGTTGATGCTTCTAGTGGTGCTCCTGTTTTAATTACTCCTGAAAAAGTATCAGATTATTTGCTTAAAGGGAATAATTTAGCAACATATCGTTCGTTTGAACATGTTGTTATAAATCAGTATCATGTAATAGAGGTTAGAAGTGATTGTACACAGCCGTTATGTGATGCTTTTGCGCCGTTGGCATTTAATCTTGGAGCAGCATATAACTGGAAACCAATATATGATTGCCTGACAGAATTTTATGAAAACAGTAGATTGCCGCAGAATAATGCAGAGTTAAGACGAATGGCAATTACACAGAAAATTAGTATAAAGGATGTTAATATAAAGAAACTTTTATCTGATATTGTGAAATTATCAGAAGAAGGACTCAAAAATAGAGGTTTGGGTGAAGAAAAATATTTGGATTGCCTATATGAAAGAATAGAAAAGGGTGTTAATCCGGCAATACATATTTTGAATGAATTAGGAAAAGGGGTAACGATAGATAAGCTTGCTGAAGAATATTCACGAATATAATATTTTTATTAATAATATAGATTTAATCTATACTATTTGGAAATGTTGAAATTGAACGGAGCGTTATAGATGATATTTTAATAGAAAGATATCAGGTAATTAATTCAGTAGTTGTGCTGACTATATCGTGATTAGATTAGGAGGAATGTAATGCATACATTAAGAGCAGAGAATCTTGTTAAAAGTTTTAAACTTAGCAGAAAACAAAGTAAATCTCTTAATACATCCACTCAGATGAAATTGGCTGTTGACGGAATCAGTTTTTCAGCTCATTCTGGTGAAGTATTCGGATTACTAGGACCAAATGGGGCGGGAAAAACAACAACCATGCGAATGTTGACAACACTTATAAAACCAGATAGTGGGAATGTATTTTATGACGATAAGAATATTATAGAAGATAGTACTGGGATTCGGTCAGAATTTGCTTTTTTGACAACAGATTTAAAACTTGATATGAAATCAACTGCAAGTGATATGTTTGATTTTTTTTCAAGTCTGCACCATATTCCAAATGCGGAAGCAAAAAAACGTAAAGAAGAATTGTTTGATACTTTTGGAATGAATAGTTATGCGGATACAAAAATTGCCAAGCTTTCACAAGGAATGAGGCAGAAAGTATCAATTGTTGTATCTGTAGTACATAATCCAAACTTTATTATTTTTGATGAACCAACGAATGGTCTTGATATTATTGCTGCAAAAGAGGTGAAAGATTTTATTTCGAAAATGAAAGAAGATGGAAAATGCATTATTATTTCTACGCATCTTTTTGATTTGGTAGAAAAAATATGTGACCGTGCGGCTATAATTATTGATGGACGTATTGTAAAAAATGATACTCTTGAGAATCTTATGAATGGTTCTTCCTTGGAAGATGCATTTTATGACTATTATGTAAAATATAAGAAGATGGGGTGATACATAGATGAGAGATATTTTTACAATATTAAAAAAAGAATTAAAGAGTATATTTACAGATAAAGCAATTCTTTTTCAGGTGGTTTTTATACCATTTATTATTGTTTTTGGTTATAGTATGCTGATGTCGGTACTGAGTGATGAGGGAGGCGATAAAGAAAATGAGAAGGTAGTTGCATATAGTGTAAATGTTCCGGAATATATGAAAGATGCAATAGAAGATTTGGGAATAGAAGATACATCCTTAGAAAAGATAGAAGATTATAGAAAGGATATATCTAAGAAAAAATGTGATCTTATTGTTGTTTTTCCGGAAGATTTTCATATTAATATGGAAAATACAGAAAAGATATCAAATATAGAGATATGGTACAATTCATCAGAAATACGCTCAACCAATCTTTATACAGATTTAAGTGCTTTGTTAAGTGGTTTTCAGCCGGTTGCTTTTACAGTGAATGCAGATGCCGATGTGAGCTATGACTTAGGTGATCCTGATTTTACGAAAAAAAAGATGCTTGGAACGATTATGCCTTTGATGCTTATTATGGGGGTATTTACTGTATGTATGAATATAGCAGCTGAATCAATAGCCGGTGATAAAGAACGTGGATTCCTTAATACAATTCTTATAACACCTGTTTCCAGAAGAAATGTAGCATCAGGTAAAGCAGCAGTTATATTTATTGTAGCAATTATTGCGGGAATATCTGCATTTGTTGGTCTGGCATTGGGACTGCCGAAATTCTCAAAGGCAATACAGGCAACAGAAGTTATAAAGTATTCCGGAAAAGAATATATAATATTATTTTTGGTAACGATTACAGCAATTTTTGCCATGTCAAGTATACTTTTAATTGTATCAACATTATCAAGCAGTGTAAAACAGGCAACAACGATTGCACCGGTATTTTTTATGATTATTATGATATTAGCGATGTTAAGAACTGTTGAATCATTTGACCGTGTTTTTGAGAAATTTGGGAGAGGAAACTCAGTTATTCCAATATGGAACTCGATGGATGTTCTACAAAAGATAGTTCAGATGGATTTTAATACAATGGATGCATTACTGACCTGTGGTGTAAATGTTTTATTTACGATTTTGTCTTTAATAATTATAGGAAAAATATTTGAAAATGATAATATTGTTAATGGTTAATTGAGTAAATTTGTACATGTTAAAATGAGGGGGCTGCCAGTTTGTTGACGCCCCCTTTTATTGTATAGGCAATAAAAATAAACCACTCAGTAATTTATGTATTAGACAAATTTTATTTCGGGAGATGATATAATAATGCTTTACCAATATATGCTTAATATTGAAAAGATAAAAGTTTTTTCGGATATTGATTATCTGCTTGATTACATATCTGTTGAAAGACAAGAAAAAATTATGAGATTTCGTTTTGACAAAGATAAAATACATTCAATCATGGCAGAAATATTGTTGCGATATGCGCTAAAAGAACAATATCCATTAAAAGATATAGTAGTAAAATTTTCATATTCCGATAATCAAAAACCTATGCTGGATGGAGCGAATGATATTCACTTCAATATTTCCCATTCAGGAGACTGGGTTGTATGTGTTGTGGGAGATAAAGAATTAGGGGTTGATGTGGAAGAAATACAGGATAATATTATGGAGGATGTATGTAGCTGCTTTTCAGCGAAAGAGATTGAATACTTGTACCATTGTTCGGGAAGTCATAAAGTAAATATGTTTTATAAGCTATGGACATTAAAAGAAAGTTTTGTAAAGTATACCGGAAATGGATTGTCACAGGAATTTGACAAATTTTATTTTATTGTGGATGGGCAGGAAGTGCGGCTTATACAGGATGGAGAAGTCCGGTCAGATTTAAAGTTTTTAAGTTGGAAAATAGATGAAAAACATTGGTATGCGCTGTGCTCAGAATGTAATAGTAGTATGTCATATGTAAGAAATGTTAAATTAGATGATTTAAAAAATATTATGAACTTTTAATTGCGTGAAATAAGGAATAATTAATGATATAAATAAAGATGATACCGGACAAAATAAATCGACATTAGGAACTTTAGCAAAATGTAGAAAGGTGACATATAATGAGAAAATATAACGGAAAAGCATATATAGAAAATGAAAAACATGATATTAATGATTTAATGGAAATCGTTTCTATCCTAAGAAATCCTGACTATGGCTGCTCATGGGATAAAAAGCAGACGCATGAAACACTGAAAAAGTGCCTGACAGATGAGACGTTGGAGGTTATTGAGGCTATAGATAATAAGGATGATGAGAATCTCTGTGAAGAACTGGGCGATTTGCTTTTGCAGATTGTGTTTCACGCAGGGATTGCAGCAGATGAGGGCGCATTTGATATGTCAAATGTAATTCAGGGGGTAGCAGATAAGATGATTAGAAGACATCCGCATATATTTGGAGATGCAGATATCCCTGCAACGCCTGAAGAAAGCCGAGCAAGATGGCAGGAAATAAAGGCGCAGGAGAAGATGAAAAAAGAACAGAAAACAATGCAGAAAGAAAAGGTACAGTAAAAATTTTAAACCGCAAGCCATGCTTCAGATGTATTTTTGAATAATTCAAAGACGGGAATCTTGGCAGCAGTTTTGTTTCCTGTTATAATTATAATATTAGAGTGATTTATTTGTGTTTTTGTGAAAAATAATGGAGGTGTATATGGCAAAAGGTGGGGATAAGAGCTGTTACACATTTGAGTGTGTGGCAGATAGAAGGGAGATAGCCCGGATATTAAATGATTTTTTGAGTGTTAATAAGTTTGTTTTTATGGAAAAAGAAGGTCTTAAGTATTTTCAGTATTCAGACCCTATAGCAGGAAAGCGGTTTTTTGAATACTATTTTAAGGGAAATATGTTATATATATATGCGTATATTCATAACACTAAAAAGCCCTGGCCGCTCGATGACAGTTATGCGGGTTCTATTCCAAAACAGGCATACCGAAATATGCTTGAGCCGTTAATCGCAGAAATAAACAGGGTAAATGAGAACGCACGCTTTAATATGCAATATAAAGCCTATAATCAGAATGGACAGTATTCAAATAATGCACAGTGTATGAATAATGGGCAGTATCTAAATAATGCACAGTATATGAATAATGGGCAGTATCCAAATAACGCGCAGTACCAAAGCAGCGCACCATATCATAATACATTTGCCGATGTTAATAATCAAAGCAAAGAAAAACAGGCAATATGGGGATTTGCATTTGCCGTTTTTGGTGTACTGATGTCTTTCTTTGGGATTACATGGGGTGCATTTGTAATTTTTGTTGAAGTATATTTTGCGATACAGGGACTTCATACAAGCAAGAAAATATTTTCAATCATTACATTTATTCTTGCAGCCTTGTCCCTTATAATCTGGGTATTAAATGTGGCAAATATAATTTCTTTATTCAATTATTAGAAATGAATTATCGTGTGCATCATGCGCCTTTCTACATTGAAATAAGAAATAAATAATGATATATTGAAGTAGGTGTATTTACCGGAATTTAGAAATTATATGAAGTGGAGAACGTTATGACATTAGATGAAGTGAGACTTAATATTGATAAAGTTGATAAAGAAATAAAAGCTTTATTTAAAGAACGTATGATGCTGGCTGACAATGTGGCAAGAGTGAAGGCAGAGACAGAAGATGTAATCTATAAGCCTGACAGGGAAGAACGTATGATTTCCAATCTTACGGGAGATGTAGAGGATAATATTAAGATGGAATATACGGCGCTGATTAAACGGATTATAGAAATAAGCCGAAAATATCAGTATGGCAGGACGTTGGAACTGCGGGACTGCTTTGATGTCGACTTTGTTACGGATGAGCCGGAAGTTTCGAGTATAGCGATGGTAAAATCTGAACTTTATATCTGTCAGGATTATTCAAAGGATTGCGTTGTTGCTGTTGATAATTATCAACAGGTAATGGAACTGATAGAAGAAAACCGGGTTGATGCAGGTATGGGAATCCTGGAGGATATCAGTTATGGCGTATCAGATGCGCTTCATGAGATGTTGACAAACAGCGGATTATACATATACAGATGTAGTGTTGTACAGGAAAACGGTCATAATAAGAAAGTAGTAACCTTTGCAGATAAGCTGGTGGTGAAAGAAAATCATAACAGGCTGAAAGTGATGTTTGTCTGCAAGAATAAAAGCGGCAGTTTAAGCAGTGTACTTTCTATGATTGCTGATTATGGTGTAAATTTGATGGAAATTCATTCCGCACCGGACAGAAAAGAAAACTGGAATTACAGATTTTATATCGAATTAAGCGCCAATTTGTTAAAAAAGGATATACAGGCACTTATATTCCAGCTTATGAATGAAACAATGGAGTTTCATATATTAGGAAGTTATTATTGTGAGGAATAAATTGCAGATATTTATAGAAGTAATATTTGGACAGGAGATATAAAATGAAAAAGGGAGACAATGTGATACTTTTAAAAAATGGAATCGTAGTAAATCCTGAGAACGACAGCGTACAGAAATCAGATGTTTTGATTGCAGAAGATACGATTTACGAGGTTTCAGAAAGCATATCGTCTGAATATGCTGAAAAAGTGAGAAATGAGAAAAAGATAGCAAATGAAGTAAAAATCGTTGATGTAAACGGTGCTTATATTATGCCGGGATTTGTTGATTTGCATGTACATTTCAGAGACCCGGGACAGACCTATAAAGAGGATATTGAAACCGGTGCAAAGGCGGCGGCGCATGGCGGTGTTACGACTGTATGCGCAATGCCGAATACCAATCCGCCTGTTGATAATCTGGAGATTTTGAAGTATGTAATGGATAAGGCGGAAGACAAAGCGCCTATCAATGTAAGACAGGTTTCTGCTATTACAAAAGGAATGGGAAACAGTGAACTGGTAGATATGAAAGCAATGTATGAAAACGGCGCAGTTTCATTCAGTGAAGACGGAAAGAGCGTAATGGATATAAAGTTATACAGAAAAGCTATGAAGGAAGCTTCTGAAATCGGCGCTGTTATTATGGCACATTGTGAAGACAAGGATTTGGTGAATAAGGGCGTACTGAATCAGGGTGCAGCTTCCGAAAAATATAATGTTCCGGGAATAAGCAATGCCGTAGAGGATGTTATAACAGCAAGAGATATATTCCTGGCAGGTGAAACAGGTGCAAAGCTTCATCTGTGTCATTGTTCAACAGAAGCATCCGTAGAACTTGTAAGGATGGCAAAGAAACTTGGCTATAATGTTACAGCCGAGGTGTGTCCGCATCATTTTACATTAACAGACGGGGATATAGACAGGGAAGATGCAAATTATAAAATGAATCCACCGCTTAGAACGGAAAAAGACGTTCAGGCGCTGATAAAAGGTCTTATAGATGGAACAATGGATTGTATTTCCACAGACCATGCACCGCACAGTGCTGAAGAAAAAGCAAAAGATTTTGTAAATGCCCCATTTGGAATAACAGGTCTTGAAACAAGTGCAGCATTGACATATACAGCGCTTGTGAAAACAGGTCTGATGAGTATTCTTGATATGGCAAAGAAAATGAGTTATAATCCTGCAAAGGTTATAGGAATAGATGATAAAAGAGGATATATCGCTAAAGGAGCGATAGCGGATGTAGCAGTATTTGATGCAGATAAAGAATGGATTGCAGATGCAGACGATATGTACTCAAAAAGCAAAAACACACCTTATATAGGAAAACAGCTTCATGGAAAAGTGGTTGCTACAATATGCAGTGGAAATATTGTGTACAATGAGCTGTAGGAAAAAACACATAGAAAGTAGAGGAATAGAAAATGATAGACAAGCTTGTAGAAAATATTAAAAAGACAAATGCACCAATAGTAGTAGGACTTGACCCTATGCTTTCTTATGTACCTGAACAGATACAGAAGAAGGCATTTGAAGAATATGGGGAAACACTTGAAGGAGCTGCGGAAGCGATATGGCAGTATAATAAAGGAATCGTTGATGCGACATATGACTTGATTCCTGCAGTAAAGCCGCAGATAGCGATGTATGAACAGTTTGGTATCGAAGGTCTTAAAGCATTTAAAAAGACTGTTGATTACTGTAAGTCGAAAGGGCTGGTTGTTATAGGAGATATCAAACGTGGCGATATAGGCTCAACATCTACAGCATATGCAGTCGGACATCTTGGAAAAGTTACAGTTGGTTCTAAAACATATGCAGGATTTGATGAGGATTTCGTTACTGTAAATCCATATTTAGGTACGGATGGTGTTAAACCATTTGTAGATGTATGTAAAGAAGAAAACAAAGGAATATTTGTGCTTGTAAAAACCTCCAATCCTTCATCAGGAGAATTTCAGGACAGAGTAATTGATGGAAAACCGCTTTACGAGATAGTAGGTGAAATGGTAGATAAGTGGGGAGCAGATGTTATTGGTAAGTCAGGATATTCAGCAGTAGGCGCAGTCGTAGGCGCGACATATCCCGAAATGGGAAAAGTGCTTCGTGACATTATGCCAAAGTCATTTATTCTTGTGCCGGGATATGGCGCACAGGGCGGAAAAGCTTCTGATTTAACACATTATTTTAATGAAGACGGACTTGGTGCAATCGTAAATTCTTCAAGAGGAATTATCGCTGCATATAAGCAGGAAAAGTATGCACAGTTTGGGGCAGAAGCTTATGCAGATGCATCAAGACAGGCAGTTATCGATATGATTGAGGATATCAACGGAGCAATTTGCAAATAGAACATTCCTGAATTTTGAGGTTAATGATTGATTAAGTTCAGGTATATATTTTGGTAGATGATAGCATTTGGAGGACACATATGGGAAAATTAAAGATGACGGCGCAGGTCGTAAGCCAGGAGTGTATAGCAACGGATGTATATAGTCTTGTGCTTAAGGCTTACGAAATCGCAAAACAGGCAGCAGCAGGTCAGTTTGTATCCGTTTATACAAAAGATGGAAGTAAAATGCTTCCAAGACCGATAAGCCTGTGCGGAATTGATAAGGAATCAGGGACAATCAGACTTGTTTACAGAGTTGTCGGTTTTGGAACAACAGAATTTTCAAAGCTTAAGACGGGAGATACGATTGATATTCTTGGGCCTCTTGGAAATGGATTTGACAAGCAGGATAAGAAAGCCATTCTGATAGGAGGGGGAATAGGTATTCCGCCGATGCTCCAGCTTGCAAAGGAGCTTTCCTGTGAGAAAACAATAGTTTTAGGCTATAGAGATGAAATATTCCTGAATGAGGAGTTTGAGCCATATGGAAATGTATATATGTCATCAGAAGATGGTATGCATGGCGTAAAAGGAAATGTAATAGATGCCATCAAGAAATATGGTATTGACGGCGACATGATATATGCCTGCGGGCCGATGCCGATGCTTCGGGGTATTAAGGCATATGCTGCGGAAAATGGAATCATCTGTCAGATATCAATGGAAGAGAAGATGGCATGCGGTGTTGGCGCTTGTCTTGCCTGTGTATGTCAGACAAAGGACATAGACGAACATTCCCAGGTGCATAATAAGAGAATTTGTAAGGAAGGTCCTGTATTTTATGCTGAGGAGGTGGAACTGTAATGAATATGTCGGTAAATATAGCTGGTGTAGAATTTAAAAATCCAATTACCGTTGCCTCCGGAACATTCGGTTCAGGGATGGAATATAGTGAATTTGTTGATTTGAACAGACTTGGAGCGGTTACGACAAAGGGTGTGGCAAATGTTCCGTGGGCTGGAAATCCAACCCCTCGTATCGCAGAAACCTGCAGCGGAATGATGAATGCGATTGGCCTTCAAAACCCGGGAATAGAAGTTTTCAAAAACAGGGATATCCCTTTTTTGAAGGAATATGATACAAAGATTATCGTAAATGTATGTGGAAGAAGTGAAGCCGATTACGTTGACTGTGTTGAAAAACTAGGCGAATGTGACGTAGATTTACTGGAAATTAATGTGTCCTGCCCAAATGTAAAAGAAGGTGGTATCGCATTTGGTCAGAACCCAAAAGCGCTTTTTGATATCACAAAGGCGGTAAAGGCAGCGGCAAAGCAGCCTGTCGTTATGAAACTTAGTCCGAATGTAACAGATATTACAGAGATGGCAAAGGCGGCGGAAGCAGCAGGCGCTGATGCGGTATCACTGATTAATACGCTTACCGGTATGAAGATTGACGTAAACAGAAGAACATTTGCAGTTGCTAATAAGACTGCGGGTGTATCAGGAGCAGCGATTCATCCGATTGCTGTCCGTATGGTATATCAGGTGGCAAATGCAATAAAACTTCCAATCATCGGTATGGGCGGTGTTCATGATACGGAAAGTGCTTTAGAGATGCTCATGGCGGGCGCTTCAATGGTTGCTGTCGGCACAGCGAATTTCAGCAACCCATATGCAACCGTTCAGATTATTGATGGAATAGAAGCATACATGAAGAAAAATGGAATTGATGATATTCATGAGCTGATTGGCTGTGTGAAGTGAATGCGGTTAAATTGAAAGAGCGGGTGCAGCATTAACAAGTATGTGGACGAAAAGACTATAATATGGTATGATTTAACAGAAATAACGTAAATGGGAGGTTCTGAAAGAATATGGAACAGTATAAAAAAGAATTTATCGAATTTATGATTGACTGTAATGTTTTGAAGTTTGGTGATTTCACGACAAAGAGCGGAAGAAAAACACCATTTTTTGTCAATACAGGTTTCTATAGAACAGGCGCACAGCTGAAGCGTCTTGGCGAATATTATGCAGAAGCAATTAATTCGGAGTTTGGTCTTGATTTTGATGTGTTGTTTGGACCTGCATATAAAGGAATACCGCTTACCGTCGCTACAACGATGTCGATTGCAGAGATGTATGATGAAGATATCAAGTATTGTTCAAATAGAAAAGAAGTCAAAGACCACGGTGATAAGGGAATTCTTTTGGGCAGTCCGATAGAGGATGGCGATAAGGTGGTTATCATAGAAGATGTTACGACTGCAGGTACATCAATTCAGGAGACGCTCCCAATCATAAAGGCACAGGGAGAAGTAGATGTCATAGGGCTTTGTGTTTCTGTTGACAGAATGGAGCGCGGACAGGGAAAGAAGAGCGCGCTTGCAGAAATCGAGGAAACCTATGGTATCAAGACAACATCAATCGTAACAATGGCAGAAGTCGTTGAACATCTTTATAATAAGGAATATAAAGGCAGAGTCATTATTGATGATACATTAAAAGCTGCTATTGATGCTTATTATGATATGTATGGTGTTAAATAGTAAACGGATATTTGAGAGTAAAAAACAGCTTCATACAGTAAATATATAGAAAAGTGACAGTTCAGCCTGTAATTGTAAACGGATTGCAGGCTGAACTGTTATTCTGTTGAAAAAAATTTATCAAAAAATAGGTAGTAATTTTTCTCAATTCGTATTATAGTACATATGTTAAAAGATGATACATTATGTACAGAGCATCGATATGAATTGCAGGAGAAAAAACTGCAATTTCCGGATAACATAGAATAGAAATGAGGAAAGATTATGAAATTAGGCAGAAATGATAATTGTTGGTGTGGGAGCGGAAAGAAGTATAAGTCTTGTCATCTTGTTATGGATGACAAGCTTGAGGCGATGAAACTTCAGGGATTTAAAATACCAACAAGGGCGATGATAAAAACACCGGAACAGATAGCCGGAATCAGAGAGGCATCACGCATCAACACGATGGTTCTTGATTATATAACACCATTTGTAAAGATAGGCGTATCGACAGGGGAGCTTGACAGACTGATTTATGAATATACGAAATCAATCAATGCAGTTCCGGCGTGTCTTGGATATGAAGGTTATCCGAAAAGTGTATGTATATCCATTAATGATGTGGTATGTCATGGAATACCGGATGATGAAACGATTTTGGAAGATGGCGATATTGTGAACATAGATTGTACCACGATGTATCATGGATATTTTGGCGATTCTTCAAGAATGTTTATGCTCGGAAATGTCGACCCGATGTGGAAGCAGCTTGTTGAAGATACAAAAAAGGCGCTTGATATAGGTGTTGAAGTATGTAAACAGCCGTATTGTACGATAGGGGATATCGGATATGCCATTAATCAATTTGCTTCTGAAAAGGGCTATTCGGTCGTTCGAGAGATTGGCGGACATGGTGTTGGACTTGAAATACATGAAGAGCCTTATGTAAGTCATATCGGCAAACCGGGAAAAGATTATGTACTTGCACCGGGAATGACCTTTACAATAGAACCGATGATTAATCTTGGTGCGCCGGATGTACTTCAGGATGAAGAAGACGGCTGGACAATATTCACAGAGGATGGTTCACCATCAGCACAGTGGGAATATACCTTACTGATGACCGAACATGGTGTAGAGAAGCTGGCATGGTAGAATAATGTTATGAAACGATAGAAAAAGGGACTGAACACGAAATGTACAGTCCCTTTTTTGATGGAGTGGATTGCAAAAACATAGAAGTAAAATACGGCATGTTTTGCAGGTCACTGCTTGTTATTATTTTGTAAGTATGCCAAGAATTTCATTGCTTCTTGCGATAAACTTTGTCATCGCATCTGCTGATAGTGGTCTGTTGGCAATGACAGCCAAATCATAGAGCTGGCAGCAGATGGTGGCTGTGTTTTCATTTTCAGGATTATCCAGAACATATTTTACAAGGCTGTTGTTTGCGTTCAGTATCAGTGTTTCGCCCTGACCGCCGAACATGGAAGGGTCCATGCCCATACCTGCCATACCATACATCTTCATCATTTCCTGCATACGGCGGGACTCTTCAGAAAGCGTCAGCATGGAAGATGTATTTTCGTTCTTTAAAGCTTCAACTTTAACGGTCAGATTATCCATATCAAGCGCCTTTTTGAAAATGTCTGTAAGCTTATCAGTATATTCTTTTGCTGTTTCCTCTGACAGACTTTCTCCCACGAAATTATCTGAGAGTTCAGCATCAATTCTATAGAAATGTACATTTTCATTTTTCTGCTCAAGAAGGGTGATGAACGGATTATCAATCGTCTGTGTCATGATAAGCGCATCAATGCCTTCTTCCTTGAACATATTAATATATTGCGACTGCGCAAGCTCATCAGTGACATAAAATACTTTATTTTCGTATTTTTCCTTTCCTGCCTCAAGGTATTCAGGAAGCGTCAGGTATTTGCCTTCAAGGTTTTTGTAGATGCAGTAATCTTTCATCTTATCAAGGAATTTCTCATCCTTTAAGCAGCCGAATTTGATAAATGGGTTGATATCATCCCAGTATTTTTCATAGTCTTCTCTATGAACCTTATACATACCTGATAATTTATCAGCAACCTTCTTGGTGATGTAATCAGAAATTTTCTTGACAAATCCGTCATTCTGGAGAGCGCTTCTTGATACATTCAGTGGAAGGTCAGGACAGTCAATAGTACCCTTCAGCAGCATCAGAAATTCAGGAATGACTTCTTTTATATTATCTGCTACAAAGACCTGATTGTTATAAAGCTTGATTGTACCTTCAAGATTATCATATTGTGTATTAATCTTAGGGAAGTATAAGATTCCTTTCAGATTAAAAGGATAATCCATATTGAGGTGAATCCAGAATAAAGGCTCTTTATAATCATGGAATACCTTGTGATAGAATTCCTTGTATTCCTCGTCGGTACATTCATTTGGATGTTTGCTCCAAAGCGGAGTTGTATTATTGAGCGGCTTAGGAGCTTTATCGGAAACATCAGCGCCGTTGTCTGTCTCCGTTTTTTCCTCAATATTTCCGTCTTCCTCGACAGTTGTGGCATCTGCGTCTACAGTTGCTTCTTTTGGGTCTTCAACAGGGGCATCCGCATTTGTATAGTAGATTTCTACAGGCATGAATGAGCAATATTTGTCAATGACCTCTTTAATACGGTATTCATTAGAAAATTCATAGCTGTCCTCGTTGAGGTAAAGCGTTATAATAGTTCCTCTGTCAGCCTTTACGCTCTTTTTCATGGAATATTCAAGACCATCTTCACATTCCCAGAATACCGCATCCTCGTCATCGTTGTATGATTTTGTTTCAATCGTAACTTTATCTGCAACCATAAAGGCAGAATAGAAGCCAAGTCCGAAATGACCGATGATTTGTTCTTCAGTTGCTTTGTCCTTATATTGCTCAAGGAAGCTTGTAGCACCGGAAAATGCAATCTGGTTAATATATTTTTCAACTTCATCTGCTGTCATACCGATACCATTATCGATAAACTGGATTGTTTTGTTCTCTGAACTGGTAATGACATCAATTCGATATGGTTCATCAGGTTCATTAAATTCACCCATCAGTGATAATTTTTTTAACTTTGTAACAGCATCACACCCATTCGAGATTAATTCTCTTACAAAAATATCATGGTCTGAATATAACCATTTTTTGATGACCGGAAATATGTTTTCACTGTTAATTGATAAATTTCCTTTTTTCATTTTAAATACATCTCCTTTGAAAAAAATTACTATCTTGATATTTGTGGATAAAAAATTATCCGAAAATGAATATACATTAAGTAAGTACGTTACATATAATAAAGCATGAAAAGATGGAAGTCAATAGAAAATTAGCACTCGAATGTAATGAGTGCTAATAATTAATAAATATTTTAGATTTTATTTACAATTTACAGTTTTCGTATGCGAAAAAACGGTAATTATATTATTTCAAATAATATTTCATTATATTTAAAAAATGCAAGTACATTTTTATCCCAAATATGTTCAAGCGTTTTATCAAATGAAAAATTTTTCAGGGAAGTTATGGTGGTCGCTGTCATGTTTGTTCCGTCAAAGTATATATTTAACGTCAGATTTGCTATGTCATCTATTGACAAAGGGAGATTGTTTTTTTCAATGATACTTTCTATATTGGAATTAGAAAGTATAAATACAATTTTAAAACTAAGCGGCTGTTTTTTCCCTTTTATAACATTGAATATATGTGGTCTTATAGTACTCCATGTTGAATAATCCACAGATGTCATAGCGGCAAGTTCATCATTATCAAAAAAATCCTTGTTTATGTGTCCACTGATATGATAATTAACACCGCCTTTAACATTTGCTTCGACGAGAAGAAATGTATCAAAGGTTTCTTCCATAAGAAGTTTCTTTACGAATTTTTTGGTGTCAGATATATTTATATTAATCATAAGTTCCTCCTGAAAATGTTTATATTATACTATAAAAATGGCGTAAATTCAAGACTTGTATAGTTCCCATATGGGGATATGCGATAACCTGCGACAACATTAAGAAAAACTTATAAAATTTTCTGTGTTGACAAATTAAAATATGGAACATATACTAAATTAGAAAAGGCAAAGAACGAAAAAGTAGCAAATCCGGTTGATTTCAGAGAGAACCTGTCATCGGCTGTAAATAGGTTTATCAGAGGATTATGTGAAGTGCATTCGGGAGCCGGCTGGCGGAACATCAATTGATTATGTATATTATTGCTTCGTCTCTGATGTATGTCAGGGAGGAAGTTTTTTTTATCGAATAGAAAAATTCCTATTCAATAAAAAAACATGAGGATGCGCACGCAAATGCAAGTGAAATTCTTCATTATTAAAAATGTAATAAGGAAATAAAAATATGTCATTTTATCGCTATTTCAAAGAGCAGGCGGCCGTTATCAAGGAACGTGACCCTGCCATTAAAACAGATAAAGAAGTGCTGTTATATCCAAGTTTCTGGGCTATATATAAATATAGAAAAGCTCATAAGCTGTATGAAAAAGGCAAATACTACAGAGCGCGAAAAATATCGCAGAGGGCGGCAAGAAAGACAGGGATAGAGATACATCCCGGCGCTGTTATCGGCGATGGATTTTTTATAGACCACGGTCATAGTGTTGTGATTGGAGAAACAACCGTTATAGGAAATAATGTTACGCTATACCAATGTGTAACACTTGGCGGTACAGGGAAAGAACATGGAAAACGTCATCCGACCTTATGCGACAATGTTATGGTGGGAGTCGGGGCAAAGGTAATCGGCTCATTTACAGTAGGAGAAAATTCAAAAATTGGTGCAAATTCTGTTGTGTTGTCAGAAGTGCCGCCAAATTCTACGGTAGTAGGTGTTCCGGGAAGAGTAGTAAAAATGAATGATGTAAAAATACCACGTTCCGATATGGACCAGATACATCTTCCGGACCCGGTGCTGAATGATATCAACAATCTGAAAGCAGAAAATGAACACATGCGTGAGATGATAGACAATCTTACCGCTATGATAAATGAACAGAAAGGAAATTGATATGAAGATATTTAATACATTGACGAGAAAAAAAGAAACGTTCGTTCCGATTAATGAAGGAAAGGTCGGAATATATGTATGCGGGCCTACCGTATACGATTATATTCATATAGGAAATGCCAGACCGATGATTGTATTTGATACATTAAGAAGATACCTTGAGTACAAAGGATATGAGGTAAATTATGTATCTAATTTTACGGATGTAGATGACAAGATTATTAAGCGGGCAAATGAACAGGGCGTAGATGCAAAGGTAATATCAGAAAAATATATTGAAGAAGTAAAAAAAGATATGGCGGCGATGAATGTGCGGGAGGCAACGACGCATCCAAAAGCAACCGAAGAGATACCGGATATGATAGAGATGGTAAAAGTACTGATAGAAAAAGGCTATGCTTATGAAGTAAGCGGTACTGTGTATTTCAGAACAAGAAAATTTGCTGATTATGGAAAGCTTTCAAAGAAGAACATCGATGACCTCCGTTCCGGAAACAGGGATTTGCTTGTATCGGGAGAAAACGAAAAAGAAGATTCCCTTGATTTTGTTTTGTGGAAGCCGAAGAAGGAAGGAGAACCTTCATGGCCGTCACCGTGGGGAGATGGAAGACCTGGCTGGCATTTGGAATGTTCCGTTATGTCAAAGAAGTATATTGGAGATATCATTGATATTCATGCAGGCGGCGAAGACCTGATATTCCCGCATCATGAAAATGAGATTGCACAGTCGGAGGCTGCAAATGGCACTGAATTTGCAAGATACTGGATGCACAATGGATTTCTTAAGATTAATAATGAGAAGATGTCCAAATCACTTGGAAACTTTTTTACGGTAAGAGAGATAGCAGACAAATATCCGCTTCAGGTAATCCGGTTTTTTATGCTTTCAGCCCATTATAGAAGTCCGCTTAATTTCTCGGCAGACTTAGTGGAAGCTTCCAAAAACGGACTTGACAGAATCCTTACTGCTGTGGATAAATTAAGAGGAATTTCATCTTCTGATACAACAGGAGAAGATGAAACGGTTGCAAAGGAAATCGCGGCCTATATTGAAAGATTTGAAGCTGCTATGGACGATGACTTAAATACGGCAGATGCGATATCGGTGATATTTGAACTGATAAAATATACCAATATCAACATAACAGAAAATACGCCGAAGAAGAGCATTGACCTTGCGCTTGGTACGATAGAAAAGTTGTGCGGCATACTTGGCATTATTACGGAAAAGGAAGAAGAATTGCTTGATTCAGATATAGAAGCGCTTATTAATGAAAGACAGGAAGCAAGGAAAGCAAAGAATTTTGCAAGGGCTGACGAAATAAGAAATAAATTGAGTGATATGGGAATTATACTTGAAGATACAAGAGAAGGGGTAAAATGGAAAAGAGCTTAGACAGTTATTTTTCTGATATACTAAATGTAGAATATACAAATCCAAATGAATATTCGCCACTTTCTTTAGCTTATATAGGCGACAGTGTGTTTGATTTGCTTGTAAAAACGGTTATTGTTACGGAGAATAACAAACAGGCTTATAAGTATCATAAAGAGGTCAGCATGTTGGTAAAGGCAGAGGCGCAGGCAAAGTATATAGAATATTTGTTGGAAAATGACTTGCTGACAGAAGAGGAAGCATGGATATACAAAAGAGGAAGAAATACAAAAACACACTCTACGGCAAAAAATGCGACAGTAGGTCAGTACCGCATGGCAACAGGCTTTGAAAGTCTGATAGGATACCTGTATTTGAACAGAGATTACGACCGATTGTTTGAAATAACAAAACAAGTATTGGAAATGGAGAGATAATGGAAAATATAATAGAAAATTCAGAAAAAGACCTGCAGGAAGAGGTATTTGTGATAGAAGGAAGAAATGCTGTGCTTGAGGCATTTCGTTCGGGAAAGACTATAGACAAGTTATACATTCTTGACGGATGCAGAGAAGAAAGTATGAATTCTATAGTAAGAGAAGCAAAGAAACAGGATACAATAATTAATTATGTGTCAAAAGATAAATTAAATCAGATGTCAGAGTTGGGAAAACACCAGGGGGTAATCGCCCATGCGGCAGCCTATCAATATGCAGAAATCGAAGATATATTTGCATTGGCAGAAAGTAAGCATGAAGCGCCGTTTGTATTTATACTTGATGAAATAGAAGACCCGCATAATCTGGGTGCGATTATCAGAACAGCAAATCTTGCCGGAGCGCATGGTGTTATTATTCCAAAACGCAGAGCTTCCGGAATAACTGCAACGGTGGTGAAAGCATCAGCAGGCGCAATCAACTATACCCCTGTTGTAAAGGTGACGAATATCAGTAAGACCATTGAAGAACTGAAAGACCGGGGAATGTGGTTTGCCTGTGCAGATATGGACGGTGAACGGATGTATGACTGTAATCTGACAGGTTCACTCGGAATCGTCATTGGAAATGAAGGAAAGGGTGTCAGCAGGCTCGTAAAGGAAAAGTGCGATTATATAGTATCCATTCCGATGAAGGGGGATATCGATTCTCTGAATGCTTCTGTGGCAGCAGGTGTCTTAGCCTATGAAGTTGTAAGGCAGAGACTGGGCAAATAATTGCAAACGATGAAACGTAAAAATTTTATTATATAATAGTAACAGAGGATATTATGTTTAATAGAATGTCTGATGAAGATATACTGGCGCTTATACGGAGTAACAGCGATAATGATGCGATGGAATATCTTATAAAAAAATATATGCCCCTTGTAAAAAAGGAAAGCAGAAAACTTTATATAATAGGTGCGGAAAATGAAGACCTCATACAGGAGGGGATGATTGGCCTGATGAAAGCCATACGCGATTATAATGAAAGTAAAGGCGCTTCATTTTCTACATTTGCAGGACTTTGTGTAAAAAGGCAGATGGTTACGGCGGTGAATACATCAAATCGAAAAAAACATTTGCCGCTTAATTATTATGTATCGCTTTATGCTTCGGATGGTGATTCAGATGCAGAACTGGTAGATGAACTGATGGCAGGGGACAGTTCGGAACCTGAGGAAATTCTTATCGAACGCATTAAGAAAGAATCTGTCTATGATATGATAGAAAAAAGACTCAGCAGATATGAGAAGCAGGTGCTTTCAGAGTATCTGACAGGTGATTCGTATGAAATAATCAGCGGGAGAATGAATAAGCCTGTTAAATCGATTGATAATGCGATACAGAGAATACGGAAGAAGCTGAAAGCGTGATTGATTTAAAAAATTTAAAAGAAAAGCTGAAAGAATGATTGTTTTAGTTGACAAAACAGATATTTTACTATATATTTATCTTTGGAATTTATCCGGCTACTATAGCTCAGGTGGTAGAGCGCCACATTGGTAATGTGGAGGTCACGGGTCCGACTCCCGTTAGTAGCTCTTTTTTATTGTAAGAAGGTGCAGAATGAAAATTTTGCACTTTTTTAATTGAGATGTATAATTATTTTATTTTACATTCAATATTAGTTACATTTACATATAGAACTATGTATAAAAGTATGATAAACTGAAAAAGGTCAATCAAACAGAGGAGGCAGAGAGTAAGATGGCTGAAGAAGCAGTTAGTAAGAATTTTATTGAACAGATTATTGATAAGGATATTGAAGAAGGAAAGGTGTCAAAAATCGTTACAAGATTTCCGCCGGAGCCGAATGGATATCTTCATATCGGACATGCCAAATCCATATTGCTGAATGCAGGACTGGCAGAGAAATATCATGGACAGTTTAATCTGCGATTTGATGATACAAACCCAACGAAAGAAAAGACAGAATTTGTTCAGTCTATTCTTGATGATGTGAAATGGTTAGGAGCTGACTTTGGCGACAGAGTATTTTTTGCTTCAAACTATTTTGAACAGATGTATGAGGCCGCAGTAAAACTCATTAAGAAAGGAAAAGCCTATGTGTGTGACCTTTCGGCAGATGAAATAAGAGAATATAGAGGAACACTTACTTCTCCGGGAAAAAACAGTCCGTACAGGGACAGAAGTATTGAGGAAAATCTTGCTCTCTTTGAGGGAATGAGAAATGGAGAATATCCTGATGGAAGCAAAGTGCTTCGCGCTAAAATCGATATGGCATCACCGAATATTAATATGAGAGACCCTGTTATTTATCGTGTAGCAAGAATAACGCACCATAACACAGGAGACAAATGGTGCATTTATCCGATGTATGATTTTGCGCACCCTATTGAGGATGCGATAGAGGGGGTAACCCATTCCTTATGTACTTTGGAATTTGAAGACCACAGACCGTTATATGATTGGGTAGTGAATGAACTGGAATATGAAAATCCACCAAAACAGATTGAATTTTCAAAGCTTTATCTGACCAATGTAATTACGGGAAAGCGATATATCAAAAAGCTTGTTGAGGATGGAATTGTCGATGGATGGGATGACCCGAGACTTGTATCAATAGCAGCGCTTAGAAGAAGAGGATTTACCCCTTCCGCTATTAAGAAATTTATGGAGCTTGCCGGGATATCAAAGAGTCAGAGTTCTGCTGATTATGCGATGCTTGAATATTGTGTCCGGGATGATTTGAAGCTTTCGGCAAAACGATATATGGCTGTTGTCGAGCCTGTTAAACTGGTTATTGATAATTATCCGGAGGGACAGGTTGAATATCTTGATGTGGAAAATAATCAGGAAAATGAAGCATTGGGCAGCAGAAAAGTAGCATTCAGCAAATATTTATATATAGAGCGGGAGGATTTCATGGAAGTTCCGCCAAAGAAATATTTCAGACTATTTCCTGAGAATGAGGTTCGTCTTAAAAATGCATATTTTGTTAAATGCGTTGGATTTGAAAAAGATGAAAATGGAAATGTGACAACCGTACATTGTACCTATGACCCTGAAACAAAGAGCGGTTCGGGTTTTGAGGGACGCAAGGTTAAGGGAACAATCCACTGGGTATCTGCGGAAAGTGCAATAGATGCAGAGGTACGTTTATATGAGAATATTGTAGATGAAGAAAAAGGCAAATTGAATGAGGATGGAAGCCTGAATCTGAATCCAAATTCTCTTGTTATAAAGCAGCATTGTAAATTGGAAAAAGCATTTGAAGACGCAAAGCCGGGAGAAGCATTCCAGTTCCTTAGAAATGGATTTTTCTGTGCGGATTCCAAAGACTCTGCAAAAGAACATCCGGTATACAACAGAATCGTATCACTGAAAAGCTCATATAAGCCGGGAAAGTAATATAAATATATTGATAAAGGTTGTATGATTATGCAAACGAACGATGGAAAAAGTATTTACATTTTAATATCCAAGACGTCAACGATGCCTTCCTATTTTATAAAGAAATGGACAAAAGAGCCATACGCACATACATCACTTGCGCTTGATATAGAACTTCGGGAGATGTACAGCTTTGCCAGGAAAGGAATGCATAATCCTTTTAATTGCGGCTTTATATCAGAAGATATCGAATCCGGTATCTTTGGGAGAGATGTGAATACCAGATGTGTAGTGTTTGAGCTTCCTGTAACGGCAGAGCAGCATGAGAAGGTTTTGGACGAGCTTAATAAATTTAAGGCTTATCCGGAGAAATACAAATATAACTACTGGGGGATATTTGGTGTTGTTCGCAATAAAGCAGTAGAACGTAAATATAACTATTTCTGTTCCCAATTTGTTGCTACAGTACTGAAACGGGCAGGTATAGACATATTAGATAAAGAACCGGGTCTTATCAGACCGGAAGATTTTAGAAGATGCAAAGCGCTTAATGTAATCTATAAGGGCTTACTTGTAAATTATAGAGAATATCTGAAGAAGTATCGAACGCATGTGGATGAGATTGCTTTGACAAAACAGTAATAAATGATGGGGTGTGACCTGACGATTTTTAATTGTAAAATGGCAGCCCCATCATTTTGTATATTGCGTCATATTTATGCAACCTAAGGTTGCACAAATGTATGGCATAAGTGGTTCAAAAAGATTGGATTCATTAGTATTATTATCATAAGAACGCAAAAGATAGATTATAGAAAGGGCAACAGAGAGGTACAACAGAAATGAAATTTTCAGAAAAACTATTATATTTAAGAATGTCAGGAAATTACTCACAGGAACTTTTGGCAGAGAAATTAGGGGTAAGCAGACAGGCGATTTCAAAATGGGAGCAGGGGATTACACTTCCTGAGACAGAAAAGTTGATAGTGATAAGCGATTTTTTTGATATGCCAATTGATTATCTTATCAGAGATAATATGTTAATCGAGGATGATTCCAATCTGCCGCAGCTTGTTATTAAGTTCATCAGCGCAGCACAGGATATGGAGGGCATATCCAAAGAAGTGGTAAACATTATGAAGGATGGGGTTATTGATGAAGAAGAGAAAGAACGAATGAAATCGATATTGGCAACTTTAGATGAGATATCGTTGGCTATAGCAGAAATTAAGCGTAAAATGAATATGTAAATAAGATGGTAGTTTAAAACAAAAAGCAAAATGATACATTTTGTTAAAAGAGGGGGAAAGAGATGAATTGTGTAAAACGAAAAATGAAGAAACTTTTTGTGATGTTTTTTTCTGTAATCATATTACTGGGAATTATTCCTGTGATGCCGTCAGACAAAATCAGCAGCGTAGAAGCGGCAGAAACAAAACTGAAAAATCCAAGAAAAGACAGTAATGGAGAAACAACATACGACTGTGTATGGTTCGGCAGTTATCCGCAGGCAGAAGTTATCACAACTGCTATGAGTAAGAATTATACAGCAATAAATAGTAGCTACTTAAAAAAAGGTGATTTGATTGTAGATGATGCTGCGTATGGGAAGCTCAAGAAAGCTACAGGCTGGGATGCGAATGGAGATATTACATTATCAAACGGTGACAGATACCGCAGGATGAGAAAAGGTGATGCAACGTGTAGCAGCTATAGAGGGGCGGGATATTATAACTGGTCGGATAACTTAACATATCATTATTTTAAATATCAGCCAATCAAATGGAGAGTCCTTTCTACGGATGGCAAGGAAGCGCTTCTTATGGCAGATAAAGCGATTGATGATAAAAAGTATAATACTGAATTTGAAAATGTTACATGGGAGACATGTACCCTGAGAAGCTTTCTGAACGGTTATGGAAGTGCATCAAATGGTCAGAAAGAGGATTATACAAAAAAGAACTTTATAAACAGCGCATTTACATCAGGAGAAAGAAATTTAATACAGAAAAGGACACTTGAAAACAAAGATAATCCGAAATATGGAACAGCGGGTGGAAAGTCTACAAAAGACAAGGTATTTCTTCTGTCATATGATGCTGTGAGAAAAGGCAGTTATGGATTTTCATCCGATTACAGTAATCATGATAAAGCCAGACGGATGCAGACAAGTACATATGCCAAAGCGATGGGGGCGTGGTGGCATACAGATACAGAATATTCTGGAAACAGTTGGTGGTGGCTGCGGTCGCCGGGTAATTATTCTGATGATGCGATGTATGTGAACGGTCACGGCGACGTTCTTCGGAATGGCTGCGGCGTGAACAGCAGCACTGACGCTTTGGTGCCCGCTTTGTATCTGAATCTTTCATCTTCTACTCTTTACAGTTATGCCGGAACAGTATGTACAAACGGTAACGTAAATGAAGTAAAGAAAAACGCAAACGAACCGAAGAAAAACGGACTTGTATATGAAAATGGCTTATATTATTACTATAAAAACGATATAAAACAGGCCGGGTATACAGGCATGGTTAAAAACAGTACAGACGGTAAATGGTATTATGTGGAAAAAGGCGTATGCAGGTTAAATCGTACAGGCCTTGTAAAAGATGGAAAAAACTGGACATATGTTAAAAACAGTGTATGGCAGTCAGGTTATAAAGGCATGGTAAAACAGCCAAGCGGCAGATGGTATTATGTAGAAAAAGGCAGAAAGAAATACGTTACACAGCTTGTAAAACATACCGACGGAAGCTGGTGGTATGTGAAGAAGGGAGAATGGCAGCCAAGCTATAAAGGCATGGTAAAACAGCCAAGTGGGAACTGCTATTATGTAGAAAACGGCAAGCGTAAATACGTTACACAGCTTGTAAAGCATACAGACGGAAGCTGGTGGTATGTGAAAAACAGTAAATGGCAGCCGAAATTTACAGGCATAGTAAAGCAGCCAAGCGGCAGACGTTATTATGTGGAAAATGGTAAGAGAAAGAATATAACAGGATATGTTACTGTGAAAGGAAAGAGATATAAGCTTGTGAAAGGTGAAGTAAAATAAATAAGTAAAACTTAAGGGCAGAATTGTTTTGAAAACGAAGTAGTTCTGCCTGTTGCTTATTGGATAATGGGAATATCCGGCAAGTGGAAGGCGGGCTTAGTTTTCATGGTATAGAGAATTTAGGTATTGATAATATTATTTATATTGTATACATTTGTATTATATATGTAAATATTTTACAGGTTTATGTAAGAGAGGGAGAAAATAATGAATAAAACAAAGAAAAAAAGTAAAAAATTATTTGCTGCATTTCTTGCGGTATTAATGTTGTTTACAATTATTCCAATTATGCCGTCAGACAAAATAAGAAGTGTAGAAGCGGCAGAAACAAAACTGAAAAATCCAAGAAAAGACAACAATGGCGAAGTGACATACGACTGCGTATGGTTCGGCAGTTACCCGCAGGCGGAGGTCATCACAACTGCCATGCGTAAGAATTATACAGCCATAAAGAGTGAATACTTAAAAGAAGGTGATTTGATTGTAGATGATGCTACATATGGGAAGCTCAAGAAAGCTACAGGCTGGGATGCAAACGGAGATATCACATTATCAAACGGTGAGAGATACCGCAGGATGAGAAAGAGTGATGCAACGGTCAGCTATAGTGGAAGTTCAAGTTATTACAACTGGTCGGATAGTCAGACATATCACTATTTTAAATATCAGCCAATCAAATGGAGAGTCCTTTCTACGGATGGCAAGGAAGCGCTTCTTATGTCAGATAAAGCGCTTGATGATAAAAAGTATAATACTGAATATGAAGCTGTTACATGGGAGACATGTACTATGAGAAGTTTTCTGAACGGATATGGAAGTACATCAAATAAACAGAAAGAAGATTATAGAAAAAAGAACTTTATAAACAGCACATTTACCTCAGATGAAAGAAATTTAATAAAGGAAAAGACACTTGAAAACAAAGATAATCCTGAACATGGAACAGCGGGTGGAAAGTCTACAAAAGACAAGGTATTTCTTCTGTCATATGATGCTGTGACAAAAGGCAGTTATGGATTTTCGTCCGATTACAGTAATCGTGATAAAGCCAGACGGATGCAGACAAGTACATATGCCAAAGCGATGGGGGCGTGGTGGAATACATATACAAAATATTCTGGAAACAGTTGGTGGCGGCTGCGGTCGCCGGGTGATGGTTCTGATTGGGCGATGAATGTGCACGACGACGGCTACGTTAGTCCGGGTGGCAGCAGCGTTCACTACGACAGTCACGCCTTGGTGCCCGCTTTGTATCTGAATCTTTCATCTTCTAATCTTTACCGTTATGCCGGAACAGTATGTACAAATGGCAGCGTAAATGAACCAAAGAAAAACGGACTTGTATATGAAAATAGGTTATATTATTACTATAAAAACAACACAATTCAGACTGGATTTACCGGCATGGTTAAAAACAGTACAGATAGTAAATGGTATTATGTGGAAAAAGGCGTATGCAGGTTAAATCGTACAGGCATGGTTAAAAACAGTACAGACGGCAAATGGTATTATGTGGAAAAAGGCGTATGCAGATTCAATCGTACAGGACTTGTAAAAGACGGCAGTAACTGGACATATGTTAAAGACAGTGTATGGCAGTCAGGTTATACAGGCATGGTAAAACAGCCAAGCGGCAGATGGTATTATGTAGAAAAAGGCAGAAAGAAATACGTCACACAGCTTGTAAAACATACCGACGGAAACTGGTGGTATGTGAAGAATGGCGAATGGCAGCCAAGCTATAAAGGCATGGTAAAACAGCCAAGTGGGAACTGCTATTATGTAGAAAGCGGCAAACGTAAATATGTTACACAGCTTGTAAAGCATACCGACGGAAGCTGGTGGTATGTGAAAAACAGTAAATGGCAGCCGAAATTTACAGGCATAGTAAAGCAGCCAAGCGGCAGACGTTATTATGTGGAAAATGGTAAGAGAAAGAATATAACAGGATATGTGACTGTGAAAGGAAAGCGATATAAGCTTGTGAAAGGTGAAGTAAAATAAATAAGTGAACAGCAGGCAAGTGAAAGGCGGTTTCGTTTTAATGGTGTAGGGAATTTAGGAATTGATAATACTTTTTAAATTGTATATAGTTATATTATATATAAATTTTTTGTAGAAATTATATTTGAGTAAAGGGGGTATAAATCATGCCACATTCATCAGGGGGAGGCTCACACAGGAGCGGCTCGAGCTCACACCGTTCTTCACGTTCCGGCGGAAGCCACAGAGGAAGCTCATCAAGACCTGAAAGACCTAAAAAACCTATAACAGTATCATCACCAAGACGGGGATATTCACGTTATGCCTATTATGACAATGGTAATGTCAGATATAAGTATGTAAAGGACAGACCAAAGAGCATGGCGTCTGCCATTTTAGATGTGTTGCTTTTCGTGCCATTCCTTTTTATTGGAATTTTTATGATGTCACATTCGGTGCATATATGCAAGTCGCTTGATGTAAACTCTTATAATTCCGAAATCGTCATTGATGATAAAATTGGTGTGCTATCGGATGCGGACAAGTCAACTGTGCTTAAAGCATTTACAGAGTTCCGTAACAAAACCGGCATTTCCTGTGCATTAATCACTGACAGCAATGCGGCGTGGTCTTCCAATTATGAGAATCTTGAGAAGTATGCATATGATTTATATGTCAACCACTGGGCTGACGAAAAGCACTGGTTGTTTGTTTATACCGAACTTGTAAACTCGGATAATAATTCTGGTTTTATAGACTGGTACTGGGAAGGTATGCAGGGTGATGATACGGATGAAATTTTAACAGAGAAGGTTACGAATGGGTTCAACGACCGGATACAGCGATATCTTACAACAAACAGTTATTCTGTCGGGAATGCATTTGCATCTGCAGTATCTGAGACGGAAAGTAATATTAAGATTGGCAAGCTTGTTATTGAACCTGAATTGTTTTGGATTGCCTTCATATGGTCATTTATCGTAGTAGTCCAAATTGTATCCACACTTGAGTCATCAATAGCTAGGATACGGAGCGAGAAGAGTCAGGTGGATAAATTACAAAAAAGCGGTATTCACGTTCCCGAACATCCTTTGGAAGATACATGTACATATTGCGGAGGTGTTTACATTCATGGTGTACATATTGAATGTCCTCACTGCGGGGCAGCGATTACGTCGATGAAGTTATAGGATTGATGGAGTACTTGCTTAGTTTTTCATCAGTGTAGGAAAGGTCAGGATTCCGAGAAATTATTTAATATAAGAGGAGGGAGAAAATAATGAATAAAACAAAGAAAAAAAGTAAAAAATTATTTGCGGTGCTTCTTACGGTATTAATGCTGTTTACGCTTATTCCAATTATGCCGTCAGACAAAATCAGCAGCGTAGAAGCGGCAGAAACAAAACTGAAAAATCCAAGAGTAAGATATATGGGAGAAAACTGGGATCGTGAGGTTACCTACGACTGCATATGGTTCGGGAGCTACCCACAGGCGGAGGTTATAACAACTGCTATGCGTAAGAATTATACAGCCATAGGTAGTGAATACTTAAAAGAAGGTGATTTGATTGTAGATGATGCTGCATATGGCAGACTTAAGAATGCTGTAGGCTGGGATGCGAACGGAGATATCACATTATCAAACGGAGACAGATACCGCAGAATAAGAAAAAGTGATGCAGCACGTACCAAGTATAGTGGAAAGCCAAGTTATTACAACTGGTCGGATAGTCAGACATATCACTATTTTAAATATCAGCCAATCAAATGGAGAGTGCTGCAAGCGGATGGCAAGGAAGCGCTGCTTATGGCAGATAAGGGACTTGATATCCGTCAGTATAATACTGAATACAAAGATGTTACATGGGAAACATGCACCATAAGAAGCTTTCTTAATGGATATGGAAGTACATTAAATGGTCAGAAAGCAGATTATACAAAAAAGAATTTTATAAACAGCGCATTTACTACAAGTGAAAGAAATTTAATAAAGGAAAAGACGCTTGAAAACAAAGCTAATCCTGAATATGGAACAGCGGGTGGAAAGTCTACAAAAGATAAAGTATTTCTGCTGTCGTATAGTGATATAAAAAATGAAGACTATGGATTTACATCATTATCTTATAAGCCGGATAAGGCAAGACGTATTCAGGGAAGTACATATGCCAGGGCGATGGGTGCGAGTTTTTCTGGAGATACAAGATATCTTGGAAACGCTTATTGGTGGCTGCGGTCGCCGGGTGATGATTCTAATGGGTCCGCTGTTGTGGAGGACAGTGGGTATGATGTCTCGACTGGCCGCAACGTTAATTATGAATACGCTTTGGTGCCCGCTTTGTATCTGAATCTTTCATCTTCTAATCTGTACAGTTATGCCGGAACAGTATGTACAAACGGTAATGTAAATGAACCGAAGAAAAACGGACTTATATATGAAAATGGCTTATATTATTACTATAAAAACGATATAAAACAGGCCGGGTATACAGGCATGGTGAAAAACAGTACAGACGGCAAATGGTATTATGTGGAAAAAGGCATATGCAGATTCAATCGTACAGGACTTGTAAAAGACGGCAGTAACTGGACATATGTTAAAAACAGTGTATGGCAGTCAGGTTATACAGGCATGGTAAAACAGCCAAGCGGCAAATGGTACTATGTAGAAAAAGGCAGAAAGAAATACGTCACACAGCTTGTAAAACATACCGACGGAAGCTGGTGGTATGTGAAGAAGGGAGAATGGCAGCCAAGCTATAAAGGCATGGTAAAACAGCCAAGTGGGAACTGCTATTATGTAGAAAGCGGCAAGCGTAAATACGTTACACAGCTTGTAAAGCATACTGATGGAAGCTGGTGGTATGTGAAAAAGAGTAACTGGCAGCCGAAATTTACAGGAATAGTAAAACAGCCAAGCGGCAGACGTTACTATGTAGAAAAGGGTAAGAGAAAGAATATAACAGGATATGTTACTGTGAAAGGAAAGAGATATAAGCTTGTGAAAGGCGAAGTAAAATAATTTACAGGTTTATGTAAGAGAGGGAGAAAATAATGAATAAAACAAAGAAAAAAAGTAAAAAATTATTTGTTGCATTTCTTGCGGTATTAATGCTGTTTGCGCTTATTCCAATTATGCCGTCAGCTGAAATCAGCAGCGTAGAAGCGGCAGAAACAAAACTGAAAAATCCAAGAAAAGACAGTAATGGAGAAGTTACATATGATTGTGTATGGTTCGGCAGTTACCCTCAGGCAGAGGTTATCACAACCGCCATGAGTAAGAATTATACAGCCATAAAGAGTGAATACTTAAAAGAAGGTGATTTGATTGTAGATGACGCTGCGTATGGGAAGCTCAAGAAAGCTACAGGCTGGGATGCGAATGGAGACATCACATTATCAAACGGAGACAGGTACCGTAGAATGAGGAAGAGTGATGCCACGAGTAGCATCCTCAGTGGAGAAGGCTATTATAACTGGTCGGATAGTCAGACATATCACTATTTTAAATATCAGCCAATCAAATGGAGGGTACTGCATGCGGATGGAAAGGAAGCGCTTCTTATGGCAGATAAAGGACTGGATGACCGTAATTATAATACTGAACGGAAAGATGTTACATGGGAGACATGTACCCTGAGAAGCTTTCTTAACGGCTATGGAAGTGCGTCAAATGTTCAGAAAGAAGATTATACAAAAAAGAACTTTATAAACAGCACATTTACCTCAGATGAAAGAAATTTAATAAAGGAAAAGACACTTGAAAACAAAGCTAATCCTGAATATGGAACAGCGGGGGGAAAGTCTACAAAAGACAAGGTATTTCTTCTGTCATATGATGCTGTGAGAAAAGGCAGTTATGGATTTTCATCCTATTACACTGATAATGATAAAGCCAGACGGATGCAGACAAGTACATATGCCAAAGCGATGGGTGCGTGGTGGGATACAGATACGTCATATTCAGGCAACGGTAAGTGGTGGCTGCGGTCGCCTGGTGGTGATTCTAATGATGTGATGGCTGTGGTTTGGAGTGGTTACATTAATCTTAGTAACCGCTACATATTCGCCGGCGATCATACCTTGGTACCCGCTTTGTATCTGAATCTTTCATCTTCTAATCTTTACAGTTATGCCGGAACAGTATGTACAAACGGTAACGTAAATGAAGTAAAGAAAAACGTAAATGAACCGAAGAAAAACGGACTTGTATATGAAAATGGCTTATATTATTACTATAAAAACAACACAATTCAGACTGGATTTACCGGCATGGTTAAAAACAGTACAGATAGTAAATGGTATTATGTGGAAAAAAGCGTATGCAGGTTAAATCGTACAGGCCTTGTAAAAGACGGCAGTAACTGGAGATATGTAAAAAACAGTGTATGGCAGTCAGGTTATACCGGCATGGTGAAAAACAGTACAGATGGCAAATGGTATTATGTAGAAAATGGTATATGTGGATTAAATCATACAGGTCTTGTAAAAGACGGCAGTAACTGGAGATATGTAAAAAACAGTGTATGGCAGTCAGGTTATACCGGCATGGTGAAAAACAGTACAGATGGCAAATGGTATTATGTAGAAAATGGCATATGTGGATTAAATCGTACATGTCTTGTAAAAGACGGCAGTAACTGGAAATATGTAAAAAACAGTGTATGGCAGTCAGGTTATACCGGCATGGTAAAACAGCCAAGCGGCAGATGGTATTATGTAGAAAAAGGCAGAAAGAAATACGTCACACAGCTTGTAAAGCATACCGACGGAAGCTGGTGGTATGTGAAGAATGGTGAATGGCAGCCAAGCTATAAAGGCATGGTAAAACAGCCAAGTGGGAATTGCTATTATGTAGAAAACGGTAAGCGTAAATACGTTACACAGCTTGTAAAGCATACCGACGGAAGTTGGTGGTATGTGAAAAAGAGTAACTGGCAGCCGAAATTTACAGGAATAGTAAAACAGCCAAGCGGCAGACGTTACTATGTGGAAAATGGTAAGAGAAAGAACATAACAGGATATGTTACTGTGAAAGGAAAGCGATATAAGCTTGTGAAAGGCGAAGTAAAGTAAATAAGTAAAACTTAAGGGCAGAATTGTTTTGAAAACGAAGCAGTTCTGCCTGTTGCTTATTGGATAATGGGAACACCGGGTAAGTGAAAGGCGGTTTAGTTTTCATGGTATAGAGAATTTAGGTATTGATAATATTATTTATATTGTATATATTTGTATTATGTATGTAAATATTTTACAGGTTTATGTAAGAGAGGGAGAAAATAATGAATAAAACAAAGAAAAGAAGTAAAAAATTATTTGCGGTGATTCTTACGGTATTAATGCTGTTTACGCTTATTCCAATTATGCCGTCAGACAAAATAAGCAGTGTAGAAGCAGCAGAAACAAAACTGAAAAATCCAAGAAGAGACAGTAATGGAGAAGTTACATATGACTGTGTATGGTTCGGAAGCTACCCTCAGGCAGAGGTTATCACAACTGCTATGAGTAAGAATTATACAGCCATAGAGAGTAAATACTTAAAAAAAGGTGATTTAATTGTAGATGATGCTACATATGGCAGACTTAAGAATGCTTCAGGCTGGGATGCAAACGGAGATATCACATTATCAAACGGTGACAGATACCGCAGAATGAGAAAAGATGATGCAACGCTCAGCTATAGTGGGCGGGGATATTATAACTGGTCGGATAACTTAACATATCATTATTTTAAATATCAGCCAATCAAATGGAGAGTACTGCATGCGGATGGCAGGGAAGCACTTCTTATGGCAGATAAAGGACTTGATGATAAAAAGTATAATACTAAATATGAAGATGTTACATGGGAGACATGTACCATGAGAAGTTTTCTTAATGGCTATGGAAGTACATCAAATAGTCAGAAAGAAGATTATACAAAAAAGAATTTTATAAACGGCGCATTTACCTCAGATGAAAGAAATTTAATAAAGGAAAAAACACTTGAAAACAAAGATAATACATACTATGAAATAAAAGGCGGAAATTCAACAACAGACAAGGTATTTCTGCTGTCATGTGATGAAGTAACAAACAGCAGTTATGGATTTTCATCAAAATATGGTGATAAAGACAAGGCAAGATATATTCAGGGAAGTACATATGCAAGAGCAATGGGTGCATGGTTGTATATAAGGACAGAATATTCCGGAAGCAGTTATTGGTGGCTACGGTCGCCGGGTAGAAATTCTGATAATGCAATGCGCGTGTACAACAATGGCTACGTCAGTTGGGATGGCGCTGATGTTCATAACCTCAGTAATGCTCTGGTGCCCGCTTTGTATCTGAATCTTTCATCTTCTAATCTTTACCGTTATGCCGGAACAGTATGTACAAACGGTAACGTAAATGAACCGAAGAAAAACGGCCTTGTATATGAAAATGGCTTATATTATTACTATAAAAACGATATAAAACAGACCGGGTATACAGGCATGGCTAAAAACAGTACAGACGGCAGATGGTATTATGTGGAAAAAGGCATATGCAGATTCAATCATACAGGTTTGGTGAAAGACGGAAAAAACTGGACATATGTTAAAAACAGTGTATGGCAGTCAGGTTATACAGGAATGGTAAAACAGCCAAGCGGCAGATGGTACTATGTAGAAAAAGGCAGAAAGAAATACGTTACACAGCTTGTAAAACATACCGATGGCAGCTGGTGGTATGTGAAGAATGGTGAATGGCAGCCAAGCTATAAAGGAATGGTAAAACAGCCAAGTGGGAATTGCTATTATGTAGAAAACGGCAAACGTAAATATGTTACACAGCTTGTAAAGCATACCGACGGAAGCTGGTGGTATGTGAAAAACAGTAACTGGCAGCCTAAATTTACAGGAATAGTAAAGCAACCAAGCGGCAGACGTTACTATGTGGAAAATGGTAAGAGAAAGAACATAACAGGATATGTGACTGTGAAAGGAAAGAGATATAAGCTTGTGAAAGGCGAAGTAAAATAAATAAGTACACAACAGGCAGAATTGTTTTGAAAACGAAGCAGTTCTGCCTGTTACTTATTAGATAATGGGAACACTTAACGAGTGCGAGCCAAAGCGAAGTGTGCGCTGCAAAGCTGGTTCTTTGGAAAATAATCTTAGCGAAAACGAAGTTAAGATTAGTTAATATGATTAGAAATTGATAATATTCTTCCGATTATATATATTTGTATTATATATGTAAATATTTTACAGGTTTATGTAAGTGAAGGAGAAAATAATGAATAAAACAAAGAAAAAAATGTTTGCTGCATTTCTTGCTGTAATCATGTTGTTTACACTAATGCCAGTCATGTCTACAGGCGGGATGGAAAATGTAGAAGCATCAACGACACTAAGAAATCCGAGAAAAGACAGTAACGGAGAAACGATATACGACTGCGTGTGGTTCGGCAGTTATCCGCAGGCGGAGGTCATAACGACAGCCATGAGTAAGAATTACACCGCTATAGAGAGCGAATCTTTAAAAGATGGCGACCTTATAGTAAATAACAGCGTGTATCATACGCTTGAAAAGGCTAAAGGCTGGGATACAAACGGAGATATCACGTTGCCAAATGGAGACAGATACCGCAGAATAAAAAAGAGTGATACAACGTATTGCTACAATATGAGAGGTCAGTATATCTGGTCAGATAATCCGACATATCACTATTTTAAATACCAGCCAATTAAATGGAGAGTCCTTTCTACAGACGGAAACGAAGCGTTTCTTATGGCAGATAAAGGACTTGATGACCAATATTATTATACAGAGTTAGAATACGTTACATGGGAAACATGTACCATGAGAAGCTTTCTTAATGGCTATGGAAGCGCATCCAATAAAGCAGAAAAAGATTATACGAAAAAGAACTTTATAAACAGTGCATTTACTTTGAGTGAAAGAAATTTAATAAAAGAAAAGACGATTGAGAACAAAGATGATTCGAAATATGGAACAGCAGGCGGAAACTCTACAAAGGACAAAGTATTCCTGTTGTCATATGATGATGTAACAAACCGCAGTTATGGATTTTCATCATATGATGATGAGCTTGATAAAGCAAGACGTATTCAGAGCACTACATATGCAAGAGCAATGAGTGCGAATTATTCTGTAAAGGAAGAATATTCCGGCAACAGCTATTGGTGGTTGCGGTCACCGGGAAGTAATTCTCGTACTGCAGTGACGGTGCGGAATCATGGTTTCATCGAGCGGTCTGGCGGTCTTGTGAAAGCATATAATGTTGCAATGGTGCCTGCTTTGTATCTGAATCTTTCATCTTCTACTTCATATAGTTATGCCGGAACGGTATGTGTGGGAGAAGGTAACAAGAACGGACTTATAAAAGAAAACGGTATATATTATTACTATAAGAATAATAAAAAACAGACCGGTTATACAGGCATGGTAAAGAATAATACAGACGACAAATGGTATTATGTGGAAAAAGGCGTATGCAGATTCAATCGTACAGGTCTTGTAAAAGACGGCAGTAACTGGACATATGTTAAAAACAGTGTATGGCAGTCAGGTTATACAGGCATGGTAAAACAGCCAAGCGGCAAATGGTACTATGTAGAAAAAGGCAGAAAGAAATACGTTACACAGCTTGTAAAATATACCGACGGAAGCTGGTGGTATGTGAAGAATGGTGAATGGCAGCCAAGCTATAAAGGCATGGTAAAACAGCCAAGTGGGAATTGCTATTATGTAGAAAACGGCAAACGTAAATATGTTACACAGCTTGTAAAGCATACCGACGGAAGCTGGTGGTATGTGAAAAAGAGTAACTGGCAGCCGAAATTTACAGGCATAGTAAAACAGCCAAGCGGCAGACGTTACTATGTAGAAAAAGGCAAAAGAAAGAACATAACAGGATATGTGACTGTGAAAGGAAAACGATATAAGCTTGTGAAAGGCGAAGTAAAATAAATAAGTAAACAGCAGGTAGAATTGTTTTGAAAACGAAGCAGTTCTGCCTGTTGTTGTATAATGTGAACACTTAGCGAAGCTGAGCTTAGTGAGAACATATACCTGAAACTCAAGTTTTTATGAATGGTCGGACAGTCAGACATATCACTATTTTAAATATCAGCCAATTAAATGGAGAGTGCTTTCTACGGATGGTAAGGAAGCGTTTCTTATGGCAGGTAAGGGACTTGATGACCAATAGAGTTAGAATACGTTACATGGGAAACATGTACCATGAGAAGCTTTCTTAATGGCTATGGAAGCGCATCCAATAAAGCAGAAAAAGATTATACGAAAAAGAACTTTATAAACAGTGCATTTACTTTGAGTGAAAGAAATTTAATAAAAGAAAAGACGATTGAGAACAAAGATGATTCGAAATATGGAACAGCAGGCGGAAACCCTACAAAGGACAAAGTATTCCTGTTGTCATATGATGATGTAACAAACCGCAGTTATGGATTTTCATCAGATTATAATGTGCATGATAAGGCAAGATATATACAGGGAAGTACATATGCTAGAGCAATGGGGGCGTTTTGGTTTACAGATGAATATGATAATGAAGAATATTCCGGAAACAGTGAGTGGTGCCCGCTTTGTATCTGAATCTTTCATCTTCTAATCTTTACAGCTATGCCGGGATAATCAATGTTGGAGAACAGCTTTTAACTTTAAATGCTAAACCGGCAACCTGTACAGCAGACGTTTACTCAGGTGATGAGTACTGCTCTGACTGTGGCGAGCTTCTTAAGACAGGTACAGTTATAAAGGCCAAAGGACATACAGGACAGTAAAAATACAAATATATTTGCTAGCTGGTCAAAGACAAAGACGGTAACAACAAAGAAGTAAAGAAAAGTAGAAAATATATCTTGACTGAAAGATGAAAGGTGTAGCAATATAGAAAGTATCATTTCCCTGAATGAAACTATTATATCGGCTGCACCCTTTGTACAAAATGATATTTGTTTTTCGTACTATATTATCCCATGTAAGCCGTTATAGGGTGAACTGTAAATAAACCGGTATTTAAACAGGAATCCGTCAACTGAAAAACGCTGTTGCAGTATGCTTCATATTTTTTGATTGAAATATCGGATAAAAGATTGATAAAAACACGCGAATTGTATATAGTTATATTATTGAATAAAAGGGAATGTTGCCAGCAATATAAAGTGTAGCTTTGATGATATTCCGGATATACTGAATAAAAGAGGGGTGAACAGGATGAGAAGGAAAATACCGATAGGACTGGAGAATTATAAAGAGTTTATAGAAAAAAACTGTTATTATGTGGATAAGACGTGGCTGATAAAAGACATGCTGTCGCAGGCTGAAAAAGTAATACTTTTTACCAGACCAAGACGCTTCGGAAAGACGCTTACACTCAGTATGCTTCGGACATTTTTTGAGGATGAACGTACAAGAACAGGAGAAAAGGTTGATAACAGCCGGTATTTTGATGGGATGCGTATCATGGAAGCCGGTGAGAAATATACATCACAGCTCGGACAGTACCCTGTTATTAAGATGTCTTTAAAATCAGCCAAGCAGCCAAGCTACGAGATGGCATATGGATGTTTAAAAAATGAGGTAATATCAGAGTTCAAAAGACATCAATATGTGCTTAAAGAAACTTTCCTGTCGTCATATGATAAAGAAAGATATCAGGCTGTAATGAATGGAAGAGCACATGATGAAGATTATGCAACAGCATTGCAGCTTTTATCTCAATGTCTTGAAGCCTATCATCAGAAGAAAGTAATTATATTGATAGACGAATATGATGTACCGCTTGAAAATGCATATTTCAGAGGATTTTATGATAAGATGATTGATTTTGTCCGTTCACTCTTTGAGTCGGCATTAAAGACAAATGATGCACTGGAGTTTGCTGTTGTAACAGGCTGTTTAAGAATAAGCAAGGAGTCTATTTTCACCGGATTAAACAATTTAAGTATAAATTCAATATTAAGCAACAACTATGCCGAATATTTTGGGTTTACTAAAGCCGAGGTAGAGCAGATGCTTGAAGCATATGGTATTTCGGAAAAGCTTTCGGAAGTAAAGGAATGGTATGACGGATATATCTTTGGAGAAACAGAGGTATATAATCCGTGGAGTATAATAAACTATGTAAATACTGCGATATTAGAGAGCAATCCGTTTCCAAAGCCGTATTGGTCGAATACCTCATCAAACAGCATAGTAAGGGATTTAGTAGAAAAAGCTGATGAAAAGGTAAAAAGTGAGATAGAACATCTGATAGATGGAGAAAGTATAGAAAAGCCGGTACATGAGGATATAACATATGATGACATCTATAAAACACAGGATAACCTGTGGAACTTTCTGTTTTTTACAGGATATCTTAAATTGACAGGTAAAAGATTTGAAGGCAGGGAACAATACCTTACTCTCGCTATACCTAATGAAGAGGTAGCATATATCTACAGCAACACCATAAGGGAATGGTTTGACAGGCAGATAGAAGCACATGATTTATCCCAATTATATAATTCTGTTATATCAGGTGATGAATTAAATATGCAGAGATTATTAAAAGAATATCTGCAGAAGAGTATAAGCTATTATGATAATAAAGAAGCATTTTATCATGGAGTAATGGTTGGACTGCTTGGTTCCGTTCCGGGATATGTTATAAATTCTAATCGTGAATATGGAAATGGCAGACCGGATATAGTGCTTGTTCCGACAGATGAAGAAAAAACAGTAATAGTATTAGAATTTAAACACTGCAGCAAATTTAAAGAGCTTGAAGCAGGCTGTAATGAAGCCTTAAGGCAGATAGAAGAGCAGGAATATTTTGCACCGTTTATTGATGAAGGTTATATGAAGATGATGGGATACGGAATATGTTTCTGTAAAAAAACATGTATGGTAAAAAAATATAATGTGAACACTTAATAAGTGCAAAGCACGAATTTAGTGAGAACTTACACCTGAAACCTTAGCGAAACGAAGTTGAGCTTAGTTTTCATGGTATAATGTGAACACTTAATGAATACGAGCCATACTAACTAAACAAGGAGGAAAAAGTAAATGACAAACAGGAAAACAATGAGACGTCACAAAGAAATGACAGGCAAAAGGTTTAAGCGTATACTAACTATACTGCTTACAGCAGTTATGCTTCTTACACTAATTCCAATCATGTCAACAGACGGTATGGAAAATGTAGAAGCATCAGCTATACTAAGAAATCCAAGAAGAGACAGTAATGGAGAAGTTACATATGACTGTGTATGGTTCGGCAGTTACCCTCAGGCAGAGGTTATAACGACAGCCATGAGTAAGAATTATACAGCCATAGAGAGTAAATACTTAAAAAAAGGTGATTTAATTATAGATAATGCCACATATGCAAAGCTTAAGAATGCATCAGGCTGGGATGCGAACGGAGATATCACATTATCAAACGGTGACAGGTACCGCAGAATGAGAAAGAGTGATGCCGCATATACAACTAGCGGAAGTTCAAGTTTTTATGAATGGTCGGACAGCCAGACATATCATTATTTTAAATATCAGCCAATCAAATGGAGAGTACTTTATACGGATGGCGGGGAAGCGCTTCTTATGGCAGATAAAGGACTTGATGCCCGGGCATATAATACTAAATATAAAGGTGTTACATGGAAGACATGTACCCTTAGAAGCTTTCTTAACGGCTATGGAAGTGCGTCAAATGTTCAGAAAGAAGATTATACAAAAAAGAACTTTATAAACAGCACATTTACCTCAGATGAAAGAAATTTAATAAAGGAAAAGACGCTTGAAAACAAAGCTAATCCTGAATATGGAACAGCGGGTGGAAAGTCTACAAAAGATAAGGTATTTCTGCTGTCATATGATGATGTAACAAACAGCAGTTATGGATTTTCATCAGATTATAGGAAAAAGGACAAAGCAAGATGTGTTCAACAAGTAAGTACATATGCAAGAGCAATGGGTGCGTGGTGGAATGCATATACACCATGCACAGGCAATAGTTGGTGCCGTCTGCGGTCACCGGGTTATTACGCTTACTCGATGTATGTATTCTGCGACGGCTCTGTTGACCGAGCCGGAGGCGGCGTAAATTATAGTAATTATGCTGTGGTGCCTGCTTTGTATTTGAATCTTTCATCTTCTAATATCTATAGATATGCCGGAACAGTATGTACAAACGGTAACGTAAATGAACTAAAGAGAAACGGACTTATATATGAAAATGGTTTATATTATTACTATAAAAATGATATAAAACAGAGCGGGTATACAGGCATGATGAAAAACAGTACAGATGGCAAATGGTATTATGTGGAAAAAGGCATATGCAGATTCAATCGTACAGGTTTGGTGAAAGACGGAAAAAACTGGACATACGTTAAAAACAGTGTATGGCAGTCAGGTTATACAGGCATGGTAAAACAGCCAAGCGGCAAATGGTATTATGTAGAAAAAGGCAGAAAGAACTACGTTACACAGCTTGTAAAACATACCGACGGAAGCTGGTGGTATGTGAAGAAGGGAGAATGGCAGCCAAACTATAAAGGCATGGTAAAACAGCCAAGTGGGAAATACTATTATGTAGAAAGCGGCAAACGTAAATATGTTACACAGCTTGTAAAGCATACCGACGGAAGCTGGTGGTATGTGAAAAACAGTAAATGGCAGCCGAAATTTACAGGCATAGTAAAACAGCCAAGCGGCAGACGCTACTATGTAGAAAAAGGCAAAAGAAAGAATAGAACAGGATATGTTACTGTGAAAGGAAAGCGATATAAGCTTGTGAAAGGTGAAGTAAAATAAATAAGTAAACAGCAGGCAGAATTGTTTTGAAAACGAAGCAGTTCTGCCTGTTGTTTATTGTATAGCTTATTGTATATAGAATTTAGGTATTGATAATATTATTTATATTGTATATATTTGTATTATGTATATGAAAACCGGCATGAAATGTGAGGTGTGGAAGTTGAATAAACGAATTGGAATAGGGGTAGAAAATTATAAAACACTTATAGAAAATAATTATTATTATATAGATAAGACAATGATGCTTAAGGAGTTGGCTGACCAAAAGGGGATTGCAGGTCTATTTACCAGGCCAAGAAGATTTGGAAAGACATTGACACTGAGCATGATACAGACGTTCTTTGAAGATGAACGGACAAAGACAGGAGAAAAGATAGATAACAGCCATTATTTTGATGGTATGAATATTATGGCGGCAGGAGAAAAATATATTTCTGAGATGGGGAAATATCCTGTAATTAAGATATCATTAAAATCTGCAAAGCAGCCTGATTATAAGATGGCATATGAATGTTTGAAATCGATGATTATTAAGGAATTTGAAAGACACAGTTATGTGCTGAAGGGGGATTTATCTGCAAAGAATAAAGAACGGTATCAGGATATAATAGATGAAAAGGCTGAAGAGAGCAGATATGCAATATCTTTGCAATTTCTGTCACAATGTCTTAAGGAATATCATAATAAAAATGTCATTATACTGATAGATGAATATGATGTACCGCTGGAAAATGCGTACTTTAATGGATTTTATGATAAAATGATTAGTTTTATCCGTTCTTTATTTGAGTCAGTATTAAAGACAAATGATGCACTGGAATTTGCAGTTGTAACGGGGTGTCTTAGGATAAGCAGGGAGTCCATATTTACGGGACTTAACAACTTGAAAATAAATTCTATACTAAGTAATAACTATGCAGAATATTTTGGATTCACCGAACCGGAAGTAATCAGTATACTTGAAGCATATGGACTTTCAGATAAATTACCGGAAGTAAAATTATGGTATGACGGATATATATTTGGGGAAACAGAAGTATATAACCCCTGGAGTATACTTAATTATGTAGATACAGCCATATCGGAGAAGAATCCCTTCCCAAAACCATATTGGTCAAATACTTCATCAAACAGTATCATAAAGGATTTGATAGAAAAAGCTGACAGTGATACAAAAACAGAGATAGAGCGTCTGATAGATGGTCAGAGCATCGAAAAGCCTGTATATGAGGATATAACGTATGAGGATATATATCGGACGCAGGATAATTTGTGGAATTTTCTGTTTTTTACAGGGTATCTGAAAGTAACAGATAAAAGATTTGAAGGCAGAGAACAATATATGATGCTAACTATTCCGAATGAGGAAGTGGCATATGTATACAGCAATATTATAAGAGAGTGGTTTCATAAGCAGATAAAAACGCTTGATTTATCAGCGTTTTATCATTCAATAATAGTAGGTGATGCTGCAAATGTACAGAAAATGCTTAAAGAATATCTGAGGAAAAGCATAAGCTACTACGATAATAAGGAAGCTTTCTATCATGGCATTATGCTCGGCTTATTGACGACAATGCCTGATTATAGTATTGAATCGAACAGGGAATATGGAAATGGCAGACCTGATATCGTAATGACACCGTATGATGAGGAAAATCCGGTAATAGTATTAGAAATGAAATACTGTAAAAAAATTTCAGAGATGGAGATGGGATGTGAAGCGGCAATTAATCAGATAGAAGAACAGGATTATCTTGCGCCATTTATTGAGGAAGGTTACAAGCGTATATTGGCATATGGGATATGTTTTTGCAGAAAGACATGTATGGTTGATTGTGTTGAGGGAAAGAAGGATAATAGAAAATAATGAACAAGACAAAGAAAAGAAGTAAAAAATTGTTTGCTGCATTTCTTACTGTAATAATGTTGTTTACACTAATTCCAATCATGCCGGCAGATGGTATGAAAAATGTAGAGGCATCAGCAACACTTAAAAATCCAAGAAGAGGAAGTAACGGAAAGGTTACATATGACTGTGTATGGTTCGGCAGTTATCCACAGGCGGAGGTTATCACAACTGCCATGAGTAAGAATTATACAGCAATAGGGCGTAAATACTTAAAAAAAGGTGATTTGATTGTAGATGATACCACATATGGGATACTTAAGAATGTTTCAGGCTGGGATGCAAATGGAGATATCACATTATCAAATGGTGACAGGTACCGCAGAATGAAAAAGGATGATGCAACGGCTGGCTATAGTGGACGTTTATGTAATTATAACTGGTCGGACAGTCAGACATATCATTATTTTAAATATCAGCCAATCAAATGGAGAGTGCTTTCTATAGATGGAAACGAAGCGCTTCTTATGGCAGATAAAGGACTTGATGACCGGGCATATAATATAGAATGGGAAGAGATTACATGGGAGACATGTACCATGAGAAGCTTTTTGAACGGTTATGGAAGTACATCAAATAAACAGAAGGAAGATTATACGAAAAAGAATTTTATAAACAGCGCATTTACCTCAGATGAAAAGAAATTAATAAAGAAAAAGGCGCTTGAGAACAAAGATAAATCCGGTAAAAAAGGTGGAAATAATCCTACAAAGGACAAGATATTCCTGCTGTCATATGATGATGTAACAAACAGCGGCTATGGATTTTCATCAGATTATAGTAATTATGACAAGGCAAAATGTATTCAGGGAAGTACATATGCAAGAGCAATGGGTGCATCGTGGTATACAGGAACAGCATATTCAGGCAACAGTTGCTGGTGGCTGCGGTCACCGGATTATTCTGCTAATTACGCAATGTATGTGAATAGCTATGGCTATGTCTATCGGTACAGCGATGACATACTCAGTATTAATGACATTATGGTGCCTGCCTTGTACATTCGTCTTTCCACTTCTAATTGCTACAGCTATGCCGGAACAGTATGTACAGATGGAAGAATAAGAGAAGAAAACAGCCCTGTTACGATTAGAAAGAACGGACTGATAAAAGAAAACGGTATATATTATTATTATAAGAACAATAAAAAACAGACCGGTTATACGGGAATGGTAAAGAATCGTACGAATGGCAAATGGTACTATGTAAAAAAGGGCAGAAAGAAATATGTTACACAGCTTGTAAAGCATACCGATGGGAGTTGGTGGTATGTGAAAAACAGTAAATGGCAGCCGAAATTTACAGGCATAGTAAAACAGCCAAGCGGCAGACGCTACTATGTAGAAAAAGGCAAAAGAAAGAATAGAACAGGATATGTTACTGTGAAAGGCAAAAAATATAAGCTTATAAAAGGCGAGGTAAAATAATTTTAAAAGCTGCTGCGTTTTGTGGGTTATGCTCACGTTCGCAGCAGCTTTTTTATTCGACAATAGTATGGTTGGTTTTTACAATGCCTCTGGGAATTGCATCTTTGGAATTTTTCCACGGCTCGTCTTTAAAACGGTAATCGAATTTATCAATAAACCAGCTTATGTCACCATTTACACGTTCCATATTTGTAAAATATATTTCGTTTAATATATCAAGAAATTCGTTATATTGTTCTTTGTTTAATTTTCTGCTTCCATAATCATAAAGAATTCCGTAATGGTATGTGCAGAAACCCTTACAGGATTTAAACTTTTCTATAAAATCCTTATCTTTTTTCCACATATGAAATATGGTATCGATATATCTGTCAAAGGTGTTGTTTATTCTGCCGCATATAAAACAAGAGGTTTCCAGATTGTTTATATATTCCACTATAGGAGCTGCAGAACCGCCCTTGCCAAATAGTCCGGATTTTGCTGCCGGACCTTTTGCTGCAAGCTCTTTCATGTCTTTTATGGTTTTATCGGTGTGGGTTTTCATCATAAGGGCAAGACCAAGACGGTTCTTTTGCGCATATAGTATGCGCATATGATGTGCGCAGAACCCCATTTTATCTGTCATTGCACGATTGTCATCCTCCATATAACTGGGGCCCATAGTATATTCTATAGCATTTGTTTCAAGTTCTTTCTGCATTTGACATAAAGGACATTCGCAGTCCGTATCAAAAGCGTCATTTACAGGTATTGTATATAATTGTTCTGCCATATCATCCTCCTGTTTCAATAATATTACAATTCTTTTTACTGTATACTCATTGAAAATCTTATTCTGCTATTATACAATACTATTTAATTTGTATCAAATGAAATATGCTGTATAAACAGTGAAGATAGATTGAAAGGTACACAAATGAAAATATACACAAAAGAAAACAACCTGATGATAGAAGCGGTAAAAGATTTTACGCTGTCGGAAATACTGGAATGCGGACAATGCTTTCATTTTAACCAAACGGGTGATGAAGAATACGACGTGATAGCATTTGGCAGAGCGCTCCATATCAGACAGATGGGTGATACGCTTATTTTGTACGGAACAAGCCTTGAAGATTATGAAAACATATGGCGTTCCTATTTTGATATGGAAAATGATTATGGAAGAATAAAAAAGCAAATTGCAGAAGCGGATGGTGCGCTTATGCCTGCAATCAATGAGAAACAGGGAATCCGGATATTAAATCAGGATTTTTTTGAAACACTGATTTCATTTATCATATCCCAGAATAAACAGATACCGCAAATCAAACAATGTGTAAAAAATATATCGCATAAATTTGGAAAAGCAATCATAGGATATAATGGCGAAACATTTTATTGCTTTCCCGATGTTTCTGTGCTGAACTTAGTATCGGAGGAAGAACTTCGGGAATGTAAGGTGGGATTTCGTGCGCCATATATAAAATGTGCATGTAAGGCTGTCTGTGAAGGAGCTGTTACAAAAGAGAAGCTGGACAGGCTCAATGTGGCGGATGCAAGGGAACTCCTTATGACAATAAAGGGAGTAGGCGAAAAAGTTGCAAATTGTGTATTGTTATTTGGACTTGGCAGAAGAGAAGCATTTCCTGTTGATGTCTGGATGAAGCGGATTATGGAACAGATGTATTTTGCCGGCAGGGATACAAAAAAATGCGATATAGAGGCATTTGCAAATGAAAAATTTGGAGAATTTTCAGGATATGCACAGCAATATCTGTTTGACTATGCAAGAACCAATCTGTTTTAAGTAAATGCGGATTTATAAAATGGGAGAAATGCTTTTAAAATTTGTTTAACAGTTCATCCATACCAGCTCGAATCCGCTTCACGGCTTCTCGCTGATTTGGCTCACCATATGATATGAATCAGACATAGCAAATTGTCTGCAAGCAGCCACTTACTATGTCTGATTCATATCGCATGGCTGAACTGTTACAAATTTATATTTATTTTATAAAATTAGGGGTTGATTTTTTCATAAAAATGGATAGAATAATAATTGTGTTAGCACTCAAAAAGAGTGAGTGCTAAGAAAAAGCGAGAATAAAGTTTAGGAGGAATATATATTATGAAATTAAAACCACTTGGAGACAGAGTTGTATTAAAACAGGCAGTTGCAGAAGAAACAACAAAGTCAGGTATCGTATTACCTGGTCAGGCAAAAGAAAAACCTCAGTATGCAGAGGTTGTTGAAGTTGGCCCTGGTGCAGTTGTTGATGGAAAGACCGTTCCTATGGATGTTAAAGTAGGCGATAAGGTTATTTACCAGAAGTTTTCAGGTTCAGAAGTAAAGCTTGATGACGAAGAATACATAATTGTAAAACAAGAAAGTATTCTTGCAGTTATAGAATAATAGAAAGTTTTAATTTATTAACAGGATATTTAATTTGGAGGAAGATAACATGGCAAAGGAAATAAAGTACGGTGCTGAGGCTAGAAAAGCACTTGAAGCAGGAGTAAATCAGTTAGCAGACACAGTAAGAGTAACACTTGGACCAAAAGGAAGAAATGTGGTTCTTGCAAAATCATATGGTACACCACTGATTACAAACGATGGTGTAACAATTGCAAAAGATATTGAACTGGAAGATGCATTTGAGAACATGGGCGCTCAGATTGTTAAAGAAGTAGCCACAAAGACAAATGATGTAGCCGGTGATGGTACAACAACCGCTACAGTTCTTGCGCAGGCGATGATAAACGAGGGAATGAAGAACCTTGCCGCAGGTGCAAATCCTATTATTTTAAGAAAAGGTATGAAGAAGGCATGTGATAAAGCTGTAGAAGCAATATCTGATATGAGCCAGACTATCAATGGTAAAGAGCAGATTGCCAGAGTCGCATCAATTTCAGCAGGAGATGATGAAGTTGGTCAGATGGTAGCAGACGCTATGGAAAAGGTTTCTAATGATGGCGTTATTACAATTGAGGAATCAAAGTCAATGAAGACAGAGCTTGACCTTGTTGAAGGTATGCAGTTCGACAGAGGTTATGTATCAGCTTATATGTCAACAGATATGGAGAAGATGGTAGCTGAACTTGACAATCCATATATTCTTATTACAGATAAGAAGATTTCAAATATCCAGGAAATCCTTCCTGTTCTTGAACAGATTGTACAGAGCGGTTCAAAACTTCTGATTATTGCAGAAGATGTTGAAGGCGAAGCGCTTACAACACTTATTGTAAATAAGCTTCGTGGAACATTCCAGGTCGTTGCAGTAAAAGCACCTGGTTATGGCGACAGAAGAAAAGAAATGCTTCAGGATATTGCAATTCTGACAGGCGGTAAAGTTATTTCAGAAGAACTTGGATATGACCTGAAGGAAACAACACTTGATGACCTCGGTCGTGCAAAGAGCGCTAAGATTACAAAAGAGAATACTGTAATCGTAGACGGTGCAGGTGCAAAGGCTGATATCGAGTCCAGAGTCAGTGTTATTAAGGCACAGCTTGAGGAAACAACTTCTGAATTTGATAAGGAAAAACTTCAGGAAAGACTTGCAAAGCTTGCAGGCGGTGTAGCCGTTATTCGTGTTGGCGCAGCTACAGAAACAGAAATGAAAGAAGCAAAGCTTCGTATGGAAGATGCACTGAATGCTACAAGAGCTGCTGTTGAAGAAGGAATTATCTCAGGCGGTGGTTCAGCATATATTCATGCAGCAAAGAAAGTTGCAGAGCTTGTTGCAACACTTGAAGGTGATGAGAAGACAGGTGCAAAGGTAGTTCTGAAAGCAATGGAAGCTCCTCTTTATCATATTGCTGCAAATGCAGGTCTGGAAGGCTCTGTAATCATTAATAAGATTAAAGAGTCAGAAGCCGGAGTAGGTTTTGATGCTTATAAAGAAGAATATGTAAATATGATAGAAGCAGGTATTATCGACCCTGTTAAGGTAACAAGAAGTGCTTTACAGAATGCAACATCTGTTGCTTCAACACTTCTTACAACAGAGTCTGTTGTTGCTGATATTAAAGAAGACGTTCCTGCTATGCCAGCCGGCGGCATGGGCGGCGGAATGGGAATGATGTAAAAACATTATATCCATAAAAAAACAGAAGAATCTGGTGCAATTTATTTGTCATCAGGTTCTTCTGTTTTTATGTACATTGACATTATTGTATAAATGATGAATGTCAATCTCGGGGCGGCGGGATATGCTCCGAGGTCTTTTTATTTTATCCTTGAAATTAGCAACTGTTTAATTTATAGTTAAATTTGGCAAGATAATTATTATTTATACGATGAAAGAATTTCAGGAGAGAATAAATGTTAGAAGAGAGTATCGTTTCAGCAATGATTGAAAATGCATTGGCAGCAAGGAGAAGGGCATATGCGCCTTATTCTTCATTTGCAGTAGGGGCGGCGGTATATACAAAGGATGGTAAGATATATTCGGGATGCAATATTGAAAATGCATCGTATGGTGCAGCAAATTGTGCAGAGCGAACCGCAATCTATAAAGCTGTCAGTGAAGGACATATGCAGATTGCGGCAATTGCAGTTGTTGGCGGTATGAAATCCGGAGAAAACGTCTATACTTCTCCATGTGGAATATGTAGACAGGTGATTGCCGAGTTTGGAGATAAAGATACATATGTCATTATGGCAATATCAAAAGAGGAATATAAAATAGTCACATTAGAAGAGCTGCTTCCATACAGCTTTGGCGCTGATGTATTGACGAATCAAAAAAAGTAAAATGAAGGAGATTGAAAAATTGGACAGATTAGAGGAGCTTAAAAATTACAAAGTCATTGTTTCGGAGGATATACAGGAGGTAAATGGGAAGGGATATGTCTTAGAGCATATAAAGACGAAAGCAAAGGTTCTTATTATTGAAAATGATGATACGAATAAAGTGTTTACGATAGGTTTCAGGACACCGCCATATGATGATTCCGGTATTCCGCATATATTGGAACATTCGGTACTTTGCGGCTCAAAAAAATATCCGGTGAAAGACCCGTTTGTAGAGCTTGCAAAGGGTTCATTAAATACATTTTTAAATGCAATGACGTATTCAGATAAAACGGTATATCCTATAGCCAGCTATAACAATCAGGATTTTGAAAATCTGATGAAAGTATATCTGGATGCCGTATTTTATCCAAATATCTATATACACCCTGAAATTATGCGTCAGGAGGGATGGCACTATGAACTGGAATCAGCAGATGCAGAGCTGAAGTATAATGGTGTTGTATATAATGAGATGAAGGGCGTATTTTCATCAGCAGAACAGCAGCTATACAGGGCGATAGAGATGTCGCTTTTTCCGGATACGCCATATGGAAAAGAATCAGGCGGAGACCCAAAGGCAATCCCTTCATTGACACAGGAGCGGTTTGAAGAATTTCACCGGACCTATTATCATCCGTCAAACAGCTATATCTATTTATATGGTGACTGCGATATGGTAAAGGAGCTTCGTTATATCGATGAGGAATATTTATCGCATTATGATTACAAAGCGGTTGAGTCCTCTATATCACGCCAGAAACCATTTGACAGTATGAAACAGGTAGAAAAATATTATTCCATTGCGGAAAATGAAAGTGATGAGAACAGCACATACCTTGCGTATAGCAAGGTGATTGGAAGCAGTCTTGATAAGAAACAGGCTACAACGATGGCAATTCTTGAATATGCGCTGATGGACGCACCGGGTGCGCCGCTTAAGAAAGCGCTTGTTGATGCCGGAATCGGCGAGGATGTATTTTCGTCATTTGACGGCGGTGTACAGCAGACTTCTTATTCCATTATTGCAAAAAATGCAAATGCTTCAGATAAAGATTTGTTTGTAGAAACAATAGAAAAAACGCTGAAAGCGGTTTCAGAAAATCTTGATAAGCGGTCAGTTGAAGCGGCAATCAATAATTTTGAATTTAAACATAAGGAAGCTAATTTCGGAAGATATCCAAAAGGTCTTATGCTGGGACTTGATGCTTTTAACAGTTGGTTATATGATGGAGATGCCCTGACATATTTTAAGATGAATGAGGTTTATTCAGAACTGAAGGAAGCGCTTAAGACAAATTACTTTGAAGTTTTTATAAAGGACAGACTGATTGATAATTTATTTGGCGCTATCGTTGTTATGAAACCGAAGAAAGGTCTTGATAAAGAAGAGGAACAGGCTGAAAAGGATAAGCTTCAGGCATATAAAGAAACTTTAAGTGAAGAAGAACTGGAAGAAATCGTGAAACAGACAAAGGCGCTAAAGGCTTATCAGGAAGAACCGTCATCGACAGAGGATATGGAAAAAGTTCCGCTTCTTAATATTTCAGATATAGACAAAAAGGCGCATAAACTGAAAAACAAGGGCTTAGCGTTTGCCGGGGTTCCTGCCGTACAGCACGATATCTTTACGAATGGAATAGGCTATCTGGAGTTTTTCTTTAGAATCAATGATATAGAAGAAAGCAGTATTCCATATGCAGCGCTTTTGACAGCCCTGTTTAAATATGTTGATACGGAAAATTACAGTTATGCAGAACTGTCAAATGAGATTAATTTCCATACAGGTGGAATTTCATTTATGACAGGTGCTTTGAAAGCTGCGGATAAGGATATGGTGGCATATTTTTCCGTAAAGACAAAGGCGGTATATGATAAACTTGGAAAAGCAATCGAACTGATAAGGGAAATACTGAAGTCCTCAAAGATAGCGGATAAGAAGCGGCTTAAGGAAATTATATCAGAAGAAAAGGCCGGAATGAAAACAGACCTTGCAGCATCAGGTCATATTACGACTGCAAACAGAGCTATGTCTTATATTGATAAGACGATGGTATTTAAGGATATGTCAGAGGGAATCGGATATTATGAATTTCTGCTGGACATCGAGAAAAACTTTGAAGAAAAATCATCTGAGATTACAGCAAAGCTTAAAAGTGTTCTTGATTTTATATTGCGAAAGAGCAGAGTTACGATATCCTTTACAGGTGATGAAGAAGCCTTGATGAAGATAGAAGAAGCTACAGAAGCGTTCATGGCAGAGCTTTCCGATGCAGATATGGGAAAAGAAGCGGAATATGAAATGTCCGTTAAAAACGAGGGATTTAAAACCGCAAGTCAGGTTCAGTATGTTGCAGCAGCGGGAGATTTCTCTAAGTCCGGTTATGAGTATAATGCGGCGCTGAATGTACTTCAGGTGATTTTCTCGTATGGTTATCTTTGGGAAAATGTGCGTGTAAAAGGCGGCGCATATGGAGCAATGTGTGCATTTACCAGGTCCGGAATGAGTTACATGACTTCCTATAGAGACCCAAACCTTATGGAAACCTATGAGATTTATAAAAATGCTTATCAATATGTTGAGAACTTTGACGCGGATGTGCGGGACATGACAAAATATCTGATAGGTGCGATTGCCAAGACAGATGCGCCGATGACACCGTCTGCCGAAGGAAGTTTTTCATTTATGTGTTATATTGCGAAAATTACAGATGATATGCTTCAGCAGGAGCGTGACCAGATACTTGCAACAAATCCTGAGAAGATAAGAGAACTTGCACCAATTATAAAAGCAATAACAGACAGCGGCATTATATGTGCTATAGGCGGTGAAGATAAAATAGAGGCAGAGAAAGACTGTTTTAAAGAGATAAGAAGTATATTTTAATTGAGGATAATGATACAAAGGAACAGAGGTAATATATGAAGGAAGATTATAAGTCAGGCTTTGCAGCAATTGTAGGAAGACCAAATGTAGGGAAGTCTACATTGATGAATCAGTTGATAGGACAGAAGATTGCAATCACAAGCAGTAAGGCGCAGACAACAAGAAACAGGATACAGACCGTCTATACAAGTGATGAAGGACAGATTGTCTTTTTAGATACGCCGGGGATTAACAGGGCGAAGAATAAGCTTGGAGAATATATGCTTAAGGTTGCTGAAGGAACGTTGAATGAAGTCGATGTCGTTATGTGGATTGTTGAAGCAACTACATTTATAGGCGCCGGAGAACGATATATTATTGAACAGTTAAAACGAATAAAGACACCGATTATTATAGTAATCAATAAAATCGATTCCGTAGAAAAAGAAGATATCATAAAAGCCATATCGACCTATAAAGAAGTGCTTTCTGATGCTGAGATTGTTCCGGTATCAGCGCTTAAGGGAACAAATAAGGAGGAACTGATTAAAACCATATATCAGTATCTTCCGTATGGGCCGCAGTTCTATGATGAAGATACGATAACAGACCAGCCGGAGCGGCAGATTGTTTCGGAACTGATTAGGGAACAGGCGCTTCGCCAGCTTGATAAAGAGATACCGCATGGCATTGCCGTAGTAATCGATTCCATGAAGGAAAGACCGGATGGAAAGATTGTGGATATCAATGCGACGATTATCTGTGAGCGGGATTCCCATAAGGGAATTATTATAGGAAAGCAGGGCGCTATGTTAAAAAAGATAGGGACACATGCCAGATATGGGATTGAACAGCTTCTTGGGATACAGGTCAATCTGAAACTTTGGGTTAAGGTTAAGAAAGACTGGCGTGATACAGATACGCTTCTTAAGAATTATGGATATAAGACGGAGTAAAGTTGATTAGACGGAAGCTTACTTGCAGGTCGATAGACATTGAAATTATTTTCGGCAGGGATGGATATGAGAGATGAGGTTGTTTTAAGTGGGATTGTTCTTGCGACAGGTCTTGTAGGGGAGTATGACAGAAGACTTGTGATACTCACAAAAGAACGCGGCAAGATAACTGCATTTGCAAAAGGGGTACGAAAGACGACAAATCAGTTGATTTCAAAAAGCCAGATATTTGTTATGGGGGAATTTACCCTTTATGAGGGCAGGAATGCCTATACAGTAAAACGGATTGATGTAAAAGAATATTTTCATGAGCTGACATTTGATATGGACAAATATTGCTATGGTTCATATTTTTGTGAAATGATGGCATATTTTACCCATGAAGGTGATAGGGCCGCGGATTATCTGAATTTGCTTTTTGTAAGCCTGAATGCACTGAAGAAAGGACTTGTGCCTGCACCGCTGATAAGGATTATTTATGAAGTAAAGATTATGGATGTATTTGGACAGGGAATACAAAGCTTTGGCTGTCCCGTATGCGGAAATGAGAAGCTTTCAGATATATTTGATGCAAAATCAGGCGGTATATTGTGTGAGGACTGCGTGAAGAAGGCAATACATCCGATACATATATCCGGTCAGGCATTATATACGCTGCAATATATCAATGGAGCCAATTTTGGAAGCTTATATAATTTTAAGGTTTCGGATGCTGTAATAGAGGAATTGTCAGATATTATAAGGAAATTTATGGATATCTATGTAGATAAAAAGTTTAATTCGGTACAAATTATTAATTCTCTGTCTTGAAAAATACAATGAATGGATATAAAATAAGGCGAATAGTAATGTAGAGGAATATTAAGATAGTGGAGGACAAATATGGAAAAGACATTGGATAAGATTGTGGCACTCGCTAAAAACAGAGGATTTGTTTATCCTGGTTCAGAAATATATGGAGGACTGGCAAATACATGGGATTATGGAAATCTCGGTGTAGAGCTTAAAAATAATGTAAAGAAGGCATGGTGGAAAAAGTTTATTCAGGAAAACCCATATAATGTGGGTGTTGATTGTGCGATTCTTATGAATCCGCAGACATGGGTTGCATCAGGTCATCTGGGTGGATTTGCAGACCCGCTTATGGATTGTAAAGAATGTCATGAGAGATTTCGTGCAGATAAATTGATAGAAGACTATATGGCAGAAAACGGAATTTCTATAGAGGGTTCTGTAGACGGTTGGACAAATGAACAGATGGAGCAGTATGTTGAAGAGCATAACATCTGCTGCCCAAGCTGCGGTAAGCATAACTTTACAGGAATCAGACAGTTTAACCTGATGTTTAAGACATTCCAGGGCGTAACAGAAGATGCTAAAAATACTGTTTACTTAAGGCCGGAGACGGCACAGGGAATATTTGTTAATTTTAAAAATGTTCAGAGAACATCCAGAAAGAAAATTCCTTTTGGTATAGGCCAGATTGGTAAGTCTTTCAGAAATGAGATTACACCGGGTAACTTTACATTCAGAACAAGAGAGTTTGAGCAGATGGAGCTTGAGTTTTTCTGTGAGCCGGGAACAGACATGGAGTGGTTTGAATACTGGAGAAGCTTCTGTATCAACTGGCTGAAAGAGCTTGGCATTAAGGATGATGAGATGAGAGCGCGTGACCATTCACCGGAGGAGCTGTGTTTCTATTCAAAGGGAACAACAGATATTGAATTCTTATTCCCATTCGGCTGGGGTGAGCTTTGGGGTATTGCTGACAGAACGGATTATGACCTGACACAGCATCAGAATACATCCGGTGAGCCGATGGAATACTTTGATGATGAGAAAAAAGAAAAATATATACCTTATGTCATTGAGCCTTCACTGGGTGCAGACAGAGTAACACTTGCCTTCCTTTGTGCAGCATACGATGAGGAGAATATCGGAACGGAGGAAAAACCGGATGTTCGTACCGTTCTTCATTTCCATCCTGCACTTGCACCTGTGAAAATCGGTGTGTTGCCGCTTAGTAAAAAGCTGGCTGACGGTGCAGAAAAGATATATGCGGAATTATCTAAATATTATAACTGTGAGTATGACGACAGAGGAAATATCGGTAAGAGATATAGAAGACAGGATGAGATAGGTACACCATTCTGTGTAACATATGATTTTGATTCGGAGGAAGACGGAGCTGTTACAGTAAGAGACAGAGATTCCATGGAACAGGAAAGAATTAAGATAGAGGAGCTTAAGGCATACTTCGAGAAGAAGTTTGAATATTAAGAGACAAAGAATGGATATCATAGAAAATGGTATTTATGATTACTAAATAGGAGGCATACAAAAAATGCAGGATAAAGAGATATTTTCAACTTATGAATCAGAGGTCAGGTCTTATTGCAGAAGCTTTCCTGAGGTTTTTACAAAAGCCAAAGGTTCTAAGATGTATGATACAAATGGAAAAGAATATATAGATTTTTTCTCGGGAGCAGGCGCGCTTAATTATGGTCATAATAATGACTATATTAAGAAAAAGGTAATAGATTATATTGAAAGTGACGGTATTATGCATTCACTTGATATGATGACTGCACCAAAGGCTGAGTTTCTTGATTTGTTTGAAAATAAAATTCTTAAAGCAAGAGGTCTTGATGGATATAAAGTGATGTTTGCAGGTCCGACAGGAACGAATGCTGTTGAATCAGTACTGAAGCTTGCCCGCAAAGTAAAGAAAAGAAGTATGGTATGGGCATATATGGGATGTTTTCATGGAATGACACTTGGTTCACTTGCACTCACAAGTGATGCATGCAGCCGCAGCGCCGCAGGTGTTCCGTTGGAAAATGTATATCATGTTCCTGCTCCGTATATGTTTCCGGAGCTTGATACTATCGCTTATATGCAGACACTTCTTGATGACGACCATTCAGGTGTGGAAAAGCCTGCTGCCATATTTATAGAAACAGTACAGGCTGATGGCGGTGTTCATGTATTTTCAGTAGAATATCTTCAGGCTCTCAGAAAATTCTGTGATAAGAATGATATTCTTATGGTAGTTGATGATGTGCAGGTAGGTTGCGCAAGAACAGGTACATTCTTCTCGTTTGAAAGAGCAGGAATTCAGCCGGATATGTTTACTTTGTCAAAGTCTATAGGCGGTTATCCATTCCCTATGGCGCTTGCAATTTTTAAATCAGAGTATGACCTGTGGACACCGGGAGAGCATACAGGAACATTCAGAGGACTTCAGCTTTCGATGGTGGCAGCAAAGGCAGGCTTGGAATTTATGCTGAATGAGAACATAGAATCAGAAGTAAAACGGAAAGGTGAGATTGTAAAAGAATTCCTTGAAACGAACGTAAAGGCAAAGGTAAAAGCGATACGCGGTATTGGACTTCTGTGGGGAGTTGAAGTTGAAAATGATGCTGCTGCAAAGAAGATTACAGCAAAAGCATTTGAAAACGGTCTTGTTATAGAGCGTGCAGGAAGAGATAATCGTGTCATTAAAGTGATGCCGCCGCTTACTACACCGGACGATGAACTGATGAAAGGACTTGAGATTTTGAGTCATTCGATAGAAGGATAATTTTATATTTTACACACATGAGCAATCCTGAAAACAGAAATAATGATGCTGTTTTCAGGATTTTTTTGTATATATAATGATTTTGTGCAAATAAGAAAAAAATATTTAGAATATCCGAAAAAGTTATTGTAAAATACCAACGAAAGAATTATAATACAAATATTGACTGGGTATTTTGCACAAAAAATAAATGCTATAATTGTTTGTATTATACAGAAAAGTGATTTCGTATTGAATTATACAGGGAGGAAAGTACATGAATCAATTAGTACAGGACATCAAATTACGTTCTAAGGCAGAAAATGACCATCTTCTTTATGTAGCAGTAGACTATGAGAAGGGGCATGAGGAGGTAAGCTACAGTAAACTATGGAGAAAAATGAATGATTATGCCGCAGTTATGGAGCAGCATGGTATTACGCAAGGGAAAAAAGTAATTATATTTTGTGATAATACATTGGATAATGTTTATACAATTTATGCATGCCTGTTGCGTGGTATCGTATTCTCACTTCTTCCGATTCCGGTTGATGAAGGGAAAATAAATCGCTTTTATTCAGTTGTAAAATCGTGCAGTCCGGAAGCTGTTTTGGTAGCAGAGCATATTTATGATGCTTTTCGTGAAAGAATGGGTGAATTAGAGACAACAGGTATCGAATTTATACACGACTGGAGCAATACGCTGAATGAAAATATCGAATATGAACCATATGATACACAGGAAGATGATATTGTTTATTTACAGTATTCTTCCGGTTCTACAAATGAGCCAAAAGGTATTATGACGGAATATCGTAATGTTATGGCTCATTTAAAGGATTTTCAATATATTGTGCCAACATGCCAACGTTCAATTACTTCGTGGGTTCCATTTTTCCATAATGTAGGTTTGATATTAATACTTTTGAAGAGTGTGTATTCAGACAGAGTTGCATATATCATTAGAACAACGGACTTTATGCGTAATCCGCTTATCTGGATGAAAACAATATCAGATTTCAGAGTGGAGATAACGGTAGCGCCGAATTCTGCTTATGATTTATGTTCCAGGATAATAGATAAAAAGGTGGCATCGCAGTTTGATTTGAGCTGCCTTAAGAATATTGGAAATGGGACTGAAATGGTACTTCCGGATACAATAGAAAGTTTTTGCGATTTGTTTAATCTGAAGCCGGAATTGTTTACATTAAGCTATGGTCTTGCAGAAAATGTATGTGTAGCAAGTGGGGAACATGATGGATATGAGAAGAGAAATATTGATTACGAAGCATATAAGAATAACCGTTTTAAGGTATTAACTGACGAAGAATTGAAAACACATACATATAAGTCCGTTATGTCCAATGGACGTCCTGTAAGATGTTTGAAAATGGTTGTTGTTGATTTGAATGAGCCTTCTAAAGAAGTTTCCGATAGTTGTCAGATTGGTGAGGTTTGTATTCAGGGAGCTTCCGTAACCCGTGGATACTTAGGCAGCATAGAAGAAAATAAAAACTTTCACCACAAAATTGACGGATATGAAGGTGATTTCCTGAGAACCGGCGATATGGGCGTTCTCTATGAAGGTTTGTTGTATGTTACTGGAAGAATTAAAGAAATGATTATTATTAATGGTCATAACATTTATCCTGCAGATATTCAGCATACTATTTACCGTAGTGTTCCGGAACTTGCGAACCATACAGTTTGTTCGTTTTCATATGCTGTTGATGGAAGGGAACGTGTTGTGATTATTGTTGAAGTTGGTAATAATGAAAAGTTGGATTATGAATCTCTTTCAGAACGCATAACAAGTAAGGTTACAGAGGTATTTGAGGTTTCACCGCATGATGTGCTTTTTGTTAAACAGGCTTCGTTAGTGCGTACAGATAATGGAAAACTTCGTATACATAAGATAAGAAGAGATTACAAAACGGGGTGCCTTCAGCTGTTGTATTCAAGTTTTTCAAGCCTTACTGCCGGCGATGATAATACGCATACGAATAAGGCTGTATGTTCTGATATTGTTGAACAGGGTGTAAGAGATATTTTCGATAAGATATTACATACGGCAGATGTGGAATTAGATAAGAGCTTTTTGGAACTGGGGGGTAATTCATTTGACACACTTGAATTAATTGTTGCATTAGAGCATAATTTTGATGTTAAATTTGATGCCAGAGAGATATTATTAGCTCCTAGTGTATGCGGCATTGCCAATCAGATTAAGAGTAAAATAAAAAATGGAACGGCTGCTTTTAAGGCTGTGGATTTATATAAAGAATGTAAGCTGGCAGAAGATATTCAAATAAATGGTGAATATGATAAAAAACCATCAGAATGTTCTGTATTTTTCCTGACGGGTTCAACGGGATTTTTGGGCGCTTATCTGATAGCGGATATTCTTAAGAACTGTAATGCGGAAGATAAAAAAATATATTGTCATTGCAGGGCTGATAGTATTGATAAGGGCATGGAGCGAATTAAAAAGAATATGCAGCATTATGAATGTTGGGACAATTCTTTTGAACAATATATTTATCCGGTTACAGGTGATTTGACGAAACCACATTTGGGAATAGAAGACTACACATACGAAAAACTTGTTCAGGAGGTAGAGGTTGTTTATCATAACGGTGCATTATTAAACTTTATGTTCCCATATGAATATTTGAAGAAATCAAATGTATACGGAACTGAAGAATGTTTACGTTTTGCGTGTGAAGCGAAACCGAAATATTTCAATTACATATCTTCTTTTAGTGTTTATGATAACCCAAGCCATTTTGGCAAACATGTTTATGAAGATGATGGATTAGAATCGTCAGATGGATACTTCCTGGGTTATTCACAGACCAAATGGGTGGCAGAAAAGCTGGTTAAGACAGCACAAAGCAGAGGGCTTAAAACTGTTATATTCAGACCGGGAGATATTACAGGTGCAAAGGATAACGGAATCTGGAATCTGGGTGATTTGATAAGCAGAATACTGGTATCTTCCATTCAGACAGGCAAAATGCCGAATGCAGACCTTAAATTATATATTACGCCTGTCGACTATGTAAGTAATGCAGTTGTTTATATTTCTAAAAACGAAAATGCATATGAAAAAGCATTTAATCTGGTAAATAAAAATATAGCAAGTGCAATCGAAACAAAAAATATCATGGAAGAATGTGGATATCCTATAGAGATAATTCCATATATCCAATGGTATAAAGAGCTTAAGGAATCAACTCCTGAGAAGAACGTATTGAATATTTTAAGCTGTCTGTTTGATGAGAACAGTGAAAAAGAAGATGGTATCATAAGAAGATATTCTGAATTACAGCCGATATTTGATACAAGTAATACAGATGAATTCCTGAAAGATTCCGGTATTACATGTCCGCCGGTAGACAAGGGATTGCTTGGCAGCTATATCAATTATTTTGTAAAACAAGGTTTTATAACGAAAAAATAAAACTTAAAAACAAAAACAGAATAACGTGTTTCGTTCCAAAAATATGAATTTTTATTAAAAAATGGTTTAATAATATAGGTGTCTATGATATAATTGATACAGAGTGGTGTGAAAATTTGGTATTTTCGCCTACAAATATTACTATATTACTTAGGAGGTATATACGAATGGCAAAGAAGTATTGTTACCTTTTCTCAGAAGGTAATGCGAACATGAGAGAACTTCTCGGAGGTAAGGGTGCCAACCTTGCTGAAATGACCAACATTGGTCTTCCGGTTCCTCAGGGATTTACAATTTCAACAGAGGCATGTACACAGTATTATGAGGATGGTCGTGAAATCAACCCTGAGATTATGGCTGAAATCAATGAGTATATTGTTAAGATGGAAGAGATAACAGGTAAGAAATTTGGTGACAAGGAGAATCCGCTTCTTGTATCAGTTCGTTCAGGTGCTAGAGCATCAATGCCTGGTATGATGGATACCATTCTTAATCTTGGTCTGAATGAGGAAGTTGTCGAAGTTATCGCAAAGATGTCTAACAACCCACGTTGGGCTTGGGATTGCTACAGAAGATTTATTCAGATGTATTCAGACGTAGTTATGGAAGTTGGTAAGAAGTATTTTGAAGAGCTTATCGACGAGATGAAGGCTAAGAAGGGTGTTACATTTGACGTAGAACTTACAGCAGAAGACTTGAAGGAGCTTGCAGGACAGTTCAAGGCTGAGTATAAGTCTAAAATCGGTACTGATTTCCCTGATGATCCTAAGGAGCAGCTTATGGGTGCTATTAAAGCCGTATTCCGTTCATGGGACAACCCTAGAGCGAATGTATACAGAAGAGATAATGATATTCCATATTCATGGGGTACAGCAGTTAACGTACAGTCAATGGCATTTGGTAACATGGGTGATGACTGTGGTACAGGTGTTGCATTTACAAGAGACCCTGCAACAGGTGCTAAGGGCTTATTTGGTGAGTTCCTTACAAATGCACAGGGTGAGGACGTTGTTGCCGGTGTTCGTACACCTATGCACATCTCAGAGATGGAGCAGAAGTTCCCTGAAGCATTTGCTCAGTTTAAGGAAGTATGCAATACACTTGAAAATCACTACAGAGATATGCAGGATATGGAGTTTACAGTAGAACATGGTAAGCTTTATATGCTTCAGACAAGAAATGGTAAGAGAACAGCTCAGGCTGCCCTTCAGATTGCATGTGACCTTGTTGATGAGGGTATGAGAACAGAGGAAGAAGCAGTAGCGATGATAGACCCTAGAAATCTTGATACACTTCTTCATCCACAGTTCGATGCAGCAGAGCTTAAGGCTGCTACACCACTTGGAAAGGGACTCGGTGCTTCACCTGGTGCTGCTTGTGGTAAGGTTGTATTCTCAGCAGAGGATGCTGTTGAATGGGCTGCAAAGGGAGAGAAAGTTGTTCTTGTAAGACTTGAGACATCACCGGAAGATATCACAGGTATGAAGGCTGCTCAGGGTATCCTTACCGTTCGTGGTGGTATGACATCTCATGCAGCAGTTGTTGCGCGTGGTATGGGTACATGCTGTGTATCCGGTTGTGGAGATATCGCAATGGATGAAGCAAACAAGAAGTTTACGCTTGCCGGAAAGACATTCGTTGAAGGAGATTACATCTCAATAGACGGTTCAACAGGTAACATCTACGAAGGCGTTATCAAGACTGTTGATGCAACAATCGCAGGTACATTCGGAAGAGTTATGGCTTGGGCTGACAAGTATAGAACACTGAAGGTTAGAACAAATGCAGATACACCTGCTGATGCTAAGAAAGCTCGTGAGCTTGGTGCTGAAGGTATTGGTCTTTGCCGTACAGAGCATATGTTCTTCGAGGAAGACAGAATTGCAGCATTCCGTGAAATGATTTGTTCCGATACAGTTGAAGAAAGAGAAGCAGCGCTTGAGAAGATTCTTCCATATCAGCAGGGAGACTTTGAAGCACTTTATGAGGCTCTTGAAGGAAATCCTGTTACTATCAGATTCCTGGACCCACCGCTTCATGAGTTCGTTCCTACAGAGGAAGCTGACATCAAGAAGCTTGCAGACGCACAGGGCAAGACTGTAGAAGAAATCAAGAATATTATTGATTCACTTCATGAGTTCAACCCAATGATGGGACACAGAGGATGCCGTCTTGCTGTAACATATCCTGAGATTGCTAAGATGCAGACAAAGGCTGTTATTCGTGCCGCTATCAATGTAAAGAAAGCACATCCTGATTGGGCAGTTAAGCCTGAAATCATGATTCCGCTTGTATGTGAAGTAAAAGAGCTTAAGTTCGTTAAGAAGGTTGTAGTAGAAACTGCTGATGCAGAAATCGCTGCTGCCGGCGCTGAGCTTGAGTACGAAGTAGGTACAATGATTGAAATCCCAAGAGCTGCTCTTACAGCAGATGAAATTGCTGCTGAGGCTGACTTCTTCTGTTTCGGTACAAACGACCTTACACAGATGACATTCGGTTTCTCAAGAGATGATGCTGGTAAGTTCCTTGATGCTTACTATGATACAAAGATTTTTGAGAATGACCCATTTGCAAAGCTTGACCAGACAGGTGTTGGTAAGCTTATGGAAACAGCTATCAAGCTTGGTAAGCCTGTTAATAACAAGCTTCATATTGGTATCTGTGGCGAGCATGGTGGTGACCCTTCATCAGTTGAGTTCTGCCACAAGATTGGTCTTGATTATGTATCATGTTCACCATTCAGAGTACCAATCGCAAGACTTGCTGCTGCACAGGCTGCAATTGCAAATAAATAAGAGTTTTATTTCCTTTGAATTGCCGCTTAGTTTCGAGTAAGCAGCAGCTTATAAAAGGCTGAGGGGCAGTATATAAGAAAAAATCAAAATACGATAAGCGTATCATTAGAAATAGTGGTACGCTTATTTTTCATGAAACAAAGCTTTGAAATGCTCTCGTTTATCAGACAGACACACCATATAATAAGTAACGGATGCTTCGTTATCTGAGATTGGTACGATGCTGCGGTCATCAGGTATACCTGAAAAACGTAATGTGGCATCTGTTGCAAAATAGGGCAGTATCGATGAGCGGGTAAGTTCATTAAAGTCAAAACGTTCAGTCTGAATCAGAAATCGGGAGTGTGGCATCTGCGCAGATACAATGTCGTGCCAAAAACCTATGCCGGAAAATAGAAGCATATTTTCTCCGTCCATGTCATCTAGTGAAAGTTCCTTTTTTTGCGCATAGCGATGCGTTTTTGGAAAAACAAAGAAAAGGGTTTCATTTCCACATTCTTTGACAACAAACTCTTTTTCTGTTGGTTTGTAAGGCAGAATGATAATCTGATATTTTTCTGCAAGAAGTCCTGCTATCAAATCTGAAATGCCTCTTAGTTCAGATGTAATGGTCAAATTTTTGTACAGATTTGTGGCACGCTGGGAGAGTAAAAATACAGGCATTGGTGCGCATGAGCCGATTGACAGGGTATGTCTGTCCCGGTCGAAAGAACGGACAAGCTGTATCATTTCTTTGGAGTCTGACAAAATCTTATGAGCTTTTTCTGCTGCCAGCTTTCCATTTTCGTTTAATTCCAGTTTATTTTTTGACCGGATAAAGAGAGAAACCTGAAATTCTTCTTCAAGGCGTTTCATGGTCTTAGTAAGCGTAGGTTGTGAAAGATGCAGTTTTTCTGCAGCTTTAGAGAGTGTTCCATAGTCCGAAAAAGCTGCTAATTGTTCCAAATCAAAGAGTTCCATATCGATATCTCCTTTTTTATTTCACTATTCCAATAGAGTATAGCACATTTCCAAATAATTATTGTACTTTTTTTGAAAAAATATATAAAATCAAATTGTAAAGAAAAAATATACAACCATGTAATTGAGAGGAGTATACTCATATGGTATTGTATTTTACCGGAACAGTAGCGGAAGGCTGGATTGATGATGCGGTTGACTTTTGGGAAGCACAAAGCGGCAAGTAGAGATAACGAAAGGAAGAAAAAAATGAAAAAATTTATATCATTATTTTTAAGTATTATATTAATATTTAGTTTTACAGCATGTGGAAATACGCAGAATAGCAGTACAGTTACAGATAGCACAGAACAGAATACAATCGATAATGTGACAACAGAAAGTTCTGAAAACAGCACAACAGAGTATGAAACAAGCAGCACAGAGAGTGCAGAACAGCAGGAAGATGCAGAAGCTTCCGGTAAAATTTTAGTCGTATATTATTCGGCGTCAGGTAATACAGAGAGGGTGGCTCATGATATCGCCGATACATTGAATGCAGACACATTTGAGTTAGTTCCGGAAAATCCATATACGGAAGATGATTTGGACTGGACGCAGGATGGAAGCCGGGTGAATAAAGAACATGAGGATGAAACATTGCGTGACATTCCGCTTATGCAGGATACGGTGGAAAACTGGGATGAGTACGATACTGTATTTATTGGCTACCCAATCTGGTGGGGAATTGCGGCATGGCCGGTCAACGAATTTGTGACCAGCAATGATTTTATGGGAAAAACGGTAATTCCATTTGCAACGTCAGCATCATCAGGTATGGGAGAAAGTGGAAAATTATTGGAAGAAATGGCAGGAAGTGGAGACTGGCAGGAAGGACAAAGGTTTTCTTCCGGTGCATCCACAGAAGATGTTGCAGCATGGGCAAACGGATTGGGGTTGTGATTATGCGGACTGGCTGGAATCAATATTTTTAAACTAAGAAAAATACGAGACAGACATTAAAAAATATGGAAAGAGGCGGTAGCATTGAAAAACAGAAAAAATTTGATAATAGTATCGTTGGTTATAACAGTTTTAGTATTAACCGGATGCAGCGCTTCTAACCGGATGGACATTCCGGATACCGGCAATACAGAAAATTCTGATATTTCAAAAAATACCGCAACAGAAAATAGCTCTGAGCAGATTAGAGAAATACAGGGGCAGCAGAATGTGACAGAAGGTACGGAGGAATATCGCGGTTTTCAAATGGATAATGTCCTTCATTCTGATACAACAGGTGATATTCATTATCATATTTATGTGCCTGACAGCTACGATGGAAGCAATCCCTATGCTTTATATGTGACTTTGCCGGGATATGAAGGCTTGTATTTTCAGGGAGTGGGTATGAATCTCCAGTCAGAAGAATTTGCTTTTGAAGCACAGAAATATAATACTCAAATGATTATTGCAGCGCCACAGCTTGATGATTGGGGAGAAACTTCTGCCAACAAAACGGTTGAATTAGTGAAATATCTGATGGAATACTATCATATTGATACAACACGCGTATATGTAAACGGATATTCAGGAGGTGGCGAGACGATGTCGCTTGTACTGGAAAAAGCACCGGAGCTTTTTACGGCATATCTGCATTGCAGTTCAAAGTGGGATGGAGATTATACAGCGGTTGTAAATAATCGTGTGCCGGTATATTTTGCAATTGGAGAAAATGATGAGTATTATGGTTCTGAACCGACGAAAGAGGCATATGAGGCAATGCATGATTTATATGAAAATCAGGGATTGTCAGAAGCTGAGATAGATGAACTGTTGGTGCTGGATGTGAAGGAGCATGAGTATTTCACATCCAGAGGGCAGGACAATGAGCATGGTGGAGGCGGATTATTTGCATATGATGAAAATATCATGAGCTGGCTTTTGTCACAGAAAAAATAAGTGGAGGAAAATCAGATGGAAGTTAGAACGTTAGGTAAAGATTTGACAGTCAGCGCAGTTGGACTTGGTTGCATGGGGCTTTCTCATGCGTATGGTGCGCCGATGAAAAAAGCTGAAGCGCTCCGGTTTATCAGAGATGCTTATGAAATGGGATATACATTTTTCGACACAGCGGAAAGATATGTCGGTACATTTGCGGATGGAACAATGTCTAATAATGAAGAACTTGTTGGAGAAGCATTAAAAGATGTGCGTAATCATGTAGTGATAGCAACGAAATTTGGTATCAAAATGAAGGGGAATCATATGCTGCTTGACAGCCGCCCGGAGACCATTCGTTCCTCTGTAGACGGAAGCCTGAAGCGATTGCACACAGACCATATTGATTTGTATTATCAGCACAGGGTTGACCCTGATGTACCGATAGAAGAAGTGGCAGGAACGATTTCAGAATTGATAAAAGAGGGAAAAATCACACATTGGGGAATTTCGGAAGCAAGTGAGGAAGTGATACGAAAAGCTCATGTGATTTGCCCGCTGACTGCAATTCAAAATCGTTACTCTATGATGGCAAGGTGGTATGAAGGATTGTTTCCGGTATTATCAGAATTGAACATTGGATTTGTTGCATTTTCACCTATGGCGAATGGTTATTTAAGCGGTGTATATGGGAAGAATGACCGCTTTGATAAACAGACAGATTACAGAAGCAATATGCCGCAGTTTACAGCGGAGGCAGGAGAAAAAAATCAAAAGCTGTTACATTTACTTGATGATTTCGCTAAGAAAAAGGCTGTTACTTCAGCACAGGTATCGCTTGCCTGGATGTTGTGCAAAAATCCACAGCTTGTACCAATTCCGGGTACTACGAAAAGAAATCGTTTAAAAGAGAATTTTGGTGCGGCAGATGTGAAGATGACAAAGGAAGAAATGAACGCATTGGATAAGGCATTGGAAGAACTGCCGATGTCGGATGTATATGGCGGAGCAAATTATATAAATCGTAATAGCTAAAATCGAAAAAAAGAAGTATCATATATAATAGTTCTTAAATTAAAAGAGGTGGTTTTGGTGAAGCTTTGCATTGCTTTATCCGGAATAGTTAGATAGATATTATTGAATTAACAGGAGGATTTTAAATGACTATTCCGGTAAAACAGGTTTATCCCCGAACGGGAGATAAAGAAACGATTTATTTGAAACATGTAATCACAAATCCCAATATAACGGTTGGAGATTTTACGATGTACAATGATTTTGTAAATGACCCAACACTATTTGAGAAAAACAATGTATTATATCACTATCCGATAAACAATGATAAGTTGCAGATTGGGAAATTCTGTTCCGTTGCCTGTGGAGCAAAATTTCTTTTTAATAGTGCAAATCATACGCTGTCTTCATTGTCTACTTATCCATTTCCGCTGTTTTTTGAGGAATGGGGCTTAGAAAAGAAAGATGTAGCAAATGCATGGGATAATAAAGGTGATATTATCATCGGAAACGATGTTTGGATTGGCTATGAAGCTGTTATTTTAGCTGGTGTCAAAATCGGAGATGGGGCAATCATTGGAACTCGTGCAGTTGTTACGAAAGATGTTCCGCCATATACAATTGTTGGCGGTGTTCCGGCAAAACCAATAAAGAAACGATTCCCGGAAGAAACGATTTCTGCATTATTAGAAATTCAGTGGTGGGACTGGTCTGAGGAAAGAATCACAAGAAATATTGGCGCTATACAGAGTGGCAATATTGCACAGTTAAGACAATCTGTATAAATTCAATCAGAAAAATTGTATATGAGAAGTGATTTTCGAGAGGTCGCAGTTTTGCGGCCTCTTTTTTGGCGATGTCGTGTATCCGAAAAAAAATACTGTTGGGGATTTCTAAAATTTTCCTGCTTGATATCAGAATGATAAAATAATTGAAGACCAGACTTTTTATCGGTATAATTAAAACAAGATATACAGTTGATGTGTTTTGCATAGTATCATAAAAGCTGTTAGAGGAGGAGAAGTGTTTTATGAGGTATATATGGATTGACGAATATTTACCTGGTAAGGCAGGAGTGACAAAAGATGTCCGGAAGGATTGGAATTGGATAAAACCAGATGGTGAAGTCCCGGATGATTTATTGAAGGACTTGTTGGACAAGTCGTATCAACTTGTGCTTGGGAGATTTAGTAAAAAGAAACAGTAGGAAATGGTAGGTGTCATGAATGGATATAGAGACTCTCGTTACAAAACTGCCATATTGGAATGTCCTAACTGAGGATGAAAAAAATATTCTGATACGGGGAACAACATATAGAACGTATCAAAAAAACGAATTTATTCATGGTTTTTCTGATGCGTGCCTGGGAATGATATATGTTCAAAAGGGCTCTGTCAGGGTTTACATGATTTCTGAGGAAGGCCGGGAAGTTACCCTGTTTCATATCACAGAGGGTGACAGTTGCATTTTATCAGCATCCTGTGTCATAAGTGAGATATCTTTGGAGGTGCAACTGGCAGCAGAGGAAGATACAGATTTAGTAGCGGTACATGCCGGTTGTTTTCAGCAACTGATGGATTGCAATATACGGGTAAGATGTTTTGCTTATGAACTGTCTACAAAACGCTTTTCAACGGTGGTGTGGGTGATGCAGCAGATTTTGTTTGCTCATTTTGATGAACGTATGGCTCGCCTGTTAATATCAATATATGAGAAAACAGGAGAAACAAAAATAAAGATGACGCAGGAAGCTATGGCAAAGGAGGTAAATTCTGCAAGAGAAGTGGTTGCAAGAATGCTTAAAACATTTGCCGGGGAAGGTTGGATAGAGATTAACAGAGGTGTGATTACATTAAAAGATATTGATGCGTTACAAAAGCTTATGAAATAAATTCCTAAAATGCGACTCGGTCACAGATATTAATTCTCCATATGTGTATACTTATATCAGAAACAAGAAAACAAAGATGGAAAAGTTGTAAAGCAAGTTGTTGGTGTAAGACCTAAGGCGGAATTGGAGGCGATGTTACAATGAGTATTTTCGGATTTCTAAAGCAATTGGATATTAATGCAGGGGTTCAGGCTTTTATGAAAACAAATCAGGCTGTACTTTTGGATGTAAGGACAAAAGAAGAGTACGAAGCCGGACATATCGAAAATAGCGTGAACATTCCCCTTCAACGGATGGAAGATACGATGGAAAGAATAACAGATATTGGAGGTATTGGTTCTTATACAGGAAAGGTTGTGAAAGGATGAAAGTTGTAATTGTTGGAGGAGTTGCAGGTGGTGCAACAGCAGCAACCAGACTCAGAAGACTAAATGAACATGCGCAGATTACTGTTTTTGAACGTTCCGGTTATATCTCATATGCAAATTGTGGATTGCCATATTATATTGGCGGTGTGATTGAGGATAAAGAGGAACTGACACTTCAAACACCGGAACGCATATGGAACAGATTCCGTATTGATATGAAGGTTCATCATGAAGTAATGGATATTGATACTTTACAAAAAACGGTTACAGTGCATAATCTGGATACCGGAAAGGTATATGAAGAACCTTATGATAAATTGATTTTATCACCGGGAGCAAAGCCGGTAATGCCAAATCTTCCGGGAATTGATAATGAGAAGATTTTTACGCTGAGAACGGTGGAGGATACTCTAAAAATTCGAGCGTTTGTAGAGGATAGAAAGCCTAAAACGGCAGTTATGGTAGGCGGTGGATTTATTGGACTTGAAGTTGCCGAAAACCTATGCGATTTGGGTATTAAGGTTACAGTAGTACAAAGACCAAAACAACTGATGAATATTTTAGATTATGACATGGCAGCCTTTGTACATAATAAATTACGCAGTAAAGGTATAGAATTAAAGCTTGGCGGCGATGTAATCGGATTTGAGGAGAACGAAAGGTTACAGGTTATTTTAAAAGAAGATGAGCCTATCAGTGCAGATATGGTACTTATGGCGATTGGTGTCAGTCCGGAGTCAACACTTGCAGAAAAGGCAGGACTTGAACTTGGCATGAAAGGTGCGATTGTTGTAAATGATAAAATGGAAACATCCATGCCCGATATCTATGCGGTAGGAGATGCAGTACAGGTAAAACATATAGTTACAGAAAATGATGCGGTTATTTCTCTTGCCGGCCCTGCAAACAAGCAAGGCAGGATTGCGGCGGATAATATTTGCGGATTGGATAGCCATTATAAGGGAAGCCTCGGCTCTTCGGTAATCAAGCTGTTTGATATGACAGTTGCAAGCACAGGACTTACTGAAAAAGCAGCAAAAGATGCCGGAATCAATTATGAAAGAGTTGTTTTATCTCCGGCTTCTCATGCAGGGTATTATCCCGGAGCAAAGGTAATGACTATGAAGGTCATCTATGAAAAGAATACGCTAAAAATCCTCGGTGCACAGATTGTAGGATATGAGGGAGTAGATAAGCGATTGGATGTGATTGCAACAGCGATAAGCGCAGGACTAAAAGCTGATATGTTAAAGGATTTGGATTTGGCATATGCGCCACCTTATTCATCTGCAAAGGACCCGGTAAATATGGCTGGATTTATGATAGATAATATTACAACTGGAAAAGTAAAACAGTTTCATTGGAATGAGTTGGACAAGCTGCCCAGAGATGGAAGTGTAACATTGCTTGATACAAGAACGCAGAGAGAATATGCAAGAGGTCATGTTGACGGCTTTATTAATATTCCTGTGGATGATTTGAGAGAAAGCCTTGCAAACATTGATAAGTCAAAACCTTTATATGTGATGTGCCAAAGTGGATTAAGAAGCTATATATCGTGTAGAATTTTATCCGGGGAAGGATTTGATTGCTACAATTTTTCAGGCGGATATCGTTTTTATGAGAATGTAAGGAAAGAGACAAATTTGATAGAGGCTTCACATCCATGTGGAATGGATAAATAGATGGAAGTGAAGTATTATCTCAGGTTGATGACATGAGATATGACGCTGAAATGAAAGAAGATGGAATAAATGATATTTTGAAATTCGGGATTGCCTTTTCCTGTAAGAAAATAAATGTTACGACAAAATGAAATCTTGATATGAGGACCATGTAGAAATATATGGTTCTTTTATTTTATAGGAAATAATCAGTGTTTCCCTGGAAAACTCAGAAATTAATGCAATATTTGTAGAGTTGGAGTATAATTGGGATAAATAAGGATATTCATTGGGGAAATAATTGCTGCGCCCGATAGATAGGAAAGTGGATAAACATTGTGGCATATGTGCAATATAGACCAGGGAAGGCAGTTCAATAAGATTCTGAATGAATTGCTGGAAATAACTGAATAACCTGACTCAAAAGGAGATTAAAAAATGTGTAATGCTGATTTATGGGCAATAAAGACAAAATTAAAGACAACGGAATATGATTTTCTAAGGGATAATGCCAGTCTCGGTAGTCATGTGATATTGCTTACTCTTGGCGGAAGTTATGCTTACGGAATGAATAAGGAAGGCTCCGATGTAGATGTTCGAGGTGTGGCACTCAATACAAAGGAGGAAATACTTCTAGGAAAAGATTTTGAACAGGTGGTAGATGTACCGACAGACACTACAGTATATTCATTGAACAAGATGCTTCAGCTTCTTTCATCAAACAATCCCAATACTATAGAAATTCTTGGATGCCTTCCGGAGCACTATCTGTTTTTGTCTGATGTGGGACGGCTGTTGCTTGATAACAGGAAGTTGTTTTTATCCAAACAGTGCATACATACATTTGGCGGATATGCAGATTCTCAGCTCAGGAGACTGTCTAATAAGGCAGCAAGGCTCGTGGGGCAGGCACAGAATGAAGCTTACATTTTACAGAGTATCAACAACGCAAAGTATGATTTTAAGAACAGATATTATCCATATGATGATAGCAATGTGAAACTATACATTGATAAAGCTGTTCAGGAAGGATTTGACAACGAGATATTTATGGACGTGAATCTCCATCACTATCCACTTAGAGACTGGACGGGAATGTGGAATGAGATGAAAGCTATAGTCAGCAGTTATGCAAAAGTCGGAAGGCGTAACGAGAAGGCAATAAGCCATGACAAGCTTGGAAAACATATGGCCCACCTTATAAGATTATATATGATGTGTATAGATATACTGGAAAAGGAAGAAATAATTACATACAGAGCTGATGAACATGACCTATTGATGAGTATACGAAATGGAGAATTTCTTGATAAAAACAGGCAGCCTACAGAGGAATTTTACGAGCTGTTAACTGAATATGAGAAGAGATTTGAATATGCCAAGCACAACACTTCACTTCCCGCTTTACCTGATTACAAAAAGATAAATGAATTTAAAATGTATGTTAATGAGAAGATTGTAAAAGGAACAGTTAGATAAAATGTATAAAATAAAACAAATATTTGATGGTGATTATGGCTGTGAGGAATTACAGCCAAATGAAAAACCAAAGGTGACGGTTTATTTGGAAGATGAGAATGGAAATGAGAAATCGGTGAGAGTCGAGGATGAGTGGCTCATTAGGAACAGGCTGGATATCGGAAGTCCGTGGATTGAGTCATGAAGCAACTGTTATTTTGGTAAAAAATAATGAAGATTTTGCAAAGAGTTTCCGTGGATTCCCGAAATAATTATTTTGCTGTGGAGGAGTAACATGTATTATCGAAAACCATATTATTACAGTCAATTTCAATGTATAGCAGCTCAATGTCCCAAAACGTGTTGCGAAGGATGGGAGATTGTAATAGATGATAAGACGATGCAAAAATACAATCAACTGCCAAATGCGGACAAGGAATATGTACTTGCACATGTGGATACACAGGAAGGTGTATTTAAACAATGTGGAGACAGATGTGCATTTCTAAATGACAGAAATCTGTGTGATTTGTATATCCGGCTTGGAGAGGATGCTTTTTGTAAAACCTGCAGACGATATCCGAGACATTTTGAAGAGTATGGCAATCTGCTTGAGGCAGCATTATCGATGTCCTGCCCGGTTGCAGCGAAAATGATTGTTACAAATTCAAAGAAGGATAGATTTGTTGAATATATAAATAATAAGAAATCTCCGCATTGTGATGAAGTGGATGTGGTTTTGTTAGCGGGACTTCTTGAAGCAAGAGAGCATATGATAGATATTGTCAATGATAGAAGTATATCATTGCAACAGAGACTGAAACGGGTGTATCAATATTCATATAAGGTACAGAAGCTGATATATAATTATGAGGCGCTTGGAAAAAAAGTAAAAAGGCCGAAGCTCGTATCTGAATTTCTGTTGAAGATGAATCTGCTCACAAAAAAAGAAGTAAATTACGAATTGAAAGCAGCAGATACCATAAACAAAAATCGTCAGAAAAGCATGTTAGCACTACTCGATATTATGAGCGTTCTCGAAAACATAAATTCTGATTGGCCAATGATAATGGAAGAACTAAAACACACACTCTATTTAGATATGACGAATGAGGAATATATGGCACTAAGCAAAGAATTTGAGGATTATATGCAGGATAGAAATTATGAGTATGAGCATATAGTGAATTACTTTATTTACACCTATTATTTGGGGGGCGTTTATGATTATAATGTTCATGCTATGACAAAGCAGGCACTTATTTCTTATGCAATCATAAGAGATTTTGGATTGCTTGCTTATATCAAAAATAAAAAAACATTTACCGAGGAAGAACAGATAAGAATCTGCTATACATATTCCAGACAGATTGAACATTCAGATGATAATCTTATGGCGCTTGAAGGGTTGCTTGTGGCACATCCGAAACTTTCAGATGAAAATATAATTCGGATGCTGTAAAAGAGTTATGTAAAATCAATCAGAAACTGGCAGCATGCCTTTTAAGAATATTGAATAAGACTTTGACTACTGTTTTACTATGAGTGACGGAAGGCAAAATCAGAGGTGTGAAATAGGAGTCCGGGAGATGAGAAAACAGCATTTTTCGGCCTTTTATATTATTCCGGTAAAAGGAAACTATTGTTTCGATAATCGGGTATACTACTGTTTGAAGTGGGGTGTAGATTTATGTACATGACAGTAAAGCAGGCAGCATTTTTGGGAAGCGAAACGGGAAAACAATTACTTGGTTATAATTTTACGAAAGCCGAGGACAGAACTGCATATATCGGTAAATTGCTTGATTTTCTTTTTGAGGGGAGCGGGATATGTTTCAGTGACTTTTTCCGCCATATATACAGTCATCATATTATTAGTTTATTTTGCACATCTAACGACTGTTCGGCTAAATGAATTGACACAATAAGCTGCCATACTTCTTGATTTTCAGCAATGCGGATTGCTGTTCAACTATGACCTGTTGGGCTCTATGCTGTCCTGTCTGCGGAAACAAAACAAGATTACAGATACGGGTAGATACAGAACTGAAAAACCACACGACAAAAGGCTAAACACCACAGAAGAATAGTCATTCCACTTATATTCGCTTTACAAGGGGTGTAATTCTGCACATGAAAATGCTATTTTTACTAAAAAAATAAAAGGAGATTTTTGATATGAACCAAATTGCAATAGGCAAATTTATTTCTAAAAAACGAAAAGAACAAAACTTAACGCAGGAACAGCTTGCCGAACGGCTGGGTGTTTCAAACAAAACTATTTCAAAATGGGAAACAGGAAAATGTATGCCCGATTATTCTGTAGTTAGAAACTTATGTGAAGAATTAGGAATTACAGTTGCAGAGTTAATGGATGGCGAAAATGCAGAAGAAAAAAGTGTGCGGGCATATGACGATGAACAGATTGTGGATTTGTTAAGAAGAACACAGGAATTAGAAAAACAGAAGAATTTGCTTTATGGAATTTTGCTTATAGTGATGGGAATTGCTTTACAGGCACTCTCATATACTTTCGGCGGTTCTAATGTAAAAGACTTTTTTTCTGGACTGCTATTAGGAATATCAATTGCTGAAATGTTGGTTGGTGTTTATGTAGTTGGCAGAAGTATGGTACGCAGATAACAAAGAATATAGAGGCAGCCTATGAATACAACCGAGTGGTTGCGTTGCCCTGTCTGTGAAAATAAAACAAGGTTGCGGTCACGAGCAGATGAATATTATCATGCTTGGAAGCCACCGTTATCACTCTTGAGAGTCATTTCATTTTTACTACAATTCTCATGCTTGAGAGCTAGCCTGAAGTACTATATATAGTGTTGTAACAAAAGCATGGCCACTAGCGATTTTAAAATGTATTAAGGTTGAGGACATAGGTACGCTGAACTAAATTTGACGTACTTCCTGTCCTTTCGTGCCAACTGGTATTGGTAGATAATTAGGTTCGTATTGTTTCATGTTGTAGACTTATGCTAAAATACCACAGTAGTGAAACAACCCCATTTCTACTACGTTTTTACTGCGATTGACGGCTTCAACTTGCCATATTTTGCCCTGTTTTTCCCATTCTGTGATTTTTTTAACAATATTCATCAGAAAAATAAACCGTGCAAAACATGCCAAAACACGGCAAATCAACGCATTTTAGGAGGAATTTTTATTATGATTAAAATATTATTTGTCTGCCACGGCAGGACAAACGACTACTGTTCTGTGCAGAGTGGTATCGGCAGTTGTGGGGAAGAAACGGGGCAGTGAATGACCCATTTTGTGCCAAGACACTACGGTCGGACTACGACTGACGGAAGTAAAAATAGTAAATGTAGTAATCCTAAAACAGTTGAGTAGTTTCATTTGAACACCCCTTTAACGATAGCAATTGTTCAAAAGGTATTTATTGTTAAAAAGTCATACCTATCAAAATGCAGAATTGCTAATAAAATAAATATGATTTAGTGTGATGTGTCGTTGAATTGTTGTATATGAGCATAATAAAAAAGAAGAGGAATTTGAGAGTGTAATTCCTCTTCTTTTTTTATAATTATACACTAAAATCCAACTCATAATTTCCGGCATTTGTTAATGTGAGAGTTACATAGTCTCTTCCATATGTATGTAAATCATTGTAAGTGACGATTGCATCTGATGGAAGACCAAGACGTTTTCTTAAATATATACCCAGTTCTTCACCACCTGAATTAGATGTAAGAGCTTTAGGGTATTGACGATAAGCGGAATCAGGGATGCGGTTAGATTTTGACGGTACTTCAACACCACCTTGCTGAAATACCATTTTCATTTTTGTACCATCATCCCATGTCATATCAATAGGACTTTGCATTCGCTGAATTTTTCTACCAGACCCAGAACCTACAGCACCGTTAAAAGGTATCAGCAAAGGATAATTTGTAATATGAAATTTTCTTATTGGAAGGACAGATTCCATATCTGGACTTGTTGAAGAATGTGGTCCATTCCCCCAGTTTAATCCATCAACATTATGAACTACAGGTTTTTCTTTATCCATGTAGTAAAGTGGAATGATTGCAGGAAAAGGATTTCCGGTGTAGTTATTCCAACTTTTTGGAGCTTTTTTTGATTTCTTGGCTGATACTGAAAGTGTTTTTGTTTTGGCAGATGTAATAATAATAGGGTTGTCATAATGAACGGAAGCAGAATCAATATCGGCTGCGTACTTATCTATAAAAAGCCTGTCGGTTGTAGAATCAATTGGTGTGAGTAATTCACTATTAGGTGTAGTAGCTAAAGCCGAAGTTGAAGCATTGGCTGAACCGATAAGCGCATTTACTGTCACACCTGCTTGTCTGAAAATATAGCACTTTGTATGTACATGGTATGCAATAGGAATATTGATTTTTAAATTGGGATAGGTGGACTCTAGTCTTTTGAAAGAATTGTAGTATGAGGTACTTATTCCATTGCGTAAATACATACCATAGTAAAATACTGTAGGTATGCCTTTTCTCGCAATGTTTTCAATGATATCAATAGAGAAAAAACCACTAATAATTATTATTTCATCACTTGAGGCTGCATTTGCCATTACAAGTGGTTCGAGATTATCTACATAAATTGACATGAGAATCCTCCTGTTCTTTGCCGAAATTTTGATAAGTAAATTATAGCACACACATTCTGAAAAATATAGAGGGAGAAATTTTTTATTTCTCCATTGATAAAATATGTTTCCCAGTTTATAATAGATGATGTGGATTCGATTGTTATTTTACGGAGGTGCAATATGGAAGTAAGTTATAATAAATTATGGAAATTAATGATTGATAAAGGAATGTCTAATAAAAGTGATTTAAGAACTATTACAGGCATTGGTACAAATACATTGGCAAAACTCAGTAAAAATCAGCAAGTTAGTATGGAAGTTCTTATGAAGATATGCAACAAGCTTGATTGTGATATTTCGGATATCTGTGAATTCACAAAAGAAAACTAAAGGAGAATGCTTACATAATGAATGCAATAGATTTATTCGCCGGGTGTGGTGGACTTTCAAAAGGATTTATGGATGCCGGATTTGATATTATCGTGGGAGTGGATAATGACCAGGCAGCGCTTAATACGTTTGCCAAAAATCATAATGGTGCAGTGGCATTGAATGCAGATTTGTCGAAACAAGAAACTTTTGACGAAATAAAGAGAATTGCAGGAGATAGAGAAATAGATGTAGTAATTGCGGGACCACCATGTCAAGGTTTTTCTTTGACGGGACCACGTAATTTTGATGATGAAAGAAACAAGTTGTATTTGGTTGTTATTGAGATTGTAAAACAGTATCGACCAAAGGCTTTTATTATTGAAAATGTTCCTGGCATGGCAACGTTATATGAGGGACAAATAAAAGATGAGATTCTGCACCGTTTCAAAAAAATGGGATATAACATTGAGTGTAAAATATTATGTGCTGCAGATTATGGAGTTCCTCAAATGAGGAAAAGGTTAATCTTTATGGGGATTAGAAAAGATATTGGAACTCCTAAATTTCCAAAAGAGAAACTTACACCAGAAAATTATCTAACCTGCCGTGATGCTGTTAGTGATTTGCCATCATTGGAGAATGACTTGGGGACTGAAGAAGCAGAGTATAATAAAGAGCCATTAACCGATTATCAGAAATTGATGAGAGGTAATTGTTCAGTACTTTATAATCATATTGGAACAAATCATACACAAATGGTTAGGGATACAATTGCACTTGTCCCAGAAGGTGGGAATTATAAGGATCTTCCTGAAGGATGGGGAGAAAGTAGGAAGTTTCATATGGCTTGGACACGTTTGAACGGAAATGCTCCTGCAAGAACGGTAGATACTGGGCATAGAAATCTATTCCATTATCAATACAACAGAGTTCCTACTGTAAGGGAAAGTGCAAGAATTCAGTCTTTCCCAGATGATTTCATATTTACAGGAACAAAAACACAGCAAAGCAGACAGGTTGGAAATGCTGTACCACCCCTTTTAGGACAGGCATTGGGTGAAACTGTGTTATCAATAATTCAGGAGAATAGTGATAATGAAGAATAAAAAGATTAAATCGATAGATTTATTCGCAGGTTGTGGAGGTCTGATGGACGGCTTTGAACAGTCGGGACATTATGATACAGTTGCTGCTGTTGAGTGGGAAAAGGCTCCATGTCGAAATCTTGAAAAGAGATTAAGGGAAAAGTGGAAATACAATGATGCCGATCAACGAGTATTGAGATTTGATATTCAAAGGACAGATGAGTTGTTTTCTGGATGGAGTGATGATAACGATTACGGAACATCAGTTGGACTAGATAAATTGATAGAAGACGCAGATGGTATTGATGTAATTATCGGTGGTCCACCATGTCAGGCATATTCAATAGCAGGGCGTGTTAGAGATGAAAATGGAATGCGGGATGATTACAGGAATTATCTTTTTGAAAGTTATATTAAGGTATTAGACAGGTATCAACCTAAAGCATTTATTTTTGAAAATGTTCCGGGAATATTAAGTGCAAAACCAGGAGATAGGAACATTATAGAGATAATCCAAGAAAGTTTTGCTGAAGCAGGATATTGTTTGATAGAAAATTTGAGTGAAGCAATTATAGATTTCACGGAATATGGTGTTCCACAGAACCGAAAAAGAATTATTATTTTTGGAGTAAAAAAAGACTATTTTGGAGAAAAGGCAGAAGCTATTGTTAAGCAATTTTATGCTGAGGCTCTTCCAAAATATAAATCAAAGAAAAAGAAAACAGTGTTAGAGGCAATAGGGGATTTACCCAAATTGTATCCTGTTGCAGAAGATATAAAAGTAAACGGAACAAGAACTCGTCATTCTTTGCCAAATCCGAATGTCCCGAATCATATTGCAAGGTGGCAGAGTAATAGGGATGTTGGTATCTTTAAATTACTGACTGAGGACATTGAATCAGGTAGATGTGAGTACACGTCTATTAAGGCTTTAAAACAGCTTTATACAGACATGACAGGCAAATCATCAAGTGTACACAAATACCATGTTATAAGATGGGATGAGCCGAGTAATTTGATACCTGCTCATTTGTATAAAGATGGATTGAGGCATATACATCCTGATTCTTCACAGCAGAGAACATTGACTGTACGAGAAGCTGCAAGATTGCAGACCTTCCCAGACGATTATATTTTTGTTGGAAGTAATATGGAATTGTATAAGATGATTGGAAACGCAGTTCCACCACAGTTTGCAAAATGTTGTGCAAATGCAGTGTACGGCATTCTGCAACAGTTCGATAATGAGTAACGGAGGTGTTGGTATGGCATATACTACTCAGCAAGCTGTTGATACATTAAATGGGTATTTAGGTATTTCAGAAGAAAGAAAAGAATATATTGAAGATACTAAAAATAGAGGTTTTGTATTAACACTTGATTCTGAAGAAAAAATAGTTATTTTCGTTTATCCACTTGTTCATAAGCAGGATAATACAAAGAATTATTTTGATACAAGAGATAGCGGTGCATATGAAAGAGGTGTTGCTTGGAAATATGCGTTAAAAAACGGAATGAAGTATTTTTGCTTTGGTGTAAACAATCAAGTTGATAAGTTTAATGACTATGTATTCAGTCTGGAATGCAATGAAACAATAATTGAAAAGATATCAGGAACAAAAAATGGTTCAAGAAATGGTCCGGGAAACCAGATAATAATTCCCAATGATTACATCCCAAGTGATATGTTTGAACGAATTAAGAATAGACTTGGTATCTATATTTCAGCAATCAGAAAAGATGCTTTATATGAGTACTTAAAGCTTTATGACAATAGGCCGTATTTGTCTGAAGATATTGATGTAGAAGTAGAAGATCCAGAGGAACGAAATAAGAGACTCTTTCGTTATTGGATGGGCTTACAAGTCAAGCCAGAAGGGGATTCCGATGCTGGAAACCCATATAGTAGTTCATCTATTGACCAATATATAAGTAATGTAGCTAACACGCCCCTTTTTTCAATGCCTGAAAAAAGTGTCTTTTACACCACAAATATCGGTGATGTAGAGACCACAATTGAAGTGCTTGATAATTCTGAAAAGAAGAATAATACACAGCGAAGTGCGTTAAAGAAATATCTTGAATATTTGAAGAATTTGGTATCTGATGAAGATTGTGAGGAAGTATTTACGCATAGTCTGTTCGGAATCCATATTAAAGAAAAGAACAATGCTTTGTCAGACGATAATCCTCATGTTTGCATAGGATGGTCTGATTTGGGAGATTTATCGGGTATATCGGATAAAGGTGCGTTGGTCACTCTCTATGATGAGCATTTTGAGAAGAATAGCAGAGGTAGGGGACAAGATATAGGTCAGGTGTGGAGATTCCTTAATGATGTTAAGGAAGGTGATTATATCATTTATGCGGAAAACTCTGTGTTCCATATTGGCAGAATTGAGTCGGAATACTATTATGATGAAACCGAATATCCTAACCAAAGTTCTGATTATAAAAATACTCGCAAGGTTAGATGGCTTAAAAAGAATATTAGCAGATCCGTTTTATCTTCCGACCTTCATAACTCCTTAAAGACGGCAATGTCTATTTGGTCGTTAAATGATTATAAGTCAGCGGTATCTGACCTGCTACGTGGTACATATCAGAAAGACACTGACAGAATTGAAGAGGAAGATGAAAATATGGAATTAGTATTTAATACAGATATTAAAACAAAATACGAGAGAAACCGCATTGTATTTGGGGCACCTGGTACAGGTAAGAGTTATGGTTTAAAGGATGATTGTGAAAAGCTAATGGAAGATACTACAGGTACTTATGAGCGAGTAACATTTCATCCTGATTATACATATTCGCAGTTCGTAGGAACATATAAGCCTGTTATGGATGTGGATGGTAACAGTATTCGTTATGATTTTGTTCCCGGTCCGTTTATGAGGGTTTATGTAGAAGCTCTTAAGAGTGGAAGAACAGATACTCCACAACCGTATCTTCTTTTGATTGAAGAAATTAACAGAGCTAAAGTGGCAGCAGTCTTTGGTGACGTATTCCAACTGCTTGACCGAGATAATGATGGTGTCAGTGAGTATGAAATTCAGGCATCGGAAGACATTCGGAGATACTTGGCAAAGGAACTTGGAGGAAATGCTGATAACTATAAAAAAATCCGTATTCCTAACAATATGTTTATATGGGCCACGATGAATAGTGCGGATCAGGGTGTATTTCCTATGGATACTGCTTTTAAGAGAAGATGGAATTTTGAATATCTTGGAATTAATGAGAATGAAGAAAGGATAAAGGGTATTGGAAAAATTATGCTTCATGGCTGTGATGGGCCGATTGAATGGAATAATCTTCGTAAGGCGATTAATGATAAGATGTCATCTTCTGATTTCAAGATTAATGAAGATAAGTTGATGGGACCATTTTTCCTATCAAAGAAGGTAATTGCATCTGATGAAAGAGGAATGATTATTGATACCGATAGGTTCATCGCTGCATTCAAGAGCAAAGTTATTATGTATCTTTATGAGGATGCCGTAAAACAGGGGAAGCATAGATTCTTTGAAGGTTGTGACAGTAGTAAATATTCATCAGTATGTGAGGCATTTGACGAAAAGGGAATGTCAATATTTGGACCAACATTCAGAGAGATATTTTATGATAAACAAAGGAATGATGCGTAATGAAGATTGTATCAAGTTATGTTAGAGAACAGAAAAGATATACCAAGAATGATTTAAAAAGCATATTCTCCTTTGATGAATCTGGCGTGGAAAAGTTCATAAAGAATTTGAAAGCCTACGGAGTATTGAAAAGTGTAAAGAATAGTACGGACCAGTTGGAGATGTCTGACTTGATGGATGAAGATATAGAAATTACAGAGGAAACAGCCGAGAGCGGTGATTGTCTTTATGTATTTACTTATGTGGGAATTATCACTTGTGGCAGTCGTGTTATAAAGGTGTTTCCAAAATATCTTTTATCTAAAAGGGGAGCTCCACTTGATGAAATGAAACAGGTGGTAAAGGTTTTGGAAAGGTACAGTCGTTTTGAAGAACAGATAATAAATATGTTCAATGGCAATGGTGAAAATCGAAGCTTTAATATTTTGGCAGTTATTCTATTTTTGCTGAATGACTATTATGAGTACGGAATTTACACTAACAGTGAAGATATTGTAGAAGTGAATGGGGAGGGCGAGATTCTGTGGGGTAAGACCATAGATGAGAGTTTTGCATTAATTGAAGATAATCGTCCATATTATATGGAATTGTACACGGGAAAGACTGTGGATGATGATATGGATTATTTCAAAAGACTGCATGAGTGTGTTTTGACAGAATGTTCCCATCAATTGCATGAGGCACAGTTGGATACATTATTCGATATGGATGTCTTGGAACTCTCAGATGAGAGTTTGCAGGATTTTGGAGATAGAGATTATATTCTTGAGCGTATTTATAAGGAATTGAATGTCCAATTTAATACAAGAAGACAGATTTTATTAAAGACTCTTTATGCCTATATTTCGCAAGACAGAAGAATGCTTGAGGAAAATGATGGTATCAGTATGTTTGGTACAACAGCTTACCATGTGGTATGGGAAAAGGTGTGTGCAGCGGTATTCGATAATAAGCTGAATACAACACTTAGCCAGTTGAAAATGTCAGTGCATTTGGCAAGCGAGTTTAAGGATAGAAGTTCTGAGACTCTCATCAATATTATTGAAAAGCCGAAGTGGAAAGGCATTGATATGGACGAAGTGGATGCTTCTGATACGCTTATCCCAGATTTGATTAGCATTCCACACATAAATGGTTCAGACCATTTCCTAATTTTTGATGCGAAGTATTATAATATTCAGCTTGAAAAAGGAAAGTCTCTTCGTGGTAATCCGGGTGTTGGAGATGTTACAAAACAATACCTGTATCAGTTGGCCTATAAAGACTTCATCAAGGCACATAATATTTCTGAGGTAAAGAACTGCTTTTTGATGCCTACAGAAAAGGATGAGATTATAAAAAAAGGTACTGCGAGGATGCCTATGTTGGAGGCATTCGGATTAGAGAATATTCAAATCCGTCTTATCCCGGCAAGTATGCTATATGAACGATATTTGGCGAAGGGAAAGATTGATATTTCTTTGTTGGAGTTATAATGATTTTTGGAAGAAGGTATGATTTATGCATTTTCCAGACGAAAAAATAATATATGCAATTCCAATATATTCAATGCCTAAAAAAGAATTCAAACGAAGGTGGGATAAATGGAAGAACGAATGGTATGAACGTTCGCAACAAATGGGACATTCTGAAGAGGAAACTGAGGAAGTTGTTAATAATATAATGAATATGCGATATCCACAGAATGTGTGGGAATATAATCAGATAGTCGGTTTTGTAGAAATTGCAATCAGTCGAAGGGATGTGTCTCTTAATGTTCAAAAAACATTGGATACCAGAATTCGTGCCGTTGGGAAAGTGAAGCATTATATCCAAGATATGATGACTAATGATATGCATTTTCCGATTGGTAATATGACAAATGCTGAAATTGTTGTGGAGATAGATGAGTATCTTGATTCAATTGAACAAGGGTTTAAAAAACCGTTCTGTTTATACAGGGACACATACAACAATGTTAAGAATTATATTGATTTTAATGGAATACACAACAAGGTGAATTCGATAAAATACTAGAGGAATGAAAAGGCTGTTTTTGATATTATATATTATGTTTTATTCTTTGTATTTTACTTGTTGTATAAAAGAAAGAAGGTGAAGCGGCATGAAAAAATATAATAACTTTAAGGAATATATGGAATATATGGAAGATATGTATTATGATGAAATTTTCAATAAGATTAAAGGTTTAGTATATGCACAGAAAGATTCCTTTGAGAATGATACTGTGTATTCAGTTTCATATGTGGAACCATATGATATTCATGTTAGCGGTATTACCTTCAAAGAACAAGAAAATGGATTCTTGGAGATTAGGGTATCGGTAGATGCAGATATCTCGGTAAAGGGTAAAACCAGATATGGTTATGAGGAATTATCAGATGACAGAATATATAATGTTTTCTTTGCAGCAAAACTCGAAAATGGACTTCAGCAAGTAAAGATTACGAAAGCTGAGGAGTACAATCAGGCAAAATTTGAAAAGGACAAGAGTTTAAGCCAGAACCTTGTTCCTTATATGTATGAAGAAGATGTTGAAAGACATGCAGAGGATTTTCTTAAGAGACACTATCCCAAGGCACTTTTGCAGCCGATGGCTATTCCCGCAGATGAAATAGTAAAGTCAATGGGAATGGAAATGTATTATGCTCCTTTAGAAGAGGGAATCTTTGGTAAGACTTATTTTGCTTCTGAAAAAGTGAAGGTATTTACAAATATTATTGAAGAAAAAATTGTAGAAATTGTAACTAAGCCGGGAACGATGCTCATAAATCCCAATGTATATTTTATGTATAATATTGGAACTGCTAACAATACTATCATTCACGAGTGTGTTCATTGGGACAGGCATCGCAGACCATTTGAATTGCAGAAATTGTTAACAGGTGATTGCAACCATATTTCCTGTGAAATAGTTGAGGCATATGATGGCATCCCTCAAGATGCTTCGGCATTGAAGTGGATGGAATGGCAGGCTAATCAACTTGCACCACGCATTCTTATGCCAACAGAGATGACAAAGAAGGTTTATCATGATGCATTAAGGGATATTTATACAGCCAATTCTCGCAGACAATTTGGTGAGATAATGGAAGAGGCTGTTGGGCATCTTGCTAATTTTTTTCAAGTGGCATTGTTGGCAGCTAAAATCCGATTGATGGAACTTGGATATGATATCGTGCAAGGCACATATGTATACTGCGATGGAAAATATCTTCCGCCATTCTCATTTAAGAAGGGAACATTGGAAAAGAATCAAACATTCATTATTGACGAAAAGAATGCATGGTATGTCCTGTTCATGGATCCTGAACTTCGTGAATTATACTGTGACGGCAAGATTGTATATGCTAACAGCATGGTTTGTTTGAACACTCCGAAATACATAGAACTTAATGAAAGTGATATGCCGATTCTTACAGCCTATGAATTAGACTATGTAGACGAATGCTGTTTTATTTTCGATAGAAAGATAAGTGCAAGTGATACTTATAGTGATACATTCTATAGAAGGTGTTTTTTGTGTAGGGATGTATCTTCAGAAACATTCATTGAGGCAAATTACAATCCTAATCATAAGGAGAACCAAGGCAAGATTACAAGAAAAGAAGAATTGTCAAAGGTTGTAGAATCATCTGAAAAAATTGCAGAAATTATGGATGAGTTGCCGGGTGGTTTTGGAAAGACATTGAAATATCATATGAAGCGTCTTGATGTGAATGAAGAGGAATTAAGTGACAGAAGTCATATATCAATACAGACTATAAGCAAGTATATTAATAACGGAAGTGCAGAAAAGAAGTATGCAAATGTTTTGGCTATAGTCAAGGCTCTTTGTATGCATCCTATATTTATGGAGGATTTGTTAGCAAAAGCAGGATTTGAGAAGAAATATGACCCCGTTACGTTTTTGTTAAGTTCCTTATATGGAATCATCCAGATGATTCTGTTGATGAGTGGCAACAGAAAATAAATGATGCTCGTGTGAATCTTCAGCTTCCGACAAGTAAATAGTAAATTTAGCAAGTAATTTTTAAAGTGGAACTTTAAATAAATATAGCTATATATAAGGGTTTCTACGATTTTGTGTAAAAACAAAGTCGTGGGAACCCTTATTTTTATGCATTTTAGCTTAAACTCCGACTTGATGGAAAAAACGGAAACTCATGCGAAAATAAAATAAAAAGAGTTTTTTAGAGGAAAAATAGCACAAAGCTGATGTCCGTCTATTTGATGATATTCAGTTTACGATTGTATATGTTCCTAATTATGAAACTTATATGGCTAAAATGTGCCATAAAGAGTAAAAAGCATAATCTATATTATTCTCCGTTTGCATATGCGTAATTCACGCAAAAATGTGAAACCAAATGGAGAATAGATAATTAGAAGATTCAGTTGATGCTTATGAAACGTTAGTTGACCTAATTTTTGCTGAGATTGTTTATTGCAAAAGTAAAGTGTAGAAAAATGAAGACTCATTTTGTTGCTATTGCAGAATTTCCTATTTTTTATAAGGTTGGAAAGCTGAAAAGATTATGCGAACCACAATTTACCCAACAAGAGTTTTCTTATACATTAATGATTTTATATGTGTATTCCTAATTATGAATCTTACATGGCTAATATGAGCCATAAATGTAAAAAGGTCTAACCTATATTATTCTCCATTTGCATATGCATAATTCACGTAAAAATGTGAAACCAAATGGAGAATAAGTAATAAGAACACTCAGTTGATGATTTTGAAACATCAGTTGTCCTAATTTTTGCTGAGTTGGGATTTGTTTTCTTAAGATGACGTCTTTTCTGAGTTGGATGTTGAGATGAGATATACATAACAGATGATTTCTCATCTGAACACCTAACAGTGTTCAAAAAAATATTTTAAGCCAAATGGCGGCCGACATTGGGCGAGGATACATAGAATTTAGATTTACCGATAAAGGGTACTTCTAAAATTCTATGGTGTCTCGTCTCGTTGTCGTGCCATCAGACGGATTGTCCTCGCTCAGTGCGAATGCTGCAAGGCAGAAAAGAGGACAATCATGGTAAAAAAGAATAATGAATGTAATGTAACTGTTGATGGAGTAGCAAGATATGATTTCCCCTATTTTGTGCCGATTGAGGATGGTGACGAGGCTACTGTTAAGCACTACAAGGAACATGATGTTCCCGTTGCTCATATAGCACTGCCACACAGACAGAAACGCTATTATGCGATTTTCGGTGCAGCCACAAAAGAAGAAGCAGATCTCATGAACAGAACCTTCAATAACTGGGCAAGGAAGGATGAGCGTGACAGAGATGTGCAGATTAAATTGGAAACATCTTACGAGGCTCTCCTCGAAACTGGATATGATCTAGAGGACGAGAACGACATCGCAGAACTTGTGGCATATAAGATTGTTGTGGATGCTTTACACGAGGCATTAAACGAACTCACGGATGAGAAGATGCGTTTAGTGAAGATGGTAGAAAACAAGGAATCGCAGCAGTCTGTAGCGGATGAATTGGGAATTTCCAGAAGAACGCTCAGAGGTCGCAAGGATGATGTGATGTCAGAACTTGCTAAGAAACTTGACAACCATAGATAATGTAAAACACCCCCGATGGTAGCACGAGCCATCGGGGTTATTTTTGTCAAATTTCTGACGGTAACGCTAACGGTTACTTTTATGTTAGTCCTTTTTGTAAAAGGATGTTTCGTATCCGTCTGCTCTTAAGAGCAGTCCTTCAATCCATGCAGGGGTTCTGCCCATCTGTTCACAGATAGCAGTAAGGTCAGCATCCATAGGTGTTTCAATGATAAGTTCTTGTTGTAAGTACAATATATAGTGGTGGCTCTCAAGCCTGATAATAGATGAAATTCCGGCGGCTCTCAAGAGTGATAACGGTGGCTTCCAAGCATGATAATATTCAGCTTACTAAATGGATGCATATACTTTTAATCATTGACAAGTAATGTCGAAATCTGTATAATTTGAATAGTTAGATTAAATGGATATCCAAAAAGGAGTAGGACATGGCTGGAAAAGGTAGACCAACTGTAAATGATAAACGTGACAACCAGTATCGGGTGCGTCTCAACGATGGGGAAGACCAGATGCTCGCATATTGCAGTAAGGCAACCGGAAAGCCGAAGTCTCAGATTTTCCGAAATGCTCTGTCAGAATACTACATCAATGTTCGGCTGAATGAGTTAAATAGCCAGAGCGAATATGATGCAATGGAACTTGACGGTGTTAGCATGAAGCGTGTGATTGAATGCCCATACTGTGGCGCACCCAATGCCATCGATCTTGAGGAATATAGCACCGGAGATTGCATTACCGAGCGCCAGATGGGACCTGAAACACAGCACTGGTTCGATTGTGATGACGCCGAATGCATATTTTGTAGACGGGTCTTTCGTGTGACAGGGTGTATAACTGAGTATCCTCTTGGGGCATACGATTCCGAGCATATTGAGATTAAGAAAAGCAATTAGTAGGAGGCGATACGTATATGGGTATTTTGAGCCGCATATTTAGAGAAATAATATCTGATGCCGCAGTTTCACAGAAACGGCAGAGGACTGTATACGAACCGCCGAAGCGTTATACTCCGGAGGAATATGTTATTTATGAGCAAGAACAGTCTAGACAAAGATGGCATGGAGTGTCTTTGAGTGAATTAAGCAGACTTGCTCAGATGACGTATCGTGGTAAATATTGCAAAAGCGATAAGTATGATTTTTTGGTGTTCTATTATACATCAAACTCACGAAAAACAAGTCTATCCATACAGTGCGAACTGGATGAAAATGGGCAGCTAAGGCAGATACCACATGGTTATTACTCAGGGCAGTGGCGTGATTCAGCCGATGAGTTTGTTGAAAAAGCAAATCAACGCTTTTCTTTTAGATAATGCTTATGTTGAGAAAGGAGAATTTATGCTTCTCGAAACAATAGTACAATATTGTAATGAAAAATATTTGTCATATGGTGATAACTGTGGTAATACGACATGTACACACCCGACTGGCCAGTGCAGTGGAAGTTGTTATAATTGCTTGTATCACGTTCATTTTCCAGATCGAGCACCAGAGAATTCAAAGACATTATATGATTGCCCGAAAATGCTATGTCATTATGTTTGCCAGTATTCCTACCTATATGCTACAGAATTGTTTTGTGCATTTCAAAGCAAGCTAGACTTTTTAAAGGATTATTTGTATTTTCATATTTTATCATTAGGGTGTGGGGGATGTGCTGATTTAATGGGATTCGAATTCTTTGCACATCAGAATAATATTCATGCCCCGGTTTCTTATATCGGTATTGATATTAATGAGAATTGGGCTGACATACATACCGCCATTAAAGAGTATACAAATGAAAATAGTATAGGATTTAAGGTTCCTTTTTATAAGGATGTATTTTCTGTTTTTAGGGAAAGAGATATTCACGAGACAAATGTTATTGTCATAAGCTATCTGATTTCATATCTTTATAATTCAGGGCAAATTCGGCAAATAGATGAACTGGCTGAGCTAGTTGTAGACAAAATTGTAAGCCAAAAGGGTGCGAGTAATAAATTGCTGTTTGTGATTAATGATGTTAATAGTAACAGACGTGGTAGAGATTATTTTACATATTTTGAGACTGCTATTCGCAGAAAGGGATTGACAATCTCAAAACGGGGTTTCAGATTTTTTGAATCGGGATCATTAAATGAATGGCAAAGAATTGGTACGCCTTATCAAATAAGGCGTTCGGTATTTGAAATTCCACTTGATATAAAGAATAGATATCATGCGCAATCAGCAGTTCAATCAACCATACAATTATTATTGGAGGTGGAATAAGTGATTATTAGTGCAAGTAGAAGGACTGATATTCCATCGTATTATTCGGAATGGTTCTTCAATAGAATTAAAGATGGATATGTATGTGTACGTAACCCAATGAATATTCATCAGATCAGTCGTATTTCTCTAGATCCAAGTGTGGTGGATGGAATTGTATTTTGGACAAAGAATCCACTTCCTATGCTCGACAGATTGAGTGAATTGAAGGAATACACATATTACTTTCAGTTTACAATAACTGCATATGGGGATGATATTGAGAAGAATCTTCCAAGTAAAAAAGATGTGATAATACCATCATTTCAAAAACTTTCGCAAATGATTGGCTCAGAGAGAGTGATTTGGCGCTATGATCCTATTTTTCTTACAGAGAAATACTCTATAGAATGTCACAAGAAAACTTTTGAATATATAGCAAAAAGACTTCAAGGATATACGCAAAAGTGTGTAATAAGTTTTTTGGATCTTTATAGAAACACTCAGAATAATACCAAAGGATTGGGATTACTACCACTTCAAGCAAAAGAGATGAACGAAATAGCGGAACAACTCTCATTGATTGCAAAAAAATATGGGATTGCATTGGAGACATGCTCTGAAGAAATCAATCTTGAACAGTACGGAGTTTCACATGGTCATTGTATTGATAGCTCTTTATTTGAGCAATTGTTGGGATGCAAATTGACGATGGATAAAGATAAGAACCAACGTAAAGAGTGTGGATGCTTTTCTAGTATTGACATTGGTATGTATAATACATGCAAAAATTACTGTTTATATTGCTATGCGAATTATAGTCAGGCAACAGTATCAAAGAATTTTGGCTTGCATAATCCAGAATCTCCTTTGATTTCTGGCGAGATATTTCCGGGAGATAAAGTGAATGACCGTAAAGTATCATCTTGCAAGGAATGTCAATTAAGTATATTCGATATTTGATTGTTTCTCATAGAGTACGTTGAAAAAAGATAACGCCTTCTATATGATGTGACAATGAATGCAAGTGGAAGGATTTTTGCAATAGAAATAATTATTCCAAAGGGGATTCGGTAAACGCGGGCCTCAAAATAGTAAGTGTTGGTCGTGGTTACAGATTTTTATGGGACTACGATTATTATATGTGTTTTGGCAGTAGTATTTGCACCCTGATTGTTACTACCATTTTACTACTACAGCCTGCCGTAACTTGTTCCATTTTGCCCTGTTTCGGGAAAACTGTGACAGAGTAGATGCTGTTACACCCCGAAAACAGGTGGGATAAATCGGAACAAAACGAGGCAGGACAGTGCATTTTAGGAGGATTAACATTTTGATAAAAGTATTATTCGTCTGCCACGGCAGGACTGTGGAAAGCCATATAAATCAAGGGATAACGGGGCAAAACGGGGCATAGTTTGGTAGTCAGAGCATTTGGGGACTACGGTAATACTACGAATGGAAAAATGAAAAATACGAAATGTGGATAATCGTTAAAATGTGAGGAACAATCGTTAAAAAGTAGCGGTAACATAATAGTTTTCATCTTTTGCAAAAGCAATACAGATGATTTATCACTGCAACTAAGAAATGAGGTACTGAACATGGATAGTACAATTGAGGTCAGAGTAGTAAATGAGTCAAAGAGTAAATTATATGCACCGATGACTGAGGAGGAGATGCTTGCAAGATTGAAAAATTCTAGAGAACAGGAAACCTTCAGGAACGCAGATTATGTAATTTCAGATATGCGGTCAGAGTATGGATTATAAGACTTTTCTATGAGCCAGATGGACAAAATGTATATTAGCTGAGAAAAGATTAACAGGAAGTTGACTTATTTGGCTGTAAGAGTGATATATTGTTATACCCTTTGAAAAATCAGATTGGAGGATATGACACATGAAAAATTTGCAGAATCAAAAGAATAATGAGGATATGGTTCCAATTCCTGAAAAGTATATGCTAACCATCCGAGAAGCTGCGTCATATTTTAATATAGGAATAAAGAATATGAGAAGACTGTGCGAAAGCAATGAAGGAGAGTTTAGCATTCGTTGGGGTAACAAATATCTTATTTGTAGACCAAGGCTTGAAGCATATCTGAATTAGTTGATGGTGCGAGAACAGAATCAAAATGATGTAGAATTGGAAGAAGATCATGGTGTAAGTTAGAACCATGATTTTTTGGGGGGAATGTATCCTTAAGTATAAAGGAATGGAATTGAAACAAATTAAATCTGAATTTGAATATATTGTAATAGAAAAAATTAGAAATTGGACTACAACAGGTCGGATTCGTCAGTAATCACCGAGGTTTGACGCATCCGGCTTTTATATTACAGAAATATGACATAAAATGGATATGCGATTCTGCCGATATAAGGTATAATGAATGTATGCGATTAACGATATAATATGGGAGAAATGCTTATGGGAGAATTAAGTAGCATCAGAATATTTCCATTAACTATGTTTGATTTTGAAACAGAAGAGATTGCAAAGTTGGAGATTGCAAATGGGTTGGAGAGTGGTAATCATTTTTCAAATTTGTATTTTAATTCATATTCGATAATGGATGCTCGCAGTAAAAATCTATTTTTGTTTCAGTATAAAGGTAAAATTATAGGAAAGGCGACTGTTCGCTTAGAGTGGGGAAGAACATGGGGAGGAGAAGCTGTTTACTATCTAGAGGACATATTGGTTTTCGAAGATTCAATCACAAAATCAGATATTCTGAAAATTTGGAAGGATTTTAAGAAGTTTAATTCTGTTGCGCAAAATGTTCCAGAGAAGTATATGGATGCTATAAACAAATTATGTGAGAAAAAGAAAAAATCACATATTCCCGTATTGGAAAGCAATGAATCGTTTGTTATTAATAAAGCAGAAGGAAATAGGATTGAGTTTTATACAACTAGATATGAGAGGGTTTCAAAATATAGGGAAGCCGCAATAAAAATACATGGAACAAAATGTCAAATTTGTGGCTTTGACTTTAAGAAGAAGTATGGATATATTGGTGAAAATTATATTGAAGTACACCATAAAAAACCACTGTTTTCATTGGATGAAGAATTAATTCCTAATCCAGAAACAGATATGATAACGATATGCTCAAATTGTCATAGGATGATTCATAGAAAGAAAAATGACATAATAACGCCAGAGAAACTAAAGGAAACCATACATGAGCAAAAAGATCAGAATCTATGAGATAGTTAAGTAGAAGCTGATTGTAATAAAAAGTATTTGTGGAGGCGGTGAAAACACTTTGATAGACTTGAAAGAATTTTATTTACAAAATATAAAAGAATCTGAATATCATTATCGTTTTTTTGATTCTATAAAAAAGGTAAACTGTACATACAATGTTTTTTATGGCGAAATAGAGAATCAAGATTATCAATTTGAAATTTATGATGTCGAAGAAGCAATAACCAAATTTAAGGAATTGTGTCAGCCTGATGTTAATTTTTCAAATGAAAACAGATGTTGGTTCTATCTAGTAACATATTATCTATATACACAAGGGTATGAGATAAAAGAATTTCCTAGGATATTGGCAAGACCCCCTGTTGAACCGACTGACTTTACATATAGAGATATTAGGAATCGAATTATTGCTCTGGGAAGAGATGATAAAGGAACCGTTCGTTATGCGACTAGAAGAGATTTTGTTGCGGAACTGACATTTAAGCAAAAAACTTGCAATATTGAGGTGGACGACTCTATAAACCATAAATTTATTGAAATTTCCACTAGACAGGCATCCTTCAATAGTATGCATACTGATGAGAAACTTGCTGAGATCGCAAATCTTATTGAAAATATGTTGAAAAAAGACGGGGAATTCATTGCACTAGAATATGAAAAAGTGTGTTGTGGATTTATTGATGATGAAGTAGTAAGAAAATATAGAAAGAAAATGCAATGCTTTAGACATTGTACAGATGAAGCAATAACGGAAAGAAAGTCATATTCTGAAGAACAGAAGAATTTTCTTGTTGATTATGGACTTACAATTGTGAAAGCTATTCATGAACTAATAGCATAAATAACATAGAAAATCCAAGTTGTTAAACAGGCAAATACAGAAATAGTATAAGATTCATCAAACGGCAGGGACTGGAAATACTTAGTTGCCTGCCGTTTCTTATGCTTATAAACAGGGCAATTTACAGGGAAGTTCAAAAGAATCCTCTTTTGAACTTCCCTAAGAAAATATGGCTAAGTGTGATGGAGAAGGCTTTGGATTACAAGAGCCGATGAAGTGATTGTTGAATGATGAGAATGTGTTACAATTAGACTATGGTAACATAAGGCGGATAGGATTAGTACATCGGAGGAGATTGTAAAGTGAAAACATTATATATTATTGGAAATGGTTTTGACTGTTATGGCCATGATATGAATACTAAATATGTTGACTTTAGGAAGTTTTTAATAAATAAATATCCGGAATTTAATAAAAATTTTGACGGGATTCTTGAGTCAACTCTTATGCCGGATGGTGATGAAGTATATAATATGGATGAAGTAGTTGGATCTTTGATTCGTACAATAGATGAATGTTCAGCAACGGATTGGAATAATTTAGAAGAATGCTTAGGTAATGAATTCATATATAACATTGCATATAATAATGAATGGGCATATAAATTAATAGATATTGATGAAGATGATAATATATTTCATTCTGTTTATGAAAACGAAGATGTAACCAATTCAGTTGTAGGCGCTTATCGTATATTAGTGAATCTCTTTAGAGAGTGGGTTTTGGGTGAGTTGGCCAATATTGATTTTCAAAAGGTAAAAAATTATGTAAAAAGCCATCCTTTAAGAATAGTTTATTCCTCTCATTTAATTATACGTTAACACTGGAAAAATTGTATAATATTTCAAGTAATAATATATGTCATATTCATGGGAATGCAGGTGATAGAAATACTAACATTTATTTTGGACATGGAGATGATACCGAATTTGATGAGTTTGAATATTATATTGGTGTTACGGAGGCTTATAATTCATTGAAGAGAGAGTTAAGAAAAAACACTAATCAAGCATTAGCGAATAATATAGATTTTTTTCGTAAGTTATCAGGCATAAATAAAATATATTCATATGGTTTTTCATTCTCGGATGTTGATATGATTTATTTGGAAGAATTGAGCAGATATGTAGATGTTAAGAAGGTAAGATGGTATTTTAATCAATTTGATTGGAAAAATAATAAACAAAATGTTGAAAAGGTAAAGCGTTTAGGATTTAAAGTAAGGATATGCAGAAGATGGAAAGATTCAAACGGAAAGAAGGTATAGACAATATAGCTGTTGATGCACTGAGGGATAAATAAAACAAATAATAATTAAAAAGAGGTCACTGTTATTTTTGTAACAGTGGCCTCTTTTCAACCTCTTAAAATGATGGTTAAAGAGCAATTTATAACTGGCAATAAAGTGTATAATAGAAATATAAACTTTGATAATTGGGAGGTACAATTTATGCATGAAAAAGAATTTGCAGCAGAAGAGATACTCCTAGTATTTGGAATAAATATTAAGAAAGCCAGATTGTCGAGAAAGATGACTGTAGTTGAGCTATCTCAAAAGGCACATTATGACAGAATATGTCTTTCTAATATAGAATCTGGCAAGCAGAATGTGAAACTTCATACGGCGATAAAACTTGCCCATGCATTAGATGTACCATTTGCTTCGTTACTTTCTAGAAATTATATGAGTTTATCAACAGAACAAAATTCTGATAGTAATTGTGGGTATATTGAAGATGATCATTTAGGTATTTTTATTGAAAATTTTAAGAGAGGTTTAAAAGAGCAACGAAAAAATCAATTAGCAGTATATACAGAAACATGGGTGTCAGAATCTGTTGTAAGCAGAATTATGACGGGGAAAAGCAAAAATCCAACTTTGATTACTTTAAATTCGTTGGCTTTTATTACAAATAAGGAACTTGCATTGTTGTTTGTAAGAATGAATTGAGAGGAGAATTATTATGATTTTTACAGCATATCCAGATGAGAATGAAATTATAAAGATTATACATAAGTACCGTAATGAAGAATATGCATTGCTGCGAATGACATATACAATGATTGATAAAAACAATCTTGATGCAAATGGCATTTTGAGAGATTTGTTAGCAAATTGCAATATGGTAGATTACGATAAGATAGAAAATGGTGGCAAGAATGGAATTATACATAATGCAACTTTTGTTCAACAGGGAAAGAATGAAGAAGTTAAATTTAAATTTTATAGAGTAAATAATTCACGAGGTGACAGAAGATTTTCTATAGAAACTTTAAAACGGAGAATGAATAATCAAGAGATAAATGAGGGAGATTTATTATATCTTTCTGTTTATAAGCGGGAGGATGGAACACTGAAATTATTTTTCATTAATCTCACACATAATATTCCATCTGATCAAGAAATATTATCTGCTCTTGGAGTAGATGAGATAACAAAAACATTTAATGAGATAAAACCAAAGTTAAAAGAAATTATTAATGGCGGTTATTATAATAATTCAAAGGGAACAGGTGAAATTGCACCTAAGGATGTAGGAGATACTTTAGAGGAGCTTCTTGGGATTAATACAAACAATCGTAATGATGCAGATTTTAAGGGTATTATTGAAGTAAAGTCTAAAGGAGGAACCAAAACTCTTGATACACTTTTTACATTACGACCTCGATTTGATGGAACAAGGGTTGCAAATTATGAGCCGAAGGATAAAAACAGAGTGTCAGCATTTGCCAGAGTATATGGGTATGATTCTGATAGACATCCGGGATATAGTTGCTTGTATATAACAATTGGACCTAAAGAAGCACCGCAGAATAATCAAGGATTTTACTTGGATGTAGACGATGAAACAAGAGTTGTTAATTTAATGTGGGAAAATCCAAACAGTGGGAAAAAGGAAATCGCTGCATATTGGAATTTTGAAGATTTGAGAAATGAATTATATTTGAAGCATCCGTCAACTTTATGGATAAAAGCGGAAAGTAGAACTGTAGGGGATATGGTTCAATTTAAATATAATGAGATTGAATTTTCAAGAGCACCACAATTTGTTACTTTTCTTTCGTTGATAAAAACTGGAATTATTACATATCATTGGCGCGGATATACGACAAAGAAAGGTAAATATCAAGGAAAAAATCATGGCAATGCATGGAGAATAAAGCCTAATGCAAAATCGGAGTTATTTGGACAAATAGAATCAGTAATATTGTAGGAGAAATCAATATGAGTCAAAATATAGTTGAATATTTAAGAGAACTAGCGGTTGGACAACTTTTTGCAACAGCCGGATTCTCATCAGCGTGGCCAACATGGAAAGCAAAAATACAAAGCATAATACCCGCATATACAGAACATCAAATATATGATTTGGGGGATTCACTTAGGGATATATTCTATACAACGAATACATCATCTGGACGTTCACAGAGTGATGTGTCGGGCGGAGGTGCTAACTGGGAAGCTTTTGTGTGTTGGTATCTTAACTTATGTTTAATTGGAAGAAGAACGGTTGTAATTAAACATAGCGCAAAACTCATTCCTCCATGTATAAGTGATGCAATTACTGTCAACTATGGTACTTTTCCATCTAATACCGAATCTGATTTAATTGCAATTATATTTCCTGATAGCGATGAATATATGTGTGACAAAGAAAATATTGTAATAAGTGATTCAAACGGAAAGCTAGTTAAGACGCATAAAAGCACACGTTCAAAGTATAACTATTTGGAGATTATTGATGCATTGTGTAATAGAGATTTTAGTGATATTGAAGTTCATATTATACAATGTAAAACAAATTGGAATGATAATGCCCAAGTACCTATGTTGTGGGACGCAGTTTATTCTGCAACAAATTTCAGATCAGGTGTGACTGTCGGATTGAATGGCTATTCCATAGCAGATATTCGTAGATTTACATATTCCTTTGCGACAGTACCAACTGTAAAACTTGAAAAAATAAAAAAAGATTCTGTTTGTGTTTTACGAGTGATGTATCTTTCTGGTGGTAATTATTGGGGACTTCCTACAGAAGTTGGTGTAGCCAATTCTATTAAAGAAATGTTGAGTCGAAATCTGAAAACAGGACATTCGGATAGCCATATTACAACTATAAAACGTGCATTGTCAGAAATAGGGACAACTTATTCATATTTTAATTTAAAATAGAGGTTGATATTTAAGAGGATGTGAGCCTTAATAGAGTAGCCCAATATAATTCCTGGACTTTTGAAGGGAAGCGTGGTATACTTACAATACAAAAGGAGGAATTTGAAATGCCATATGCAATTGATTTGTTTTGCGGTGCCGGAGGATGCTCAGAAGGTTTGATTCAGGCGGGATTTCATATTTTGTTTAGTTCAGATATTAGCGATATGGTTGAGGTTACATATAAACATAGACATGAGCAATTAGGACTCATACAAGGTGAAAATACTTGGTTTGAAAGAGCAGATATTAGAAATCTTACAGGTAAGGAAATTAAGAAACATATAAAATCTTTGAAAATGTTCGAAAATCAAAAAACTATACCAAAGATTGACTTGATGATTGGGGGACCGAGTTGTCAGGGCTTCAGCAGAGCAGGACGTAGGGACAAAAAAGATCCGAGAAATCTTTTGTTTGGTGAATATGTAAGAGTGATAAAAGAAGTCAAACCCAAGTATATTGTACTTGAAAATGTAGAAGGATTTATGGATATGCAATTTCTGGATTATAAAGGACTTCCAACCAAAGAACACCCGAATGGCGAGATTTATCCAGATGGTACTACAACACCTGTAATATTAAGAAAAGAACTGAAGAAAATTGGATATGAAACCCTTGAACCTAGAATATTGAACGCTGCAGATTATGGTGTTCCACAAAAGCGAAATAGAGTGATATTTATTGGCTACAAGAAAGGATTAAAAGCACCCAAATACCCAATACCGACATATGATTCAAACAATTATTTAACATTGAAAGACGCAATTAGTGATTTGATTGTAGATGACAATATTAGAAAAACAATTAATACAGGCTTAAGTGATTATCAAATTGCAAGTAGATTAGGAAGAACACCTTCTTTGATTACGGGAAAACCAATTGAACTTGAAGGAAAACTACAAAATCTAGAATTGCCATCATCTACAGAGTTGGTATTGGAAAGATTTTCATTGTTTAACGAAGGTGAATCAGGAACAATGTTAAGAAAACGAGTTATTAATGAAGGGATAGATATTAGCCAAAAGCCAAATCTTATAGCATTGTGTAGTAGGGAATTGCTGAAAGAACCCGATGAGGTTATAAAGATGTTTAAGCAGGGTGAAGTTTCAGACACCGCAGTAGATGTCTTATTAACTAAAAAGAATATAAGGCAACGCTGGAAAGCAGATGAACCATCTGCCACAGTTGTCACGATTCCAGATGATTATATTAATCCATGGGAAGCTCGTACGTTTAGTGTACGTGAAATGGCAAGATGTCAATCATTTGATGATTCATTTGTGTTTTTGGGTAAGAGAACTACAGGTGGATTAAAAAGAAGAATAGAGGTTCCGCAGTGTACGCAAGTTGGAAATGCGGTGCCCCCACTTTTAGCAAAGGCAGTTTGTGACGAAATAATGAAAGTATTGGAGTGAAAGGATTGTATCAATAGATTAACATAAGATATAGGCGCAAGGAGGTGGAAAACTGTGGTATGCTTTGGTTCTTTGTTGAAAACGCTGATGACAAGTACACAGTCGGGAGTCCAGCAACAGGATGTATGTTCTGAACTTATTATGGCAGTTGGCGGAGATAATATTATTGGTGAACATACAAAAATCACAAGACTTCGGGATAGTGAAGCAAATGTACCAGATGATGCTATTAATGGAGCAAAAAATGTGGTGTTTGAGGATGTTGTTGGTAGATTGAACGGAGATCTTCTGTCTAAATTTATATCAGAGGACAGAATACCAGTTATAGTTCTTGCACTTAAGGATATTCTCAGCAGAGATAGTGTAGGTATAAGTACGCATATTGGAAAATATAAAAAATCAGAATTATTAAGTATGGTGGATGTTGATGCAGCAGAATTTTTAGCTTGTTTTCTTATATATACTTGTGCAGAGGTTGCAAATCGAAATGGTAAAGATGGAAAAACAGATTTTATAACGAAGGATTATGTTGATGCATTTGAATCCCAAAGAAATTCAATTCATATTGTTACTGCACCTGTTATCAGAACACAACAACTTCAGTCTACTTTAAATAGAGACGATTTTGATCAGATATTTATTGAAAGTGAAGGAGCGGGGCAACTTAATAATCCAAACTACAGTCAAGTAAGACTGTTCTATCTTGACATCGAAAATAGTGAATTTTCATATGATTGTCTCGATGATTTCCTTATTGATAATATCGGTTATTATGTTCTTTCAAGAACAGAAATGCAGAATTTGCGTGATAGACATAAAGAACATTCCGCCTGTTTGCGGGCTATTCGTGCAATGAATCAGCACGGAACACCCGGTGAGAAGGGAACAGGTAACGATTTAGGAGAGGTTATGGTATATGCTTTCCTTGAAGATGTACTGGGAGCACCTAAAATATTTACAAAGGCTGAAATCGTTGCTGGCACTCCGGGAAGTAGAACAGATGGAGTACATTTATTGAAGTTGAATGATGGTGGAAGTGACAAGTATCAGCTTGTCCTTGCAGCATCAGATATAACAGGGAATATTAAAAATGCTGTTGACTCTGTAATACAGCGGCTAGATGATATAGTAGGTGTTTCAGGAAATGAGAGAAAAATGGTGGATCGAGCGGTGTTATCAAGTAGTTTTGACGCCGATACTACTACATATTTAAAAAACATATTGATATCGTCAAGGGCATCATCCGGAAGACCAGATATTTCATTTGGAATTTTTATAGGGTATTCATTGGGAATAGATCCTTCACAATATGATAATGATACCTACAGAACCAAAGCAATGGAGAAAATGAAACAAGATGTAGAGGATATTGCACCATACATTAGTACGCAATTGGCAAACGCCGCCATTGTAAGCAATAGCAATATAGCCAATCATTCTTTCTATTTTTATTTTATGCCGTTTGATGATGCTGATAATGACAAAGATGAAATAATGCAGAACTTGCTGAGTGGAGGTGTAGGTAATGGAACAATATAGCAATACACTTGGACAAGCGATATATGATGATTTAGAGAATAATACATATTTAAAAGAAGTCTACGAGAATATTTTATACAATTATGGGGCTAGGGTATTTGCCAACCAGAGCAATGATAATGTAATAGAAATGCCTGTTGATATTGATGATGCTCTTAGATTTGCGGATTTATTGTCAAATTCTACACATCCGACAAAAAGTGATGCACATAAGATAATGGCTCAAGAGATGGTTGCATTATTGCAGGAAATGCATCCAGAAGATACGAGGATATCATATTATTTATCTGGAGTATTATCTAATATAGGTAATTACAGAGGACTCAGCTTGGCAAAAAACAAGGAGACAGTGACGAAGAAATCGTTCATGGACAGATTGTGTCAGCAGTATGATATGGATAAAATGCGTATCCCGGCTGATGGGGATAAACAGTTCTTTCGTTCACAAGCTAAAGTTTATGAGCATTTATCTGATCAGTATTTCAGTTATTCAGGACCAACATCTATGGGAAAGTCCTTCATTATGCGAATGTTCATAAAACAACAGATTCTTGAAAAGAAAAGAGAAAATTATGCCATCATAGTTCCGACAAAAGCCCTTATAAATGAGGTCAGCGATAAAATAATAAAAGATGATTTAAGGGAAATGTTGGAAGAGTATAATTATAGGGTTGTGACAGCAGGGGGAGATATTGCATTAAAACAGGCACATAACTTTATATTTGTTATGACACCAGAACGATTCTTGTATTATCTTATTGATAATCCTACCAAGACTATTGCATACTTGTTTATTGATGAAGCACATAAAATATCTTCTATGGATGATAGAAGTTCGTTTTATTATAAAATTGTTGAGATGCTGTCAGCAAGAGAATGCAAACCGCATATTATATTTGCGTCACCTAACATTCCAAATCCAGAGGTATATCTACGATTAATAAGTGATGAGGAACGTGTGACCGCAATGGGAATCGCATCTACATATTCTCCTGTAAGTCAAATGAAATATATTGTAAATTATGATACGCATGAAATACATATGTTTAATCCACAGAAGAAAGCAACCACTTTCATCCGAGGATTAAGAGCAAATGAGAACTTTACTTCGCTTTTGAATACTGTAGGATGCAATTCACAGAACATTGTTTTCTGCAGTGCTATAGGACAAGCTGTTGCAATGGCTCTTGAATATGCAGATTCGTTGCAAGAATACAACAATGACGATTTAGAGAAGATATCAAAGGAAATTCAGCAGGAGATCCATTCAGAATATTATCTTGCAGATATTATAAAAAAAGGGGTAGCATATCATATTGGATATCTGCCTACAACAATTCGATTGCGTATTGAAGAACTATTCAGGCAGGGTCTTATAAAAACGCTTTTCTGTACTAGTACATTGGTAGAAGGTGTTAATCTTCCAGCAGATAATTTGTTTGTTACAAATTATAAAATTGGAAGGGCTAGAATGGATGCTATTGATTTTAAGAACCTTGTAGGACGAGTTGGAAGAATAGAGTTTAATCTATATGGAAATGTATTCCTTATCTGTAATGAAAAGGTAAAGGAAGAAAAATTTGTAGAACTATTAAAAAAAGAAGCTCCTGAGCAGAAACTTTCTATTGATTCTGGATTGACAAAGCCACAGAAGAGAGAAGTTATTCAAAGCCTTCTAAAGGGGCAAGTTGAAATACCACGACACCCAAAGAATCAGACAAATGATAGCTATGCATTAATGAGAAAGTTTTCTATTTTATTGCTGAACGATATTATGAAAGATAAAGACTTTCGGGTTAAGAAAGAATTTTCGGAATTTCTGGATCCGTTTGCGGTTGCACAAATAAAGAGAAATTTTCAAAGGGAGGAAAATACCATTGACGATGATATAAATGTATCAGTGGATCAAGCTCGTAATTTGCAAAGTGCAGTAAACCAGAATCTTTCGTATCCAATTTTGACGGGAGATACATCAACAGATTATACGAATCTTGTACAATTTTTGGAGCAGCTCTGTAGAATATATAAGTGGGAACAGTATGAACCGGGAACACTTGGCCATCGAAATAAAAGTACAGGTTCTCACGGTATGTTGAGATGGTACGCTGTAATTCTTCTTCAATGGATAAATGGTTATGGATTAAATTATATTATCGAGAGAGCATTAGAGTATAAGAGGAATACACCAGGTTCTACAGTTAAAGATAAAGATGGATATTCATATGTTGCTTATAATGATTCAAAAGAGCATAGAAATGCGGTTATGGCAGAAGTGCTTGATGTCATAGAGAATATAGTGACATTTAGGATATCAAATTATTTTCTGAAATTTTCTAATGCTTGTAAGCAGAGAGAAAATGTTGAAGAACTCGGAAATGATTGGTATGAATATGTTGAGTACGGCACAACAAATCAGATCAGCATATTATTACAGAAATGCGGTTTTACTAGAGAGACATCAAGATTTATAAAACAAAATAAAGATATATATCTTGAAATTGATGCAAATAATGTGATGCGTATTAGAAGAACTCTTCTTAACTGTGACAGAGAATCTGTTCGACAAGAAGTAGAAAAAGTAATTTATAATATGCCAGAAGTGTTTGTATAGAATCAAAACAATTGAGGTTATTGCCATGAGGTGGTAGCCTCTTTTTTTATGCTCATTTTTATGTAAGTACTGTGTAAGTCGGTGTAAGTCAGGAGCAATTACAGATAGAAAGCTAGATTCTATAATTAAATTGTAAAAGGAAAAGCAAGATTTATGAATTGATACTTGCTACGGATTATGAAACATTTATGGCTAATATGAGTCATGAGCCATAAAAAGTCTATTTTATATTATTCTCCGTTTGACTGTGTGTAATTTCGTGCGAAGTTGAAAAAACAAAGGAGAATATAAAAATACAAGAGGTTAGCACTTTGGATTTTGAGATGGTTTCACAGTAATCTGTGATGCCATCTGAACATCCAAGATGTTCATAAAAAATAATATTTAAGCCTGTGGCGCGCGACATAGGGCGAGGATATACATAAAATTTATGATTTACCGATAGAGGGTATTTCTAAAATTTTATGGTATCTCGTCTTATTGTCGTGCAATAGACAGATTGTCCTCGCCCCTTGCGTTGCAAAGGCGGAAAGAGGCAATCATGGTAAAAAAGAATGATGCAAGCAAGGTAACTGTTGATGGAGTAGCAAGATACGATTTCCCGTATTTTGTTCCGATTGAGGATGGTGACGAGGCTACTGTCAAGCACTATAAGGAACATGATGTTCCCGTTGCTCATATAGCACTGCCACACAGACAGAAACGCTATTATGCAATTTTCGGTGCAGCCACAAAAGAAGAAGCTGATCTCATGAACAGAACCTTCAATAACTGGGCTAAAAAGGATGAGCGTGACAGAGATGCGCAGATTAAATTGGAAACATCTTATGAGGCTCTCCTTGAAACTGGATATGATCCAGAGGACGAGAATGACATCTCAGAACTTGTGGCATATAAGATTGTTGTGGATGCATTACATGAGGCATTAAATGAACTCGCTGATGAGAAGATGCGTCTGGTAAAGATGGTAGCCAACAAGGAATCACAGCAGTCTGTAGCAGATGAGATTGGAATTTCCAGAAGAACGCTCAGAGGTCGCAAGGATGATGTGATGTCAGAACTTGCAGATAAAATTAATAATCACTGATAATGTAAAATGCCCCGATGGTAGCACGAGCCATCGGGGTTATTTTTGTATAGGCAATAAAAATAAACCACCTGCTATGCAGGTGTGTTCCCAGTTAGCTTTAGCTTCAAGTAAAAAACCTCCAGTGGTAGAATATATGCAGGTTCGCCAACCGCATAAATTATACCAAGGAGGTATCCAAATGGATAAAAATAGTTTAGCACATACAACGTGGGAATGTAAGTACCATATTGTGTTTGCACCAAAGTACAGAAGAAAAATTATATACAATAAAATAAGAGCTGATGTGGCACATATATTAAGTGAATTGTGTAAAAGAAAAGGAATAGAAATAATAGAAGCAGAAGCCTGCCCAGACCACATTCATATGTTTGTGAGAATACCACCAAAATATAGTGTGTCAGAAATAATGGGATATTTAAAAGGGAAAAGTTCGCTGATGATATTTGAAAGACATGCGAATTTGAAATATAAGTATGGAAATCGTCATTTCTGGTGTAGAGGATATTATGTCGATACAGTAGGGAAAAATGCGAAGAAAATACAGGAATATATACGAAATCAATTACAGGAAGATTTGGAATATGACCAAATGTCATTGAAGGAGTATATAGACCCGTTTACGGGTGAGCCGGTAATACCTAGCAAATAAGCAGGCTCTTTAGAGCTAGCCTGTGACCGTAGTGCGGAAGGCGAACTTTTCAGAGCCTCTTTAGAGGCAAGCAGGGAACAGCGGCTTATAGCCGCAGAGCAAACCACCGGCTAAGCCGGTGGTCATGATTTTGAAAAATTTTTCCGCCAATTTAACTTTTTTCTGTCCAAGGGATAGTGAAGGGAAAAAGATATATTTTCGGTCAATCACTAAAAAAATGCCTAGCGAATAGTGAAGGGTATATGACTTAACGATGAACCTATAAAAGTTATTCCCTTCAAGTTCGATGGAGGTGAATAGCATGAATGATTCGCAGAGACAGCAGATAAAGAGACTGAGAGAAGAAGGTTATGGTTATGGAAGAATTGCACAGACCCTTGATTTAAGTGAAAACACCATAAAGACATATTGCAGAAGACACGGACTTGGAGGAGTGGCAGTAAATCCTACTCCGGCTGACGAAGAAATCCATCACTGTTTATGTTGTGGAACTGTTGTTGTACAGAACAGCGGAAGAAAGGAGAAGAAGTTCTGTTCTGATAAGTGTAGGAATAAGTGGTGGAATGCCAATCTGGACAAGGTCAATCGCAAAGCTGAATATAGCTTTGTCTGTGCCTATTGCAAAAAGCCATTCAGTGCATATGGGAATAAGAACAGGAAGTATTGCTCGCATGAGTGCTATATCCTCGATAGATTTGGAGGTGAGCAGTAATGGAAGAGGTAAATGTAAAAAATAAAGAAGCACTTGTTCCAGTATGCGAGAAGTACACGCTTACCATAAAAGAGGCAGCAGCTTATTTCAATATTGGAATCAAGAAGATGCGTAGACTGGCAGAAGAAAATACAGGAAGATTTTCAGTTTTTTGTGGAAATAAGTTCCTTATTATTCGCCCTAAATTTGAAAAATTTATTGATGAGTCGTCAGAAATATAATCTGCTAGAAGTAGTTATTTATCTGCCAAAAGTAGTTGATAAATAAGCGGTTTAGAGTGATATATGTTATACCCCGGATGGGGAATTTCAATAAGAAGGGAGTGAAGAAAAGATGAAACCTAATATCAAGGACAAAGACACTATGACGGTACAGGAAACAGTTGAACATTATAAATTGAGCCGGAGAAAGTTCTATGAATTGTTACATCAAGATGGTTTGGATTTTATTGCATTCTATTATAACGGACGAAGATTGGTTCTACGAGCTGAATTTGAAAAATACTTAAATAAACATCTAGAGATTAGAAGGAGGGAACGCTGATGGCAGGAAAAGCAGGACTTCGAAGAGATTCAAAGCATAGGGTGCTTAGAAGAGGAGAATCAATAAGAGCAAACGGAAAATATCAATTCAAGTATCATATAGGTGGAAAACCACACTTTGTATATAGCTAGAGATTAGAACCTACGGATCCACTCCCGGTTGGTAAAAAGCCATGCCTTTCGCTGAGAGAACTGGAAAAACAGATAGGATATGACCTTGATAACCGATTGAACCCATTAGGAAAGAATATTACGGTGAATGAATTGGTGGAGAGATACCTTAGAACCAAGGTAGGAATGCGACCGAACACATTAGCCAATTATAATTTTGTGAGGAATATTCTTAAAAAGGAATCCTTTGGGAGTCAAAAGATTTCAAAGATTAAGACATCTGATGCAAAACTGTTTCTTATAAAAATGCAGCAGGAAGATGGAAGAGGGCATAGCACGATAAAGACAGTGCGGGGAGTACTTCGTCCGACATTTCAGATGGCAGTAGATGATGATGTTCTTATGAAGAATCCTTTCCAATTTGAATTGGCGGGAGTGATAGTAAATGACGCTGTCACAAGGGAGGCAATCACAAAGGATCAGATGCGAAAATTCTTAAAATTTGTACATGATGATGTAGTTTACTGCAAGTATTATGAAGTAATATACATTCTTTTTCATACAGGAATGCGAATTTCGGAGTTTTGTGGATTGACTATGAAAGATATTGATTTAGAGAAAAGAACCATCAATATCGACCATCAGTTGCAGAGAACTTCGAAGATGGAGTATGTGATTGAACCGACAAAGACAAATGCCGGAACAAGGGTAATTCCAATGACAAAAGAAGTCACAGAAATGTTTCGAGCAATCATTCAAGACAGACCAGAATATAAAGTGGAGAAAGTGGTAGGTGGATACACTGGATTCCTTTTTCTGGATAAGAATGGAATGCCACTGGTTGCCATGCATTGGGAACACAGATTTAATAGTATGGTGGGCAGATACAACGAGATTTATAAGGTACAGATGCCAAATATCACACCCCATGTATGCCGTCATACATATTGTTCAAACATGGCGAAATCGGGAATGAATCCTAAGACACTGCAGTATCTGATGGGACATTCGGATATAGCAGTAACACTTAATGTTTACACCCATGTTGGACTTGAAGATGCGGAGAAAGAACTCCAGAAGATGCAAGGATTGGAAAACGCAAGAAAAGAGATGGGGCTTTCAGATAAAGACGATAAGCCTTTGAAACAGAATATGTTCAAGGTTATATAGTAAAATATCAATCATAGCACTCAGACAGAAAGTCTGGGTGTTTTTTAATACAAATGTATCTGTTAGTCTATTTTAGCAATTGAAAAATACTGTGTAATGCTGTATAATTAATTATTTCATTAGTGAAAGAAATTGAGTCGAGGTGGTGTCAGGTGCTTAAGAATAATATAGAAGTTGATGTAAAAGTCAAATGCATAGAATCCGGAATAACACAAGCACAATTAGCGGATAGTATAGAAACAACAAGTTCTTATGTGAATCGTGTTATCAAGAAAAAAGATGGTATTATTAATAAGACTTTTGTACATATGATGGAAGAACTGGGATATGATATTGAACTGATATATGTAAAAAAGGAAGCAGAGTAGTTGGGAGGATTTGATATGGCAGGATGTACACCCGAAAATTGGTCATTACAGGAATTATCATCAGCATTGCAGGATACGCATAAGGATCATAAAAAAATTGTTGTTCCAATGTTTCAAAGAGGTAGTGGTCGTTGGGGGAAAGAACAAGAGAGAACATTTATTGATTCTTTAATAAAAGGCTATCCAGTGGGAACCATGCTGTTTTACAAGACAGTGGAGAATAATATAGAAACATATATTTTGGTTGATGGACTTCAAAGAGGCAACTGTATTAGAAAATACATGACTAATCCAACAGAGTTTTTTTATGATAGTAATATATCTGATGATTTTTGTAAGAATATTCTCAAAATTGTAAGAAGAAACAATGAGGAAGATTACCATATAATTAGAACCTTGTTGACCGCTTTCATAAAAGAACAGAAGACATTTAAAAATTTGCAGTACTATAATCCAGCAAAGAAAATAGCGGAGGAGTTTGGGGCAGGATACGAGTGCATAGGCGACCTTATTACGATTATTACAGATTTTTTCGAAGAGAGACAGGATTTATATGATAAAATTGCTAACACTATTATTCCAGTCATTGTTTACAGTGGTGATGAAGCAACTCTTCCAGAGATATTTGATAGAATAAATTCTAAGGGTACACCATTAGATAAATATGAGATTTATGCTGCTGCATGGCCAATAAATGAAAAATATACAATTTCGAATACAAGAATAGTTGAATATGTGATTGCTAAATACGATGCATTTGTAAGTGATGGATATAAAATTCATGGGTATAATCGTGAAGATATGAGAGTTACCAAAAAAGTGACGGCATTTGAATATTTGTTTGGATTAAGTAAGTTCCTTGTTGATAAGTATGAAATTTTAGGATTTAACAGAAATTTATCAAGTGACACTGTTAATCCATTGGCATATGAACTTGTTAATGCTTGCCTTAATGACTCAGACAAAATAAAAACCTTATATATACGATTACGAGATATCAATTTGGATGAATTGGAATCTGCCTTATGTAAGTCAATTGAATTTGTAAATAATGCAATTTCTGTTGTTACAAAATTTAAGGGCAATAGTCGAAACGCAAATAAAATTTTTCATTCGAAATACCAAATACTTTCTATGATTTCGACTACATTTAAAGAAATGTATGCTGAAGGAAGTTTTTCAATAGTTTCCACAACCTGGAATGATAGAAAAAATATTATAGCACGAAATTTAATTCATTATTATGTATATGATATTTTAACTAACTATTGGAGTGAAGGGGGTACTGGAAAAATCCATGCAGCTGCAAAACCTAACAGATATATGAATGAAATATCAAGCCGTGCTTGGATGGCGGCTTTAGATAGTTTCTTTGAAAAATCTATGTTGAGGTCGGAAAAGAAAAGTTTTGCAAATCCGAAAAGCGAAGAACTAGTATTTTTAAATTGTATATATCTTAAAACTTTTACTGCTATGGATCAATTATCAGTCGAAAAATTTGATGTAGAGCATATTGCTCCAAAAGAGCAAATGAGAAGATTGATTGAAGCATGTGATGGAGAAGGATTACCTGTCAGCTGTATTGCAAATTTGTGCTATCTGCCAGAGTATGTAAATCGCAGTAAGAAGGATAAGAACTTCTATCAAGATAAAAAGTATTTACTTCATGTTAAACTAAAAGATGTTGAAACAAAATATAGTTTTACAGAGCAGGAAGATCTTGACTGGATGGATATTCCATATGAGAAGAACGATTTCCCAGTTTTGAAGGAATACTATACAGATTATTGTACAAAGAGATTTGAAAAAATAAAACATTTGTTTTGCACATCTATGGAAATTGAATATGAGGACATAGTAGATGAAGAACCGGAAATTGTTCAGAAAGTTGTTGCTCCATCCAGAGATAAAGAAACAAACAAAAGGGTAAAATTTGCTGATAAGTGTGTTATCAAATTAGCACAAGAAATGAATAGCGAACTAGTTAAAGTTGGCAGAAGTACATATATTTCTAATGATGGCAGTAAAGGATATGTTATCACAACATCAAAAGCCTATAGGCAAGGTAATCGTGAAAAATATTGGTTTGCTTATAGAAGAAATCCGTTAGGAGATTTGAAAAATTGCAAAGAAAAATATGTAGTATACGGATGTAAGGATGAGAATACGATGATATGTCTACCGGTGCCGGAAATAGAAAAATCGCTTGATAGGTTGAATCTGTCAACAGATGAAGATGGTACGATAACTCATTGGCATATGGTTTTCTTTAAGGATTCCACAGGTATTGTAACATGGATGCTTTCAAAACCAGAGATTGAAGAAATTAATATTAATAAATATGTAATTTGAGATAACAAATGCAGATGATCAATGACAATATGATGTGAATTGAGAATAGTAAAAAATAGACTAGTTCTGAATATAAACGAATTTTAAAAGGAGACAAGTATTTTGGGATATATTGATTTTTCGTACAAACTACCTAGTAATTTCGATAGGCGTGTTTGTCAGTATTTGCAGCAAATGAAAGAATCAGATGTAGCGGATTCATTTAAAAGATGTACGTATGAGTATGATGATGTTGGTCTGGCCTATTATGCAGGACTTCGTGGAGATAATTGGGATAAAAAGGCAATTGATATCACTTTCGAAGGTTCTTCATCAGATATAAATTGTTTAAAAAATAACAAATCAACTTTTGGAGCTGCTCTAGAAAAAGCACTAAAACCTAGTGAATCTGGATTTTTAGTTAGAGACTTGTATTTTTTCTCTAATGATGATTTAGATGATATACCAGAAACAAATGAAGATAGATTAAATGCAGATATTGAAATAGCTAAAGTGGTACTTAGTGATTTGATTCAAATAGGGGAACGAGTCTGCCTAAATTATTCATTTGACGAGAATAGCACCGAAAATAGCATTAATGACTATTTTAGAGATATGCTATCGGTTAAAGGATACAAAGAGGTTAAAGACCAGACAAGACACGGCATATCTGCTAATGGTAAAGTTGCAGGAGAGGTTGATATTTTACTTTCAAAGAATGGAAAAGAAATAGCAATCTATGAGGGTTTGAAATTAGATAGTGTAAATCAGTCATATATTTCTACCCATATTGATAAAGCTATTGTTAATTATAATTCGTTAGGAACTGCAACATTTATTGTTTCATATGTAAATACAACTGATTTTGAATCTTTTTGGGAAAGATATTCTGCATATATAGAAGCATATAACTTTCCCTTAGAAGTAAAAAGAAAATATACAGAAATGACATATCCTAATGCATCAACAAGAGTTGCATCAATGATTTTGTCGAGAGATGGTTATGATTTTCCAACATATTTTATTGCATTAAAAATATCTTGAGATAGATATTGAAAACGAGAGTGCAAAACAGAGATTAGCACACCTTTTTGTTAAATAATGCACCCCCCTATCCGTAGTCTGAACCCCCTTAACTGACTACGATTTGACTACTACACAAGGCATTGATTTGCTCCGTTTTGCATTATGTTGCAAAAAGTGTAGTTTTAAAGAAGAAAAATACGATGCCTAGAAAAACCGATAAACCAACGCAAAATAGGGCAATACAGGGCATTTCAGAACAGGAGAAATTTATGATTAGAGTTTTATTCATCTGCCACGGGAACATCTTAAGGTAAGCGAAAGGATGTTGTAATTAAGTAAGATTTAGGCGTAGTATATAGATTTTATACCTTATTTATACCGATTGGTGTATAAATTTTTGAAGACTATCTTGGTTTTGATTGTAAAGAAGACAGACATATTATTATTCCCGACGATGAAGAGTTTGGATAAATAAAGCCTTTGTTTATAAGGGTTTGAGAGTGTGGAAGTCAAAATTTGCGACCGAATAAGAGAACATGCTCAGATAATATAATAAAAGCACTTGTTACACTCGTTTGTGAGGTGACAGGTGCTTTTGTTGTTTTATGTGTGAATTATTCTTCTTTATCATCTGTTGCATTCATGTTTGAAATTGCATAATTACAACATTGAACAACTAATTCATTCACGGAAATCCCTTCACGTTGTGCAATTTCGGAAAGGGATTCGGCAAGCTCTTTTGTTATTCTAAAAGTTCTGTTTACATATTCGGGTTTTTCTATTTTGAAATTCATCTTATCACCTCACTAATATTTTAGTATTAGAACAGTTTTATATATACACGTAGAAATAACACGTAGAAATAACACGTAAAAATATGCGTGCATATTTGGTTAAGAAGTGATATAATGTGTCCATATACTATTTTAATAAGATAAGGAGAACACTGCATGATGAGAAGAAAGATAAAAACAAGTATGATTCTGGTCTGCGTTTTGTTTACAATGTTGTTTACTGGTTGTGGGAAACAAGCAGATGAAGATAAAACAGACGAGGTAAAAACAAATGAAGCTACAAATAATGATACAACAGCGTCTAGTACAGAAGATGATATTATTACGGATAGTAATGTAAATATAGTTGTTGGAGATTATGTTACATTTGGTGTCTATGAGCAGGATAACGATAATGCAAATGGTCTTGAGCCGATAAAATGGCAGGTAATGGATATATCTGATGGAAAGGCATTACTTGTATCATGTTATATTCTTGATAATATAGAATATAACGAATCAGAAGGAGTTTATGGAACTGGCGATAGTGAAAGTAATCCATGGTCTCAAAGTTATGTGTATTCATGGTTGAATAAAGATTTTGCACAAACTGCCTTTTCTGAGGAAGAATTAAAAATAATAACTGATACAACAGATTATTCAGTAACGGACGAATATGGTGCTTTAGAAGGAGAACTGATTGGTTCGGTATTCCTGCCTTCATATGATGAAATCACTAAGTATTTCGGAACGAAAACAATTACTATAACCAATTATAAAGACGAAGAAGAGGAATACACATATTCAGATATGCTACTGTGTAAGGCTACACCATATGCCAATGATGAAAGAAAAATAGAATGTGAAACCTTTACAGAGGAGACATATAATGAATTAAAAGAAAAGGGATTTGAGTATGATTCTTCTGTTATTGGAAATGAATATTCTGCATATTGGCTTAGGTCTTCATTAAGTTGGGATTCGTGGTTTACAGCGGAAGGACATGCACTGCTTGTGGAAGAAGATGGAAGAATTGAACTTGGTACTGCAAGCTTAAATAATGGAAAAACACGTAGGCATGGAATAAGACCCTGTGTGTGGGTGAATCTTGAAAATGCTGATACATATTTGACGATTACCGACGGAACGGAAGAAGAATGGTTTACTAATGCCCAAAGCAACGATACTCCAGAGTGTACATGGGAAATAGAGGGTAATCGGCTTATAATCAGCGGAACAGACAAAATACCAAAAGATTGGGAAGAAGAGGATGTGCCATGGTATGAAAGTGCACATTTAATTGAGGAAGTAGAGATTAGAGGCGTGGAAAAAGTACCATCCGACTTATTTTATGGTTGCACAGCTCTCAAGAAGGTGATACTTGATGATAGCATCACACGGATGGCACATTCTGCGTTTGAGGATTGCCCATCAGACATAGTGATTATATACAAAGGTGAAGAATATACAATTGAAAATATTGAGGATGCTATATAAATACAAATACGAAAATACACGGAATAGAGGTTTAAAAGATGAGTGCGATTAAAAAAATATTAAATAAACTTTTGCGTTTTGCAGAGGTTATTTTTATAGGAATGATAGTTTATTGTTTTTATTATGCAAGCAAACAGGAATACATAGGTAATAAAGCGGCAGGAGTGATTCTTGCGATAATATTTATAGCATTATTTGCTATGTGTATAGGTATCGAAGTGCTTAAAATTGGATATAGCAATAAATGTCCTTCATGCGGTAAATGGTTTGCATTAAAGAAGCAAGGGAGGGAATATATAGGAAGCGAAAAGATTTCTGTTGCTGTATCAACACATTCTGAAGAATATCACAGGGATGGCACAAAGACAGGAAGATATTCTGTTGGACAACAATATGTTCCAGGTGTTAAGGAAACATACCACATAAATTATATTTGTAAGAAGTGCGGAAAAAGTTGCTATAGTACAGAATATAACCGACATGCAAGCGTTTAGTACATATATTGATAGTATAGAAAAGGGGATAGAACTGAATGAATCAGTTCCATTCCCTTTTTTTATTATTTAGTAGGTGCATATAAATCTAAAACTTTTACAACTTCGGCAAGATTCTTGCGTTTCGGAATATTATCGTTTGCAATTTCAATCATATCATCTACTGGAATTAATACATACTCTTTGATTGTAGTAGCGCCGAGACTACGGCAGGTATACTTATCGAGCTGTACTGGAATGGAATAAAGACCATCTTGGATAGTTTGTTCTGACATCGTATTTCTCCTTTGGTTGAGTTCTTTTTTTATACATCTTTCAGTTTCGAGTTTGAAACGGTTATAAGTACATCGGGATTACTGTGTATTATGGATTCTTTTACAGGAATAATGGTTGCATAGTCCTTGTAGGTGTCATGGATTATGTTTTCGTTGAATTTTTGTGTTTCTATGTCAAGCCATTGTGTTTTTAGCTCTTTAGGAATGTTCTTATCAGCTTTGGCGTTAGCTGTTTGTATAAGATACTCGAAATAAGCTCTGTTAATTGTCAGAGTTGGTAGAGGATAAACGGTGTCATTATCTGTAACGCCGCTAATATCGTGGTAATCCAGTGATACATATTTGTTAAGGGTTTCGAGAAGGTTTGAACCACCTTCGCCTTTGCATAAATAATCAAGCGATACATTATAGTGTTCCGAGATAAGAATCATATTATCGAAGGTCAAGCCGATTTCTCCATTTTCAAGTTTGGAAATGGAGTTTGGTGTCGTGCTAATAACACTTGCAAGGTCTTTTTGAGTTTCTTTATTTTTTTTTCTGAGTTCCTGTATTCGTAAGCCTACAGATTTTCTATCGGTTTTGTTCTCCATAGTGTACTCCATCGGAAAAATGAATAAATAAAATATCATTTGTTTCTTAAAACCCATTATAAAGCATATATACGAAAAATCAAGATAGAATAACTACCATAAACTATGCTTAAAACTATCGTACAAAGGTTTTTACAATAGTTTTGAGAGGATTTATATTATAGTCATCGGAAGCGCAACCGAAATATAAAAGCCTATGCAGATATCAGCAGAAGCAGAAAGGAGACTAGCTATGAAGGCTAAACTTGTTGGTGTACAGGGAATCCATTTCACAAACAACAGTGGCGAAGAAGTCAACGGAACAAAAATCTATTGTGCTTTTCAGGACGAGCACGTTGAAGGACTTCGTACGGCAGATTTCTTCTTAAAAGATGGAATCACCCTTCCGAAAGACACTAAGCTTAACGATGCCATCGATATCAGCTTCAATATGAAGGGTAAGGTAGAGATGATTTTCAAGGCTTAATCAAATTACCAAAGATGGCAGGGGGATGATGACCTCATCCCCTTGTTCATCAGAAAGGAATTAGTAATGGATAAGAATATTGAAACTATGCTCATAGAATGTCATATCTTGATGAGTGAAGCACTTAAAGAATATGAGGACAGAGCTTATATAAGTAACAAGCTGTTTGAGATTAGACAATATCGTAATAAGCTTCCTGAGGATGTATATGGAAAGATTAAGGAATTCGCAGATAAGAATATTCGCCCGATGGCGTATGATGCAGATTTCTGGTCTTTTATAGAAAAGGATGAAAGCTGTGGTTCGTACAACGAAGAGAATCATTTCATTATTGATTCTGACCGTTCGCTTGAAAACATTATTTTCAGAAAGTACAACTATGTACATGATTTGCTTATGGAGTTAAGTAATTTCATGTCAGAGGGATTCAGCTTGAATTACGATTGAGTTTGTACCGGGGGATGGGCTTCCATCCCCTGTTTTAGAAGAAAGGTGGAAAATGGATAATAAAGAGTTTAACGAAAGAAGGCACAATAGAAAAAAACAGGAGTGCAGATTTCGTCTTGGCATTCAGCAGTTATGGAATTATCCGATAATCAATCTTCTGTGGATTCTGTTTGCAGGTGGTGTTGTGCTGATGGTAATTACAGAAAAAAGATTCGTTACAAATATGGAAATATACCCTTTGTTTAAATCGGTGTTTTCTGCGTGTATGACAATTATGCTTGTTATATTTCCTGTAATATGTGCAATCGGGTTGATTCAGTTCGTGGGCTTTTGTTTTGCGATTAGGGATGAAGCCGATATGGAGATAGTATTCGGAGATAAACGAGATGTGAAAAATCAGCCGCCCATACTTTATTACAAGAAGAGGGACAGAAAGTCAGGTGTAACAAAAAGAGAATTCTATACGACCATACCAATGGAAAGATGGAAGGAAAAGAAGGATGCAATCTGCGACAGGCTTGATATTCATTTGATAGGTGATATTACGTATGGCGGTAAAAAGCATAATAAAGGAAATCATATCTGCTTTGAGTCTGCCGAAGGAAGAATAACAGCAGAAAGGGAAATTATGTATGATGATGAATTCTGATTTGGTTCTTGGCTATGATTTTGATAAGTGGTATGGCTATGGCGTAAAAGAGCCTGTGATAACGGATATCTCACCTAAAACGAACAGCCACACTCTTTTATGCGGAATGTCAGGAAGCGGAAAGAGTTATGCGGAAAATATCTTGATTGCTCGGATAGCCAATACAGAAGGAATGGTTTTCTTTTCGGATTTTAAGCAGGATGATAGCTTCACGTTTCTTAGAAACTGCCCTCGGTATTATCCGTATGATAAGACGATAGAAGCTCTGGAAACAGTTTATGATACGCTTCATAAAAGACAATCAGGCGAAGATACTTCAAGAAGCCCTGTAACGCTTGTATGGGATGAATACATGGCGAATATCCTTGCTATACAGGGAACGGAAAAGAAAAAGGCGGAGGATATCATGCGCAAGGTATCAGAGATATTGATGCTCGGGCGTTCTTTGGGAGTGAGGCTTGTGATATCGTGTCAGCGTCCAGATGCCGCCGCTTTTCCATCAGGTAGCCGCTTAAATTATGGAGTTATACTGATAGTCGGTGCGCCGATCAGAAGTATATACGAAATGCTTATCCCGAAAGAATACATTGATGAAATAGGCGATAGAGCTTTTAAGAGGGGCGAAGGGGTTGCATTGTTACAGGGTTCAGAATTGCGTTTTATAAAAATACCGATGGTTCGAGATATGGAGAAGATGCAAAAAGTCTGTATTGATGCACTCACCCGAGAAGAAAACCCCGTTGAGGGCGGCGGCGTAGCCGCAAGCCCTCAAACGGTCGGCTAGTATTACCCGACCGTTAACGAACGTGAAAAAGCTCAATAACTGCAAGGGTTTGCAGCTTGTTCACGGATGTGCACAAAAAGAACAAAGGGGGTGATTGTAATAGATACGCAATCCTTCATGTATCAATTAACGATTAACGCTCCTCTGGAAAAAGGATATTCACATGAGCATATTGTTGAAATCATCAGGAGTAATTTCAAAACGATAACTTACTTCTGCATGGCTGACGAAGAAGGAAGCATGTTTCACACGCACATATACGTTGTGTTTGCTTCTAGAGTCAGGTTCAGTATGGTTAAGCGATATTTTCCAGAAGCGCATATCGAAAAATGCAGAGGGTCAGTATTGGACAATGTAAACTACATAAAGAAATCTGGTAAATGGGAATTAGACGAAAGCAAGCAAGAGAAGAAAATAGAAGGCACGTTTGAAGAGTATGGAACACAACCGCCCAACAGTAAAGGAAAAAGAAGCGATATGTCGGACTTATATCAAATGGTTCTTGATAATATGACTAATGCCGAGATTCTTGCAACAAATCAGGATTACATTTTACAGATAGATAAGCTTGATAAAATCCGTACTACCATCCTGACGGAGAGATTCAAGGAAACGGTACGGCTCGAATTAGAAGTTATATATATCAGTGGTGCGACAGGCACAGGAAAAACAAGAGGAGTTCTGGAAGGTAACGGTTATTCAAATGTTTACAGGGTTACGGACTATTTGCATCCGTTCGATGGTTATACGTGTCAGCCTGTAATCTGCTTCGATGAATTCCGTTCTTCCCTCAAATTAAAGGAAATGCTTCTGTACTGCGATATTTACCCGATAGAATTGCCGAGCCGCTATGCAAACAAATTTGCCTGTTACAATAAGGTCTATATTGTATCGAATTGGTCTCTGGAAAAACAATATCCCGAGATTCAGAGAGAGGATGAAGAATCATGGAATGCTTTTCTTAGAAGAATCCATAAAGTGATTATCTATGATAAATCAGGAAATCGGACAGAGTACAATTCTGTTAAAGAATATCTGGATAGAAACGATGGCTTTATTGAATATACAGGGGAAGATTTACCTTTTGACTGAAAGGAGTGTCAGAAATGAAAAAGGAAATTCCAATTTGGGAGAAGTATACGCTTAATGTTGAAGAGGCGGCGATATACTACGGTATTGGAATAAAAAGGTTGTATGAAATAATTCGAAGTAATCCCAATGCGGATTTTCTTCTTGAAATTGGTTCACACTACAGGATAAAAAGAAATTTATTTGAAAAATTTCTTGATAAGGTAAACACAGTGTAATTAACACTTTTCTATGGCAAAGAAGACTATCTGATGGTAAAATGTATTTATCCAAGATAGTCTTCTTTTTTGATGAAAGGAGACCGAATTATGAGTGAGAAAAGGAGAGATAAAAAAGGACGTATTTTACATAATGGCGAGATACAGATGTCAGATGGACGCTACAGATTTAAGTATGTTGATGAAAATGGTAATGAAAAAGCTGTTTACAGTTGGAGGCTTGACCACAACGATACAACACCTTCAGGCAAGAAAAGAACGTTATCTTTAAGAGAAATGGAGAAGCAGATACAAGCAGACTTATTTGACCATATTGTTACAAACGGTGGCAATCTTACAGTATTAGAGCTTGTAGAAAAGTATATTGAAACTAAGACAGGAGTAAGACCAACAACACAAGCTGGATATAATACGGTTGTTAATGTATTGAAAAAAGATTCTTTTGGCAAAAAAAGAATTGATACTGTTAGAATATCAGATGCAAAAACGTGGTTGATAAAACTTCAAAAGGAAGATGGACGAAGTTACAGTTCAATTCATTCAATAAGAGGAGTTTTGAGACCTGCCTTTCAGCTTGCGGTGGATGATGACTTAATTCGCAAAAATCCATTTTCATTTCAGCTTGTTGATGCAGTTGTAAATGATAGTGTAAGGCGAGAAGCAATATCTAGGGAAGAAGAACGTAAATTTCTCAAATTTGTTAAAGAAGATGCGCATTTTAGCAGATACTATGAAGGTATTTATATTCTGTTTAAGACAGGAATGAGAATATCTGAGTTCTGTGGTCTTACAGTAAGCGATATTGATTTTAAAGAACATAAAATCAATATCGACCGTCAGCTTCAAAAGAAGTCGAAGATAGGCTACTACATTGAAGAAACTAAGACTGAAAGCGGTACAAGAGTTTTACCTATGACAGCGGATGTTGAGGAGTGCTTTAAAAAAATTATTGCAAACAGAAAGCCGCCTAAAGTTGAGCCTATGGTTGATGGTTATACAGGATTCCTTTATTTTGATAAAGATGGAAGTATTACCTATGCACTTCACTGGGAGCATTACTTTAAACATATTGTTGATAAATACAACAGTATTTATAAAGTGCAGATGCCCAAAGTGACACCACACGTTTGCAGACATACTTATTGCTCAAATATGGCTAAATCGGGAATGAATCCAAAGACGCTTCAATATCTTATGGGGCATTCAGATATTAGCGTAACATTGAATGTTTATACTCATGTCAATTTTGATGATGCCAAAGCTGAAATCGCAAGATTAAAAGTTATGTAAAAAGTCCGTATTTTCGAGAAAAATTCAAGGTATAAAATGCAATATTTTATACCTTACTTTATACCTTTTGCTTGAAATAATATGCCATTTTATGCATATAATATGCCGAGTTAAGAGGTAAGCAAACTTTAAGAAATGCCGAAAATACAAGGAGTTTTAACAATGATAAAGGTATTGTTCATCTGCCACGGGAACATCTGTCGTTCGCCAATGGCTGAGTTCATAATGAAAGACATGGTTAAAAGGCAGAAAATTGAAAAAGAATTTTATATAGAATCGGCAGCCACCAGTACAGAAGAAATTTGGAATGGAGTAGGAAATCCTGTTTATCCTCCGGCAAAAGCGGAACTTAAGAAACATGGTATAAACTGTGAGGGAAAACGGGCAAGGCAAATGACAAAAGCGGATTATGAAAGATTTGATTATATTATTGGTATGGATAGTATGAATAAAAAAAATATTCTGAGAATATCAAATGGCGATAGTGATGGAAAAGTGAGTTTGCTTCTTGATTACACATCAGCGCCAAGAGATGTGGCAGATCCGTGGTATACAGGTGATTTTGTTAAAACATATGAAGATATAACAAATGGCATAAACGGATTTTTAGAATATTTGAATGATAAGATATAATAATAGAAGAAAAATCGACTTATATCTGGCACAGGAGGTTGAAAGGATTGGATAAAGAAATCTCAACCTATGAAGAACTATATGAGGCGCTGCTGTTGCTGGACAGCGGACATAGAATGTACAGAACGCATGATGAATGTTTCTGTATCAAACTGGATGAACAATACAACATTACTATATATAATAACAGAGATGGAGAAGTGTATCTGGAGTATAATGCAAACGGAAAACAGCTTACTCACTGGCATCCGGATTATTGGGAGGCATATGAAGATTTGGCATGTGCAGTAAATGCGCCGAAAGAAACACTGGAGCAGCTAAAAAGAGATACAGAGGAAAGTAAAAAGGCAGCGTATAAATTTACGGCAACAGTACTCATATCAATAGTATTTTTGTTAGTGATGCTATATGTGGTCCGGCTGTTCGTCTGAACAGAACAGTAACAATATTGAAATTAATCAATATTTGTTATCAAATATTGTCTTTTCATAAGTAGGAGTTATAATGATATTAAGTGTTAGCAGAAGAACAGATGTACCAAATTATTATTCAGATTGGTTTGTTAATAGAATTAAAGAGGGTTTTTTATATGTACGAAATCCTATGAATGCGCATCAGATAAGCAGAATAGATTTATCGCCGAATGTGGTAGATTGTATTGTGTTTTGGACTAAAAATCCGGTAAATATGTTAGAAAAATTAAATTATTTACAAGATTATGTGTATTATTTCCAATTTACATTAACCGGATATGGGAAAGATATTGAGCCTAATTTTCCAAATAAAAGGGAGGTGCTTATCCCAACATTTAAGAAGTTATCTGAAAAAATAGGAAAAGAAAAAGTAATATGGCGATATGATCCTATTTTTATCAACGATAAATATACAATGGATTATCATTTGAAGGCTTTTGAGGAAATAGCGGGTAATCTTGCAGGTTATACGGAAAAAGCAGTTATAAGTTTTGTTGATTTATATGCAAAAACGCAGCGAAATATGAAGAAACTTGGCATAAGGTACATGACAAATGAAGAGATGATTAGTTTATCAGGAAAAATGGCGCAAATTGCGTCAAAATACAATTTAGTAATTGAAGCCTGCGCAGAACAAATTGATTTGCAGGAAGTTGGAATCAGACATGGAAGCTGTATAGATAAAAAATTAATTGAGAAGTTGTCAGGGTGTGAGTTGATTGGTAAAAAAGATAAAAATCAAAGGGAAGCGTGTGGATGCTTTGAAAGTATTGAAGTAGGAACATATAACACTTGTTTAAATGGCTGTAAATATTGTTATGCTAATTTTAATAATGATAAAGTAAATGCGAATGTAAAATTATATAATCAGACCTCTCCATTATTGTGCGGAAATATTACTTCAGATGACCAGGTTACAGATAGAAAGGTAAAATCATTGAAAAATAATCAGTTTAGTTTCCTTGAGCAGATTATATAAGAAGATGCAGATGTGCGAAGAAATCGATAGGAGGATACTATGGTTGGCAAAGAATATGAAAGAAAATACAAAGAGGATAAACCCGTAATTGCAATTTGTTATGATTTTGATAAAACATTATCTCCTGATGATATGCAGGCTCAAGGTTATATTCAATCGGTTGGATATGATGTTCCTGAATTTTGGAAGAATTCAAATGCTCTTGCCACAGATAATGAAATGGACCAAAATCTTGCATATATGTATGTGATGAAACAGAAAGCAGAAGGTAAGGTTTTGTTTACAAGGGAAAAACTTACAGAATACGGGGCTAATGTTCAGCTGTTTTCAGGTGTGGAGCAATGGTTTGAGCGTATTCGTGAATATGGAAAAGAAAAGGGTGTTATTGTTGAACATTACATAATTTCATCTGGTCTTAAAGAGATGATTGAGGGAACCTCTGTTGCAAAAGCCGGAGCATTTGAAAAAATTTATGCCAGTTCTTTTTATTATAATGATAATGGAGTGGCGATATGGCCGGCTCAAGTTGTGAATTATACCGGTAAAACACAGTTTTTATTTAGAATTGAAAAAGGAGTCTTAGATATTAACGACCCGGCGGTCAATGAATCTTTTTCTCCGGAGGAAATCAGAGTACCATTTAGAAATATAGTTTACATTGGTGACAGTGATACAGATATTCCATGCATGAAACTTGTTAATTCATATGGTGGACATTCTATTGGCGTTTACAATACAGAAACGAAGGATAAGGCAAAAGTTTATAAAATGATGCGTGATGGGAGAATTAAATATTTTGCGCCTGCTGATTATACAGAAGGTACAGAATTAGATATCCTTGTAAAATCAATTATTGACAGAACAGCGGCAAATGAGGCTTTGGAAGCGTTTCATTACAAATATAAAAAAGAACGAATCACAGCAGACAAAGAAAGTAATGAGGAAGAACGAAAAAGAACCGGATTAATGATGGCTTTAGAAAACAGTGATAGTTTTGCAAATACCCACACAGTAATTAGTGACTTACAAAAAATTGATAATTGGTCGTTTGATGAAAGGGAAATTCTGTTTAGAATTGCGCTCGATAATAGTCAGGTACGCTATATTTTATGTGATTTGGATGTAGAAACTTTCTATAAAAAACTCTTGAATAGCATGAAAACTCTGACATCAGATGCTCAGAAAATTAAGGATATCCTGGAAAACAGGGATTGTTAATGGCATAATAAATACAGATTTTTACTGAGCATTAAAAAAATATAATAATTAATAAATATTTTGTTGGCTTTTGCTCACAATAATAATATGAAAAATATTCATAATGAAATAGAGTGGGTTATAAGATATGGGAAAAATTAAAGCGATTCAGTACGGATGCGGAAAAATGGGGAAATATACCATCAGGTATATGTATGAGCATGGTGTACAAATTGTTGGTGCGATTGATATTAATCCGGCAGTAGTAGGAATGGATATTGGTGATTACGCAGAGCTTGGGATAAAAACAGGTGTGTTAATTAGTGATAATGCTGATGCGGTGTTAGATAATACGGATGCAGAAATTGCGGTAGTTACACTTTTCAGTTTGGTTAGAGATTGCTATGAACATTATGTAAAATGTTTAAGCCGCGGAATTAATGTAATTACTACATGTGAAGAAGCGACTTACTGTTGGACAACAGATTCTGTTCGGGCAAATAAGCTGGATGTTATCGCTAAGAAAAATAATTGTACTTTTGTAGGAAGCGGAATGGAAGATACTTTTTGGGTAAATATGATTGGACTGATTGCAGGAAGCTGCAATACTATCAGAAAAATTGAAGGTGCAGTCAGCTATAATGTGGAGGACTATGGTCTGGCTTTGGCAAAGGCACATGGCGTAGGTCTGAGTGCTGAGGAATTTGAAAAGCAGATTGCACATCCTGAAACGTTAGAGCCATGCTATGTATGGAATTCAAACGAGGCATTGGCATCCAAGCTTGGCTTAACGATTAAAAGCCAGACACAAAAATGCGTACCATACTTCAAAGATGAAGATGTTTATTCCGAAACAATGAAAAGAACAATTGCAAAAGGAGAATGTGTCGGTATGGCGGCTGTTGTGACGACCGAAACATTTCAAGGGCCTGTTATTGAAACACAGTGTATCGGCAAGGTATACGGTCCGGATGATGGGGATATGTGCGATTGGAAGATTACAGGTGAACCAAATACAGATTTTCATGTAGTGAAACCTGCAACAGTGGAGCATACCTGTGCAACGATTGTTAATAGAATACCAAGTGTATTAAATGCACCAGCCGGATTGATAACAGTTGATGAATTATATGAGATAGAGTATTTGACGTATCCTATAGAATTTTACTGCTGATAATCAGATGAAAAAATAAAAGAATTGAAAATCGCGATAACGATTTGAATAATGTTGGATGTTGAGAATCTTCCGCATGAATGGCAAAGCATACCGGAATATTTTATTTTGGGCTGTTTTTGCTGTCTGTGCAGGAAGATTTTTTATTTGAAAAAACGCTAAGCGGATTATTGTATCGTCAAAAGTGAAAATGACGATGATACATGAAGCGTTTTTTACGATATTTGCATTTATCTGAGAATCTCATTGACATGTGAAAGCATTTCCATATAATCAAATTATGAGTATAAATACTGCAAGAGGGAATACATGGTACAATAAATTGGAGATGTTTTTATGTGGATGGTTTATGCAATAGGTTCTGCTTTCTTCGCAGGGATTACGGCAATACTTGCAAAATGCGGAATTAAAAAAACGGATTCTGATGTTGCAACAGCTATCAGGACAATAGTTGTGCTGTTGTTTTCCTGGCTGATGGTTTTGATTACAGGTACATGGAACGAAATTACAAAGATAGATGGGAAAACCCTGCTGTTTCTTATTTTGTCAGGCCTTGCAACAGGAGCGTCATGGCTGTGCTATTTTCATGCGTTACAAAAAGGCGATATTAATAAAGTAGTACCGATTGACAAATCAAGTACGGTGCTTACAATTTTACTGGCGCTTATTTTCCTTCATGAGGGGCTTACATGGGGAAAAGCGGTGTCAATTATTTTGATTGGAACAGGAACTTTGCTGATGGTTTCCGGAAAAAAATCAAAGCCGGGGAATGAGCATCAAAGTGGAGATTGGCTGATTTATGCAGTTTTGTCTGCTGTATTTGCCAGTCTGACAGCAATTTTAGGGAAAATCGGAATTGCAGGAATCGACTCAAATCTTGGTACTGCTATTCGGACAACCGTTGTTTTGATTATGGCATGGATGATGGTATTGATAAGCGGGAAGAAGCAGGAAGTGAAAAGAGTACAGAAGAAAGAACTTGGGTTTATTGGATTATCAGGTCTTGCAACAGGCATGTCATGGTTGTGTTATTATCGTGCTTTGCAGGATGGTCCTGCCAGTGTTGTTGTTCCAATAGACAAATTGAGTATTCTTGTTACGATTGCTTTTTCATGGATTGTGTTCCATGAAAAATTAACAAAAAGAGCTGCTGCAGGTGTGGCATGTATTACATTTGGTACTGTACTGATGGCACTTATTTAGGAGCAGATATATTAAAGTTGCATTACGATATGAGGGAGAGCAGGAAATGAATTTAATGATACATGATTTGGACAACGGGCTTTTTAAAAAGTTGTTTAAGACAAGTAAGGACATGCATGTGATTTCTAACGATGGTTCTATACAAAGATGTATAGGGTGTTTTGGATGTTGGATAAAAACACCCGGAAAATGTGTGTTAAAAGACGGTTATAATAATATGGGTGAGATACTTTCTAAGACGGACAATATTATCATTATAAGCAGATGTTGTTATGGAGGATACAGTCCTTTCGTAAAAAATGTGATAGACAGAAGTATCTCTTATCTTCTTCCGTTTTTTAAAACAAAGAATAATGAAACGCATCATAAACCGCGATATAAAAAACGCTGTGCGCTTTCTGTATATTTTTATGGAGAGCATATTACAAGGCAGGAGATGGATACGGCAAGGGATTTGGTAAAAGCACATGGTGTTAATTTTAATGTGTCAGAGTGGAACGTTGCATTTTACAAATCATCAGAAGAATTATTGGGAGAGGTGAAAATTAAGTGAAAATTACAATGATAAACGGCAGTCCGAAACCGGGGGAAAATAATTCGGGAACATTAATTAAATACCTTACTTCTCTCATCAATGAAAATGAAACAGATGTATATAACATAAGTAAACTTAAATTGTCAGATATGCAATTTGAAGAGATGAAAAAAAGCAGCGCACTTGTTTTTGCATTTCCGCTTTATGTTGACGGTATTCCGTCACACCTGCTGCGTTTTCTTATGAGACTTGAAAGAATGGATGTTTTCGATAAAAATACAATGGTTTATTGTATCGTAAACAATGGTTTTTTTGAGGGAAAGCAAAACCATATAGCTGTCAGTCAAATGAAAAACTGGTGCATTGCTGCCGGTCTGACATGGGGGCAGGCGGTTGGAATTGGAGCCGGAGAAATGCTGCCGTTTCTTAAAAATATTCCATTTGGTTATGGTCCAAATAAAAACACAGGAAAAGCAATCAATGAGATTGCAAATAATATAAAGACCTTAAAGAGTGGAGATGATTTGTTTGTTTCTCCTAACTGGCCAAGATTTCTTTGGAAAATGCAGGGAACCAGAATATGGAATATGCGTGCTAAAAAGAATGGGTTAAGAGAAACTGATTTATATAATTAAATTGTGATATACTTATTTCATCAGTTGAGGACTTTCCTGTGGCTATTGTATATCGTTTTGGGGGGTGGATACATGGAGCAAAAAATTGCATTACTTATTGATGCGGAAAACACCAGTGTAAAATATATTGATGTCATTATGAAAGAAATTAAACAATATGGTGACATTACATTTCAAAGAATTTATGGAGATTTTTCTAATTCAAAAATGGCTGAATGGGCAAATAAGGCATTGGATTATGCAATTGTTCCTATTCATCAGGCAATATATACAACAGGAAAAAATGCTGCCGATATCATGCTTGTAATAGATGCAATGGATATTCTGTTTCAAAACAATGTAGATGGATTTTGTATAGTATCCTCGGATAGCGATTTTACACGATTGGCAAACAGACTTCGTGAAGGCGGAAAACTGGTTATCGGTATGGGTATGAGTTGTGCATCTAAAACATTTATTTCAGCATGTAATGAATACAAATATCTTGATAAAATTATCGAAGATGATTTGGAATTGGAAGACAGCATTGAATTAAAAGATAATGCTAAAATGGGCGAAGATGTTAAATTAGAAAATGAAAGTGCAATGACACCATTATCGGAGATTAAATGCGCGATTAATCGAATTGTTCAGTACGCAGAAAGCAAAGGGGAATATGCAAATCTGGGTTCTACAAAAAGCCAGATACAAAGAGAATATGCGGATTTCGATGAAAGAAACTACGGATACACGTTGTTTAGAAAATTTATAGAAGAGGAAACAAGATTTCAGGTACAGCAGAATGGAAGTACGGCATATATAGTTAGAAAGCAAGCCGTAGTTGATGAAAAGATAATTTCGGATTATGTTATTACACTGGCAAAGGGAAAAATGGAGTTAGGCGCTGTTGGTAGAAATATTCATAATCAATTTCCTGAGTTTAAATATAAGGAACTTGGATATTCAAAATTGTCAAAATATATTTCAAGTATTCCCCAAGTGAAAATTGAAGCAATGAAGGGAAATAAAAAGTATGTTGTACTAAATAAGCAATAAAGATTTCCTGTGGTAATAATTTTTAATCTGTTAATCGGAAGTCTGTGATAATGAAAGCCTGTGATTTTCAAATCACAGGCTTTTGTCAAATAGATAGGGCGGTATAAAATGAGGATATGAGAACTCTTATTGGCATAGCTTCTTATAAACCTTTCTAAATGCAGTAGGAAGGGCAATTTCCGAAGCAAGCTCCTCGGTTGTAACCCAAATAATGTCATGAAACGTATATTCTTTATCACATGCAATCTGCATACATTCCATATGCCATTCAATATGGGTAAAAATATGTTTGAGCCGTTCTTTTTGACCGATTGAGCTTTTATGTATGTCAAATTGGGGCTGTAGCCCGGCAAGCTGCTCGAAAACCTGTTTTTCCGTAAAAAATCCGTTCCAATTTGGCAGCTCCCACATACCGGACAGAACCCCTTTTTTCTCCCGCTTTCTGACAGCAATTTTGTTTTGGCATTGTAAAACCAAAACCGTTATTTCTTCGACTTTTCGTGCCGCCTTCTGTTTTTTTACAGGATATTGAAGCTGTGTACCGCTCTGATAAGCGCTGCATAAAGAGCTAAGCGGGCATGTCGGACATTTAGGCAGTCCGTTTGGAACGCATATTACAGCGCCCAGTTCCATTAGGCTTTGCGTGAAATCACCTCGTTTTTGAGCGGGATAGATTTTTTCCAGTTCTGTTGTAATCTGCCTGCGAAATCCAATATCAGTGATATCCTGATTATCCCCGGTTAATCTGGTGATAACGCGCAGTACGTTCCCATCTACAGCAGCCTTTGCCTGCTCAAAAGAAATGGAAGAAATAGCGCCGGCCGTATAAGCGCCAATACCGGGTAATGCAAGAATGTCGTTGTATTGTTCGGGAAAATTTCCATGATATTGTGAGCAGATAATCTGGGCGGCCTTTTTCAAATTTTTGGCACGAGAATAATATCCCAGTCCTTCCCACAGTTTCAAAAGTACTTCGTCTTTGCTTGCGGCAAGAGAGGGGATTGTAGGATAGTGCTTCATAAAACGCTCATAATAGGGAATCACTGTTTCTACCCGTGTTTGCTGGAGCATAATTTCTGATATCCACACACGATAAGGGGCGTTGTTTTTTCGCCACGGTAAATCCCGTTTATTGGTATGATACCAGGCTAAAAGAGGTTCTACAATTTGTTTCAACTGATGGCTTTGCATAGCTTCCTCCGTTTTGAAGCAGTTTATTATAGAATTGCTTCGATTTCTTTCCTTCATTTTACCTGTTTTGCTATCCGGTTGCAAGAGGATACCCTAAGCAGATATATCGATGAAGAAACGGTAGGAATATGAAATGAAACATTTCCAATTATTCATTTTATTGAGAGTGCATTTTGGAGTATCTCATATAAAACGACCTGATTGGGTGCGGTTTGTTTACTTACAAGAAGATAACACTTATATGGGTAATTATCATTGGTATCATCAAGTTCATCAATACCACCAAGTATCGTCGTAAGTGGTACTTTAAGTCCGCGCGATATCTTATAGAGCGTATCGATTGTTGGTTTCTTTTTTCCCCGCTCTAACTGTCCAATGTAGGATGGATGTAAATCGCTGTATTCAGCTAATTGTTCCTGACTTATATTTTGTTTGGTGCGATGAAAGCGAATGTTATTTCCAACTATTTCAGATAAATTCATTGTACCCTCCATAATCTATAGACAGCTTCACATAGCAAACAGACTATAGATACTATTTCTAAAAATATATACTTTATGGTACATATACATTTCATCTTTTGCCACATACTAAAGATGCTATTTTGCCTGAAATCTGCAACCTAGTAGTTATAAATAAAATTCCGTTTTTATCACCAATAACAAATGAAAGAATGTAAGGCAGATGTAAGGTAGAGAAAAGGTTGTTATAAGGTTCGCGTTGTAGAATGAATCCGTAAAGATGAAAGGAGTAAACAGATATGAATATTATTGAAACGAATAACCTGACAAAATCATATGCAGGCTTTACTGCTGTATCCGGCATTAGTCTGCATATTCCGAAAGGAACAGTTTACGGATTTTTAGGTCCGAATGGGGCAGGAAAATCTACTACGATGAAGATGTTCCTCGGTCTTACGAAGCCTACAAGCGGTTCATTTGTTATTGATGGTAAGAAATACCCGGAAAATCGTGTGCAAATTCTGAAAGAAATAGGTTCATTCATTGAAGCGCCTGCTTTTTATGGGAATTTGAGTGGCGAAGAAAATCTGGATATTATCCGTAGAATTTTGGGCTTGCCGAAATCTGCTGTTTCTGAAGCGTTAGAGTTGGTTGGTCTTACACCGTATAAAAGCAGGCTTGCAAAAAAATATTCTCTTGGTATGAAACAGAGATTAGGTCTTGCGGGTGCTTTGATTGGCAGACCGCCTATTCTGATTCTTGACGAGCCGACAAATGGACTTGATCCTGTTGGTATTCATGAAATCAGAACGCTGATTCGTTCCCTGCCTCAAAAATTTGACTGTACGGTATTGGTGTCATCTCATTTGCTGTCTGAAATAGAACTGATGGCAGATAATATCGGTATTCTCAATCATGGTCATTTGTTGTTTGAGGGAACACTTGATGAATTAAAACGCAATGCAATAACACAAGGATATCCTACTGATAATTTGGAAGACACTTTCCTTGCCGTAATTGATGCTGACAACAGGCAGAGAGGAGGGGAGAGATGAGTTTCGGATTGGAATGTAAAAAGATGAAACGAACAGGGTTTATATCTGCGTTTCTCTGCGGCGGTTTTTTAGCGGCAATAGTCCCCATTCTCAATATGGCGGTTCGCTCGGAAAACTATTTTGGGATTGATGATTCGCCTGTTCAAATTTTAATGAATGCAAATTGGCAGATGATGGCAATGCTGAATCTTCTGCTTGTTGTAGCAGGGGCTTGCCTTATGTATCACACAGAATATGCCGACAATGCTATTTTAAAAATCAGTACGCTGCCGATAAAAGAGAGCAGGTTGTTTTGGAGTAAAGTGATGTTAATGATAGTTATGTGTATTATGATATTGATAATAGAAGCGGCCGGGATAGCTTTTTGTTCATATCATTGGTTTGAAATGTCCGCGGATGTGTGGATGGAAGTGATAAAAAGTTTTGGCTATGCGCTGTTGCTAATGCTTCCTGCAGCATTAGGTTCACTGTTGATTGCATCGGTGTGTAAGAATATGTGGGTGTCTCTTGGCATTGGCGTGGTATGTGTATTTACAGCTACGTTGCTGCCGACAGAGAGTTTTGTTTTATCCTTGTTTCCATTTGCACTTCCGTTTCAGATATTTGTGGAAACAATAGAAAATACGGCTGTTAGTTTTATGATTGCCGCAGGAATGGAAGTCCTTTTTATTGGAATTTCAGAGAGCATATGTTTAAAAGTCAGGAGGTTGTTCAAATGAGTTTTATATCGCTTATGGGAATTGAACTAAAAAAAATCCGTCGTTCAAAAATCCTTTTCATTTTGGCGGCTGCCACCGTTATTCTGTGGCTGCCTTCCATTTTTAATGCAGATGTCAATTTGAGAATGCAGGCAGAGGGGATTTCACCGGAAAACAACTTTTTAATACAGGGATTTCTCGGAATGGCATGGTTTATGTTTCCTGCAAGTATGGTGGTAAGTACCGTTTTATTAAATATGACGGAAAGAAGCAATAAAGGTATTTTGAAAATGCTTTCTCTGCCAGTTCGTACTACAAAACTGTGTTTGGCTAAATTTGTTGTTCTGCTTATTCTGGGTTTTCTTCAAATATTGATGATGACCGGTATGTATTTTATAAGTGCGGAGATTGTTTCACAAACACAAAATTATGATTTTGTTTTAAAACCGTTAGTTGTTTTCAAAGAGGCGGGGTTCATATTTGCAGCAGCAATCCCGATGCTTGCATTTTTCTGGCTTTTGTCGGTATGTATTCAGACACCTATTTTTTCTATCGGGCTTGGGCTTGCTTCCATCGTTCCGTCGGTTCTGATGATTAATACGAAGGTATGGTTTGTGTATCCTATGTCATATTCGTTCTTTGTAGTAACGGCAGAATATGGGAAAATGGCTTCTAAACTTTCAACTGAACAGGTTGAATTTATTCCGTGGATTCCTATTGCTGTTGGTATCACAATCGTTTGCCTATTTATTTCCTGCCATCGGTTCGGGCAGGCTGAAAGGAGATAAAAGAATGAAAAATAAAATTTTAACTACAATTAGTACGCTTATGCTTTTCGTACCGTGGACTATTTTGCCATTGAGGTCTTTTGACTGGGCATTGGAGTCACCTGCTGCGGAGATTATGATTTCCTGTTATGCAGCATTTATGATTTTCAGCGGAGTGTTTACAATTGTTTCTTATGTCAGAACAAAGGCGCGGAACAATTTAATGAAGGTCTGTCTGGTTATAAACAGTCTTTATGCGGTTTTCGGTATAGCGGTATTTGGCATGATAATTATACCGAAATGGATATAAGAAGTGAAAATAACGTTGATTTTGCCTCTGCGAATACCGAAAAGTAGCCGCAGAGGCATTTCCCTTTTATAGTTCAATCGTTTTCGTCGCAATTTTTTTGTAAAATGCTGCATCGTGTTCCACAAACAATATCGTCGGTTGATATTTTAAGAGTAGATTTTCAAGTTGCATTCTTGAAAAAATATCAATATAGTTTAAAGGCTCATCCCATATATAAAGGTGTGCAGGAGTCAGTAAACTTGCCGCTAACAGCACCTTTTTCTTTTGACCTTCTGAAAACTGTTCCATATTATTGGAAAACTGTACCCGCTCAAAATCGAGCTGTCTGAGGATGGAACAAAATAAACTTTGGTTTAGGTGATGTTCGGTGCAAAATGCTGAAATTTTACCTTTTAAGCAGGCGGTGTCCTGACTGACATAAGAAATGACAAGCCCTGATGCTGTTTCACATACCCCATTTTCTAAAATATCTTGACTGGTATCAATAAAACCCGCTTTTTGTAAAATCATCTTAATCAGTGTTGACTTTCCGCATCCGTTTTTTCCATGTAAAGCAATTCTTTCTCCCTGACAGATTGTAAATGTTAAATCTGTAAAAACGGGATGGCGGCTATGCTGATATTCTACACCATAATCCTTTATATTAACGAGTATCTGCTTATGGTGGGGAAGCTGTAGCATTTTCAAATCTGCCGGTATTTCTAAATCATTTAAAAGTCCTTTCTTTTCCTCGAGTTCTCTTTGGATGCGTTTGTTTATCTGTGTTACCCGGCTCTGCATTTTTTTTGTTTTTGAACCGATATAGGCGCGTGTACCGGCACATCTGTCAGGTTCTTCTGTGGGATTAAAGCCGATTTTTGTACGTTCGTTCTTATCCGCCCATTCTGAGGAACGTGATGCAGATTGTTTCAGTTTTTTGATTTCTTTGAGATGTTTTTCGTTTTCTGCCTGTTCAAAACGGTCTCTTCTTTGTTTGTTTTCCCACCAACACGAAAAATTCCCTCTCTGCACTTCAATGGTTTGTCTGTTTAATACTAAAACATGGTCAATACAGGCATCAAGCAAATCTCTGTCATGCGATACCAGAATAAATCCCTTTTTGGAAGCCAGATATGTTTTTACATTTTCTCTGGCATCATGGTCCAGATGATTTGTTGGTTCATCGATTAGCAGAAAATGATTTTCACTGGAAAACAGGACTGCCAGCATAATTTTTACCTGTTCTCCAAAGCTGAGTGTCTGATATGGTCTGTAAAGAATATCGGCGTTTTCACCTAATTCCATCAATTCGCATATTACACGCCATTCCTCACATCCCGGCTTTATTTCTTCAATAAAATTGGCGGCGGGTAATGCCATTTGAGATTGCGTCATTTGATATGGAAAATAATCAAATGCAATAGTAGTATTGATTGAACCCTGATAGGAATATTTTCCTAATAACAAATTTAAAAAGGTGGTTTTACCTTTTCCGTTACGGCCGATAAAACCTAATTTCCAATTTGTGTCAATAGAAAATGATACATTTTCAAATATGTTGTTAAAACTTCCCTGATAATAAAACGTAAGATTATTTACATTTATTTGTGCCATATTAATCCCTCCTTGTAAATGGTATTCCTGTTACGGAAAAAAACAGGAACTTTCTGCTGCCAGAAAGTTCCATTACATACTATAACCTCATATATTGGAGAGATGATATCTCTGTCATCACTTACAATAAAATTTCATGCACAAAAAAGAGAGGTTATGAGAACATAATCCACTTTTGGCAACATGATAAAACAGCATGTGCATCGTTAGCCATACTGCTAAAGCATTTCATGTAATCAAAAGTAAATTATCTTCTCATCTTTTCACCTCTCTCCGTAAGATGGTACTATCTTAACATTTTGTACCTCTCTTGTCAATAAAGGCGCAGGATACAGTTGTATCTGTCTTTCATTATATAAAATGGAGATAATATTTATTGACCTTTTTATTTATAAGTGCTACCATATGAAACGAATGAATTTATAAAATATGATGTGAGAGGTGCAAACAAATGAGTAAAGGTTTTGATGATTTATTAGCAAAGGTTTCACAGTGTGACAGAAAGACTGTTTCAGTTGCGTGTGCGCAGGATGCGCCTATATTAGAGGCTGTTAAGGCAGCGAAAGAAAAAGGAATTGCCGATGCAATTTTAGTTGGTGATGAAGCAAAGATTAGGGAAATCGCAGCAGAAATAAATATGGATATTTCCGACTATGAGATTATTAATGAGCCGGATGTAACAGCGGCAGCTCATAAGGCAGTAGAACTTGTACATAATAAAAAAGCAGATATGTATATGAAGGGACTGATTGATACAAAGGGATTTTTAAAGAGTGTGCTTGATAAAGAAGTCGGACTTAGAACCGGAAAGCCATTATCACATGTAGCAGTATTTGAAGTTCCTGGAATAGACAGGCTTTTATTCCTTACAGATGTTGCATTTATGACATATCCGACACTTGAAGAGAAAAAATCAATCATTGAAAATACAGTAGAGGTTGCTCATGCATGTGGCATTTCAAATCCTAAAGTAGCTCCGCTGGCAGCAGTAGAGGTTGTAAATCCGAAGATGCCTGCAACTGTTGATGCAGCAGAACTGACAAAGATGAATGAAAATGGTGAGATTACAGGATGTATCATAGATGGTCCATTGTCATTAGACCTTGCAATAGACCCGGAAGCTGCACAGCATAAAGGCGCAACAGGAAGAAAAATTGTTGGTGATGCAGATGTTGTTTTATTCCCGGATATTCATGCAGGTAATCTTGTTTATAAATGTCTTGTTCATACAACACCATGTAAAAATGGCTGTATCATAACAGGAACAGACGCACCTGTTATTCTTACATCAAGATCGGATACATTTGAAGTAAAGATGAATTCTATAGCGCTTGCAGCAGTTGTTGCTGAGGCAATGAAGAATACAAAATAGTAAAAGGAGAAATATTATGTCATATAAAATTCTTGTAATTAATCCGGGTTCTACATCTACAAAGATAGGTGTATTTGAAGATGAAACCTTATTATTTGAAGAAACGCTCAGACATACAACAGAAGAACTGGCAGGCTATAATCTGATTGTTGAACAAAAGGACTTCAGAAGAAAGGTGATACTTGATGTTCTTGCTGAAAAGAATTTTGATATCAACACACTTGATGTATGCGTTGGAAGAGGCGGTATGCTGAAGCCGATTCCGGGCGGTACATATCCTGTAAGTGATGAACTGCTTGAAGATTTAAAGATTGGCGTTCAGGGACAGCATGCATCCAATCTTGGTGGAATACTGGCAAAGGAGATTGGAGATCAGGTGGGTGTTCCTTCATTTATCGCAGACCCTACCGTTGTTGATGAACTGATGCCGTCTTCAAGATTATCAGGTATGCCTGATATACCAAGAAGAAGCGTATTCCATGCACTCAATCAGAAGGCTGTCGCAAGAAGATATGCAAAAGAGACAGGAAAAAAATATGAAGAATTAAATCTGATTGTCGTTCATATGGGCGGCGGTGTATCAGTAGGCGCACATTTAAAGGGAAAAGTTGTTGATGTATATAATGCACTGGATGGCGACGGCGCTTTTTCTCCGGAAAGAGCAGGCGGTGTTCCTACAGGTGACCTTGTAAAGATGTGTTTCTCAGGTGAGTACACACAACAGGAAGTTATGAAAAAGATATTAGGAAATGGCGGATTTAATGCATATATAGGAAGCAATGATGCAAGAGACCTTGAAAAGATGGTAAATGAAGGTGATGAACATGCAAAGCTTGTTCAGGATGCATTCTATCAGCAGGTGGCAAAGGATATCGGCGCTATGGCAACGGTACTTCGTGGTGAAGTTGACCAGATTATTCTTACAGGCGGTATCTCATATTCTAAGCATACCTGTGAAGAACTTGAGAAGAGAGCAGGATTTATAGCGCCATTTACGATTTATCCGGGCGAAGACGAACTCCTTGCACTTGCACAGTCTGCAATCAGAGTGATGAACGGGGAAGAAGAACCGAAACAATATTAATTTATTTACATAAATTGGCATAATAACATTTTCCAAAGTGAACATAATAGTAACAAGACAAAAGTCTTAATTAAATAAATTTGATGGAGGAAAATGAAATGTCAAATTCTAGTTCAACAGGAACAAACAAGATGAGCGTTCCAGAGGCAAAGGATGCCATGAATAGATTTAAAATGGAAGTTGCTCAGGAAATCGGCGTAAACCTTAAGGAAGGTTATAATGGAGATTTAACATCAGCTCAGACAGGCTCTATCGGCGGCGAAATGGTTCGTCAGATGATTAAGAGACAGGAAGAGCAGATGTCAGGAAGATAGAACCATCTTACTGTAAAAATTTGGGGAGATATTGCAATATAGAATAATATTGCAATATCTTCTTTTTTTATACTAGACATTTCTAAGAAGGTTATGGTATAATCGATTGATTGATGTGGGTATATACCGCATATTTAAGAGCGATAAAGCATAATGTGCTGATTATAAGGAGGAAATATTAAGATGAGTTTAACAGTAGAAAAACTTGAGCATAGCATGGCGAAGCTTACGATTACAGTACCTGCAGAGGATTTTGACAAGGCAACGAAAGCAGCTTATAACAAGAACAAAGGTAAGTTTAATGTGCCTGGTTTCCGTAAGGGAAAAGTTCCGCAGAGTTTTATTGAGAAAATGTATGGCCCTGAGGTATTTTATGAAGAAGCTGCAAATACATTGATTAATGAAAAATATCCTAAGGAAGCAGTTGCATCTGAGCTTGAGATTACATCAAGACCTGTTATCGATGTTGAGCAGATAGAAAAGGGTAAGGATTTTATTTTTACTGCTGAAGTAGCTGTTAAGCCGGAAGTTACATTAGGAGAATATAAGGGCATAGAAGTAGAAAAAGTTGAAGTTGAAGTAACTGATGATGAGGTTATGGAAGAGATATTAAAAGAACAGAAGAAGAATTCAAGAATGGTGGATGTAACAGACAGAGCAGCAAAGCTTGATGATGAAGTTGTTCTTGATTTTGAAGGCTTTATAGATGGCGTACCGTTCGAGGGCGGCAAAGGTGAAAATTACAAGCTTGTACTTGGCTCCCATTCATTTATTGATACTTTTGAAGACCAGCTTGTTGGAAAGAATATCGATGAAGATGTTGAAGTTCATGTTACTTTCCCTGAGAATTATCAGGCTGAGGAACTTGCAGGAAAGCCTGCTGTATTTAAGTGTGTAATAAAAGGAATCAAGGAAGCTGATCTTCCAGAGCTGAATGATGAATTTGCTGCTGAAGTATCCGATTTTGATACACTTGGAGAATACAAAGAAGATGTAAAGAATACACTTCTTGCAAAGAAGAAGAAAGCTGCTGATAACGAGAAGGAATACAAGATTCTTGATAAGATTATTGAAGGCGCATCAATGGACATTGCAGAAGCAATGATTAAAGAAACACAGGAAAGAATGAAAGAAGATTTTGCTCAGAATTTACAGTATCAGGGAATTAATTTTGAACAGTATCTTCAGATTTGCAATGTAACAGAAGAAGCATTTATGGAAAAAATTAAGCCTGATGCAGAGAAGAGATTACAGTCACGTCTTGTACTTGAGGCTGTTGCAGATGCAGAAAATATTGAAGCTACTGATGAAGAACTTGATGCAGAACTTGACAAGATGGCAAAACAGTATCAGATGCAGCTTGAAGATATCAAGGAATTCATGGGAGATGCTGAAAAGAAGAGTATGAAGAAAGATATAGCTGTAAAGAAGGCAGCCGATTTTGTTGTGGAAAACGCAAAAGAAGTTTAAAATTTACGCTAGTCTGATATCGTTAAACAGGAGGTATAATATAGATGAGTTTAGTGCCTTATGTCATAGAGCAGACCAGTCGTGGTGAACGCTCTTATGATATTTATTCAAGATTACTGAAGGATAGGATTATATTTTTGGGAGAAGAGGTAAATGATACATCTGCCAGTATCATTATTGCACAGTTGCTTTTCCTGGAATCTGAAGACCCTTCAAAAGATATTTCGTTATATATAAACAGCCCTGGTGGTTCTGTTACCGCGGGCATGGGAATATATGATACAATGAGATATATTAAATGTGACGTATCTACGATATGCTGTGGTATGGCGGCCAGCATGGGTGCCTTCCTTTTAGCAGGAGGTACGAAAGGCAAGAGATTTGCACTTCCTAATTCAGAGATTATGATACATCAGCCGCTTGGTGGAGCGCAGGGACAGGCAACAGAAATCGAGATTGCTGCAAAGCATATTTTAAAGACGAAGGAAAAGCTGAACAGAATGTTAAGCGAGAATACAGGAAAACCGCTTGATGTTATTTCTGCTGATACCGAGCGTGATAACTGGATGTCTGCTGAAGAAGCCTGTGAATATGGTTTAATAGACAGTGTGATAGCGAATAGATAATATTAAAGAGGTATTGTAATGGCAAATCGTAGTGACGATAGAAAACAACTTAGATGTTCATTTTGCAATAAAACACAGGATCAGGTAAGAAAACTTATAGCAGGTCCGAATGCTTATATCTGTGATGAATGTATACAGATTTGTGCAGAAATTATAGATGAGGAATTAGAAGATATGTCACTTGATAATGACATCAATCTTCTGAAACCAAAGGAAATAAAAGATTTCCTTGACCAGTATGTTATCGGTCAGGAGGATGCAAAAAAAGTTCTTTCAGTAGCGGTATATAACCACTATAAGAGAATCCTTGCAGAAAAGGATTTTGATGTAGAACTCCAAAAGAGTAATATATTGATGGTAGGACCAACGGGTTCAGGTAAGACCTATCTGGCACAGACTTTAGCGAAGCTTTTGAATGTACCATTTGCGATAGCAGATGCAACAGCGCTTACAGAGGCAGGTTATGTGGGTGAAGATGTTGAAAATATTCTGCTCAAGCTGATACAGGCTGCTGACTATGATGTAGAGCGGGCGGAACATGGTATTATCTATATTGATGAGATTGATAAGATAACAAAGAAGAGTGAAAACGTATCTATAACAAGGGATGTATCCGGTGAAGGTGTTCAGCAGGCGCTCTTGAAGATTATTGAGGGAACTGTAGCATCTGTTCCGCCGCAGGGCGGCAGAAAACATCCTCATCAGGAATTTATACAGATTGATACAACGAATATTCTGTTTATATGCGGCGGAGCATTTGAAGGTCTTGAGAAAATCATAGAGGATAGGGTTGGTAAAAAAGGCATCGGATTTAATGCTGATGTTGTCAATCCGTCTGAACAGGATTTAGGCAGGATGATTAAGAAAGTACTTCCTCAGGATTTTGTAAAATATGGTCTTATACCTGAATTTGTAGGAAGAGTACCTGTCGCTGTAACGCTTGATTTCCTTGACGAAGATGCTTTGGTAAAAATTCTTACTGAGCCAAAAAGCGCCATAGCGAAACAATATAAAAGATTATTTGAACTTGATGGCGTTATATTGGAGTTTGAAGATGCCGCGCTTCGTGAAATTGCAAAAGAAGCGATGGAGAGAAAAACAGGGGCAAGAGGTCTTCGTTCAATTATAGAAAAGGCAACGCTTGACCTGATGTTTGAAGTTCCTTCAGATGAAACGGTATCAAAATGTATTATAACAAAAGAAGTTATAACAGACGGGGCAGCACCTGTCGTAGAATATGCAGATGCACCGATTGTGAAGAAACAAGTAAAAAAGAAACGCTCGAACGCAAGTGACGGTGAAATTGCATAATATAAAAAAGCCGGGATGATTTCATTCCGGCTTTTTAAAAAATATACATAGGAGACGGATATACATATGGAAAATGCAATTTGGGGAATACCTATGATTATACTAAAGGGTATTAATATTATGCCCGGAAATTCGACTAATTTGGATATTATGAGCAAAGAGTCCTGTAAGGCAGCAACAAGTGCAATGGAGCATGATGGAAGAGTATTTATGATTACAGGGAGAAAACTGGTAATGGATGAAAAAAATCCGGACTTATATGATATAGGTGTAACTGCAAAAATAAAGCAGTTTATTAAACTGCCTAATAAGTCGTTGAGGGTGCTTATTGAAACAGAGAAAAGAGGAAAACTTGTAAGCTTTACAAAAGAAAATGGATTTTTTAATGGAGATATAGAGATTATAGAAGATAGTGATTTGGATATGTCTGAGCAGGAATGCAAGACTTATTTAAGGATGATTGTAGAAAAACTGAAGCAGGCATTTGCAAGTGGACTTGGCTCCAATAAAATCATATATAAAAATCTGGTTGAGATGAAAGATTTAGGTACATTGACTGATGGGGTGGCAGATTTTATACCTATGCCATTTGAAAAAAGGCAGGAGATACTGGAGGCAGTTGACATAAAAGAACGTGCGGTAAAACTTTTATGGATTATGGAAGAAGAACTGAACATTATGGCAATCAGAAATGATATAAAGTTAAAGCTTCAGGATTGTGTAAATCAGCATCAGAAAGAATATGTACTTAGAGAACAACTTAAGGTTATAAAGAAAGAACTTGGTGAGGATGACATAGACGAGTCAGCAGATAAATATATCGAGAGACTGGAAACAAGCGGAGCTCCTGATGAAGTGAAAGAAAAGCTTTCTAAAGAGATAAAACGCTATAAATCAGTACCGCAAATGTCGGCTGAAAGCGGTGTTCTATCGAATTATATAGAAACGTTGCTTGATTACCCGTGGGATAAATCTTCGGAAGAAAATGATAATCTTGAAAATGCAATCAAGATACTTGAGGCAGAACATTATGGTCTTGCAGAAGTAAAAGAAAGAATCATTGATTATCTCGCGGTTCATATACTAAATAAAAGGGGAAATATGCCTATTATCTGTCTTGTCGGACCGCCCGGAACAGGAAAAACATCGATAGCAAAATCGATAGCAGCTGCAACGAATAAGGAATATATCCGTATGTCACTTGGAGGGGTCAGGGATGAAGCCGAAATCAGAGGACATCGAAAAACATATATAGGTGCAATGCCTGGTCGTATTGCACAGTCCGTTGCAAAGACAAAGACAAATAATCCGCTTATATTGCTTGATGAAATAGATAAAGTAAGCAGTGATTATAAAGGGGATGTATCATCTGCATTATTAGAGGTTCTGGATGGAGAACAAAACAATAGATTTTATGACCATTATTTTGAAGTCCCGATAGACCTTAGTAAAGTGTTGTTTATTGCCACAGCAAATGATGCATCCATGATACCGGGACCGCTTCTTGACAGAATGGAAATTATAGAGATACCGGGTTATACCGAAAATGAAAAATATAATATAGCCAGATTATATCTTGTGGATAAAGCGAGAAAAAAGAATGGCCTTAAGAAAAATGATTTTAAGCTGAATAGTTCGGCGATACGATATATCATAAAATATTACACAAGAGAGGCCGGCGTACGGGGACTTGAGCGTACAATAGATAAGCTGTGCAGAAAAGCATGTCGTATGATTTTGACGGAAGGAATCGAAACGGTAAAAGTAGATAAGAAAATGGTGGTTTCACTTTTAGGGCCGGAAAAGTATAAAGATGAATCGCATAATCTTGAAAATAAAATTGGCTCTGTCAGAGGACTTGCCTGGACTGCTGTTGGCGGAGTGACGCTTGATATAGAAGTAAATGTAATGCCGGGAAAGGGACAGATGCAGCTGACAGGAAAAATCGGAGATGTGATGAAAGAATCTGCTGCTGCAGGGATGAGTTATATCAGGTCGTTGAAAGAATCGGCAGAACTGGGCGAAGATTTTTATGAGAAACATGATATACATATTCATATACCTGAAGGCGCTGTACCGAAAGACGGGCCATCAGCAGGTATCACGATGGCTACAGCCCTTTATTCCGCTATATTTAATAAAGCTGTGAAAGGAAAGCTTGCTATGACCGGTGAAATAACCCTGAGAGGAAATGTACTTCCTATAGGAGGACTCAAAGAGAAGCTTCTTGCGGCAAAGAGTATCGGAATAAAAGATGTGATTATACCCGAAAGTAATGTAAAGAATCTTGCAGAAATTGATGAGGAGATAACCGGCGGTATCAATATCATTCCTGTTTCCACGATGAAACAGGTGCTTGAGTGTGCATTAGTATAATTTGGATATAAGCTGTTTTGTAAAAACGGAGGTATCAGATGTTCAAAACAGGTGATAAAATAGGCATTGTCTGCTGTTCAAATGGCAGAAAAAGAACTTGTTTCAGGCAGATGGAGCAATTGAAAAGTACATTAGAAGGTATAGGCCTGCAGCCTGTTTTCAGTAAATATATTTTTGAAAAAGAGGGTGTGCATAGCGGCGATGCAGAAGAACGTGCCAATGCCCTTATGGATTTTTACAGAGATGATGAAATAAAAGGAATATTTGATATCTCCGGTGGCGATATAGCAAATGGAATACTGCCATATCTTAATTACGAAGAAATAAGCAGCAGTTCAAAATTATTTTGGGGATATAGTGATTTAACAACAGTTTTAAATGCAGTTTATGCAAAGACCGGTAAACCATCTGTTTTATATCAACTTTGTAATGTCATATATGAACATGGCGAAAAACAAATAGAAGACTTTAGAAATACAGTTTTCAATGATAAAAATGATTTGTTTGATATAAGTTACAGATTTATTCAGGGAAAGAAAATGGATGGGATTGTAGTAGGAGGAAATATACGGTGCTTTTTAAAATTAGCAGGAACAGCATTTATGCCTGATTTCAAAGACAAGATACTGTTACTGGAAAGCTGTGGCGGAACAATTCCCCAGATAGAAACCTATTTATGTCAATTAGAGCAAATGAAAGTGTTCGATAAGATATCAGGGATATTACTCGGTACATTTACACAGATGGAAAAGGAGGGCTGCAAACCGTATGTGGAAACAATGCTCCGGCGATTTACAGGATATGATTTACCGATTGCAGTTACGAAGGATATAGGACATGGGACGGATGCGAAGGGAATTATGATTGGTAAAGAAATTGATAGAAAAAATTAGAAAAATCTGTTGACAACTTAAATTAATTATGGTAACTTATAGAAGTTGTCGCGTTTGACAAATAATCTGAGAAAAAACTTTAAGCTATAGAAATAAAAAAGTTGTTGACAGAGAATGTTAAATGTGATAAACTATAAAAGTTGTCGCAAATAAACGACAACAAATAAACAACTAAAATAAAATGAAAAAAGTTGTTGACAAAGTTCTTCAAATGTGATAACTTATAGA
>CANQTC010000004.1 GCA_947626675.1 uncultured Coprococcus sp. | reverse complement strand
TCTCCAAAACCTTTGGTGGGAGTTCGATTCTCTCATCCCCTGTTAAAGCTTAGAGCATTGTGCTTTAAGCTTTTTTTGTTACAAAAATGTTGACTTGCGTTATATAATAATGTATACTAAGCCATGAGTTAATAAAAAAGAAGTTTATTTGTAAAGAAATTGTAACAAATGGAAAGCAATTCAAACAATAATGTTACAACTTTAGGAGGATTATATGAAGAAGATTTTGAAACATTTCGCAGCTTTTATTATGGCAGTCCTAATTATGTTTACAAATGTGAATATAATTAGTGTATTTGCAAGTGAAGCAGATGGCGTTACAAGTGAGACGGATGAAATACAAGAGACTAGTACAGCCGCAGGTGTTGATGATGATACATTTATGGTTGCAACATTATTTGATGCTACGTCTCCTTCGGAACTTAAGATAAATAAAAAAAGACATCGGTTTTCCAATGCAAGTGATGGCTTGTTTTATATGGAATATGCAGAAGGAGAAGATTATTTTGTCGGTTCAGTAACGGATTCCAGTACGGAAGTTACATATTGCTTAATCAGATATGAAGAAGCTTTTTATCTTGTTGTAGCTGATGGAAGCAGTAAATATAGAGGTACATATCATGAGAACAGCTTTATAAAACTTGGTTCTAAAAAGTACAATGAAAAAACCAAAAAGATTTCTCTTATTGTATCAGATAAAAAAGCAGAATATACAACAAGGGTAAAAAGTTTTCATTACAATGAAGACTATTCATTAAGAATAACAGGTTGGTACGATGGACTTTATTATACAGAAGGTGAGCTGGCTACAGAGCTTATAGCAAGAGCAGGTAATTATGACTTATTTACAGATGGTAAACTGGTTACATTAGATGGATGGTATACGTTGGATGATAAAAAGGTTAAGATAGCCGGCGGTCATGTAAACCTTGTATTTGATGGAAAGAATTGTTATAAATATTTGGGAACATCCAGTAGTCTTGTAAAAAATATGGCAGTAAATATTGATGGTGTTTCTTATAGATTTGATAAAAAAGGCGAATTGGCAAACGGATTATTTACAATCAGAGGAGGCTATTACTATTATACGAACGGTATAAAGTTTTGCAGCGGTGAAAAAAAGGTCGGTAAATTATATTATTATTTTCAGGCTGATGGTAAGGCGCTTACCAACACATGGCTTCTGCATAAAAACAGATTGAAATATTATAGTGATAATGGAGTATGTTCAAAGGTATACTATACGGATAGTTATAAGGGAAGTAATTGCAATAAGTTAAAACAATTAGTAAATGGGAAGTGGAGCTTTGTAAAAAAAGGTGTGTACGAGGTGAACGGAACATACTATTTGTTTAAAAACAATGGAGCCAGATATAAAGGTACAAGATGGTATCAGGATAATAGAAAAACATATTATTATGTAAAAAAAGGTGTTGCCCTGAATAAGCTTGCTGTGTCAGGAAAGACATATAAATATTATTATAATGACAATGGAAAATGGAGATATTCAAGAAATGAATGGCTTCCAAAGTTCGACAATATGTATTTGAAGACGAATAGCAAAGGTGTCGTAGATATAAAATATTATAGAACCAATTATAGTGACACGTCATATCAGGGAACATATTGGAAGTATAATGGTTCGGAATGGAAGAAAACGAAAAAGGCTGTTGTGGAAATAAATGGAGGCTATTATTGTATTGATGCGAAAGGTAAGACTGTAAGGACAAACGGATGGCATACATTAACAGATAGAAAAGCAGCATATGTAAGTAAATCCGGTAAAGTATATAAATATGTATATTATAATACCAATAGAAAATATTCTATATATAAAACCGGATATGGACTGGATAAGTCTTCGGAGGGACTTAAAACAGCAGTAATAAATGGCGCAACTGTGTATTATTATACAGATGCAAAAGGAAATGCATTGACAAATCAAACGGTGACGATAGGAGATTATGCGTATCAGTTCGACCAATATGGTATAGCACATTCTAAGAAATTCTGCGGTGAGATAAATTGTGATTTTGATATATGGATGAAGCGTGTTATGAAAAATCTTCTTGGAAAGAAGGGCTTACCATGTAATTTTCTTGTTACGCAGGCACTCAGATATGCCGGAGGAAATAATGCATCTATCAAAAATGCCGTTAAATACAATGGTTATTCAGAAGGCGGTATAGCCGTAACGTCTGCGTCTAATTGTTCTTTTTGGATAAATGGAAATGTGACTGCTGATATTGTGATATCAGATGGAAATTCGTGGCAGAATAAGAAAGAATATACGATAAATGGTACGATTATGGATTTTTCTTATGATAACCTGACGCCTGGAGATGCAATCCTTTATTATATGGATGGTGATTACGAGCATATATCCATGTATATTGGTCAGTTTGACAGTGCTGCGGATGTAAGAGCCTATCTTGTAAGTCTTGGGGTATCAGAAGAAAAAGCAAATGCCTGTGTAAAAACATGGGGGGCTTATTATGATAATGATTCAACATATTGGTGTATACATGGTGGTATGGGTGCAGATAGTGAAGTTTATATAAGCAATACCTGTCATGAGATACCGGCAGGTGGCTCTAGCGAGGTAGCGACGAAAATTGTAAAAATGTTTAATTTTGACTAGAAGAGGCGCTGAAAAACGACCGTACGAAAGGTACGGTCGTTTTTCTATGTACGTCATTTTTTTGTATTTTTTAATTTGCTGCGGAGAGTTTCTCCCATTGTTCATATAGTTGGTTTAGAGCAGCTTCTGTTTCTTCCCGTTCACTGGTAAGGGATGTAAGAAGTGAAACATTGGTGGCATTTTCAGGAATCATAAATTCTGCATCTATTTCTGCCATCTTTGTTTCAAGTTCCTCTATTTGCTCCTCTAATTTTCGTATATCATTTTCGCGTTTACGAATTCTGGCGGCTTCGGCCTTACTTTCTTTCCAGGCAAGTTTTGCTGTTGATTCAGCTTTTATGGAATTTACAGCGGTATCAGAAATTTTTGTGAACGCTGCTGTGCTATCATCAGAAAGCACTTTATGAGTTTCGTAATAATCATAATTTCCGATATAATTATATAGCTGCTTGTCCTTAAGTTCCAATATACGCGTAGCGGTCTGATTGATAAAATATCTGTCGTGTGATACATAGAGTATCGTTCCGCTGTAATTACGGATAGCATTTTCAAGTACTTCTTTTGAAACGATATCCAAGTGGTTTGTAGGCTCATCCAGGATAAGAAAATTTGCAGAGGACAACATAAGTTTAGCGAGCGATACTCTGCCACGCTCCCCGCCGCTTAAGTCGGATATCTGTTTAAATACATCTTCCCCTGTAAATAAAAATGCTGCGAGAACATTTCGTATTCTTGTATTTGATAAATCAGGATAAGCATCACTAATTTCCTGAAATATATTATTTGACATATTAAGAACCTGATATTCCTGGTCGTAATAGCCTATTTTTACGCGGGAACCAAGAGATACAACGCCGGAATCTTTTGAAACAAGCTTGTTTATTATTTTTAGGATTGTCGTTTTTCCTGTTCCGTTTCCGCCAATTAGTGCTACATGTTCACCTCGTTTGATATCCATATCAAGGTTGGAGAAGAGCTGATATTCCCCATATGATTTTGAAAGTCCGGTGATGGTAAGGACATCTTCTCCGCTGATTGTTTCAGGCTCCAGCATAAGGCGCATCTCCGCATTGACTTCAGTCGGTTTATCAAGACGTTCGACCTTTGCAAGTTGTTTTTCCCTGCTTTCAGCTCTTTTGATGGATTTCTCTCTGTTGAACTGTTTTAATTTTTCAATGACAGCTTCCTGATGCTTAATCTCCTGTTGCTGTGTCAGGTATGCTTTCATAAGGTTTGCTCTTATTTCAGCCCGCTTTTGCGCATAATAAGAATAGTTTCCATGATAGATGTGACTGTGTGTATTGTCAATTTCTACTACCTTTGTAACAATTTTGTCAAGAAAATATCTGTCATGCGATACGATTATTACACTTCCCTGATAGGTGGATAAAAATCCCTCAAGCCATGATATGGAATTCATATCAAGATGGTTTGTTGGTTCGTCCAGTATAATGATATCAGGTTTTAAAAGAAGAAGCCGGCCAAGTGAAAGCCTGGTTTTCTGACCTCCGGATAAAGTTTTTGCCGGACGGTCGTAATCGTTCCTGTCAAATCCAAGTCCTTTCAGGACACCTGTTATCTCACTTTCGTAGGCATAGCCATTTTTATATTCAAATTCATGTGTATAACGGTTATATAATTCCAGTGCTTTATCAAGTTCTATACCTGAAAGATTCTGCATGTCTGTTTCAAGCTGACGCATCTTGTCCTGAAGTTCTATAACGGGTTTCATTGCGTCTTCCATTATCTGATATACAGATGAATCAAAGTTAATATCCTGATGCTGTGCCAGATAGCCAATACTTCTGTCTTTTGAAATAATAATCTGACCGGAGTCCGGTGACTCTTCGCCCATGATAATACGAAGAAGAGTTGTTTTTCCGGCGCCGTTTATACCAACGATGGCTAGTTTTTCCTTTTCTTCCAAATGAAAAGATATGTCATTTAGTATAATATTTGTACCATATGCTTTCTGTATGTTCTGACAATCTAATATCATGGTTTCCTCCATATTTAAGTTATTTAAGTTCATAATTCTTTTTCTAAAAAATTATATAGTATAAGATGCTGTCAGTGCAACATAAATAAAATAAAAAAAAGCTTGTCAGTAAATTTTCTTTGTGTTATACTCGACTGTGCGTGAGTACGCAGATAAAAATACATGTCGGCTGATATTTGGCGTGGTGCCTATAGCTCGGGTGGTCCAAAGATACGATGACGGCAGAAGAATTTAACCATGGAGGTAGAAAAAATGAGCGTTATTTCAATGAAACAGTTATTAGAAGCAGGTGTGCATTTTGGACATCAGACAAGAAGATGGAATCCTAAGATGAAGCCATACATCTATACAGAGCGTAATGGTATCTATATTATCGATCTTCAGAAGTCCGTAGGCATGGTAGATGATGCTTACAATGCAATCAGTGATTGCGTAGCAAATGGTGGTAAGATTTTATTTGTTGGTACAAAGAAGCAGGCTCAGGATTCAATTAAGAGTGAAGCAGAGCGTTGCGGTATGTACTATGTAAATGAGAGATGGTTAGGCGGTATGCTTACAAACTTCAAGACCATCCAGACAAGAATTGAAACACTGAAGAAGTATGAGACAATGGAGGCTGACGGTACATTCGAGGTACTTCCTAAGAAAGAAGTTATCCAGATTAAGAAAGAGATGGAGAAGCTTGAGAAGAATCTTGGCGGTATTAAGGATATGAAGGAAATTCCGGATATGATTTTCGTTGTAGACCCTAAGAAGGAAAGAATTTGTATTCAGGAAGCTCATTCACTTGGAATTAAACTTGTAGGTATTGCTGATACAAACTGTGATCCTGAAGAACTGGATTATGTAATTCCGGGTAATGATGATGCGATTAGAGCCGTAAAATTAATCGTTTCTAAGATGGCTGATGCTGTAATTGAAGCACAGCAGGGTTCTGATGCGCTTGATGCAGATGAAGAGACAGAAGCTTCAGAAGAAGTAGAAGCATAGGAATCAGATAGATATAGATTAGATGAAATATATTCGGAGGTAGATAAAAATGGCTATTACAGCAGCTCAGGTTAAAGAGTTAAGAGAAATGTCAGGTGCCGGTATGATGGACTGTAAGAAAGCGCTTACAGCAACAGAAGGCGATTTTGATAAAGCAGTAGAGTGGTTAAGAGAGAAAGGTCTTGCAACAGCACAGAAAAAGGCTGGAAGAATTGCAGCAGAAGGTATTGTTGCCGCTGTTATTTCGGAAGATGGAAAGAAAGCTACACTTCTTGAAGTAAATGCAGAAACCGATTTCGTTGCAAAGAATGAAGTGTTCCAGACATATGTTAAAGAAGTTGCAGAGCAGATTAATGCTTCAGATGTTGCTGATGTTGAAACGCTTAACGCTGAAAAGTGGGCTCTTGATCCATCCATGACAGTTGCTGAGAAACATGCAGCTATGATTGCAAAGATTGGTGAGAACATGAATATCAGAAGATTTGAAAAAATCACTACAGATGGTGCTGTAGTTTCTTATATCCATGCAGGTGGTAAGATTGGTGTTCTTGTAGAAGCTGATACAGATGGCGCTGGTGCAGAAATTGAAGAATGTTTAAAGAATGTAGCAATGCAGGTTGCAGCAATGAATCCTAAGTATGTTTCAACGGATGAAGTATCAGAAGAGTACAAAGCAAAGGAACTTGAGATTCTTGTTGCTCAGGCTAAGAATGATCCTAAGAATGCAAATAAGCCTGATAATATCATCGAGAAGATGGTACAGGGAAGATTGAACAAAGAACTGAAGGAAGTTTGTCTTCTTGAGCAGGAATATGTTAAAGCTGAAAATAAGGAAAATGTAGCACAGTATGTAGCAAATGTAGCAAAGGCTGCCGGATGCAAGCTTGCAATTAAGAAGGTTGTTCGTTTTGAGACAGGCGAAGGTCTTGAGAAGAAGAATGAAGATTTTGCTGCTGAGGTTGCTGCTCAGATGGCAGGAAAATAGGCAAAATTAGTTTCGATTTGAAACGAATTGAGGAAACAGGGTAGATTGACTACCCTGTTTTTTGTTATCTTTTTTGATTAATCGGTTGAGTACCTTCCTTTTTCACATTATGTGTCTGATTTTCATTTTCAGGAGTAACTTTTTGGGTTATACTATTGAATTTTTTCAAATTCTCTTGTTCATATAAATGTTTTTGCTCTTTTTCCGTTTTATTCATAAAATCATATCACCTCATTACATATTATCTACAATTATTATCTAAAATATTACTCACAGAAATATGAGAGATTATAAAATAATTCTTGAAAAGGAGATATGGTTAAGTTATCATAAAGGTAAATAAAAGATTTTAATACAGTATGTGACAGATTGGAGCGTAAGTAATTATGAATCCGGAATCATTTATTTGGATATATATAGTGTTGGTAATCCTAGCATCTATTATTCCGATATTTAGGACAATAAATATAAAGAAAAAAATTAAAGAATTGGCTAATAATGCATTAGAAATTACACCTCGAAAATTTTTTGAAATAAGAAATGCAAGTAATGGTGGGAGAGGTAGAAAGCATATTTCAACTCAAAATGATTTTTCAGGTGTTTATATATTATATAATCATACGAAAAATATGTATTATGTTGGTCAAGCTAAAAAAGTATTTCAAAGGGTAAACAATCATTTTACCGGGCATGGAAACGGTGATGTATATGCAGATTATAAATATGGAGATGATTTTACAATTAAAATGATTGCGTTAGAAAACAGTGGATTTAGCACTTTAAATGAATTGGAACGGAATACAATAACTACATATAATGCATATTCAAAAGGATATAATAGGACAAGAGGAAATAAAGGATAAATTGTTTATATTAAAATAGCCTTTTTGAAGTAATGGAAAAATATAATTATAATACATAAGCGCCGCATATGGCGAGGGAGAGATTTTTATGAACCTTAAATGTGCGAATTGTGGTGGTTCGGTTATACTTAACCCCGAAACCGGTCAAATGGAATGTACACAATGCAAAGGGGTTATAAATGCCGGATTTTCTATGAAAAAAACGGATATGGATATATCTGACAGTCCGCTTGATCACCGTACAGCGTCGGAGTTTGCGAAAAAAGACCGGGCGGAAAGATATCTGAAGGAAAGTAAAAAGAATATTGATGAACTGGATAGTATGGGTGTTGGAATTGATGGTGTAGACTTCAGTCATGATATGAAGGGGGATGCTGCCGTTGATGAAACAACAAAAAGTGAGGAAGATTTAAGCGGGGATGATAGAACTGCATATATGAAAATGGATTTGTACAGTTGTACCTCTTGCGGTGCAAAGCTGATGATGAACAGCAAAGAGACGGCGAGCTTTTGTGCATACTGTGGTCAGCCGACAATCATTTTTGAACGTGTTTCTGATGAGCTGCAGCCGGATATTGTTGTTCCGTTTTCGATTACGAAGGAAAAGGCTGTAAGTCTTATTAAAGAGAAATTTATGCAGGGAAGATTTGTACCTGATGAGATAAAGAATTTTGAAGTTGATAAGCTGAGGGGAATCTATATACCCTTTTGGCTTGTTTCAACAAATAACAGGTGTGAGATGAAAATTGTAGCCACAAGAACCGAACGGGAATTTGGGAAAGAGGTTAAGAAAACGATTAATGTATTCAGGGATTTGGAATGTGATTACGACAGAATAACATTTGATGCCTCGAGAAGACTTAATAACACGATATCAAAGAGACTTGAACCTTATGATATGAGTAAGGCTGTCACATTTGATATGGGTTATTTGTCAGGATTTTATGCGGACAGATATGATGTGCCGGCTTCCGAGGCGGTTTATATGGCAAAACAGAGAAGCGAGACATTTATCGAAACGCAGATTTTTGAAGACTGCGCGGATATGGGAGCGCTTAGAAAAAAATCAGATGAAAAAACAACAAATGTTACAGACATAGAGTATGCAATGCTGCCTGCATGGTTTATTACATTTCGTTATAAAGGAATTATTTATACTGTCGTTGTAAATGGGCAGACGGGAAAGGTGGTAGGAAATGTTCCTGTTAATAAGAGCAGAGTAGGTTTCGCCTTAGCAGTCCTGACAATGGCGATAACAATGGTTACTACTTTTTTAACGGTATTTGGAGGTAATTTATGGTATGATTATTATAAATATTATAGTTACCACGGTATACACAGGTCAAATAGCCAACCGATAGGTGCTTATATTGTACTGGCTGTGGTGTTGTTCTCCGTGCTTAACTTTGTACAGGGTATTGTAAAGGCAAAGGCATATAAGATGGACGGATATAAATTTTCAGGCAGTGGAACAGCAAAATATGTTAAGAAAAGGCAGGATAAGACATGGGTGCGTTAGTATTTTTATTTGTGGGAGCAGGTATCATTTCAGGTGTGCTGCTTTCTATTGGCTTAGTATGTAAAATGTATGTTAAATCAAATAGCATTGGTGATGATATAGGAGAAAAAGAAGACTTTTTAAGACCTGGAAGTGCGATTTACCATGCCATGATGGATGATAAAACAATGGTGTTTGATAATACATATCATGGGAAATGATATAATTTAAAATATTCAATTATATTATTCTCAAATATATAAGAGTATGAAATAAAAAGGAGGAGCATATGTTTCAGTTAAATAATTTTTATGATAACAAGAACATGAAGTGTATCGGTCAGATGGGGTGTTACCAGATTTTTGAACATGAGAAGGATTTGAGTGTATCTCCGTTAAGTGCAGTAAATGCGTATTTTGCATCAGAAATGAATGTCAGAAGAAGACAGGTACTCATTAATCTGAATGGAAATAACGGTGCTGTAGTACAGGCAGGCGCAATGCAGTGGATGCTTGGAAATGTACAGATGAATACAGGGGTAAAGGGCGTCGGCAATTTTTTAGGTAAAATGGCGTCAGCCGCTGTTACAAAAGAATCTATTGTAAAGCCGGAATATGTAGGTCAGGGACTTGTAATGCTTGAGCCGACATATAAACATATCGTATGTATTGATGTTTCACAGTGGGGAACAGTAGTATTAGATGATGGGCTGTTTTTATGTGCAGATAATACCTTACAGCATAAAGTCGTATCAAGGTCAAATCTTTCTTCGGCAGTATTGGGTGGTGAAGGTTTATTTAATCTGTCGCTGACGGGAAATGGAATTGCTGTTCTTGAAAGCCCTGTTCCGCAGCAGGAATTGATTATGTTCCAGATGCAGAATGATGTTGTAAAAATAGATGGAAATATGGCTATTGCATGGTCCGGTTCATTAAACTTTACTGTTGAAAAATCAACAAAAAGTCTTTTGGGTTCTGCTGTTTCAGGTGAAGGCTTTGTAAATGTATACAGGGGAACAGGTACGATTTTGATGGCACCTACAGCGTAACAGGAGGTACATATGGTAAACTTTAGTAATATTTATGGAAATGAAAATGCAGTTCTTGTAAATGAACTTGGAAACTTTAAAGTGATAGAACATCAAAAGGACCTTAGTGTATCGCCATATAGTGCAACGACAGAATACTTTGCTTCAAAGATGAATTTAAAAAAGCGTCAGGTTCTGGTCAGTCTGAATAATTCAGGATGTATACTTCAGGCAGGAGCGATGCAGTGGATTAGCGGAGATGTAAATGTTGGTTCAGGAATATCGGGCATCGGAAATTTTCTTGGCAAGGCGATTCAGTCTAAGGTAACAGGCGAAACAATATCAAAGCCTGAATATAAGGGAACCGGTTTTGTTATGCTTGAGCCTACTTATAACTATATACTTTTGATAGACGTTTCAAAGTGGGGAAGTATCGTTCTTGATGATGGGATGTTCCTTGCCTGCGATGATACGCTTACACAGAAAGTGGTAGCAAGAAAGAATGTATCTTCTGCGGTTTTCGGGGGCGAAGGTCTCTTCAATCTTTCTTTAATGGGAAATGGAATACTCGTCTGTGAAAGCCCTGTGCCTATGGATGAATTGATACAGATTAATTTACAGAATGATACGATGAAAATAGACGGAAACATGGCAGTTGCATGGTCCGGTTCTCTTGATTTCACTGTTGAGAAGTCAACAAAGAGTCTTCTTGGTTCTGCTGTTTCAGGAGAAGGGCTGGTAAACGTATATCGGGGAACGGGTACAATTTTAATGGCGCCTACAATAAAAGCCGGTGATAGCAAACCATCTGACTCCGATAGTAATAAGGGACCGAGTCAGGCTAAGATACAGGGTGGTTCTGTGTCAGACCTTTTAGGGGGCCTCATGGGGATTGGCAGTTGATATTTTTTGCATATGACAGGAACTGTTTGGAGTGGTGATATGAATACTGATATTAGAAAGAAACTGAATACGATGGCATTATATAAAGATAAGCTGAAGGATGTCTTTGTGTGGGATAATGGTGCGGTTAAATATGTTGCGGCTATCATCTATTCCAGCTTGGGAAAAGAGATTGATACCGTAAAGCTTGATGAAATGAGAAGACTGATTAATGACAATACAGGCCGTTTTTCAGCATTTAGAAATTCTTTTCAGCCGGTATTATCTGTTTTGCTTTCGTTTGAGAAAGAGCCGAAGGAAATTTTTCTTAATATGAAAGATATCGCCAGGCTTTTGAAGCAGGAAAAAATTGCCGGAAATGCATATACGGCAGCGGTGTGCTATTATATTGTAAAGAATGTTTCAAAAGAAAATTATAAGGATGTAGTATCACGTTTTAAATTTGTGTATAAAAGTATCAAAAAAGAATATCCATTGATTACAGGTGTTGAGGATTATTTGTATTTTGCCATGCTGGCAATGGGGGCGTTTGATTTAGAGAATGCGGTCAAAACCATAACGGATATTTACAATAAGTTTCAGGTGTGTGAAATGAGTAAAAATGAAATTCAGACACTTGCAATTGTCACATTTCTAATAGGGCGTCATGACGATGATTTTGTAAACAAAGCAATCGATATGGATACGATATTAAGAAACAAGGGCGTTTTACTGAATAGTTTTGGAATGTCTGCGAGTGTAGCTATATTATCGGAATTGAATCAATCAAATCGTGATACGGCGGATACATTTTTAGAGACTGTCGCATATATAAAAACGCTGGATGGTTATAGTGATGAATATATTGATGATGTCATGAGGAATATTATTGCAGCCTTGTTTTTAACATATGGAAGCGGGCATAAGATGTTGATAGAAACGCAGACATTATGTTACATTGTGCTTATGATGTCGTGTTCTTCGACTACGTTATTCCTATAGCTTTTATGTAAGAAAAGCCTAATCTTGAAGATTTTTCATTTCCAGGATTAGGCTTTTGATATTTATAGGAATGCAAAAATGATTGGAATGGTAACGAGTGACAGCAGAGAGGAAATCAATGTCATGGAGGCTCCGACAGAGGTATCTTCATCATAGGCAGCAGGTATAATGATTGTATTTAAACCAAGCGGCATTGCAAGCGTGCAGATAGCCAAAGGCAGTACAGTATGATATAGATTTATTGTTTTGAATAGCAATATAAATAGCGCAGGGATGATAATAAGTCTTATAACAGATAAAAGATATATCTTCGGTATTTTAATCAACGATTTTAATGGGTACTGAGCGATAATGATTCCCGTCAGAAGCATTGCAATGGGCGACATACAATTTCCGAAGGAAGAGATAGTATTGCGTACAGCGTCAGGCAGCGGAAATGAAGTAAGTCCCAATATAATACCCAGAATGATAGAAATAAAAATGGGGTTTAGAAGTGATGAAAGACGGATATGCTCTGATTTACCTTTTAGCCAGTTTATTCCAACCGTATAAGTGAATATGGTGAGTGGAATGGTATAAATCATATAGTCAAATAAAAAACGTTCTCCAAATATTCCAAGCGCTAATGCATTTCCCATAAAATTATAGTTCGGTGTAATAAGTGAATAACGGAAAAGTCTTTTTTGGTAAGAATCAGCGGAGAGGGCATTGGATAGAAATAGGGATATTACAACTGTAATACTAAGGATAATGAGCGCTATGATAAGGGTAGAGGTATGATGAGAGAGATTTTTGATTGTGCATTTATCTATAAATGTATTTAATATAAGGCAGGGAATAAGAAGCGTGTTTTCGAGCTTTGCAAAAACAGAGGCGGAAGTATCCGGTAAAATTTTTGATTTTGACAGAGTATACCCTGATATAATAAATAAAAATAGTATCATCATCTGATTAAAAGTGGTAAAAAAAATTTGCATAACGAAATCTCCTCCCAGTGCAGCGCTTATATATCTGCATGTTAGATTTAGTATTTGCAAAATAGATATAAAAGTATACGAAACAATATATTTTTATAAAAAAAATGCACCAGAGAGGAATCGAACCTCCGCACACAGCTCCGGAGGCTGTTGCTCTATCCACTGAGCTACTGATGCAATAACAATATAATACTACAAAATTACGGATATATCAAATACAAATTAAATAAATTTGCATAAATTTGCAGTTATTCAGCTACTTGCATTTTATATAGTATGATGTTAAAATTCATAAGAAATGTAAAAAAGTCTGTTTAATATATAAATAAGGAGACAGATATGGCAAGACATAAGAAAAATAAAGGCACGATTGATAAAAAGAAAATAGAGAACTCAGTAGAAAATATTACTGAAAACAAGATAGAAGATTCTGAAAATGAAGTATGCGATGATAATTCAGAGGATGCAGATACGGACGAATTGGTTGCTGATGAAAATGTCAGTGAGGAGAATTTGAGTGAAGAATCTTTGGAAGAAGAATTTTTGGACAAGGATATAAATGAGACAGATTTTGATGAAGAAGTTTCAGAAGAAGAGCTGCCGGACAGTGCGTTCTCTGAGGAAGATGAAGAATCAGAGGAGAGAGAGATTATTATCGACGAAGAATTTGGCTATGAAGATGATGCCGACGAATATCAGGACGGTGGAGAAGATGAAGAGCCGGATTATGAAGTGTCAGAATCTTCCCAAAAAAGAAAGTTGCTTCTGGATATGCTTGATGATGATATAGAGGAAGAGATAAAGCATCGGAACAGGAAAAAAAAGCCTGTAGGTATTATTGCAGCATGGATTGTATTTGTATTATTATGTGCATCTTATGTATATGTTTTTTTTGTCAGACAGGATAAAGAAGAAAAGATACCGGGGAAAGATAATACCGTTATACTTGATATTCCTGATGGGGCAACCTACAGAAAATGCGATATAGCCGAAATTAACCAGTTAATCAATAACTATTTATTGGCGAGAGTCAATTGTAATCAGACAACGCTTAAAACACTTGTTACGAATCCTGCACAGTTTGATGATATGACCAGTTTACAGCAGGCTGCGACATATATATGTGGTTATAATGAGACTACATGTTATATTGCTGATGGCTATGATGAAAATAGCTATATTGTTATAGAATTATCGTATCTGAAGATTGCGGATGTACAGTCACAGCCGCTTGATATCATGTCGTTCTATGTAGTAAGAGGGGCAGATGGCTCTTATAAAATAGATAATTCAGAACTGACATCTGAAGTTGAAAATTATATAACAAGAGTGAAATCGGAACAGGATATTCAGGATATTTATATTCATGTGAAAGAGAATAATGAGTATCTGGTAAATACGGATGCAGAGTTTGCAGATTTTTGCAATCTGATAAATAAGTAGATAAAAAAGAGAGATGGAAATCTCTCTTTTTTATCTGTTCATCTGTTTATATGGCATCCTGTTCTGTCGAAACATCAGAAGCATCTATATAGATGCCACGCGTCTGTACAGGTGTTGAAAATACGATTTGCGTTTCTGTATTTCCGAATTTTTGTAATTGTCCGATGAAGGTATCAAGCTCCATCGTATTTGGGAAGCAGACTTTCATCAGCATGGAGTATGCGCCGGTTACGCAATTACATTCAAGCACATTCGGACAGGCTTCTATAAAAGGATAGAACGTTGGCTTTAGTTTTGGGTCAAGAGCCATATGTATAAATGCGGTTATATGATAGCCGAGTGATTCTGGATTTATTCCGGCATGGTAACCGTTGATAATTCCGGATTTTTCAAGTCTGTCTATTCTCGCTGATACTGCCGGCGATGATAGGAATACTTTGCTCGCCAGATATTTTAAAGGGGTTCTGGCATTTCCCTGCAAAAGATTAATAATCTTCTTGTCGATATTATCCATTCCAATCACATCCTAACCATAAAATTTATATACTATATACAGGAAATTCTAAAAAATTCCTTAAACAATAAAAAAGGTGTGCTTCAAAAGAAACACACCTTTGCGTTATTAGCATTATATCACATATATGAAAAAAGGCAACCCCTAAAATAATAAAGTTCTGAATGGAAAAACAGGAAAAAATACAAAAATGCACAAAAAGTAGTCTGGTAAATGTAACTATTATTGAAATTTGTATCTGAAAATGTTATTATATTCTTTAATATTGCTCTTATATATAAAACCATAATGAAATATATTGTAGGAGATTTAAAATGTCAGATGGAATTAGACTGAATAAATATTTAAGCGAAGCTGGTGTATGTTCAAGACGTGCAGCAGATGATTATATAGAAAAAGGGCTTGTTAAGGTAAATGGGAATGTGGCTGTTATGGGGCAGAAGGTTACAAATACAGATGCAGTTACTTTCAAGGGGGAAACTGTTCAAAAAAATGATAAAACCATAATACTTGCGTATAATAAGCCTATAGGATTAACCTGTACAGCAGCACAAGCTGATTCGGACAGTATATTTAAACATATAAATTATCCGATACGATTACAATATGTTGGCCGACTGGATAAAGACTCTCAGGGATTATTATTATTAACAAATGATGGGGATTTATCAAATGCCATTCAGAAGTCGGTAAATAATCATGAAAAGGAGTATCGGGTCAGAGTCAATAAACCGGTGACGGAAGAATTTTTGAATCATATGTCAAATGGCGTACCTGTTCTTGATACGGTGACAAAAAAATGTAAAGTCCGGAAAATAGATAATTACTCATTTACGATTATCTTAACACAGGGACTGAACAGGCAAATCAGGCGTATGTGTGATTATTTGGGATATAAGGTAGTCAATTTAAAACGAATAAGAGTATGTAATATAAAACTTGGCAATATGCGGCCGGGAGAACTAAGGGAACTTAGCAGTTTTGAAACAGATGAACTAAGAGCGCTGGTTGCTCATAAGATATAAGAGGTATAGACTTGGATAATATAAGCAGAATAAAAGAGTTGGTTGAAAAACTGAATGATGCTTCCAAGAAATATTATATGGAAGACACAGAGATTATGAGTAATCTTGAGTATGATGCGCTGTATGATGAACTGGTATCGCTCGAGAACGAAACAGGCATTGTCATGTCGAACAGTCCTACCGTTCAGGTTGGATATGAGGTAGTCAGTGAGCTTCCGAAAGAAACACATGAGCATCCAATGCTTTCGCTTGATAAAACAAAAGATGTAAATGCACTTGTTTCGTGGCTTGGCAGTCAGAAGGGTGTCCTGTCATGGAAGATGGATGGCCTTACAGTAGTGCTTACTTATGAGGATGGTATGATGATAAAGGCTGTTACCCGCGGTAATGGAGAGATAGGGGAGCTGATAACAAATAATGCGAGGGTATTTGCAAATGTTCCCCGTAAGATACCTTACAAAGGGAAACTAACCATACGCGGCGAAGCTGTTATAAAGTATACGGACTTTAATATCATTAATGATAAAATAGTCGGAGCAGAAGCGAAGTACAAAAATCCGAGAAATTTGTGCAGCGGCTCTGTAAGGCAGCTTAATAATAAAATTACAGAAGAGCGAAATGTACACTTTTTCGCATTTAATCTTGTGGATGGCGAAGATGTTGATTTTAAAAATTCATTTGCATATGAGCTTGACTGGCTTGAAAGTCAGGGATTTGAAGTGGTTGAGCATTATCTGATTGATGCAGAATCACTTCCAGAATATGTAACAAGGTTTTCAGAGAATATTTCTGAAAATGATTTTCCCTCGGACGGACTAGTGCTTGTATTTGATGATATCGCGTATGGAAGAAGTCTTGGAAGAACCGCGAAGTTCCCACGAGATTCCATTGCCTTTAAATGGGCGGATGAAGAAGCTGTTACGCATTTAAAATATATCGAATGGAGTCCATCAAGAACAGGACTGATTAATCCGGTAGCGGTATTCGAGCCGGTGGAACTGGAGGGAACGACAGTAAGCAGGGCAAGTATTCATAATGTAAGTATCCTGAAAGCACTTGCTCTTGGCGAAGGTGATGAGATTGCTGTTTACAAAGCAAATATGATTATTCCGCAGATTGCAAGGAATTATACGATGAGCGGCAGTATTCAAATACCATCCGCCTGTCCGGCATGTGGCGGTGAGACCAGGATTGTAAGAGAAGATGGAGAATCGAATTCGGGAGTTGAAACGCTTTATTGTACGAATGAGTATTGTCCTGCAAAAAAAATAAAGTCGTTTACGCATTATGTATCCAGAAATGCCATGAATATAGATGGATTATCAGAAGCAACGCTAGAGCGGTTTATTGATGAGGGGTTTCTTGATACGTTAGATGATTTATATAAGCTTGAACGATATGAGGAGCAGATTATTTCACTGGAGGGATTTGGCGATAAATCATACGCAAAGCTTATTGCTGCGATAGATGCTTCCAGAAAGACAACGATGTGGCGGTTTATAAATGCCTTAGGAATTCCGAATGTCGGAGATGCAACAGCGAAACTTATCGCAAGAAATTTTAAAAATGATTTGCAGCGTATCATGAATGCATCTGCAGATGACTATATCGCAATCGAAGGAATCGGCACGATTATTGCAGAAGAAATAGGAAGATACTTTGAAAATCAGAATAATTGTGATATTATAGAAAAACTAAGCAATGAGCTTACGTTTGAGGACGAAACGGATTTGGGCGAGCAGATATTTGATAAAATGGTATTTGTGATAACAGGAAGTGTCAGCCATTTTGCAAATAGAGATGAATTAAAGTTATTTATAGAAGCAAGAGGCGGGAAAGTATCAGGTTCTGTATCTGCTAAAACCAGTTATCTTATCAACAATGATACCGCTTCTAATTCGTCAAAGAATAAAAAGGCGAAGAGCCTTAATGTACCTATTATTTCAGAAGAAGATTTTTTACGGATGTGTAATAAATAGGTATGCGGATACATTTATTGGAAAGGACTTGATATAGATGCCAATCAGAATAGATGATGATTTACCTGTAAAGAAGATACTTGAGGATGAGAATATATTTGTTATGGGAATGGGAAGGGCGCACAGCCAGAATATCCGTCCGCTTGATATATTGATATTAAATCTCATGCCTCTGAAGGAGGATACGGAACTTCAATTGATGCGAAGCCTGTCGAATACGCCGCTTCAGGTGAATATTACTTTGATTAGGACTATGTCTTATGAGTCAAAGAATGTACCAAAAGGTCATCTGGACAGATTTTATGAAAGCTTTGAGAATGTAAAAAACAGGAAATGGGACGGCTTTATCATAACAGGCGCGCCTGTTGAAAAATTAGAATTTGAAGAAGTAGAATATTGGGATGAACTTCGTGAGATTATGGATTGGTCAGAGAAAAATGTTACGTCTACCATACATATATGCTGGGGGGCGCAGGCCGGACTTTACTATCGATATGGTGTAAGAAAGTATGACCTTCCTAAGAAGCTTTCGGGGATATATGAGCATCATACTTTTCATAAAAAGACGCCGCTTGTAAGGGGATTTGATGATTCGTTTAATGCACCACATTCAAGATATACGGATGTTTCTAAAGAAGATATCTTAGCAAATGAGCATCTTGAGATTGTGGCAGAATCAGATGAAGCAGGTCCTTATCTGATTATAGGAGATGGCGGAAAGAATATATTTGTAACAGGACATCCTGAATATGATATAATGTCTCTTGATCAGGAATATAACCGTGATATAAGCCGGGGAATAAATCCTGATATTCCGGTGAATTATTATCCGGATGATGATCCGAGCAAAAAACCGATTAAGTCATGGCGGTGTCATGCAAATACATTATATGCGAATTGGCTTAACTATTACGTATACCAAATTACACCTTATAAATGGTAAAAGAATATTGTAATTTGTTATATATATAACGATGTTAAAGGAGAGATGAGAAATGGAATATATTAATGATGATGATGTTATAATAATAAACAATATAGCGTTTACATATGTCATAAAGGGAGATTTGGTACAGCTTATCGGTATAAATCTGAAGAATGAGGATCAGATGATTGTATTTAACATGATTGACAACGAGTTTATCTGTACAGATACCAATATGTCTGGTATGAATAAGCATAAATGCGTAAAAATCGTGGAGAAAAATAAGCAGCAGTTTATTGATGGCTTCCGCAAACATCAGAATATGTAATCAGAAAACAGTTAGGAGAAAGATAATGCTTGGTATTATAGGGGCAATGGACGAAGAAGTTGTAAAACTGAAAGAGATGATAGAGGAATTACAGATTTTTCATAAAGCCGGAATGGATTTTTATCAGGGACGTATCTGTGGAAAAAATGTGGTAGTAGTGAAATGTGGTGTCGGCAAAGTAAACGCAGCTATCTGTACACAGGCTATGATAGATTATTTTTCCATCTCCGGAATTATAAATACCGGAATAGCCGGTTCGCTCGATATCGCAATTGATATAGGGGATATTGTATTTGCGACAGATACAATAGAACATGATATGGATGTGGAAGCGCTTGGTTATGAACCGGGAATCATACCAGATATGAAAAAAAGTGTATTTGAAACAGACGAAAGACTGTTGCATTATGCAAAAGAGGCAGCAGCAAGAGCAGAACTTCCGGTACATATTTTCCAGGGAAGAGTTGTAAGCGGCGACCAGTTTATATCAAGCAGAGAAAAAAAAGAATGGCTGGTATCAACTTTTAAAGGACGTTGTGCAGAGATGGAGGGTGCCGCGATTGGTCATGTTGCAATGTTAAATCATGTGCCATATCTCGTTATACGCGCTATTTCAGATAAGGCTGATGACAGTGCTGAAATGGATTATCCTACATTTGCAGCCAGGGCAATTGATAATAGTATAAAACTAATGACGGCGTTTATAAAGATTTACGAGGAGTAATACAGTGGAAAAAATAGAGAGTTTTAAAATTAATCATTTACTGCTGAATCCGGGAATTTATGTTTCAAGAAAAGATAAAGCGGGTGAAGCAGTTATTACAACATTTGATATACGCATGACAAAACCGAATTTTGAACCTGTTATGAATACGGCAGAAATTCATACAATTGAACATCTTGGTGCTACATATCTTAGAAATCACGAGGAATATAAGGACAGGGTAATATATTTTGGTCCGATGGGATGCAGAACCGGATTTTATCTGATATTGGCAGGAGATTATGAATCAAAAGATATCGTTGAACTGATGATATCGATGTATGAATATATAAGACATTATCATGACCCGATTCCGGGAGCAAATCCGAGGGAATGTGGAAACTATCAGGATATGAACCTGAATATGGCGAATTATCTGGCAGAAAAATTTTTAAGAGAGGTGCTATATAATATATCCGAAGATAGATTAAATTATCCAAAAAGTTAAAAAATCTCAAAAATATAGCGAATATTCGCGAATTCAGCGAGTTTTAGCGAATCTGTTGACTTATGGCTTACGCAATTTTATTATATGCGTAAGCTTTTTTTATGCGCATTTTTAAGCTGATTACAAAATGGAGGTAAAGTATGGACAAAAGGGATATGTATGGAGATTTTTTCTATGATGAAGAACCTTTTTACAGAGTGGGAATGTCTGTAGAGGAGTTCAGGAAAGAAAAAAATTACCTGAATGAAAACATTGAAGCATTTGTCAAGGGCGATTATGTTCCTTTATGGAAACAGAGACGAAGAAAAAATTATAACAATAATTTTTAAGAGAGGTGTAAATGTGCGTAAAAATAAAATATTGAACAGAATCATATCACTGCTCATGTGTGTGATGCTCATAAGCTCAATCAGTAATCATGTTGTTTTCGCTGCTAGTGACATGGGAATGTCATACAACGATATGGCGTATGAAGATGTATCCATAAATTCAGAGGATTTATTTGCAACGCCGAATGATGCAGCGGATTGCAAGAACTGTTGGGAAGCGAAAAACAATGGCGAAGATAATCGTCAAACAGGAATTGTGCAGCTATTCAAGGAAATGCAGGTTTCGGATTTTAATCCTGCCGGTATAGTAGTAGAAATATATGGTAAGAGTGATTGTACCGGCAATAAGATAGCAGAGGGGGTACTTTCGTATGATGGTAATTTTTATGGTGATGAAGAAAGACCGCTCGTATATTATAGTGGTAGTGTTGATGCAAAATGCATGGACTTTACTTTGGCAGAGGGGGTTTATTACTACAAGCTTAGTGAAAAGCTATATCAATCGGATACGGACTTTCACTTTACAGGATATGAATATACTGATAAAATTGCCGCATTTAGCGTGTCGGCGGGTGATAATAAGCGTATAGGGTTGGATGAAACTTTGTTTAATGGGAAAAAGATAAAGTCATCTGCTGATGTCAAAAATCACCATGAGGATAATCGTGCGGAGGAATCCAATGAGATTACGGAAGATGCGCTTACAGACGATGGCGAGACAGGGCCGGCTGCCGCACCAGGTGATGTGGAGCGTATCGCTACCGCAGGCGATGTGGTTGGTAATGCAGTATACAGTAAGGTATTGAACCTGAAAGATGGGATTATGAAAAGCCTGATGGATATTGCCAGGGCTGCGGATACGTTCTCTGTAAATGTGCGTGGCAGAGTAAGTTATGGCGATACATACAGTCCTGAATTTTATGTAAAGGAGTTAGGAGTTTATGCATACTGCGGGGATGCAGAACTGGAAGCGCCTGCTTATGGTGACCATTCCTATGCATACTCTGTAAATCCGAATGCAGCCTGGCTTAATGAGGTTCGTGGGATTATTGCATATGGTGAAACCCTTGATTTGTCTGATAGAAATTATTTAGGTCTTATGAGGGCAATTCATAACGTCAGGCACCATGATACGAACACACTTGGTACAGAATATCAGGCATTAGCAGATGATTGGGTAAATCAGAATGTTCTGGATAAAAAGTTTGTATCGGTTGCAGAATCTGAAATTCGTTTCACCTATAAGGGGAAAAACTACAGCAATAAGACAGTGACAGCAGATGCGGATGGCGTTGGCGCTGCTGCTGGAAGACGTGTGACGGATGAAATCGTATTGAAGGGAAGTGCTGATAACTATATCACAGTGAGGCTTCCGTCAGGTCTTTGGTTAAAGGTTGGTAATACATGGTATCAATCAGGTAGTGTAAAAGTTCCATGTAATTCTACAATTAAATTTTCTGTAGCGGCGGATGATAAAAAGACATACAAGCTGCCCAATTTAGACGGTTTGTTAGGGTGTGATGTATATTGTATGGGTACAGGCGGCGGTATGCAGGATTTGCTATGTGGGAAGACCAATCAGGATACGGTAAGCTTTACAATTAAGAATACGGTTGAAGACACCCATTATTATTTGTGGATGACAAAAAAATCTGCAGACGGTGTAAGCGCTGCAAAGGCAGGTGCGGGTATTACAACGCCTTATAATGCAGCAGGGATTACCTATCAGGTCTGTGACAGTGCCGGAAGTCAGGCAGGAAGATTCTACTGTTCGTTTAATGGTTACTGTTATGCTGATAGGAATGATAATCCTATTATTTTTAAAAGTAGAGGAGAACTGGATATGTGGAAAGCGGCAAACGGTGAGCCGCATACGCAGTTTGTTGAGGTGGATAAAACAGGCACATATACAGCTACAGAGCTTGAAAATCTGAGAATGATTTCGGAAAATAAAATAACAATGGGCGGTAAGCTGGAAGCTGCATCCGGTCTCTTGCATAATGACAAGATATACAGTGTCACAGTAACAAAAGATAATACGGATAAAAATACCAGCAGTAATAAAGCAGCAGCATACCTTGAAGCAACCGACAAAGGGTATAGGGATATCAGGCTGAAAAAGGTTGATGCTTCTGATAACCATGCTGTAAAGGATGCTGTATATGGATTATACCGGGGCTCTGCAGGAAACAGAAATAATTATATTTGTCAGTTTAAAACTGACAATGATGGTTATGGAGTGATACAGAATTTAGCTGATAGCAATGGTCTATACAAGAAAGTGAATAGTACTACTTTGCGCGTACCTGTTGGGACATACTGGGCGGAAGAAATTGAAAGTCCTGAGGAATACGCGCTGAATACGACACCTATAGTGAAAACCTTTAGCGGTGCTGATACTACTTTAGATTTTACTTTTACTGGTAAAGACGCTAGAGTAAAATATTCTATGTCCCTCACGAAAAAGTTAAATGAAAAATTTAAAAACTGTAACTTAAGCCTTGAGGGTGCGCAGTATACAGTTTACAAGGTGGCAAATACGAGTGATAAAAGTACAACTAAGCCGGTTGCTGTGTTTACAATGGATAAAAACGGAATTGGTAAGGCTGACGATGTTAAGGTTGTTGATGGGAATATGGCAAATGGCAACGGTACAAGCACATTAGGTAACTTGGAATATGGTGTATACCGGATAGATGAAACAAAAGTACCGGAGGGGCTTGTAAAGGCAGCACCGTTTTATGTTGATTTTACCAAGCAGGCTAATCAGAGTAGGACAGAGCAGTACAGCATTAGTTACAGTCAGAACAAAGCCGCTTGTATTTCGTTTGAGGATGCTTTAAATGACCCTATTAATATAACCATGTATAAGTCAGATGCGGATGGTAATAAGAATCCGGCAGGTGCTGCAAGTTTGGAAGGCGCACAGTTTACAATTAAGTTTTATGCAGGTGTGTTGGTGGATAATGTAGAAGGACTTATGCCTACTGATACATGGGTGGTTGAGACAAAGATAGATTCTAATAGTTTAGTGGGGACTAGACTTTATAAAGATTTTGTAGTAAGCCATACAGGTAGTACTGAGTATGATGTTAGGGGCCAAGTAAATCTTACAATTGGTACTATTACCATTGAGGAGACGAAGGCACCGGATGGTTATAATACGGCTAAAGATGGTGGTAGGATAACAGATGATGCAGGTACAGAGGTTAATCCAAGTATGGTAATTCTTCAGAATAAACTAAATGATAAAGGGGAATTAGGACTGTACGCCGGTAGTAAAAATACAGCAGGTGTGCGAGTGTTCAATACTCTGCAGAAAGATGCCATTACAGTATACGAGCCGGTAAAACGTGCTGATATTAAGTTCAAGAAAGTTGATGAAAAGGGCAAGCCTATGGCAGGCGTAGTATTCAGTATTACTTCAAAGACCACAGGAGAAAAGCATTTAGTTGTAACAGACAGCAACGGTATATTTGACTCATCAAAGCTTCAGAATACAAATAACACCAATCAGAATGATGGTAATGCAAAGGATGCTGCCAATGGTGTTTGGTTCTTCGGAAGTAATGATAATACTGTATGGAATTATGATAAGGTAAGTGATGGTAAAGGAGCTTTTGCGTTTGATACTTATGTGATAGAGGAGCTTCCTTGTGATGCCAATAAAGGCAGACAGCTTATTGATGCAGTTGAAGTTGTAGTTTCAGAGGGTGGAAAGGTCTTTGATGTTGGAGAGAATTTAGTCAATGTACCTGAACCAAGAATTACGACAAAGGCATACAATACAGAAACAGGACTTAAGACGATAAATAAGAAAAAATCTGTAAGTATTACAGATGAAGTAAAATACGAATACTTTGAAGCCGGAGCAACATACACAATTAAAGGTATTGTTATGAATGCAGATGGTACACCATACAAGAATGGCACAGTTACTGCTGAGAAGGTATTTACAACAAATACTGCAACAAACAGAGCTGATAAATACAGTGCATCCGGTACAGAAAAGCTTGTATTTAGTTTTGATGCAACAGATGCAACAGGAAGTCTAGTAGTTTACGAGTATGTTTATAAGGGTGAAAGCAAAGGGGCTGTTCACACTAACGGAAGCGCTATTGATACAACAGGCGTACTTACTGACAGGGAAGGTAATTTAGTATGTCACGCTGATAAAACAGATGCAGAGCAGACAGTTACCGTAGCTGAGCTTAAGACAAAAGCATGGCTTTCATCAACAGGCATTAATCAGGGACAGGCATCAAAGGAAACGGAAGTTCTTGATAAGATTATGTATAAGGGGCTTACACCGGGTACAAAATACAGTATTAAGAGCGAAGTAGTTTACAACGATGGTTCAAAAAATACTGTGATAGCAAGTAGAGAAGAAAATTACACGCCGACTGTAGCTAACGGAGAGATGACTGTTAAGTTTGATAAGTTTGACAGCACGCCATACGCAGGAAAGAGTTTCACAGTATTTGAGACAATTACTTTAGATGGTGTAACCGTTATGGAAGAAAAGACTATTGGTGAGCCGAAGCAGACAGTTCATTTAATAACGATTGGAACAACTGCAATGGATAAGGAGACAAAAGCGCATGTGTCCTGTGCTGATAACAGTGTGACAATAGTTGATACTGTCCATTATGCGAATTTAATTATTGGTAAGGAGTACACTGTTGAAGGCACTCTTGTGAATAGGAAGACTGCTGAACCTTTAGTTGATGCACAAGGTAGGGAAGTAACCGGTTCTGTTACATTTACTGCTGATAAGAAAAATGGAAGTGTTGAGGTTGTATTTGAGTTTGATGCCTCACTTTTAGCGGGGGAAACAACCGTTGCTTTTGAAACACTGAAACATGACGGCGTAGAAGTGGCATACCATAAAGATTTAACAGATGATGACCAAACCATCTATTTTCCTAAGATTGGAACAGCGGCAAGGGCTGAAGATGACAGTAAAGAGCTGGCATTCAATAAGAAGGTTACCATAGTGGATACCATAAAATATGAGAACCTTACAGTGGGTGAGGGATATGTGGCATACGGTATTGTTATGAATAAGGCAACCGGAAAAACTGTAACTGTAAATGGCAGAGAAGTTACTGCAGAAGTTCGATTTACACCTGATAAAAAGACTGGAAGTGTGGATGTTGTATTTACATTAGACACTACAGGACTTGAGGATGCTACACTGGTAGTATTTGAAAGGGTAGCATTAGAGTCTAATGGTGAAGTGATAGGTTTACATGAGGATTTAGAAGATGAAGACCAGACCGTTTACATTCCGGGTAAGCCTGACAAACCGAATGTACCAAAGACTGGAGATTGTAGTAAGGTGCTATGCGCAGGTGTTCTTGGTACACTTGCACTGGTAGCTTTGGCGTTGGTTCTTACGGTTAGGAGAAGAATAAATAAATAAGAGTCTGATAAGACTTACAGATGGGGTGGTGTAAAAGCTGCCCCGTTTTTGGTATGCAGAATACGATAAAATAATATGGCATTGTCAGACTGAATATGCTGCTGAGGAAGCCTTAAAGGAGTAGTGGGGGAACATGATGCAAGGATACCACCTGCTGACTTCACCGGCATTGACGTATTGATAGTACTGTTTGTTTTCTTATGGCGTTATTTCCGTTGTCATTACCGGGATGAACCTTGTAGCACAAGATGCTACACAATGATAGTGTTGTATAGTATAATATTTGCAGATATAATAAATTTCAAAAATGAAAAATCTGTAAATGGTTGTTCGATAGTTATTAATATATAACGAATGATTGGAATAAGGAGTGTGAAAAACACTGCGCGGGGAGGAATCGGTATGATTAGAAAAAGTTTAAAAAAGGTGGTAATAGCAGTAGTTACAGCAGCCATGCTGATAACAGGAAGTAGGATAACAGCGGGGGTGGCTAAAGCTGATGACTACAAGCAGTCTGCTATTCAGGACAGGGATTACAGTACTGTTAAACAGCATGGTATTGAGATTGTTAATGTGAAAGGGGATAAAGACGGTAATCCACAGAATATAAGAGGATATAGAAATACGACATTCCAGTTAAAATTTAGATGCAGAGGGAAGAAGCTGAATGCAAGTCAGCTTGTATTTAAGAGCAGTAATCCGGATGCAGTAGGTGTGAATAAGAATGGAAAGCTTTTCTTTAAGGATACTACTAAAACAAAAAACAGATGGGGAGGGCCTAGAGATAGAACTGCAACCATAACGGTTAAATTCAAAAGCACAGGAGAAACAATTAAGTTCAAGGCTACAACAATACGAGGTAACCGATACTATAAGGTAAGAATGACAGGCAGTTACAGAAAATATAATAATGCTATTCACGACCAGTCCGGTACAGCGCTGGTAGCTCAGCAAAAGTTTAGAAATGTATCAGTACAGACAATTAAGATTACGAAGAAGACACAGCTGAAGGTTAGAGCATTGAGTGGGAATATGATTTTAGATACTAATAAAGATATTATATGGAGTAGTAGTGACAAAAAGATTGCTACTGTTAATCAAAAAGGTGTAGTTACCCCTAAGAAGAATGGTAGCCTTAGTATCGTTGCTAAGGCTAAAGGAAGCAAGAAAGGTATACAGGCAGTATTTAGATTAGAGGTAAATCTGGCTAGCGGCAAGCCAGTTAATAATCAGCCATCTAATACATGCAATCATGACTACCAATGGATTAAAGAGGGGGTAACTACAAAGAAAGAAAAGGTGTGTATAGAAGAAGCTTGGGATGAGCCAGTGTACGAGACACACACATTTTGTAAAGGTTGTAATTGCGATATGGAGCAGTGGGGCGTAGATAATGGTTATGCCAATAAAGTAAGTGATATAGATGGTTCCTTACTTATTGAGATTATCAAAGCCCACGATGAAGCAGTACACGCTAATGATGTTGGGTTAGATGGTCTTCCTATAATTTGGGGATACTGGCTTGATAAGGTGCAAGTAGACACCATCCATCACGATGCAGTATACGAAATGAGAGATGTAGTTGATAATCCGGGTACATTGGTACTAAGATGTACCAAGTGTGGTAAGAAACCTGGCGAGAAATAGTAGGCGGAATTTGCCAAATATTTACAGACAACGCTCTTTTGATAAAATAAACATTAAATTGGCAAAAATTTGTCCGTTGCTGGCTAGCTGCATCTGTTCTCAATGGAAACAGGCGGCGATACCGGAAAGATAGGATTCTTTGGATGAAGCGTTTGAATGTATCTGGAAACTTCAGTTTATGAAAGAAAAAGAAACTACTGTCTGGTTTATCGGTACAGAAAAGCGGACATTTTGATTGGGGGTAATAGTAAGGTGCTTTTCTGGTGATAGACCTGACAGTAGTTTTTAACATTTATTTTATTGAGAGTGCATTCCGGAGTATTTCATATAAAGCTATTTGGTTTTGCGCTGTTTGTTCGTTTACAAGCAAAAAACACTTATAGGGGTAACTTTCATTGGTATCATCCAACTCATCAATACCGCCCAATATCGTCGTAAGCGGTACTTTCAGCCCGAGTGATATCTTATAGAGTGTATCAATTGTCGGCTTCTTTTTACCGCGTTCCAGTTGTCCAATATAGGATGGATGTAAATTACTATACTCAGCTAATTGCTCCTGGCTGATATTTTGTTTGGTGCGGTGAAAACGGATGTTATTTCCGACTATTTCAGATAAATTCATGGTATCCTCCATAATTTATAGTTGTATTAGACAATTGCAGGATAAGCTGTTATTATAATCTTATTAGATAATATTAACAGTGGAATATTCATCTCACGAGTTCAAATTCGTAATAGTATCTAACGAAATTTGTATTTTGATGAGCTTTGCAATTATCAGCTGCATTAGTGCTGCTTTCTATATAGAAAGCAGACTATAGATATCATTTACAAAAATATATATTTTATGGTACAGATACATTTTGGTTTGCACCATATACTACAGATACTATTTTTCATAAAAAATAAAGGATAGTATTTATTAATAAAAGTATGATATTAAAAAATGAAAGTGGCATTATCGCCAAGTCGGTTGTCACACTTATTCAAGGAACCGGTGGGACTCCCCATTAAAAAGCTATATTCAGTTTCGACAAATTTTGCGGCGGTCACAAAAAAGATGTAAAAATATTACTGATGCATACTATTTTGATTATTTTTGAAAAAATAGTATCTTTAGCATGTGGAAACGAATAAATGGGATGTGTACTATAGATAATATAGAAAAAGGAATAGTATCTATAGTCTGCTTTTGGGAGAAAAGCAGTATAGTTGCCATTTATGGAGGATACGATGAATTTATCAGAAATAGTTGGAAATAATATTCGTTTTCACCGCACAAAGCAAAATATAAGTCAGGAGGAACTTGCTGAATATAGTGATTTGCATCCATCTTATATCAGCCAGTTGGAAAGAGGTAAAAAGAAACCGACAGTAGATACACTTTATAAGATATCACGCGGACTGAAAGTGCCGCTTACTACAATACTTGGTGGTATTGATGAACTTGAAGATACAGGTGATAATTATCCGTATAAATGCTTTTTACTTGTAAATAAACAGGCTGCGTCAAATCAGCTCGCGTTATATGAAATAATAAAAAATGTTCTTGCAATTAAATGAATCCCCAAGAGGGGCTGGAGCAGAGCGAAAAAGTAAAAACATATATGCTTTCCGACAAATATAGTGTATAATACGAGCTGAGAAAGCACCTCTTTAAGGGACTTGGTTTTTAAATGTGCACAGAATAGGAGAGCAGATTATGATAATACGAAGTGCAGAACTTGAAACGGTATGTGGAATAACAAGTATATTACCTGATAATGAATTACCGGAGATTGCATTTGCAGGTAAATCAAATGTTGGGAAATCATCATTAATAAATGGATTACTGAATCGAAAATCACTTGCGAGAACATCATCACAGCCGGGTAAAACACAGACAATCAATTTTTATAATATCAATAAAAATTTATATTTTGTAGATTTGCCGGGATATGGTTATGCGCAGGTGTCGATGGAAATACGAGCCAAATGGGGGAAAATGATAGAACGTTATCTGAATACTTCATCTCAGTTAAAAAAAGTATTTCTCCTTATAGATATACGCCATGTTCCATCGGAAAATGACTGCATCATGTATAACTGGATACTGGATAATGGTTATGAACCAATCATTATAGCGACTAAATTAGATAAAATAAAAAGAAGTCAGGTTTCAAAAAATATAAAACTGATAAAGGAAAAGCTGGAACTTGTTCCGGGAACAAAGGTAATTCCATTTTCTGCGCAGACGAAACAGGGGAGAGATGAAATCTGGGATGTTATCAATCAGATAACAGAAAAAAGCAGTGACTCTTAGGAGTTGATGCTTTTTGTAATCCATAGCTGATTAATAAGGTAATCATATACTTCGGCACTTTTTTCACGCCAGTTATCACAGATGGTGATGGCGGCTGCCTTTGTAGGTACATTAAATTTAAGGTCAACAAGGGTTTCTTTTCTGTCTTTAATAATGCATGTTACGGTATATTCATTTTCAGCATTAAGTGAATAATCAGAATATATCTCGGATTCGTTTTTTAAGTTTATTTTCTGGTTATCAAAGTAATCCAGTATATCCTTTTTAATGGCATGAGGGATTCTGTTTTCAAAAAAGCTGAGCGCTTCTTCGCCTTTATCCGTAATCTTATAATGTGAGGAGCTTCTGATGGTAGATACATAGATAAATTTACTTTCAATAAGCTCGTTTATCGTTTTTTGTAAAGTAAAGTAATTCGTATATCCCTTTGTCAGTACAAAGTCTGATATTTGTGAATTGGTAAGGGTAAAATCTACTCTGTCCAGCATATACAAAACAATTAATTTATAAAGTACGATTGAATCAGTCCCCATAGTACACCTCATATGTAAAAAATAATAATACTATAATATCATTTGATAAGCTTAAAAGCAATAATGCATTATATTTGTATACATGCAGGTTTGTAGGATTACAATATGTGAATGAACCCAGATAACTGTCGCTTTTCTTTTCGGGAAGCGTTGATTAAATTCCATAGTTTATATGGTTGATATAGTTCGTTCAAACGGCTATAATATACACAGTACATTTTGGAGGCTAGAAATGTTTGATTATATGACGGCACAGGAAGCCGCAGAACTTTGGGGAATATCGGTACGGCGTGTGCAACGGCTACGCAAGATATAAAAAAGTAGATAAATAGTTGATAATTATACTGTATGCTACCCTATGGAGGTGCGTTTTATGAGAGATAAAATTTTAATTGTCGATGATGAAGCCGATATCGTTTCTATGTTGAAAGATTATTTTGAATTTAATGGATATGATACCATAACAGCGGTTAATGGTTTGGAAGCAATTCAAAAAGCTGAAAAGCAGCCAGACATTATTTTGTTGGATATTAATATGCCGGATATTGACGGAATGGAAGTATGTATGCGGATACGAGATTTTGTATCCTGTCCTATACTGTTTTTAACAGCAAGGATTGAGGACGGAGATAAAATCAAAGGATTTGGTGCCGGAGCAGATGATTATATTATAAAACCCTTTTCTATAGATGAGCTTGGTGCAAGGGTAGCGGCACATCTAAGGCGTGAACGCCGTCAAAGAGAATCTGCAAAAGTCCGTTTTGATGATAAATTAGCAATAGATTATACCGAAAGAAGTGTGTATTATAATGGTGAGCAAATACCTTTTGCTAAGAAAGAATTTGATATTATAGAGCTTCTATCCCAACATATAGGACAAGTTTTTAGTAAAGAGAGAATATATGAACTCGTGTGGGATTATGACAGCGATGGAGATAGTTCAGTTGTTGCAGAGCATATCAGACGCATACGCTCTAAATTTACTAAAGCGAATATGAAACAGTATATTGAAACCGTTTGGGGAGTAGGCTACAAATGGATGCGGTAAAAAGAAAAAAGAAATCATTAAAATGGGATTTTGTAAAATATTTTTTGATATGTATAATATTGATATTAATGGGAAGTTTGTTATTGGGAATCTCAGCCAATAAACTGTTCTCTCAAAGTGAATATGTTCTATTTATCGGAGAGGAAGGAACTGTAACCATTAGAAAAAATGCTGAAGGAATCTCCGAAAGCTATATTCTCTTACTTGGCATTGCTGATTTAGTTCAGTGTATAGCTATCCCGCTATGGTCATTATTATGCGTTGTTGTATGTGGAATCATATTTTATCATCGTAAAATAGAAAAACCAATAGGCGTTTTATTGGAAGCTTCTGAAAATATTTCAAATAATCGGTTGGACTTTTCTGTGGAAGTGCCAGAGAAGAATGAACTAGGTGACCTTTGTTTGTCTTTTGAAAAGATGCGAATTGCATTACGGGATAACAATTTAGAAATGTGGCGTCAAGTTGAAGAACGAAAGCGCCTAAATGCTGCTTTTGCCCACGATTTAAGAACGCCTTTAACCGTGTTAAAAGGGCAAAACGAAATGCTTGTTAAGTATGCTCCTCAAATGTCTGACGAAAAAATCATTTCTACAGCCGAAATGATGGGTAGGCACATTACAAGGCTTGAAGCGTATGTTAGTACAATGAATGAGTTGCAGCGTTTGGAAGATGTTGAAATGAAAAAGGAATTAGTTGCCATAAAGGATATTGAGAAGCAAATGCGTATTACGGGAACGACGGTTTGCACGAAAAAGGAGTTTGTGTTTCGACAAAACATACCGAATACCCAAAATGTTACGATAGATATCTCAGTTGTAATGCAGGTGTATGAAAATCTGCTGTCAAATGCTCTGCGGTATGCCGATACTAAAATTGAAGTGCATATTGATAAACAGGGTAGTTTATTTGTATTAGCGGTTGCAGATGACGGTGTGGGCTTTACCTCTAAGGACTTGTCAAATGCAATGAAACCATTTTACAAGGCAGAAAATGAAACCAATAATGAACACTTTGGAATGGGGCTGAATATATGCAAAATCCTTTGTGAAAAACATGGCGGTTATCTTAAAATATCAAATAATAACGGTGCAAAGGTCGTTGCAGCATTTAAGGAATAAAGTATAAAACTTCTTGTCAGAGATGACAGGAAGTTTTTGTTTTGTAGATAAAAAGTTGAAAATTACCCTTTATGATAGAGCTTACAAGATGAAAAACATCTTTGAAAGGAGTTCTGACAATGGAAAATTGTATTGAAATCAAAGAGCTAAATAAGTTTTATGGAAAGAAAAAGCAGGCATTATCAAATGTTAATCTGACTATCGAACAGGGTATGTTTGGCTTGTTAGGAAGAAACGGAGCAGGAAAAACAACACTGATGAAAACACTTGTCACACTGCTTAAAAAACAAAGCGGAAGTATATCCGTATGTGGAATTCCGATAGAAAACGCAAAAGAAATTAGAAAGATTGTCGGTTACTTGCCGCAGGATTTTTCAATGTATCCTACGATGACCGTAATTGAAGCTATGGATTATTTAGGCATTCTTTCGGGGATTGGTACTAAGGAACGCAAAGAACATATTGATTTGCTACTTAAAAAGGTTAATCTTACTGAACACAAGAATAAAAAAGTCAAAGCCCTCTCTGGCGGTATGAAACGCAGACTTGGTATCGCACAAGCGTTGTTAAATGACCCTAAAGTTCTAATTGTTGACGAACCTACCGCTGGACTTGACCCAGAGGAAAGAATACGCTTCCGTAATCTGCTTTGTGATGTATCAGAGGAAAGAATTGTTATTCTTTCCACACATATTGTTGGAGATATTGAAGCTACTTGCGAAAATCTGGCTATTTTGAATGAGGGAAGTATTCTGTATTGCGGAACTGTATCAGATTTGCTTGATACAGCAAAAGGAAAGGTTTTTTCAAAAACGGTTGATAAGCGTGACCTTCCGAAATTAAAAAAGGAATACAACATTATTGGAATGCACTCACAGGAAAACAAAACTTATATCCGCTTTTTAGCCGAGGTTCCTTCTCCAGGTGCAGAAAGCTGCGAGCCGAATATTGAAGATGCTTATATGCTGTATCTTTGGAATAACGGGACTGCCCCAATCCTTTCTGGAGGTGAGGCATAATGCTTTTTGGAAAAGAAATTAGAAAGACGGTTTTATCATTCACCTTTGTTGCATTCATAATTGCTTTGCTGGTAATGACAATCAGCCAAGATGTATTGAACTTTTCTGATGAAGCAATTGCATTTCCAAAGCAGGGAGCGGATTACGGAATACAACAGAAGGAAGTTCCCAAACAGATTATGCCTGCTGCTTTCTCATCACTTTGTGAAGAATTTGCAGCAAATGAATATATTGCCTATCCTATCGGTTTTTACAAGAATGTAAAGCTGAATGATACTGACCAAGAAAAAATGGCAGACATCATATCTACACTTTCTGGAGTTTCGGTTGATGATTTGCTTGACAAGGACGATGAAGTATCCGAAGCGAAAGGCGACATTGAGGTGACTTTGTCTGACGATATTTCCTATGAAGAATTCAAAGCGTGTATGAAGCAGGCTGATGATTTAATTGGTGGCGGCTCAAATTACTCTGAAAATAATCTGCTTAACTATAGTTATGTAGCGGTAACTTATGAAGAAGCCATTGAGAACTATAATCTGATTGCAAGCAAGGATAAATTTACAGGAGCGTATGCCCGTTTGTTTTGTGACTTTGTAGGTATAATCCTGTCCATATTCCCCGTATTTATCGCTGTTGCAGTATGTTTGAAGGATAGACGGGCAAAAATGAATGAACTGATTTATGCCAGAAAGACCTCATCATTCAAACTGATTTTAACTCGCTATTTTTCCGTAATTATAGCTGTAATGCTTCCGACGATTATTTTGGCCTACATCTCCAACAGTTCCGTGTGGGGACAATACAGCGGAATGAGCCTTGATTATTTAGCACCGTTAAAATATACGATTGGTTGGTTAATGCCTTCTGTTATGATTTCAGCAGCAATCGGTATGTTTTTCACAGAACTTACAGGAACACCGATTGCCATAGCAATACAAGGACTGTGGTGGTTTATCGACATAAATGTAGGAGTAAGCAAACTGAGAGGTGTTCATACGCTGTTTGAATTAGCACCTCGTCACAACGCATTAGGAAATACTCAGATATTTCTCGATGAATTTAATACTCTTGCAGCAAACAGGTTGATTATGGCAGGTGCGGCATTATTACTTGTTATTGCCACGATAATTATTTATGAACAAAAAAGGAGGGGAGAATTGAGTGGATATGAAAAAATCAAAACATACATTGCAAGTTTGGCAAATCGCAAAAGTAAATCTGCGGCATAACTTTTTGCCTTTACTTTTATTATCTGTCATTATAATAATGCTGACTCCGGTTTTGTTCGGAATAACACATTTGGATAGTAAAGCCGCAGCAGTTCCGCTTGAAATGTTCATTTCAATCATTGGTATTATCCTGCTCGTTCCGATTTTTCAGCCGGAGCAAGATGATGAAATCAAGGATATAATTGCATCGAAATATATTGACAGCACCTATATTTATTTAATACGAGTTGCATATTCAGTTGTTGGAATTATCGTATTAGTTCTGATTTTCTCATTATTTATGCTTCTGTGCGGTTGTGAAATTACGATTGCACTTATTTTCGGAACGATTGCAGATGCAATGTTTTTAGGGTCGATAGGACTGTTGGCATCAGCAATTACAAGTAATTTGCCTGTTTCGTTTATGGTGTCGCTTTTATATTATGTGATAAACATTTCAATGAAAAGCAAACTTGGAAACTTCAATTTATTCGCAATGATGAACGGAACCTATAAACCTAACAGTTATCTCTTTGCTGCAAGTATTATATTCATTACTATTTCAGTTTTGATAAAGAGAGGTTTTACAAAAAAGTGATGGATACTAATATCAAAATAAAGGACGAATGGGGACTATGCCCGATTTGCAAAAGTAAGACGAGGGGAAAACTAACTTTTCAAAATTTCAATTTTCCCTCTATCTGTCCTTTGATAAAATCAATTCGGTCAAACACTGTTGGTTTGAAATAGCCGGAAACCGCTACTACTAATTCTTTTTGAGGATTGATATAAATAACATTTCCGCTATTACCGATAGCCGCATAACTTCCTGCATTTTCATCAATAATCCACCACAAATAACCATACTTCATATCCCGAAATTTTTCGCCGCAATGCAATCTAACTATGGTGCTTTCTTCAAGCCATTTTTCAGAAACAATGCGTTTGTTATTAAAAACACCTTTTTTCAAACAGAGTAATCCTATTTTTGACATTTCATCAGCAGACAGGCAAAGACCATATCCGGCAGCCCCAACGCCCTTATCGTCTGAAAACCAAATTTTTCCTTTAGGTGTCTTTCCTACTGTGAAAGCCTTGTGTTCTTCGGCGTTGGGTGCCACATATATTTTTCGTGGAGCAATCGTCAATGGCTCAAATAGATACTTATTTGCAAAATCCACCGTTGTCATTTTGCTTGCCGTTGCAATGATACCTGTGAGAATATGAATACCCAAGGTAGAGTATTGAAATTCTCCCGTTATACCACGTCTGCCTCCCAAAAAATCCAAAGCGGCAATGCTCCAATCTTCCTGTACGCATATTTTTGACCAGGGCTCCGATTTATACTTATAGGGGGCGGTCATTGTCAAAAGATTTTTCAATGTCACTTTTTGAATAGTCTTTTCTCCCCGTTTAATTTTGTAATCGGGAAAATAATCTAATACATAATCGTCTACACTGCCAATCAGTCCTTGCTCAATAGCAATGCCAACCAATAAAGATACAACGCTTTTCGTAACAGACATTGTATGTACTGTATCATCTTCTTTGTAGCCATTCCATATGTCGTTAATAATTGTCTTGCCATTTTGAATAACTGTCACTTGACAGATGTTTGATTGGTTATCTGCAACATAATTGTGAAATTCTAATAAATTTATCATTTTTGCTCCTTATCTGATTTTCTATTGTAAATCTATGTTTTCCCGCCAAATTGTAGTTTTCGATTAATCCTTAGACATTATCTTTTTAACAGGATAATAGACTTCGGTTATATTATCTTTTACATCTGCAATCTGTGATGGGTCTGTCATATAGACTTCAAACAGAGCATTTGTATTTTGATACCCCTCTTTTTCTGCCCATTCAATTTGTTTGGCATAAACCGAAGAAAGTTCAGAGTATGCTCCTCGTACAACAGTTTTTAAGCATAAGCCAGGGCAAAAATCTCTTGTGCCTGTGGCATATTCTTGTACAGGGATTGCAAACTCTGTATCTAAGCCAGCGGGGGAATATTCTGCACTATGGAAAAGTATCATTGGTGAGCCGCTCATTGTCAGCTTATCGACTGCAATTCTTTTGAATAACTTCCCATAACACTTGATATATTCGGTAGGATAATCTTCTGTTTGCACCATTTTTCTAATAGACAAGAGATACATTTTTGGTACATCTACAAGCCGAACATCTATTTCGTCCATATATGACATAATGGATTTTCCCTGTTCAATAGCCGATATGTCGTTCTCTAATTGTGTTAGAAGTCGCCTGTAACTATGTACCTGTCTTTCTATTTCCTTTTTCTTGTGAATAAAAGCAAGATATAAATTATCATCTTGTATTTCTTCCGACTGTAAAATTGTCTTAATTTCATCTAATGAAAAAGAATACGCCTTTAACCGATTGATAAACAGCATTTTTTCAAGCTGTTCAATAGCATAATAGCGATAGCCATTTTCGGGGTTGACTTTGCTTGCTTCAAGTAAACCTATTTCAGCGTAATAGCGAAGCGTCTTTGTTGATACCTTACATATATTTGAAAATTCACCAATAGATAACATTGATAATCACCACCTTTTTTCTTGAAGTATACACTTTGCCGTAAGGGTAAAGTCAACGGCATTTTTTGTTCACGACTTTCTACATGAAATCTTAATGCTATAAGAAATGTAAATCAATATCTATATAGAGGAATTATTTAAGCTAATAAATAGAACAGTGTAGACATATCCAAAAAGAAAGATGAACGCTTTGGTTCGGAATAAAAAATGGGATTGAAAAATTGGACAGAAATGTTATGATGTACGTTACTAACCATTTTTTCAGACAACGATAAGGATAAAAGAGGAGAATGTGATAAGAAACATGAAAAGTAAGTATTTTGGCGATAAGGCATTTTATAAAAAAGTCATGGCTGTGGCGATACCGATTATGGTGCAGAATGGTTTTACAAACTTTGTCAATTTGTTAGATAATCTGATGGTCGGAAGGGTAGGAACAGATCAGATGTCTGGTGTGGCAATTGTCAACCAGTTAATATTTGTATTTAATCTCAGTATATTTGGTGGGCTTGCCGGGGCAGGAATATTTGTAGCACAGTTTTTTGGAAGTCATGATGATGAGAATATAAAAAATGTGGTAAGAATGAAATTTGTTATTGGCGGAGTTATACTGCTTGCCGGTATGGGAATTTTATATTTCTTTCAAAATCCGCTTATCAATATGTTTTTACATGCCGGAAGCAATACCGGAAATATAGATGCAACGTTAGAATATTCAAAAGATTATATGGCAGTTATGCTGCTCGGATTAATTCCGTTTGTTTTAAGTCAGTGTTATACTGGTACACTCAGGGAAACCGGAGAAACAGTGCTTCCGATGAAAGCGGGGATTGTTGCTGTATGTGTGAATGTTTTGTTTAATTATATACTCATATTTGGCAAATTCGGCGCGCCTGCGATGGGGGTGACAGGTGCAGCAATTGCAACCGTACTTTCCCGTATTGTGGAATGTTTTATAGTTGTGGCATGGAGTATAAGACATAAAGAAAAGTTTCCATTTATGTTTGGGATATTTGAAAAATTTCATATTCCTTCCGGCATTGTGAAAAATGTTTTGCTGAAAGGAATGCCGCTTCTTATAAATGAATGTTTATGGGCGGCATCGGTTACGATGATTACACATTGCTATTCCAAAAGGGGACTTGCGGCAGTAGGAGGAATTAATATATGTAATACAATTAATAATGTATTTAATATAGTATTTCTTGCATTTGGCGATGCAATTGCCATTCTAGTAGGACAGCTTCTGGGGGCAGGTAAGCTGAAAGAAGCAAAGGATTCGGCGAGAAAGATGCGTGTGTTTGCAGTTATTATTTGTACGGGAATTGCGGCATTAATGGCGGCAACAGCGCCATTTTTCCCATATCTGTATAATACGACAGATGAGGTGCGCTATCTGGCTGTAAGATTTATTATGATAATGGCATGTCTGATGCCTGTATGTACATATACAAATGCCGCCTATTTTACGCTTCGTTCAGGAGGAAAAACGCTTATTACATTTCTGTTTGACAGTGTATATGCATGGTGCTTTGTTGTTCCACTGGGATTGCTGCTGGCATACAAAACGGATATTTCTGTCCTGTATATGTATATGATATGTCAGGGAGCAGAAATTATAAAGATGTTTATTGCCTATATTCTTGTAAAGAAAGATGTCTGGATTCAAAATCTTGCAGGATGATTTGCACCGGATGCAGGGCATATACGGCTCAAAAATATTAAATAATTTTTGTGAAGAAGTCGCGCTTTTAGCATGAAGCTTTATAAATAAAAAATATTTTAATAAAATATGAAAATTTTATAGAAATTTCTTGAGAAATTCTAACAAAAATATATAATAGATAGTAGGGAATTTGGAAGATTTGAATATATATGGAGGTAACTATAATGTATGGTTTTGGAGAGTTAATAGATATCCTGAAAAAAAGTCCTAAGAAAATTGTGCTTACGGAGGGGACTGACCCAAGAATTTTGGAGGCATCATCCAGATTATTAGCAAGCAATTTCTTAAGCCCTATTTTGATTGGAAATCCAAAAGAGGTTCATAAGGCTGCTGAGGAAAGCGGCTTTAATATACGAGGTTCAGAGATTATTGACCCGAATAATTTCCCGGAGATGGACAGGATGATTGAGCTGTTTTGCGAAATCAGAAAGAATAAGGGGATGACGCCAGAGGAAGCAAAAAAATATGTATATCAGGCAAATTATTTTGGAACAATGCTGGTAAAAATGGGATATGCGGATGCATTGCTTGGCGGCGCTACATATTCAACAGCAGATACCGTAAGACCTGCGTTGCAGCTTATAAAGACGAAGCCGCAGAACAAGATTGTTTCTTCCTGCTTTATTTTAGTAAGACCTTCCGCAACGGGTGAAAATGAAGTTCTTGCAATGGGTGATTGTTCCATCAATATTAAGCCGAATGTGGATGAATTGGCGGAGATAGCAGAGGAGACAATTCATTGCGCGCGTCGTTTTGGAATTGACCCGAAGGTTGCATTTTTAAGTTACTCGACGCTTGGTTCAGGTGCGGGAAAGGATGTCGATAAGATGCGTGAAGCTGCGCAAAAGACGAAAGAACGGTGTCCGGATGTGCCTATTGAAGGGGAGATTCAGTTTGATGCTGCCGTATCACCGCGTGTAGCAAAAAAGAAATGTCCGGAGTCGGAAGTGGGCGGACATGCAAATACGTTTATTTTCCCTGATATCAATGCAGGTAATATTGGTTATAAGATTGCCCAGAGAATGGGTAACTTTGAGGCATACGGTCCTATTTTGTTAGGACTTAATTCGCCGATTAATGATTTGTCGCGTGGATGTACGGCAGCAGAAGTATATTCGATGGCAATTATTACGGCGGCATTGGCATAGACTGATAAGGGGGTGTTTTTGATTGAAAAAAATGAAATGGATACCCATTATACTTATTTTATTATTACTGACAGCCTGTAAAGGCGATGATGAAGCTACGACTGAAGCAGGATATGGGGATGTATTGATAAAAGAATACCAGAAAAGTTCAGAAACGGTAGACGATTACAATAAATCCAAACAGCAGCAATATAATGGGATAGATAGTATTGAAGATGAATAATTGTAACGAAACGGACAGAAAGAAGCTTATGGCGGCATGGAAAAAAATTCCTGCCGCTTTTTATTATATTATTAAAAAAACTACTTGAAAAACAGAACGAATGTTTGTATAATAAACACATGTTCGAATTACAAAAAGGATTATCAGTACAGGAAAAACTGCATATATTGGCTGATGCAGCAAAATACGACGTAGCATGTACATCCAGCGGAGTAGATAGAAAAGGCGGGAAAGGAATGTTAGGAAATGCCAGAGCCTGTGGAATATGTCATAGTTTTGCTGCTGATGGAAGGTGTATATCATTACTTAAGATATTGATGACAAATCATTGTGTATACGATTGCAAATATTGTATTAATCGTGTATCAAATGATGTACAAAGGGCAGCGTTCACGCCGGAAGAAATATGTGAACTCACAGTGGAATTTTATAAACGGAATTATATTGAAGGTTTATTCTTAAGTTCCGGCGTTCTTAGAAATCCCACATATACAATGGAGAAAATGTGTGAGACATTGGCTCTTTTACGGAATCAATATCATTTTAACGGATATATTCATGTAAAGACAATACCCGGCGCTTCGGATGAATTGCTGGCAAAAGCAGGGTGTCTGGCAGACAGAATCAGTATCAATCTGGAGCTGCCCACAGAAGAAAGCCTTAAGGAACTTGCACCGAATAAAAGCTTTCAGACAATTATTAATCCGATGGCAAAGGTAAGTAATACAATTGCGGAAAACAGGATTGCGCTTGGAAAAAATGCGCATATGGAGCGAAGTTTTGGAAACAGGTATCTTCGGGGAAGTATATTTAATGATGAAAATATGAAATCATTAGAGGGAAAAAAGGAAAATACAGGAATGATTGGACAGACCGATGCCCGTTCAGGCTTGAAGGCGCTTGATTTGACAAATGACAGGGAACTTGGAATCTATGGTGCTTCAGACCATATCAGACCGTTTGCTCCGGCAGGACAGAGTACACAGATGATTATAGGTGCGTCAGGAGAGAGTGACTATACGCTTCTTCAGACGACGCAAAGACTCTATCAATCTTTTGATTTGAAAAGAGTATTTTATTCAGCGTATATACCGATTAATGAAGATAGCGCATTGCCGTCACTGGATACAGCGCCGCCGTTGCTTCGTGAACACAGATTATATCAGGCGGACTGGCTGCTTCGGTTTTATGGTTTTCAGGCAGATGAATTGCTGTCAGAGGAGAAGCCGGATTTTAATGTTCAGATTGATCCGAAGTGTGATTGGGCGCTCCGTCACCTTGATATTTTCCCAATAGAGGTGCAGACCGCATCGTACGATATGATTTTGCGTGTGCCCGGGATAGGGCCGAGGTCTGCAAAAAGGATTATGCAGGCAAGAAGATATGGCAGCCTGAGTTATGAAGGATTAAAGAAGATGGGCGTCGTATTAAAAAGAGCGCATTATTTTATTACATGCGGCGGACATATGATGTTTAAGACGCCGATAGAAGAGAAATATATTATGCGTCAGCTTATAGGGGCTCATTCAAAAGAAAACTGGCAGATTACGCATACAGAACAGTATCATCAGATGTCGTTATTTGATGATTTTGGCGTTTCGTGAGTATATTATTCAGCATTTATGCTGTGTATGGATGTTTTATGAAAAGTGGGATATGATGAAAATATTTACATGTAAAAATCGATTTGAAGATATGATGACCTGTATCTATGATGCATGGGAATATGCACTCGTGTATGGACATGAGAATGTAAGCCTGATAAGAGAGCCTGTCGTGCAGTTGTCGTTTATGGATGAATATATCCATATAGAACCTGATGCTGATAAAGTGAAGAAGGTGGTGCGTTCAATTATAAAAAGCATATCATACGAGGCATATATGGATGTGTATTATGCAGCGCTTTCTGCTGATGATACATTGGATGATATATACAGATTTTTGAATGTTGGTTTCCGTATGGGCCCTGCGCTTACGAGGATGCTGACAGAGCCTGTTGTCATCCGTATGATGGAGCATCGGCGGAAAGTTGGAAATGAAATTCATTATTGGCGGGAATTTACAAGATTTAATGCGATAGAAAATAAGGTTTATGTCGCACATATAGAGCCTAAGTGCGATGTGATTTATATGGTTGCCGGACATTTTGCTGACAGAATGACATCGGAGCATTTTATGATTATTGATGAGAATAGAAAATATGCGGTTATGCATCCGGCTGATGGTGAGATGTATCTGACGGATTTGTCTGACAGTGAAATGAATGTGCTTAAGAAAACGGAAGAATATGCGGATGAATACAGAGTGTTATGGGATGTATTTTTTCATACAATCGGAATCAGACAGCGTGAAAATGCAAAATGCCAGAGAAATATGTTTCCGGTGTGGATGAGGAAACATGCAGTAGAATTTATGGAGAAGAAGTAAACGCTGTAGCGGTAAGCTGATATTGATAGTTTACCGCTATTTTTCATTGTTTAAAAAATGACAAGAATAATTGTCAAAAAGTGTTGACAAGGAAAGTTGTCAATGATATGATTTGTCGTGACAAGGAAAGTTGTCATTTCAAAACCGGAAACGATATAGATGCAGGTTGTGGAGGAAAAGTATATGGAAGCGATGAAGGGGATTGATTGTAAGAATTTTTCAAAGCGCAGAATAGAAAAAGAAGCTTTTGCAGATATAGCAGATATGATAAGTTCAAAAGAAATTTTGAAAGAACAGATGCTTGGCGCGTTTTCCGACAGTGAAAATAAGGGACGTGTATATGCATTTTATAAGAAAAAGAAAATGATAGCATATTATATCATATATAATGTTCCGCTTGAAAATGACGGCAATGAGAAAAAAAGAAGATATGAGCTGCGATATCATGAGATTGCGGAAGCGTATGCGTTTTTGAAGGAAGAAATGGAAAAATTGATATTGTTGGAGCTTAAAGAACTGGGGTTGCTTTATGGTATAAAACACATTGTTTTTGATGACAAAATATATGAGATAAGAAAAGAAAAAGGTAAGAAAAGTTCTTTTCCTCCTTTTGTTTTTGCGATAATGGGGATAGCTTATGGTATATTAATTGATAATATAGGATTTGGACTGGTATTGGGTGTGTCGTTAGGCATTATGTTTTATCCATCTTCCGGTAGTGTGCTGGAAGAAAAGGAGGGGAAGAAGTGCCATTAGTAAATCGGTTAAAGGAATACAGAGCGGTGCTTGATGTAAATCAGCAGCAGATGGGTGCTTTGGTAGGTACATCGAGGCAGACGATAAGCCAGATTGAACGGGGAGATTATTCGCCATCCGTTACGCTGGCTTTAAAGATTGCAAAGGTATGTGGAGTAACAGTAGAGGATATATTTGAATATGTGGAGGAAACATGATGGATAAAAAATATATAGACGAAAAAGATAAACAGATTCACAAAGAAAATAAAAAATATATGCCAATATTTATGATTATTTTACTTGCAGCAGGTCTGCTTGGATTTTTTGTTGGCAGGGCTGCCAGAAAATTTGAAATCAGTGATTTGAGTGGACAGTTAGAAAGCTTTTTGACAAAAACGCTCATCTATGTACTGCCTGTTATGTATGTCATAATGATTTTAATACTTGCAGCAGTTTGTATTCCTGTTCTTATAAAACAGATAAAAAAAGCAAGAGTCTGGGATGGAGAAGATGAGGAATATATTGAAAAAGTAGAAAAGAGCTTTTCAAATCTTTTAAATTGTACTGCCTTTTTTACAATTGCATCATTTGGAATCTTTTTTATGAGCATGCTGCTTGTAGAAAGCAGTACTGTCTCTGAAACTGTGAGAAAGCTTGTGATTTTTGTTGATTTGATATGTCTGGTATGTGATTTAGTATTTACAACGATTATCCAGTCCGGTGTCATAAAAAATATCAGAATGTTGAATCCGGAGAAAAGGGGAAATATATTTGCTCTTAATTTCAGGAAAAAATGGGAAGGAAGCTGTGACGAAGCAGAGCAGTATGTTATGTATAAAGCATCTTATAAGTCCTGTAAAGTTGTCAATACGGTGTGTATGTGGCTGATGATTATAACATTTTTGACAGGTATTGTATTTAAAACGGGTATTATGCCGGTGTTTTGTATAGCAATTATATGGACTTGCAGCAATCTGTCATTTGTCAGGGAAGTGAACAGATTAGAAAAATAGAAAAAATTGCATTGACTTCATTCCTATAAAAAACTAATATAATGAGTATCATGTTTGATGAAGAAATAGAGGGATTAAGAGGAACCGGTTATGAGAAACGAGAAAGACAGGGGAAAATTTACAGGTGGTATTGGTTTTGTGCTTGCGGCGGCAGGCAGTGCAGTCGGACTTGGTAATATTTGGAGATTTCCGTATCTTGCGGCGAAGGATAATGGCGGTGTGTTTATTTTATGCTATATTATTCTGGCGCTTACCTTTGGATTTGCAATGCTGACTACGGAAATTGCGATAGGAAGAAAAACGAAGCAGGGACCGCTTACAGCATATGGAAGGATACATCCGAAATGGAAAGGAATCGGCTTTTTTGCATGGCTTGTTCCGATTATTATTTTGCCATATTATTGTTCAATCGGCGGCTGGGTATTGAAGTACCTTGTAACTTTTATCACAAATAAGGGAGCGCTTGCAGCAGATGATGGATATTTTACAGGATTTATATCATCTGAAGTCAGCCCTATTGTATTCATGGTTGTATTTCTGTTATTTACAGGAATTGTCGTATTTTTTGGCGTAGATAAGGGCATTGAGAAAATGAGTAAATTTCTGATGCCGATATTGTTAATTCTGATTATTGGAATATCAGTTTATTCCATCACGATTAGTCACACCGGTGAAGATGGAATTACGCGGACAGGTATTGACGGACTGAAGGTTTATCTGATTCCGGATTTTACGGGAATGAATTTTCATGACTGGGTTACTGTCATCATAGATGCACTTGGACAACTGTTTTTTTCAATCAGTGTAGCTATGGGGATTATGATTGCATATGGTTCATATGTTCCGAAGGAAGTTAATCTGATGAAATCTATCAATAATATAGAGATATTTGATACGATTGTCGCACTTCTTGCAGGACTGATGATTATACCTGCTGTTGTCGTATTTATGGGAAAAAAGGGTATGACGCAGGGACCGGGACTTATGTTTGTATCGCTTCCTAAAGTATTTGATGCTATGGGCAGTATCGGTGTAATCATTGGAATTGTATTTTTCCTTATGGTTGCATTTGCCGCTATAACCTCGGCGGTGTCAGTTATGGAAGCCATTGTATCAAGTATTATGGACAGGTTTCAGCTTGGCAGAAAGAAAAGTGTGGTTATTGTTACCATCTATGCGCTGATATTTGGCATCGTTGTGTGTCTTGGTTACAATAAACTTTATTTTGAAGTGAAACTACCAAATGGTACAACAGGACAAATTCTGGATATCATGGATTACATTAGTAACAACTGCCTGATGCCGTTTGTGGCATTACTTACATGTATATTAATCGGCTGGGTTGTAAAACCCAAAACGGTTATTGATGAAGTAAAAGAGGGCGGATATAAATTTGGAAGAAAGACACTTTATATCATAATGATTAAATTTGTAGCGCCTATAATGCTGTTGATATTGCTTTTGCGTTCTATAGGGTTACTGTCAATATAACATTTCATGCATGGAGGAAAAAGAAAATGACAACATGGAGAGAGAATATACGTCGTGTAGAACCTTATGTTCCGGGAGAACAGACAAAGGATACGGATGTGATAAAACTGAATACAAACGAAAATCCTTATGGCCCGTCAAAAAGGGTAAAGGAATTTGTTGATAATCCGGATATGTTAAGATTATATCCGGAGCTTGGCGCATCGAAGTTGGTAAATGCACTTGCTGAGTATCATGGGGTAAAGCCGACACAGGTATTTGTAGGAGTCGGCTCTGATGATGTATTGGCGATGTCATTTTTGACATTTTTTAATTCTGACAAGCCGATATTATTCCCTGATATTACATATTCATTTTATGATGTATGGGCTGAATTGTTCAAAATCCCATATGAAAGACCGGCTCTTGATGAAAATTTCAGGCTTGTAAAAGAGGATTATTACAAAGAAAACGGCGGAATCGTTTTTCCAAATCCAAATGCACCGACAGGTATATTTGAACCGCTTGCTCAGGTAGAGGATATTATAAAAAATAATCCGGCTTCTGTTGTGATAGTAGATGAGGCATATATTGATTTCGGTGGGGAAACGGCGTTGCCGCTGATAGCTCAGTATGACAATCTTGTTGTCGTGCGTACATTTTCAAAATCACGTTCGATGGCAGGCCTACGGATAGGGTATGCAATCGGTAATGAAGAGCTGATTAAAGCGCTGAATGATGTTAAGTATTCGTACAATTCATATACGATGAACAGGCCATCCATTTTACTTGGAATAGAGAGTATAAAAGACGAGGAATATTTCAGAAGCAATATTGATAAGATTGTAAATACCCGTAAAAGATTTGTTGAAGCAATAAAACCACTTGGTTTTACATGTCTGCCGTCTTCTGCAAATTTTGTGTTTGCGACACATAACAGTATTCCGGCAAAAGAAATATTTGAAGCGGCAAAGAAGGCTAAGATATATGTAAGATATTTTGATATGCCGAGAATTAATAATTATCTGCGTATATCGATAGGAACAGATGAAGAAATGGATACCGTTGTGAAGTTCCTGAAAACATATATAAAGTAAGTAATCATAAAACAGTATATATCCGGTTATGAAGAAGCAGCGCTGAATTAAAATTGCTTTATAACAGATATATACTGTTTTTTTATATGAGCGGATTCCTTAAATTAGCGCGTAATTCCTTGAATTAGCGCGGGCGAAAGGATTGACTTGATATGGGGGCAGAAGATATGATACTGCTATCGAAACGTTTCGTTTAATGATAGTGAAGGAGAAATTGATTTAATGGAATTTGAAGAATTTTCAGAATATATATGCAGATATCTTGAAGCATTTTTTGAGAAAAAAGGCGAGAAGGTGAGTGTATATAAAAAGGGTATTATGAAAAATAATGGACTCCGGCTTACTGCGGTAACAGTATGCCGCAGGGATTATGATGTAAGTCCTACGATATATGTGGAGAATTATTATAATCAATATAAAAATATAAAAAATCTTGATATGGTCATGAAGATGGTCTGTGAAGCCTTTGAAGACAATATGTATGAAATGAAGATTGATGTGAATGCATATTGTGATTTTGATTTGGCAAAAGAAAATATTGTATTCCGTCTTATCAACAGGAATATGAACAAGAAAAAACTGGAGAATATGCCGCATCTGCCATATAAAGACCTTGCTGTGACTTTCCGATGGGTTGTCCATATGGATGGAGAGTGTATATCGTCTGCGCCTATATCAAATAGTGATATGACAAGGTGGAATACAGATGTACATACTTTGTATGCGCTTGCACGAAAAAATACAATGCGGATGCTTCCGTTGAATATTGAAACGTTGTTTGACATGCTGAGCAGAAAGTATAATATGAACGAATTTGGAGATATCACAAATTCAAAAATGCAGTTGTTTATTATCACAAATAATATGGGAATTAATGGAGCGGCGGCTATATTATACGATGAGGCCCTTCAAAAGTGTGCAGACCGGGCAGGTGGTAATATATATATTTTACCATCCAGCATACATGAGATGCTTTTTGTTTCGGCAGAGGGTGTGGACAATCCGGAGGATTTGAGGGATTTGATAAAGGATGCGAATATTCATGTGCTTCCGAAATCTGATATACTTTCAGATAACCTGTATTATTATGATTGCAGTAACAAAACACTGGATATTGTTCATTGACAAAAAAGTATTCATGACATAGAATTAAAGTAGTATTTTTACGACTAAGAATATGTATGGTGGAGGGATTGCGATTTGTCAGAAAGTTATATTTCCAGAAGAGACAAGATAGTTGCATCGGCTATTGAATTAATTGGTGATTTGGGATTGCATGCCCTTACAACCAAAAATCTTGCACGAAAAGAAAATATTTCTGAGACATCAATTTATAAGTATTTTGGAGGAATTGATGAGGTGCTTGTGGAAGTTGTTTCACAATACGCATCATTTGATATCAATATACAAAGGACAGTTGAGCATTTGGATATATCTTATATTGATAAGATAAAGTATTATGCAGACACATATGCAACATATTATGATAATTATTTAGGCATGGGTGCAATTATGCTTCACTATGAAGAATTGCTGCATCTTAGTGAGACGAGGGAGATTATTTCTGAATGTATCTTGAAAAGAAATGATTTTGTCTGCTCTTTATTTGGGAGTGCTATTGAAAATAAAGAAATCAGGGCTGTCTTTTCGCCTAAAGAATTAACCCTTATATTTAATGGAATATTTACAGAAGGTCTTACAGAGAGAAGAACACAATATTCCAGGATGAGTTTTAGGGCAGAGGTCAAGGAAATATTAAATCGTCTTGAAAAGATATTGAGGCTGTAATTTTAGGAGGAAGATGTGTCATGAAAATTTTAATTGCTGAGGATGATGTAGCAAATGCAAAATTTTTATCAAAATATTTAAGTAAATTTGGAGAAGTTGTTATTACGCCGGATGGAATCGCTGCGGTAGATGAATTTGTCAAATGTCTTGAAAGAGGCGAACATATTGATTTGGTGTGTCTGGATATTATGATGCCGAAGATTGATGGGTATAAAGTTCTTGCATCGATTCGAAATGCAGAGAGAAAGCATGGGGTATCAAGAATGTTAAGGTCAAAAGTCATTATGACAAGCGCACTGGATGAATCAAGTTTTGACAGTAATCAGGCGAGTGATGATTATGATGATTATATTTGTAAGCCGATTGATATTGTGAAATTCAATGAGAAGCTAAAAAAGCTTGATGTTATATAGATAAAGGTATGACGATGGATTTATTTAGTTATATGAGAGAGAGTTATCAGAAAGATGATTCTCCGCTTGCAAAGAGATTAAGACCGGAAAGCCTTGATGAAGTGGTTGGACAGGAGCATATCATAGGCAAAGATAAATTACTCTATAGGGCGATAAAGACAGATAAGATTCGTTCGCTTATATTCTATGGGCCGCCGGGAACCGGAAAAACGACACTGGCTATGGTTATCGCGAATACGACAAAGGCAGAATTCAGACAGTTAAATGCTACGACGGCTGGAAAAAAGGATATGGAGCAGGTCATAGCTGAAGCGAAAGATATTCGTGGCATGTATGGAAGAAAAACCATTTTGTTTATTGACGAGATACATAGATTTAACAAGTCACAGCAGGATTATCTTCTTCCTTTTGTTGAAGATGGAACAGTTATATTAATAGGGGCAACGACGGAAAATCCATATTTTGAAGTGAATGGGGCGCTGATATCAAGGTCAAATATATTTCAGCTTAAGCCGCTTTCTAAGGAAAATATAAAGACGTTGGTATTGAAAGCTGTTTATGACCAAAAGGGGATGGGCGCACTGAATGCCTGTATAGATGATGATGCAGCAACATTTTTAAGCGATATGGCTTCCGGTGACGCAAGGTGTGCATTGAATGCGGTTGAACTTGGAATCCTTTCTACGGAACGGGATGAAGTTGATGGAAAGATTCATATCACGTTGGAAGTTGCGGAGGAATGTATACAGAAGCGGGCTGTAAGATATGATAAGGATGGCGATAACCATTATGATATTATATCTGCGTTTATTAAGAGCATGAGAGGCTCTGACCCGGATGCTGCTGTATTTTATCTTGCGAAAATGTTATATGGAGGCGAAAGTATAACCTTTATTGCAAGAAGAATTATGATATGTGCATGTGAAGACGTAGGAAATGCTGATCCGAATGCTATTTGCGTTGCCGCTGCCTGTGCGCAGGCTGTAGAGCGGGTTGGGATGCCGGAGGCTCAGATTATTCTTGCACATGCCGCAATATATGTTGCCTGTGCGCCGAAGAGCAATGCTGTTGTGAATGCCATATTTTCTGCAATGGATGCAGTGAAGAATGAAGATACGGGATACGTTCCGGTTCATCTTCGTGATGCTCATTATGGCGGTGCTGAAAAGCTTGGTCATACAGGCTATCAATATGCGCATAATTATCCAAACCATTATGTTAAGCAGCAATATCTGCCGGATGAACTGGTAGGCAGAGTTTTTTACGAGCCGACTGATAATGGCTACGAGAAGAATATTAAAGCGTATTTTAATAAGATAAAGAAAGATATTGAATGATATGAATACATTGAAAAGGGTTTTGGCAGTTGCTATGGTTATCGTGCTAGTCGGGATATATGCAGCAACATTCATATTAGGAATAATGGGAAGCAGATATTTTACAGGTATGCTTTTTTTATGTGTTATTGTTCCCGGACTTTGTTATGGGATAAGTCTTGTGACAAAGCTGTTGAGAAAAAAGGGTGAAGAACTTGAAAAAGAAAAAAATATCTGATATACTCTATAAAGTTTAAAATTTCAAACGAGGTAGATAAAATGAGTTTATTAACAGAATGGCGAGAATACGCTTATGGTTTAGACGACAGAACACCAGAAGGAAAAAATTTTTGGCTTGCATATTTTCAGGCTGAGAAAGGGATATATGAGAAGATTCTTGCAAATCCTGCGGCTGACCCGGTAAAGGGTACAGTAAAGGGACTTGCTGAAGAATTTGGCGTCAGCCTTCAGACGATGGTTGGTTTCCTTGACGGTATCGAGGAGAGCCTTGTGAATCCTAATCATGTTGATGAAATTACAGAGGACTCAGAGGTAGTGCTTGGTATTGATTACGAAAAGCTGTATATGAATATGGTTGGATGTAATGCTGAATGGCTGTATACGCTTCCGGCGTGGGATGCTATTTTCTCAAAGGAAAAGAGAGATGAGCTTTATAAGACGGAAAAGTCTTCAAGAACACTGGTAAAGCCGCCTAAGATTGGACGTAATGATCCATGTCCATGCGGTTCAGGACTGAAATACAAGAAATGCTGCGGTAAGTAGATGAAATGAAATCAGTATCAATCAAAGACGGCTTAGGGAATACCCTTGAGCCGTTTTTTGAGTTAGCTGATTTTGAAAGACAGGGATAGAAAGCGCATATATGAAAGAGTTTAACGAAAATCAGAAAAAAGCTATTGAACATCATACAGGACCTATGCTTGTTCTGGCAGGCCCGGGTTCGGGAAAAACGACAGTAATCACACATAGAGTAAAGTTTCTTATAGAACAATGCAGGGTAAAGCCGGAAAACATACTTGTTATTACATATACCAGGGCAGCGGCTGATGAAATGAAAAACAGGTTTGAGGAACTGATATCATACAGACAGGGCGTTTGTTTCGGTACATTTCATTCAGTCTTTTTTGGCATTTTAAGAAATGCTTATCATTATAATACTTCCAATATAATATCCGAGAAAGAAAAGTATGAGTGTATAAAAAGCATTATACAGAACAATCATTTTTGCTACGACAGTCAGGATGATTTTTTGAAAAATGTTTTGTCAGAAGTAAGCTGCGTAAAATGTGAGTACGGAAATAGAAAACGGTATCATAGTAAGAATATGAAGGATGAGGATTTTGCTGTGATATATCATGAATATGATAAATATCTGCGCAATCATAATAAGCTTGATTTTGATGATATGCTTGTTTTTACATATGAGTTGTTCGATGAAAGACCGGATATACTGAAACTGTGGCAGGATAAATTCCAATATATTCTGATAGATGAATTTCAGGATATTAATCGTATTCAATATAAAATAATGAAACAGCTTGCAGGCAGCAGAAAAAATATATTTATAGTGGGGGATGATGACCAGTCCGTATATAGTTTCAGGGGCGCCAGTCCGGATATTATGAAAGAATTTACAAGAGATTACAGTGAAATGGAAATGGTATGTCTGAATACAAATTACAGATGCAGTCACGATATTGTTACATGTGCAAATAGAATCATACGCAATAATAAAAATAGATTTCATAAGAAAATTGTGTCTGCATTCGAGGGCAGAAATGAACGCATCCATGTAATACCCGTAGACAGTCAAAGACAGGAGCATGAAGATTTGACAGCCCGTATTATCGATATGGGTAAAAAAGGAATCCCATTTTCACAGATTGCTGTTTTGTTCAGAACAAATACAGAAGCGAGGGCGCTTGCATCAAAATTTGCAGAACTTGGAATTCCTTTTAAAATAAAAGAAGCTGTTCCGAATGTTTTCACCCATTTTATAGCACTGAATATATTTGATTACATTCATATTGCTTTAGGAGACAGAAAACGCGGAAGGATTTTGTCTGTGATAAACAGACCAAACAGATATATCAGCAGAGATGCCTTTATGAAAGCGGAAGTAGATTTTGACGAACTGCGGGAATATTATAAAGATAAACAGCGGATACAAAATAATATCAATGTATTTGAAAATGATATAAAACGCATCGCCAATTTAAAACCCTATACCGCTGTTCATTATATCAGACATGCCTGCGGATATGATGATTATATCAAAGAATATGCAGATTACAGGGGCGTAGATGTAAGTGATTATATGGATATTCTGGAAGAAATTACAGATAGTGCAAGGGAATTTCAGTCGTATGATGAGTGGTTTGAATATATAAAAGGTTACGGAGAACTGCTCAAGGAACAGATAAAGCAGCGGGGAATGATAAAGGATGCGGTAACACTGTCTACAATGCATGGCGCGAAAGGTCTTGAATTCAGTCAGGTATTTGTGCTGAATGCTGTGGAAGGCGTGACACCGCATAAAAAATCGCTTAAGGAGAATGATATTGAGGAAGAGCGGCGTATGTTTTATGTTGCGGTAACGCGGGCAAGATATGGATTATATATATACACGCCTGCAATGATGTATGGAAAGAGCGCAAATGTTTCAAGATTTGTAACGGAAATGATAGTAGACAGAGAGATACTCAAAGAAGGAAATAAAATCATCCACAAAAGGTATGGTGTTGGAACCATCACTTCTGTGGATGATAAAAGATTGTGTGTTCTATTTGACAAAATGAAGACAACGAAAACATTAAGCATAGAGTATACAATGAAAAACCGGCTTATATCTGCTCCAAAGTAATCGTTTTATGCCTGACGGAAATTAATTTTCATTGTCAGGCATGGAATTAAATTCCATTTCATCCAGTATTTCGTCAAACGCATCTGCGACAATTTCAAACTCTTCGTCCTCCGTAATGGATGTCAGTTCGACCTCATCGCCTTCAAGTTCCTTGTATCTGTAAAGCAGTACATCGTTGTCATCATAGCCCTCCGGGGTATTGACAGGATAGAGCGCAATGTAAGTGTTCTGATTTGCAGGAAATATAGATAATATCTCACATTCAAGCTCACATCCGTCATCCAGGACAATATTCATCATTTCAACTTCATCATCATCAAAATCATCGTATTTTTTTGACATTATAATCTCCTTAAATATGTTAATTTTATATATAGCATTTACAAGTGATTTTATATGCAATATGCTTTTTTGTCAAAGATTTTGTTAAATAAAGGATAAATATTGTGTTCAAGCGCTTTGATTTTATTGAATTATAAAGATTGTTATGATACAATTCTTATATATAAATGTGAATGGGAGGACATTATTGTATGAAGAAAGTTGCTTATATCGCTTCAGAGTGTGTACCGTTTATCAAGACTGGTGGTTTGGCAGATGTTGTTGGTACGCTCCCTAAGATTTTTGATAAAAACGAGTATGATGTGAGGGTTATTATACCGAATTATCTTTGTATACCGAATAAATATAGAGAGAAGATGCAGTATCTTACTAATTTTTATATGGATATCGGGTATAAAAATGAATATGTTGGTATTATGTATATGGAATATGAGGGTGTAAAGGTATATTTCATTGACAATGAATACTATTTTAATGGATTTACGCCATACGGAGATATGAAATGGGATATTGAAAAGTTCTGCTTTTTCTCAAAAGCGGCACTTTGTATACTTCCTGTTATTGGGTTCCAGCCGGATATCGTTCATTGCCATGACTGGCAGGCAGGACTGGTTCCTGTATATTTAAAGACATTATTTGCAGGAAATCCGTTCTTTAGCGGAATGAAATCAGTTATGACTATACACAATCTTCAATTCCAGGGAAGATGGGATATTAAGACTATTAAAGCTTATTCAGGACTTCCTGATTATGTATTTACACCGGATAAGCTGGAGGTTATGAAAGACGCAAGTATGCTCAAGGGCGGCCTTGTATATGCGGATAAGATTACAACGGTAAGCAACACTTATGCCAGGGAAATTCAGACGCCATATTATGGCGAGGGACTTGACGGTCTGCTTAGTGCGAGATGGCAGTCTCTATGGGGCATCGTAAACGGAATTGACTATGAAGTCTGGAATCCTGCTACAGATTCCCAGATATACAGGAATTATAATGTTGATAATTTCCGCGAAATCAAAAAAGTGAATAAACTTGAGCTTCAGAAGGAATGTGGGCTTCCACAGGACGAAAACCAGTTTGTGATAGGAATTATATCAAGACTGACAGACCAGAAGGGACTTGACCTGGTAGACAGAATCATGAATGATATATGCTGTGACGGCGTTCAGTTTATCGTGCTTGGCACAGGTGATGTCAGATATGAGAATATGTTTCGATATTATCAGGGCATCCATCCGGCAAAGGTATCGGCAAATATTTATTATTCCGATGAAAGGTCGCATAAGATGTATGCAGGTTGTGATGTCATGCTTGTTCCATCAAGGTTTGAGCCATGCGGACTGACTCAGCTGATGGCGCTCCGATATGGAACAGTGCCTGTTGTAAGGGAAACAGGAGGGCTTAATGATACCGTTGAAGCATATAATCAGTTTGAGAATACAGGAACAGGATTCTCATTTTCTAATTACAATGCCTACGAGCTTTTGAATGCCATTAATTATGCAAAAGAAGTATACTATAACAATAAAAACGCATGGTATTCTATTCAGGAAAGAGGAATGAGAATGGATTATTCATGGGGAAATTCAGCCAATATATATAATAACCTTTATCATTCATTATAATGATATACGGATAAACGAAAGGCAGAGGATGGTACTTCATTTTCTGCCTTTTATGCTATAGGAGAATGGAAAAATGGCGTTTGATGGAATTGTGATTTCAAATGTAGTCAGTGATTTAAAAGAAAAACTGATAGATGGAAGAATATATAAAATATATCAGCCGGAGAATGATGAACTGAATATTGTGATAAAGAATAATAAAGAGAACTATCGGTTGCTGATGTCGGCAGATGCGAGTCTTCCGCTTATCTATCTTATGAAAGGTACGAAAGAAAATCCTATGACAGCGCCTAATTTTTGTATGCTGCTTAGAAAGCATATCAATAATGGACGGATTGTTGATATCAGTCAGCCGGGATTTGAAAGAATCGTAGAGATAACAATAGAACATCTGAATGAGCTGGGGGATATATGCAGGAAAAAACTGATTATTGAGATTATGGGCAAGCATAGTAATATTATATTTACTGATGAAAATGGAATGATTATAGACAGTATCAAACATATTTCCCATATGATAAGCTCGGTAAGAGAAGTGCTGCCCGGCAGGAATTATATATATCCGCCGGCAGGAGATAAGATAAATCCTTTTCTGGCAGACAGAAACTATTTTGATGAAAAAATATCCGTAAAGCCATGTAATGTAACAAAGGCAATATACACGTCTGTTACAGGGTTTAGTCCGCTTGCAGCAAACGAAGTGGCATACCGGGCAGGTATAGATGGAAATCTCCCCATATCAGCGCTTGATAACGTGCAGCTTGACGCTTTGTTTCACAGTCTGGCTGATATGATATTGGATATAAAAAAAGAAAAGTATACCCCGAATATCGTGCTTGACGGATGTACCCCTCTGGAGTTTTCATCTGTTATGCTTACGATGTATCAGGATAAGGATATCGAATTGAAAGACGATATATCGACGGTATTAGATGAATATTTTCATCGGAAAAGTACAGTTACAAGGATAAGACAGAAATCCTCGGATTTACGAAAAATTGTGGCAACAGCAATAGAAAGAACAAGCAAAAAATATGACTTACAGATGAAACAGCTTGCCGATACGCAGGACAGGGAAAAATATAAGGTATACGGGGAGCTTATCAATGCATACGGATATGGTGTAAAGCTGGGGGAAAAAAGTTTTGTTGCACTGAATTATTATACAAATGAAAATATAACCATTCCGCTTGATGCGACGAAGCCTGTTATGGATAATGCAAAAAAATATTTTGAAAAGTATAATAAACAGAAGCGCACCTATGAGGCATTGTCAAAGTTGACAGTGGAAACCAAAGAAGAGTTAGAACATCTTTTATCCGTTCAGACCTTCCTTGATATGGCGATAGATGAAAATTCACTTTCAGAAGTGAAAGCAGAGCTTGTGATGTGCGGATATATAAAAGGAAGATATGGCAGGAAGGGCGAACGAAAGCAGTTTAAGGATAAGCCGCTGCATTACATTTCCGCTGACGGGTTTCATATGTATGTAGGGAAGAATAATCTGCAAAATGATGAACTTACATTCAAATATGCCAATGGCGGGGATATGTGGTTTCATGCAAAAAAGATGCCCGGCTCACACGTTATCGTAAAGCGTATGGGAAATGAAGAGCTTCCTGACAGAACATACGAAGAAGCAGGACGGTTGGCCGCATATTATTCATCGGGCAGAACAAATCCGAAGGTAGAAATTGATTATACGGAAAGAAGAAATCTTAAGAAGCCGGCAGGGGCAAAACCGGGTTTTGTAATATATCATACGAATTATTCAATGATAGCAGAACCGGATATCAGGGATATTGAAGAGATAAAATAATTAATAATAAATATTTGATTTTTAGATATTGTTGAAGTATAATATAGTATCTGTAGTTATGCTTATCATACTTCAACAGATACAGGAAACACGAAACTGCAAAGGAGAAGTTAAATGATAAAAAGTATGACGGGCTTTGGCCGCAGCGAGATGACAAATGATAAACGCAAGATTGTGGTAGAAATAAAGTCAGTTAATCACAGATTTTGTGATATCAATATTAAGATGCCGAAGAAAATAAGTTTCCTTGAAAACGCCGTAAGGACATACCTGAAGAAATATATAGAACGCGGTAAGATTGATGTGTTTATTACATATGAGGATTTTACAGAAAATAATATCAATGTAAAGTATAACAAAGAGCTGGCTGCGCTTTATATGAAATATTTTGAGGAGATGGCAGATGCGTTTGGAATGGAAAACCGAATGATACCATCGGTTCTTGGCGGTTTCCCTGATGTGTTTACGCTTGAAGAGCAAAGCGTTGATGAAGAAGCACTGTGGGAGCTGATTGAGAAAGCGCTTGATGAAGCTGTACAGATATTTGCAGAGTCAAGAATGAACGAAGGTGAAAACCTTAAAAATAATCTGCTGACGAAACTGGATAATATGAGCGCTGCGGTTGATTATATAGAAGCGCTTTCCCCTGTTCTTGTGACAGAGTACAGGCAGAAGCTTACGGATAAAATCGCTGAATTATTAGGAAGCGCGGCAGTTGATGAAAACAGAATTGCTGCAGAAGTGGTTATCTATGCTGATAAGATATGTGTAGATGAAGAAACCGTCAGATTAAAAAGCCATATAGACAGTACAAGAAAAATTCTTGAAGAAGGCGGAAGCGTAGGACGCAAGCTTGATTTTATAGCACAGGAAATGAATAGGGAAGCAAATACAATTTTGTCCAAAGCAAATTCACTTGATGTTTCCAATAAGGCTATTGAACTTAAGACAGATATTGAGAAAGTAAGAGAACAGATACAGAATTTGGAGTAAAGCTTATGATAAATAAAGGTTCATTAATTGTTATATCCGGATTTTCAGGCGTTGGAAAGGGTACAGTTGTAAAGCGGCTTGTATCCGATTATGGATATGATTTATCCATATCTGCTACAACAAGAGCGCCAAGAGAAGGGGAACTGCATGGAAGAGAATATTTCTTTATGAGCAGAGGAGAATTTGAAAATCTTATAGATTATGGCGGATTTATAGAGTGGACACAGTATGTTGAAAACTATTATGGCACGCCGAAAAAGTATGTTGAAGAAAGCCTTCAGCAGGGCAAGAATATTATTCTTGAGATAGAAGTGATGGGGGCAATGCGTATTAAGGAACAGTATCCTGATGCACTGCTTATCTTTATAGCGGCACCAAGTATAAAAAGCCTTCAGGAGAGACTTTCCGGAAGAGGAACAGAAAATGAAGCTACCATAATGAAACGTCTTAAGAAGGCTACAGAAGAAGCTTATGATATGGACAAATATGATTATATAGTAGTAAATGATGATTTGGATGTATGTGTTTCAACAGTAAATTCTGTTATCGAAAGTTATGCATGCAGACGGGATAATAATTTGCAGTTTATCCAAAATATAAAAGATGAGTTGAAAGATATTTGATTATAAGAAAGGGGATTTAATATTATGTTACATCCATCATACACAGACTTAATGGCAGTAGTAAATTCAGAGGTTGAGCCGGGAGAACATCCTGTGGTAAACAGCAGATATTCAATTGTACTTGCATCGGCGAAACGTGCCAGAGAATTAATCGACGGTCAGGAAGCATTTGTCAATGCCAGAAACAAGAAACCGTTATCCGTTGCAGTAGAAGAGTTATATGCAGGCGAGGTTAAGATTTTAGGCGATGACGAAGAAGAAAACTAAGGATATAGAGGTTGTTGTATCAATGCACAACCTCTAATTTCGTATATAACGTAAGGAGGTGGCGTTATGAAGGCAAAAACAATATTTGCCGGATTGGAATATGAAATCCTTTGTGGAAGTCTGGACGTAGAAATCGATAACATATATGATGATTCCAGAAAAATGAAGCAGGGAGGCCTGTATTTCTGTATACATGGTTCAAAAACGGATGGACACCGCTATATAGATGAGGTTATCGAAAAAGGGGCTGTCTGTGTTGTCGTTGAAAAGGATGTAGAACCTGTAGATGGCATACTGATGATAAAAACAAAAAGTACCAGAAAAGCAATGGGACTTATCAGCAGTAATTTCTATGGAAATCCTTCTGATAAGCTTACTGTTATAGGAATTACAGGTACAAAAGGGAAAACCACAACGACTTATATGATACGGGATATGCTGATAAAAGCGGGCCATAAAACAGGACTAATCGGTACGATAGAAATGATAGACGGGTATCATCATATAGCTTCCGGCAACACAACCCCGGAATCAATTGTCATACATAAAGTTTTAAGAGATATGGTGGATAATGGTTTAGACAGCGTTGTAATGGAAGTTTCATCACAGGGACTTATGTTAGACAGGATAGCGAGCGTCAGTTTTGACTACGGTATCTTTTCAAATCTTTCAAAAGACCATATAGGCCCGAATGAACATGCTTCATTTGAAGAGTATGCTATGTGGAAAAGCAGGCTTTTTCAGTTATGTAAAACGGGAATTGTAAATGGTGATGATAAAAATGTTGATATTATAACAAAAGATGCTACATGTGATATCATCCGGTATGGAATGAATAATGATTATGAATATAAAGCAGCTATGCCGGAATTATATAATCATGATGGACATTTGGGAATACGATATCAGTTGTCAGGAATTAAGACTGGCAGTATCTCCGTAAATCTTCCGGGAAAATTCAGTATCTATAATTCACTTGCGGCGATTGCAGTAGCAGACAGGATGAATGTACCGTTTGAAGCAATCAAGGATATATTAGCGGATATAAAGATAAAGGGAAGGGTTGAGCCGATACCGATATCAGATAAGTTTACTTTATTAATCGATTATGCACATAATGCAATGAGTCTTTCCAGTATTCTCGAAACACTAAAAGCATATCATCCCAAACGGCTGGTATGTCTGTTTGGATGCGGCGGCAACCGGTCAAAGGACAGACGTTACGAGATGGGCGAGGTGTCAGGCAATATGGCGGACCTTACGATTATTACCTCTGATAACCCGCGAAACGAAGAACCGCAGGCTATCATAGATGATATAAAGAGCGGTATTTTAAAAACAGACGGTAAGTACATTGAGATTATAGACAGGAAGGAAGCGATACGTTATGCGATAACGAATGCTGCGGAAGGGGATGTCATTGTACTTGCAGGAAAAGGTCATGAGGATTATCAGGAGATAAAGGGCATAAAATACCATATGGATGAAAGAGACCTGATTAGAGAGGTTTTGGAGGAAGAGGATGTTGAAAAAATATGCGGATATAATAATAGATATTTCGCATGAGGAAGTAGATAAAACATTTCAATACAGTATTCCGGAAAGGCTTTTGGGCAAAATCGCTGTAGGCAGTATGGTAGAAATACCGTTTGGAAGAGGAAATCATATCCGGACCGGGTATGTAATCGGCATAACGGATGTACCCTGCTATGAAACGGAGAAAATAAAAGAAATATCGAATGTATCAGATGGTGGAATTCCAATAGAAGGCAAGTTAATTGCACTTGCGGCATGGATAAAAGAAAATTATGGTTCAACGATGATTAATGCGTTAAAGACCGTTATGCCTGTAAAAAACGCAGTAAAATCCGTAGAAAATAAAAATGTTGTTCTTGAAGTGGATTTAAAGCAGATAGACGACATGATAGAACAATATAAGAAAAAGAATGCAAATGCAAAGATAAGACTGATTTCAGAACTTGGAAAATCAGGAAGTCTGCCGATGAATGTGGTTACAGGAAAGCTTCGCATATCCCATCAGACGCTTCATGCACTGGAAAGAGAACATGTTATAAGGATTAGTACAACAAGCAGCTACCGGAACGTCACAAAAAAATACGATAGAAAAGATACGGATATCGTTTTGAATGATGAACAGCAGGTGATTGTGGATGCTTTTAAAAGAGATATCGAAAATGGTATTTCACACACATATCTTTTGCATGGGATTACCGGAAGCGGAAAAACGGAAATATATGTAAGAGCCATAAAAGAAGTTATCGCACAGGGAAAACAGGTGATTGTACTCATTCCGGAGATTGCATTGACATACCAGACGGTAAGATATTTTAAAGAGCATTTTGGCGACAGCGTTACAATTATGAATTCCAGATTGAGTAATGGCGAAAAATACGACCAGTTTGAGCGGGCGAAAAAAGGTGAAGTAGATGTAGTGGTAGGGCCGCGCTCTGCTTTGTTTACACCATTTAGAAAATTAGGCCTTATTATCATTGATGAAGAACATGAAGGCAGTTATAAGAGTGATTACCCACCGAAATATCATGCCAGGAATGTGGCAGTAAAACGGGCAGCGCTCGAAGGTGCAAGTCTGATACTTGGCTCTGCCACACCTTCGGTGGAAAGTTATAAAAAAGCGCTTTCCGGTGAATATGTATTATGGCAGTTAAAGAACAGGGCCAGAAATAATCCACTGGCAGAATGCAGCATCGTTGATTTAAGACATGAGCTAAGAAGAGGAAATCGTTCCATTATAAGCTTTGAGCTTGAGGCAGATATAAAAGACAGGCTCAGCAGGCATGAACAGATTATGCTGTTTATTAATAAGCGTGGTTTTAACAGCTGCATGGCATGCAGAAATTGCGGCGAAGCAATCCGGTGTCCCCATTGTGATGTGGCGTTGACAAGACATAATAACAGACGCCTGATATGTCATTATTGCGGATATACTGTCGAAGAACCCGCCGTATGTCCCTCCTGTTCGTCAAAGCTTATAGGTGGGTATGGCACAGGAACACAAAAAGTAGAAGAAGAAATACATAAGCTGTTTCCGGCAGCAAGAACGCTTCGGATGGACAGAGATACAACTGCAAAAAAAGACGCACATTACAAAATTCTTGAAGCGTTTGCAAACAGGGAAGCCGATATATTAATTGGAACGCAAATGATTGTCAAAGGTCATGATTTTGCAAATGTAACGCTTGTTGGAATTATGCTTGCTGATTTGACCTTGTTTGAAAATGATTACAGGGCATGTGAGCGAACGTTTGATTTGCTGACGCAGGCAGCAGGAAGGGCAGGAAGGGGAAGCCTTCCGGGAAAGGTCGTTATACAGACCTATCAGCCTGACAACTATGCAATCGTTGCTGCTGCAAAGCAGGATTACAGAAGCTTTTATAATAGTGAGAAAGCATATCGGGCGCTGATGAAATATCCGCCGGAGTACAATATGATGGTGGTGCTTATGACATCGTTGTCGGAGGAGTCATTGGCGGTGAAAGCTGAGAAATTAACATGTGATATAAAGAAAAAATTCTCCGGCGAAGAAGGCCTGCAGATTGTAGGCCCTTCCATACCGGAGATATCAAAGATTAAAGATGTCTTTCGCATGGTTGTATATATAAAACATAATCAGTATAATAAGCTGATAGAAATAAAGGATTATATAGAAACAGATGAAGAGGAAAACAGAACCGATGACGCTGTCAGTATACTGTTTGATTTTAATCCAATAAATATGTATTAGTTAAGGAGATAGAAAATGGCAATAAGAAACATTAGATTAGATGGTGATGAGGTACTTCGTAAGAACTGTAAGCCTGTAAAGGAAATGAATGGCAGAACAGCAGAGCTGATTGATGATATGTTTGAAACGATGTATGATGCAAATGGCGTCGGCCTTGCAGCCCCGCAGGTTGGAATATTAAAGCGGATTGTTGTCATCGATGTGAGTGAGAACCGGGATGAGCCGATATGTCTTATTAATCCGGAGATTATAGAAGCAGATGGCGAACAGACAGGGGATGAAGGCTGTTTAAGTCTTCCGGGACTTGTAGGAAAAGTGACAAGACCGATGCATGTTGTATGTAAAGCCCTTGACAGGGATATGAAAGAAATCACAATAGAAGCAGAAGGTCTTTTTGCAAGAGCTATCGCACATGAAACAGACCATCTGGATGGGATTCTCTATAAAGATAAGGTTTTAGATGGTTTGTATGAAACGGAATAGCGTCATGTGCATATCAATTGATTTACGAGGAGGTACAGGAGTTTGAATATCGTATATATGGGGACACCGGAATTTGCAGTAAAAGCACTTAGTGCTATCGTTGAGGCGGGACATCATGTAACTGCCTGTTTTACGCAGCCTGATAAGCCGAAGGGCAGGGGAAAAAATATGGTACCTACCCCTGTGAAGGAAAAGGCAATGGCATATAATATTCCGGTATATCAGCCTGTAAAGCTCAGAGATGAAGAAAATGTGTCTATCATCAAAAAACTTGCACCTGACGTAATTGTGGTTGCTGCTTATGGACAGATACTTCCTGAAAGCATATTAAATATACCAAGACAGGGATGCATTAATATTCATGCATCCCTGCTTCCGAAATACAGAGGGGCAGCGCCGATAGAATGGGCGATTATCGATGGAGAGAAGGAAACCGGCGTTACGACCATGTATATGGCAAAAGGGCTTGATACAGGAGATATGATAGAAAAGACCGTTGTTCCGATAACGGATAAGGATACGGGAATTACACTTCATGACAAGCTTGCAGATGCAGGCGCAAAACTGATTATATCGACGCTTTCAGCGCTCGAAAATGGGACTGCAGTCAAAACACCTCAGGATGATTCTTTAAGCTGTTACGCATCCATGCTGAACAAAGATATGGGCAGGATGGATTTTTCAAAAGATGCGGCGGAGCTTGAGCGGCTTATAAGAGGACTTCAGCCGTGGCCGTGTGCTTATACGAATATCAATGGGAAAACGGTAAAAATATACGAAGCAGATGTAATAAAGACGGATGAGGATATGAAACAGGCTGCCGGAGTCGGAATGATTATTGCAGTTACTAAAAAGAACTTTACCATAGCCTGCGGAAAAGATGCGCTTATGATTAAGAAGCTGCAGCCGGAGGGAAAGAAAATGATGGATGCGTCAGCTTTTTTAGCTGGAAATAAGCTGGAGATTGGACAGGTATTATGACAAACAAAAATGCAAGGGAAATCGTTCTTGATACGTTGCTTGATATCGACAGGAACAATATTTATTCAAATGCAGCGCTGAATAAAGCGCTTTCTTCAAATCAGTTTATGAGTAAGCGCGACAGGGCATTTATAACCCGCATGACAGAGGGCGTTACAGAGCAGCGGCTAAAACTTGATTATATCATTAATACATTTTCAAAAACAAAGATAAACAAGTGCAAGCCGCTGATACGATGTATCCTGAGAATGGGCGTGTATGAGATATATTATATGGATTCCATTCCGGATGAAGCAGCCTGCAATGAATGTGTAAAGCTTACAATAAAAAGAGGTTTTTCAGGTTTGAAAGGCTTTGTGAATGGCGTTTTAAGAAATATATGCAGGAATAAGGAGCAGGTGGAATTTCCGTCAAAAGAAAGTGGCGCTGCATACTATTATTCAGTTCAATATTCAATTCGTCAGGAAACCGCACAACTTCTGATAGACACATATGGAGAAGAGATTACAGAAAAAATATTAGAAGCAGGTAACATGGAAAGAGGAACTTCTATCAGAGTAAATACAGAAAAAATAGCTGTAGATGCCTATAAGAAACTCCTTGAAAAAGAAGGGATACAGGCAGATGACGGTATCTATAATGATACGTCGCTGATTATAGGCCATTACGATTATATCAGGCGTATTCCCGGATTTTTTGATGGATTTTTTGCTGTACAGGATGAAAGCTCCTGTCTTGCAGTAAAGGCAGCAGGAATAAAAAAGGGGCAGCTTATAATAGACCTGTGTGCAGCACCCGGCGGCAAAACGATGTATGCCGCAGAACTTACAGGAAAAACGGGAAGTGTAATATCAAGGGATATCAGTGTTGAGAAGACTGCGCTGATAGAAGAGAATATCGAAAGACTGGGATATTCCAATGTTCATGTTGAAGTGCATGATGCGCTGATTTGTGATAAGGAATTGATAGGAAAAGCGGATGTTGTTATTTGTGATTTGCCATGCTCCGGTCTTGGAATTATGGGCAGAAAAAATGATATCAAATATAATACAACGAAAACACAGATTGCAGAACTTCAGAAGCTGCAGCGACAGATATTAGCTGTAGGCGCTGAATATGTGAAGCATGGAGGCTGTCTGATTTATTCGACCTGTACCATTACAAAACAGGAGAATGAAGACAATGTGAAATGGTTTCTTGAAAACAGCGATTTGAAACTGGAGTCGCTTGCCCCATATATGCCGGAACAACTTGAAGAAAGAGCGGAAAAGGGGTATATAACGCTGCTTCAGGGGATTGATGGCAGCGATGGTTTTTTTATAGCACGATTTGTAAAGGAGTAGAGGGATATGCCGGATATAATCAAAACAGATATTGGCTCTATGACGATGGAAGAGCTTACGGAATACATAAAGAATATGGGTGAGCCGGCATTTCGTGCAAAACAGATATATCAGTGGATTCATAATAAACTGGCAGCTTCTGTTGACGATATGAAAAATATACCCGCTCCGCTTAGAGAAAAACTGAAGGACAAGTATCATACGGCTGCGCAGGTGACAAGGCTGATATCAAAGGAAGATGGAACAAATAAGTTCTTATTCCGGTTATATGACGGAAATGTTATAGAAAGTGTTTTGATGAAATATAAGCATGGAAATTCAGTCTGCATATCTTCTCAGGTGGGATGCCGTATGGGATGCCGATTCTGTGCATCGACGATAGGAGGACTGGTAAGAAATCTGTCGGCAGGGGAGATGCTTTCCCAGATATACAGCATCCAGCGAATTACAGGGGAACGCGTATCGAATGTCGTGGTTATGGGTACAGGAGAGCCGCTTGATAATTATGATAATCTGATACGATTTATCAAATTATTAAACGATGAGAATGGACTGCATATAAGTCAGAGAAATATAACGGTATCAAGCTGTGGAATTGTACCGCAGATAAAAAGATTAGCAGATGAAAAGCTTGCTGTTACATTTGCCCTTTCGCTTCATGCATCAGATGATGAAGACAGAAAAAGACTGATGCCAATCGCAAATCAATATACAATAGAGGAGTGCCTGGATGCCTGTGATTACTATTTTGAAAAAACAGGAAGAAGGGTTACGTTTGAGTACGCGCTTGTAATGGGAGAAAATGATACGGCAGGACAGGCAGAGAAGCTTGCAAAGCTTGTTAAAAATAAAAATTGTCATATTAATCTGATACCTGTGAACCCGATAAAAGAGCGGGAATATTGTCGTTCCAGCGAGGATTCCGTTGAAAAATTCAAATATACCCTTGAAAAATATAAAATTAATGTTACTATAAGAAGGAGTATGGGCAGGGATATAGACGCTGCCTGTGGACAGCTTCGCAGGAAGTATGAAGAAATAAGAAATTCTCTTTAGACAGGAGGATGTGAATGAAATCATGTGGAAAAACAGATATCGGTAAAAAACGTGCGATGAATCAGGACAGCATATTTTATACCGATGAAGCAATCGGTCCATTGCCAAATCTGTATATTGTAGCAGATGGTATGGGTGGACATAAGGCGGGAGATGTTGCTTCAAAGACAGTAATTGAGTGTGTAACAGAATATATAAAAGAAAGTACAATATCGAATCCTGTTTCAGTACTAAAAAGGGCAATTATATATGCAAATGATAAAGTGCTTAAGATGTCAAGAGAAAACAGTGATTATAATGGGATGGGAACTACATTTGTCGCAGCAGTAGTGTGTGATGAAATCATGTATGTTGTAAATATAGGAGACAGCAGGCTTTACCTGATTCATAATGATATCAGACAGGTTACGCTTGACCATTCATTAGTTGAAGAATTGATTAGAACAGGACAGCTTGACAGAAACAAGGGCAGAAATCATCCTGAGAAAAATATCATCACAAGAGCGATGGGAATCGCCGAGGAGGTTGTTCCGGACTTTTTTGAGATTGAATTAGCTTCAGAAGATAAATTTCTCCTTTGCTCTGACGGATTATCCAATATGATAGAGGATGATGAAATAAAAGATATCGTCAGGGAATGTGAGAATTTGGAAGATGCAGTAAATAAGCTGGTAGACAGAGCAAATTATTACGGCGGAAAAGATAATATATCAGTAATACTCGCTGCTATAGATTGAGAGGAGTAAATTATGCTTAATCCAGAAATGATGTTAAGTAATCGTTATGAAATAATTGAGACTGTTGGCTCGGGCGGTATGTCGGAAGTGTACAAGGCGAAATGCCATGTGTTAAACAGATTTGTTGCTATCAAGGTATTAAAGCCTGAATTTAGTTCTGATGAGAGCTTTGTGTCAAAATTCAGAAAAGAGGCACAGTCAGCCGCAGGTCTTACACATCCGAATATTGTGAATGTGTATGATGTTGGTGAAGATAATGGTATTTACTATATCGTCATGGAACTTGTAGAAGGCATCACACTGAAAGATTATATACAGAATGACGGAAGAATACCATATAATCAGGCTATTGACTTTGCAATACAGATTGCACAGGGACTTGAGGCAGCGCATGAGCATCATACTATTCATAGGGATATCAAACCGCAGAATATTATTGTATCGAAGAATGGAAGTGTCAAAGTTACTGATTTTGGGATAGCAAGAGCAGTATCGTCAAATACAATGACCTCAAATGCGATGGGAAGTGTGCATTATATATCACCGGAGCAGGCAAGAGGCGGATATAGTGATGAAAGAAGTGATATCTATTCACTTGGAATCACGATGTATGAGATGCTCACAGGTCATGTGCCGTTTGAAGGTGAAAATAATGTAGCGATAGCGTTGATGCATATACAGGGAGAAATGGTATCGCCGCGGGAATATTATCCGGATATACCAGTCAGTCTTGAAAAGGTTATTATGAAATGTACCAATAAAAAGCCTGAAAGAAGGTATCTTACAGCAAACGCCCTTATTGCAGATTTAAAACGCGTTAAGGAAAATCCGGATATAGACTGCGTTGTGGCTGCACCGGAAGTAAATAATTCGCCTACGGTTAAGATGACGCAGGAGGAAATGCAGGCAATCAAGCAGGGAAGACAGGCCGGCGCAGGGCAGCCTGAACAGCAGCAGGCAGAAAAGCTTACATCAAGAGCGGAATCAAGAATCAATGTACCTGTTATGAAACCATCGGTCGTGGATGATTTATTCCCGGAGGATGATGAGGAAGATTATGAATATGATGATGAACCGGTAGCATCGAAAGGAACGGAACAGGTGATGGCAGAAGAAGATGACGAGCTTGACCCGAAGCTGAAAAAGATTATTATGATTTCAAGTATTGCACTTGTTGTTATCGTTGCCATATTAATTATATTTGTGATAGGTAAGATTGCGGGCTGGAACATTCTTGGCGGAGATGATAAAAAGAATCCGAAGACAAAGATAGAAAAGGTATCGACTGAGGATTCCGAGGATGGAAGTACGACAGAGGAAAAAACAGCTCCGATGGTAAATGTTGTGGGACTTTATAAAACTGCTGCGGAAGAGCAGATGAAGAAAAACGGATTTACAAACTATGAATTTGTAGAAAGAACTGACAACACTGTTGAAGAAGGATATGTCATTGAACAAAATATTGAGGAAGGCAAAACGATTGCTGTCAGTGAAAAGATTATCATCACCATTTCATCAGGAAAAGAAATGGCGGCTGTTCCGGATGTACGCGGTTATACGGATGAGCAGGCTGTAACACTGTTGAAGGAAGCAGGCTTTGAGGTCACACACGCTTATGAATATAGTGATACGGTTGAAAAAGACCATGTTATTTCACAGGACCCTGAGGCCGGTTCGGAGGTTGCACAGGGAACAACCGTTAAGATTACAGTAAGTAACGGAAAAGAAACCGTTCTTGCTATAGTACCGTCTATCGTAGGAAAAACGGAAAGCGAAGCGGCAGATGCAATCAGTGCAGCAAACCTTGTGGGAGCGCCTTCCTATGATTTCAGTGATGATGTACCGGCGGGAGAAGTAATCAGCCAGAGTCCTGATGCAGATACACAGCTTGAAGAAGGCAGCACCGTATCATATGTTATCAGTAATGGTAAGGAAAGCCATACCTATACAGCAACGTTCTCAGGAGCGGTTACAAATAACGGTTATGATTTTGATACGTTTGGAAATGTCAATGTTGAGATTACTTATACGGTGGATGATAAAGTATATCCGATATATAGCGGTGCGGCAGGTGTTGATTCGTTCCCGCTTGATATAAGCGGTACGCAGGCAATAACAGGACTGACGACTAATAGCGGTTCATTTAGTGTTATTATATCAGACAGTGACGGTATCGATATTACATCAAGCTTTGGCACTGGTGGTATATCAGCAACATTTGCACAGGAGTAATGCTTATATGCAGGGAAAGATTATAAAAGGTATCGGCGGTTTTTATTATGTTCATGCAGAAGACGGACAGGAATATGAGTGTCGTGCCAAAGGAATTTTTCGTAATAAAAAAATAAAACCCCTGGTGGGTGATAATGTCATAATAGAAGTTCTTGACGAATTGAATAATCTAGGTAATATTGTAGAGATATTACCTAGATTTAACGCTTTAATAAGACCTGCTGTTGCAAATGTAGACCAGACCGTTGTCATATTTGCAGTATCAGCTCCCGAACCGAATTTCAATCTGCTGGATAGGTTTCTTGTAAACATGGAGCAGGCAGAGGTAAATACGGTTATCTGTTTTAATAAAATCGATTTAGCAGGATTTGATAAGTGCAGGGAGGCTTGCGCGTCTTATGAGAAAAGCGGTTATAAAGTTCTCTATATAAGCGCCGGGACAAATACCGGGATAGAAAACCTGAATGAAATATTGCATGGAAAGACGACGGTATTTGCAGGGCCGTCAGGCGTAGGAAAGTCATCAACGCTGAATGCGATAAAGCCTGAGGCTATGGCAGAAACAGGTAATATCAGTGAGAAAATAAAACGTGGGAAGCATACGACCAGACATTCGGAGCTGATATGTATATATGATGATACTTATATTATGGACACACCGGGGTTTAGTTCCTTATATGTTGATGCACTGGATGCAGATGAACTGAAAGACTATTTTCCTGAAATTGCGGTATACACCGGGAAATGCAAATTTAATATGTGTAATCATATCAGTGAGCCTGGCTGTCTGGTAAAGGAAGCTGTTCAAAATGGAAGGATAAGCAGGATACGATATGATAATTACGTTATGCTGTATAACAACTTGAAAGAAAAGAGGAAATGGTAATATGCTGATACTTTCGCCATCATTATTATCGGTAGACTTTAATCATATAGCCGACAATGTACAGATTATAGACAGAGCCGGCGCACAATATATACATTTAGATGTTATGGACGGTGCTTTTGTACCGAATATATCATTCGGCCCACCTGTTATAAAGTGTATAAGAAAGACGACAGACAGGGTTTTTGACGTTCATCTTATGATAGAAGAGCCTGTCAGATATTTAGAAGATTATAAGAATGCAGGCGCAGATATCGTAACGGTACATGCAGAATGTTGTAAGCATCTGCATAGGACTGTTACAAGAATAAAGGAACTTGGTATGAAGGCAGGGGTTGCGCTGAATCCGACCACTCCTTTGTCTGTTCTTGATTATATTCTTCCGGAACTTGATATGGTGCTGATTATGAGTGTCAATCCGGGATTTTCAGGACAGTCATTTATCCCGTCATCTGTTCAGAAGATAAAGGATATGAAGAAGATTATTGATGACAGTGGTCTTAATATTGATATTCAGGTTGATGGTGGAATAAATTTGAACAATGTTTCTGAAGCTATTGAAGCGGGAGCGAATATCATTGTTGCAGGTTCGGCTGTTTTTAACGGAGAGCCGGCTTCAAGCGTTAAGGCGTTTCTTGATATATTTAAAACATATGATTAATTTAGGGGCTTGCGCGAAATGGTATATTTAATTGTATCAGGGGGAACAGTAGAAGAAAAGGTGATGAAAGACGTGCTTGATGCATATTCCTTTGATTATATTATTGCCGCTGATAAGGGGATTGAGGCATGTCATAGAGCTGATATAACACCAAACCTTATTATAGGCGACTTTGATTCTGCTGATAATATTGTAATCGATTATTATAAAGAAAAATGTGATAGTATTACGCTGAATACGCATAAAGATGATACTGATACAGAGGCAGCGCTGATGTACGCTATCAATCATGGCGCATCTGAGGTGATTTTTCTTGGCGCTACAGGAAGCAGATACGACCATACGATGGCAAATATAGGCTTGCTGAAGAAATGTGCCGACAAAGACATAAAAGCATATATTATAGATGAACATAATCGTATATCCATGATAAAAAAAGCTACAAGGGTATATAAAGGAAAATATGACTATATATCGTTATTGCCTTACGGCGGAGATGTATGTCATGTATCGTTATCAGGATTTGAATACGATGGGGACGATATATGCTTTGAACTTGGAACAAGTCTTGGCATAAGTAATACGATACCTTTTGATTATGGGGATATTTCTTTTTCGGAAGGATATTTGATATTATATGAGACAAAAGATTAAGCTTTCTATATATCAGGTAATATAAATAAAGAGAATGTTGTTTAATGTTTTTAAATTCATTAAGCAACATTCTCTTTATTTGTTGTATATTAAATTTATTTGTTTTTGATTTAAGGATTATTTAATAATTGGCAGATTATAATACAAATCACAATAAGAAAGGAGAGACAGGAAAATGTACCTTAGAATATTAAAAAAGGATTTAAAGCGTAAGAAAACAATGAATGTAATTCTGCTTATTTTTATCATATTGGCAGCGATGTTTATTGCAAGCGGAACAAACAATATGCTTACAGTAACGAATGCACTTGACAGTTTTTTTGAAAAAGCAGATGTCCCTGACTATTGGCTTGCGCTGACGGACAAAAAAGATTTTGAAAGCTTTGAGGAGTTTGCCAAAAAGAATGATTATTCCTATAAAGTATCAAGAATGATTCAGGTTGCTGCAAAGGATGCTAAAATAGGAGATGAAAAATTTGTATATGACAACATGCTAGGTCTTTCAAGTATTGGCGATATAAAAATTTTTGATAAAGATAATGGAGAAATATCGGAAATAACCGATGGAGAAATTTATGTTAGTGCAGAAATATTTGACTCTGTGTATAATGATTTCCATGAGGGCAGTAAAATACGAATTAAGCTGGGAGACAAAGAAAGAGAGTTTACTTTAAAAGGATATGTAAAAGATGCGCTCATGGGTTCAGCTATGATTGGAATGACAAGATTTTTTATAAGTGAAAACGATTTAAAATTTTTCGATGGTGAAAATGTAAGTGTTTATGAATTAGTCAATGTTTATACGGATGATACTGAATATTCTGACAAATTTAACGAAATGGGAATTAATACAACTATGTTGGTAGATAATTCAATTATTAAGAAAATGTATCTTATGGATATGCTTATTGCGGCAATAATGCTTGTAGTAAGTGTATGCCTGATATTAATTTCAATGGTAATTCTTCGTTTTATTATCAATTTTACAATAACTGAAGAATTTCGGGAAATAGGCGTTATGAAAGCAATCGGTATTCGGAATAGCTGCATAAGAGGACTTTATATAGCTAAATATCTTGCAATTTCAGTTGTAGGAACGGTAGTTGGATTGGGATTAAGCTTTCCGTTTGGAAAACTTTTAATGGAAAAGGTATCGAGAAAAATTGTTATTTCAGGAGAAGATAACTTTTTAATTAATATTATTGCAGCAGCTTTGGTGGCGGTAATAGTCGTGTTTTTCTGTTATTTGTGTACGAGAAAAATACGCATCTTTTCACCGATTGACGCAATACGAAATGGTGAAACAGGAGAGCGTTATTTAAGGAAAGGCTTTATTCATCTCAGTAAATCAAAGCTTGCAGCAGTACCCTTTATGGCTGTGAATGATATTTTGAGCGGACTAAAAAAGTATATATCCATGATAATTATTTTTATACTAGGAACGCTGCTCATAGTTATTCCTGTGAATACAATTAATACACTTCGTTCTGATGGTCTGATATCTATGTTTAATATGACGAAAAGCGACCATGTAATTTCGCAGGAGCTTCTTTTGTCGGATAACGCTGATAACGAGAAAAAGATTAAAGATGGTTTAAATGAAGTAAAAAGCTTTCTTCTTGAAAATGAAATTGAAGCAGATGTATTTCAGGAAATATTTTTTAGAAGCAATATATCAAAAGGTGATAAGAAAGCGAATAGTATGTCTTTCTTAGGTATTGGTGGAGTAACAACAGATATGTATACATATATTGAAGGAACTGCACCACAGAATGAGAATGAGGTTGCACTTTCATATATTCTGGCAGATAAAATCGATGCGAAAATCGGTGATGATGTAGAGATAAAAACAGGTGAAAAAACAAAGACATATACTGTAACAGCAATAAATCAGTCTATGAATAATTTGGGTGAGGGAATTCGTTTTTATCAGGATGAAGAATTTGATTGGAATTATGTAATAGGAAGCTTTGGTATTCAGATAAATTATAAGGATGCTCCTGATGATGATGCGCTTTCCGTTAGAAAGTCATTACTTGAAAAACATTATGCAGATGCCGATATTTATAATTCCGGCGAGTATATCAGTTATATGATAGGAAATGTGGCAGAACAGCTTGAGAGTATAAAGACGCTTATTCTGATAATAATTTTGTGCATTAACATTCTGGTTGTGGTACTTATGGTTAAAAGCTTTATTACGAAGGAGAAAAGTGAAATCGCACTTCTTAAAGCAGTTGGTTTTAATAATAAATCACTTACAATGTGGCAGGCGATTCGTATTGGAATTGTACTAATAATTTCAGTTATACTTGGCGTATTGCTATCTATGCCACTTTTGCCGCTGATTATTACGCCGATATTTAAAATAATGGGGGCATACAGTATTGAGTATGCAATAAGACCGCTTGAGGTTTATGTTATGTATCCTTTGATTTTATTTGCAGTAACTGTGCTTGCGGCATTTATTTCAGCACAGAGCTTAAGGCGTATTTCGTCATCAGAGATTTCAAATATTGAGTAGATTGGAGAATGATTATGGAAAAGATTTTAGAAGTGAAAGACCTGTGTAAAACGTATATTGTAAACAAACGTCAGAATAATGTCCTGAAAAATGTAAATTTTAGTATTTCTGATGGGGAGATGGTAGCTGTGATGGGACCTTCCGGTTCCGGAAAATCAACACTTTTATATGCCGTTTCGGGAATGGATAAAATCACAGCGGGAGAAGTAGATTTCTGCGGAAGAAATATTGCAGAAATGAATGGAAGGGAGCTTAGCTCCTTAAGGCTTGATGAAATGGGATTTATTTTCCAGCAGATGTATATGCTTAAAAATATGACTGTACTGGATAATATAATACTTCCGGCATGCCAGTCAGATAAAATCAAGGAAAGCCGTAGTGAAACAACTAAGAGAGGGCAGGATTTGATGAGGAAGCTGGGAATTATTGATATTGCAGATAATGATATCAATGAGGTTTCGGGAGGTCAGCTTCAGCGTGCCTGCATTTGCAGAAGTATGATTAACAAGCCGAAAATGATTTTTGCAGACGAGCCGACAGGAGCGCTTAATAGAAGTTCTTCTAATGAGGTTATGGATGAGCTTGCGAAGCTGAATTCTGATGGAACAACAATCATGCTTGTCACGCATGATGTAAAGGTTGCGGCAAAATGTACAAGAATCTTATATATAGTTGATGGAAATATAAAAGGAGAGTACAATTTAGATAAATATACCGACAGCCAAAAGTTAAGAGAACGAGAGCTTGCAGTTAATGGCTGGCTTATGGAGATGGGTTGGTAATATTTAATCTGGTATGATTTGAGGGAAATTATGGTTGATATTCTTATTGTTGAGGATAACAAAGAACTGTCAGGGCTGCTGCGTGATTTTCTTATAGCGGAAAATTACACTGTATCCGCTGCATATAATGCTTATGACGCCTTGTCGCTGTATGAAAAATACGGCGCAAGGCTTATTGTGCTTGATATTATGCTGCCGGATAAAGATGGTTTTGCAGTCTGTGAAAAAATTCGTGAGCAGAGCAATACACCGATACTTATTGTAAGCGCTAAAACAGGTAAGGAGGATAAGCTTTTAGGGCTTAATTTGGGTGCAGATGATTATATTGAAAAACCGTATGATATTGATATCATGCTGGCAAAAATAAGCGGTATTTTTAAAAGAAGATATTCTGTTGATGAGCTTGTTGATGAAGATATCAGGGTGAATAAAATCAACAGGACTGTTTATAAAAGTGACGTATGTATTGAAATGACCGCAAAGGAATTTGATTTGCTTGTGCTGATGCTGGAAAACAAAGACAGAGTGCTTTCTAAAGATTATATATTTAATACGATTTGGGGAAGTGACAGCTTTTCTGAGCCGCAGACGCTTACGGTTCATATTAAATGGCTCAGGCAAAAAATTGAAAAAAATCCGAAAGAGCCGAAGAAAATTCTGACTGTCTGGGGCGTGGGGTATAAATATGTATGAAAGCAATCAATAAAGTTTTTTTGGCAGTAATTGCATTTATAATATTGATTTTTATTTTTACAAATATGTTTTTGCGTTATATCGGAAGGTCTGAAAGCGGCAGACAATATCGGGTTGAGATAAACAGGATTGCTCTTGAGATTGAAAAAAACGGTTTTGAAAATGTTGAATTATCTAATTGCCGATATATTACAAACATTGAGCGTGACAAAGATAATTTATTTGACGCAGATAGTGATTATATTATTCGAGAGATAAACGGGGAACTTTATCGTTTTGATTATTCAGTGGAAAATGAAAATGATAAAACGAAAATAGTGATTGCCGTAAATGTTGTTTTAGTAATCATGGCAATTTTGGTTTTAGGAGTGCTTTTGTTTATCCGTATTAAAATTTTGCTGCCGTTTCATAAGCTTACAGATGTTCCCTATGAGCTTTCAAAAGGCAATCTTACTGTGCCGGTTAAGGAAAACAAAAACCGTTTTTTTGGAAGATTTGTTTGGGGGATGGATTTGCTGCGTGAGCATATCGAGCAGCAAAAAATGCGTGAGCTTGACTTGCAGCGTGAAAAGAAGCGCCTGCTTTTGTCGCTTTCGCATGACATAAAAACACCGCTTTCCGCAATAAAATTATATTCAAAAGCATTATCAAAAAGCTTATATTCTGATAAGGAAAAACAGATAATGGTTGCAGAAAATATAAATGCAAGAGCAGATGAGATAGAGGGATATGTTTCCCGTATTATAGATGCTTCAAGAGAAGACTTTTTGAGTCTTAATGTCAGTCCCGGTGAATTTTATTTATCAGATTTGGCAGATAATATCAGAACATATTATAGTGAAAAGCTGTCTCTTATAAAGACAGCGTTTGTTGTCGGAGAATATGAAGATTGTCTGCTTTCAGGTGACCTTGAGCGCAGTATTGAGGTATTGCAGAATTTAATTGAAAATGCGATAAAGTATGGAGACGGCAGGTGTGTGGAGCTTTTGTTTTCCGAGGAAGAAGGCTGTATTTTAATTTCGGTAAAAAACAGCGGCTGTACGCTGTCAGGTGATGAGCTTCCGAATATCTTCGCGAGCTTTTGGCGCGGTGCAAATTCTAAAAATGTGCAGGGAAGCGGTCTTGGACTATATATTTGCAGACAGCTTATGCATAAAATGAATGGTGAGGTTTTCGCTGAAATAAGCGGAGAATTGATAACGGTTACAGCAGTTTTTAATAAGATGTAAATAATATCCATATTCGCTATAGTAAGAAAAAAGACGGGGAAAAGCAATCGCTTTGTACCCGCCTTTTTGATTATTTTTTCTTTGAGCTTTTTTTCACTTTTTCTTTGGCTTTTTCTTTCACCTGCTCTTTTAGCTTATCTCTTTTGGATTTGTTTATATTGTCTGTAGTTTTGATATCATCTTTTGTTTTTCCGTTTTTAATCTTGTCTCCTTTGGTTTTATTACTGTTTGATGTAGTTTCTTTTATCTTATCAGTAATCTTAGTTTCAATTTCCTGTATTCTTTCCCCATATGCTTCAACGATAGGTGTTGCATATAAAGATACATAGTAGCAGTAAAGTGCCTTGTATTCTTCAGAAGTTTTATATCCGTTTGTATAGATATGACCATGCATTTCATCGATATGCTCTGTGCTGAGTTTTTTAGCGATATGAAGCGCTATATTGGAACAATGGCTTCCGATTCTTTCAAGGCTTGTAAGGATATCAACAAGTGCAAAACCACCCGGTATGCCACATTCGCCGGTCTGAAGACGTATTACATGGTGGTCTTTTATAATTTCTTTAACCTCGTCTATCGTCTGGGCAAGCGGCTCGATTCGGGATACTGCCTGTAAATCATCAGTCTTAAATGCGTTGAAAGTCGTATCGATGATATTTGCTGTTGCTTTAAGCGCGATATGAATTTCTTCTGAACCCTGAGGTGAAAATGTTATCTTTTCATCTTCAAGGTTTCTTGAAACATTCAGCAGGGTTTCACAGTGGTCTCCGATACGCTCCAAGTCGCTGATACTGTTTAACAGCTCGGATGCTAAGCGCCTGTCATGTTTTATAAGCGCTTTGGATGTTATTGAAAGCAGGTATGAGTTTAATGCGCTTTCGCACTTATCAATAAACTCTTCATTTTCAAGCAGAAGATTGGCTTCTTCATCATTATATTCTGTAATCAGTCTGCATCCGATATCAAAGTTTTCCTTTATTGCATCCGTCATGGAGAACATAACCTTACGACATTGGGCAAGCGCTATGTTTGGTGTATCGAGAAGTCTTGTATCAAGTGTGGCAAGCTCTTTATCAATTTTAGACTCTTCATCATCTTTGAATATCTTACCTGTAATATTCGCCATTGTAGTTGAAAATGGTAAAAGAATCAGGCTTGTGATAAAGTTAAAGAGAAAATGAATATTCGCAATGCCGCCTCGGTTGATTACTTTTTCCATAAATGGAAGCGTTACAAAAAGCTGACTGCCATATATTACAATAACAAAAAATACTGCTCCAAATAAATTGAATAACAGATAGGAAGCGGAAACACGTTTTGCCTTTTTGTTTGCGCCGATACTTCCGAGTAATATCGTCATACATTTTCCGATATTCTGACCGATAATAATTGGAATTGCAGTTCCGTACGTTACGACACCGGTAGAGGAAATCGCCTGTAAAATACCGACGGATGCAGAGGAACTCTGTATTACTGCGGTAAGCACAAGGCCAATCAGAATACCAAGCAGCGGGTTATTAAAGGATGTAAACAACTGCTGGAATTTAGCGGAATCTTTCAGTGGTGCAAAAACACCCTCCATCGCATTCATACCGAAGAACAGGACACCAAGACCTACAAGGATACATGCGATATCTTTATTTTTTTTCTTTTTTGTAAACAGCAATATGAATGCGCCTATACAGATTAAGATAGGGGCAAAGGAAGAAGGTTTGAGCAGTTTTATGAAGATGCTGCTTTCACCCAAATCACCCAGTCGTAAAATCTGGGCAGTAGCGGTACTACCAATATTTGCACCAAATACGACGGGAATCGCCTGACTAAGTTTCATAATGCCTGCATTTACAAAACCAATAAGCATAATGGTAGTAGCCGCAGAGCTTTGAATAATTGCAGTAACGCCTGTTCCGAGGGAAAACCCTTTGATAGCGCCGGTTGCTTTATTTTTTCCTGTGGTAAGCTTTTCAAGTATTTTTTCAAGGCTTCCACCTGCCAGATTTTTTAATGATGAACCCATAAGATTCATACCATAAAGAAATAAACCTACTCCACCAAGCAAGGTGAGAACTGAAAACAAGTCCAAAGTAAAATCCTCCTGAATAAAAAATAAAATAATGTAAATAAATGGTAAAAAATATCACCATTAGTCAAGATTATAACATATAACTATAATTAGTTCTATTAAATTTAATATTATCCTAAAAATTATCGTTCTATAAGTAGAAGAAAAAAATAAAATATGATATGATGGGAACACTTAAGAAATTTTAAGCGAAGCACCGGATGTGTTTTGCAATCGATAAAGAGTGGTGCAGATATGTCAGTATTTAGTGATAAAAGAATATTTGGAATAAAAAGAAATAATGTAGGCGGAATAACAACTGCCGGGCAGGTATCAGCGAATGATATCATTCTCTGGTCGGTATTTCTGCTTCCTGTTCATATTGCTATGTTTGGTGCAGGACAATGTATTGTAGCGGTGGGGCTTTTTATTGGAAATGTGTTTGGATGGCTTTTCCTTTCCAAACGAATGAATTCCTATACGGAATTTTCAGATAAAAAAATTCATAATGCATCGGAATTTTTTGAAGCCAGATATGGCTCAAAACTGATAAAGAATTTATCCGGTTTTATATGGATATTATCGCTTGTAAGTATATTAGCCGCGGTATTAAATAATGTTGCAGAGATGGTTTCATCGTATCTGAATTTTGACAAAAAAGTCTGCATGGGCGTTGTCCTGCTGCTGCTTGTTTTAGCGACGGTGTTTTTTGACAATAAGGCTATCGGAATAGGAAAAACCGTAATATTTATTGCCTTAATCGTTCTTTCTATTGCTACAATTGTCTATTTGTTCACAACACACAGTGCAGTAGAATTACTGGATATTTACAGGAAAACGGATATACCGGGCGATACAAGTAAATACCTGAATATTCTTTATTACAAAGGAGAACGGGCAGATGTTATCAATATGATATCCATGTTGTCAGTTGGTATGGGATGTATCGGAATGCCATTTATGTATAAAGGTGTTATAAACATACGGGATATTAAAGGGCTTGACAGCAGCAGAATATGGGCTGTTACATTCGAGGGACTTACCATTATCAGCACAAGCGTGATATCACTGTTGATTGCACCGGTTATATATCCTGCTGCATTAAGTGGAAACGAGAGTCCGTTTGAAGCATACAACATGTTTTATAAATCCCTGCTGGCAGGAAAAGAGTATTCCTATGGAATCAGAATGGCGGTTTTGATTATATATGTGATGGCTGTAGCCATTCTTATGGAATCCCTTATGAGAAATGTATCAGAACATATAAGAGGGCTTGTGCCTGTTATGAAAAAGCAGATATCGGTAAAGGTAAAATTGGTTATTGACATCATGGCTGTTATTGTGGCAGCAGTTATTGTATTTTTTTGTGCCAAATATCTGGACATTGAATTTACGAAGCTGATATTGCTGAGCTGGGGAATTTGTGCATCGGGACTTGCAGCACCCTGTATTATGGCGCTTATGTGGAAAAAATCTACGAAATACGGTATTTTGAGTGGAATCATAACAGGAATTACAACCTATTTAATATGGAGATTTGTGCCGATACTAAATGAACGTGCGATGTCAGACGCAACCGGATTGTGTGCTGACATAGTAGGTTTCTTATTTAGTATGGCGGTTATTATCATAGTAAGTATGTTTACGAAGAAAACGGATGAAGCGGAACAGAGAGTATTTGAGCAAATGAGGATGAGCCAGAGATGATATTTAATATTGCATGTGTGGGAAGAATTAAAGAGGATTATTACAGAATACTGGTAGACGAATATACAAAAGACTTGGGTGCAGGAAACAGGGCTGTGATACGTCAGGTGCCTGACGAACCCATACCGAAAAAAACAGGTGCGGTTATTCAGAAGCGTCTGATAAAAACAGAGGGGGAAAGGCTTCTTAAGGTGATTGGGGAGAATGAATATGTCATTGCACTATGTATAGAAGGAAAGCAGACAGGAACTGAAGAACTATCAGACATCATATCTTCTGCGGGCAAAAAGGGGTATGATGCAGTAACCTTTGTTATCGGCGGTTCGCTGGGACTTGATGAGGACTGTATCAAAAGGGCGGACTATAAATTAAGCTTTTCAAAAATGACATATCCGCACCAGTTAATGAGAGTGATGCTGGCATGGCAGATTAAGCTTATTTGTGATAAGTAATATTGTTATTGATGGTATAGGCTCTGTATATCTGTTCGCTTAAGGCAACAGCAGTAAGTTCTTCTGATAAAGATGGCGCAGAGATGGAAAACGTTTTTACATCCGCCGGATGGGCATTGGGATATCCTATAAAATAATTTATCTTTGAAATACCGTTTGTCATCAGCGTATTTATCATAGCGGCGTATTCTTCTGAAGAAATGGTTGGTATTTCAGAAGCCGCAGAAACGACGTGTGCATTATATGTATTTTTGTGCCGGATGAATGAAGGCATTTTTTTTGAATATAATAAATTTAAGCGGCAATAAGGCGACAGACGCTTTATATATTCACTGATAGCTGAATGTATTTTTTTGTCTGTCTTTTTTATATTTAAGTATATGTTTATTTCCATTTTCCTGTCTCCATAATATTGATATTATATTATTGCATATAATATCACAAATTTCTATGGACAAATGAATTATTTTGTTTTATATTTCACTAGGATATTACAGAATGATAAAACGGAGAGGAAACAGCATGGAAAAGAAGATATTAGCGCTGGATATTGATGGCACACTTACAAATTCAAAAAAAGAGATAACAGCCAATACACTTGATAAGATTATGGAAATTCAGGAACAGGGACATATCGTTGCGATTGCTTCCGGCAGACCTCTTCCCGGAATAAGAAAAATTGCAGATTTATTAAAGCTTAATCAATATGGCGGCTATGTTCTCGCATTTAATGGGGGGCGTATTGTTGATTATAAAACAGGAAATGTGATTTATCAGGCTGTACTTGATAATCAGGTTGTTAAAGAGATATATGATTATGCAGTAGATGAAAATGCCGGTATGGTTACCTATGAGGGAGATGTCGTTATAACAGGTACAAGAATTGATGCGTATATGGCGATGGAAGCAAGGCTGAACCATATGGAAATCAGGCGGATTGATAATTTTAAGGAATATATAGATTTTCCGCTTAATAAATGCCTTATGACTGCGGAAGAGAAGAAAGCTGCACAGATGGAAGAGGAACTGAAAGGGATATATGGAAATAAAGTAAATATCTTTCGTTCAGAACCATTTTTTGTAGAGATTATGCCGCCTGAGGTACATAAGGCATCCTCACTTGAGAAACTGCTTGGGATAGTCGATGTTCCTGTAGAAAATCTGATAGCCTGTGGGGATGGTTATAATGACCTTACGATGATTGCATATGCGGGCGTCGGGGTAGCGATGGGCAATGCACAGCAGAGCGTAAAAGCGCATGCTGATTATGTTACTTTGTCAAATGATGAGGATGGTTTAGTACCGGTCATAAATAAATTTATACTTGATAAATAAATTATAAAAAATATGATAATTCAATTAATTTCATTGAATTTGAAATTCTTTTGTAGTAGAATAGCGTTGTTTGTGTTGGACAATAAGAATATAATTTATTATATAATGGGAGATTGATATGAACGAACTGGATAATGATACTATAGATAATGATGAAGCGGTAAAAAAAGTAAAGAAGCATAGAAATACAGGGTGGATTATTGCATTAGTAATTGAGATATTAGCAATTGTCGGGATTGTAGTTGTTTATGCCCAAAATTATATGAACAGCAGAATTGAGAGAATCGAGCATGTAGAACTTGAGGATACAAAGGTAAATAAAGACCTGGACAAGCAGACCGTTGAACGGATGACGGGTTATACCAATATTGCGTTATTTGGTATAGATACAAGAGAGGCGGCTATGGAAGAAAAAGGAGTCCGTTCCGATGCGATTATTATATGCAGTATCAATAATGATACGAAACAGGTTAAGCTGGTATCCGTATACAGAGATACTTATCTTGAACTTGAAAATGAGTATAATTCATATGAAAAAGCAACGCATGCATATGCATACGGCGGACCGCAGGGTGCTGTTAATATGCTGAATAAAAATCTCGACCTGAATATTACGGAGTATGTGTCTGTGAATTTTACAGCACTTACAGAAGCGATAGATGCATTGGGCGGTATCGATGTTGAGCTGAAATACAGCGAACTTGATAAACTGAATGAATGTATAGATGAACAGATGATGATTAATGGAATTATGTCAGATTATATATATGAAACAGGCGTGGTTCATCTGGATGGCGTGCAGGCTACTGCGTATGCGCGTATTAGAAGTACGGACCAGGGAGATATAACAAGAACATGGAGACAGCGATATGTAATTCAGAAGATGATTGAAAGAGCAAAGAAAGCAGGACTTTCCAAGCTTATGGATTGTATCGATGCAGTTGTTGATGATGTTTCTTCGAGCCTTTCCAAGGATGAGATTATGACATTGGCGAAAGATTGCTTTGATTACAATATATCGACAACGACAGGATTTCCGTTTACTTACAGCGCCCCTACAATAGATGGCTTAAGCGTAGTTGTTGCGGCGGACCTTGAGACAAATGTTACGATGCTTCACAGATTCTTATTTGATGATATGGATTATGTACCAACGCAGACTGTAAAAGATATCAGCGGAATCGTTGCAGATAAAAGCGGAACATATAATATGCTGGATTTATCGACATTTCAAGTGCAGGACGATGTAGACTCAATATACGAAGAATAATACGATAAGAGACTGTATAATATGGCAGTAGTCATTTTGTACAGTCTTTTCTAAAATTTGGTTTTAAATAAGTTGATAATGTGATATCATGTTTTTATACAAAAAATATATTGAAGAGGTATACAGATAATGGAAATGAAAAGAGTGCTTTTAAAGATGAGTGGAGAGGCTCTTGCAGGAGATAAAAAGCAGGGCTTTGACGAAAAAACAGTCAGCGACGTTTCAAAGCAGGTAAAAAAGATACTTGACAAAGGAATTGAGCTTTGTGTTGTAATCGGCGGCGGTAACTTCTGGAGAGGCCGTACATCAGAAAATATGGACAGAGTAAAAGCAGACTCGATAGGCATGTTAGCGACGGTAATGAATTGTATATATACGGCAGACAGTTTCAGGACATATGGAATCAAGACACATATTATGACACCATTCGTATGTGGAAATATGACAGAGCTTTTTGATAAAGATAAGGCGATTGAATATATGAAAAACGGTGAAGTTGTTTTCTTTGCAGGAGGAATCGGTCATCCTTATTTCTCAACTGATATGGTAACAGTCCTGATGGCTATTGAATGTGAAGCGGATGTGATATTATCAGCAAAAGCAATTGATGGCGTGTATGACAGTGACCCGAAGCTGAATCCGAATGCGAAAAAGTATGATTCCATCAATATGAGTGATATTGTTGATAATAAGCTGGGCGTTATTGATCTTGCTTCTGCTGTGCTTGCAATGGAAAATAAAAAGCCGATGATGTTGTTTGGACTGAATGGAGAAGACAGTATCGTTAAGGCTGTAACAGGCGGATTTACAGGAACTTATGTAAATGTATAGAGAAAGCGTAAAGGATTGATTATATAATTTAGGAGGATATACGATATGTTGACACAATATGAGGAGAAAATGCAGAAAACACTTGATAACCTTGAAGGAGAATATGCATCGATAAGAGCGGGAAGGGCAAATCCGAATATACTGAATAAAATTAAGGTTGAATATTATGGCGTACCGACACCTATGCAGCAGCTTGCAAATATAACGGTTCCTGAAGCAAGGACGATTATGATAGCACCGTGGGAAGCTTCTCTTGTAAAGTCCATCGAGAAGGCAATACTGAATTCAGATTTGGGAATTACACCAAATAATGATGGAAAGAACATTATTCTTAATTTCCCTGAACTTACGGAAGAAAGAAGAAAAGAACTGGTAAAGGATATTAAGAAAAAAGGAGAAGGCGCAAAGGTTGCAATCAGAAATATAAGACGTGATGCCAATGATAATATCAAGAAGCAGCTTAAAGACGGTGAAATCTCTGAGGATGATTTGAAAGATTATGAAGGCAAAATCCAGAAGCTTACCGATAAGTATGTAAATCTTGTAGATAAAGCAATTGAAACAAAGTCAACAGAGATTATGACGGTATAATTTGGAGATGGTATGGAACGCGAGATAAGTGGAGAAATTTTAAATATTCCTGAGCATGTGGCTGTCATTATGGATGGAAATGGGCGTTGGGCAAAGAAACGCCATCTGCCTAGAAATTTTGGTCATTCAGAGGGCGCAAAGGCGATAGAAAGAGCCTGTGAAAATGCAGATGAATTGGGAATCAAATATCTTACAGTATATGCATTTTCAACAGAAAACTGGAAACGTTCTGTTGAAGAAGTTACAGGGATTATGAATATATTCAGAAAATATCTGGTAGATAGCATAGAACGTTCAAACAGGGAAAATATGCGGGTGCGTATTATAGGGAAACGGGAAGGGCTTCCGGAAGATATTATAGAGAAGATGCGGAATCTTGAAAATGCAACAGCCGGAAATACAGGTCTGCAGTTTACTGTAGCGATAAACTATGGCGGAAGAGATGAACTGACAAGAGCAGTAAAAAAAATTGCTGACAAGTATAAAAAGAATGAGCTGGAGCTTGATGATATAACAGAAGCGCTTATCAGTAAAAATCTTGATACATGGGAGCTGCCGGAGCCTGATTTGCTGATTAGAACAAGCGGAGAACTTAGAACATCGAATTTTCTGCCGTGGCAGATTGCTTATACTGAGTTTTATTTTACTGATATTTTATGGCCTGATTTTGACATGGAGAATTTCATCGCTGCCATCAGATATTATAATAAAAGAGAACGCCGCTTTGGTGGGGTGAGGTAGAATATATGTTTAAACAAAGAGCAATAAGCGCAGTTATTCTGGTGATTATAGCAGCAGTCACACTTTATTTCGGAGGAGCAGTAACCTGCTTTGTTATGTGTGGCGTTTCTTTAATAGGTACGATGGAGTTGCTTCGCGTATATGAATTGCATAAAAAGAGTATTGGTATTGTAGCTTATATAGCTACAATACTTTATTATGTATGCCTGTTTTTGGGCTATAATAATCTGTTGATACCGATAATGGTATTATATCTTTTGGCTGTTCTGGCTGTATATGTTCTGACATATCCCCGGTATGATGACAAGAAAATTATGTCTGTATTTATGACATTTTTTTATGTAAGTGTTATGCTTTCCTTTGTATATCTGATTAGAGACATGGAGCATGGTCTTGTTCTTGTCCTTCTGATATTTGTAAGCTCATGGGGAAATGATACATGCGCATATTTAGTTGGAAGAGCGATTGGAAAACATAAGATGTCGCCAAAGCTTAGTCCTAAAAAGAGTGTGGAGGGGCTGATTGGCGGAATTATAGGCGCAGGTCTTCTGGGTATTTTGTTTGGAATATTATATCATAAATATGTTGCGGAAATGAACATGGCGCCGCTCCTGTTTGCGGTTATAGGCGCAGTTTCTGCGATACCTGCCGTAATAGGAGATTTGGCGGCGTCTGCAATAAAGAGAAATAATGATATAAAAGATTATGGAAAACTGATACCGGGGCATGGGGGTATCCTTGACCGATTTGACAGCATTATATTCACAGCCCCGATTGTGTATTATCTAATCGTATATATGCTTTAATCATGTCCTTTGAAAGGAAAGTTGGCAGAAGAAAGGAAAAAAATGAAGAACGTGGCGGTAATCGGCTCTACAGGTTCTATTGGGACACAGACATTAGAGATTGCAAGAGCCAATAAAGAGATTAATATATGTGCTTTATCCTGCGGTTTCAACATAGAATTAATAGAGAAACAGGCAAGGGAATTTCAACCGGAGATAGTTGGTGTATGGAGTGAAGAAGACGCAAAAGCATTAAGACAGTCATTAGCCGATATGAATATTAGAGTAGTATCGGGGATGGAAGGTCTTATAGAAATAGCAGAATATAAAACATCAGATATTGTCGTTACTGCAATTGTCGGCATGATAGGAATACAGCCGACGATTGCGGCTATAAAAGCTGGAAAAGATATCGCGCTGGCAAATAAAGAAACGCTTGTTACAGCGGGACATATTATTATGCCGCTCGCGAAGGAATACGGGGTGTCAATTCTTCCCGTAGATAGTGAACATTCTGCGATATTTCAGGCAATGCAGGGAAATACACATGGAGATGTTGCAAAGCTCCTGCTTACGGCATCAGGCGGGCCATTCAGAGGAAAGGACAGGGAATTTCTGAAGAATGTCAGGCTTGAAGATGCATTAAAGCATCCGAACTGGAGTATGGGACGGAAGATAACCATAGATTCTGCCACAATGGTCAATAAAGGTCTTGAGGTGATAGAAGCAAAATGGCTTTTTGACATCGAGCCGGAACAGATACAGGTTGTTATACAGCCGCAGAGTATTATCCACTCAATGGTAGAATATCAGGACGGAGCAGTTATTGCACAGTTAGGTACGCCGGATATGAAGCTTCCGATTCAATATGCATTATTTTATCCGGAACGGAGATACCTCGCGGGGGACAGACTTGATTTTTATAAAATATCGTCTGTTATTTTTGAAAAGCCTGATACGGATACATTTCTCGGACTTCAATTTGCTTATGAGGCGATTGGAAAAGGCGGAACGATGCCTACCGTATTGAATGCGGCAAACGAAAAGGCCGTCAGTATGTTTTTAAACAGAAAAATAAAATTTCTTGATATCTATGATATTATACGCGAATGTATGGAGTCACATAAAGTCATAGATAATCCGGATATAGAACAGATACTTGAAACAGAGAAAAGTGTATACAATTATATAGAAGGCAGGTGGTAAATTGAATATTATATTAATTATTCTGGTATTTGGTGTAATCATATTTTTCCATGAACTTGGACATTTTGTTGTAGCAAAGATGAATCATATTGATGTCATAGAATTTTCAATGGGGTTTGGCCCGAAACTTTTTTCATTTACAAAAAAAGAAACGCAATATACGTTAAGACTGATACCTCTTGGCGGATATTGTATGATGCTTCACGATGGTGACGAGGAGCATAGCGACAGAGACCTTGAGAATTCTTTTGATAAAAAGTCTGTATGGGCAAGGATGGCAACGATTCTGGCAGGCCCTGCCATGAATTTTGTCATTGCTTTTTTGTTTTCAATGGTAATTATTCATTTCTGTGGAAGCGACCCCGCAGTCATAGGAACTGTATATAACGATGCGGTTATAGCAGAATATGAAACAAAGGCAGAGGAAGCAGAAAAAAAAGCTTTGGAAGCAGCAACTGAGGAAGAAAAAAAGCAATATGAGGAAGAAGCGCAGGGATATAGAGAAGCGGCACAGGAAATACGGGAGTATTTTGCCGGAGTCTATCCTGCGGAAGCGGCAGGAATATCAGAAGGCGACATTGTGAAAAAAATTGAGAACAGTAATGTGAAGAATTTCAGAGAGCTGCAAATCTATCTTCAGATATATGGAGATGGTTCACCAATTAATTTTACGATGGAGAGACCTGATGGTACGGAGTATAAGACAACGGTTTATCCGAAGGAAACGCCAAACGGTTATAAAGTGGGAATTATCAGTGTCGGTTATGAGCTTCCTGAAAGCTTTGGCGAGTTATGTCAATATGCGGCAAGAGAAACCAGATACTGGGTTAAGGCGACATTTTTAAGCTTAAAACTGATTGTAACAAGACAGGTAAGCTCCGAAGATGTTTCAGGCCCAATCGGCGTTGCAAAGAGTATGAATACTACGTTTAATGAGGCTGCAAAAAGCAGTATGCTTGACCTTTTGCTGAACTGGCTGAATTATATTGTATTGTTATCGGCAAATCTTGGTGTGATGAATCTTCTGCCGATACCGGGACTGGATGGGGGAAGATTTTTGTTCTTATTGATAGAACTTGTAACCAGGAAAAAAGTTCCGCAGGAAAAGGAAAATCTTGTTACATTAATTGGATTCATATTAGTGATGGCGCTTATGGTAGTCATACTGTTTAATGATATTAAAAACGTATTTTTCTAAGGAGAGCATATGTATAGAGAGCATACAAAGGTTATAAAGATTGGAGACCGGGTTATCGGCGGGGGAAATCCTATCTTAATTCAATCCATGACAAATACAAAAACGTCAGATATAGAAGCAACGGTTGCACAAATCATAAAGCTTGAGAAGGCAGGATGCGATATCATCAGATGTACGGTCAATGATGAAGCGGCAGCGCGGGCGATACCTGCGATAAAATCACAGATACACATACCGCTTGTCGCCGATATTCATTTTGATTACAGACTTGCCATTATGGCGATAGAAAATGGCGCAGACAAAATCAGAATCAATCCGGGAAATATCGGTGGAAGAGAGAAGCTTGTTAAGGTCGTGGAAGCGGCTAAGGCGAAGAATATACCGATACGGGTAGGTGTAAACAGCGGTTCTCTTGAAAAGGAACTTGTAGAGAAATATCATGGCGTCACAGCAGAAGGTATCGTAGAAAGCGCACTGGATAAAGTGCGGATGATAGAAGAATGTGATTATGAAAATATCGTTATCAGTATAAAATCTTCTGATGTTATGATGTGTGTAAAAGCGCATCAGTTGATAGCAGGTATGACGAATTATCCGCTTCATGTAGGCATAACGGAAGCCGGAACGGTTATGAGGGGAAATATTAAGTCTTCTGTTGGGCTTGGTATCATTTTAAGTCAGGGAATAGGCGATACGATAAGAGTTTCTCTAACCGGAGAGCCTGTAAATGAAATCATTACAGCCAAGATTATCCTGAAAACACTGGGAATCCGAAAAGGCGGTATTGAACTGGTGTCATGTCCGACATGCGGCAGAACGGAAATTGACCTGATTGGTCTTGCAGAAAAAGTGGAACAACTAATAGCCGATTATGATAATCTGGATATCAAGGTTGCTGTTATGGGCTGTATTGTAAATGGCCCTGGCGAAGCAAAAGAGGCAGATATTGGAATTGCAGGTGGAAAAGGCTGCGGACTTCTGATTAAAAAAGGCGAAATCGTAGGAAGGATAGAAGAAAAGGATTTTATTTCTGTTCTGAAGCAGGAATTAGATAACTGGAGTGAATAAAGGTTTGGATACGGAAAACAAAAAACTATTTTTTGAAGTATTTGAAGACATACAAATGAATACGGAGCTGAAAGAATTATTTGTTGAAGTATATGTTACAAAGGTTACCATGCTTTCTTATAAGAAAATGCTTGCTGTTGATATTGTATCAAAACATATCATAAGCAGAGCCAATATTGTTAAGGCAGAAGAAATACTGAAGAAGCATTTGTTTGGTAATAAAAATGTTCAGGTGCTTATAAATGAACATTATGATTTATCTGCGCAATATAATGTAAGGACTCTGACGGAAGTATATAAGGACAGTATTTTATATGATGTAGAAAATTTCAGTCATGTGGGATACAGACTTCTGAAGAAAGCGGAATGGTTTTATGACAATGATATTATTACCATTGCAATGGAAGATACGAAGATAGCCAGAAGTCATGCATCTGCCATAAAAGAATATATTGAGAAAATGTTTGCAGACCGCTTTTCAATGGATATCAATACTTGTTTTGAATATACAGATTCGGACAAAGATACTTTAAGAAAAGCGAATGAACTGAAAATGAAGCTTGAGGTAGAAGCGATTTTAAATAATCTTTCAAACAGCGAATCGATTGTTGTAGATGGCAGGAAAGTAGAAACGAAGGAGCTTGTATCAAAAAAAGCAGCAGCAGGGAAAACGGATACAGCAAAAAAAGAAGAACCTGCAAAAAAGGCGGAAGTTTTTCAGCCCAAGAAGAGAAGAACATCCTCCTATGATCCGGATGTCTTTTATGGAAGAGAATGTGAAGGGGAGCTTGTCGCTATATCATCTCTTGAAGATGGAATCGGTGAAGTATGTATTCATGGACAGCTTATTAATATGGAGCAAAAAGAGCTTCGTAACGGAAAGACATTATTTATATGTTATATAACAGACTTTGAGGATACAATAGGCTTTAAAATATTTGCAGGTGAGGAGGATGCACCTGTATATGCTGATGAACTGAAAGTCGGAACATTCTATCGGATTAAGGGCGTACCGTTGTATGATACCTATGCAAAAGAAGTAAGTATATCATCGGTAAAAGGAATCAAACATATACCTGATTATCGTGTGCCAAGAGTTGATACTGCATTGGAAAAACGTGTTGAGCTTCATATGCATACCGTCATGAGTGAGATGGACAGTGTTGTTAATATAGAGGAAATCGTCAAGCGGGCAAGTGATTGGGGACATAAGGCGATTGCGATAACAGACCACGGAGTCGTTCAGGCATTTCCGATAGCCGCACATACGAAAGGTCTTGCAAAAGACTTCAAACTAATCTATGGAGTGGAAGGCTATTTTGTAGATGACCTGAAGGACTTGATTATCAATTCGCGCAATCAGGATATTCATACGACATATGTTGTGTTTGATATAGAAACTACTGGACTTAGCGCAAAGCATAATAAGATTATAGAGATTGGCGCTGTAAAAGTAAAAGATGGAGAGGTCATAGGGAGATTTTCCGAATTTATTAATCCGGAAGTGCCAATCCCCTATCAGATAGAACAGCTTACATCCATAAATGATTCGATGGTTATGGATGCGCCAACGGTGGAGGTTATACTTCCGCAGTTTATAGAATTTTGTGGTGACGCAATCGTTGTGGCACATAATGCGGCGTTTGATACAGGATTTGTAAAGAAATTTGCAAAGGATATGGGGCTTGAGTTTACCAATACAATACTCGATACGATGACATTAAGCCATGTTCTGCTTCCTGAACTGGGAAAATACACGTTGGACAGGGTATGTAAGGCATTTAATGTTAAGAATGAACATCATCATAGGGCAATAGATGACGCGGAAGCAACGGCAAAGGTATTTATGCATTTGTTTGATATGCTTGTGGAAAAAGGAATAGAGCATATAGATGATATTAACCGGATGGGACAGGCGTCTGTAGATGCTGTTAAAAAGGGCAGAACATATCATGGAATTATCCTTGCCAAAAATGAAATCGGGCGTGTAAACCTTTACAGGCTGATATCGGAGTCTCATGTTACATATTTTAATAGAAGACCAAGAATGCCGATGAGTCTGATTAATCAATATCGTGAGGGACTGATTATCGGTTCGGCATGTGAAGCGGGCGAACTGTTTCGGGCTTTGGTAGATGACGCGCCTGACGAGGAAATCGTAAGACTGGTTCATTTTTATGATTATCTTGAAATACAGCCTCTTGGAAACAATGAATTTATGATGAGGAGCAAGGACAGACCTTGTACTTTGGAGGATTTGAAAAATTACAACAGAAGGATTGTAGAACTCGGAGAGAATTTTAACAAGCCGGTAGTTGCTACATGTGATGTGCATTTTTTAAACCCGGAGGACAGTATATATAGAGCAATCATCATGAAGAGCAAAGGCTTTGACGATGCCAATATGCAGCCGCCGCTATATTTCAGAACGACAGAAGAGATGCTGGCGGAATTTGAATATCTGGGAAGTGAAAAGGCAAGAGAGGTTGTTATTACAAACACGAATTTAATAGCGGATATGGTAGAGTATATCGAGCCTGTAAGACCTGATAAAGCACCGCCTATTATAGAAAAGTCGGATGAAACGCTGACACAGATTTGCTATGATAAGGCACATCAGATATATGGGCCAAACCTGCCTGAGGTTGTGGAGGCGCGGCTTAAAAGAGAGCTTCATTCGATTATTTCAAATGGATTTGCCGTTATGTATATTATCGCCCAGAAGCTTGTGTGGGATTCAAATGACCACGGATATCTGGTGGGTTCAAGAGGTTCGGTTGGTTCTTCCTTTGTCGCTACGATGGCAGGAATAACGGAAGTAAATCCGCTGTCTGCGCATTATATATGCCCTAAGTGTCATTATGTGGATTTTGACTCTGACCTGGTTAAACAGTATTCCGGTATGTCGGGATGTGATATGCCTGACAGGAACTGCCCTGAGTGTGGTGAACCGCTTATAAAAGAAGGACATGATATACCGTTTGAAACCTTCCTCGGATTTAATGGGGATAAAGAGCCTGATATAGACCTTAATTTTTCGGGAGAATATCAGTCGAAGGCACATGCTTATACCGAGGTATTATTTGGCAAGGGAAAAGCATTTCGTGCCGGTACGGTAGGTACGGTAGCGGAAAAGACGGCATATGGATATGTGTATAATTATTTCAAGGATGAGATAAAAGACCAGCTTCGGGCAGAAGCGATGGCATCGGGAAGTATGACGCCGAAGGAAATCGAAAAATATGTAGAGGAAAATGCAATCGTAAAAAAACGTAATTGTGAGCTGGAACGGCTTGCGGTTGGCTGTACAGGTGTAAAAAGGACTACGGGACAGCATCCGGGCGGAATGATTGTTCTTCCAAGACATGAAGAGATTTATTCGTTTACACCGATACAAAAGCCTGCGAATGATATGACAACGGATATCATTACATCACATTTTGAGTATCATTCTATCGACCATAACCTTTTAAAACTTGATATTTTAGGTCATGATGATCCGACCATGATTAGAAGGCTTGAAGATTTAACAGGAATTGATGCGACCACCATAAAGCTTGATGATAAAGCGGTTATGTCATTGTTTCATGGTACGGAGGCGCTTGGGATAACGCCCGAAGATATCAATGGAATACAGCTTGGAAGTCTTGGCGTTCCGGAATTTGGAACAGAGTTTGCCATGCAGATGCTTATTGATGCAAATCCAACCTGCTTTTCTGACTTAGTCCGAATCGCAGGACTGGCACATGGAACAGATGTATGGCTTGGAAATGCCCAGGAGCTTATAAAGTCCGGTAAATGTACGATTTCTACAGCCATATGTTGTAGAGATGATATTATGGTGTATCTTATCCATATGGGACTTGAGCCGGGTATGTCGTTTAAGATAATGGAAAGTGTGCGTAAAGGAATTGTTGCGAAAGGAAAATGTGGAAATTGGGAAGACTGGAAGCAGGAAATGACAGCACATGGTGTTCCCGACTGGTATATATGGTCTTGTGGAAAAATAAAATATATGTTTCCTAAAGCGCATGCAGCAGCTTATGTAATGATGGCATGGCGTATCGCGTGGTTTAAGGTGAATTATCCTATAGAATATTATACGGCATTTTTCAGCATCAGAGCATCTGCATTCAGCTATGAGATGATGTGCTTTGGAAAGGAAAAGGTACTGTTTTACATTGAAAGTATATCAAAAATTGATAAAAACAGGCGTTCTGCAAAAGATGAAGATAAGCTGCGGGATTTAAAAATAGTTCTTGAAATGTATGCAAGAGGAATTGAATTCCTGCCGATTGATATTTATAAAGCCGATGCCGAAAGATTTTTAATCATTGATGGAAAGATTATGCCTTCTTTTGCATCCATAGAAGGCATGGGTGCGAAAGCGGCGCAGCAGATACAGGAGGCGGCGGCAAAAGGAAAATTTATCTCGAAAGAGGAGCTGGCATCAAGAGCAAAGATTGGAAAAAGTACCATAGAGAGATTGTCCGAGCTTGGCATCCTGGAGGATATGCCTGATACAAATCAGCTTACATTTGATTTTATTTAACTGAAGCGATATAATATGCGTATAAGAACGATAAATTGTTTCACAGACACCGGAAAATATTTTGCAGTAAAAAAGGAGCGTGAGAATATGACAGATAGTGAATTGCTGCTTGCAATCTATAACGATATGAAGTCTATGAAAAAAGACGTAGAGACGTTAAAAGAAGATGTAGGAACGTTAAAAGAAGGTTTAACGGTCGTACAGGAAGAGGTGGAAACTGTAAAAAGAGATGTGAAACACTTAAAGAAGGGAGTCATAAAACTCGAGGCAATGGATGAGGCAATTTTAGATGAGGTAGAGCGTGTACATGAGATTTTAGATGAACATAAATCTGATAAAACCGTCCATACAGCTTAATCATATTCCGGTATATACATATATATTGCAAAATAAGGTGTAAAGTCTATTGAATTATGAAGGCTTTACACCTTTTTAATCATTATTGCTTTAACTGAAGGACAGATAGTGATACAGAGCGATTACTAAAAATAAAAAGTGCCAAAAAACCTTAATTTTTCAGCACTTTTTATTTAAACACTATAAATCAGATAGCAGTTCGTAGGGGAATCGAACCCCTGTTTTCGCCGTGAGAGGGCGACGTCTTAGCCGCTTGACCAACGAACCATGTCCTGACGACTTGTTTACTATATCAGATACTTAAAAGAAATGCAAGTGTTTTTTTGAAAAATAAAGTAAAAAAATAAAAAAATATAGAACAGGGCTACTTCAATATGAAGTTCCCCGTTCTTTTTTGCACTTTTTATTTATACATTTTCGGCGATTTTGGTAACACCTACATATATCTGGGATATTTTGTACCACGTTCTATAGTCTGTAACACCTGTTACAGGAAGGTCAAAAACTCGTTGGAAATTTGAAACTGCATTTGCAGTATCCTGACCGTATATTCCATCAACGGCTATCGTTCCGATGGCAGGATAATTCTGGGCGATTCGGTTTAATTGTTCCTGCATCTGTCTCACTTTATCTCCGCTGGAACCGATTGTAAGGTTATAACCGGGATAGGAAGATGGTATGCCGGATATGGTTTCCGATGTATTAATATAAATCGAATTTCCATAATAATATCGAAGTATTTCGATAGCAGATAACCCATCATCGGCTAAAGTTTTTGAACCCCACTGGCTCATCCAGTTAGGGCATGTAACGCGCTTTCCGTCACAATATTGTGTGAAAAGCGGCTGGGTAATGTTTGGTCTTGCGATATAATTTGCAAATTGTTCGTCTACGATTTGCGATATGCTTTCGTAGACTGTTTTTCCATATGCCCATTTCTGGTCATAGGCTGTGCTGCTTGTGATGGTGAAGTCATATCCCTTACCTCTGTACCATTCCGTATATACACGATTTAAAGTGATGGACATGATGGCAAGGATATTTGCACGAAGAGCGGCATCCGGCCATGTAGCGTATATTTCGTTGGATGCGACATTCTTGATATAGTCCTTGTAAGAAACGTAATAATTTTTTGCTGAAGTATCAGAAGGAACACCGTCATGAACAACGATTGTTTCAGGGATTACTACGCGGCTTAAGACAATTTCACCTGTTTCTGCCACCGTTTTAATTTCGCTTTCCGCTATTTTGGGCGGGTATTGCTCCCATAATGTATGAGGCCCGATTACAGTTGGATTATACAAGTCTTCAGTGCTGACAGAGGGTGTCAGTTCTATATTCTGTATCGCCTGCTGGTCTTCAAAAATTTGAACACCGCTTACAATTTGTGAATCAAAATTTTTCGCGCTTACTTTAAGATTGTACTCTGCATATGGCTGGTTATCACTAGGTTCTAAGCTGTATTCTACAGGCGGTGATGCAAGGTCAATATTTTCCGTCATTCCATTTTCGTCCGTTGTTATTTTTTCAATGATTTTATCAGGCTCACCCTGATAGGATATTTCAATATCAGCGTTTGCAACGGGTATGTACAGATTTCCATTTGTTATCTGTATTTTTAAATTTCCTGTATTACTTCCATTTGCCATTTTAATCAACCTATTTTATAATCTATGTATTATATGAAATAAAAAAATAAATTATGTTTTTTGGGGAGGAATATTATATGCCGTATTTTCCAATGTTTGTAAATCTTGAAACAAAGAAAATCATTGTAGTAGGAGGGGGAAAGACTGCCCTTAGAAAGATTAATTCGTTACTGTATTTTGGTGCGAAAATTGCTGTTATTGCACCGCATATCTGTGATGAAATAAAACAGGTGAAAGGGATAAATGTCCATGAGAACAACCTGACATTAGATGTTCTGGACAATGCGGATATCGTAGTAGCGGCAACGAAGCGGACTGAAGTAAATGAAAGAATCGGCAATTATTGCAATGAAAAAAAGATACCTGTAAATGTTTCGGATAATAAAGAACTGTCAAGTTTTTTGTTTCCGGGAGTTGTGGTCAGAGACGACCTGGTTGTTGGAATAACAACAGGCGGCAACAGTACAAATATTGCAAAGCAGATAAAAAGTATGATTGACAGGCTGATACCGGCTGAATATGGAACGCTTACGAGGAAAATGGCAGCCTACACAGAACTTGCGGCATTGAATATTCAAGATGCCGCGCTTCGGGATGCCGCACTTGATGAAATTGTGAAAAATGCTGTCAATAATAAATGTGTCCTGAACGATAAAAAAGCAAATAAAATATTAGAAAAATATTATAATTGTAAATGAAATTGGTTGCTGATTTGATTAAATTCTGATAAAATATACGATATAGGGTGAAAGTGTATAATTTATTTGAGGAGTGATGTTTATGAAAAACAAAAAAATGATTGCAATTTTTCTTTCTGTAATTATGATTTGCAGTTTAATAATTGCAGGACCGGATATTGATGTGTCGGCAGCATCTGATATAACAATAAATGCTACGGATATTACACTTTATTCATTAGATGACTGGGCAAAAGAATATATATCCATTCCGTCAAATATGAACAGCTCTTATCAGTTGACGGTGAAAGGTACAAAGGAAGTATCGTACAGAGTTGTTGAAGGGGATTCAGTAAAAGTATCGGACAGTGGAAAGGTTACACCGAATGTAACGACCTGGTACTGGTATGGAAATATGGGAACGACATCTAAAAATCCGGATTCAGAACCGGATAGGACAACAAATGATGTTGAATATGGAAAGAGTGTTATTCGTGTAACGGCAGGAAATAAAACTTTTAACGTAAAAGTAGAAGTTAAGAATTATGCTGTTGTTTATGCTGACCAGATGATGGATAAGTATATATCTGAAAATATAAATTCATCTATGAGTACATATGATAAAATTGATAAAATTGCAAAGTTTGTAGCTGATAAGAATTATAGCGTATCATATTCGTCGGCAACTGGAATGATAGTAAGCGGGGGCGGAGATTGCTGGGCATCAACAGATACCATTATTCAAATGGCACAAAAAGTCGGACTTCGTGCGTGGAGCAGAAATGGTAATCGTGATTTGGGCGCAGGTTCGGGACATATGAATGCGATGGTTTCAGATGGAAAGAAAAATTACGAAGTAGAAGCCGGTTATTATGAGGAAGCGCCAAGAGGATACAGCATAAAAGAAAGAACAAGTCTTTACAGCACGCGTTCTGATGACTATGGCGGACTGGAAGTCTATCAATATGATGGATATACGATGCCATCGGTACTCAATATTCCATCGGAAATCAATGGAAAAAAAGTTACTTCAATAGGCGAATCGTTTGCATATAATAAACAAACCCTGAAAAATGTTGTTTTACCTGCTACGATAAAATATATAGGAAACAGCGCTTTTTCTTCCTGTAAAAAGCTTGAAACAATTAATATTCCGGCTTCTGTGGAGAATATGGGGAACTTTGTATTTGCCGGATGTACCTCATTGAAGAAAATAGATGCTTCCGGCATATATACATTTGATTCAGGCGCATTATATAAAAATAAGAAAGTGTTAGTGTGTGCGCCTGCTGCTTCTAAAGTTACGATTCCTTCCGGCGTGACAGAAATCGGATATTATGCATTTTATTATAATGATAATATCAAGCTCATAACGATTCCATCGACAGTAACGAAGATTAGTGAGGGAGCATTTGGCAATTGTACTGCTCTTTGTGATATTACATTTCGTGGAAATCAGCTTAAGGAAATTGGTGACTTTGCTTTTGCATATACAGGTTTGAAATATCTGTCTGTTCCGGCTTCCGTTACCACGATAGGGGATAATATGATGGGGTATGCCGATGGGATAAAACTTGTAGTGACGAAGGGCTCTGCGGCTGAAGCTTATGTAAAAAAGAATAACATAAAGTATTATTATCCTGATAATATTCCGGCAGAATCTGTCAAACTGAATAAAACGGCAATCACATTATATACCGGGCAGACGGATAATCTGACAGCCGGTATCACGCCATCGTGTTCTACGGGTAAAATAACATGGTCCTCCTCTGATACAAAAATCGTTACGGTATCAAATGGAAGGATTAAAGCGCGGAAAGCGGGTATGGCAACAATTACAGCAAAAACTGCCGGCGGTAAAAAAGCGACATGCAAAATTACTGTGAAACAGGGTGCTGACAGTATAAAGCTTAATGTAAACAAAGTGATTTTAGGCGTGAAGGAATCCTATACATTGAAAAATACAATTTCTCCGTCAAAGGTAAAAGTTGCATGTACATGGAGTACGGAAAATAAAAATATCGCGGTGGTAAGCAAAAATGGTAAGGTTACAGCGAAGAATACAGGTACAACAACAGTTACTGTAAAGACTGCAAATGGAAAAAAAGCTTCATGTAAAATTGTTGTAAGAAAAGCGCCGAAGTCAGTGAAACTGAATAAGACAAAGTTATCGCTTAAAGTGGGAAAAAATTATACACTGACACCAAAGCTTCCTAAAAATACGGCTGCAAATTCTGCAAATGTGAAATGGAAGTCCTCCAATCCAAAAGTTGTGGCTGTTAAGAAAATTTCAAAAGGAAAAGGTAAAATTACAGCGAAAAAGAAAGGAACAGCAATCATTACCTATAAAACATATAATGGAAAAACAGCTAAATGCAAGGTTTCTGTAAAATGAGATACGGATGACCGATATAATTTAGAATAGAAAGACAGAAATTGTACAGAAAGACTTGACATTTATTGGAATAGGTTGTATAGTGATAGCGACTATTAAATATGTTACATGATAAGAGTGGGCATCGGCCCACTCTTCGTTTTTGTAATGTAGAATTTTCAGGAAGGGTGGTATTACTACGAAAAAGGCGGATATTGAAGCAAAAACAACAGAACTGGTTATGCCGATTATAGAAAAAAATAATCTGGAGCTTGTTGATGTAGAATATGTAAAGGAAGGGAGCGACTATTATCTCAGGGTATATGCTGATAAAGAAGGCGGTATAACGATAGGTGATTGTGAAGTTGTAAACAGGGCGCTTAGTGATTTGCTTGATGCAGAAGATTATATCGATGATGCTTATATACTTGAGGTTAGTTCACCAGGACTTACACGGCCGCTGAAAAAGGAAAATGATTTTAAGCGGAGTATTGGTAAAATCGTAGAAATTAAAACCTATACAAAAATTAATGGTGTGAAAGAATTTGAAGGTGAGCTGACTGCCTATAATGAAGAGACGGTAACGATATTATTGGAAGATGGCCAAGAATTGAAAATATCAAGAAAAGAGATATCAATGATAAGATTAGCATTTATTTTTTAAGAATAGGGAGGATAAAAAGGTGTCAGAAATAATAGAAGCATTAAATCAGTTAGAGAAGGAGAGAAATATCAGCAAGGATATACTGCTTGATGCTATTGAGAGGTCCCTTAAAGCAGCGTGTAAAAAAGATTTTGATACAGATGAGAATATCAATGTTGTTATGGACAGGGAAACAGGAGAGTTCCATGTATATGCACAGAAAGAAGTTGTAGAAGAGGTTGAAAGGTTTGCAACGCAGATATCACTTGAGCAGGCAAAGATGATAAAGCCATCATATGAACTTGGCGATATTGTGAATATTGAGATTACAACAAAAGATTTTGGAAGAATAGCAGCCCAAAGAGCAAGAAATGTTATTGTTCAGGCAATCAATGAAAGTGAACGGGATGCGATATATGACCACTTCTATATGAAGGAAAAGGATGTAGTAACCGGTACGGTTCAGAGATATGTAGGAAATAATGTAAATGTCAGTCTTGATGAAAAAACAGAGGCTGTTTTGAAAGATACTGAAATGGTACCTGGAGAAACTTATAACAGAGGAGACAGAATAAAGCTTTATATTACAGAAGTAAAGAAAAGTTCAAGAGGTCCCAGAATATCTGTATCAAGAACACATCCTGACCTTGTGAAGAGGTTATTTGAGAAAGAGGTTACTGAAATAGCAGACGGAACTGTAGAAATAAAGAGTTCATGCCGCGAAGCTGGCTCACGTTCTAAAATTGCTGTATGGTCAAACGATGAAAATGTTGATCCTGTAGGCGCATGTGTAGGTGTAAATGGTTCAAGAGTCAATGCTGTAGTTGAAGATTTGAACGGTGAAAAGGTTGATATTATTTGCTGGGATGAAAACCCTGCTATATTTATAAAAAATGCTCTTAGTCCATCTGAGGTTATCGCTGTTGATGTAGATTTGAATGAAAAGAGCGCGTTTGTTGTCGTACCTGATTTCCAGTTGTCACTGGCTATTGGTAAAAAGGGACAAAATGCAAGACTTGCAGCAAAGCTGACAGGTTATAAGATTGACATTAAGAGTGAATCACAGGCGGAAGAAATGGGATATTTTTCTGATGAAGAACCATATGAGGAGGACTCCTATGGTGAAACAGAAAATTATGAAACAATGTATGAAGAGTAATTGCAGTTTATAGTTGGTTAATATCTGGTTCTGATATTAATTTGGTACAGTTAAGGAAGTGATGTAATGGCAAAGAAAATTCCCCTTAGGCAGTGTCTTGGTTGCCACGAAATGAAGGATAAAAGAGAACTGATTCGTGTGGTTAAAGATAATGAAAATCATTTTGCTATAGACATAACAGGCAAAATGAACGGCAGAGGGGCGTATATCTGCAAAAAAATGGAATGTCTGTCTAAAGCAATTAAAACAAAAGCTTTGGAGCGGTCTTTTAAGATGAGTATTCCGGCAGAGGTTTATACAAAACTGGGTAAGGAGCTGGAGGAAATTGGAAGATAAAAAGGTTTATTCAATGATTTCTTTATGTGCCAAGGCCGGAAAACTTGTAAGCGGCGGTTTTTCGGTTGAAAAAGCGGTTAAGAATCAGAGTGCATGTCTTGTGCTGGTAGCAAAGGATGCATCAAACAATACAAAAAAACTGTTTAATCAAAAATGTAATTATTATAAGATACCGTATTACGAATTTGGTGATAAGGATAGTCTTGGCAGGTTTACAGGTAAGGAGATGCGTACATCTGTTGCCATCTTAGATAATGGCTTTGCAAAACAGATAAGTAATTACATGAATGTGAATGAAAATATGGAGGCGTAACATTTGGCAAAAATGAGAGTGCATGAATTATCAAAAGAATTAAATATAACAAATAATGATATAAAGGAAACCCTTGCAAAGAAGGGAATAGAAATTAAGAGTCATATGTCTGCTCTTGATGACGATATGATTAATTATGTAAGAAGCATATATGCAAAAAAATCAGAAACTCCGGCTGCTGATACGGTAAAGAAAGAAGCTGACAGCACAGAAAAAGCAAGAAAGTCAGAAGACGTAAAACCGCAGAAAAAAACAATGCAAAATCCTGCGGTAAAGAACGAACAGCGGACAAATCCGGTATCGAAGGAAGAAGGACGCACAAAGTTCGTCAGGGAAGAAAAAATGAAAACGAACGACAGACAAAAAAATGGTGACAGGTCTGGTGGAGAACGCGTACGGTTTATAGGTGGCGACAGAAACAATAATAGTGAACGCGTCAGATTTAGTAATGGTGACAGACCGAGATATAATAATGACAGGTCAAACGGCGACAAACCAAGATATAATAATGACAGGTCAAATGGCGACAGACCAAGATTTAACGGTGACAGACCAAGACCGAATGGTGACAGGCCGAGATATAATAATGACAGACCGAACGGCGACAGACCGAATGGCGACAGACCAAATGGTGACAGACCAAGATATAACAATGACAGACCAAACGGCGACAGAGGTAATAAATTTGGCGGCGACAGAGGCAATAAATTTGGAAACAGAACCAATAATATGCCATTTGGCAAAGATGACGATGAAGAGACCAATCAGCGCAGAAAGAGTTCATACAAGAATGAACGAAAAGACTTTGATGCGAAAGAGATGCCGGGCAAGGATTTAAAGAGTCAGAACAGGGATAATTATAATAGAGATAAAAACAAGCCACGCAAAGGAAATCGAAGGTCTCCGGAAGAGGTTGAAGCAGATATCAGCAGACTTGCTAAAAATGTCAAAAATAAGCCTGTAAAGCAGCCTGAAAAACAGCAGGAAGAAGACATTGATACCATCAGAACGATTACGCTTCCTGAGGTCGTTACCATCAAGGAGCTTGCAGATATTATTAAGACGCCGGTCAATGCGCTGATTAAAAAATTATTTTTATCAGGTAAGATGGTAAATGTCAATTCAGAACTTGACTTTGATTCTGCGTCAGAAATTGCGCTGGAATATAACTGTATCGCTGAGGAAGAAGAGAAAGTTGATGTTATAGAGGAATTGCTGAAAGAGGATGAGGAAGACGAGAGTAAGATGGTTTCAAGGCCTCCTGTTGTCTGTGTAATGGGGCATGTAGACCACGGTAAAACTTCACTCCTGGATGCAATCAGACAGACCAAAGTTACATCGGGCGAAGCAGGAGGTATTACGCAGGCAATCGGTGCTTCTGTTGTGGATGTAAATGGTCAGACCATTACATTTCTTGATACACCGGGACATGAGGCATTTACAGCGATGCGTATGCGCGGCGCACAGTCGACGGATATTGCCATTCTTGTTGTAGCGGCCGATGACGGTGTTATGCCGCAGACGATTGAGGCTATAAACCATGCAAAAGCTGCCGGAATAGAAATTATTGTTGCAATTAATAAGATTGATAAAGAAAGTGCAAATATTGAGAGAGTGAAGCAGGAGCTTACAGAATATGAACTGATTCCGGAAGATTGGGGAGGTTCAACAATATTTTGCCCTGTTTCTGCACATACTAAAGAAGGTCTTGATAATCTGCTGGATATGATTTTGCTTACGGCAGAGGTATCAGAACTGAAAGCAAATCCGGACAGAAAGGCCCGCGGTATTGTTATTGAAGCGGAACTGGATAAGGGACGCGGCCCTGTTGCTACGATGCTTGTACAAAAGGGTACGCTTCATGTGGGTGATTATCTTGCTGTAGGTTCTTCGCATGGAAAAGTTCGTGCGATGACAAATTCAAAGGGTGAACGCGTAAATGAAGCAACACCTTCAACACCTGTTCAGATTCTTGGTCTTGATACTGTACCGGGTGCGGGCGAGATATTCATGGCTGTCGAAAATGAAAAAGAAGCAAGAGCAATTTCAGAGACCTATATATCACAGGGAAGACAGAAGATGCTTGCGGATACCAAAGCGAAGATGTCATTAGACGATTTATACAGTCAGATACAGGCAGGAAATGTAAAAGAGCTTAATATCATTATCAAGGCTGATGTACAGGGTTCTGTTGAAGCGGTTAAGCAAAGTCTGTGTAAGCTTTCTAATGAAGAAGTTGCTGTTAAGTGTATTCATGCCGGCGTTGGTGCAATCAATGAGTCGGATATTATTCTTGCATCTGCATCAAATGCAATTGTAATAGGATTTAATACAAGACCGGATGCAAGAGCGAAAGATATTGCTGAGGCCGAGGGGGTAGACGTAAGGTTATACCGGGTTATCTATAATGCAATTGAAGATATTGATTCAGCCATGAAGGGAATGCTTGACCCGATTTATGAAGAGCAGGTTATCGGTCATGCGGAAATCAGGCAGATTTATAAGGCTTCAGGTGTTGGCGTAATAGCAGGTTCTTATGTACTGGACGGTATGATTAATAGAAACTGTAGTGTAAGAATAACGCGTGAGGGTAATCTTATATATGAAGGAAAACTTGCATCACTGAAGCGATTTAAAGATGATGTTAAGGAAGTGAAGTCCGGATTTGAATGTGGTATTGTGCTTGAGAATTTTAATGATATTGCAGAAGAAGACCAGATAGAAGCATATCAGATGGTAGAGGTGCCAAGAAAGTAATATGAGAAAAAACAGTGTAAAAAATAACAGAATTAATGGACAGGTGCAAAGGGAGCTTGGACGTATCATCAGCAGGGAAATAAAAGATCCAAGAATTAATCCCATGACTTCTGTAGTAGATGTAGTCGTAACGCCTGATTTAAAATACTGCAAGGCATATATCAGTGTATTAGGAGATGAGAAATCAGTTTCAGATACGTTAGAAGGCTTGAATAGTGCAATTGGCTTTATAAGAAGGGAACTGGCACATTCAATTAATCTCCGCAATACACCTGAGATTACATTTATAATGGATCAGTCAATAGAATATGGTGTAAACATGTCAAAAAAGATTGATGATGCAGTAAAAGATATCGTAGATGAGGAAGAAAAATCAGAAGAAGATGAATGATTTTATAAAAGAAATAGAAGCTGCAAATACAATTGCCATAACAGGACATATCAGTCCTGATGGTGATTGTGTAGGTTCTGCAATAGGGTTATATAATTATATAATCAGTAATTATAATAAAACAGTACAGGTTTATCTTGAGAAATTTTCAAAAGATTTTCTGTTTTTAAACGGCGCAGAACTTGTGATAAATGAAGCTGATGATAAACAATATGATTTGTGCATCGTTGTGGACTGCGGTGATGTTGAAAGACAGGGGGTATCAACAAAATATTATGATACAGCCGGAAGAACCATGTGCGTAGACCATCATATCTCCAATCAGGGCTTTGGTGATGTGAGTTATGTCGATATAGAAGCCTGTTCGGCAGCGGAAGCGCTTTTTAAACTCATGGATGCCGATAAGATAAACCGGAATGCAGCAGAAGCCCTGTATATGGGTATTGTTCACGATACAGGTGTGTTCAAACATAGTAATACCACAAGAAGTGCAATGACAATTGCCGGATATTTGATTGAAAAAGGTGCAAGACCGAATTTTGTTATTGATGAAACATTTTATAAAAAAACATTTGTACAAAATAAACTGCTTGGGCTTGCGCTTTCAAAAGCGAGATTATTTTCAGATGGAAAAATCATTAATTGCGTGCTGACTTTGGCAGATTTCGACAGTGTTGGCGCGACAAGGATTGATACAGATGGAATCGTTGACCAGCTTCGTATTACGGAAGGGATTGAAACCGCATTTTTCATGTATCAGACAGGTACGGATGAATATAAAATTTCATTACGGTCAAATCGTACAGTCGATGTGAGCCGTATTGCATGTGCGCATGGCGGCGGCGGTCATATCAGGGCAGCCGGATTTTCCATGACAGGGAATCCTGAAGAAATCGTATCTGTTGTTATCGAAGATATAACCGGACAATTGGAATAGAATACAGAAGATAATATAAATACGTTGATATTTAGCGAGGAATTTTTTGTGATAAATGGTTTTATAAATGTATATAAAGAGCGGGGGTACACTTCTTTTGATGTAGTAGCGAAACTGCGCGGTATATTGAAACAGAAAAAAATAGGTCATACCGGTACGCTTGACCCTATGGCGGAAGGGGTACTGCTTGTGTGTCTCGGAAATGCTACAAAGATGTGCGATTTGCTTACTGAAAAAGATAAAAGCTATACCTGCGTCATGCTTCTTGGAAAAACAACGGATACGGAAGATATAACAGGGGAGATTTTATCAGAGCATGATGATATACCGGAGGAAGAAACGCTGAAAAATACGATACTTTCTTATATTGGTGATTATCAGCAGATACCGCCCATGTATTCAGCGATTAAAGTAAATGGAAAAAAATTATACGAACTGGCGAGGAAAGGCATCGAAATAGAGAGAACGCCAAGACCGGTTACAATACATAATATTATTATAGAAGAGATTAAGCTGCCCCGCGTAAGATTTCAGGTAAGCTGTTCAAAGGGAACTTATATAAGAAGCTTGTGCCGCGATATAGGAGAAAGTCTCGGATGCGGTGCAGTTATGGAACAACTGATAAGAACAGAGGTTAAGGATTTTAATATAAAAGACAGCCTTACCCTTTCAGACATTGAAAGACTGCGGGATGAAGGCAGAATGATGGAACATGTAATTGGGACAGATATGCTTGTCAGCGATTTACCGGTACTTCATATAAAAGACAGCGCACAAAAGCTGCTGCTCAATGGGAATAAAATCAGACCTGCTGATTTTAAAGAAAGTAAAATCATATATGACAAGAATGTAAGAGTATATGATAGTCAGGAAGAATTTAAGGCGCTTTATTCCTATGATATGAATTGCGGGTGCTATATACCATTTAAAATGTTTTTATCATAAAAAACAGACGAAGAGAGATTGATATGCTTCATATAAAAGGAACAAAAAAAGTAGAATTGAATACCGGCGGGAAAACGGCTGTTGCTTTGGGAAAATTCGATGGAATTCATTGCGGGCATATGCTGCTGATGGATAAACTGAGGAAAGTTTCAAATGAAGAGTGTCCAAGCGTTGTATTTACATTTGACTATCAAAAGAATAGTGTATTTGATATTGATACCATGAAGAATATATATACTTCTGAGGAAAAGGCTGCCGTACTGGAAACGTTTGGTGTTGATATACTGTTGGAATATCCGTTTGACAATCAGCTTGCTGCTATGAAACCTGAAAAATTCATTGAAGAGATACTGGTATCCATGCTTCATGCAGGCTATATTATAGTAGGCGAAGATTTCAGATTTGGAAAAAACAGAACCGGAGATGTAGCGCTTTTAAAGAAAAAGGCGGCTGAATATGCATATGAAGTGATTGCCATACCGAAGATGACATCAGAAGATGGAAAGATAATCAGTTCAACGATAATACGGGAGCAGATAACAGTTGGGAATATGGAAAAAGTAATCAAGCTGCTTGGAAGACCATACAGTATTACAGGAACGGTTGAAAAGGGAAAGCAGCTTGGCAGAACGATAGGAATTCCAACGGCAAATGTTCTTCCTGTTCAGGGCAAAATATATCCCCCACCGGGTGTTTATGCAACAAGAATCAAAGTTATAGATGAAACGTCGAATATTCATGATGCTCTATGCAGACGATATAAAGGAATTACCAATATCGGAGATAATCCGACTGTAAATGATGATGGAAATATAACGATAGAAACAAATATATTTGACTTTAATACTGATATATATGGAAAACAAATAAAAATAGAATTCATTTCGTATATACGACCTGAAATGAAATTTGGCAGTATCAATCAGCTGAAAAAACAAATGAATAAGGACATTATGAAGGCACAGGATATTCTTTTATTTTAGCATATTCTGTGCTAAAATTTTTTTAATTTATAATTTTTAAGAAAAATTTCCAATTGTAATTATATCTGACTAAAAATGTAAGAAAATAAGGAACAAAATCGAAAACGATTAAAGGAGACAACATTTATGATGAGTTTAAACACAGCATTTGTGAAAATCTATGGAGAACTGCTTGCCCCATATGGCTATAAGAAAATAAAAGGAAGAAGACCATACTTTGTAAGAGTGGTTGGAGATGAGATTGTTCATGTTATATCTTATACAACACAACAAACAATGACACCGGGATGCAAGGAGTATATAATTGTCGGAGGAGTTGCGACAGTATACAGGTATCGGATAAATCTTGACGAGACTCCGCGGGATAATTCCAGATGGCTTAATGCTACTCTTGATTTTTATCATGTGTCCGACCCATTTGGAAAGAAGCCTAACAGGTTTAATGAGTTATATACATTTTCATATAAAGCAGATGATGAAAAGTCAATGCTTTCTTCTGTCAGACATTCGTTTGAAATAACAGAGGAAATAATGTTGCCGATATTCAATCAGGCAGTGGATTTAAAAACATGTATGGATTATTTTAATATATATTCGTCAAATTTATTGTTTTTATATGATGAAGAGAATTTTGAAGGAAAATATCATGAAGATAATGAAGGGCTTCTAAATTTAAAAATGTATAGTGTTGAGGAATATATAACAAAAAAAGAGAGACAATGGAAAGAATATGAAGAAGAAACGATACAGCTGATTAAAATGGGAAAAACAGGATTTACGATGGAAACATTTCAACAACATCTGGCAGAACGGAATAAGGACAGAGTAATACCTATAGAGACATTCAAAGGGTATATGAATGACTCGGAGAAATACAAGCGAGCCATGCAGGAGCTGGAAAGGAGAAAGAAATCAAATATAGAAATATTAAGAAACTATGGACTGGAAATATAGAATACAAAATTAATATTAAAGAAGCAATATAATTACAAAACGATTAAAAGGAGACAAAATTTATGATGAGTTTAAACACAGCATTTGTGAAAATCTATGGAGAACTGCTTGCCCCATATGGCTATAAGAAAATAAAAGGAAGGCGACCATACTTTGTAAGAGTGGTTGGAGATGAAATTGTTCATATCATATCCTATGAGGTACGACCAACGAGAACATCGGGATATAAGGAATATATGATTGATGGCGGGATTGCAACGGTATACAGGTATCAGATAGACCTTGATAACGCACCACGAGATAATTCTCAGTGGCTTAGAGATAATCTGAGTCTTTACAGAAAATCCGACCCATTTGGGGAGAAGCCTGACAGGTTTGATGAATTATATACATTTTCATATAAAGCAGATGATGAAGAAGCAATGCTTTCTTCTGTCAGACATTCGTTTAAAATAACAGAGGAAATTATGCTGCCGATATTCAATCAAGTGATGGATTTAAAAACATGCATGAATTATTTTAATATGTATTCTCCGTCATTATTGTTTTTATATAACGAGGAGGATTTTCAGGGAAAATATAATAAATATAATGAGGGGCTTTTGAATTTAAAAGTATATAGTATTGATGGATATATAAAAAATAAAGAAAATCAGCGTAAACGATATAAAGAAAGAACAGAGCATTTAATTAGCATAGGAAAAACAGGACTTACAATGGATGCGTTAAAAGAAATATTAATGGAAAAAGAGAAAGGCGCGATGGAACAGATAGAGACATTTAAAAAATATATGAATGACCCGGAAATAAATAAGCGGGTCATGCAGGAATTGGAAAGAAGAAAGAAATCGAATATAGAGATATTAAGGGCATATGGACTGGAAATATAGAATACAAAATTAATATTTAAAGAAGCAATATAATTACAAAACGATTAAAAGGAGACAAAATTTATGATGAGTTTAAACATCGCATTTGTGGAAATTTACGGAGAACTGCTTGCCCCATATGGCTATAAGAAAATAAAAGGAAGAAGACCATACTTTGTAAGAGTGGTTGGAGATGAGATTGTTCATATTATATCCTATTCAACACGCCCAATGAGAAGAGAAGGATATAAGGAATATATAATTGTCGGAGGAGTTGCAACAGTATACAGGTATCGGATAAATCTTGATAATACTCCGCGAGATAATTTTGGCTGGCTTAAATCTAATTTAGATTATTACCATAAATCTGAACCATTTGGGAAAAAACCTAACAGGTTTAACGAATTATATACATTTTCATATAAAGCAGGTGATGAGGAGTCAATGCTTTCTTCTGTCAGACATTCGTTTGAAATAACAGCGGAAATAATGCTGCCGATATTCAATCGAGTGGTGGATTTAAAAACATGTATGGATTATTTTAATATGTATTCTCCTTCATTATTGTTTTTATATAGAGAAGAAGATTTTGAGGGAAAATATAATGAAGAGAATGAGGGGCTTTTGAATTTGAAAGTATATAATATTGATGGGTATATAAAAAATAAAGAAAATCAGCATGAGGAATCCAAAAAGGAAATGTTAAATGATATTAGGAATGGAAAAAGCGGACTTACAATAGAAGCACTTGAAGAGATAATGCAGGAAAATGTAAAAGGTACACTTAAACAAATAGAGACATTTAAAAAATATATGAATGACCCGGAGACAAATAAACGAGTCATGCAGGAATTGGAAAGGAGAAAGAAATCAAATATAGAGATATTAAGAAACTATGGACTGGAAATATAGAATACAAAATTAATATTAAAGAAACAACATAATGACAAAACGATTAAAAGGAGACAAAATTTATGATGAGTTTAAACACAGCATTTGTGAAAATCTATGGAGAACTGCTTGCTCCGTATGGTTATAAGAAAATAAAAGGAAGAAGACCATATTTTGTAAGAGTAGTTGGAGATGAGATTGTTCATATCATATCCTATGAGGTACGACCAACGAGGGCATCGGGATATAAGGAATATATGATTGATGGCGGGATTGCAACGGTATACAGATATCAGATAGACCTTGATAACGCACCACGAGATAATTCTCAGTGGCTTAGAGATAATCTGAGTCTTTACAGAAAATCCGACCCATTTGGGGAGAAGCCTGACAGGTTTGATGAATTATATACATTTTCATATAAAGCAGATGATGAAGAAGCAATGCTTTCTTCTGTCAGACATTCGTTTGAAATAACAGAGGAAATAATGCTGCCGATATTTAATCGAGTGGTGGATTTAAAAACATGTATGGATTATTTTAATATGTATTCTCCTTCATTATTGTTTTTATATAGAGAAGAGGATTTTGAGGGAAAATATAATAAATATAATGAGGGACTTTTAAATTTAAAATTATATAGTATCGAGGAATATATAAAAAATAAAGAAAATCAACGTAAGGAATTTAAAGAGAAAATGTTACATGATATTAAGAACGGAAAAAGCGGACTTACAATAGAAGCACTTGAAGAGATGGTGCAGGAAAGCGGGGAAGGTATACTTGAACAAGTAGAGACATTTAAAAAATATATGAATGACCTGGAGACAAATAAGCGAGCCATGCAGGAACTGGAAAGGAGAAAGAAATCAAATATAGAGATATTAAGGGCATATGGACTTGATATATAAAGAATAAAATGAAAGAGAGGAACATCAGATGAAAGTAAAAATAAAATTTAGAAAATATATAGCATGTCTTCTTATAATAGCGATAACCTTATCAACAATACAGCTTACACCTGTTTATGCTGCTGATGGGGACAATATAGGAGCTACTATAGCAGATACGATAAAGCATGAGGCGGAAAAAACGGTTGAGTCCATTGAGGATTCAAAATCTGACAGACGTGCAGGAGATTGGGGTACCGCAACAAAAGTCGACCACTTGCCGTGGAATGCTTTTCACAATGCAGTGCAGGCAGATATAAGGACAAAAAATTCTGAAATTATGCCTAAAGAATTGTCTATTGAATATACAAAGGATAATGGTAAATTGGAAGGAAAAAGAGGAAGAGCTGATTTATATATGGAAAGTAAAGAAGGCTATACTTATATATGGGAGGTAAAACCCTATTCATATTCAGAAGAACCCAAAAGGTCTCTTGCCAAAACGCAGCTTAGTAATTATGTTCTTTCAAATAAAAAAGTATATCGAACCGGCGGTATGCAGATTTCAAGTGGTGAAACCACCTTATCTAAAGCAGTTATTCATGCAAAATATATAGAGTATGTAACTTATACAATTACATATACAAATGCCGGGGATGGTCTGATATTTTATCAATTCACACGTCATGTAGACAAGAGAGAGCCTAATCCGGAAACAGAACCGGCTGCCGTACCTGTTGTTGTACCGGAAAAGGAAAGGGCGACAAGTGAAATTTTAAATCCCAATATTCCGGTCCCTGTTTATATAGATGATAATGATATAGACCTGCCGGAGATACTGACGTTAGTGGCTGTGGCATCTGCATGGGGAACATTACATGCGAAAATAAACAGCAATCCGAGTACTGCCAATTCCGTTTCTGCGGCGATTGCTGCCGCATCGGCTGCTTTTATCATAGCGGTGAATCCTATTATGGTGAATGCTGAAGAAGCAGACAGTGATGAAATCAATGCAGCGGTTGATGATTTTATGCTGGCATTAGAAGTATATGGCGGAGATACCATATTAGAGGAACTTGAAAATTGCTTACTAAGCGAAGATGAGGAAATGCTTGAAGCATTAATAAAAGAAATTCAGGGAGAAGCAAAGGCTTATGAAGAGGCAGGAGATGCACAGCCGCCATGCGACCCATTGATAATAGACCTCGGAGCGCATGGGATTCAGCTTCATTCGTTGGAAAAAGGCGTATACTTTGACCTTGATAATAACGGATTTGCGGAAAAAACAGCATGGATAGATATTGAAGACGGTTTCCTTGCGCTTGACAGAAATAATAATGGAAAAATCGATAATGGCGGAGAACTGTTTGGCGACCAGGTCATTTTAAAGGATGGTTCAAAATCATCATCAGGCTTTGAGGCGCTTGCTGAATATGACGAAAATAATGATGGCGTTATTGACTGTAAGGATATGGTTTTTGAAAAACTGATGGTATGGACAGATAAAAACCATAACGGTATTTCAGAAGCTGATGAATTAGGTACGCTTGATAAATATAACATTGTTTCCATTAGTCTTAAGCATACGGAAAAAAGTATTACAGATGAGGAAACAGGTACTCGTATAGCAGAGACGGCGAAAGTTAAAATGAAAATTGGCGGTGTTATGTCTGATGCGGAAATCAGTGAATTTTGGTTTCCGGTAAATCTATCAGATACAACGCATGGCACGACAGTAACAGCAGGGAATATTCCGAATATTTCACAGGCGATAGCTGATGATGAAACAGGAGAATTGTTTAATCTTGTATATGAATTTAGCGAGTCAGACGATATTGTTTCAAAACGCTGCTATTTAAAGCAAATTCTTTACTTTATTGCAGATGCGGAGGAAATACCTGTTGATTCCCGCGGGGGAAATATAGACGCAAGAGATTTAAAGGTCATTGAGCAATTTATGGGAAGAGAATTTGCAGGCGTTGACGGTACAAATCCAAATGTAAATGCGGCAGAGATATTAAAAGGAATATTCAGCAGTATAGAAGATAGCTATTACAATATTTTAAATTTATATGCAGGACTTGGCGGTTATTTAAAAGCAGTATATGAGTATACTGATGATAGCGGCAGTAAGGTAATGGATATGTCCTATCTGAATTATATAATCAATTTGAAAATGTTAAATGGTGAAGATGTTGATTCAATTATTTATGACCTCGGGGTATATCTTAAATCATATGACAACATAAATCATACGAATGACTATGATGAATATTGCAGACATTATTCATCTGTTTCATCTCATTATGCAGATATTGTGGAGATGTCAAAAGCAGGGAATACATATATTGGAACAGATGGAGATGACATTTATGCAGGAACCGGAAGCAATGATTTTATACTTGGTGCAGATGGTAATGATGTTCTAAGCGGCGGAGAAGGCAATGATATCGTATCAGGCGGTGCAGGCGATGATACATTAGATGGCGGCGCGGGCAACGACATGCTGAAAGATGACGGCGGAAATGATATTTATATATTTGCCGAAGGATATGGCAATGATACGATAATTGATAACGGGGGAAGCAATACGATACGCTTTCAGGATATTTCTTCAAAAGATATTTTAGTAAATGGAACAGGGGAAAATGATGCAACTGTCATGTTAAAGAACACAAGTGATACACTTGTTATAAAAGACTTTTGCGCAAGTGAGGAATTATCTGATTTTACGCTTGAGTTTAAGGATAAAACAATGCACTGTACGGATGAGGACAGTCCGTTTAAGCATATTTTCGGCAGTTCTTCCGATGATATGCTTAAAGCTGTAGTTGACGCTTCCATTATGAATTCTTTTGGCGGAAATGATACCGTTATAGGAAGTGATGGAAACGATATTATATATGGAAACGAAGGAAATGATAATATTACGTCAGGCGAGGGCGATGATACCGTTTACGGAGGTGATGATGATGATTTCCTAAGCGGAGAAGCTGGAGCGGATATGATATATGGTGAAAATGGTGATGATATCTTAGACGGCGGAACAGGAAATGACTTCTTGTTTGGCGGTTCCGGTGATGACACATATCTATTCGGCCGTGATTATGGAACAGATATCATAGAAGACGAGGAAGGCATATCGAAAATTAAATTAGATGATACGCTTTCTTTAGAGGATATAACTGTATTTAATATGTGCGATGAAGCGGTTATGCTTATCAAAGATACAAAAGACAAGCTTCTTATAAGTGATTATGCTTCCAATTCCGATAAATATATAATTTCTGTCGGTGACAGCGAGATAAATGTAAAGAATATCATAGAAAACACTGTGCCGGAAGATAGCAGCACAGAGAATATAAAATATATCATTGGCTCGGATGCTTCGGATGCAGTATTTGCAGATGCAATAGAAAATATCATTGCTGCAGGCGGCGCATATGATTATATTGTTGGTGGAAATTGTACAGATATCATCTTTGGAGATACTGATGCGGACAGAATACAGGCTGGAACTGAAGCGGATATCCTATGGGGCGGCGCAGGTAGAAACCAGCTTTTGGGTGAAGACGGAGATGATTGGATTGTCGGAGGCGTTGATAATGATTATATATGCGGCGGTAATGGCAATGATGTTATGATTGCGGGAAAAGGCGCTGATTTTATAGATGGCGCTGCCGGAGATGACATATATTATTTTAATATTGGCGATGGAAATGACAGTATTATGGATAGTGACGGCACAAATACAATTATTTTGGGAGACGGACTCCGTTCAGACAGCATAAAGGCATATAAAAGCAACTGGAATGACCTGCTCATAAGATTTGAAGGGATTGAAGATTCCATTATGATAAAGAATTATTGTGTTGATGAAAATGCCCGTAATTTTAAGTTTGTATTTGCAGATGGTGCGGCATTTTACGCAGCAGACAAAGACAGCGTTCTAAAAAAGATAAATGACAATACAGGGACAGAATACATTCCGTCGATTTATCAGGACGGAATAACGATTGTTTCTACAGATGGCAATGACCAGCTTACAGGAAGTGATGGAGATGATACCCTGATAGGTGGAGCTGGAAATAATCGTATTCTTGGAGGCACCGGAGATGATATAATGGATGGCGGAAAAGGCAAAGATTATATGGAGGGCGGCTCTGGAGACGATGTTTATATTTACAGGAGTGGATATGAAACCGATACGATTAGTGATTCCGAGGGCAGCAACCGTATAGAAATATCGGGATATTCAATAGAGGATATCAAAGCATACAGAACAAACTGGAATAATATCACGATTGTTCTGGATGGCAGTGGAGAGAAAGGATTAAATGATGATACGGTTGATAAAATTGTAATAGAAGGTTTTTATACGTCAGAGACAAATAGAAACTTTTATCTGTCATTTGATGGAACCGAAGTTCATGCGACGGATGTTTCAAGCCCATTAAGGACAATCTATGGTACGGTTGACAGTGAGTATATGCAGGGATTTGACAGCGGCAGTTTCACAATTTACGGTGGTGATGGAACAGATACAATCAATGGTGGCGATGCAGATGATTATCTCTATGGTGGCTCCGGGGACGACAGGATATTGGGATTTGCCGGAAACGATGTGTTAGATGGTGAAGGCGGCAATGACTATTTAGAAGGCGGTAATGGCGATGATACATATGCGTTTTATATAGGTTCCGGAGTGGATACAATAAACGATAAGCAGGGAATCAATCAGATTTGTTTTGGTGATGGAATTGGCAGGGACGCCATCACTGCATACAAAACGAACGGGAATGACCTTACCATAGTAATTGGAGAAGAGGGAGACAAAATTATTATTCAGGAATATTTTTCATCTGCTGATAACAGAAGATTTGATGTTGTTTTTTCTGATGGAAGCAGATATGCATACGACAGCTTGGAAAATCCAATCAATCAGGTTTTTGCAACGGAATATGATGATTGGTTGAATGCGTGGAGTGATGAGGGAATATATCTGAACGGAGCATCTGGAAACGATACGATTACAGGCGGCGCTGGAAATGATATATTATCAGGCGGAACTGGTAATGATACGCTGGCAGGCGGTTTGGGCGATGATATTTATCAATTCGATGCCGGAGATGGCTGGGATACCATAATGGATACGGAAGGCAGAAATAAGATTGTCTTTTCAGCTATAACAAGTGATGACGTGATAGTTACATATGAAAAAATTGATAACGTAGAATGTTTGAAAATATCTGTAAAGAATACGGATGAAGGCATTATAATAAAAAATTATGTGGAAGACAATTTCATTTTTGAATTTCAAGACGGTGTTATCGACAGTACCGGTGTTGCTGAAACGACAGAAATGACTACAGAAACGACAGAAACGGTTTTGGAAGGAACTACAGAAGTTTCTAATTGACAGTAAAGGTGCTGCTGTTTCAGTATAAGCAGGCAATGCTTGCAGGTTGTCAAAAAAAAATACTTGACAGCCTGCGCTTTGTGTTATATCATATCACAGGATAAAGGAAAAATACTTTACAGGCGGTGATTTTTTGGAGAAGATAGTCAGACAATCGATGTTGTATGACTTTTATGGTGAGTTACTTACAGAACATCAGAAAAGCGTGTATGAGGAAGTCATCAATAATGACATGTCTTATTCGGAGATAGCCAAATTAAACAACATAAGCAGACAGGGCGTTTTCGATATGATTAAACGCTGTGATAAAAAACTTGAAGAGTATGAAGAGAAACTTAAGCTGGTAGATAAATTCCTGCGCGCAAAGGAACAGGTTAGAAAGATTAGAGAATGTGCAGGCGAGCTTAAGCGTATGAATTCAGATGAGAAGCTTAATAAAAAGATAGAAGAGATAGAAACATACAGTGTTTCGATACTTGATGATTTTTAGCATGATAGATATCAGCAGAAAGGAAGATGCTTATGGCTTTTGACAGTTTATCGGAAAAACTGCAGAATGTATTTAAAAAGCTTAGAAGTAAAGGTGTCCTGACGGAAGCAGATGTAAATGAAGCGATGAAAGAAGTTAAACGAGCTTTGCTTGAAGCCGATGTTAATTTCAAAGTAGTAAAATCATTTATAAAATCAGTCAGTGAACGTGCTGTTGGCGAGGAAGTCCTGAAAGGACTGAATCCGGGACACATGGTTATCAAGATTGTAAAAGAAGAGATGGATAAGCTGATGGGTTCGGAAGTAACAGAACTGAAGCTCCGTCCTTCCAATGAAATAACGGTAATTATGATGTGTGGCCTTCAGGGTGCAGGTAAGACGACAACCGTTGCAAAGCTTGCACACCAATATAAGAATAAAGGGAAGAAGCCGCTTCTCGTAGCCTGTGACGTATACAGACCGGCAGCGATTAAACAGCTTCAGATTAATGGTGAGAAAGTGGGCGTTCCTGTGTTTTCAATGGGGGACAGCCATAAGCCGCTTGATATTGCAAAGGCATCACTATTACATGCGGCAAAAAACAATATCAATCTTGTATTTCTTGATACAGCCGGAAGACTTCATGTAGATGAAGATATGATGGCTGAACTTGCTGAGATAAAGGAAAATATTGATGTTGCCTATACAATCCTTACAGTGGACTCCATGACAGGTCAGGATGCTGTAAATGTAGCAACGTCATTTAATGATAAGATAGGAATTGACGGGGTTATCCTGACAAAGCTTGATGGTGATACCAGAGGTGGTGCTGCGCTTTCGATTAAGGCAGTAACAGGAAAACCGATTTTATATTCAGGAATGGGTGAGAAATTAACAGACCTCGAGCCTTTTTATCCTGACCGTATGGCGAGCCGTATACTGGGGATGGGTGATGTAGAGTCGCTTATCGAGAAGGCCCAGAATGCGATAGATGAAGAAAAAGCAAGAGAAATGGAACAGAAGTTCCGAAAAGCATCGTTTGATTTCAATGACTTTCTTGATCAGATGGCACAACTTGATAAGATGGGCGGTATACAGGACCTCCTGGCTATGATGCCGGGAATGGCCAGTCAGATGAAGAATGTTGAAATAGATGAAAACGCGGCGAAAACACCGAGAGCAATTATACAGTCCATGACACCGAGGGAACGCAGCTTACAGGATAGTATAACACCTTCGCGCAAGAAGCGTATTGCAGATGGCGCAGGCGTGCAGATATCGGAAGTAAATCGTTTTTTGAAACAGTTTGAACAGTCGAAAAAAATGATGAAGCAGATGACCGGCATGATGGGTGGAAAGAAACGCGGCGGTTTCAAATTGCCTTTTGGCTTAAGATAAATATGTAACAAATGTTGCATTAATTTTTTAAATTTTAGGAGGAATAATTAAAATGGCAGTAAAAATCAGATTAAGAAGAATGGGTTATAAGAAGCATCCTTTTTACAGAGTTGTAGTAGCAGATTCAAGATCACCGAGAGATGGTAGATTTATCGAAGAAATCGGTACTTATGACCCAAATCAGGAGCCATCCGTAATAAAGATTGATGAGGAGGCTGCAAAGAAATGGCTCTCAACAGGCGCACAGCCAACTGAGACAGTTGCCAAATTATTGAAGCAGGCAGGTATTGAGAAATAATATACTTGGGAGGTATTCAAATGAAAGATTTAGTAGAAATCATTGCAAAATCCCTAGTAGATCATCCTGAACAAATTGCTGTAACAGAAACAGAAGAGGAAGATATTGTGAAAGTTGAGCTTACTGTTGCCCCGGAAGATATGGGAAAAGTAATTGGTAAGCAGGGCAGAATTGCAAAATCCATTCGTACAGTAGTAAAAGCAGCCGCTTCAAAGGGTGATAAAAAGGTAATTGTAGATATAAAATAAATACAAGAATCTTATTTGGGGGAGTTTATACTCCCCCATAGTATTATAAAAATATGGATAGTTCTTTAGTGGGAGAATAATATATGGAAGACAGACTTCGCGTAGGTGTTGTTGCGACAACACATGGAATCAAAGGAGAACTGAAAGTATTTCCGACAACAGATGATATAAACCGATTTAAGAATTTAAAAAAATGTTATCTGGCGAATAAAAAAGAAACCATAGAGGTAAACTGTGTTTCGTGCAAATTTTTAAAAAATATGGTTATTCTTAAATTCAAGGAATATGACAATATAAATGATGTTGAGAAATTCAGACAATATGATATATTGGTAAACAGAGAGGATGCTGTGGCGCTTGAAGATGGAGAATTCTTTTTATGCGATGTCATAGACGCTGATGTATATAATCAGAAGGATATTCTGATAGGAAAGCTGGTTGATGTGCTTGAGACTCCTGCAAATCATGTATTTGTTATTCAGCAGGAAAATGGAGAGGAAAAACTTATACCTGTTGTAGAAGAATTTGTATATGAAATAGATACAGAAAATAAGCGTGTTAAGATAAAAGATTTTGAAATGGTAGAGGCGGATTGATGATGAATTTTTATGTGCTGACATTATTTCCGGATATGGTTATGGATGGACTTCGGACAAGTATAACAGGCAGGGCGATAGACGCAGGTCTGATTCATATAGAAGCAATCAATATAAGAGATTTCACAAACGACAAACATGGTCATGTAGATGACTACCCATACGGTGGAGGAGCAGGCATGGTTATGCAGGCTGAGCCGGTGTATAAAGCGTATCAGTATGTATGTGAGAAATTAGGCAGAAAGCCTGTTGTTATCTATATGACGCCTCAGGGAAGAACATTTAATCAAAAGATAGCCGGTGAATTGGCAGAACTTGACGATATTGTGCTGCTATGTGGTCATTATGAAGGAATTGATGAAAGAGTTCTTGATATGATTGTGGACGACTATATTTCGATTGGCGACTTTGTATTAACAGGCGGGGAGCTTCCGGCAATGGCAATTATTGATGCTGTATCGAGGCTTGTTCCCGGTGTTTTGAATAATGATGACAGCGCAGAGATAGAGACCTTTTATAATAATCTGTTGGAATATCCGCAATATACAAGACCTGCAAGTTTTATGGGAAGAGATGTACCGGATGTCCTTTTGTCCGGTCACCACAAAAATATAGAAGCATGGCGGCTGGAGCAGTCTGTAAACAGAACAAAGAAATACAGACCTGATTTGTATGAGGCATATAAAAGAGAAAATGAAAATGCCGCAGGGAGAAAAAAGAAATGAAACAAAAAAAGCTGTTATTGCTCATATTTTCTTTTGTTCTGCTGATAGCTTCGGCGTGTGGAAAAGAAAAGAAGGTTGAAAAAAACAGTATCCGGGATGAATTTGTAAAACTGATTGGTACGGAGATTCCGAGGGCAGAAGAGACGGAGCGGGAAGCCATGAACGCATATAATGGATATTTTACCGGGGATAAGGTAGATACGGAAGCTTTACTTGCAGAGCTTGAAAATTATATCATACCAAAGTATGAGAAATTTATGTCGGATATTGAGGCGATTGCTGTTGATTATAAGGAAAATGAAACGATAAAGGAAATGTATTACAGTTCGATGGATTATCAGTTTCAGGCGCTTAAGAAAGTGACGGAATCATTGAAGAACCGGAGTGCCGATTATCAGTCTGATGCCGCAGACCTGATGAAACAGGCAGAAACGAAATATGCAGAATACAAGATGGCTGTCGAGAATATGGCATTACAAAATAATGTGATGCTTGTTCGTAAATAATTTGTAAGAGCGACGTTATTTTAAATTTAAAAAAATAAAGACAAAAAAATAATATTTGCGAATACTTTACAAAAATAAAAAAAGTGTTATAATAAATATCGATTTCTACATATTCTTAATTTTTCGATAAAAATCAAGGATTGGATATGGTACATATACGAAGGGAGTTTTTTATGGATTTTGGTAACGCTTCATTGGCGGAAATGCGACAGTATGTTAAAGAGAATGGTATAAAAGGTGTTTCTGCCATGAAAAAGAAAGAATTAGCAGAGTTTCTTATGGAAAGACAGAAGAATGAAATTGCTCACACAAGTACAATTAAAGTCGAAACAATTAAAGTCGAAAATAATTTAGCTGATGAGTCAAAGGATACGATGGCGAAGGTAGAACTTAGAAACGATGCTGCAAGAAATAATTCAGGTATGATGCCTGCAAGAGATGGAAATTATGCGGGTGTTGGAAGAACAGAAATGATTTCAAAGTACGATAATGGTATTCGAGAAGAAAGAAATAGTAGTATCATGCCTGAAGGAAGAACAGAAAGATATGACAGAGTAGAAAGATCGTACGACAGACCGGAAAGAACCTATGGCAGGTCCGATAGAGCATACGACAGGTCCTATGACAGACAGGACAGAGGGTATGGCAGACAGGATAGAGGCTATGATAGGAACGACAGAAATGACAGGTCTTATGATAGAAATGACAGAGGTTATGACAGACAGGACAGAGGCTATGACAGGCAGGACAGAGGTTATGACAGACAGGACAGAAATGACAGGTCATACGATAATCAGAGTTCCTACAGCAATCCGCGGAATTATAATAATCCGAGGTATAATAACCAGGTGATTTATGAAAACCCGGAATCTTATGCTGAATTAGACAGTGGAAAGATTGCAAATGGAATATTAGAGGTCATGAGCGAGGGATATGGTTTTATAAGAAGTGCAAACTATCTTCCGGGTGACCAGGATATATATGTATCACCAGCCCAGATTCGCCGTTTTGGACTTAAGACTGGCGATATCGTGTCCGGAAATATAAGAATAAAAACGCAGGGTGAGAAATTTAGTGCGTTATTATTGGTATCAACTGTAAATGGCGAATCTCCATCAGCAATTGCAAATAGAAAGAATTTTGAAGATTTAACGCCTATTTTCCCAAATGAAAGAATAAAGATGGATGGAGATAATGCACCAATACCGATTAGAATGATGGATTTGCTTGCACCGATTGGTAAAGGTCAGAGAGGTATGATTGTATCTCCGCCTAAAACGGGTAAAACAACATTATTAAAACAGATTGCAAAATGTATTAGTACAAAATACAGTGATATTCATTTGCTTGTTTTATTGATAGATGAAAGACCAGAGGAAGTAACAGATATCAGAGAGTCCATAGAAGGACCGAATGTTGAGGTTATTTATTCTACATTTGACGAACTTCCGGAACATCATAAGAGAGTATCTGAGATGGTGATTGAAAGAGCGAAGAGACTGGTGGAACAGCATCAGGATGTCGTGATACTGCTTGATAGTATCACAAGACTTGCAAGGGCATATAACCTTACTGTTTCTCCTAGCGGAAGAACATTATCCGGCGGTCTTGACCCTGCGGCGCTTCATATGCCAAAGAAATTCTTTGGAGCAGCAAGAAATATGCGTGAAGGCGGAAGCCTTACGATATTAGCTACAGCGCTTGTTGAAACAGGAAGCAAGATGGATGATGTTGTATTTGAAGAATTTAAGGGTACAGGCAATATGGAGCTTGTATTAGATAGAAAGTTGTCCGAAAAGAGAATTTTCCCTGCGATAGATATTGCAAAGTCAGGGACAAGAAGAGATGATTTACTGCTTGATAAGAAAGAGCAGGAGATTGTTAATGCTATTCATAAGGCATTGTCGGGAAATAAAGCGGAAGATGTACTTGAGGATATATTAAAGCTTTTTGAACGGACAAAGGACAATGAAGAGTTTATGTATTATGTAGAAAAAACGCTCATGAGACGATAATAATATATAATATTGAAGAAATAGAATAAATATTTGTAAAAAAGGCTTGCAAATATATGCCTGCTTATGATAGAATACAAAAGCTGTGTTTTATGAAGAAGTGAGGCGAAAGCCTATTCTCATATATCAAAAATATATGTAAAGAGGTGAAAATCAAATGAGAGAAGGAATACATCCAAACTACTATCAGGCAAAGGTTGTTTGTAACTGTGGCAATGAATTTGTTACAGGTTCAACAAAGGAAGAAATCCATGTAGAAATTTGCTCAAAGTGTCATTCATTCTACACAGGTCAGCAGAAAGCAGCTAAGGCTCGTGGCAGAATTGATATGTTTAACAAGAAGTACGGTGTACAGGCTTAATAAAAAGAGTGATGGGTTGAGGTTATTTATATAATCTCAACCTATTTTTGCTTAATTAGAAGATTTAATATATAGAACAGGTGATGTTTTGAAAAGAGTGCGAATAGGTGGGCAGGCAGTTATAGAAGGCGTCATGATGAAAAATGGCGACAAATATGCTGTGGCTGTCAGAAAACCTGATAATGAGATAGAAGTAGATATAGAGGATTATGTATCAGCGGGTTCTAAATATAAAATTTTGAGAGTTCCGCTTATCAGAGGCGTTATAAATTTTGTGGAATCTCTGGTAATCGGTATGAAAACGCTTACATATTCGGCGTCTTTTTATGAAGATGAGGATGAAACGGCGAAAGAAAACGTAAAAAAAGAAAAGACTCCCGAACAGCAGAAAAAATCAGAAGATTTGGTAATGGCTGCAACGGTAGCATTTTCATTAATATTTGCAATTGCAATATTTATGATGCTGCCTGCATTTATAGTAGAGCTGCTCGGTAAGGTTATCAAAAGTCATATTCTGATAGCGCTTATAGAAGGCGTAATCAGACTTGGAATTTTTATTGGATATGTAGCGCTTATATCGCTTATGAAGGATATTCAGCGGGTATTTATGTATCATGGTGCAGAACATAAAACAATTAATTGTTTTGAAGCAGGAGTGCCGCTTACCCCTGAAAATGTAAAAGAACATTCCAGATATCATAAAAGATGCGGAACAAGCTTTTTGTTTATTGTTATGTTTATCAGTATCATTGTATTTATGTTTATAAAAGCAGATACGATGTGGCTGAGACTTTTGATGCGTTTACTGCTTATCCCTGTTATTGCAGGTATTTCTTATGAGATTATCATGTTTGCGGGAAAAAGTAATTCAAAAGCAGCGAATATTTTAAGTATTCCGGGTATGTGGGTTCAGAGACTGACAACAAGAGAGCCTGATATTGACATGATTGAGGTGGCTATAAAATCAGTAGAGGCTGTGCTGGACTGGAAGGCTTATCAGGAAGCCATGCAAAAGGGTGAGATAGAAGGATAAGTATCTATGAAAATATATGAGCTTATACGATTTGGGATAGAGAAACTAAAGACATGTGACGTTCCGGAGGCTGATGTAGATGCGGAGCTTTTATGGCTTCATATATCCGGTATGGATAAAATGAAGCTGCTGCTTGAAAAACAGCAGGTGGTATCGGGAGATATGGAGCAGGCGTATCTAGATTTGATAGAGAAACGTGCTAAGAGGATACCATTACAGTATCTTACAGGAACGACAGGCTTTATGGGAATGGATTTTTATACGGCGGAGGGGGTATTAATACCCCGTATGGATACGGAGGTTTTAGTGATGAAAGCATTAGAACTGATGCATGGCTGTAATGTGAATATGCCTAAAATCCTTGATTTGTGCTGTGGTTCAGGCTGTATAGGAATATCCATAAAAAAGCTTTTTGACAAATGCCATGTTACATTAGCCGATATATCAGATGAAGCGATTCAGCTTACGAAAAAAAATGCGGAGTCACTTGGTGCAATTTGCAGTATCGTAAAAAGTAATTTATTTGAAGATATAGATGACAGATACGATTTTATAATATCGAATCCGCCATATATAGAAAGCGATGTTATAGAAACACTGATGCCGGAGGTTAAAGATTATGAGCCGAGACTGGCGCTTGATGGCAGTAAAGATGGATTGTTATTTTATAGAAGCATTATTTGTGATGTGACAGAATATTTAAAGGATAATGGTTATGTTTTATTTGAGATTGGGAATAATCAGGCAGAAGATGTTCAGCACCTCCTTGTAGATGCGGGATTTTATAACATTCATGTGATACAGGATTTAGGACATAATGACAGAGTTGTATATGGACAATATAACGGTGCTGATACTTTGTAAATAGATGCTTAATGATTATAATAAATAAGGCAGATTGCTGTCTCTAGGAGGATATTATGTTTGACAAATTAGAAGAACTGGTTGATAAATTAGAAACCTTAAATAATCAGTTGTCAGATCCGGATGTGGTTGCTGACCAGAATAAATTCAGAGCGCTTATGAAGGAGCAGAGTGACCTTACGCCTATAGTGGATAAATATATGGAATATAAGGAAGCGAAGCAGACAATAGAAGATAGTCTTGCCATGCTTGAGGAGGAAAGTGATGAAGAACTTCGGGATATGGCAAAGGAAGAATTAAACGATGCAAAATCAAGGCTTGAGGGGTATGAGAAGGAGCTTAAAATACTTCTTCTTCCAAAAGACCCAAATGATGATAAGAATGTTATTGTGGAAATCAGAGCAGGCGCAGGCGGAGATGAGGCGGCGCTTTTTGCAGCGGAGCTTTATCGTATGTATGTACATTATGCAGAAGGCAGACGTTGGAAATGCGAGTTAGCAAGTGTAGAAGAAATCGGGATAGGCGGTATGAAGACCGTTACGTTTATGGTAACAGGGGCAGGTGCATACTCGGTTCTTAAGTATGAAAGCGGTGTACATCGTGTACAGCGTGTACCTGAAACGGAATCGGGTGGTCGTATTCATACTTCAACAGCCAGTGTTGCGGTTCTTCCGGAGGCAGATGAGATAGACGAGATAGAGATACCTGAAAAGGATTATCGTATTGATGTTATGCGTGCTTCAGGAAATGGTGGACAGTGTGTTAATACAACGGATTCAGCTGTACGACTGACGCACTATCCAACAGGTATCGTAGTATACAGTCAGACAGAGAAGTCGCAGCTACAGAATAAGGCAAAGGCATTCGCGTTGCTTCGTGCAAAGCTTCTTGACCTTGAGATGCAGAAAAGACATGATGCGGAGGCGGACCTCCGTAAGAGTCAGGTAGGAACAGGCGACCGTTCAGAGAAAATCCGTACTTATAATTTCCCGCAGGGAAGGGTAACGGACCATAGAATAGGCCTTACATTATATAAGCTGGATAAGATTATGAATGGTGATATTCAGGAAATAATTGATGCCTGTATCGCAGCCGACCAGACTGCGAAGCTAGCGAAGATGAACGAAGAGTAAGAGATGTGGGAAAGCTTAGTTGTGAGTTGTAAATTTCATAGATGAGATAGAAAAAACGAGTGCTCTATATCAGTTTCAGTGACTGGTATAGAGCATTTTTGTGCAAATAATGGGGGATGAAAGCAATGAAATAATTAGTATTGTAGAAATGCATGGGAGATTGTATAATAAGTAATATAACTTTGATTTCAATTTTAGATAATAGGGCATTGGAAAATCTTTTATGGGTTGTTTTAGTGGTATTAGATGAAGAGAAGGGAATGTTGCATAAAAATGTTAATATGTAGAAAAAGGGATATGAAGTGAAAAGTGTGGATTTTAATATAGAAAGCAATAGACTTATAAATAGTATCATAAGTATCTTGATTAAAACCCCATATTTTGTTTGTAATCAGTGTTATTTGCGTGGTTCATATGCAAATCAAACAAATAATTTTAAGTCAGATATTGATTTGCTAATAGTATCTCGAGATTTTCAAGAAATATCTATTAGTAAAAGAAAAGAATTGTTCTATAAGACGATGAATGAATTAGAGTGTAAAATAGCGATAGACGTAATTTGTCTTAGTGACGATGAGTATTTAAAATTGTTAAAAGAAGAAAGAAAAATGTTTTATAAGGAGAGGATGATAAGAATATTATGAAAAAGGAAAGATTTATTGAGGAGATAGAGGAATTTGTACAGAAATATTATAAAGTATATAAAAATCGCGCTAGAGGTTGGGGAGAATTAAAAAAGTTAACGGAGTTTGAAATTTTATTAGATGACGTATTAGAGAATTGCAAATTAGATATTATTGATAGGGCTAATTTGGATAGAATCAGTACAAAAATTTCGGATATGCTCCAATACGATAAAATAATTTTTTATTATTCATCATTTTTTTATTTTTCCCAGAGAATAGTACATAAAAATTATGAAGATTTGGGAAAAATAATTTATCAGATTAATATACAAATTAATATTATGAAGATACAAATAAAACATTCAATGGTAACAGGATGTTCGGAAGATGATTACTTTTTTCAAGGAAGAGGGAGAGAACTGGTTAGAGCATTAGAGATTTTATGTGAAATGGAGGTGCAGGCTGAGGTTGATTATAATGCTATTTTATATATGACGCTAAATTATGAACAGTCTCTATTAGAATATATTAAGACAGAGAAAAAGACTTATATTGAGAGTGCATATGAATTAGTAGAACGATGTATGAAGTTGGTGAGATTATTTTGTGAGAGAAATGAAAAATTGCAGAAAATTTTAAAAAATAATATAAAGTTAAAGATGTTCATATATAGTGTATATAATGAGTATAGGACATTGGTAAGAAAAGAGTCTGGTTATGACTGGACAAGTCATGTAACCCAAATAGAGAACAGTAATAATATTATTAATAACGTATGGGCAGCACGAAATATATATGATTTGGATACTAAATATTTTGAAAAATATTTTGATAGACATTTAAATAATTCTGAACAATTTTACCATGAATTGTATGAAGATAGCAAAATTATATATTTGAGATGTTATTTAAGATGGCTTAAAGTAAAAGAAGATAATGAGTTACCATTGCTTAAATTGCCATCATTAAGCGAAAAAGATGACAAATCATGGTTTAAGATAACGTCATATATAAATGGTTATGCAGAATCTGCATCTGTTAATATATCTAGTAACGAGATTGAAGTTGTGCATAGTTATAATGATGAAGTTTTAAGAGAGAAAATTGCAAATATTATAATAAACATAGATAGACATACAGTAAATAGAGAATGCAAAAAGCCGCATACTAGTTTGGAAATAGCAGATATGGAAATTCCAATAAGAACATCAGATGGAGAAACATATTATATATGTATCCCTGTTAAATCAGGAGTTGAGATAACTTCAAAAGTTAAAGAAGAAATTGCATATCAGATAATCAGACCATTTACATATTTTGGAAATAAAGCAATTGTGATATTTATATCGGCTAAAGAGGCAACAGAATCTTTTTACAACTATGTAAAAAGGGCGAAGGCAAATTTAAATCTTGATATTTATGTTATTGCAGGTGAGGCGCTGGTTAGGTTGTTAAAATATAATAATCAATTGTAATTAAGCTGATAAGTGAAAACGTGCTAGGTTTATTAATTTTTTTGTTTGGAAAAGCTTTGTATTAGATTCATACTATATTTATAAATGTATAAGGAATGTTTTATTAAAATCATGCCAATAGAGGTAAAGAGATTTTAGAAATTAATTGATTGTTATGGAATTTGCGGATGTAACTAAGATAAAAGGAACTGCGTATATAATTAAAAAGCACAGAGGTGTATATGATAAAAAACCATATAAGTGGGAGTTGATTTTTAAAAATTCAATATATATAATTAGGGATATGCTGTGCTATAAAGATGTGGTATGCTATGCCCTAAGGTATTCTCAAAATAGACGGAGTTCCGGGGGCATTCTCAGTAGAAGAACCATATCAATGAAGTTGAGTTTAGTTCGCATAGAGAATGATACATACACGGAGGTTACGATATTGAGAAGAAAAGACAGAGAATTAACGGACATTAATGAAATTACGCAGATATTAGATACTTGTAAAACTGCATGTATATCAATGGTTGATAACGGCGTTCCATACGTTGTGCCAATGAGTTATGGTTATGAATTGGTTGATAATCAGCTTATATTATATTTTCATTGTGCAAAAGAAGGAAGAAAAATAGATGTACTTCATTCCAATGATTTGGTATGTTTTACAATTTTTAACGAGGGAGAACCGATATATGCTGAAATACCATGCAATTCAGGATATTATTTTTCAAGTATAATAGGCAATGGAAATGCATTTTTCATTGAAGACGCTGACGAAAAGAAAAAAGCGCTTAGCAGGATGTTTTTGCAGCAGTCGGGAAAGAAGATTGATTTTACTGATGAGCAGGCAGAAACGGTATGTGTTTTCAAGATAGTATCAGACGATTTTACAGGAAAGAAAAAGCCTAAGAAATCGTAATAAAATGTAAAAAGTGCTGAAAATATAATAATAGTATTGTATAATGCAACAGTAGTATAAAAATGATTTATTTCAGTACGTCAAGTAAAGAAGGGAGAAAGGTTATGTTAAAATTTAAAAAAGGGGTTGCTGTTGCACTGATTACTGCTTTGTGTGCAGGTGTGTGTGGCTTTGGCAGTAAGTTTGTGCAGGCGGCGGGGGTTACTTATCAGGGCTCTAACAATTATGTGAATTTTGATGCGGGATTAGGTTCAGGTCTGACATTTAATGTGAAGGGATATTTTGATGGGAAACTGATAAAAACAACGTATAGTGACAACGGATACCATACAATTATAGAGGCAGAGGGACTGAACAGGACAGATGTGAGGAAAATCGGTAATGATGAGGTTCGCTCTTATCTAGCGGATGGAAAAGAACTTTTATTTCATCAGCATATTTCGGTGGATGGAAAAATGGTAAGGGTAGATTATGTCCTTCAAAATGTAAGCACAGAAGATATCGAGAATGTAAAGATTGGTTCATGGGCGGATACGCAGATTGGCAACAATGACAGAGCTGAGATTTCATATAATGAAGAATATGGCTTGAGTATGATTGATGACAATACTTCAAGCGGCACTTATGGAGCAAAGTTCAGTCTGCTTTGCATGGGAAATGCAACGCCTACACCGGTAGATACCTTGTATCATGCTCATTATGGCAGTGTAGGAAATAAAATTTTTGATGGTACAATTAAGACAGAATCCACGAAGAATACAGATTCGGGAATTGCATATTCATGGAATGTAGGAACGATAGCACCGGAGCAGACCGTTACAAAGACCGTATATTATCGTGTGGATACGGCTGTAGAACTTGATAATGAGAACATAACATTTGGAAATTTGAATGCCCAAAAGCAGTTGCCGATTACTGTTGAGGCAGCTCAGGATATAGCAGTATATTACGGTGTGTACGATAACGAAGGCGGTAAACCGGAGTATATTTCCTTAGGTACAGCGTCTTCAGAAAAAAACGAACATAATCTGTATGATATTACAGGCATTTATGATATTCCTGATTCATGGGAAGAGGGAAGTACACATTATATTAATTTCTATGCGCAGAATACTACAAATAATATGAAGTCTGCAACACTGACATATGCCATTTTGTATACATCAGAAGGAATGACGTTTGCACAGGAACGTTCTGTTTATTATGCAGGTGGAAATTCAGCTTCCGGTAGTACGAAAAAGGTAAAAGCCTATCAGGGAATGGAATATGAGCTTGAAGAAAACTGGTTTAGAAAAAGCGGATATGAATTTGCCGGATGGTCTGATGGCGAAAAAATATACGCGCCGGGCGAAAAATATGTAATGGGTGATGAAGATGTAACCTTTACAGCTCAGTGGGCTGGGACACCGATGGAACTTTCGTATGACATCAATACAACAGATGGCGTATCCGGAAAGCTTCCTGAAACTTCCATGATAAAGGCAGGTTCAATAACAAAAATTGAATTTCCTGAACTGGAAAGAGAAGGATATGATTTTATTGGATGGTCTGAAAATCAGAACTCGGTATGGGCTGCGTATAGTAAAGACGGCATCAGTGAGATGGAGATGCCTGATAAAGCTTGTAAATTATATGCTGTTTGGAAAATTCAGAAATATGCTGCTGTTGATTCAGAATTGAACAATATTGCAAGCAGTAATCTTGGTGAAAAACAGTATGCATATCATGAAGAATATAAAACAACGCTTTCGGTAGGAGAGCATTATGCATTACCGGAACAAATCGCTATAAAATGTGGGGATGTCAAGCTTGCTGACGACCAGTTTACATATGATAAGGAGACTGGCGAAGTTACCATTTTGCAGGGTGTTGTCTATAAAGATATTGCAATAATCGCAGCAGGAGTGCCGGACAAGTATGATGCTCCTGATGACAGATTGGTTCATATAACAAGTAGTAATACCGGAAAAGAAGCTGTTTTATATCATGAAGATTATAAAACAACGCTTGCAGCGGAGGAAGGATATGAACTTCCGAATAAAATTCAGGTAAAGACAATCAAGGGGCAGGATGAAGCAACTGAAGAAATTGAAGTTCCGGCTGATAAAATAACATATGATGTGAAAACAGGCGAAGTTGAGATTAAGGGGGATGCAGTAGAAAATAATATCATTATTTGTGCATCTGCAAATATTAAAAAGTACAATGTCGATATCAAGGGACTGAAAAATATTACCTGCTCTAATTATGGCAGCAGGAAGGTTTCCTATGGAAAAGAGTATACAGGTGTATTAACTGCGAAGGATGGATATACGCTCCCTGTTAAGCTTGTGATTAAGGTGAATAATAAAGTGCTTTCAGAAAAACAGTTTTCTTATAATGCAAGTACAGGAAAAGTGTCGATAAAGGCGGATGCAGTAAAAGGAAATATAGCGATTGAAGCTGTGGCAAAGTCAAAAGTGCCTGCTGATAAAAATCTTACGAAAGTAGATAAGGATATTACAAAGAGAAAGACAAATAGTGATATGAAAGGTTCTACATTTGCAGATTTAAGTCTGAAAGCGGCTGGGGCAAATAAATCCGTAAAACTTTCATGGAAAAAAGTGAAGGGTGCGACAGGCTATGTAATATATGGAAATGTTGCAGGGAAAAAGACAGCTTTCCGGAAGGTTTCTGATACAAGCAGGAACAGATATACGGTAAAAGGTTTAAAGACCGGAAAATATTATAAATATATGGTGGTAGCTTATAAAAAAGTTGGCGACCAAAAAGAGGTTCTGTCTATTTCCAAAAATGCATTTGCTGTAACGAAAAATGCAAAGAAAGGGAATACAACAAAGATTAAGCTTGCGTCAAAGAGCAAGGTTACGATAAAAAAAGGAAAGAGCAGTAATATAAAGGCCGCTTTAGTAAAAAATAAGAAAAAAGTTACGAAGTATAGGGGCTTAGCGTATGAATCAAGTAATACAAAAGTTGCGACAGTAACAAAGAAGGGCAAAATAACAGGAAAAAAAGCGGGAAAAGCAACTATTTACATCTATGCGCAAAATGGTGTGAGAAAGACGGTTACAGTAACAGTCAAATAACATGAAAACAGATGAAACGGAGACGGATATGAAAGATAAGAGGAATATTATATTTGATGTTGGAGATGTTTTGCTGCAATATCGCTGGAAAGAGATGCTGATGGATTATGGGCTTTCTGATAGAGAAGCGGTGCGCGTAGGAATCGAAATATTTGAAGATGCTGATGGTTTATGGAATACATTGGATATGGGAACGTTGACAGAGGAAGAAATCATAGCAGAATACAGCCGAAAGTATCCGGAAGATGCAAAAGTGATTTCATGGTTTATAAAACATGGCGAATATCTGCATGTTCCAAGACCGGATGTTTGGGAGATGGTACATAAACTGAAAGAAGCAGGCTATGCGATTTATCTTTTATCGAATTATCCTGAAAAGCTGTTTAAGAAGCATACGGAATATGCGGATTTTATGCAGGATATAGACGGAATGATGGTTTCCTATATGATACATAAGAAAAAACCGGATAGCGCTATTTATGAAGCGCTTTGCAGTAAATATAATCTGGATAAAGCCGAGTGCCTGTTTTTTGATGACCGGGAAGAAAATGTTATCGGAGCAAAAAAGTATGGTATTGATGCAATACAGGTCACTTCTAAAGCAGGTTTGCTTGAAGATTTGAGTAAATTGATATAAATATTAAAATGAACCTGATTTTTTAATCTGATTTTAATTTTTCTTATATTTTAGATTAATTTTGGCTTGGTAATATATGCTTACAAGTTGAGGAAAGCTTGAAACAAAATTAAAAACAGAGAGGTAGAAAATGATGGACAAATTAGAGAAAGTTGAAAAAATCAGAGAAAAAACAGGCGTTAGTTATGATGATGCCAGGAGCGCACTGGAGGCATGCGAATATGATGTGCTTGATGCGATTGTTTATTTGGAAAAACTTGGAAAGATAAACGGAACAAAAACGGCAAGCTATAGTACAAATTCAGAAATTGCATCATCAGATGAATTTGCAAAAGCACAGCAGACATACAATGAAGATTGCCAGAAGAAAACCTTTGGTCAGGCTGTTGATAAATTTTTTAGCTGGTGTGGAAAAATCATTAAAAAGAGCGTGGAGACAAAGTTTATTGTGCTTCATCATAATGAACAGGCAGCGGAAATTCCTGTGCTGGCACTTGTATTACTAATGGTAATTGCGTTCTGGGTAACAATCCCACTTTTGATTATTGGATTGTTCTTTGACTTCAAATACCATTTCCGCGGTGTTGGCAAAGTGACAATTGATTTGAATGATATGTGTGATAAGGCTGCTGATGCCTGCGGAAGCATCAAAAATGATAATAAGAACAACGAATAATATGACAAAATATCACATTGGATTGTTTGACAATGATTGATATAAAAGAATTGGCAGAAAGGTAAGTAATGAGTAGGATATTAATTGTTGAGGATGAAGCAAAGATAGCACGATTTGTAGAATTGGAGCTTGTGCATGAAGGCAACGAGGTCGTTAAGGCATTTGACGGAAGAAAAGGTCTTGATTTAGCATTATCAGAAGCGTTTGATTTGATACTTCTTGATGTGATGCTTCCGCAGTTAAACGGACTTGAAGTTTTAAGAAGACTGCGGATGGAGAAAGAAACACCTGTAATTATGCTCACGGCGAGAGATGCTGTGATGGATAAAGTTTCAGGTCTTGATGCCGGAGCAGACGACTACATTACAAAGCCATTTGCCATAGAAGAACTGCTGGCGCGTATTCGTGTGGCGCTGAAGAAACGCGGCAGCAGTTCCGTTTCTGATAATCTTATGGAAATCAAAGGTGTCAGAATGGACTGCGACAGACATGAAGTGACTGTCAAAGGGGAAGCTGTTGAGCTGACAAATCGGGAATTTGAGCTGCTTAGAGTATTGATGAAGAATAAGAATATCGTTTTAGACAGAGATAAACTGATGAATGAGGTTTGTGGATATGATTATGTGGGTGAAACCAATGTCATAGATGTATATATAAGATATCTTCGTACAAAAATCGATGAGCGATATGGAATTAAGCTGATAACAACAGTACGCGGCGTAGGGTATGCCATAAAGGAAAGATAATCATGGATAGTGAGAAAAAAGAACAAATCAGGCAGGAGCGAAAAAAAGATATCCGAAAAACGACCTCCATAGCGAGAAAAATCAATACCAGCTTTTGGGTTAAGCGTTTTTCGGATGCTGTCGTATTTGATATTATTCTGATTGTGCTGATAGCAGCGGTATATATATGGTGGTGTCATGATCAGATTCCTGAAGGCTTTTCAAGAGGAGAAAAGTGGGAATTTACAGGAAATTCTCTGGCGAACGTCAGATATGTGATTACCGTATCAAATGGCGAAAGTTATTATTTTGATATGTATACATTTGTATCGTATTTAATATATCCGTTTATCGTTTTATTTGGATTGGAAATTCTTCATTTGTTTTTTGCCATTTTTAACACAGGGGAAATCCGCAGAAAGCTGAAACCTTTAAATGATTTAGCCGTACGCGCTGAACAATTCAGCAGCATATCGCTTGATAATTCTGAACAGCTTGAGCATTTGAAAGATGCGATATCGGCGGTTGCACCGGATGGGAAAGATATAAAAATAAAAACAGGTGATAAGGATTTGCAGAGTATAGAGGTTGCGCTCAATAATTTGCTGAACCGTATGCAGGAAACACAAAAACAGCAGACAAGGTTTATTTCCGATGCTTCTCATGAACTTCGTACGCCGATATCCGTTATACAGGGATATGTAAACTTGTTGGACAGGTGGGGAAAAGAAGATGAAACGGTTCTTGCTGAGTCGATAGAAGCGCTAAAGCATGAATCGGAGCATATGAAGGAACTGATAGAACAGCTTCTTTTTCTGGCGAGAGGAGACAGCGGACGGAATACGCTGAAAAAGGCGGATTTTAATCTTGCTGATATTATGCAGGAAGTCTGGGAAGAGTCTGTAATGATTGATGATAAGCATCGATATGAATTAAAGACGGATGGTGCAGTAACCATGAATGGTGATATGGCGATGATAAAGCAGTCTGTTCGTATATTTGTTCAAAATGCGGCAAAATATTCAAATGAAGGAGATACGATAACATTATCGGTAAAATATATTGATGGAAAGGCTTCTTATATTGTACAGGATGAAGGCGTCGGAATGGCAAAATCAGATGTTATTCACATTTTCGAGCGGTTTTACCGTTCGGACCAGGCGCGTTCCGGTGATACAGGAGGTTCCGGTCTTGGACTGTCCATCGCAAAATGGATTATCGATGCGCATGACGGCGTAATTGAGGTCTTATCCAGATTGGAATTTGGAACAAGATTTACAGTAACATTTGCAAATACAGAAAAATCAATGCCTATTGTTTCCAATAAGCATTGATAATATCCTGATTGAGATTTTCACCAATAACAATCACAATTTCCTGTCCCTTTGGGATTGGTTTTGTGGTTGTTTTTTTGTGCGTTGCGTTAAGTTCAATCCAGGTATGGTCAGGAAGCTGCAGAAAGCCTTTTATGCGAAAGACATTGCCGCAGGCCGTATCCTGAAGGATTGCTTTGGCAGCAGAACACAATTCGCTTTCAGACATATGCATATTCATAAAATAAAGCGAGGTGAAGATGTCCTGATTGTCAAACCATAGTTTTGTATATTTTTCAGTTACAAAACCACAGTTTTCGATATTGCTGAAATCATCAGGCGTTAAGTTTTCCCAGTCTTTGCGGATGATTGTATCATCTGAGAAACGACGGTTGCATTGTATCTGTTTCAGAACGCGGTTTAAATGTGCTATTGTATCGGTGATATCACAGTCGGAAGCTTCTTTTGTTTTGCTTAATAGAATATTGCCTGCATTTGCAATCTGGGATGCTAATAAATAGTCGGCTTCTTTTGATAAATTGTTTTCCAGCGAAGCATCTACAATTGCGATAACATTTCCAATCTCGTACCATCTGTCTAACGGTTCTTCGTGTAAAGTATCAAAGAATTCATCAATATCAAATATGCCGGATGGTTCGACGATAATGCGGTCATAGCCGGACATGCCCATAGCGATAAGCTTTGTTTTGAAACGTCTTTTGTGGCAGTCTGCGTCACATCCGCCGGATACCATCTCAATGGTACATTTGTCACAGACAATATCCTGAAGCAGCATAACGTCAACATTTACAGCGCCGAAATCATTTTCTAAAATACCGATATTAAGATTTTGCGCCATAAGATATTTGGCATATTTTTTTATAAAAGTAGTTTTTCCTGAACCTAAAAAACCTGTAATTAAATCTATTTTTATCATAATGACCTTCTTTCCTTTATATAAAAGATAGTTTTGCCTGATTATTTTATCATTATGCCATTTTGTTTTCAATATAGTTAAGGTAACAAAGGTTTTAAAGAGAAAAAATGTATGCTATAGTTAAAAGACAGCCGATAAAAACTGAAAACCAAAAAGGAGGTAGTCTGTAGTATGAAGTTATCAATGAAAATGAGAGAAGTATTGAAAACCCTGAAATGGAGCAATTTCATTTTTCTTACGATAGCAGGAATTATCAATGCATTTGGCGTTATTATGTTTCTTGCTCCCGTAAAACTTTATGACAGCGGGATATCCGGAACGGCTATGCTTATTTCACAGGAAACGCCTGAATGGTGCAGCCTTTCAGTGATTTTGATACTGTTAAATATCCCGGTATTTCTGTTAGGGTTAAAAAGAGAAGGCGTAAAATTCACCATATATTCCATATATACAGTTATGATATATTCAGTCGTGGCATGGGTGATTACAGATATACTTCCTGTAGATGTAAGTATCGTATCGCCGCTTGCAGGAAAGGATTTGTTTCTTTGCGCAATATTTGGCGGTATCATATCAGGCTGCGGGAGCGGTCTTGCCGTCAGGTTTGGCGGTGCGATAGACGGTATAGACGTTCTTGCGGTTATGTTTTCAAAAAAGATTGGGATAAGTCTTGGAACTTTTGTTATGATTTATAATATATTTTTATACATCGTCTGCGGATTTGTGATAAAAAGCTGGATACTTCCGCTTTATTCAATCGTGACGTATGCTGCTGCGCTGAAAACGGTAGACTTCTTTGTGGAAGGCTTCGACAGGTCAAAGGCGGCATTTATTATTACGACAAAGCCGGAGCAAATATGCAAAGCGCTGTCGGAAACTTTCGAGAACGGCATTACGACGATAGCAGCAAAAGGCTATTATTCCAATACAGATAAGACGATGATATATTTTAATGTAAATCGGTTTCAGGTAGGGAAAATGAAAAATATCGTGCATGATATAGATGATAAAGCATATATTTCGATTAGCGAAGTCGCCGATATATATCCTGCCGGCAAAACAGAAGATTGACAGGGGGGGGCTTAATGACAAGCCGCCCCATCCTTTTTATCAATTGTGCGGTAAAAATATATTGACAATACGGTAGCGACAGACCATCCGACCGGCCATGCAAGCCATATTCCTGTTGTACCCAATTTTATTGAAAGCACGAACGCAAGAAGGACACGCAGGATAAGGTCTGTGAAAGTGGAAACCATAAATTTTCCCATTGTGCCTGAACCACGCAGGATTCCATCGGCAACCAGCTTCGATGAAATAACAAAATAAAATGGGGATAAAATAAATAAAAATTGCTTTCCTATCTCGATGGCGTCTGTAGATGCCTGGTTCATAAAAAGCAAAAGCAGGTATTTGCTGCAGAATATGTATAGAATAACGATGGGAACACATAGTATCCACATCAGCTTCAGCCCTGCACGAAATCCCTGTCTGACTCGGGAGAGAATATGCGCCCCTATATTTTGTGCAGTAAAATTCGAGATACCATTTCCAAGTGTGGTAAATGAAGTTATAACAAGGTTGTTTAGTTTTACTGCCGCAGAATATCCGGCTATGGCGCTGGTTCCGAAACTGTTTATGACACTTTGTATCATAATATTTCCTACAGATATAAAAGATTGCTGCAATATACTTGGGATAGCGATTGCTGCAAGCTTTTTCAATATATCAAATGAGAAAATCACTGTTTTTCTTTCAGTGTGTATCTTCGATATCCGTTTCAGCACGAGCATGACGGATAACAGACAACTGATACTTTGGCAAAGAAAGGTTGCCCATGCGACGCCGGATATTCCCATATGAAAGACCTTGACAAACAAAATATCAATCAGGATATTGGCGCTTGATGAGATTGCAAGGAATATAAAAGGCGTTTTAGAATCGCCAAGCGCTGAAAAAATACCGGTTGCAATATTATAAAAGAATAAAAAGGGAAGCCCTAAAATATAAATATTAAGGTATACTAATGACGCGTCTATGATATCGTCAGGCGTTTTGATGAGCAGCAGCAAATCCCTGCTCAGGCAGAATCCTGCAATCATTAAAGCCGCACATAATACAAAGCCGGATATCAGCGTGGTGTATACCGATGTTTTCATATCATCAAATTTCTTTCCGCCGAAAAACTGGGAAACAATAACGGAACAGCCAATGTTGCACCCAAAAGAAAAAGCGATAAAGATGAGCGTGATTTCGTAACTGTTTCCGACTGCGGCAAGCGCATTTTCACCGATGAACTTTCCTGCTACAAGGCTGTCTGCGATATTGTATAGCTGTTGAAATATGATACTGCCAAACATAGGCAGGCAAAATGCCCACAATACTTTCTGCGGGTTTCCGGTTGTTAAATCCTTGTTCATATAAAAATCCTTCTTTCCTGATATAACTTGACGCAAACCTGATTTGCAGATATATTATAGTATTAATATTGAAATGTGAAAAATACATAGATGATATAACAGAAATATAAAAAAGATATGGCAGGCGGCGGATATGAATATAAATTATGAATATTACAAAATATTTTATTATGTGGGGAAATATAAAAATATAACAAGGGCGGCAGTAGCCTTAAAAAGCAATCAGCCGAATGTGACAAGAGTCATAAAATTATTGGAAGCTGAGCTTGGCTGCCAGCTTGTTATAAGGGGAAACAAAGGAATATCGCTTACAGAGGACGGAAAACGACTGTATGAACGTACAGAGGCAGCTTTTTTTCAGCTTCAGGCGGCTGAAGAAGAACTTTCACGAAGCCATAGCGGTACGGAAGGAACGATTATACTGGGAACGACCGAGACGGCGCTTCATCTTATGCTGTTTGATAAGATTGGCGAGTTTCACAAAAAATATCCCAAAGTGCGTTTTAAAATTCAGAATTACAGTACAAAAACGGCTATAAAAGAGCTGGAAACAGGCGCAATCGATATGTGTGTGATAGCGACGCCGTTTGAGGTCAGTAAAGAAATTAAATGTGAAAAGATTATGTCTTTTAATGAAATTTTGCTGGGCGGCGAAGATTTTAAGTTTCTTACAGGAAAAAGGCAGACTTTAAGGGACTTAACGGACTACCCGTTTATCAGTCTTGCAAGAGGTACGGCGACCTATGAAATGATAAGCAGTTTTTTTATACGTCAGGGGGCTGTCATGAATCCGGATATTGAGGTCGCTACTGCCGACTGTGTACTGCCGATGATTCGTAATAATCTGGGAATCGGATTTGTACCGGAAGCACAGGCTGCCAGCGAACTGAAAAAGGGAAATGTATTCAGGATACAGCTTGAAACGGAACTGGATTTGAGAGAACTATGCATCTTATATGATAAGAAAAAAGGGCAGCGGCAAAGCGAAAAATTGTTTTGCGAATTTATGAAATGAAGCCCCGAATTGTTGCAATAATTATAAAAATTACTTAAAAAACCTTTGCAAATTTAGGCAAAATATGGTACGATGATTAAAGTAATTGAAGTGCAGATAATGTGCATTATGAATAAATATTCAGAAAAAGACAATTCAATATGCAAAATTTGTAATAAATGTTCTAATAACCGCAGATGGTTACTTAGCTAGGAGGAAATATGCATAAGAATGTGACTATGAGTGATGTTGCCAAAGAGATGGGTGTTAGTACGGTTACAGTTTCTAAGGCAATAACGGGAAAAGAAGGAGTAAGCGAGGAGCTTAGGGAAAAAATAAAGCAGTGCGCAAAAGGAATGGGATATGTATATAGTCTTGGCGGCGCTTCTGACAAAGAAAAGAAGAATTATACAATAGGCGTTCTCGTTGCAGAACACTTTGTGTCAGATGAGGCTTATGACGAAGATACTTTTTATTCTAAAATATACCAGAGAATAGTTCTTGAATTATCGGAGAAAAATAATTATGGAATTATGGAGATTGTAACTGCCGAAGCGGAGAAAAGAGCATGGATTCCCAATATTGTCAGCAATGAAAAAGTAGATGGGATATTGGTGCTTGGACAGATGGAACAACCCTATATGAAGATGCTGGGGAAGTGTGGCGTTCCGTTTTTGCTTATGGATTGTTATGATGAAGACTTGAATGCGGATTCCGTTATTTCAAATAATATACATGGTGCATATATGTTGACAAAGTATTTGATTGACAACGGACATACGAAGATTGGCTATGTTGGAAATGCAAATAAGACAAGCTCCATATTGGACAGGTATCTGGGATATTATAAAGCCTTATTCAAGGCGGGCATAGACTTAAATACAAAATGGGTTATCAATGACAGGGATGACGAGTGGAAATATATCGATATTGAGCTTCCTGCCGATATGCCTACAGCGTTTGTCTGCAATAATGATGAGGTGGCTTTCAGACTGATAAAGAAGCTGAATGAGGAAGGATATAAAGTTCCGGACGATATATCGGTTGTGGGGTATGATAACTTTATTCATGCACATCTTTGCTCACCAAAGCTTACAACATTCGGCATCGATACAGATCATATGGTTGATGTAGCAGTTGATACCATATTAAATAAAGTTGCAAATGGCGATTCACCGATAGGAAGCATTGTTGTAAATGGCGATATCGTCATTGGTGATTCTGTAAAAAAAATAAATTAGCGAGGTGTATGAGGATGATGATAGAAGAAATCAGAAAAGAATTAACTGATGGAATTCTTCCGTTTTGGAAAAGCATCAAAGATGATGAAAATGGTGGCTTTTACGGACTTGTCGATTTCAACTTAAATGTTGATAAGAAGGCTGAGAAAGGAACGATACTGAACAGCAGAATTTTATGGTTCTTTTCAAATGCTTACCTGACTCTTGGAAATGAAGAAGATTTAGCATATGCAAAACAGGCATATGAATATCTTGTGAATCATTGTATTGATAAAGAATTTGGCGGTGTATATTGGTCTACAAACTATGACGGAACAATCTGTGACGGCTCAAAGCATACATATTGCCAGGCATTTGCAATATATGGTTTGTCGTCTTATTATGATGCGTCGAAAGATGAGGAAGCGCTGAAGCATGCATTTGAATTATATGAGATTATTGAAAGCAAATGCACAGATGACAGAGGATATCTTGAAGCATTTGAACGAAACTTTGTTCCTGCAAGTAATGAAAAATTATCAGAAAATGGCGTTATGGCAGAAAAAACCATGAATACACTTCTTCATGTGTTTGAGGCTTATACAGAATTATACAGAGTGTCAGGAAATAAAAATGTGAAAGATAAGATGCTCCGGATACTGAAGATATTCAGGGATGATGTGTTCAATGAAGAAAAACAGAGACTGGAAGTGTTCTTTGATAAAGATATGAACACCTTGATTGATTTACACTCCTATGGACATGATATCGAGTCGGCATGGCTTATTGACAGGGGACTTGACGTATTAGGAGATGAATGTGATTTTGCAGATGAAATAAAGGAAATTACTGCAAAGCTTGAGAAAAGCGTATATGAAAAAGCATATACAGGAAAATCACTTGTTACGGAATGTGAGCGTGGAGTTCAGACAAAAACCAGCATATGGTGGGTTCAGAATGAAGCGGTTATAGGATATATTAATGGTTATCAGAAAGATAACACAAAGAAAGCGTATAAAGAAGCAGCAAAGAATATATGGGCGTTTATCAGAGATTATGTGATAGATAAAAGACCAAATAGTGATTGGTTCTGGGAAGTGGACGAGAATGGAAAACCAAATCCGGACACGCCGATTGTCGATCCGTGGAAATGTCCATATCATTCAGGAAGAATGTGCTTTGAAATAATAAGGAGGAACGTAGATGCTTAACAAGAAATTTTATGTTGAGAATGAAAAGTATGAAAAACTCATTACTAAGAAAAATGTAAAAAGTGATTTTTACAATGGGATATTTGACAGATGGGAGAATCCTGTACTGACAGCAGAACATATTCCGCTTACATGGAAATATGACTTAAATCCTGAGACAAATCCATATTTTATGGAAAGACTCGGTGTAAATGCTGTATTTAACGCAGGTGCAATCATGTTAAATGGCAAATATTATCTTGTCGCAAGAATTGAAGGCAATGACAGAAAATCTTTCTTTGGCGTTGCAGAAAGTGATAATGGTGTAGACGGTTTCAGATTTTGGGATTATCCGATATTACTGGAAGATACATGCCCGGAAGAAACAAATGTATATGATATGCGTCTTACAAAGCATGAAGACGGATATATCTATGGTGTATTCTGTTCAGAGAGCAAAGATACATCCGTAAATGATTTGTCGGCGGCTGTTGCAGCAGCAGGAATCGTAAGAACAAAAGACCTTAAGACATGGGAACGTCTTGACAATCTTACAACACTTCGTTCCCCTCAGCAGAGAAATGTTGTACTTCATCCGGAATTTATAAATGGCAAGTATGCATTTTACACAAGACCGATGGATGACTTCATTGATACAGGTTCAGGCGGTGGAGTAGGCTTTGGTTTATGCGATGATATTACGCACGCTGTTATTGATGAAGAAATCATAACAAGCAAGAGAAAATATCATACAATTACGGAAGCAAAGAACGGAGCCGGCGCAGTTCCTATTAAGACAGATAAGGGATATATACACATTGCACATGGTGTAAGAAATACAGCAGCAGGTCTCAGATATGTTATTTATGCATTTGCAACCTCTCTTGAGAAACCGTGGGAAGTAATCGCAGAACCTTCCGGTTATCTGATTGCACCGCAGGGCATAGAGAGAATTGGTGATGTATCGAACGTAGTATTTACAAATGGAGCTATCTGCAATGATGATGGTGAAGTATTTATTTACTATGCTTCATCTGATACAAGACTTCATGTAGCGACAACAACAGTAGAGAAATTAAAAGATTATGTATTTAATACACCGGAAGACCCACTTCGTTCAGTGAAGTGTGTAGAGCAGAGATGCGATTTGATAAAGAAAAATCTTGAGTATCTTGGGGGAAAATAATGGGAAAGCTTAAAACAGCGGATATATTTGGAACCGGCATGGTGTTGCAGCAGGGGAAAAAACTTGTTATCTGGGGTACTTCAGATGAAGACACAACCGTCCGGATAAAGTTTGCAAACGAAACAAGCATGGGCGAATGCATAGATGGAAAATGGCGTGTAGAGCTTCAGCCTGTAGATGCCGGCGGACCATACGAGATGGTTATCTCAGGCTGTAATGAGCAGATTGTATATGAAGATATAATGGTAGGCGAGGTTTGGTTTGCCGGAGGACAGTCCAACATGGAGCTTGAACTAAAAGACAGCGAAAATGGAAAGACTGTTTCCGGTAAGGCCGTTAATGCGGATATACGATACATAAATGTGCCGAAGACCAATCCACGCCTGTCAGATAAAGAAGATATTTCTAATAAAATGTCATGGGCTAAGGCGGTAGGAAAAGATGCGGAGGTTATGTCTGCAACCGCATATTATTTCGCCTGCCGTTTGTATGAAGAACTTCATGTTCCGATAGGCATTGTTGATTGTTATCTTGGCGGCACGTCTGCATTGACATGGATTGGTGAGGACTATATAAAGTCAGACAGCTGCGTCGATGCGTGTTATCAGGAATATGAGAAAACGATTGAAGGCAAAACAAACGAACAATATTTAAGAGAACTGGATGCTTATCATGATGAATATCTTGCATGGCAGGACAGAGTGGATAAGCTTAGAGAAAAAAATCCTGACGTGAGCTGGGTTGAAATAAACCAGACTGCGGGGTTATGCCCGTGGCCGCAGCCGGCAGGACCGACCTCACCATACAGGCCATGTGTAAATTTCCATACGATGGTAGAACGCGTAGCGCCATATACCATCCGGGGCTTTATTTATTATCAGGGAGAGGAAGATTGGAAGTATTCGGATATTTATTCGAGATTTAACAGCTTAGTGATTAAACAGTGGAGAGCTTGTTTTGAAGATAACAATATTCCGTTTATCCTTACACAGCTTCCGATGTATATTGCATATGGCGAAGAAGATGATGCAAACTGGGCGGTACTTAGGGAGCAGCAGGAAAAAGTATGCCATGATAATTCCGATACATTTATGGCGGTACTGGCAGACTATGGTGAGTTTGATAATATACATCCGGTAGATAAAAAGACACCGGGAACAAGACTGGCACTGCAGGCGCTTGGACATGTATATAAGAAGCTTGACAGATATGATAATATGCGTGTTTCAATGATTCGGCCTGAAGAAGAAAATCTCATTTTATCATTTTACAATATATATGATGGAATCGTTATAAAAACAAATACTGTAAAGGGTATAGAGACGGATGGAAGTCAGGAGATAAAAGGATTTGAAGTTGCAGGAAAAGATGGCGTATATATGCCGGCTGAAGCATATATAGAGGAGAACAGAATCGTTGTTTATAATAACGATATCTATCAGCCGCAGGATGTAAGATATGCATGGAAGAATTTTGAAGAAGCAAATGTATGCAACAGTATCGGTCTTCCGCTTGCACCATTTAGAACAGACAGACATAGGAGGTAGAAAAAAAGATGGATTATAAAGAAGTATATAATAGTTGGTTAAACGATGATTATTTTGATGAGGCAACAAAAAAAGAATTGCTTGCAATTGCTGATAATGATGATGAAATTCAGGATAGATTTTATCGTGAATTGGAATTTGGAACAGGTGGTTTAAGAGGTGTAATCGGTGCAGGTACAAACCGAATGAATATATACACAGTCAGAAAGGCTACACAAGGTCTTGCAAATTATATAAAGAGTGAAAATGGTCAGAGTAAAGGTGTGGCTATCGCTTTTGATTGCAGAATTATGTCCCCTGAATTTGCAAGGGAGGCAGCTCTTTGCTTAAATGCAAATGGAATCAAAACCTACATCTTTTCTTCACTCAGACCAACACCTGAATTGTCATTTGCAGTAAGACAGCTTGGATGTATAGCAGGTATCGTAATAACAGCCAGTCATAATCCTGCGGAATACAATGGTTATAAAGTTTATTGGGAAGATGGAGCACAGATTACACCGCCTCATGATAAACGAATACTGGAAGAAGTAGCGAACGTAAAGAGTTATGAAGAAGTTTTCACTATGGCAGAGGATAAGGCTGTAGCAGATGGCTTATATCATGTGATAGATAAAGAAATTGATGATGAATATATGAAAAAACTGAAGGAACAGATTATTAATCCTGATGTTATCGCAAGCGTGGCAGACGATATGACAATCGTATATACACCACTGCACGGAACAGGAAATCTTCCTGTAAGAAGAGTTCTTAGTGAATTAGGATTTAAGAAAGTATATGTTGTTCCTGAACAGGAAAAACCGGATGGACATTTTTCAACTGTAGCATCGCCAAATCCTGAGAATGCTGAAGCGTTTGAACTGGCGCTCAAGCTTGCTGAGCAGGTAGATGCCGATATCGTTCTTGCGACGGACCCGGATGCAGACAGACTTGGTGTATATGCAAAGGATACAAAGACAGGAAAGTATGTAAGCTTTACAGGAAATATGTCAGGTTCTCTGATTGCAGAGTACATTCTTCGTGAGAAAAAGAAGGCAGGAAAGCTTCCTGAGAATGCAGCCCTTGTAAAGACAATTGTTACAACAAATCTTGTAGATTTAATCGTAAAAGAATATGGCGTAAAACTGATAGAGGTTCTTACAGGCTTTAAGTTTATCGGTGAGCAGATAAAATTGTTTGAACAGACAGGTTCAAATACTTATGTATTCGGTCTTGAGGAAAGTTATGGCTGTCTCGCAGGAACCTATGCAAGAGATAAGGATGCGTGCGTAGCTGTTATGATGCTTTGTGAGGTTGCTGCATCATGCAAGGCCCAGGGAAAAACACTTTGGGATGCGATGCTTGAAGTATATGAGAAATATGGATACTTCAAAGAGGGACTTACAACAATGACGCTCAAGGGAATCACAGGAGCTGATAAAATAAAGGCAATGATGGAAAGCCTTAGAACGAACGCACCAAAGGAAATTGGCGGTTTTAAGGTTCTTGAGGTAAGAGATTACCAGAATTCATCAGCGAAAAATCTTGAAACAGGTGCAGTAACAGCGCTTACACTTCCAAAATCAAATGTTCTTTATTTTGAACTTGAGAACGATTTCTGGTGCTGTGCAAGACCTTCAGGTACTGAACCGAAGATTAAATTCTATTTTGGTGTTAAGGGAAGCAGTATGGAGGAAGCTTCTGAGCTGCTTGACCGTCTTAAGACCGGAATGGATGCAATTGTAGCAGAATAACTTACGGGGAGGTATATGATGGATATTCTTTTAATGAAACCTGTATTTAAAGATGCTATTTGGGGTGGAACAAAGCTCCGTACAGATTTTGGCTATGATGTAGCGGGAGACACGATAGGCGAGTGTTGGGCGATAAGCGCTCATAAGCAGGGCGATTGTGAGATTGCAACTGGCGAATTTGCCGGAAAGAAGCTTAGCTGGTTATGGGAAAATCGTAAAGATTTATTTAATAACCGCGAAGAAAAAGTATTTCCGCTGCTTACAAAAATAATTGATGCCAAGCAGGATTTGAGCATACAGGTTCATCCAAATGACGAATATGCAAATGCGCATGAGAATGGCTCTCTCGGAAAAACAGAATGTTGGTATGTTCTTGATTGTGAAGAAGGTACAGAGATTGTTATCGGTCATAATGCAAAAACAAAGGAAGAACTTGTATCCATGATTGATAATCAGGAGTGGGATAAGCTTATTCGGAGAGTACCTGTTCATAAGGGAGATTTCTTCCAGATAGAGCCTGGCACAGTACATGCGATAAAAGGCGGAACTGTTATTTTGGAAACACAGCAGAGCAGCGATATCACATATCGTGTTTACGATTATGACAGACTTAGTAATGGAAAGAAGAGAGAATTGCATATTGATAAGAGTAAGGATGTTATAAAAGTTCCGTATGAAGGAAAAAAAGAAGACTCTTATAAAAAAGATAGCGATAATCAGTGGCTTGATATTATGGTTGAATGTGATTTTTATACCGTTTGGCATGGATTTGTGAATGGAAATGCGGAATTGGTACAAAATCGTGATTTTATGCTTGTTTCAGTTGTAGATGGTGATGGAACAATCGATGGTGTAAGTATAAGTAAGGGAAGCCATTTTATTCTTCCATGTGGTTATAAAAAAGCGAAATTAGAAGGAAATATGGAACTCGTATGTTCTGCATTACCTGTTCGTTAGGTTCATTCAAATCGTATCGATATGCATACAGCAACGGCATATCGGTACGATTTTCCTGTTTTTAAGGATGGAACGATGTTGACTTTAGAGGGGGATGTTTGAAATGAAAATGAATAAAAAGCCGGTTATAGGACTTTTGGTGAGTGGGGTTTTAGATGAATTTACAAGAAACATATGCAGAGGAGTATTTCAGATATCCGAAGTTTTAGATGTGAATGTGATTATATTTCCGGGAAAGTTTTTAGACAGGGATTTGTCGGGAAACGATGATATTAAATATGAATATCAGTATAATATGGCGTTTTCATGCGCAAATAATCCGGAAATAGATGCGCTTATTGTTGCGGTAGGAACGATTGGCTGTTTTACGACAGAAGAACGCGTAAAGGAAATGTTGAAACAATATAAAGATATTCCATGTATTCTTTTGAATTCTCATATAGAGGGATATCCCTGTGTCGTATTTGATAACTATAATGGAATTAAAGATGCGATGGAGTATCTTATCAATAAAGTCGGTTGTAAAAAATTTGGCATGATAGGCGGAAGCGATGAAAATATCGATGGTTATGAGAGAAAACAGGCATTTATCAGCGTACTGAAGGATAATGGAATCGCATATAATGAAAAAATGTTTGTTGAGGGTGATTTTTCTTCCCGTTCCCAGAAGGTTGCCGCTGAGCTTTTAAATAACAATCCGGATATTGAGGCTGTTTTTTGTGTGAATGATGATACTGCGATGGGCTTATATGAGGAATTAAAAAGAAGAAATCTCAGGGCAGGAAGAGATTTGTCTGTATTCGGATATGACGATACGACGATGGCGGCTATTTCATCTCCGAGCCTTTCAACGATTCGGGCTGATTCTGCAAAAATGGGATATGAAGCGATTAAAATCGCATTTCAGCTTATGAATGGAGAGGATATAAAAGATGTTGTCGTATCGACTGAATTTATATTAAGAGATTCGATTTGCAAGATAGAAGAAAATGTGCGCAGAAAACAGGGATTTAATGATATTTTCTATGGAAACTTCTTTAATATAGACAGGGAGCGCGTAGATGAATTATCAATAGCATACAGGCAGTTTACCTCATCGATAGCAGGAATATCACCAGGTGAATTTACTGCCTATTCAGATGAGTATAACAATATCATTCATCTTTTGGAGCACTTTTGTGAGAAGGGCGCACTTCATTATGCGGACATGAATAAATTTATGCTTGCTATTTCAGATATGGAGAAAGGCGTTCTTCGTTTTTGCGATGATAAAGAACGTGATACAGTCAGACAGTTGTTTTCTGATATAAACAGAAAGATTGTTCTGTATATGAATGAACATTTTGGAGATTTAAGAAAAGAAAATGAGAATGTAAGTTTTGAAATAAAAGTATTTGCACATAATATGCTTCAGTTTGATAAGGGCTGGGAGCAGAGTTACGGAATTCTTCTTCAAAATCTGGAATGGCTTGATATAAAAGTTGCCAATATATATATATACGAAGAACCGATTATGCATCTGTATGGTGATAAATTAGAATTGCCGGATAAGGTATTTCTAAAAGCGACACTGAATAATGGAGAGGTAACTACAGTATTAGGAAGAGCGCAGCAATACAATACAGATGTCTTATTGAAAGATACATTATTTTCAAACCCGGCGTTCCTTCATAGTGATATAAAGCAAATGGTACTTTTCCCGTTGTTTTTCAGGGAACTGATATACGGCTTTATCATCTGTAATCTTACGGATAATGTTTTTAAATATGGTGAGCTGCTCACAAATCAGATGAGCGCTGCTGTAAAAATGATAAAGCTCCTGCAGATAAATGAGGATATACAGCAAAAGCTGGATGAGAACCTTATTGTACTGAAAGAAAATAATGTCAAACTTGATACGATATCAAAGTCAGATGTACTTACCGGAATTTTGAACAGAAGAGGTTTCTTAACAGAAGCGGAGAAATTTTTCAAGAAAGAAAATGCTGCCGGAAAAAATGTCGCTGTGTTATATGTGGATATGAATAACCTGAAAATTATAAATGACAAATTTGGGCATGATGAGGGCGATTTTTCCTTAAAACTTATTGGAACGATATTGAGCGATAAAATGAAAGAATGTGGCATCGCAGGAAGGATAGGCGGAGATGAATACGCATGTGTATTTTCTGCAGTTGACACCGAAAATTGTGAAAGTGTCATTAACGAGATATATGCTGCTTTTACGGAATTTAATAAAAATAGTGATAAGGTATATAATATAACTGTTTCAATCGGTGCATATCTGGTTCATCCTGAAAGTGATATATCTCTTGAAGATGCCCTGATACAGGCTGATGAGAGCTTATATCAGGTAAAGCAGCACAGGACAAAAGAGGTTTTAAAGGAAAAAATGAATTAGGAGAGATAGTATGATTAAATTTAAAAATCTAAAGAGAAATGCGAGAATATCAAAAAGGCTTAAGAAGCTTTATATTGAAGCATTTCCGAAGGAAGAACGCGCGCCGTTTGGTTATATTAAACACAAGGCGATGAAAGAGAATGCGGACTTTTTTGGGATATATGATGATAATCATTTTATAGGATTGCTGTATACGGTGACATGGAAAGAGCTCGTCTATCTGTTCTTTTTTGCTGTGGAAGAAAATTACAGGGATATAGGATATGGCTCTAAGATATTATCGAAAGTGAAGTACAAGTACCGTAATTATAAGATTGTTTTGGCAATAGAGGTTCTTGATAAAAATTGTGATAATTATGAGCAGCGAATGGCAAGAAAGTCGTTTTATGAGAATAATGGATTTTCGGAGACCGGTATCAGCGTATGTGAGATGGGAGTATCGTATGAACTGATGTCATATGCCGGGGCTGTCACATATGATGAATTTGAACAATTAATGCATAACTATTTGGGCGAATTTGGATATAGAGTATTTTATAAGTTGAAACAAATTTAATAAAATGTTAATAAAAAGTACAACGTTTTTTGTTGAAAATCACATCGAATGGTGTTACTCTAATAATGAGATGGTATATATGTTATATATTTTGCCTGGAAATAATGTATTTGGTTGCAAGGAGAATTCAATATGATACTTATTGATACACAGAAAGAAGAATTTAGCAGACTTAAAGATATCAGAGTATTTGGACAAATAAGTCATGATGGTCGTTTTAACAGAAACTTGCTTGTCTTAGGTTTGGGCGGCTTGGGAAGCAGAGCTGTTTGTATGCTGAAGGGTATGCTGATGGACAGTATTACACCGGATGATAATATCAATTTTTTGATGATTGATTCGGATATACCTGAGATGGAAGCAACAATTGAGGAAAGTAAGGAACATATCGGTTTTAATGCGATGGAAGTAATCAGTATATACAGAACCAACATCGATAATGTATTGGCACAAGGAATAACGAATAACCCTGTACATGAAAATCTTGCAAACTGGATGAGTCCCGAATTTCCATCGATTACGATAGGAACAACAGGCGCTTGCGGTAACAGACAGATTGGACGTCTTATGTTTTCAAATGCTTATCCGGATGTCCGTATGTTGCTTTTTGATAAGCTTAGTGAAATTCATGAAAAGACAACAGAAGGGAACATGGATGTTATTATAGTATCCGGTGTTGCCGGTGGAACAGGAAGCGGGATTTTATCAGATGTTGCTTATAATATAAGGGCATATGGAAAAGCAAAAAAGTGGAATAATCTTAGAATCGGCGGCTGTCTTCTTATGCCGGATGTTTTATATGGAAATAAGGCGGTTCGTGATAATCCTGAATTAATGGCGATGCTGAATGCGAATGGCTGTGCGGCCATGAAGGAAGTGGATTATTATATGAAGCTTGCTGATAAAGATGATGTCTATTCTTTTGAAAGTACAACGCACAAAATTGTCATCAGAGAGAACTTATTTGACTCCTGTATGCTGGTGTCAGGCAGGAAGGATGAGCAAGGATATGTTCCGGAGCATGTAATCTTATACGATACTGCGAACTTCTTATATAAGCTTGCAAGTAATAAGTATATCGGAAACAGTGACGTTATGCATAATCGGAAGCTGCTTCGTGATGTATTTTTTGAAAATGAAAGCTATGCCATAACGAACTGGAAGATGGAACATACAGATGAAAATATAAAAAATGCCAACTGCTATTATAAAGTTGTCAGGGAGTCGGAGTATAAAATTCCTATCAGTGCGATTGAAAATATTTGTGAATATGAAGTATTTAAACAGGCATATAAAGGGCTTTATGTTTCTCCGTTTAAGGCAGGTACAGCCGAGGCTGATATTAAAGCAGCGGTTTCAGAGGTGGCTTCATTTTTAAATGAAGCGCCGGGAGATGAAATAGGCATCAATGTAAAAGGTCTTATACAGTTTGACCAGATTATAAAGCCAACATATAAGATGATAAAGAAAAACCAGGATAACTTAAGAGAAGTACTGGCAGAAAAAAATAAAAATTTTGAAAAAACACTTCCTGCCATTGTAAGTTCAATAAAGAATAAGTTATGGAAGGCGCTTGACAGCGTAATATTAAGATATATGATGACTTATGGACCGTTTTGTGCCATAGATATCATTGGCGCACCCAGCGCGGGTGTTGTAGACTCTACCAAAGGAATGATAGCAGAGATAAAGAAGCTGTCCGATAGGCATAAGAATTATACGCCGTCAGGAGAGTTTAAACGGATTATTGATTCCATCAAGGAAATTGTTGCAAAACGATTCTTTGCATTTCCATCAGCAAAACGTGAGACGGAAAACGGATATTTTGATGCCTGTGTTAAAGATGCCTTAGCAACAGAAAGAAATAAGATTATGGATGAGATTGATGCGCAGGATATATTTGGCGATACGATAAGATGGCTTACAGAAAAGGCGGAGCATCTGGATGAGATTTATTCACAGTTTGGAGAAGACCTTAATAATGCCATTGAGGATATGGCAAATGAAGGCGGGCATACCGTTAATAATATATTAAAACATGCAAAACGTCACGAATTCCTTCCTGCTGATTATGTAAATAGCAGCCGGATTAATGAATTTAAGGAAGGGCTGATAAAGCTGATGTTAGATAGCGAAAGCCGTATTGATAATGGAAGGGTTGTTCCTGTAAAGGATGAAATGGAAAAGATTTATCGCAGAATGTTTTCCGGTATTGGAGCATATGGCCCTGAGAAGATGATTTCAGTTGCATTTGCTGAAAGAAGTCTTACCGAGGAAGAACTGAACCAGATGTTTTCTTCTCCTGATAATGCAGAAAGAAATAAAATTATGGAAGATGCTGCAAAGGCTTTTGTCAGTGATATTCAAAAAGAAGAACAGCTATGCCGGTTGAATAATGGATATGAGGAAAAGCTTCTGAACAAGAAATATATATCCGTTCCAAATGTGATGCCGTATTTAAGCAGAGCTGTCAAAGCGATTTTGATGTCAGAGCCATATCATGAAAAGGAAGATACGATTACATTCAATCCGGGTGAGATAGAAATATCAATTGATGATATATTTGTAGGCGTTCCGGCATCGATGATGCAATGTGCAGCAGACATGCAGAATGCATATAACAGAGTGAAAGGCTACTATGGACTTCATATTGATGAAGTAAACAGAGATATGCATCAATTTCCTGATTTAGTCAGAATGAATCCGTAAAAACGGTAAATGAAACAGCGGGCTTCAGTGTATACTGAAGCCTGTTTTACTATAAGGAGACTGATAGAAACAATGGACGTATATTATATGGATATAAAATGTCTGATGGATTTGGACAAAATAGAATATTATAAACAGGGATTGTCTGCGTATCGGATGAAAAAAGTAGATAAATGCAAGCTTGTAAAAAATAAGGCGCAAAGTCTTGGCGCAGGATATCTGCTGGCAATGCTGCTAAAAGACAGAGGGATAGACGAGCCTGTCATAACCTATTCGGAAAACGGACATGGGAAGCCATATATGGAAAATGATGAAAATATACATTTTAGTATAACCCATTCAGAACATATGGTGGCAGTCTGTATGGATAATGCGTTATGCGGAATAGATATAGAAATGATAAGGTCGTTTTCACCTGCTGTATTAAACCGTTTTTTTAGTGAATATGATAAAAAGCTGATTGAAAACGCCCAAAAACAGAATGAGGAAAAAGCCCGTTTGATATTTACTGCCTCATGGACAAAAAAAGAGGCGCTCGGTAAACTGTCAGGAAAAGGACTTGATTTTGAGGACCATTTACAGATGAATGCGTTTGATGACCGTTATCTTAAGGATAATGGTATTTACATAAAAACAGATAAAATAGAGGAAGATTTTGTGATGAGCGTCAGTTCCATAAAATCTGAAGTGAAAAATGTGTCGCCTCGTAAAATCGTATTTGAACAGATTATAGAAAACAAGTTATAGAAAGAAAGGAAGATGAAGTATTTGAGGACAAGGTCTGAATTGATAAAAAGATATCTATTTTTTCTGATAGGATTGTTTGTAAATGCAATGGGTGTAGCGCTTATTATTATTGCGGCGCTTGGTACATCACCGATTGCAGTTATACCATATGTACTTAGTAAGGCAAGTGCCATTAGTGTGGGAACATATACGTTTATAGTGAATATGATACTGCTTGTGATACAGATGGTTGTATTGAAAAAAGAGTTTCCGTTATATCAGCTTTTGCAGATACCGGTATCTTTTGTCTTTGCTGTATTTATTGATATCTCCCTTTCGATTTGCGGATTTTTATCAGTTGAAAATTATGGTCTGCAGTTTTGCATCCTGATACTTGGGTGCGTTGTAAGAGCGTTGGGAGTCAGTATGCAGGTTGTGGCAGATGTGGTTATGTTATCAGGAGAAGCAGTGGTAAAGGCGATATCCACAAAGTTTGAAAAAAATTTCAGCAGTATCAAAATAGTAGTGGATGCCGCGCTTGTTATCATCGCTGTGGCGCTTTCTTATGTGACAATGGGAAAAATAGTTGGCGTAAGGGAAGGAACGATTATCGCTGTATTTCTCATATCACCATGCTCCGCATTTTTTACGGGGAAACTATATTTTGTGGAGCAATATTTAAGCGGTGCGGGCGAACCGTCAGTATTGGAACAGGATGTACAGATACCGGGCGGAATTGTCATAACGATAAGTTCAGAATATGGAAGCGGGGGACATAAAATAGGCAGAATCATTTCTGAACAGCTTGGATATAAGCTTTATGATAAAAATATGGCGGGCATGATTAGTAAAGAATGTGGAATCAGCAAAGCCTATGTGAGGGCTCATGATGAGCGGCTCTATCATAACTGGTATGAAAGGATGTTTACAGAAGCAGTATCAATACCCGGTGGTAAGCTTGACCCATATTCAGAACTGTTTGAAGCACAGAAGAAGGTAATATCAGGAATTACAAATGAAAATTGTGTAGTCATCGGCCATTGCTCTAATTATATCTTAAGGGATTATAAAAAAGCGATTCATATCCATATTCATTCTGATTGGGAGCATCGCTTATATCGTGTTATGCGCGATTATAAAATGAGTGCGCATAATGCAAAAAATCTGCTTAACCGCAGAGACCGGTCGTTAGCAGCATATTATACACATTTTACAGGAGAGGACTGGAAGAATTATGATAATTACAATATCACAATTGACAGTGGATTGCTTGAAACAGAAGAAACCGCATATATTCTTCTTGGAATTATTAAGCGGATGCAGGAAAAAATGAATTTTAATGAACTTAAAACAAGGGAAAAACTTATATAAATATTTGAATAATTTATATGCAGGGTATATAATCGTAACGAAATTGAAGTATATATTAAAAAACGATAGATAAAGGAAAGAAAATGAAAAAAATAGCAATTATAGGGATGAAGGATGCAGTTGAAAATTATCAGTTTGCGGTAGCTTCTTATGGGGCTGTTCCTGTTATTCTGGATAATGAAAAGAAATTGAAATATTTAGAGGATATAGACGGTGTTCTTCTTCCGGGCGGGGTGGATATTAATCCGGCGCTGTATCATCAGCGCAATACTGCCTGTGAAGAAGTGGATGATGTGTTAGATTCGCTTGAGTATAAGGCGGCTGAACAGGCAATCGCAGAGTCAATCCCAATATTAGGCATATGCAGGGGATTTCAGTTTGTAAATATTATGTTGGGCGGAACACTCATTCAGGATATTTCTGCAAGAGATGTACATACAAGGGAAAAAAATTCACAGGAAGATAAAGTGCATGACAGCCTTGTTATCAAAGATACATGGATACATGACATTTATAAAAAAGAAAAAATTCATATCAATAGTGCGCACCATCAGGCGGTTGATGTATTAGGGGATAATCTCGTTGTATCACAATATTCTGAGGATGGGCTGGTAGAAGCCTTTTATCATAAAATACTTCCGATTTATGCCGTTCAATGGCATCCGGAACGGATGTGTTTAAAACATGCCAGAAAAGATACAGAAGATGGCGGAAGAATATTTGAATATTTTTTATCTGAAATAGTATAGTGTTCACTCAAAAATAAATAATAAATTCTTGTATTCCTATTGACAAACTAGGATAATTAGATTATGATAGCCTCATTGAATTTGAGCAATATATTTAAAGGAGGCATGTTATATCTCGTTTTTTATACTCAAATTCAAAAAGATAATTTAAAATCTGGAGGAAAATGATGAAAGTATACAAAAAAATATTAACGACAGTATTCGCATTGACGCTTGTTTTTAGTTTAGCAGCTTGTGGAGATGATGCGGGAACTACAACGGAAAAAGCAACAGAAACAGAAGCAACAACTGGAGCAGAAGATACTACAAAGGTAGCGTCAGAAGATACAGAAACAGAGACAAAATCAGAAACAACGGAGAAAACACAGGAAATAGAAGGCGTTGCAATTGATAAAGCAGCATTTGACGAATTGGTTGCTTCAGGAATCGTTGCAGATGATGCTGATATTGAAGCAAACAGTTGGGCAGCAGCAGTTAAGAAGGCCGGCGTTTTGCGTGTTGGCGGTACGCAGACTTCATTCCTGTTCAGCCAACTTGATGAGACAGATAGTAAGCTTCGTGGATTTGATGCAGGACTGTATCAGTTACTTGCACGTTATATCTTAGGTGATGAAACAAAGTTTGAACTTACACAGGTTGATTCAAGCACGCGTGAATCTGTTCTTCAGAGTGAACAGGTAGATGTGGTATTTGCTACATATTCGATTACACCTGACCGTCAAAAGGTCATTTCTTTTGCAGGTCCATACTATACATCAAAGCAGGCGGTTCTTGTAAAGAAAGGCAATACCGATATAACAGGTGTTGACAGTCTTGCTGATAAGATTGTGGCAACGCAGGCAGGTTCTACAGGTCCTGATATTTTGGCTGAATTTGCACCGGATGCAACCGTTCAGGAGTTTGAGAACGACCTTGAAGCCCGGACAGCACTTGAGCAGGGACGTGTAGATGCTTATGTAACAGATTACACATTGCTTTTAAATGCAATTGTTAAAAATCCGGATGCTTATGAAATCGCAGGAGATGTATTTGGCCCTGAAGATAATTACGGTATTGGACTCCCGCTTGATTCTGATGGCGTTGCATTTGTAAATGACTTCTTAAAGAAACTTGAGGAGAACGGTACATGGGAGAAGCTTTGGAAGATTAGTCTTGGTGACCGTACAGGTATCACGACCGTACCGGCAGCTCCTGCAATTCAGTAATAAAAATCATTGCTTTATAACTGTTATGTGATAAAAGGAGACTCTCAGGTCATTATGACTTGAGAGTACTCTTTGTACTATGAGAAATTTTAGAAAGAAAGGGCATATGATGTTTTCATTGCAATAACATCATAGATAGAAGAAAGCATATGAGTATATATGAATTACTGACTCAGTTTGGTGATAAATACCTTGCTGCATTATTAACAACATGGAAGCTGACTGCCATATCATTTACGCTCGCATTTGTAATTGGAATCGTCATTACGATTATGCGCATATCGCCAATTAAACCGATACGTTTTGTTGGTGATTTATATGTACAGATTTTTAGAAATATCCCGGGTGCTGCCCTGCTTATTATTCTTGTTTATGCATTTCCTTATTTGAATTTTGTATGGTCATATTATGCATGTGTACTGATTGCAACATCATTATTGCCGGCTTCATTTTGTTCAGAGTATCTGATGGCAGGAATGAATACAATAGGGGCAGGACAGATAGAAGCGGCACGTTCAATTGGAATGACTTTTTTTCAGACGATAAAAAATGTGGTTCTGCCACAGGCATTGCGTTCAAGCGTATTGCCGATGACAAATCTGCTTGTTGCGACGATGCTTACGACAGCATTGGCATCACAGGTTCCGCTGAAACCGACAGACTTAACCGGTATTGTATCTTATATTAATACGCGGACAGTAGGCGGGGTAACGGCATTTATGATTTCGGCATTTCTATATTGCGCAACCGCAGTAATCATCGGACAGATAGGAAGCCTGATTGATAGAAAGGTGAGGATTTTACGATGAATGGTGTGAATACTTCTATAAGAGATATACTGTATGAAGAGCCGGGCAAAAAGGCTCGCAGGCGGATTGCAATTGGAACAGTGATTTCGTTACTATTACTTGTTGTTCTTGTCCTGATGATGATACGAAGATTTTATGACAGCGGACAGCTTGATTCCAAATATTGGATTTTTTTCACAAAGAGTACCACTTGGAAATTTCTTGGGAAAGGTCTTTTAGGTACAGTAGAAGTGGCGTTCGCTTCGGGCGCATTGGCATTTTTAATGGGACTTTTTATGATGCTTGGCAGAATCAGTTCGTTTGCGGTTGCCAGAATTATCAGCAGGATTCTCATTGAGTTCAGCAGAGGTGTACCGACGCTTCTCTTTATCTATTTCTTTTTCCTTGCTGCCCCACAGTTCGGTTTAAAATTGCCTGCTTTCTGGAAGATATCAATACCGGTAGCGCTTTCCGCTGCGGGTATGGTTGCGGAAGTTCTTCGTTCCGGAGTAAATGCAGTACCGAAGGGACAGACAGAAGCAGCGCTTTCTTTAGGAATGAGAAAAAACAGCGTTTTTTTCAAGATTATATTTCCGCAGGCGCTCAGATATGTAGTTCCCTCGATGATATCAGAACTTGTCATTGTGTTAAAAGATACTACATTTGCTTATGTTGTAAATTATGCTGATTTAATGCAGAATTCACGCGTTCTGATTAGCAATTATGATGCGCTTTTATCGGTATATCTAGTAGCGGCAGTTATTTATATTTTAATTAATTATATATTGAATCAAATATCTGTTGCGATTACAAAGCATCGGAATGTTGCCTCTTGAAAGCGGTAGTCAGGTCATAGAGAATAAAAAGGAGAAAATAACAGTTATGGAACAGTCACAGAAAACTTTTGAGATATTGGAAGAGGCTCCGGTTATTGAGTTGAGGGATGTTAATAAATATTTTGGCTCTCTTCATGTGCTTCAGGATATTAATCTTTCTGTAAAAAAAGGAGAAGTTGTCGTAATTATTGGGCCGTCAGGCTCCGGAAAATCAACGCTTTGCAGAACAATCAACCGTCTGGAAAGCATTGACTCCGGTGAAATCATTATTGACGGTGTTTCAATGCCGGATGAAGGAAAGAAGCTTGCTGAAATTCGTTCACAGGTGGGAATGGTGTTTCAGTCGTTTAATCTTTTTGCGCATAAGACAATTCTTGACAATGTGACAATCGGACCGATTGATGTACTGCATAAATCCAGGAAAGAGGCGCAGGCGGAGGCAATGGAACTTTTAAAGCGGGTCGGTGTAGAAAGTCAGGCCTCAAAGGTTCCGGCTCAGTTATCCGGTGGTCAGCAGCAGCGTGTAGCAATTGCCCGTTCACTTGCCATGCATCCGAAAGCAATTCTTTTTGACGAACCAACAAGTGCGCTGGACCCGGAAATGATAGGTGAAGTATTAAATGTTATGACAGAACTGGCGCAGGATGGAATGACAATGGTGGTTGTTACGCATGAGATGAATTTTGCAAGACGTGTAGCAAGCAGAGTGATTTTTATGGATGGCGGGAAAATTCTTGAAGAGGGTACGCCGGACGAATTTTTTGCACATCCAAAGACGCAGCGTGCCAAAGATTTTCTGGAGTCTATTAAACGTCATGAAAGTTAAATAAGATTATATACTTGTATTACAAATGCCTGATGTTTTCGTAACGGTATGCCGATACGATGAAAATCAGGCATTATTTTTTGCGGTTTAAAAAACAATATATACAATGGATTGTTTCTGTGGTATCATGTGTTGAATAGATTTTGTGTACAATAGGAGATAAAGTCATGAGTAAAAAAGCGACAAAGGCACTCAATAATAAATATTATGTGGCGAGATATAATGCTTCAAAAAATAATGAAAGCTTTACAAGCAGGGAAAAGACTGCTGAGATTCTGAATATAGACAGAACGAGATTATCCAGAATAGAGCTTGGAACGGTTATACCTTATCCGGAAGAAGTTCTTGCGATGTCGAAGGCATATGATTTACCGGAACTTTGCAATATATATTGTGCGACAGAATGTTCAATTGGAAAAGAAACGGTGAAACCGATTAATGCGGACAGTCTTGACAGGCTGATATTGCAGTTTTTAGGTTCATCACAGAAAATGGAAGATATAACCGAACAGCTTATTGAGATTACAGAAGATGGTCTTGTAGATGAGACAGAGCTTGTCAAATTCGATGCGGTACTTTCCGAGCTTGAGAAAATGTCCATCAATATTCAATCCTTAATGCTGTGGGCAAAGAAAAATAAAGATGCAATCAATAATTCTAAGAAATAAGAGGATATATAAAATGGCTGATAAGAATATTGTAAATGAGATTAACAAAAGAAGAACTTTTGCGATTATTTCCCATCCTGATGCAGGAAAAACAACACTTACTGAAAAATTTCTTTTATTTGGCGGAGCAATTAATACGGCGGGTTCAGTAAAGGGAAAGGCAAATTCCAAATATGCTGTATCGGACTGGATGGACATAGAAAAGGAGAGAGGTATCTCGGTAACCTCATCAGTGCTGCAATTTAATTATGACGGCTATTGTATCAATATTCTGGATACGCCGGGACATCAGGACTTCTCGGAGGATACTTACAGAACGCTGATGGCAGCCGACTCTGCTGTGATGGTGATTGATGCTTCAAAGGGTGTTGAGGCGCAGACAATAAAGCTCTTTAAGGTATGTGTGATGAGACATATTCCGATATTCACCTTTATCAATAAAATGGACAGGGATGCCAGAGATACCTTTGAGCTTCTGGATGATATAGAAAATGTACTGGGGATTCGTACCTGTCCTATGAACTGGCCTATCGGTTCAGGAAAAGAATTTAAGGGTGTATATGACAGAAGGACGAAGGTGGTATCAACATTTCAGGCGGTATCAACAGGCGGTGCAAAAAAAGCGGCTGAAACAGATTATGACATAGAAGACGAAGCGCTTAAAGAGCTGATAGGGCCATATCTGTATGAGCAGTTTTCCGAAGAGATTGAGCTGGTCGATGGCGCAACGGATGAAATCGATGTAGAGAAGGTAAGACAGGGAGAATTATCACCTGTATTTTTTGGTTCGGCATTAAATACATTTGGAATAGAGCAGTTTTTAAATTATTTCCTGGAGATGACGACACCGCCGCTTGGAAGAAATTCTTCAGAGGGAATCATCAGTCCTACGGAAGAACCATTTTCGGCATTTGTATTTAAAATACAGGCGAATATGAACAAAGCGCACAGAGACAGAATAGCGTTTATGCGTATATGCTCCGGCAAGTTTGAAGCGGGAATGGAAGTTTATCATGTACCAAGCAAGCGTAAGATAAAACTGTCGCAGCCGCAGCAGCTTATGGCGCAGGACAGAAAAATCGTAGAAGAGGCATATGCAGGTGATGTAATCGGGGTATTTGACCCTGAGCTGTTTTCGATAGGCGATACGCTGACAACAGGCGGCAAGAAGTTTGAGTATGAAGGGATTCCGACATTTGCACCGGAGCATTTCTGTCGTGTTGTACAGCTCAATACGATGAAGCGGAAACAGTTTGTTAAAGGTGTAACACAGATTGCGCAGGAAGGCGCTATACAGATTTTTCAGGAATATACAGCAGGGCTTTCCGAGATTATCGTAGGGGTGGTCGGTGTGCTGCAGTTTGATGTATTAAAGTACAGACTGGAAAATGAATATGGCTGTGAGATACGTCTTGAGCCGATTCCTTATAACTATATCAGATGGGTGAAAGATACTACCACCGACCTTACAAAACTGAAACGTGTAAGCGATGTGAAAAAGGTGAAGGATATGAAAGGCAATCCGCTTCTGCTATTCGCAAATGAATGGGTTATCGCACAGGTTCTTGAACATAATGAAGGTCTTGTGCTTGAAGAATTTAGAAAAAATTAAAAATCAGAAATAGGGATAAATAGGATTTGGTAGGATTTTGTTGTTTGAATTTGCTTCATATTCTGTATAAGAATACCTCCGAATGTAAATCCTAGTGTTAGATAAAAAAATAGCGATTGGTTCTTCAGTGGGAATAAATTGCTGCGAACACTCGGGAGGAAATTCAATATGGCATTAAACAGAGTTATGATTTGCGGTGTAAATACTTCAAAACTGCCAGTCCTAAGTGAGGATGAGAAAAATCAGCTTTTTGACAAGATAGAGCAGGGTGATATGAAAGCAAGACAGGCGTTTATAGAAGGAAACCTAAGACTTGTATTAAGTGTTATCCAGCGCTTTTCAAACGCAAATGAAAATCCTGATGATTTGTTTCAGGTTGGATGTATAGGACTTATAAAAGCAATTGATAATTTTGACAGAACATTGAATGTGAAATTTTCAACGTATGCAGTTCCGATGATTATCGGGGAATGCAGACGTTATCTTCGTGACAACAACTCCATAAGGGTATCCCGTTCTCTTCGGGATATCGCTTATAAAGCAATATACGCAAAAGATATGTTGCTGAAGAAGAATGACAGAGAGCCGACACTTGAAGAAATTTCAACAGAAATATCGGTTAGTAAGGAAGATATCGCCATGTCGCTCGATGCCATATCATCTCCATTATCGCTTTATGAGCCGGTCTATCAGGAGGGCGGAGATACCCTGTATATCATGGACCAGATAAGTGATAAAAAGAATAAAGAGGAAAACTGGGTAGAGAATATATCCCTGAATGAAGCCATGAAAAAATTAAACGACAGGGAATTAAATATCATACGATTACGATTTTTTGAAGGGAAAACACAGACAGAGGTGGCACAGGAGATAGCGATTTCTCAGGCACAGGTCAGCAGGCTTGAAAAGAATGCATTGTCATCACTAAAAAATTATCTGCGTTAAATATAAAATGCGATTATAGGACTTTATATGTATCCTATAATCGCATTTGTTTTATTTAGTCCATTTCATCGTTGGCTATTTCTTCATCATTTAGAATTGGGCCGATATCGTAATTTGATAAATCAAGAGTCCTGAAGTAAGTAGCCTCCGGATTTTGATTGTCGTATTTTTCTTTGATTTTATCAATTTCTTCTTTGGGAAGCCCGGTCATGGCAACGACCTCGTCAACCTCAATACGACCTTTTATCATTTTGTCAGCTAACTCATACAAAGCCTTCGTAGTATTGTTCATTGATACTGCATCTCCTAACTAAATTTTTTTCTGTTATCAGGTTTTTGATGACCTGATTGGTATCATTTATTTAATCTGCTGAGATATTCCTCATTGATTTTAATGACGTTATTGATTGCATCAGCTCCCGGAGCGCCGATTGTATTACGTTTCTCTACACATTCCTTCATACTGATGGCGTTGTAAATATCCTCTTCAAATACAGGACTGATTTTCTTGTATTCGGAAAGCGGAAGCGCATCAAGTGAAGTATTCTTTTCGATACATAATAATACAAGCTGACCGACGATTCCGTGGGCATCTCTGAATGGAACGCCATGATTTACGAGATAATCTGCGGCATCGGTTGCATTTGTGAAACCATTTTTTGCGGAATCAGCCATTCGGTCTTTATGAACCGTCATGGATGAAATCATACCGGTAAATAAAGCTAAACAGCCTTTGGCGGTATCAATGGCGTCAAAGGTAAGCTCTTTATCCTCCTGCATATCTTTGTTATATGCAAGTGGAATGCCCTTCATTGTTGTAAGAAGGGACATCAGCGCGCCGTATACACGACCGGTTTTTCCTCTTACAAGCTCAGCAATATCCGGATTTTTTTTCTGCGGCATGATGGAGCTTCCTGTACTATAGGAGTCATCAAGCTCGATGAACTGGTATTCGTTAGAATTCCAAATAATAATTTCCTCGGAAAAGCGGCTTAAATGCATCATGATAGTTGAAAGTGCAGATAAAAGCTCGATGCAGTAATCTCTGTCGGCAACAGAATCCATACTGTTTAATGTAGGACCTGCAAAATCAAGCAGAGAAGCTGTCAGCTCCCTGTCAAGCGGATATGTTGTTCCTGCAAGTGCGCCTGAACCTAAAGGACAGTAGTTCATTCTTTCATAGATATCACATAAGCGCTCATAGTCCCGTTTGAACATTTCCATATAAGCACCGAAGTGATGCGCAAGTGTTATCGGCTGAGCCTTCTGGAGATGCGTAAATCCCGGCATATATGTATGGACATGCTCTTTCATCATACGATGAAGTGTCGTAAGAAGATTTTTTACGAGGGATTTTAATTCGGTAATTTCATCTCTTACATAAAGTTTCATATCAAGCGCTACCTGGTCGTTCCGGCTTCTGCCTGTGTGAAGCTTTTTGCCGACATCACCGATACGGTCTATAAGATTCGCTTCTACAAAGCTATGGATATCTTCATACTTTGATGAAATCGTTAAAGTTCCATTTTCTACATCTTTTAGAATACTGTTTAATCCGGCTATAATTTCGTCCCGTTCGTCATTGGTAAGAATTCCGGATGAAGCAAGCATCGTCACATGGGCGATACTGCCGCGGATATCCTGTCTGTAGAATTTCTGGTCAAATGATATTGATGCGTTAAAATTATATACAAGCTGGTCTGTTTCTTTTGTAAAACGACCGCCCCAAAGTTGTGCCATATTGCTACCTCTCTTAAAATCGTATTTCCTTATCTGAATTGAAACAGATACATTTTACAACATAAGCAAAGCTTTATCAACCTTAAGAATGAAATTATAAAAGTGAAAAATAATTTGCAACTGTCTTCGCTTAATGATAGAATATCCATATCTTTGGAGGTTGCTTGATAAAATGAAAAAAGGAAAACTACTTTTAAAGGGGATTATTCTGGCATGTGTGCTTGTACTTTTCTTTACATGTGTCAGATGGGTTTTTTTTAATATTATAAAAAAAGATGCCGTACTGGATGGGCTGGTAAGCTTTCGTGAGGCAGTGATAGGCGATATGGAAGCAGGGAAAGAAACGGCGGTTTATTATATTAAGAACGTAAAGAAAAGTGATGTGCATATGATAAACCAGTATATTGATTCTGCCTATGGAAATGTTGATACCTATAGGGTTATACTGGAGTCGGGGGAGTATCTTGCCATTCAGCTTAATTTTATTTTGTCAGATAATTACTATGTGATACGAAAATATCTGCATGATGAAGAAATTCCTGATGACAGACCAAAGGCAAAAGAGATTTATGAGGTAATAAAAAGCGTCATAGATACGGAGATATCAAAATATATAACGGATTTTGAGAAAGAAATAGCAGTACATGACTATATTGTAAAAAACTGCGTCTATGGTTATCCGCAAAATGAAGCAGATGCATATACATCTTATGGCGTGCTTGTTTCACACACAGGTGTATGTGATGGCTATGCAGAAGCATTTTTTATGTTTATGTCATGTCTTGGTATAGAATGTGATATTGTTGTAGGCGATACAAGCGAGGGACTCCATGCGTGGAATATGATAAAACTGGACAATGAGTGGTATCATATTGATTTGACATGGGATGATTCCCTTCCTGATATGGGTGCATATGCAAAGCATACATATGTAAATGTAGATGATGATACCATGTCAGGCAGTCATACATGGAAAGAACAATTTTATAATCGCTGTGATGCTGATAAATATCATTTTTATAAAAAGAATTTTTATTATTATACCAGCTTTGCCGATTATAAAGCGGGGGTAAAATTTCAGCTTGGAAAGGTAAATGTACTGGAAGCTGCCATTGAAGAAAAGACACAGGATTTCGACCTGTCGTTTTTACTGGGACAGGGCGGCATCAGGAATATAAGCTATGTTGTGGAAGATATGGGTGCATATAATGTGCTGGTAGTTTACCTGAATAAGTAATGGGATTACCTGATATATGATTATCCTATAAGGAGGAGCATGTTTATGAAGAGAAAATCAAAGGAAGAATTTATCAAAGAATTGTCGGATGCGTTATCAGGGAGTGTGCCGTCTGATAAATATTATGAAGTGATAGAATATTATGAAGGTTATTTCAGAAGTGAATTAAAAAAGGGAAAGAGTGAAGAGGAAATCTGTAATTTGCTTGGTTCACCAAGACTGATAGCAAAATCGATAATCGAAAGTCAGGCAGACGCTGTTGGCGGTGAGCGAATATATGAAACGCCTGATTTTGCCGACAGCAGGAGAAAGTCCCGCTCTGGTGATGAAACAGGCGGCAGACAGAAAGGCTGGCATATTCATATCGATGAAGAAACGGGGCGTACGAGTATTGCTTTTGGAAGGCTTGATTTTGGAACGGTCATAGGGAAAGTTGTGATAGCGCTCCTTCTTGTGCTTCTCGCATGTTTTGTAATTGGGATTGTTTATCTTGGAATAAAAGTTTTGTTCTATGTCGTTTTTCCTGTTGCGCTCATTCTTCTTATTGTGAATATTATTATGAGCTTTTTTAACAGGCGGTGAAAAGGCAGAAAAATGATTGCAAATGAAAAAAATAAAAAAATTTAAAAAAGTACTTGACATTTTTTGTAAGTAACAGTATACTAACAAAGGTGTTCGGCAGAGAACATATGTAACATGGGATCTTAGCTCAGCTGGGAGAGCATCTGCCTTACAAGCAGAGGGTCACAGGTTCGAGCCCTGTAGGTCCCATTTACAACAATTTTATATGGCGGGATAGCTCAGTTGGCTAGAGCATGCGGTTCATACCCGCAGTGTCGAGGGTTCAAATCCCCCTCCCGCTACTATGATTGAGCGAATGTATATCGCTCTTTTTTATTTCTGATTTTTAGATGATATGGAATGATAGGAGAAAGAAATCGATGCGGATAGGAATGGGATATGATGTTCATAAATTAGTAGAAGGAAGAAAACTCATACTTGGCGGCGTAGACATACCATATGAAAAAGGTCTTTTGGGGCATAGTGATGCCGATGTGCTTGTGCATGCGATTATGGACGCACTTCTTGGGGCTGCCGCGCTTGGCGATATCGGAAAACACTTTCCTGATACAGATGAAAAATATAAAGGTGCTGACAGTATGGCATTGCTTGCCGAAGTAAAAAAACTTCTTTGTGAAAAGCTGTTTTTTGTAGAAAACATAGATGCTACTGTGATAGCCCAGCAGCCGAAGCTGTCACCATATATCGATACGATGCGCTCCAATATAGCAGGCGTATTAGAGATTGCTCCGGGCAGGGTAAACATAAAAGCAACTACAGAAGAAAAGCTTGGTTTTACAGGTCAGGGACTTGGAATCAGCGCTCAGGCAGTATGCCTTCTTGAGACTGTAGGGAACTATGATTATGATGTGATGGGGAATACTGCCGGTTGTGCAGGATGTCCCGGATGTGGTGCAAGGCAGTAAATGGATTATAAAATTCTTGATAAATCATGGGAAAAGCAGATAAGAAGATTGTGGAAAGCATCCTTTGAGGATAGCGACGCATATATGAATTTCTATTTTGAAAATATATATCCGGATAATCTTGTGTTTGGTGCAACAGACGATGGCAGACTAGTGTCTATGATTCATTTGAATCCCTATCAGGTAATGTTTAATGGGTGCAGGCGGCGGCTTCACTATATTGTAGGGGTAGCGACGGATGAAGAATATCGAAAACGTGGTATCATGAAAAAATTGATGTCAGAATGTCTTATTTATTTGAAATCAGAAGGTGAACCATTCACATATCTTATGCCCGAAAAAGAAATATATTATGCCGGGATGGGATTTCACAGATATGAGGATAGTGAGGTGATTCCTATCGGTCAATATGAAGAAATGCTGAAAGGCATACCGGATAAGACGATGTGCGGTATCAATATAAAAAAAGCCGGAGCTGAAAAAGAACAGGATTTGGCTCGGTTTAATCAGGCGTTGTCTGAAAAATATGATTTATTTGCTGTCCGGGACCGGAAGTATCTTAGGCTTCTTGACGGACAATGCAAATCGGAAGGCGGGGGTGCATTTATCTTATATCAAAATCATGATATACAGGCAGTATTTGGAACAATGAAACATAATGGATGTGATGAACTGATACAGTATCTGTCACTTCATCCGTCTTTGGCGGAAATTATCTTGATATATCAATGTCTGAAATTGAAGATACCTGATAAAATTGAGATATTCGGAACATTGTTTACACAGGGAGGGGAAGTGTTAAAATTTTCTAAAGGAAAGGGAATTATGTATAAAATATTAGATAAAGGTATTCAAAATGATATATTATGTGGTAAAATGCTAATGATTAGTGAAATAGTTTAGAGGAGAAGATTTATGTTAAAAGATGGATATGTAGAGCAGATTGTAAAAGCAAGTACACCGACAGGGGTGTTTGCGGGTATGGGTATTGGCATAACAGTCAGCATACTCGGTATATTTTCGATGTCGATATTTGCATGGGGGATTCTCGTTGTTGCCATAGGCATAGCTGTATTTTTTATTGAATTTTCAAGACGGGATACAGAATACGAATATCTGATGGTGAATGACGAAATTGAGATTGCAAGGATTATTGCAAAAAAATCAAGAAAAAAAGAATGTTCTTTTAAAAACAGCCGCGTAAAGTTTATTGCAAAAAAGGATTCAATTTTTGTAGACAATCAAATTGAGGAATTGCAGAGTGAGCGGGGACATATGAAATTCCGAAATTACACATCAAAATATGGCGATAACAGTGAGAATATATATGTCTTTGTTATAAACAGAAAGAATATGACAGAATTTGTTTCCTTAGAGCTGACAGAAAAGTCAATAGCGCATATGAATAACTTTTTCAAAGGAAAATATAAGGAATAATGGGAATAATATAATCTTCATGGCAAATACTAAAATCATGTAATGAATGATGGGCAGGTATCTGTTATGAAGATTTGTTTTTTTAAATATTTGACTATATTTATGACTGGTGGAATGATATATTATTTTATGGAGATATTCACCAGAAATTATTCCCATTTTTCCATGATTATATGTGGCGGATTGTGTACCATATGCTGTGGTGCAATCAATCAGATAAAAAGAAATATTGGAATTATATGGCAGATGATACTTTCTGCGATAATAATAACATTATTAGAATTTGTGACCGGCTATATCGTGAATATAAAACTCAGGATAGGCGTATGGGATTATTCGTATCTGCCGTTTAATATTATGGGGCAGGTATGTCTTCTTTATTCAGGGCTTTGGATGATACTGTCATTATTGATTATATTTGTTGATGATGGGATTCGGCATTATCTGTATGGAGAAGAGCTTCCGGGTTACAAATTGATATAGAGGAGAAAAGCAGAATGGTTCAAAACAGAAATTATGATATCATGATGGAAAAACAGATAAAAGAATATGATAAATATAAGAAAAAAAGAAAAATGCTGCTGCACTGCTGCTGTGCGCCGTGCAGCAGCCATTGCCTTGAGGTATTGATAAAACATTTTGATATAACGGCATATTTTTATAATCCGAATATTACAGATTATGAAGAGTACATAAAAAGATGGAATGAATTACTTCGATTTGTAACACAGGTATACAAAGAGCATCAGGTGAATACATACCTGGAAGAACATGATGCGGAAAGTTTTCTGGATATGGCAAGGGGAATGGAACATTATCCTGAAAAAGGAGCAAGGTGCTATAAGTGTTACAGACTGCGCATGGAGAAAGCAGCCGCCTATGCAAAACAGAATGGATATGACTGTTTTACGACTACGCTTTCGATAAGTCCGCATAAAAATGCCGGGTGGATTAATGAGATTGGCTCTGAATTATCGGAGATATATGGTATAGATTATCTGTATAGCGATTTTAAGAAGAAAAATGGTTATAAGAGGTCGATAGAATTATCAGCAGAATATGGGCTGTATAGACAGAATTTCTGCGGTTGTGAATTTAGCAGAAGATAATATCAGGGGGGGATACGATGAATTCTTATATGGATATGTTTAATAAGAAAATGAATTTGATACAAAAGAAGTTGATTAATGACAGAGGATTTAAACAGTTTGATGATTTTTTCTCTGTATGCGGCTCTTATGCAGCTTTTATTTCAGTTAGTGATATAGAGGAACAGGCATATGTGTTCAGAGCTTCAGCGCAAACAGTACGGGAAGCATGGGAGAAAGCAAAATCAAATGCACTGGAGTTTATTTGCGAAGAAAACTTTAATCCGTTGTGGATAAAAGCGGATATCACAATGAAAGGTGAGAAACAGTCGCTTTCTGAGGTTATCACAAAATTTTCCAAAGGATATGGACAGTTTTTTCGCAGGGGAATTTCATTCGATGAAAAACTGGATGCTGCATTGATTGAAGCAGAGATAAACGCGAACGCGTTGCTTGATTATAAAGGAAAGAAAATTGAAATAGATGTATTAAACAAGTACCTGGAAGAAAATGATTTAAAGGCGCTTGCAGAACTTCCGCAAAATGTAATTTTGTTTGATTGTAAAAGTGTGTTCTGTGATGAAAAAAATAATGTTTATGAATTATACGCTGAAGGACGTAATGCCGGACGAAGAAAGATTGCCGGGTTTAATAAGGATACGGCGCTTGGCGTGATTATGTCATCATCAGAATATCTGGCAATTCAGATTGATGAGGAGGGACAATTCATTTATGGATATTATCCGACTGTTCCGGAGATTATACCGGGATATAATATTATGCGTCATGCTTCATCTATCTGGAGTCTGCTTTGTGCATACAGAATAACGTCAGACAAAATTACTTTAAATCAGGCGGAACGTGCGATTGACTATATGATAAGGAATATGGCATATAAATATCCGCAAAGAGAGGACCGGGAAAATGTGCTGTATTTATTTGAAGCAACAAAACATGAAGTAAAAATAGGTGGAAACGCTGTTGCGATTATTGTTTTGACGGAATATATGAATATTGTCGGAACATACAAATATAAGAAAATAGCAACGGAACTTGGTAATGGAATTTTAGAACTCTTTGACGAACGAAACGGCAGCTTTTTTCATGTATTAAAATATCCTTCGCTTGCTCCACGGGACAGGTTTAGAACCGTATACTACGATGGAGAAACTGTTTTTGCACTCAGCAGGCTGTATGGACTGACGAAGGAACAGCGGTTTCTTGATGTGGCAAAACAGGCAACGGACAGATTTATCAGAAGAAATTATGAACAATATGCAGACCATTGGGTGGCATATTCAATAAATGAATTGACGAAGTATGTTCCGGAAGAAAAATATTTCAAATTTGGGCTTAAGAACGTGCGGGATAATTTGGAAAAGATATATAAAACGCCAACTACATATCATACATATTTAGAGCTTCTTTGTGTTTCGTTTGAGATGGTGTGTCGGATGAAAGAGCAGAATCTGAAATGTTCGGGATTGGAGGATTTTGATGAAAAGAAACTGGTTAAGACGATTTTTCATCGTGCGGAGTATATGCTTAATGGATATGGTTATCCGGAGTATGTAATGTATTTTACACAGCCGGAAAATTATCTGGGCGCATTTTTTATCCGACATGACAATTATCGAATACGTATTGATGATGTACAGCATTTTTGTGGCGCTTATTATGCATTATATCGAAATTATGAAAAGCTGGATGCTTTACGGGATTAAATAATGAATATAAGAGGGAGTGGTTTCTTTGTCAAAAAAATTGAATATACCTGAAAATTTTAGCGTTCAAGGAAAAGATGGAGCTTCTTTGTCAGAGTGGGAACCGGTGGAAGGTGCTGATGGATACCATTTGCAGTTTTTTTCAGCCGATGAACCGGAGAAGTGTATTAAGTCACGTTATTCACAGGGTTGTAAAAAGATGATTTTAGGATTTCAGAATGGAAAAGAATATCTTGTGCGCGTGGCGGCATTTCAGTATATAGATAACATTGAGGTCAAAGGCGGCTATACGAAAAAGATGTCTTTTGTTCCTGTTTGCAATGGATTAAAAGCGCAGGGGGTAGTCTGCCTGAAAGTTGGTGAAACAGAGCAATTGGTCTGTGAGCATCCTGAAAAAAAGATGCCTGTAACATATATGTCAGAGGACTCACAGGTAGCTTCAGTAAGTCATGAGGGGATGATAACTGCAAAAGCGCAAGGCTGTGGTTATATTAAGATAACTGCAGATGATGGACAGATATTTCGTACAAAGGTTGTAGTAGAGCGTTCTCTAAGTAACGGAAAGCGCAAGGCTGTTTTGATGCTTGCCGGTGACCTGATGTGTGCGGTCGCGCATCAGAGGGCGGCAGAAAAAAACGGATATGATTTTTTTGACGCATTTTCGGGAATAAAAAATACACTTTCGCAGGCGGACTATGCGGTTGGGGTATTAGAAACGACATGTTGCGATTATGCGCCGTATGAACATGAACAGGTCAGACTGAAAAATGGTGCGCCGAATTGTAATTCTCCTTCAACATTTATTGCGGCGATAGCGGATGCTGGTTTTCATGGACTTGTGACAGCAAATAACCATAATTGTGATACGGGAAAAGAGGGACTTGAGGAGACTGTTTCGGTAATCAGGAAATATGGTATGGATAATATTGGAACATTAGGGGATGCTCCTGTTGTTGTTGACGTCAATGGAATAAAAGTGGGCATGATAGCCTGTAATATGATTTCAAATGGTTCTGAATCAGAGATGGGCTGTGATATACATGCCATAACAAGTATGATTGGAAAATATGATGAAAACGATTTTGGGAAGCTTGTAAATGATGCAAGGAATATGGGTGCGGAATATGTTATAGCATATCAGCACTGGGGGAAAATGAATTCGCCGATAATCAGAAAGGCGCAGAAAGAAGCAGCAAAACGGATGGCAGAAGCGGGTGTAGATATGATTGTCGGTTCGCATCCCCATGTCCTTCAAAAATTTTCCTATGTAAAAACGAAAAATGGCAGAAGTATTCCTTGTGCCTATTCTTTGGGAAACTTTCTTACTTCGATGCAGGAAATGCGTGAAAATCGTGATAGTGCGCTTCTTCGCATTGAACTGTCATGCGAAAATGGAAAAGTCGATGCGGGATGCTCATATATTCCATGTTTTAGTGAGAGTAGAGCATATGGCGTTTCGGTTGTTCCGACATTTCCATATTACAGTGAAATATGCAAAGATTCATTTATGCGTACAAAGCAGGCAATGGGAAATGATATCAGTTATTTCCCTTACAAACCGTCTGTAATGCTTTCAGGCTCGTATATATTAAATAGAATATTCAGCACAGGGAAGGATTTTCGGATTGATAAAACAGCAATGAATTTGTCGCAATTGTCACTTGGCTCAATGCAGAACTTCGCATTTCCTGAAAACGGTGGTGACAGGCTGGCCCTTGAAATCAGTAAGAATTTAGCCGGATATATTATGCGGACAAGGCCCGACTTTGTGGCAGTAGACTTTTATACAGCGGTAACAACATCGTGCTACAAAAAGAGTGACTGCGAGAACGCAGAACCGTGTTACTTTACAAATGTAGAATGTCTGCGTCAATCTGATTTTTACCATGAACATAGAGAAAAGTTGATACGGGTAAGAGCGCCATTTGATGAAAGTACATGGAAACCGCTTATAAAACGTTATGCAGAGATATTGAAAAAAACAGTTCCACATGAAAGAATTTTGCTTTTCCGTTGTAATATAAGTGGAAAAAAATTTGTGAAAACGGAACTCCGAAATGGGCGCGCCGTAGAGTGGCGGAATAAACTGCTTTATGCGATGGAGGAATATTTTATAAGAATTGTAAATCCTGTTGTAGTAGATTTGGCAAGGCATTATTTTACTACAACGGAGGGTACATTGGAATTTGAAAAGGAATATTATATTGATGCATATAAAGCGGCGTTAGAAATGACTTCAGGAAAAGGCAGGAGCTGTATCAATACGCCGGACACAGACCTTTGGTTTGACCGGGTGCTGAAATATTATACCAATATGACTGCCCGCGCATATCAAAGCTGGATTTTGGACATGGACAATGCTGCTGATAAAATTATTGCGCAGACATCAGCAGAATTTGCGGCAAGGAACAGAGAGCGATTGATTCATATAAAAAAGGGAGGGCAGGTAGCGTTAGGCTTTCTGCGGGACTTTTTTGTTGGTGATGCAGGGGCGGAAGACATTATTAAAGCTGCTGATATTATAATATCTCTCGAAGAGGGAAATTTGAATAAACCATATGAATTTTTTGCGCCTGCTTTTGATGGACGGTTTAATGTATTGAAGACGATGTCGAAACTGCTTGCTGCAGAGATGGGCGTGGCTTGTGATGAAAGAAATGTGGAAACTTTATTTTTGCTGCGGGGAAATCCGAAACTGCAACAATATATTAGCTCCATTCATAAAAGGACAGTTGATATATGGGGAAGCTGTATTTCCCGTGAGGCAGTAAAACGCTGTCATGATGTATTTGTGGGGAAATACATATTTAAACAGGCGCCGGTTCTGGCCTATGAGTCCCCTGTACCGGTTGCATTTCCTGAAGATGCGAAGGCGTTTGGCACAAATGCATGGCGCAGAAAAACGATACAGGGTTCTTTGCTCCGAAATGGCTTTCATTCATTAATGGATAGTCATTCAGAGTGGATTTTGGTTGATTTTTATGATGTAATATGCACGATGGCGGAATATGAAGGCGAATTGTTTGAAACGGATGATTACATTCGTGGCACAGCTTTTTATAAAAACATTGAAAACAAATGTAATGAGTGTTATTTGTTTGAGAAACGAAGCTTAGAGTATTGTTTTGAAAAGATAGTACAGTTTGCAAAAACATTATATAAAAAATATGGAAATAACATTATCTTAATAAAGGCTGAGCCAAAGAGTGATTATATTACGTTGGAGCATCATTTGGAATCTTTTGGTGATAAGGAAATGGTTGAGATAAAGAAACGATTTATCTCATTGTGTGAGGAATATTTTGTTGGCGTTACAGATTGTTATGTAATCGACATTTCAAAGTATTTCTATATTTCAGATAAATTTCCTTATGGCGGAAAGCATATTGTTCATTATGAGGATGCGTTTTACAGTCAGACAGCCGTGTATCTTTCAGAGATTTTAAATGGGTGCGGACAGAGATTATACAATACGACAGACGAACATTATTTGCTTTTGCGAGACCTGAAACTTAATCGGTAAGATGCTTGACGTAATTGCAATAATCTGATATTATATATATATACTATTTTATAATAAAATGTGACCTGTTTTTATATGAAAATATATGGAGGGATGCCTATGAAACGCAGGGATAATAAAAATAAAAAAATTAATAAAGGCAAGTCAACGCTTGCGGTTGCTTTATCATTATCAGTATTGGCTTCTCGTTCGGCATCTATGATGACTTTGGCTGCTCCTGCTTATGATGAAGACTTTTCAGTTGTTACCAAAGATGATGCATCGCTGCGTGTTTTGGATATAAACAGTATGGTGAATGCTGACATGGAAAGAACAGTAGCATCATTGCTGCGGAGAGCTCCTGTCACTGATGAAGATTTTGATAATCGTACCACGGATAGTGTTACTGATAGTGTTAATGATAATATTGAATATTATAAAATCGACCAAAATGTATTTGTAACTTCTGACAATGCCAGAGCAGTGAATGATTTTGTAAAAGCTGTCAACGATGTTAAGAGATATGCTGTATATGCAAACAAATTAAATACAGAGGAGCTTGATAAACATATTGAGGGTAATATTTGTGTAAGCAATATAGGAAATGTTGATGTCTTTAACTACGGTACTATTGCACATTCCGGTTCTGCGGCTGCAGAGGCTACATATTTTGTGTATTTGGACAATCCGCCGAGGAATACAGATATCAAGCTGACTATGGATGGAAACTCAAAGTATGAGTTAATTATGGGCTTCGATTATGAACCATTTACATACGATAATGGACACGGTATTGGTTTTAAAACAGGTGGTGTTGAGTATAAAGTAGAGTGCAGCAACAAGGCTGACAAAGTAACTTTTCGCAGAGGTGATAAGGATATTCTCCGCGATTCGGACCGCTTTGCCGAAGTTGGCGAGTATTTGATAGATGATTTAGAGTTTAATCGTGATGAGTCACAAAACTCACTGCTCAATGCCGTTTGGGCAATTAAAATGGATACGGTTACACGCGGTCAAACGATGGTTGTAAACGTTTATGCCGGGGATATTGCGGCAGATTCTGATTATATCAAGGAACTGTTGAAGTTCAACAAAGGTGTCAATGTGATTATTAACGTTATTACAGATGATAATACAAAATCGATAGATTTTGGCAGTATCACTGATGACAGTTGGTTTAATACTGATGGTGACGTTATTTTTAATTTTGGAACATATACGGGAAATATTACAACCGGTATGAGTGCAGGTGTTTTTGTTGCTCCTTATGCAACATTTGTCAACACAGGTAATTTTTGCGGCAATATTATTGCAGATGAAGTTAAGTCGGAGGGTGAAATTCATCAAATTCTTGACAAGGATTTGTTAGGTGGTGATAATACAGCCGGGGGAAACAATAACGAGGATGTGGATGTGCCTGACACGGATACCGATACGGATGACGACTGGGGTGATGACACGGATACGGATACGGATGACGACTGGGAGGATTGGGAGGACGATACGGACACGGACACAGATACCGACACAGTCACGGATACCGATACTGACACAGATACAGATACCGATACTGACACAGATACAGATACCGATACTGACACAGATACAGATACCGATACTGATACAGATACGGATACTGACACCGATACTGACACAGACACCGATACAGACACAGATACGGATACAGACACCGATACGGATACTGACACAGATACAGATACAGACACGGATACCGATACAGACACGGATACCGATACAGACACGGATACCGATACAGACACGGATACCGATAC
>CANQTC010000003.1 GCA_947626675.1 uncultured Coprococcus sp. | reverse complement strand
TTCTGTTGTCACATCCTGCAAGAATGTTCATACTCATCACAAGGACAAGAAACACCGCTACGCATTTATACCAATATCTGTTTGGTTTACATTTTTCCATCATTTGTTTCTCCCCACTTTTTCATGTTGTAATTTAAAAATATATCCTATATGGTAACACACTTTTTTTAAATTACGTCATAAAAAAATTAAGCGGTCAGTTTCAGTAAACGAACGACATTATAATGACCGTTTATTTGCCAAAACTGACCGATTTAGCATTTTGAAAAGGTAGCCAAACAGAAACGAAGCAACTTACATATCAGCTTACGTCTGGTTGGGATTTATTGAAACTTTTCAATGACTTCTTCATTCGCCTTCATAGCGGCAGCTTCCATTGCCTTCCGCTCATCCTGAAGTTTTTGTCTCACTTCTGAATTATTGACAGCTATAATCTGAAGCGCCAAATATGCAGCATTCTTACTTCCGTTGATTGCTACCGTTGCTACCGGAATACCGGATGGCATCTGCACGATGGAAAGAAGCGCATCCATTCCGTCTAATGTTGCACCTGAAAGCGGAACGCCTATCACAGGAAGTACTGTCTGTGATGCAACCACACCCGGAAGTGCTGCCGCCATACCTGCTGCTGCAATAATAACCTCTGTACCATTTCCATTTGCCTCTTCAATAAACTGTGAAAGGCCTGCATGCGCTCTGTGGGCGGAAAGGCATCTGACATCTACGGTTACACCGTAATCCTTTAAAATTGCCACCGCAGGCTCTACCTTTGCCATATCACTTGTTGAACCCATAATAATTGCTACTCTCATATTTTTATCCTCTTTTCATATTATTTTTTATACACTATTTAAGTATTGGTCGATAATCTCGCTTGCACCTTCATAGTCCATTGCTTCTACCGTCATCTTCAATGCCTTGAAAAATTCCGTATCAATATCGCCATATTCATACCTGTCGATATCCGCAATCAGTGTTTTCGCAGGCTCAAGCTCACATGCCTTCAAATAAGCACGAAGTTCTTTCAGCTTTCCTCTGTTAATGGCATCTCTCATCTCTTTTTGCTGCGGTTTTTCCTCCTGCGTTATTTTCGATATATAGATATCGACTGCTTTATACATATCTTTCATCAATGCAACAAATTCTCTTGTATTTTCTTTTGCGTACTGCATGTTTCCTATATTGATTGCAGATTCAAGATTTGCCGCCTTTCTTTCTATTGTAAAAGCACATATATTGCCGCTGCTGCTCTTAATATTATGAATGATATTTCTGAATTTTCTTACATCATCATCAATATAGTCCCGCAGCATATAGGTATCTTCTTCATACTGGGCTTTATAATTCGTTATAAATTTATTAAAGTTATCAAAGCTTCCGCCCATCATCTTAAGCGCATCTTCAATTGATATATACTTTTTAAGAACTTTTGCAGCTTCAAAATATTGCGAAACATCTACATCCGGTGCTATATCGGTTGTTTTTTCTTTTATTTTATCTTCCGGAATAAACATCCGAAGCACTTCTTCCACTTCGTCAAGCTCGAGTGGTTTCACAAGAACCTCACTAAAGCCCGATGTAAGAATATCTTCTTTAGACATATCAACATTATTTACAGACATCGCTATAATTGGCATCTTTCTGTATTCTTCACCTTCAAGGTTACGGATTTCCCGGACTGTATCTTTTCCATCCATAACAGGCATTACAATATCCATAAATACAATGTCGTACTGGTTTACCATCACTTTGTCTATCGCATCAAAACCCGATGTAACAGTATCGCATACTACGCCATAGGTATCAAATAAGGTCTTCTCAACCTGAAGTCCAAGCTCCGATTCATCTACAATCAATATTCTTATATCCGGAAGCCACAATCTGGAATTTGAATGTCTCCTCGCCAGTTCCTTCTTTCTATTCAGATTATAATTTACATAACTATAATCAAATACCGACTGTCTGATACTAAATGTAACCGTTGTACCAGCCCCATAAGTGCTTTCTGCCGATATTTCTCCATCCATCAGACATACAAGCTGTTTTGCGATGGCAAGTCCTAAACTGATATCAAACTTTCCGATATCAGATTTTTCATAAGAATCATCCAAATCAAATAACTGGGTAAGCCGGTCTTCCTTTACCCCAACACCCGTATCCGATATCTTAAAATCGAGATAGATATCTTCATTCCCGGAAGCATCCCACAAGGTATTGTCCTCTTCTCCAGCCGGCCATGTATCGGCTGCTTCACAAGGTCTCCAATCCACATCTATACTGATATAACCTTCTTTTGTAGTACTGGCTGCCCTTGCATATATATTCGTAATCAGTTCTTTTATTCTTGAAACATCACCGACTAATCCATTTGGAATGTCATCTTCTATACTGACTCTCAGTTCAACCAAATCTCTGTTTACCATCGATTTAAACTGGTGCGACAATTCTTCAATCACGTCTGATACGGCATATTCCTTGCATATCAGTTCGATGCTTCCATCTTTCAAATTAGCCAGTCTTGATATTCCATCTACCATACCCAGTATCTCATATCCCGCATCATATAATGCCTTGTATTGGGTAATTTGTTCATCATGAATATTTTCTGCATTGCGCATCACCATTTCGCTGACACCAAGAATCGTATTTAATGGAACGCGTATCTCATGACTTAGGTAATTCACATAATCATTTTTTGCCTGATTGGATTTCTCCGCTTCTTCATTTTTCTTACTAAGTTCTTCAACCTGTTCATTTTTTCGCTTTATCGTATGCGCAATTACTCGTATCGTCAGAATAATCATTATGATAACCAGCAGCGTACCAATAATGATAATCGTCTTTGCCAGGTTCGTTTCCCAGAAACCAAGCTCCTTGTTTATCATAAATGTAAGCTCCTGCTCGCATCCTATGCCATCAGCATTCTCTGCATACAATACAAATTCGTAACTTCCGCCTTCCAGATTTGTATATTCAACCTCCAGCGTATCAGTTCCCGATAATGTTCTTTCTTCCGTTTCAAAACCCTTAAGATAATATTTTACTTTAATATTGGCTCTGTTTACAAAGCTTAAAACGGAAAACTTCACCGTTATTCTATTTGTATTTCCCGGAACATCGATTTTTCCGTCTAAATCAGAAAACTTGTATTCTTTATCATCAACAAAAACAGATGATATCCTGACTTTCGGCGCTGTTTCATTTATATATTCATTTTCAGTATTGAAGCTGCACAAGCCTTCACTACAGCACACATACACTGTGCCTTCTGTTGTTATATAATTCGATGAACCTTCTGTAATAGCCGATATAAGGCCATCATTTTTTGTATACAAAACGCTGTCCGGCTGACTGCTGCTCAATAAATCATTTTCATAATATCTGCTGATACCCTTAGAGCCAAATATCCACATATAGTCACTGTCATCAATAATAATGTCGTATATACTATTTGCGGCATCAACTGCCGCAATCTGTCTGACTACGCCTTCCTGATAATAAAGCCCATTGTCCGTTCCAATCCATACCCCGTTATTTCCTCCGACGATGGCAGATATCGTATTAAACTTTACACCATCTTCAACGGGCATCTTTCTTACATGAGAATCAAAACCTATGGTATATAGTCCGCCGCCATTTGTACCGACATAGAGCGTGCCATCTTTACTCTGATAAATACTCATGATATCCGCATTATCAAAACCATCTATTCTTGTATATTGTTTTATCGTTTCTTCATCCTTGAAAATGGAGATACCATTATCCGTTCCTGCCGCCATAGCTCCATTGGCCATCTCTGTTATGCAGTTGACAGCATTACTTACAAGGTACCCTCCGCCTCTGTTATAGAACTTATATGTACCTTGTTTATTCACCTTGATAACACCATAAATCCTATAAGTACAAATCCACAGATTTTCCCTGGAGTCCACATACATATCTCGTATACTAATTCCATCTAAAAGCTTTACAAGCTCATTATCCGCGACTACCTTTCCCTGGCTGACGATGTTCAGTCCATCATCTGTTCCTATATAAAGCTGTCCATTATATTGCATAACACAGTTTACTATAGAATTTCCAAGTCCATATTTCATGGAAACATTTTTAAATTTACTTCTTTCCAGCAGTAAAAGACCTTTTCTATATGAAGTAAACCAGTAATTTCCTTCATAGTCTACCAGCATATCACTCATAGACTCATTGACAGTAAGACCTGCAACAGGCACGATACCATTATAATCAGAATTCAAATATGCGACACCATCATCTGCCAGTATCCATATTCTGTTTCCATCTCCACTTATCCTGTTAATACCGCCTATGCTTCCCGTACTGATAAGATTATACTTCTTTGCACCTTCAATCCTTAAGATATTATGACCTACTGAACCATAATATCTTACCCCATTTATATCTATATAAAGACTGTTTATATCCTCGATTCCATATTCCGACTTGGATTTTACATGAACCTTTCCATCTTCCGAAATTGTCACAAGCAAATCATTATCGGCTACCGCATAGATTTTATTCTGATAACCGTTTATATTACTGATATTGGCATTACTTATTCTGTCATCAGTAATTGCCGTAATCCCATCAGAAGAAAGTACATAGATTCCCTGTGATGTTGCAAGCCATAATTCTCCATCTCCGTCTTCATAAATCTCATGAACTGTAGAAATTCCCATATCATAAGCTGCACCGACTCTGCTGAATATTCCGTTATCGTATACATATAATCCATAGTTCTCTGTACCTACATAAAGTTCACCTGATGATGTCGTATAGATACAATTGATAGAATATACACTTGGTGTTATATTATTGTCTAAAGCAAAAAGAAGGAATTCACTTCCATCATATCTGTACAACCCGCTGCCCGTTCCAATCCAGATATATCCGCTTGCAGACTGGCAGATACAGTTTGCATCACCACTGTCAAAGCCTTCGTCTTCATGAAATTCAGTCTGACTGTAGTTTGACGTGTAATCCTCATCAGCATGTACAATAAGCTGTGGAAATATCAGCATTACCACAGCTATCATAAGCATATTTATTTTTATCCAAAATCCTTTTTTATCCATATATTATGCACCTAATAAAAATGCCACATATCCCTTCTTGGTCTCATAGATATCTGCTTTTGATGTAATCTCCCACGGTGCATGCATATTCAGAACTGCCACACCACAATCAACGACTTCCATACCATATAATGATAATATATAAGCAATCGTACCGCCGCCGCCGATGTCTACCTTACCAAGCTCTGCTGTCTGATAACATACATCCGCATCATCAAGAACTTTTCTGATAGCGCCAAGATATTCAGCATTTGCATCATTTGAACCTGATTTTCCTCTTGAACCTGTGAACTTATTAAATACCATTCCTTCTCCAAATATTGCTGCATTCTTCTTATCAAATGCACTTGCAAATGTCGGGTCGTAACCTGCTGATACGTCAGACGAAAGCATACGGGAGGATGCAAGGCATCTTCTAAGCTTTATTTCATTATAATCTCCCATTGCATTTAAAATTTCTGCAACCATATTTTCAAAGAAATGTGACTGCATACCTGTTGCGCCCACACTTCCGATTTCTTCTTTATCTGTAAGCAGGCAGCATGTTGTTTTCTCCGGTGTATCTGCTTCAAACATAGCTGCCATTGATGTATATGCACATACTCTGTCATCCTGTCCATATGCCATAATCATACTTTTATCTATGCCGCACTCTCTTGCCTTTCCCGCCGGAACAATCTCAAGTTCTGCGGATATAAAATCCTCTTCCTTCATTCCATATTTCTTTTTAAGAAGCGCAAGAACGCCTGCTTTTACAGCTTCCTTTTCTTCCCCTTTCACAGGTCTGCTTCCAAACAATATATCCAGTTCTTCCCCTTCAATCACCTTATTTGCTTTCTTCTCCATCTGCGTGCCGGCCAAATGAATCAGCAAATCTGTAACACAAAAGACAGGATCATGCTTATCTTCACCGATATTGATATGAAGCAGCTCCCCATTTGTCTTTGCTACCACGCCATGAATGGCAAGCGGAAGCGTCACCCATTGATACTTTTTAATTCCGCCATAATAATGCGTATCAAGATATGCGAATCCATCTTTTTCATATAACGGATTTTGTTTTACATCCATCCTTGGGGAGTCGATGTGTGCCCCCAGAATATTCATGCCTTTCTCCATACTTCTTTTACCGATATTAAATAGCGCTACCGTCTTGTCCATCCAGACAGCATAGATTTTATCTCCTGACTTCACCTTAGAACCGGATTTTATAATATCCTTTATATCTGCATATCCGGCATGTTTTGCCTGTTTTACAATTTCCTTCACACATTCTCTTTCCGTCTTTCCGTTATCAAGGAAATCTCTGTAATCCTTACACAACTTTTCAAGGTTCTCCATTTCCTCTTTATCATACTTATTCCATGCATTCACACTTTTCATGTCATCTTGTCCTTTCTATGAATATAAATCTTTTTCTATGCTTATAATAGTATGTCTCATAGATGCCCTTCCTATTATGAAACATGCCAGAGCCATCATGATAAAATATATTATAAATATCAGCTTTGAATCAAACGAAGTATACCTGAACAGCACCCATCCAATCACACACAACACCATAGCAATCAATATGGCTATCGCCATATTAAAAAAGGCATTCAGGTTTCCTCTTAAAGCGCCGTATTCATCTTCCCAATCAAGTCTTGGATGTGTTGCATCTAACATAATGCCAATCCATGTACATAAAATAACTGCCATAAGCGCTATTGCAATATAATACAAACTACTAAAAAATGTACATTTCATAAAGATACATAACAAGACCACTGAAACAACTACCGTAATGCCACTATATATCATACTGACCAGCGCTTTTACCTGCACCTGCTTTTTATAATCGAACGGCACATATTTTACAAATGAAAAATGCGCACCTTCTCTTGTAAATGAAGTAGCGGCAATGCTGTTGAGTGCTGTTGCAAAAAACGATAATATAATCACAGCAACGAGAACCATGACATCGGATAACACAAAGCCTTTCGTAAATACCGTTTTAAACGCTTCCAGAAAATTCTTTGTTGCAGGCAGTAAAAACAGCGCAGCAACAAGCACAGGCCATACAACATTTACAACGACACAATATTTCCTGTATGCCGGGGTTCTGTACAGCGTCTTACATTCTTTTATGAGATACGCCTTCAAAGGCGTTTTTACATCATAAGAAGTACGTTCAAACTGAACGCGCTTTCCCTTTCCTTTTGAATTTGAAGAAACCAGAAATACACCTTTCAGATAAAGTGCATTTCCAAGCAATAACAAAACAGCGATAGCCACTGCATTTTCAAATAAAAACAGAAGGAAGTACAGGAAACTGTTTCCGCCTAAGGCTTTCAAAAATACAGGCACCGTAAAAAATACTTTACTCATCATTTCTATAAAGATATTCTTTCCGTTTGTAAGACTGTCTATATATGTATTAATACTGATGCTGTCAAGCTGTGCAAAGGATAAGAGGAACAAGCCTATAAATAAGACAGAAACAAGTCCTACCATAAAATCTACATTTTTCAGAAGCTTTGCTTTATGAAAACAGGCCATAATAATAAGACAGAATATACCGCAATATACAAGCGGCAGTACCGGAAGCAGAAAGATACCAAAGATTGCCGTCAGTAATGAAACAGGTTTTAATCCCGCAGCTATAAAGTATCCGATAAATCCGCAGAACAATATCATAAACTCCATAACACTTTCGGCAAAATAGGCATGTGTAAACTTTGCAGCCACTAAAACAGAGGGCTTTACCGGCAAGGGAAGCAGATGTTCCAAATCTGATGAAAAATACAGCACATTAAAAATAACCATAATACTGAAGATAATACCAAATACGGATAGCAGCTGTAATATCAGTTCAAGCCCTTCTGTTCCGCCTCCGGCCTCCATCAGTGCCTGTGTCATTATGTAAACGATAAATCCAACGATAAAACAGCATGGTATCATAATACAAAACATGGCAAGTGTTCCCATCAATTTATATGATTTTGCTTTTTTACCGCTTTCCGGCATATCCATACCATTATTTTTGCTTAACGCCCTCGTCAGTAATAAATATTCTTTCATAGCATCTCCCTTAATGATTCGTATGTGTCATCTCTATAAAAATATCCTCAAGCGATTTATTCTTATGCGTTTCCACCAGTTTTTCAAGCGTCCCCTGATAGATATCCTTCCCCTTTTTTATCATGATAATCTTATCGCACAGTTTCTCTGCGACCTCAAGAACATGCGTGGAAAAGAATACACAATTACCGGCGTCCGCATGTTCCCGCATCATCTTCTTAAGCTCATACGCTGCATTTGGATCAAGTCCTGTCATCGGTTCGTCAAGTATCCATACCGGCGGATTATGAACAAGCGCTGCTATAACCATCATCTTCTGTCTCATGCCATGTGAATAGCCTGCCATCTGCTTGTTCAAACTATCTTCCATCCCAAAACGGGCTGCCATATTCTCCATACGGTTCTTTCTGTCAGCAGATGATACACCATATATATCGGCTATAAAATTCACATATTCAAGTCCCGTAAGTCTTAAGAAAATATCAGGATTATCTGATATATATCCAACTGACATTTTCGCTTCAAGAGGTTTTTCCTCTATATTAAAGCCATTTATAAGAACAGAACCTTCCGTCGGTTTTAATATCCCGGTAAGCATCTTTATTGTAGTTGTCTTACCTGCGCCATTCTGCCCTACAAATCCGACAATCTCTCCTTTATTGATATGGAGACTTAAATGCTCAACAGAAACAAAATCATCTCCATATACTTTTGTTAAATTCTCTGCTTTTATCATGTATGCGTCCTCTTACTCCAAATAATATTGATTTCATATGCTCATATTATAACAAGCCGCTTTCCCGTTTACAAGCTACAGCTAAAAAGAAATATCTTTATTAAGATAAAACGAATATATCACTTTTTCTTTTACTTTATATCCTGTAATCCGTTCTATCGTCGATGCATACTGTTTAAGCTGCACCGAATATCTTTTTACCAGTGCTTCCATATCTGCCACATTGTCCGTTTTATAATCAAGAAGCACAACCTGTCCTTCTTCTATAAAATATGCGTCTATAATCCCCTGAACCACCACTATATCTTCAGAATTTTCTTTATTCTTCCATATCTCATCCGGCTTCATGGAAATATAAAACTGTCTCTCCCGGTAAAGCATCCCGGCGCTGTCAGCGGCTGCCATACGCCTTCCTATATTACTGTTCAACATTTGATAAATCTTTTTTATACTGATATACGACTTCAAACTGCCGGCAAATATCTCTTTATCAAACATTTCATCAATCTGATTTCTAATCGATGCCATATCCGTTCTCTGAAAATCAATCAGTTCCATGACTTTATGCATGGCAGTACCAATCTCGTTTGCATGAACCGCTTTCTCCTCTGACATAAAATCAGGAATTGGGATATGAATATTTTCATCATCCGTCTTATAAAGTATCTCTCCCCGATTTTCCTCGCCTTCTGCCTGCATTTTTTTTATTTCTGTAATAGACATCTTGCTCTTATAATTTGCACTTCCATAACGGTATCGGAATGCAAGTTCCTTCTGCGCCTCGATATAAACACTTCTCTGTTCTTCTTCATTTATATCTTTCCGCCCATTAACGGATTTTAAAGCAGCACGTTCGCAGCTTTCAATTAATATATCAGAGGCCGCTGCGGAATTGATTTCAATGAAACCGTCTGCTGCGCATCCGGCATGAATACTCATTAGCATCAATTCCATCATACTTGAAGCCTTTATCTTATCTCCATATGATATCCTGCCTGCAACGGTTGTAATTTCCTCACATTTTTTTATCATTTTATCTGCATCATCCGCACATGCAGTTATATAGAGTTTTTGTTTTGCCCTGGTAAGCGCCACATATAATATCCTCATCTCTTCTGCATACATCTCAGACTTTTGTGCATCTAAGATTGCCTTTCTTGCAAATGTATTCTGCTTAATCCTCTTTTTTATGTCTATGGCATGGGATGCCAGATAAAAATCCTGATGTACCACTACGGAAGATTGCGCATCCTTATTCCGAAGCTCTTTACCAAGTCCGCTGACGAATACAACAGGAAATTCCAATCCCTTGCTTTTATGCATTGTCATAAGTCTTACCGTATCTTCGTTATCTGACAATACGCCGGCCTCAGCAAAATCAATATCATTTACTTTGAGTCTTTCTATATATCTGAGGAAATTAAACAACCCCTTAAAACTACTTTCCTCGTATGCATCTGCTTTCTTCATCAGCATATCGATATTGGCCTGCCTTCTCTTTCCCATGCCCATAGCTGCCACAAACCAGTAATAGCCCGTCTCCTGAAGAATATATCGAATCATATCGCTTATGGACATATAATTTTTTTCCGCTTTCAAATATTCCAGCATATTCAGAAAAAAGGATAATTTCTCAGATATATCATCTTTTTTATCAAGGCTCATATAATGTGTAACTTTATCATACAGCATCCCATTTTTTAAATCATTATTTCTATCCTGTTCTTTCATATGGGCATTATAGATTCCTACAATATGTGCAAGCTGCTCCTCATTGAGTCCCACAAGCGGCGAACGCAGGACTGCTGCCATATCATAATCAATATATACATTATCCACTACCGCCAGCATGGAAAGTAACGTATTAACCTCCGTAGCATCAAAATATCCTTGTTCACTCTCTAAATACAACGGTATTCCCCTTTCAGAAAATACCCTGTCATATATCATTGAACTGTTTTTTACACTTCTTAGCAATATTACGATATCCTTATATCGGACACTTCTTTTTCCGCCGGGTGATTTTTCATCCTTTATCAGCATCGGCTCCTCTCCATTTACGATTTCATCGATTTTATTTGCAATAAACATTGCTTCGATTTCTGTGTTATCAATCTCTTCCTCTGTCTCTTTCGTATTATTCCCTATAAGATATAACTCAGGCTCCATATCATCTTCTGATTCTGCAAGCTGTATAGGCCCGGGATTCAGATATGCTTCTTTATCATATTCGATTCCGCCCATATCAGATGCCATAAGCGGCGCAAATATCCTATTAACACTGTCCAGTATGGATTTTGCACTTCTGAAATTATTGGATAAAATGATTTTCCTGCAACCGCTTCCATCCTCTTCTTCCGAATATGTATTATATTTATTAAGAAACAAATCCGGTCTTGCCATCCGGAAACTGTATATACTTTGTTTGATATCCCCTACCATAAAGATATTATTGGTATTTTTTCCGCAGCCTGATACACAGTTCAGGATATCTTCCTGAAGAAAGTTGCTGTCCTGATATTCGTCAATCAATATTTCCTTATATTTTTGTGATATTGCCTTCCCTGTCTCTGAAGGGATGGCATTCCCCTGCTCATCATATCCCGCACATACGATTTCAAGGGCAAATTCTTCAATGTCATGAAATTCATATACATTTTTCTTTCTTTTTTCCTGACTCAGTCGTTCTCTATATTTCTCAGTCAGCTCAATCAGTGCAATCAAAGGTCGTCCCATAAGACGTGTTTCTTTTACAATCTTATCCATTGGCTTGATATCAGCAACCAAAGTTTTAATCAGCTTTTTATATTTTTCACGAACATTTTTCACATAGTTTTGAAGCTCTGCATCACAACTGTCCTTCTTACATCTGCCAAGCTTTGCAAAATCAGTATAACAGGATTTTATTTCTCCGATACTTTTCTGCGCTTTCATGCCGTCTAACATATCTCTGTCACTTTCAATGGCGGCTATATATCCTGCCGGTCCATTGCTGCGATTGCACACTTCAAGACAGGATGCTGCCATCAAAGCTGCCGAAGCGACCATTTGTTTTACATTATTTTCATAACTTTTGTACCATCCATTTTGAGCCAGTTCTTCTTCGTTTTCTATCATAAGCGCCTTCTTTGCGCACGCAAGCCAGCATGACGGTCTTGGAAAGCTCGACGAAATACCATATATCTTTTCCACCATCTCTGTAATGATTTTATCCGACTCTTTACGGGAAAATGATTTTACAAGCCTGATAAAATCTTCTGATGATTCCTCGTAACATTCTTCCAAAACTTCATCCATAACATCCGATTTAATCAGCTCCATCTCCGGTTTATCTGCTATATCGAAATTTGAATCTATGCCGACAGCATTAAAATAATCCTTTACAATCCCCAGACAGAAACTGTCTATCGTCGTTATCTCGCATCTGCCAAGAAGCGCCATTTGTTTTACGATATGCTCATCATACGGCATCTCCTCCGCCTTATCCGAAAGGGCATCAGCAATCTTGGCTTTCATCTGTGAGGCTGCGGCTTTTGTAAATGTAACTACCAAAAGTTCATCTACATCCATTCCTTTCCCAATTTTATCTCCTTTTGAATTGACCCCCAGTATCATCTCTATAATGCGTTCTACCAAAACAGCCGTCTTGCCTGAACCTGCCGCCGCCGACACAAGCAGATTTCCCGTTCTGCTATCGATAACCTTCCTCTGTTCATCTGTCCACTTCATCCGCAGTCACCTCCTCCTCAAAAAAATTCTCCTTTACGTTTTTATCCGGTATGCGGTAGGAATTTCCGCCATACTTTATATCGAATTTACATATCTTCTGAAACGCACAATAGTCACATCCTGTTGTCTTTCCGTTTTTCACAGGCGCTATATCCGTACATCCCGCGGCAATCTTTTCTCCAAAATCCATCATATTCTTTCTTGTATAATCAATAAGACGCTTCAATTGCCTTTCTGTAAGGATATTGTCACTATCCTTTATCTGCCCATTTTTATCAAGCTTTATGGGCAGAGATGTTGTAAGTGTTTTATCCATTTTCAGCAATACATCCTTTTGGGAATTGACAAATCCCTTCAGCCGAAGGGCTTCCAGCTTCTTTTCCTCGAACCGCTCCTCATATACAAAACCATCCGCTTCTTCATCAATATCAAGTGACTCCATCTCAATCACAGGATTATCAAAGCTATAATAAAGAAGCCCTGCCAGATGCACGTTCTTATCAGGATATATCTTTTTTGATATCTCATAGGCAATACCCGAATAAGCACATAATTGCAATTGCAGTCCTGCCAGTACACTATCCAGCTTTAATTCTCTTGAAGAAGATTTATAATCAATAATTTTTACAAACACCTCTCCATTTTCCATACAGGTATCTACACGGTCTATCTTTCCATTTAATATCATCCGCATATCGTTTTCCAATTCAAATATGTAACGCTCCAGTTCATCCCTTTCCGAATGAAATACTTTTTCTATCATACCGGGTTTCATATCACCGTATGATATATGTTTCTGCAAAGTTTCAACGGAACGCTGTGCCATATTTCCAATAAGCTTAAGCATATATTGATTTCTGGCATAATCCGTAAAAAAGTTTCCGCCATATTCCTCTGCTGCTTCATGCAGGGCAGAAGAAACCATATTCTTTCTTTCTTCGTCATTCAGCTTATCCCAGTCGTTTCCCATCGTATTTCTTACAAGCTTAAATACTTTCTCCATAACCTGATGAAGGATTGAACCAACCTGTCTCATATCGACATTATATGTTTCACGCTCTTTGAGTCCTAGTCCATATCGAAGAAAATAGGCGAAGCTGCAATTTGCAAATGTCTCAAGCCTTGAAACGGACTGTATCAGCTCCTTCCCATACAGAAGTCCCACCGCCTCTTTTGAAAGCCCGCTCGTCTGATTTATATAATTCTTTCCCTTAAATATACTTTTTACTTCCCTTTCATATCCATATTCCGTAAGGAGACTGCATAAATCATCCGACATTGTACGGATATCATTTTCCTGTGCGTACCTTACCATATATCGCAATAGGCTTCCTGCGGTATACCGTTTTTCATTTTCCATACTGTAATGCTCTATATCCAGTTTTGGAAATATATTTCTTATCCTGCTTATCAGATATGACGGTCTTGTTTCTTTCGCGTCTGCATCTGCTTTTCTATAAGAAATATATATTTTATCAGATGGTTTTGTAATATTTATATACAAATAAAACTGTTCTACATACGCATTGAGCTTATCCGAGGGTGCAAGGGTAAGCCCCTGTTGTTCCAAAATTTTTCTGTCCCTTTCCGAAAGTATCTTTCCTTTCTTTGCTGCCTTTGGTATTACGCCTTCATTCGCCCCTGCTAAAAATAATATCTTTATATGGTTCAGCCTTGACCTTGTGATATCTCCTATCAACACCCGGTCTACCGTTGGCGGTACGGTTCCAATCTCTATATCCGAAAGTCCGGCATCAACGATATCGCCAAATTCCCTGATACTCATATGTTCATCAGGAATAATCTGAACGATTTTATCAAACAGCATGACGACTTTATTCATAATCTGTTTATATGCATCGCCTTCGTCATAATCACCCTGATGATAAAATTCATTACTTTTCGCAATAAGCTTTCCATAAACATCTATTTGAACCAGAAATCGATAGACTGCTTCCACATAATCTCTTATTGTACTGCGCTTATTCTGGAAAACAGGTGTGATATCCTCAAGCATACAGATGAAGCGCGCCCTGATATCCTCTATACTCCTGACTGCATTTTTCTCATAATATTCCGGCACTGATTTTTTCCATGCGGAAATACCGCGCAGGTTTCTTTTTATCGCATAATTTTCCAGATATTCAATATCATCCGAAGATATATCCGTCATTCCTGTTTTCAGAAATCGGAATACACTTTCATATGAAAATCCGGAAGCGTACAAATCTATAAGGCTTCGTATCGTCTCCGAACAGGGATTTGATTTCATCAAAACGTTTGCATCGATAAATACAGGAATATCATACTCGTCCATCACCTGCTTATAATCATTTGCCGAATTTGATAAATCACCTGATATCACAGCAATATCCTGATAACGGTACCCTTCCTTTACCAGCTTTCTGATATGTTCCGCTATAAAATAAATTTCCTCTCTCATGTTATCGCAGGAAGTTATTCTGATACAATCTACATCTTCTTTATATTTCTGATAAGGATATCTGAATAACTGTTTTTCGAGAAAAGCCAGTTCTTTATTATCCTGAAACCGATATGGTGTTTTGTCATCCATACAGATATTGTTTTTAATCTCTACGGATGCGTCTGCCGCCATATCCGCAAGCGCTTTTATCGTCGTTTTTGTCATATAGAATAATTCATGCGCTTTGATATCTGTAAGTGTTATATCCTTCGTATCTATTGTAAATGAAAATGTAAGTCCTTTTGCATATTTCATCAACTCTCTTATCAACATGAACTGAACAGGTGTAAAGCCTGTAAATCCATCAAAATAAATATAGCTGTTTTTTAGAATTTCCGACTCACATACATATCTTGTAAGTAGTTCTGTAAGCTGTTCTGCCACAATATAGCCTTTCGATGTATAGTCTTCAAATTCATCATATATGAGTTTGATATCTTCCAGTTTTTTACATGTTATTTCATTCCGCTCTTCTGACATTTTCTCCATAACGGATACAATATCTTCTCTCTTTACCGCATATTGAAAAAGCTCTGACATCATGGATTTCATTTCATCCACAAACCCCGGCTTATCCGTATAGCCCCCATACACAGCAAGTTCTTCCCTTTTATCCCACAAAATTTTTCTGATAATCATACTTTTACCAAAATCCTGAAGAACCGTTCCCGAATGAACGGACAACTCATCAAAAATCCTGTATGCCAGTCTGTTAAAGCCTATAGCATCAATATTCATCGTACCGCCATTTTTATGCATCGTAACAATATCCCTCTGTGCTTCCATTGTATATTGTTCCGGCACAATCAGATAATACATATATTCATCATGAAGGATTGACTCTTCTATTATTTTATTTAATATTTTCGTGGATTTCCCTGCCCCCGATGAGCCAAGCACAAATTGTACAGCCATTATTACCTCCGTTATTCATCATGTTATTTTCATTTTCTGGTATATATTTATTACTTTCTGAATAAATTATAATAATTATACAATACTTTAGGAGATTATGAAAATGGCTTCTACAAAACTTATCGTACTAAAAGCGAAAGAAATTATTTATACAGTTATCTTTCTTGCACTTGTAGCTGTCCTTGTCATTATATTGATGATTATGTTTAAGGATGATGATAAGAAAGAGGATGATAAACTGAATCCTGTAACAAGTGAGGTTCAGATGGGATATGTTCCCGGTACATATGAGTCTTCCATTACTTTGGGAGAGTCCAGTATAGCCGTCATGGTGACTGTAGATGAAGAGTCAATAACCGATGTTTCTTTTAAACAGACGGATGAGAGTGTGATGGCTATGTATCCTTTACTTGAGAGTTCTTTGGAAGATATTAATACACAGCTTCAGTATGTAAACTCTATCGATAACCTTACTTACAGCAGCGACAATAAGTATACTTCCACTTTAATTATTAATTCGATACGGGATGCGCTTTCTAAGGCTATCGTGCAATAGCCGGTCAAGGGAAAGAGTAATATGTATCTATTGTTTTATGAAGCGCCTGTACTTCATCAAACAATAGATACATAGAGCAGCTTATTTTTTTCGGACTATGTCATCCTGGGCTTTATAGATGCTGTTTGGCATAACGTAACCCCTTACTCTTGAAAGTGGATATATATTACTGTTTTTGCCCACTACGGTTCCCGGATTCAGAACGCTGTTACAACCTACTTCTACGTTGTCACCAAGCATTACTCCGAATTTCTTCATACCCGTTGCGATATCAAAATCATTTCCTTTTACATGAACCAACGTTTTATCCGATTTCACATTTGAAGTGATACTTCCGGCTCCCATATGTGATTTGTAACCAAGAATCGAATCGCCGACATAATTATAATGCGGTACCTGAACCGTATTAAATATAATTACATTTTTCAGTTCTGTGGAATTTCCTATTACACAGTTTTCACCTACAAGTGCGTTTCCTCTTATAAATGCACATTGTCTGACCTCTGTACCTGCTCCTATAATACATGGTCCTGCTATATACGCGGAATCAAATACCGTTGCACTCTTGTGTATCCATACGTTTTCACCGCGTTTCTCATACTCCTCTTCGTTTAATGTTTCACCCAGTTCCATGATAAAATCCCCGATAAGCGGAAGCGCTTCCCACGGATATGTCAACTTTTCAAGCAAAGGCTTTGCGGCTGTCTGCTCAAGATTATATAATTCCTTTATTGTTACTTCTGTCTGAATTGCACTCATTTCTGATATTCTCCTTATTTTTTATAATACCCTTTTGTTTTATCAAATATATACGTTATATTATTCTGATTGCTTATTCCTTTTACCAGATTGGTATGCTTGGTGACAAAATTTGTCATTTTCGCAGTATATTCTTCCTTTGAAATTGAACCATTTGCCACACCTTCCAGTCCCTTTTCCCAGCTTGCTGTAAGGTCAGCGCGAAGAAGTCCATTGATGGAATAATATACAATATCATAAATAATTTCACCTAAAAATGTAGGTGTTACAATCTGCGTTTTCTTATTTAAGGATATGTATTTATTATTTACAAGCTTTGTTATAATGCCATCTCTGGTAGCACTTGTTCCGATTCCTGCACCTTTTATCTGTTCCCGAAGTGCTTCATCCTCAATAAACTGTCCTGCGTTTTCCATTGTAAGAATAAGCGAACCTGAATTGTATCGTTTCGGCGGTGATGTTTCACCTTCCTTTATACTGATATTTTGAATATCAAGTATGTTCCCTTTTTTTATATTTCCAAGATACAATAGAAATTCAGGCGAATATTTTTCTTCGTCCTTCTTCTTGCCAAAGCTGTTATTGGCTACTTTCTGATAGCCCTCTGAAAGTAAATATTTAAAATTTGCAAACAGCTTCTCTCCTTTTATCAGAAGCGTCATGGCTATCTTCTGATATTCCGCAGCAGGATAAAAGATACTTAAAAACCTCCTGCAAATCAGTTCATATACCTTTGATGCGATATCTGATAAACTACCCAATGCGCCAAACCCCTGACCGGTTGGAATAATCGCATAATGGTCTGTTATTTGCTTATCATTTACATATTTTGTCTTTGCTATGCTCTTATAGCTTCCCATATTCAGAACTTCTTCTGCATATCCCGAAAGCTTCCCATATTTCTTCAGTCCACTTATATTCTTATAAATTTCCCTCGCTACAGCCGTTGATAAAACTCTGGCATCCGTTCTCGGATATGTAACAAGTTTCTTCTCATATAGTTCCTGAACAATCTTCAATGTATCTGACGGACTGATTTTAAACAATGTGGAGCAATCATTCTGTAACTCTGCCAGATTATAAAGCATCGGCGGTGCTTTTCTTTCCTTCTTCCGTTCTATGGAAAAGACTTCTGCCTTTTTTTCTCCATCCGACAGGAATTTTACCAGTTCTTCGGCATCCGCCTTCTCTTTAAAGCCATTTTCTTTATAAAGAAGCGGTGAATTAAAATATTTGCTGCCTTCTACCGCCTTCCACTCCGCATCAAATGTATTACTGTCTGTACCCACTGATGCAACCACCCTGTAAAATGGCGTCTTTACAAATGCTCTTATTTCTCTTTCCCGCTTTACGATGATTCCCAGCACACACGTCATAACACGTCCTACAGCAATCACACATTTATCCAGATTCAGATAATTGCGTACAACATAACTATATTTAAGAGATAATGCTCTTGAGAAATTAATACCCATCAGATAATCCTCTTGTGCTCTCAAATAAGCGGCATCACTTAATGAATCATATTCGTCAAGCGGCTTAGCCTCCCTTATTCCACGAAGAATTTCCTCCTCTGTCTGGGAATCAATCCAGACGCGTCTCTTTTCTTTTCCTGTTACATGTGCCATAGAATCTACCAGTCTGTATATATATTCGCCCTCCCGTCCGGAATCGGTACAGACATATATACAGCCTACATCTTCCCTGTTCAAAAGTCCTTCTACAATCTTATATTGCTTTTCCACGCCTGAAATAATCTCATATTTATATTCTTCAGGAATAAATGGTATCGTTGCCAAATCCCATTTCTTCATTTTTTCATCATATGCATCGGGATAGCTCATCGTAATCAGATGGCCCACGCACCATGTCACAATTGAGTCACCGGATTCCAGATAGCCTGCTCCCGCATTTCCTTTAACACCCAGCACATCCGCAAACTGTCTGGCTACACTTGGTTTCTCTGCTATATATAAATTCTTCAAAGATGTACCTCACTTAACCATTCTATATGTGATGCATTTTAACACATATTTCCTCTGCTTACAACATATGATGACCTGTATAAAAAATAAAACGCCCCCGGCATTACGCATACATGTAACACCGGAGACGTATCAATATATATTATAGGAGTTATATATCTTACTGTTCAAATAAGAGCTGTTCGTATGTTGGGAATGGCCATGCGCCCTTTGGAAGGAGCGTTTCAAGCTCATCTGCAGGCTTTCTTACTGTATCAAATGCTGCAAATACAACATCATGATAATATTTTGCCCACTTCTGGACATCAGCTTCATAATCTGCTGCCTTTGCTGTCAGCTCCTCAAGCGCAACCGTAGCACTCTTAAGCTCAGCAAGCTTTTCTGAAATTGTATTAAGCAGTGATACCTGAACTGCAGGCTCAATGCCAAGCGCCTTGATTTCAGATGCACCCTTTGCAAGTTCTGCCTGATAAGTCATAACAGCAGGTATAATCTCTTCATTTGCCATCTCTATCATGGTAAGTGCCTCGATATTCAGCTTCTTGCCATAGTTCTCAAGCATTACATCCGCTCTTGCCTGAAGCTCTGCCTTATTCATAACACCAAGTCCCTCAAAGATTTCAACATTCTTATCTGTTGCAAGATATGGAACAGCATCAACCATACATTTGATATTTGGAAGTCCTCTCTTTTCAGCTTCCTCAATCCATTCTTCTGAATAGCCATTTCCGTTGAAGATAATTCTCTGATGCTTTGTAAGTAAATCTCTTACCATTGTCTTAACGGCTGCCTCAAAATCTGCTGCTCCTTCAAGCTCTGCTGTCATCTTCTTTAACTGGTCTGCTACAATCGTATTCAGCACCATCATAGGGAATGCGATTGACTGTGTTGAGCCAACCATTCTGAACTCGAATTTATTTCCTGTAAAGGCAAATGGTGACGTTCTGTTTCTGTCTGTTGCATCCATCGTAAATGTCGGAAGGGTGCTTGCACCTGATACATATTTCTTACCTTTCAATGATGAGGTTGCTTCACCTTTTTCTATAATCTGATTAACGATATCCTCAAGCTGCTCACCAAGATAAGCTGAAATAATAGCAGGTGGCGCTTCGTTTGCTCCAAGTCTGTGGTCATTTCCTGCTGATGATGCAGAAAGTCTTAAAAGCTCCGCATTATTATCAACTGCTGCAAGAACTGCTGCAAGGAAGAACTGGAACTGAAGGTTCTTCTCCGGTTCTTTACCCGGGTCAATGAGGTTCTCACCATCATCTGTTGAGATTGACCAGTTGTTGTGCTTACCGGAACCGTTTACTCCTGCAAATGGCTTCTCATAAAGCAGACATTCCAAATTATGCTTTGCAGCAACCTTCTTCATCGTTGCCATAACAAGGTGGTTCTGATCTGTTGCAACATTTGTTGTTGAGAAAATCGGTGCAAGTTCATGCTGTGCAGGCGCAACTTCGTTATGCTGTGTCTTTGCAAGAATACCGAACTTCCATAACTCTTCATTTAACTCTGTCATGTATTCTGCAATCTTATCTTTAATAGCGCCAAAATACTGATCATCAAGTTCCTGTCCCTTTGGCGGCATTGAACCAAATAATGTACGTCCGCACATCTTAAGGTCTGTTCTCTGTGCAAATTTATCCTTATCAACTAAGAAATATTCCTGCTCCGGTCCTACGGATGCCGTAACTTTTGTAGCTGTTGTATTGCCAAAAAGCTTTAATGCATGTAACGCTTCTTTATTAATTGCATCCATTGAACGAAGAAGCGGTGTCTTATAATCAAGTGACTCTCCTGTATATGAAGTAAAGGCTGCCGGTATACATAAGATACAGGTACCTTCCGATGTATTCTTTACAAATGCAGGTGATGTACAATCCCATGCTGTATATCCTCTTGCTGAACAGGTTTCACGCAGACCACCGGATGGGAATGATGATGCATCCGGTTCAGCCTTAATCAGCTCCTTCCCTGTAAACTGAAGAATAACCCCTCCATCGCCAACTGTACTGACGAATGAATCATGCTTTTCTGCTGTTGTCTCTGTAAGCGGCTGAAACCAATGTGTATAATGTGTAGCGCCAAGCTCCATCGCCCATTCCTTCATTGCTGCTGCTACTGAATCGGCAATTGAGGTATCGAGCGGCTGACCTTTATCTATCGTAGCTCTTAAGGATTTGTAAACTGCCTTTGGAAGACGTTCTCTCATATCCTGGTCTGAAAATACATGTGAGCCAAATACGGCCGAAATCTTATTCATCATAATAATATACTTCCTTTCATATATGATTTACTGCAAATGTGAAGCTAGTGCTATATGTAATTATAAAAAAAGATAAAGGAGTCCTCTTAAATGAGAACTCCTTTGTTCGCTTCACATTATTCATCTGCCATGCATATTACTACCTTTTTTTTCAAAAATCAACCCCTAAATTTATTTTTTCTATTTTTATTGATGCAAAAATAGTTTAACACATTACAATGACCTGTCTTGGTGTTGTCTGGGGCGGTATGCTTCTGGTCGTATTTGTATAATATACCAGTAACGTCCGGTTTCCGAGATTGCAGTTTGCATTCTGCCCATTGGACGTTCTTACAATTGTCTGACCTGAAATATTTAACTGCAATGAATTATCTGCTGCCCGCAAATTTCTGTCAAAGAAATTCAGCATAATCTGCTCGTTTCCGGCAATTGCGGTTACAAGCTGTGCCTGATACCGCGGCGGAAAAATCAGCGGAACAGGGAGGGTCTTATCATAAAATGCAGCTACTATCAGTCCAATCCGAAGCTGTCTGCTGTCTATAATCAGCGTATCGGCACTGACAATAAAATTTACAATGCCGTTTGGGGTGCGCAAGGATATATTCTTACTACAACAACCGCTTTCATTTGATACATTGATAATTGTGCCTGTCACAGGAACTAAATTTTTGTAATTCATAAAAAGTCCTTTTTCTTTATATTATGCTTTTGCCCATAAAATGACAGTTTCGCCATTGAAATATCATATATATCTAATAGTGCGCACATACTTACAGCTCTGTAATAACATATTCACTGTTATACAGTTCACGAAGATTTTCTTCTTTATTAAATTTATTTCCAATACAGAAATCTCCCGACCAGCACATGAAATATGCCCACGGGACTTGCGATTTCTCTAATAAATGTATATCCGGCAGATAGCCTATTTCAGCGAGCGCCGCAACCTTATTCTTAGAAGTGTAATTGAGCAGTCTGTCATATTCTTCTTTATAGTCTGTTGCCTTATATTCCGGAAGGTAGGTATCCATCGAAACAACATCTACATATGCATCCCCCGGATAGCCTTTATCTGACATACAATTCCATACCCATAACAGATTGTTCAGCTTACAGATATCTGTATAGTAATGATACATCAATCGAAACAGTTCTCCGGCAACCTCCGGTCCCTTCGCTCCCCACCAGAACCATGTGCCCTCTGCTTCATGAAACGGCCGCCACAAAACAGGTATTTTTTCATCCTGAAACCTTTTCAACTGCTTTGCAATCACTTCCATATCAGAATAAAATGCCTGTCTTTCCGGTGTTCCTTCCATCAATATTCTGGATGCATCGAAGTCTGTATTTTCAGTATAGAAGCTTTTATCGAAACCGCCTATCGGCGAAAACCAGTGGAATGTCAACGTGACAATTCCATTGGTTTCTTTCGCCCAGCGAATTGCTTCATCCATTGTATCCCTATTCTCATAAACCTCTTTCAGACATTCCTCGGAAGCCCCTTCATATACAATGTTCGGAGAATAGGCAAGTAATTCAAATCCACGAAGCTTTGGTTTTTTTCCGGTTGTTTGGTATATATAGTTTATCTCCTGCATGGGTACAGTCTGTGTATGCTGACCTGATATGATTTTCTTACCCGCAGCATCATATAAAAAATTCAATAACGCTTTCGCTTCCCCCGTTGCATTGGGATTTACCGGATTTACCATAATACCTCCTATTTATGAACCTTCCTGAAGTTCTTTTTTCCTCTCCTTACTACGATACCTTCGCCATCAAACTTCTCTTCCGGTATTGTGACGGATATGTCGGCAATCTTCTCACCATCTACCGCTACACCGCCTTGTTCTACAGCCCGTCTTCCTTCATTTCTTGAAGTAACAAGACCGGATTTCACAAGAACGGATACGATATCAACAGCACCTTCTTTGAAGTCCTCCGCAGCAAGTGTGACAGATGGCATATCTGCTGCCACCCCTTTTGAAAACAATGCTCTTGCACTCTCCTGAGCCTTTACTGCTTCTTCCTCGCCATGAACAAGCTTTGTAAGCTCATATGCAAGAATTTCTTTTGCCTGATTTAACTGACTGCCTTCCCAGCCATCCATCTTATCAATTTCTTCAAGCGGAAGAAATGTAAGCATCCTGATACATTTCAGGACATCTGCATCCCCCACATTTCTCCAATACTGATAAAATTCAAATGGTGATGTCTTATTTGGGTCAAGCCATACAGCACCTTTCTGTGTCTTTCCCATCTTCTTTCCTTCTGAGTTCAGAAGAAGCGTAATGGTCATTGCGTAGGCATCCTCACCAAGCTTCCTTCTGATAAGCTCCGTACCACCTAACATATTGCTCCACTGGTCATCACCACCGAACTGCATATTACAGCCATACTTCTGATATAATGCATAAAAATCATAGCTCTGCATAATCATGTAATTAAACTCAAGAAAGCTTAACCCCTTCTCCATACGCTGTTTATAACACTCTGCACGAAGCATATTATTTACTGAAAAACATGCACCAACCTCGCGAAGAACATCTACATAATTCAAATCAAGAAGCCAGTCAGCATTATTTACGAGCAACGCCTTGTCCTCAGAAAAATCAATAAATCTGCTCATCTGCTTTTTAAAACAATCAACATTATGCTGAATCGTCTCTGTTGTCATCATCTGGCGCATATCTGTTCTTCCTGATGGGTCTCCTATCATCGCAGTACCACCGCCAATCAACGCGATTGGCTTATTCCCTGCCATCTGGAGTCTCTTCATAAGACAAAGCGCCATAAAATGTCCTACATGAAGGCTGTCTGCTGTCGGGTCAAATCCTATATAGAAAACTGCTTTACCATTATTCACTAATTCTCTTATTTCATCTTCATCTGTAGTCTGGGCAATAAGACCTCTGGCTACAAGTTCATCATAAATCTGCATCTCTTCTATTCCTCCTAAATGATATATCACAAAAACGAAGCTTCGCAAAGAACCAGCTTCGCATCGTACACTTCGTATTTACTAAGGTTTCAGATGTATCTATATTCAAAGTTCAATATAAAATCCGCTTCACATTATAACATTCAAAATATCGATTTACAATAACAATCTTCAATTATTGCCTGCTTGTCTCCCGCTGCATCTTTACCATTCTTACAACCCCTGCCGTCAGTCCGATAAACAGAAATACATACGGTGTTGTAATAGACTGATTCAGATTAAATGCAGCCTGTGCACAATATGCCAAAACAACTGTGACACATGCGTATAATACCGGCTGGTATCTTCCATATTTGATGCAGACTAATACTGTTGTTATAATCAGCGCTGCGTATGACAATACCCCGAATATACCGAGTGTAACAAGATACTGAAGATATTCATTATGTGCATTATCATAGACCACTCCTGTTATCTCCATCATTTCATCATAATAATTCGATATCATAAGCGCCTTTACGGACTCATTTCCATTTCCAAATAATTTGTTTTTTATTGGAAAATCATGATACAAGGTTATCAGTCTTTTCCAGATATAACCTCTGTTTGTTCCCCAGCTATCGTCAAATACGAATATATTCCATCGCTGTCTGATACCAACAGCAATTACAATGACGATAACCGCTATCAATGCGGCCGCTGCTATTATCATCTGCTTTTTGATACTGAACGCTTTTCCGGCAGTCTTTTTTTGTCGTTTTTTCAAAACAAATATCATAAAAATAACAGCCGCAATAAAATCAATGATAAGCATCAGACCGATATGCTCAGATACTTTGCTAAAACCGGATATCTTGCTGACACCTCTATTACTGAGTCTGAGCGTGAGCGACATGGCGACATACCCGTTTATTATCAAAAAAAGCATCCCTGCATACTGCATCATTCTGTCACCTGCTATCGCCGCAAACAACATAACAACCATAACCATGATGCAGCCTGCATATACACTGTCACTATTTGCTGCAATGAGCGCGCCGCCGGATACAAAGACTGCTGTTCCGTATATCAATTGAACCGCCTTATTTTTTTCAAATATAAACATTCCCGCGGAAAATGCCATTGATATGCATACAAAGCTTGCAAATGTATTAATATTACCAAATGTAGATACAAATAAATCCCTTTGCGCTAAACTGACGCCATCAAGCAGTTTAAACGGATTAAACTCCAGGTGCTGTAATATTGCAATGATATATGTAACGATTGACACAATTGAAAATACCGGCATAATAAAGCAATTGATTTTATAGCCATATGACAGACAGGTATACATTATAAATGAGATAATCATAAACTGGAGTCCGCATCTTCTGCCGTCAGCTCCCGTAAATGCACTGTTCTTATCTTCTGCCATAAGCCATGCCATAAAGCCTGATATAAAAAATAATATCATACAAATATCCTGCGCCATCAAAAACGACCTTTTACTGCCATTTTCCGGCTTATCGCCTGCCCTTATAACCCCCGACTGATAGGTCAGTCTGTTCAGATAGCCCAGCAATACAGCGAGTATCAATATGATACTATAGACAATTACACCGACTTTAAACAGCAGATATTTCGTATTTGTTATATGAAAATACTTATTCCCCATAAAAAGAGGATAAAAAACAAACATATATATCAAAAATACTGTCGTAATCCAACGAATGATTTGTTCGTCATAATCCCTGTCCCGATTTCTGTTCCTCTGTCTTTTACCAGCCATAACAAACTCCTTCTATTTCTATTCCGCTATAACAATGGTGAAAGCAGTCTCAAAATTGCATCAATAACTGTTATTTTCGATAAATTCTTTTTACACCATTCATAATCAATCTCTTCCGATATCTCAAATGTATTCAGCATATCTTTTTTGATATCTTCCAATGCTTTTGATTTGTATATCAGTGTGCCACATTCAAAATGATGATAGAAACTCCTGTTATCCATATTGATAGAGCCAACGGATGCAAGATTATCATCCGCAAGAATACATTTTGAATGAATAAATCCCGGTGTATACTGATATATCCTGACTCCTGCATGAATCAGCGGTCTGTAACTGGTCTGTGTCATACGAAAGATAAACTTCTTATCCGGTATGGCAGGTGTAACAATTCTGATATCAACGCCTCTTTTGGCAGAAAGCTTCATAGCGGACATCAATTCATTTGTAACAATCAGATATGGTGTAAATATATAAACATAATCTTTTGCATCATTTATCATCTGTATATATATATTCTCACCTAATACCTCACTCGCCAGCGGATTGGTTTTATATGGCTGCACATACCCGTCATCATACAAAGAAAAGTCCGCATCCGGTCTGTAATTCGTATAATTTCCTTCGACATACCGAACCGAGTTCCATATTTGAAGGAACATAACAGTAAAACTCCACGCACCCTCTCCCTCAAGCCTTACGCCATCATCTTTCCAGACTCCATGAAGCGTAACCTTATTGATATATTCATCCGCCAGATTAAAACCACCTGTATATGCTATTTTTCCATCGACAACCGTTATCTTCCTATGGTCTCTGTTATTAAATATCGTTGCCAGAAAAGGCACAACCTGATTAAACGAAATACATTTTATTCCAAATGATTCAAGCTCTTTCCAGTAATATTTATCCACATTAAATACCGAACCGATATCATCATACATAACCCTTACGTCTAATCCCGCCGCAGCCTTTTCTTTCAATATCTCAAGTACAGAATTCCACATCACGCCATGAGCGATAATAAAATATTCCATAAAGATATAGTTCTCTGCTTCCCGCAAGTCCTGCAGCATATCCGGCCATGCATCATCACCCATTGCGTAATACTTTACTTTCGTATTCTTATATAAAGGCACTTCACCATATTTCGATACATAATGAAATAACCGATATGGCGGTTCACACGCAAGCTCGTCTAAACAGCATTGATGATTATCATAAATATTTTCGTATATTTCCTGTTCCTTTACCTTAAGAAGTTTTTTCCGAAGACGTTTCGGTATAACCACCCGACCGTAAAACAGATACAGCAATCCGCCTAATACCGGAAATAACAGTATCGGAACAATCCATGCGAGCTTTATATCCGGATTTGTATCTTTTGTAATCAGGTACATTACCATCAGAAAACTTAATATTGTAAACGCTGCTGACAGATACGGATAATATGATTGTAAACCCAGTATCCCTATAATCATGACAGCAACCTGCAAGGCAACCAAAACACAGGTCATAACCATTCTGCTAAATATCCGGTTTAATATTCTCTTCATAATAACGCTACCCTAACGATTCTATATTTATATATATACACACTTTATGAAACAGATATAACTTCATAATCCTGTGCTTCTACTGCCGCTTTTAATTTCTCATTATCAATATCCTTTTTCAGTGTTACAACTGCTGTACCTTTTTCGTGGCTTACGGAAGCTTCTTCTACCTCCGGAAGCTTCTCAAGACATTTCTTTACTCTTGCTTCACAATGCGCGCACATCATACCGTTTATCTCCATCACTTTTGTCATTTTTCCATCCTCCATATCTGATATTTCTTTATTTTGCATATTCATTTCTTCCCTGTCTTCCGACATCGTATGTCTTTTTATCTTATATCTCTTATTTTTACCATATATATCAACTAAGTTCAACCTCAAAGCATTTGTTACGACACAAAAACTTGACAAACTCATTGCAAATGCACCAAACATAGGATTTAACGTAATCCCAAATATCGGATACAGACAACCCGCGGCAATCGGAATCCCTATAATATTATAAATAAATGCCCAGAATAAATTTCCCTTTATATTGGATAGCGCCGCCATACTAAGTCTGATAGCCGCCGGAACGTCACGAAGCTCGTTCTTCATCAGAACAACATCCGCAGCATCAATCGCCACATCCGTACCTGCACCTATCGCAATACCGATATCTGCTCTTGTAAGTGCAGGCGCATCGTTTATCCCATCACCTACCATGATAACTTTTCCGTTTTTTTGAAGTTCACTGATAACCTTATCTTTTCCCTCCGGAAGAACACCTGCAATGACTTTATCTACCCCCACTTCCCTGCCGATTGCAGCCGCTGTTTTTTCATTATCACCTGTAAGCATAACAACATTAAATCCCATTTCCTTTAAGTCTGCTATCGCCATCCGGCTATCCGGCTTTACGGTATCTGCTACAGCTATAATCCCAAGAAGCTTCATCTTCTTTTCAGGAGCGCCCATAGCAAAATATAATGGTGTTTTTCCCTGTTCTGACAGTTCTTCTGCTTTCAAAATAAGTTTTTTACTGTTATTATCTGCATTTTCTATATATTTACTTATATAATTTCTGTTTCCGCCTACTACGGTTCTGCCATCTATCGTGGCTGTAAGTCCATTTCCGGGAACTGCTGCAAATTCCGCTGCGTTAAGCTCCTGTATTTCCAGTTCAGTTCCCTTTTTTATAACTGCTTTCGCAAGCGGATGTTCGCTGAAGCGTTCAAGTGAATATGCATAAGTAAGGAAATCTTTTTCCTTTACATCTTTGGCACATATGATATCGGTTACTACAGGCTCTCCATTTGTTATCGTACCCGTCTTATCCATCACTACGGTATCTGTTTTCCCGGTCTGTTCAAGCGCCGATGCATTTTTATATAAGATTCCGTTCTTTGCCCCCTTTCCGCTTCCGACCATAATGGCAACAGGTGTTGCAAGTCCCAAAGCGCATGGACAGCTTATGACAAGCACAGATATCGCCCTTGCAAGTACAAAACCGGAACTTTTTCCCACTAAAATCCACACAATAGCCGTAATAAATGATATAAGAAGCACCGTCGGAACAAATATACCGGAAACCTTATCTGCAATTTTTGCAATCGGGGCTTTTGAGGATGCCGCATCACTGACCATATTGATAATCTTTGCAAGCGCTGTATCCTGCCCAATTCTTACTGCTTCACATTTCAAATAACCGGACTGATTCATCGTTGCCGCCGATACCATATCTCCTTCTGTCTTATCAACCGGAATACTCTCACCAGATAGTGCTGCTTCATTTACAGCGCTGTTCCCGTCTATCACACGCCCATCCACAGGAATACTTTCACCTGGTTTTACTACAAATATATCACCGACCACCACCTGAGAGATATCTACTTCCTGCTCTAATCCATCCCTGATTACTACAGCCCTTTCAGGCGCCAGCTCCATAAGACTCTTTAAAGCATTTGTCGTCTTCCCCTTTGAATATGCTTCAAGGGTTTTTCCTACTGTTATAAGCGCCAGTATCATGGCCGCTGACTCAAAATAAAAATCATGCATCAGCTCCATCGTTCGCCCGTTGTCATTTGCCTGAACAGAATATGTCATGGCAAATAATACATACATACTATATAGAAACGATGCACCCGCCCCCATCGCCACAAGCGTGTCCATATTAGGCGAGCCATGTATCGCGCTTTTTAATCCATTAATAAAAAACTTTTGATTGATTACCATAATTGCTATGGTAATCAGCATCTGCACAAGTCCTATTGCAACATGGTTGCCTGCAAGAAATTCCGGTAACGGAAATCCCCACATCATATGTCCCATCGATAGGTACATTAACGGAATAAGCAGTATAACCGACCATACCAGCCGCTGTTTCATCACCTTTATCTCATTATCACTTTCTGATACCTTTCCCTTATCAGAACGACTGTCCGTTCCGCCATTATATAGGCTCGCGCCATATCCTGCGTCATGAACTGCTGATATAATGTCGGCAGATGACGCTGTTCCTTCTACCGTCATGGAATTCGTAAGCAGACTTACCGAACAATTCTCTACGCCGTCTACTTTCCCTACCGCTTTTTCAACAGCGCTTACACATGCGCTGCAGCTCATGCCGGTCACATTGTATTTTGCCATATTCTTTCACTTCCTCTATATTTATCAAACAACCAATTGCAGCACCATCCTGTTTTATTTCAACAGCTTATTTATCAGTTCTGCCAATTCCTCTGCCGAGTCCGTTTTTCCTGCCTGTATATCTTCTGTCACGCAGCTTTTGATATGTTCCGTCAGCAACATCCTGTTAAAACTGTTTAAAGCTGCTGTAACCGCTGATACCTGCGTAATGATATCTACACAATAAGCCTCCTTCTCCAACATTCCTTTTACCCCGCGTATCTGTCCTTCTATTCTGTTCAATCTGTTTATAAGTGTTTTCAGTTCTTCCGCGCTCCGCTCTTTTTTTCTGACGCTGCAGCAATTATTATCCATAGTTTGCCCTCCTTTTTCGTAAGAAATACAATAAACCATTAATTAATTCCCATATCTTACTATATTTACTATAGTATACCCCATAGGGGTATATGTCAATTCAATAAAAAATGGGCTTAATGCCCATTTTTTATCAAATACATTATCAATAGCTGATTTATAACGCATCATCATCGATGTCCATATCCTCATCATCAACCGGCATTTCATCATCAACCGGTATCTCATCTTCTTCTGAGGCTGTTTCAACATCTTCGCTTATAATATTGCCATCTTCATCGATATCGTAAGAACTGCTATCCGCGCCTCCTATATCTTCATAAGTAGCAGAAGCAAGCACATCCTTCAGATTAATAAGCTTTCCTGTCACCGCATCTAGCATGATTAGTTGAATCGGATACTCCGTATCAAGTTCTCCTTCATTCTGCTCACATTGTGCAAATATCCAGACCGGTATATATTTATATCTGTCTCCATCTGCTACTCTGTAATATGAAAGCCTGACATCATTAAAGGTAATCTTATCATAACTTGTTTTATTCTCTGAATAAAATTCTGAAACAGCATTTTCTAAGGATTCCAAAATGTTTTCCCATGACATCAGTTCTACATTTGTATCCTTATCCCCTGTAGGCTTCAATAAGTCATAACATGATGCTGAAACAATTCCATTATCATCTACATTAATTGTATAGGTCTCGTAAGATGTATCATAGAACAAGTCGCTGTCCCACATATATTCCAGCATATATGTGTAACCTGTGTATGGCGCAACCCCATCAACTGAACGTGCAAAATTGACAACATATCCATCATTTTCCATTGCTATGATATCGTACGCACTATTGTCATATTCCCATGTAAGGTCAGAAACACTGGTATTGATGACGTCGTTTATCCCACACTTGCTAAGAAAACTGCCTGCAAATTCGACTGCTTCATCAGATGTCATACTGCATTTATTTGTTTTATCCTCCATGTCCTCATCTGTATAAGCGCCGTCATAACAATATGCCGCAGTAGCGCCTTCATATGGTCTGTATTGAAGATACGAGTCAGACGGATACAAATCAAAGCTGAAATAACTTCCCAAGTCCTCTGATGAACTCATAAACGAAAGTAAAAACTGACTTTTTCCAACAGTCCCTATAAATTCATCTCCGCTGTAATCTCCAGCGCCTTCTCTTTCATCCGATGCCACAGAAAGCTGTTCATTTAAGCTGTCAATACTTTCTTTATAAAAATCAACAGACTCATTATCACCGTTCTTTGTCGCATCATCTATTAAGTCCTGATACTGCTTTATCATCAACTCTATATCGCCCTTATATGGTTTATCCCAATCAAAACGATAAATGCCTTCATTCTTATCAAATAACGCTTCCGCCACCTGCTTCTTATATTCATTGTCCATATCATTCTTCTCATAGTAAACTACGGACATGCTATCTTTATCCGGAACAACTATATCTGAATCGGATATCTTTACACTTGTAAGACCTGATTTACCTACTGATATCTCTTCATCATATGATTTAGGAATACCCAGTCTTGTTGCAATATCTCCACCGTCTGATTTACCGCCATTTTCACCATCATCCATATAATCAACAGTCTTTTTTCCACATCCAGAAAGTGCTGTAGCAGCAACGAGCGCTGATGTAAGCAGCATTGCAGTTACTTTCTTTCCATTATGTTTCTTCATATGATATCCTCCATTACCTGTTTTATAAAAATATTTTTTAAGCCATATCCAATAAAATATTGAATATGGCTTATACATTATATTATAAAAATAAAAAACAAGCAAGCTTATCACATAATATTCAAACTTTATTCACGCGTTATGATGACCTTCTCACCCTCCACCTGTATCTTAACCTTATTGGTATCAATACCGGCGGCTGCAAGCATATCTTCACTAATCTGTACACGATGCGCTTTATCAAGGACTGAATATTCTTCATGAGAATCATCTGCCGAGAAGCCTTCACTCGATATCTCACCCATCTTCTGTCTGTATGCTTCCTTCATAATCTTCTCTGTGCTTATCTTTCCATCGGCTATCATAACAACACGATTAACCTTATTGGCAAGGCTGATATCATGTGTAACAATAATAACCGTTATTCCCAGTTCCTCATTCAGCTTCCGGAACAAATCCTGTATCATATTCGAGGTTTTTGAATCAACAGCACCTGTCGGCTCATCTGCAAGAAGTATCTTCGGATTATTTGCAAGAGCAATTGCGATTGCAACTCTCTGCTGCTCACCACCCGACATCTGTCCCGGATAAGAATTTATCTTATGCTCAAGACCTACCTTACAGAGCAAATCATATGCCTTCTTATATTTATCCTCTTTATTACTTTTATCAAAATACATCGGCACCTGGACATTCTCAATCGCCGTCATATAGGGAAGAAGATTTCTTGAGTTTTTCTGCCATACAAAGCCAACCGTATGTTTTCTGTATTCAACAAGTTCTTTATCACTCATGGCAAATAAATCCTTGCCGTCAGCATACAGTTTTCCTGCTGTAGGTCTTTCAAGACCGCCTATCATATTCAGCAGGGTGGATTTACCACTACCCGACTTTCCAATAACCGCCATAAGCTCACCGCGTTTAATTGTAAGTTCAAGCCCCTGCAATGCCATAACCTCAACTTCATCCGTCTTATAGATTTTTACAAGGCTGTCACATTCTATGATATTCTCGCTCTCGACCGCACCGTCTGTCTCCGAAGAAGCTTCGTCAACAGATGTTCTTTCATTCTCCAAAGCCGCTTCGTCAACAGATGTTCCTTCATTCTCCAAAGCCGCTTCGTCAACAGATGTTCCTTCATTCTCCAAAGCATCTTCACCAACTGTAGTTTCCGCATCTGTAAATACAGCATCGAACTCCTCATTTTCTCTGGATTTTGACATATTGGGAATATCCTTCAGGAGATTATCTATCTGTATATTCTTAATATCAGCCAATTATCTCACCATCCTCTATCTCATATACCACATCGCCGAGTTCCATAAGGTTTGGGTCGTGCGTCGTCATAACTATGGTTATTCCCTCTTTATTTACCAAATCCTTAAACAATTTCATTACGTTCAATCCTGATGCCGTATCAAGCGCACCCGTAGGCTCATCTGCAAATATAACCTTCGGTTTATGAGCGACAGCCCTTGCGATTGCAACTCTTTGCTGCTCACCACCCGACATCTGGTTCGGCATATGGTACATTCTTGCAGCAAGCCCTACCATACTCAGAACCTCTTTTATCCGCTGGTCACGATTCCCCTCATACTTTGCAAGTCTTAGTCCAAAATCTACATTTTCATATGCATTCATAATCGGAATCAGTGCAACAGACTGAAATATAAAACCAATCTCGTATCGTCTAAGCTCCTCCCTCTGGGACTCGGACATGGCGCTGTATGCCCTGTCCTCTATCATAATATCTCCCTCTGAAGGCTCGTCCAAAGCGCTTAAAATATTAAGAAGTGTTGTTTTTCCTGAACCGGAACGTCCTTTGAGTATCGTCAGCTTTGAAGCCGGAACATCAATATTGATTCCCTTAAGTGCATAGAACGGTTCGCCGCTTCCCAGCATAAAGCATCTTTTGATATCCCTTGCCTGTATCATATTCATATCCATCCTTTAGTCCTCCCCAAGCTTCAATGCCTGTGTTATGTTCATCTTCTTCAAAATGGTTCTAAGCACGATGAAGCATACAATAAACATTAACAATACAACAACTGTCAGCTTTATAATATCAAGCGGATTTACGACTATGGATATCCCTATATTATGGGACTCAGGCAGATATACAACCGCAACAAGCTTTACAAACAGGATGGTCGCCGCCGCTCCCACACCGTAACCTGCTATACTTGCAAGCACCGAGCTGAACATCTGCTCATTGATAAGCATCTTGTTTATCTCTTTCATACTCATACCCATAGCCCTGTATATACCAAACAAAAGCTCTCTTTGTTTGATAGATGTAATCCAATAAATCAGGAAACCTACCGTACATAATATAACCGCAATGATAAACGTAAGTGAGAATAAACCATTTGTAATCAGCACAAGTGGTGACTCCTGCATTTTTGTAATGTTGTTTACAAGACTGGTCTTAGCCGTCAGGCGAATCCCCTGGTCTTCAAGATTTTTTATAATATCCTGATAATCTACACCATCTGCAACATTCATCCATACCTGATATGGTGTCTGTCCAAACGCGCCGACTGCATACGCATAGTTTGCAACGACAAGATATCGTTCTTTTTCTTCTACCTTACCATCTGAATTTTTACTGTATGTAAATTGGTTAAATCCAGGCCATGCGTCTACAATCGCGCAAATTGTTCCGCTAGGTGACGCAATCTCTTCAGGCGTTTCCCCTGATATCGGACTATAACGCGCATATGAAATACTGTCGCCTACAGCTAATTTATATTTCTCAGCAAGATTTGATGATATAATAACTCCATTTGAAACAGTTGCCATATCATTCAGATAATGAAACCAGTGCTTCTCATTCAGACCGCTTTTCAACTCGGCTGTATTACCAAAATCTTTTGTATTGATACCAAGCATCAGACAGTCTGAAAGCTCTGTACCACCGATTTTAATCGTTGCTTCGTCATCATAAATAACTCTCGCTACACTATTACACAAACCCGCATCTACAAGCTTTGAATATCTTTCAAAATCTTCTTCCGTATAATACCAGTGGGTTTTCTTTTCCTTATCCATATAGATACCCATAGGCCAGTGTTCCTGAACGATAAGGTCCGTACCCATATCATATTCAAGTCTTTCCGTCTTGTTCTCATTAATCGTTCTTGCCATATTGGAATTGAACATTCCCATTGCAATCGTCATAACAAGGAATACGGATATAAATCCCTGTTTCTTAACAGTTCTTGTAATCTGAAGGAATGAAGCATACACCGCTGGAGACCATTTCTTTCTGCCTATAAAATATATAAACTTAATCATATATTTAATCAGCCGCAGTATCAGAAGACCAACTGCAAATATAAACAATGACGAGTTCAGGAATATCAGCGGGTCCGGTCTTGAACCTGATAAAATGCTCATAGCGATACTCGGCTTCTGCTTATTATAGTTATAAAGCAGATAGATTGAAACCGCTACAAGAATGATATCGATAAAGAACTTCTCCCAGAATGGCTTTGTATTTGCCTTTCCGTTCCTGCTCTTTACCTCGACGATTGAATTCTTTGCATATTTGAATACAGGCAATGTAATAAACAGGATTGCGACAACTGCCGCTGCCAATGAATAAACCAGCATCCCAATATCAAATCCATAAAAATGAGTATCTCTTATCCCAAACTGCAAAAAGGATTTTGAACTCGCCGCAAGCTTACATAACAGGTATCCTATCGGTATTCCTATTGCCATAGCGATTATTGATAATATCGCAGACTCGCCAAGATAAATGCCAAGTATTTGTTTCGTACTTGTACCACGACTCTTCAGCATCGCGATTTCTCCATCTTCCATCTCCAATATCTGGCTGGAAACCATATATATAAATGCCAGCAACAAGACAATTACAGGAAGCTCCAAAACCCATATAATAATTTTTATCGTCTTGGCATCCCCTATGTAATCTATAATGACATCAGAGAAGTTCTGAACAAAATGTCCATCAGCATTCTGGAATTCATTCAGATAATAGAGCGTATCCATTGCATTTGAATGTGTCATCTGTGCATAATCAAGCATCTGATAATCATTATAATAAATTGTAAGCGCATTATACTTCTCTAAAATCTCATTAAAATTGTCTTTTGATACGAAAATCCGCTTTTCCAAATCGTTTATCGTATCATACCAATATATATCGCTGCTGTCATTTTCCTGAAATACACCAACAATTGTACATGAAAGAGGCTTTTTAGACGCGTCTGTTATATCATCAAACGTGAGCACCTCTCCAACAACTAAGTTATAAGTATCCAGATATTTCTGCGATATAATACATGGATATGTCCCATCTGAAACGGAGGCATCCATGCCTTCGCCATATGTAATATCCATATGTTTTTCCATATCTTCCATATAGACGATATCAAAATATTTCCTGTTTCCAAGATTGGATACTGCAAATGTACCCTCCATCGCCATATATAATTGATTTTCCATAGCGTCAATATCCAGATATTCATTCCACATCTTTTCATATGAAACGATTTTTTCTTTTAAACTATCTGTGTCCGCAAAATCTTCTGTTGCAACAGAACCGGTTCTTCCTATCATACAGGAATATCGATTATTATTCTCTATAGCTGCATCAAACTTGGATGAAAGCATCATGTCAAGCGCTCCGTTTTTAAACATCGGATTACACGAAGCGACTGCAACGAGAAGGATAATACCCAAAAGAAGACAAGCATTCAGCCATTTTTTATTTAATAATTTGTGTCCTAAAAATTTAAACATGATTGTCCCCTCTCTACTGTGTTGTTTCTTTGGCTATAACATCGCCTTCACTGATTCCTGTAAGTATACAGGTCTGCGTCTTATCAGACACGCCTTTCGTTATATACTGCTTTACAAGCTGACCGTCCATAATTTTCCATACATAATCATATTCTTTACCATTTGTCTTTGCTACCTCATGATAAATCATATTCGTAGGTATCATGATAACATTTTCAAGATATGTTTTTGCATATCTGACAGAATACCCCTTCGGTTCATCATAGAATTTCGAATCTGAAACCTCTATATAATACTTTGTTTCTTCATCCCCTGCACTCTTTGTTACATGCACGGTTCCTTCTTTATCAGTAGTGATATATACCCGGGATGAATCGGCTGTAGCACCGATACATTTTCCCTGATATTTGATGCTTTCATCACTTGTATTTACAAGTGTCACACTCTGATTTAATTTCAGCGTAGCAGGTGCAGTATTTCCACTGTCATCTCCGGAATCTTCTCTGCCGCCTCTTCTGTTATTTCCATCATCGCTCTTTAAAGAAAGCGCCATAATGAGATTTTCCTCAGAACCCACGCTTAATATGTTAGCGCCCGCTTCAATCTTTTTATCTACATCAGCATATACCTTCTTTACATAACCATCCTGGTCAGCATAAACACTGATATTTCCATTTCCGTCATTATTCTCATTCAGCTTTTCTTTTTTGCTTGCAAGTGCTGCAATCTCCGAATTGTAGTTCAGCGTTTCTATCTGTTTTCTATATGAAAGTATCTGTCTTTGACAGGTAAGCTGCTCTGCCATATATAACGTATTGTTTTCATCAGGTTCACCAGGCGATGCTTTTTTCTCCGGAAGCTTTCCGGAATTCCAATCTGATATCTGCTGCGACAAATCGCCTATCTGTTTGTCATAATCAGCCACAGCATCCTGATATGCCATGTTTTTCTCGGCTATCTCCCTGTCTATTGCCTTAACCTCAGCGCTTCCGCCGCCGCTGTCAATCACACATAACACATCGCCTTTCTTAACTTCCTGTCCTTCAACGACATTAATCGTGTTAAAATAACCTTCACATGGCGCTGAATAAGTAACCATATTGGTATCATCCATTGTATAGCTTTTACTTGAGCTCATATTATTAAAATTACTAAGTGTAACCTTATACTCGACATAGTTAGAAGGCATGATTGAATCGGATGCATAATAAACAAGTTCACCTTCTTTCAGTCCTTCAAGAACTTCTGTATAGTTTTCATCACTTTTTCCTATTTTGATATCGCGTCTTTCTTTATCGTTGCTCTCCGTTTTTACATATACAAATGTCTGTCCGCTTTCTTCATATAAAGAATCATTTGCTACCATAAGAACATTGGTAACTTCCGAAGTTGAAAAATAAAGGGATAACGTATTTCCTGTCTTAAGCGGTTTCTTATCTCCGCCTTTCAGCTTAAATCGTACATTTGGAACGCTTGACATACTCTGTGCAACGGCAAGCTCCTGATTTGTGTAATTATATGGCTCTATTTCATACCGCTTACCGTCAATGATTGTATACATATTATTGAACACATCATATGCACCCTTTTTCACCTGCTCGCCGGGGATTTCAATATACGGCTCTTCTGTGTCAGAAATAACGACCACATTTTCCCCACCCGATATACTATTCGATGAAGTGATATTTTTTACATATGTCACATAACCGGAATGGTCCGCCTTAATCGTTCCATTCTCTTTCAATTCTGTTTTTTCATCGAGGTTCTTCTGTGATTTATTCAGCTTATATTCATATAACATATTGTCATATCTGTTGTTTTCTGCCGCAGTAGCCTTCTCAAGTCTGTATGCCTGTGCACTTTCCTCGTCGCCGGCTTCTTCACATGCTTTTATTTTCCAGTCAAGCTCCTCCTGACTTTCATAATATATATTCTGGTTAATCTCCTGAATTGCTTTCTGCAGGGATATGTTTTCGCTTTCAGTATCCTCGTCTGAAGCCGCACTGTCACTGTTTGCTTCTACCAAAACATCTCCCTCTTTAACATAATCCCCTACATTAACATAAATCTTTGCGATATCTACATTTGTATCATAGAAATAACAATGCTCAGTCGGAACAACGGAAGCCGTTTTTATAACGAGTTTTCCGATATCGCCATAAGTAACAGGTCTGTATGCCGAATTTGTACTTATCGGTTCAACAAGTTCCGGGATATTTTCATCGATTTTCTTTCCGCATCCCGAAAATAACATCGCCATCACCAAAAACGATGAAACAACTGATATTGCTTTTCTTTTTCCGGTTATATAATCAAATAATCTCAATTTAAAGTCACCTGCTCTCCTGCTTTTAATCCTTCTTTTATAATAATATAGTTATCTACCGTATCACCTATCGTTACTTTAACAGCATTTCGATAGCCTTCTTCATTCACTACATAGGCATAATAATTTCCGTCATTTCCTTCAAAGACAGCATCCTTGTCTACATATATTACATTTTTTATTACAGGTTTATTAATTGTCATATTCAGCACATCCGATTCTTTCACACCGGACATATCCATTGTCGGTTCAAATACAAGTTTCTGCATTTCCTTATCTGTCGCGCTGTCTGTATACTTATCACATTTTGTAAGCTTCATTTCATATGTTGCAATCTGAAATTCCGCATCATATATCTCACCGACCTGAAACGCATACGCATCGTCGGTTGTCGCTGTATAATCCGATGAGCCGGAAACAAGTGTTATCAGCGTTGCCCCTGCAAGCACCGTTGTATCTTCATACTGCAAATTCTCATCTACATATGTTACAGTTCCATCACGCTCTGCAATCACCTGATAATCCTTCATTCTCTCATTCTGTTCTTCTATATAAAGATTGGATAACTCTATATCCTCCCGAAGTCCTGCGATATCATCTGTATAATCATTTTCACTGTCTATCGCCATAAGCTTTGTATAATGGTCTATCAGCATCTCATCCTGTGCTTTTTGCTCAATGTACTGGTCTATTGTATCCTGCACTTCTTTTGCCTGAAATGCAATCATAACATCGCCCTTGCTTACCCGGTCGCCTTCTTTTACATTGACTTTATCCACTTTATAATCTGACTGTGTAATAGAATAATTTTTACTTTCATAATCCTCCGGCTTTAATGTCATCTCCAAAACCGAAGCAATATCTCCCTGCTGCACAGCGACTGTATCATACTCCACTTTACTGTATGTCTCCAAATTTATCTTTGGCGCAGTATCTTTTGCGCTGATTTTTCCACATCCGCACAAAGACAGTGCCAACGTTCCTGAAATCGCAGCTATGGCAGCCGTTCTTACTTTTTTATATCTATCCATTACATCCTCCTTAAAATAGCTGTATTTTAAGTAATTACAAACTATAGCATCTGATATCTGCATTGTATATACCGTATGCATCAAAAATGCATCATAACAAAATACTGTATACTCCAAACAACAAGTATACTACAGTTAGCCTCTCCTTCTACTCTATGCAATTTTAAACTTAATTCCGTTTTATGTCTAGCCTTATCGCCCACATTAAGGAATTTTAAGAGATGTTTCTTAATCCTTAAAGCAAAAAAGGTACAAGGTCTTATCATCTGATAAAAAGACCATGCACCTTGTATTCGCTGTTTTTTACAAAAACACATATCATCCACCTGCAAAGCATTACATTATCCCGAAACAATCCCCCGCTATCATGAACAATAATATTGGTAATTTGATTATAACATTCCTTTATTCTGACAGAAAAAAAATAGGAAACCTATGTAAAATCAAGGTTTCCCACGTTTTAATTTCAATGCGGGAGATGGGACTTGAACCCACACGCCGTTTCCAGCACTAGATCCTTAGTCTAGCCTGTCTGCCAATTCCAGCACTCCCGCATGCTATTCTGTTTGTTAGCATCTCGCCAACGCAAGATATATCTTACTACCAAACAAATCATTTGTCAACACTTTTTTACAACTTTTTTTAATCCCCGCTTTTATCCCGCCGTCAGGTATGAATACTGGTTATTTTTTACTAATATAGATTCATACCTGCCGGCCAACTACTATTAAAATCAAGTTATATCTTTACCATATTGGTCAGTTTCTGCTCCACGCCTTTCATCAGGAAAGCTTTATACGCACTGTAATATTCATGCGTAAACTGTGTATACAAAAATTTATTCCATAAATTGCTGCAGTATGTACTGTCGAAATCATAATATGAATCCGTATAGAACATACCATTGCTTATTCTTGTAACGTCAAGATAAGGTTCTTTTCCTGCATAATTCAGATGCATAACGAGGTTTTTCTGTTCACTGCAGCACGCAAATGTTTCCAAAAACATCTTCATCTGGTCTTTTGTAATTTTTTCTACAAACATGCTATCCCCCCTCGCCTATTCGGCCTTTATTGTATAACTTTTTTCAAATACTTCATTCGGCATAAGCACATTGCCATATTCTCTTTCTTCAAGAGTACCTGCAAACGTCTCTTTATCACATCTTCCATACCACGGTTCAATACATATAAATGGTGCGTTCTTCTTTGCAGGAGACCATAAACCAAATAAAGGTGCATCAAATGTTACCGTAAGATATTCTTTTCCATCCGGCTTTACAAGACTTACCTGATGGGCCTGATTTCCCTCAATAATAAGTGCATCATTATCAAACATATTGTCTGTAACCTTTACATATCCGTCATGATTTTCAAGTACAAGATTTTCCTTTTCAACAAGTCCGTCAGCACTAAGAAGCGAATATTTCAGATTATTTTTTGTATCAAACTTTATACTATAATCGCTCTGTTTTCCGCAAGAAGCAATCGGACACAAAAAGGCAGGATGACCGCCAATCGAAAAATACATCTTTTTATCGTCTTCATTCACAACTTTCCATGTAACTTTCAGTTCATTATTTACCAGCTTGTATCCAATCTGGAGATAAAATTGAAAAGGATATTTTTTTAATGTTTCTTCATTATATTTCAGACCAAACCAGGCTTCGCTCTCATCCGCAGATATAACTTCAAATTCCATATCTCTTGCAAATCCATGCTGTCCCATAGGATATTTGCTGCCATCATATATGTATTCTTTATTTTTCAGACTTCCCACTATCGGGAATAAAACAGGAGCATGGCGCTTCCAGTATTTCTCATCAGCATTCCATACATACTCTGTTTTTGTATCTTTATTGAAGATACTGGAAAGTTCTGCACCAAAACGATTGATAACGACCTCTATTTTCTGATTTTCTAATTTTATTTTCTGCATAATCCTCTTTCTCCTCTATTATAATAAATGCTGCTCCTTCGTATTCGCTAAGGTCACAGGTATAAGTTCTCACTAAACTCGCGCTTCGCCGAGGCTTGCACTCGTTAAGTGTTCACATTTCACCATGTGAACTAAGCTCATACTTCGTACTCGCTAAGGTCACAGGTATAAGTTCTCACTAAACTCGCGCTTCGCCGAGGCTCGCACTCGTTAAGTGTTCACATTTCACCATGTGAACTAAGCTCATACTTCGTACTCGCTAAGGTCACAGGTATAAGTTCTCACTAAACTCGCGCTTCGCCGAGGCTCGCACTCGTTAAGTGTTCACATTATACCATATCTGTGGGGGGTTGGAAATGGGGAAACAAAAAAATTGCCGCACATCGTACGACAATTTTTTTCACTGTATATTTATTTATGCAAGCTTTGCCTTTGCAACATCTACCAGCTTCTTGAAGCCTTCTGCATCGCTGATAGCCATCTCTGAAAGCATCTTTCTGTTGATATCAACACCTGCAAGTTTAAGACCATGCATTAATTTGCTGTATGAAATATCATTCATTCTTGCTGCTGCGTTGATACGGGCAATCCATAACTGTCTGAACTGTCTCTTTCTCTGCTTTCTGCCAGCATATGAGCTTGTAAGCGCTCTCATAACTGACTGCTTTGCCACTCTATACTGCTTGCTTCTGGCTCCTCTGTAACCCTTTGCAAGTTTTAATACTTTATTATGCTTCTGCTTTGCGTTCATTCCGCCTTTAACTCTTGCCATTCGTCTTTATCCTCCTACATATATTAGATATAAGGTAATATCTTCTTCATTACCTTCTCGTTTGTTGCATCTGTCATCGTAGCTTTTCTAAGATTTCTCTTTCTCTTAGTTGTCTTTTTTGTTAAAATATGACTCTTATAAGCTTTTGCTCTCTTTAAACCGCCATTCGCAGTCTTTTTAAAACGCTTAGCTGCTGCTCTTTTTGTCTTTAATTTAGCCATTTTTTATTTCCTCCTTAAATATATGCTTATATCCTAACTTAACGCTTTTGTGTTAAAAACATTATCATGCTTCTTCCTTCAAATTTTGCAGGCTTATCAACTACTGCTATATCTGAAAGTTTTTCAGTAAATTCATCAAGAATTCCCTTTGTCTGTTCAACATGAGCCAGTTCTCTTCCCCTGAAGCGAAGCGTAACTTTAACCTTGTCTCCATGACTCAGGAATTTTCTTGCCTGGTTTACCTTTGTATTAAGGTCATTAGTGTCAATATTTGGAGAAAGTCTGACTTCTTTAATCTCCATTGTTTTCTGTTTTTTCTTGGCTTCTTTTTCTTTACGCGCCATCTCATAACGGTACTTACCATAATCAATAATCTTGCATACAGGTGGTTTTGCCTGTGGAGCAATCTTGACTAAATCAAGCTCGGCTTCTTTTGCAAGCTTTAAAGCTTCCTTTGAGGACATAACGCCTATCACCTGACCGTCCTCGCCTATTAAACGTACCTCTTTGTCCCTGATTTGTTCGTTAATCATTAATTCGCTAATGACTCTCTACCTCCATTAAATAAATATAACATCTTTTACACATGAAAAAAGCGGACAGCATAAGCCATCCACTTTTATATATAAGCCTTCTGATTATTTCATCCATATTGCTTAGCTATAAACCCGAGTCACTTTATCTGTGCTAAGGTGAGAGTGGATACTCTGCTTTATTATCTGCTATCTCCAAACAGCTTTTATATGATACCATGTCATTTCGTAATTGTCAACATTTTTTTATTCTTTTCCCTCTACCGGAATAAACACCCTGCTGTCTGTCGCTGTATCCGGCTGTTTCACCGACCTTTTTGCTTTTTCTGCAAAATACATCTGGGAGTCCAGTCTTTCCTTTCCTCTTAAATCCTGCTTGATATAACTTCCGTCAGGCTGCATAATATGAGCCTTCAGTGTATCGGATAACTGCACCTTTAATATTTCCTTCACCTGCTCCTTTAACTCCGGCGCTTCTACCGGAAAGGTTATCTCAACTCTTTTATCCAGATTTCTAGGCATCCAGTCTGCACTTCCCATGTAGATATCCTCAAAACCATCATTATAAAAATAAAATATTCTCGAATGTTCAAGGAAGTTTCCTACGATTGACCGTACTGCTATATTCTCACTCAGTCCTGGAACACCCGCTTTTATACAGCAGATTCCTCTTACAATCAGTTCAATCTGAACTCCGGCTTTGCCTGCGTCATAAAGCGCATTCATAATCTTTGGGTCACAGAGGGAATTCATCTTTGCAACAATTCTTGCCTTCTTTCCCTGCTTTGCATTTTCCGCTTCTCTGTTGATAAGCATAAGAAATTTATTTTTAAGCCATATCGGCGCAACAGCAAGCTTATTCCATTTCTTAGGCTCTGAATATCCTGACAACATATTGAATACCGCTGTAGCATCTTCTCCTATCGCATCACTGCATGTAAGAAGTCCCATATCTGTATAAAGCTTCGCTGTCTGGTCGTTATAATTACCTGTGCCAAGATGCACATATCGCCTTATCCCATCTTCTTCTCTTCTTACGACAAGTGCAATCTTTGAATGCGTCTTCAGTCCTACAAGTCCATATATTACATGACATCCGGCCTGCTCAAGCTTCTTTGCCCATGCAATGTTATTCTCCTCGTCAAATCTTGCCTTAAGCTCCACAAGAACAGTTACCTGTTTGCCATTTTCTGCCGCCTGTGCAAGCGCCGCAATAATCGGTGAATTACCACTCACACGATAAAGCGTCTGTTTAATGGCAAGCACATCGGAATCAGCAGCCGCCTGTCTGATAAATTCAATAACCGGCGTAAATTCATAATATGGATGAAACAGTAATATATCGCGTGCTTTAATCTGTTCAAATATATTACTATAGTCTCCCATTTCAGGAACAGGGCATGGAACATGCTTCGGATATTTCAGATGTTCAAATCCTGTCATGCCATTTACTTTCATAAGGAAGGTTAAATCAAGCGGACCATTAATCTTATAGATGACCTCATCCTCTACACCCAGATGTTTTTTCAATTCTTTAAGCAGCTTCTTATCCATTCCATCTTCAACTTCAAGACGGATTACCTCGCCCCATTGTCTCTGTTTCAGTTGTTTTTCTATTTCTTTCAATAAATCGGCTGTTTCCTCCTCATCTATTGAAAAATCAGCATTTCGCATAATACGATACGGATGGGCGCATATAATCTCATAATTCAGGAATAATTTATCAAGATTTTTTTCTATAACTTCCTCCAGAAGAATAATATCTGTTACCCCCTCTTCTTCAGATGGAAGCCTTATGATTCTCGGAAGTACAGATGGCACCTGTACTGTCGCAATATCTGTTACATCCTTTTTCTCATCGTATATAAGCGCACCAATATTAAGAGACTTATTTCTTACAAGCGGAAATGGCCTTGACGAATCAACTGCCATCGGTGTGAGAACAGGATAAATATCCTTTTCAAATACCTTATCTACATATTTTGCCTGCTCTTCGCTAAGTTCTTCATAATGTCTTACGATTTTTAGTCCGTTTGCCTCAAGAAGCGGAAGCAGCGATCTGTTATATGTATGATACTGATTTTTCATAAATTCTTTCGTGCTTACTATCAACGCCTGAAGCTGCTCATTTGCGGTCATACCCGATATATCTTTTTTCGTATATCCCGCATGAACCATATCTGTAAGCGACGCAATTCTTACCATAAAAAATTCATCAAGATTCGACGCTGTAATACTTAAGAACTTTATTCTCTCAAATAAAGGTATTGTCTTATCTTTTGCCTCTCCCAGACATCTTTTATCAAACTCAAGCCAGCTAAGTTCCCTATTATAAAACATTTTTTCTTTATTCTCTGCCATGATTAAAGCCCCCTTTTCTGCTTCAATACCGGAGTAAGTCCGAACACTTTTATAAACAACTCCGTCTTATCTTTAAAAAAGCCTGCCTCCAATGTAATATCTGATAAAGTATCTACTGACATTGTAAACACATTATTCTTTATATTATATTTCATATTATTTATCTTCTGCTTATGACTCTTATCCAATACATCAGCGATTCTGAGTATAGATGTCAGCTTGGCAACCTTCATATAATCAGCGCTGTTCAGTTTTTCCTTTGCTTTATCGGCTGATGGCAGATAATAGATGTTATACCTTACGATATTTGCAATCTCTTCTCTTTCTTTATGAGATAACCCCAATATCTCCGTTGACATAATAATATTATAAGAGATAAATGCACTGTCATTCATATTTACAAATTTTCCACAGCTATGAAGAAGCGCCGCTATATAAAGCTGCAGTCGTTCCCGCTTGCCCAGTCCGTGAATATGCTTTAAGGCATCAAATATATCAATGGCATTCTGAACTACATTCTGGGTATGCTTTCTATTTACTTTATATTTTTTTGCAATGCTGTTTGCTGATGCCAGTATATCCTGATCAAAATCTTTATTGAGCAGCAGTGTTTTCTGCTTATCCATATAATCTGCCACAATTCCATCACAAAAATTTACATTTGGCGTTACAATATCCTCAGCCCGCGAATTATCTAAAAACGACTGGTAAATAATCGCCATAGGCAGCATCAGTGTCGCCCGTTCATATGGTATTCCATATTTTTCCGCCAGTTCCTCCGGATTGGTATCTGCAACTTTCTTATATAAAACAGCAAATTGTTCCCTTGATATCCGGTCAGCAATATCAAGCTCCGGTCCTGCTTTTTTCAGATTTGTAATTCCATCTCCTATCGCAATAATACTCTTTATGTCTTTATCATTGATAAACAGATTTCTGAATTCCTCAATAAAATTAGAAACATATTCTCCCATAATATTTTCAAGTGCAACAGTATCTGAGCCAAACCGTTTCAGATAATCCCTTATTCTGACTGCACCGATAGGAAGGTTCTGCGTCTGCACAAGATTGGTCTTATCAAATATAGAAATCTGAAGACTTCCTGCACCGATATCAAGCAGCGCGGTATTCTTATTATTCCCTATTTCTTCATTGATTCCGGATGCCGCATATGCTTTATAATTCATAAAACGCTGTTCGGAATTGCTCAACACCGTCACTTCTATCCCTGTACTCATCTTAATCCGTTCAAGCGCCATCACTGAATTTTCTGCTTCCCTTACCGCACTTGAAGCATACGCCCTGTAATCCTCAACGCAATATTCTTTCATCTTCTTTTTTAATCTGTTGAGAATATCGCATACTTTATAAATCGTATCTTCGCCTATCTTTCCATCTTTATAGGTCTCACTCCCAATCTCAACAATACGGTTCACATAATCTAACGCTTTCGCACCTTTTTTCGGTGTTATCTCATATATCTTCATTGAGATTTCGTTTGAACCCACATCAATCGCTGCAAATGTTTTCCCCGCCATAGCATTACCACCTCTCTGACTTTAATACGTTCCAATCAGTCTGAAATCTGTTGAATCCCTGTATATCCCTTTTAGTGCATTGATTGTATTCGCCTCCTCAAGGCATCCGTCCATCGTTATAAAAAATGAATACTCCCACTTCTTACCCTTCAGCGGCCTTGATTCAATACTTGTCATATTAATCCCATTCTGATTGATATGACCTAATATATTATAAAGTGTACCACTTTCATGCGGTAAGGAAAAGCGAATACTTACATTTTTCCTATTTTTTACATATATTTTATCTCTGCTTAATATAATAAATCTTGTAGTATTATTATGATTATTAACAATATTTTTTTTCAGAACAGAAAGTCCATAAATCTCTGCTGCCAGTTCACTTGCAATCGCTGCTTTTGTCACATCGCCCTTTTCTATTACATACACAGCGCCAACCGCAGTATTTGCCACACTATGCTGGCGAAAGCCTGCCCTCTCCAAAAAATCCTTACATTGCATAAGTCCTTGCGGATGAGAATAGACATCTTTTATATCTTCATATGATGCACCCGGAACGCCAAGAAGCACATGGGCAACCCTTACTTCCTCCTCACCTACAATTGTGAGATTGCTGTTTCCTACCATATCATAAATTCCATTTACAAATCCTGCCGAGGAATTTTCTATAGGAAGTACGCCATAATCAGCTTTCCGCTGTCTTACTGCATTGATAACGTCTTCAAATCTTGAAACATTGATATTTTTAATCTCTTTACCAAAAAAATCATGCATCGCCTGATGGCTGTACGCCCCCGGAACCCCCTGATATACGACAACGGTATCTTCCGTTACATCCAGTTTCTCTATCGGTGAAAATTCCTTCAAAAAATCAGCATCGGCTGTTTCTTCTATCAAACGAATTCTTTTTTCTGTCAATGTTTTTATCTCGGCTTCCAGCCTGTTTATCTCTTCCATCAAACTGTTTCCTTTCTAGTTATGAAGTTCCTGCATAAGCTCCTCTACAGTCTTTCCAATAATCGGATGACGCTTATAACCGGCTATACTTACCAGCGGTTCTAATACAAAGCTTCTCTTATGCATTTCTTTATGCGGTATATGCAAATTTTCACTGTCATATACCAAATCATCATAAAGCAGGATATCGATATCAAGTGTTCTTGGTCCCCAGTGAATAAGCCGCTCCCTTCCCGCCTGTTTTTCAATGTGATTGATTAAACACAGTAGCTCCTCGGGGGATAAAAGCGTTTCTACTTCGATACATCCATTTAAAAAGTCATCCTGTTCAACACCTCCATAAGGTTTCGTTTCAATAAAATCAGAGACCTTTGTCACTTTTGTATATTCATCTTTATTTAATTCGTCTATTGCCAAATCAAGATAGGATTCTCTGTCTCCCATATTAGAGCCAAGTCCAAGATATGCGATATGTTTTCTTCTGGAAATAGAAACTGCAACGGTTTCTATCGGCATCAAAACAGGAGCCCACGGTTTTTTAACTGTTAAATCAATTGCTGTTACGGTTGGATATTTTATCAGTATCCCGCAGGCAATTTTCTCTGCTGCGGCCTCGATAAGATTATAATTTTGTTCACACATCATATTATCTATATCAGAACAAACCCTGCCGTAATCAACAGACTGCATGATATCATCTGATATCCCCGCCTGTCTCGTTGACATATATAACGCTGCGTCTATAATAAATTTCTGTCCAAGTGCATTTTCTTCTTCAAATACTCCATGATGAGCAAAAATCTCAAGTCCTTTAATTAAAATCTTATCCATCCGCATATCCTCCACATCACAGTTCATGCTGCCGCTGTTTATTTTACGCATTCATCATGGCATATGTCATTTTTAATGCTCTGTAATTCGCCTTTACATTATGTACCCTGAAATATCCGCATCCCTTCATAAGTCCAAATACAGATGTTGCTACCGTTCCTTCTTCTCGTTCCGTCACCGGCAAATCAAGCGTAAGTCCAATCATGGATTTCCTTGAAGTTCCAAGCAAAATCGGAACATCCCATTTTTTTAAAAGTTCCAGATGATTCATCATTTTAAGATTTTGGCTGCAATCTTTTGCAAATCCGATTCCGGGGTCTACCATTATTTTATCTTTTTTTATCCCGGCTTTTTGCGCCAAATCCATCGTTTCATCAAGGTCTGCTATAACCTCCTGAACAAAATGAACATAATCCGCATTTTTTCTGTTATGCATCAGACAGCATGCAACATTATATTCTGCAATCACCTGTGCCATAGCGCCGTCCCATTTCAATCCCCATATGTCATTGATTAAATCACACCCTGATTTGATTCCGGCTTCTGCAACCTTCGATTTGTATGTATCAAGCGAAACCGGTATATCAAACCTTTTCTTTATCTCCTCTATAACAGGGCAGACTCTTTCGATTTCTTCTTCATCCGGTATCAGCGTGTATCCCGGTCTTGTCGATTCTCCACCCACGTCTATAATATCTGCTCCCTCTTTTATCATCCTTTCAGTTTGAGAAAGCGCATCATCAAGCTTATTATGAAGTCCGCCATCTGAAAATGAATCCGGTGTTACATTTAATATCCCCATGATATACGGGCGTTCATTATCTTTAAAATCTTTACTTCCAATAATCATCTTTTTCTCCTTAAAAACGTATTTTATTATTTTTCATGTCCTCTTTCCAATAACATTCCCGGTACATATCGCAGTCAAAGCAATTTCTGGAAAGCTTGTCCGCCTTGTAAAGCAGATAGACAAGCCCGGTTCGTTTGTCGCAATCCGTATTGTGCTTTTCGATTGCTTCTGCTATCATTTTCACCTCGTCTGTATGATAACCGCACGCATATAAAATCGGTTCACAATAAATACGGCTTTTTTCATTATGCTTCTTCCCTGTATATTCATCATCAGCCCTTCCTATATCATGCAGCAGCGCTGCTGCATACAGAATATCCTTAGGGATACCAAAACCCTCTTCCAGATTGATAATATAAGCAATTCTTGCCACGTCAAGGCAATGCGCCATACCATGACAGCAAAACCTTCGTGTTTTCTCATTTTCATTTATTCTTTTCATATATGACCGATATTCATGATTATTGAATATTGCGTTTATTCTGTCTGCCTTCATTTCATACTTTTCTATAACAGGGCCTATAAACGACAGAGAGCCATAGACTAAAACAGCAGAATTTTCCAATGTTTCTGCGATTTCACAAGCTTTATCAAGCGCTTCGTCAAGTTCACAGCCATATGTATTTTCTATACATTCCGCTGCATATTTCAAAAGAACTTCTTTCGGCAGTGCCCGCGGACTGTCCGGCGTTACTGCAATAAAACAGTCTGTATAAGGTGAAAGGATATGAAGCATCTTCTGATATTCTTTATCCTTTAATACGCCGCATACCGATATCAGCTTTTTCCCCTTCAGATATGTCTCTATGTTATCTTTTAACGAATTCCAGCCACCCTCATTATGCGCTCCATCTACATACAGCAGCGGTCTGTCCGACAACTTTTGAAAACGTCCTTTCCAATTTGTATTACGAAGTCCGTTTTTGACATTCACATAATCCAAATCATATCCGTATTCTCTTAGTATCTGAGCAGCTTCTATAGCCAAAATGCTATTATTAATCTGATGTTTTCCAAGCATCGATATCAAATAAGTTTTTCCTTTATAAGTATATTGAATCCCATACTCATCGTTTTCCATCACAATAATCTGTTCTATATCTGTCATTATGTGAGGACATTTCATTTCTTCACATTTATCAAGCCATATTTTTTTTAGGCGTTCTTCCATTATATCCGACACGCAAGGCACATTTTGTTTCAAAATGCCAAGCTTGGCATTCAGAATATCATATATGCTGTCGCCGAGGAATTGCATATGGTCCATACTAATACTTGTAAGGATTGTACAAAGCGGTTTTTTACAGACATTAGTTGCATCCTCTAAACCTCCCATTCCGGTTTCAAGGAGAACAATATCGACATTCTTATCAAGAAAATACAAAAAAGAAACCGCTGTTTCTGTCTCAAATGCTGTAGGTCTTGCATACCCATCAGCTACCATCCCATCCGATGCCCGTTTTACGATATCCAGCATTTTCGCAAAATCTTCATCGCTTATATAACTCTTATTTATCTGAAAGCGTTCAAAATAAGAAAATATCGTTGGCGATACATATCTTCCTACGCGATATCCTGCATCCAGCAATATTTCCTCTAAAAAAGCACATACAGAACCCTTTCCATTTGTTCCTGCCACATGAACGATATGAAGTTTTTCCTGCGGATTATCCAGTCTTAAAAGCAATTCATACATACTGTCAAGCCCAAGCACACTTCCCGCCTTATTGATTTCTTCTATATAATTATAAGCTTCTTCTTTTGTCATTTTTAACACCTTTATTTTTGTATATTGTAGCCCCATGAAAACTAAGCTCAACTTCATTTCGCGTTCACTTTATGTCTTATCAGGGGTGTACGCTCATCTATTGGCAGCAGCTCATATCCCGCTTTTCTCAAAGTATCCACAAGCAATGGAATCGACTCTATCGTTGCATGCCTGCCATCTAAATCATGCATCAAAATGACAACATCATCATTCTTTACTGCATCCTTCATAATATTATCTACCAATTGCTGCGGCGTCAGTCCATCCGAAACAGCATCATTATTCAATGCATTCCAGTCAAAATATATCAGTCCCTGCTCCTTGATATAATCTACAAGCTCACTCATGGAAATTTTTGATATCGTATTTGAACTTCCTCCCGGAAACCTGTAATAAATAGGATTCACTCCTGTTACATCATACAATAATTTTCTTAATTCCTCAATATCATTTGCAAAATTGTCCTTTGAACTATAAATCCGGCTATAATCATGTGTATAGGAATGAATCGCAAGCACATGTCCCCTGTCTACAATTGCTCTATAACAATCATAATATTCTTCTTCTCTTCCTATTACAAAGAATGTAGCCTTTACATCACATTCATCAAGAACATCGAGTAATTCCATCGTATTCTTCGATGGCCCGTCATCAAAGGTAAGATATGCCCTTTTTACTTTTTTCACTTCAGCGTCTGCATCCGCAGTCACTTCTTTCACCTGTGCGTCTTTCATATCCATATAAAAATCCCATTTTCCATGACTGATTATGTAATACCCAATAAAGAAGAAAAATACAAGTGCCGCTACAACGATTACGATTATCTGCCAGTACCTTTCCAATATCTTACTGCTTTCGGTAACAAAATCTTTTTGTTTCATGAAAACATACCTTTCTTGTCATTATTATAATATATTTTAAAATTTTTATTATATGAATATTTATATGAATATCTATCCATAATAATTTTATAAAATTTAGCTGATTGCAAAACTCTTATATGCCATATCATTTGTTTGCAATAAGCTATAATAAAATTTTATATAAGGAGATAATGTTATGAAAAAAATAGTTACTTTATGTCTTTGCATTGTTATGATATGTTCACTCACAGCATGTGGCGACAATAATAACAACAAAACAAATTCAAACACAACTACAGAAGGTGCAAGTTCTACAGCAACCACGCAAAATGGCAATGGCGACAATAATGACAACAACGGTAATACCAATGGTAATACCAACGGCAACAATAACAACAATGATACCAATGGCAATACGAACAGCAATGGTAATACGAATGGTAATGGAATTGGAAATGCTGTAGGGGATGCGATAGATGATGCCGGAGATGTTGTTGATAAAGCTGCAAATGAAGTCGGTGATGCCATTGCAAGCGGATTTGAAACATACGATGACGCTTACGACCATTTTATGAAGCAGCTTCCTGCAAACAACAGCAACTATGAGGTTCGCAATAATGATAAAGATTTAACTGAATATACCTCCGGTAAACAAGGATATCATTTTGAACTTCACGATAAATCTTTAGCCGACAATTCCAAGGTCGGTGACTTCTATCTCGATTCAAAAGACGGTAAAGTATATCGTTCAGACGATAACGGTAAAAATTTTTCTGAATTTGATTTTTCAACCTTATAATAAAAAATCAATCAATCAATATGGCGGTAAGCATCAATCGCTTACCGCCATATACATTACCAAAGCTTCTTAGTATGCTGATGAAAAAATAGTACCGCTCGCATTTAAGAAAATCAGATACTTGATATAAGCAATAATCTGAACGACTGCAACAACAATCGCGCCCAGAACTGCAAGTATATTAATAAATGGTATAAACATTAATATAGTAAGTATTACTGATATAATCGTACATGTCAGATTGATAGTCCATACAGAACAGCCTGCGCTGCGATATCAGCACGTCCTACATTACGAAGCAGGTTTGCTGTAGTATTACATACATAATAAAGAATAATCAATGAAAGAATACTTCTTACAATCTTTATAATCTTTCCAAAAATCGGAATTGACGTAAGTAATGCAAGTACAACATTCACAATGGTAATAATCATTGCTGTCTGATAGCCCTGTTCATCCTTTGCAGCCTGCCATAAACCCATAAAGTTTAAAACACCACTGGCTAATGCCAGTAAAAAGCCTAAAACAGGAACTAAAGAAAATACTGCTGCTATAATTGAAACAATCTGAGCAATAAACAAAAGCTTAAGACCACTTCCCACGTTTCTATACATCCTCTTTCTCACCTCCTTCTGCAGATTCTTTTTTGGATATAATTTCTCCTGTAACAGGATTTACCACAACACCCATCTCTTTCGCCATCATCATATAAGCATCAAATTCCCTGTTCTTCGCTTCTTTTTTTCGTTTTCTTATGGCCCTTGACCTTATAATCTCTACGATTCCAAATATCATCATGGAACAGCCGAAGAAAATCTGTACCGCCATCACTTTACTAAAAAATGCCCAGACCAGGCACAGGCATCCTACTCCTACCATGATTACTCCCATTACAAGATTAAACATACTGCCTCCTTAATAATAACAATACTGCTCTTTTCTAATCCGAAACCTTAAAAGCCTCCATTCCTGCCTTTTCCAACATTTTATCATACTGTTTATACATATATTGTACACTATTCTCAAGAAGGTAATAATGTTTTATATATGGAACTAAAAGTACCATAAGCGCTATCGCCAGTAACAGTACGGTTATCTGTTCACTGACAACAAAAACAAGGCAGGTAATTACTGTTGCTATCGCAAAAAGACACATTACAATCAGATGTATCAGTCTTTCATGCATAAAAAATTCCATCTGCTTTAAATGTTTCTCAATTTCTTCTTTAAAATTAAGATTATCACGCTGCAATAAAGAATCTATATAAGCAATATATTGTTTAATCCTTTTTGCCATTTATATCACCTCTTAATGTATACAATTATATTTCAACTTTGTCAAGCATCTGTAGTTGCAAAAAATGTACATTTCAGTTGCATTCTCTTTCTATATTTTCTGCCAATATCCATATCCGTCCGTATACCCGTTTCATACGTTCGCTTTATTCAGAAAATGTTCCCACTCCGCAATCACTTTTTCATAATAAAAGCTGATTACATAAGACTCGTCTTCTACATCAATAATCATCTGATAACACTTCATATCCTCTGCCAGTGTCCGCATATCCTGCCCTGTATAATTCTGAACAACTTTTTCCTTAGGTGTACCTGCATAAAATATGTAACACGCATTAAACTGCTTCATAACCCTGCCATATTCTTCAGGCAGCAGCACCTGGTCAGGAACCTGCTCTATCAGTCTGTCATTTGCATCATAATATTTATGCCCTTCCAAAAGAACCGCCTCTATCACAGGATTCACAAAACGTATCTGCATCTGGTCCGAATACTTGTCTGTATAGAATTCATTCTGCGAATTTCCGGATTGAACAACAGCGCCTTCCACGAGCAGCGTAAGCACATCATTCTGCTGAGACATTTCAAACGTTTTAATTACAGCATCATGAAGTTCTATGCTATCCGGTTCATTTACACTCTTATATCTCATCTTTTTTCCCCGTATTAATCCATAGCCTTCTTGATTGCTGCCATAAGCTCATCGTATGTATCAAATGCCAAAAGTTCAGGATTATCCGCTTTAATCTGGTCTGTACTCTTAAAAAGGAAGCCTGCTTTACTTGCGTATATCATTCCAAGGTCGTTATGACTGTCTCCGCTTGCAATCGTATCGTAACCAATGGACTGTAATGCCTTAACTGTAGTAAGCTTTGACTGTTCACAACGCATTTTAAAACCTGTTATCTCTCCGTCATCTGCAACGACCAGTTCATTACAGAAAATAGTAGGATAGCCGAGCTTCTTCATAAGAGGGCCTGCAAACTGTGAAAATGTATCACTGATTATAATGACCTGACAGATGGAACGAAGCTCGTCAAGGAATTCTTTTGCTCCCGGAATCGGTTCAATCTTTGCGATTGTTTCCTGAATTTCTTTCAGTCCAAGTCCATGCTCCTTTAATATGCCAAGTCTCCAGTTCATAAGCTTATCATAATCCGGTTCATCTCTTGTTGTTCTCTTAAGTTCCGGTATTCCGCTTGCCTCTGCAAATGCAATCCAAATCTCAGGTACTAATACGCCTTCCAAATCCAAACATGTAATATACATAATATTTACTCCTCCGTTTTTTGATTTAAGGTTTTCTACAAAATAAATATATCATTTTTTTCCCAATATAACAATAGACAGTAACGAACAAAGTCCATTACTGTCTTTTATGAGTTAATTATTTATTTTTATTTAGAGTATTGGAAAATTTCATCTGTTTTTTATTCAAACGGAATGACTGCACCATCATATGTATCATTGATATATTTCTTAATTTCATCTGACTTCAATATATCAACAAGCGCCTGAATACCTTCATTGTTTTCATTGCCTTCCTTGACAGCAATGATATTGACATATGTTTTGGCTGCCTCTGAATCTGATTTTTCATATGCCAGCGCATCTTTTCCTACTGAAAATCCCGCTTCAAGTGCATAGTTTCCATTCAGAACGACATATGGTGTTTCACCTGCAACTCTTGCGACCTGGGCAGCTTCAAGCTCTATAATTTTCACATTATGCGGGTTGTCCTGGATATCGTTTACTGTCGCTGTAAGCCCTGCGCCATCCTTTAGTGTAATAATGCCGTTATCCTGCAATAACAGTAATGCACGCGCTTCATTCGTAGTGTCATTTGGAACAGCGATTTCATCACCGTCTGCAATATCTTCAAGACTCTTCTTTGTACCCGGATAAATGCCAAATGGCTCATAATGAATTTCACCTACTGATACGATATGCGTACCATTTTCTTCATTGAAGTTATTCAGGTATGGCAGATGTTGTATATAGTTTGCATCAAACTCACCGCTTTCTACTACAAGATTCGGTTGTACATAATCATCAAATACCGTAATCTTTAAATCATATCCCTTTTCCTTTAAAGCCGCCTTTGCCTGTTCAAGAATCTCCGCATGTGGCGTAGCGGATGCCGCGATTGTAATTTCCTTAAGCTCGCCATCGTTTGCAGCTTCTGTCGATACGTCATCACCACCTGCTGTGTCGCCTTCTGTCGTCTGCTCCGCAGTTGTTGCAGTTGTTGTTTTATCATCAGAAGCATTTCCGCAGCCTGCTAATGCTCCTACTAAAAATGTACCTGTAACTGCAAGTGCCAATAATTTTTTTAAGTTTTTTCTCATTTCCTTTTTCCTTCTTTCTTTTATTTTTTTCTCTTATCTAATTTATTTGCTACCAACATTCCTGTTGATTGAAATAACTGTACTAAAACAATCAGTAATATAACCGTAACCATCATAATATCCGACTGATACCGGTAGTATCCATAACGAACTGCTATATCGCCCAGCCCGCCGCCGCCAACGGTACCTGCCATAGCCGAATAACCCAGAATTGTTCCGATTGCTATGGTTACGCCTGTTATCAATGATGTTCTTGCTTCAACAAGAAGAACCTTAATGATAATACGCAGGTTGCCTGCCCCCATAGATTTTGCCGCTTCAACGACACCGGAATCCACTTCTTTTAATGATGATTCCACCATTCTCGCAATAAAAGGCACAGCGGCAACAACGAGCGGTACAATGGTTGCTGATGAACCATAGCTTTTCCCCACAACGACTCTTGTAAATGGTATCAGTAAAATCAATAATATCAAAAACGGAACACTTCTTACGATATTCGCAATGATGTCAAGCACCTTATATAAAACAGCATTTGGCTTTAAACCGCCTTTATCTGATACACAGAGCAAAACCCCCATCGGAAGACCTAATATATAACCTGCAAATGTTGCAACAAGCGTCATATAAACCGTTTCTAATATTCCCATTTCTATCATATTGATGACTTCTTTTGTCCACATACTATTTGTCCTCCTTATCTGCATCGTAATTATATGTTTCTATTTCCAACCCACTGGCCTTAAGCTGATTTTTCATTGCTTCAACATTCTCAGAATCTTTCATAAACTCTAAAATCATCTCCCCCTTTGCAATGCCGCCTACGTTTTTTGTATCAGCCTTCAGAATATTCACAGGCTCTCCGTACTGCAATATAAGGTTCGCAACGACAGGTTCAAAAGCGGAATTTTCAGAATATACTATACGGATTTTCTCACCGCCTTGAATCTCCTTTTGCAGCCTTGCTATCATCTGAGCTGAATCGGTCTCAACATCATCGTGGAGCAATTCGCGCGTAACTTTTGACGATGGATGATTAAATATATCCACTGTACATCCCTTTTCCACAACCTGCCCCTCTTTCATAATTGCTACTTTATTACATATCTCCCGTACAACCGACATCTGATGGGTTATCATAACAATTGTTATTCCAAATCTATCATTTATATCCTTCAGCAGTTTCAATATGGCAGATGTTGTCTGCGGGTCCAGTGCACTTGTTGCTTCATCACATAATAATATTTTAGGGTCAGATGCTAATGCCCTCGCGATTGCGACTCTCTGCTTCTGCCCGCCCGAAAGCTGTGCCGGATATGCCTTCGCTTTATCTGAAATTCCAACGATTTCAAGTAATTCAAGCGCCTTCTTTCTTGCCTCCCCCCGCGACATCTTCTTTATGTAAAGCGGAAAACATACATTTTCCAACACCGTTTTCTGCATAAGCAGATTAAAATGCTGGAATATCATTCCCATCTGTTCCCGCTGCTTCCGAAGTCTTTTTCCTGAAAGCGTTCCAAGTTCCAATCCCTGTACAATGACTTTTCCTTCTGTTGGTGTCTCAAGAAAGTTCATACATCGTACCAATGTACTTTTTCCGGCTCCCGACATCCCAATAATCCCAAATATATCTCCGGCATCAATTTCAATATTTACATCATTTAACGCATTTACAATTCCATCTTTTGTTTTAAATGCTTTTGATACATGCTCAATTACAATTTCTGACATATGTTTTTCTCTCTTTCATATACTATATACACTAAAAAACAGGTGTCATACACTCATGACACCTGTTTGAAAATATCGCTATATCTACCTGGGCGCACAAGACATATGAAAATAAGCTATATGATTATATACAGCCATACAAAAACATATCATATTATTCATCATACTTTTAACTTTCATATTGCCTTTTCCTTTCTATTTTCCTAGTAATTATATAGGACTAATGTGTTTTATGTTGCCTATTTTAGTCTATGCTTCATCGTTTGTCAATAGTTTTTTTACATTTTTCAAATTTTTTATAACCATTCCGCATCAGACATTCCTGAATATATTAAATGTTTCATAGATATCAAGAATCCCCCAGCCCCATTCTCTGTTCGGATATGCCTTTACATCTAATAATCCATTCACAATACCCGGTCTGTCTGCTCCCCTGATAAGATAACGTCTGATTTGATTTCCATTGATATAATTCTGAACACCTCTTTCTCTTGCCCATTGCAGCATCAATGAAGCACAGCCTGCAGCATGTGCCGCCGCAACAGATGTTCCACTCGTCCTGATAAAATCATTGAATCTGCCCGGGCCATACACATCGACACCAGGAGCAACCAAATCAGGCTTTATCCTGTTATCCATTGTATATCCTCTGCTACTTTCAAGATAAATTCCTCCATTTACATGATTATATGCGCCTACACATATTACGGTCTCAGCGGTAGCCGGATTTGTCAGCGTCATATCAGGCGAAGGTCTTACAAAACGCGTTTCATATGATAAAAAGTCCGTTATTGGAAGCCATGCATCATATCGTTTTTCCGTATCTCCCACCGAATATACTCTTATACGCCAAAGTCCGTTCGCGGGCGCAAAAAAACGCATCATGATAAGCTCCTGTCCCGAACTGTCTTCAACAAGAAAATAATCCACATAGATTTCACCTCCGCCAAAGATAGGCCTTATCCTTTCACTTCTGTCAAAACGCGGCGGTATTCTCTCTATGTATTCTCCACCCGGAATCTCAATTGCAACAGAATATATATTAGGCACCTGCCCCCATATCTCCAGCGTAAAACTATCATTATTACTTACATTAATTTCAATAATATCATAGCTTTCATTTTCCTCCACCAATCCGGCGAAATGATGTCCCGCTACACCTTCATTTCCTGCTCCTACAGAAATCGCTATACCAGGCAGGATGCCAAGTGTATTGATATAAGATTCCAGCGCACTTGAACTGGAATGGCTTCCGCTATTGGTTCCCAGTCCTATCAGAATTGAAACCTGCGCTTTATATTGATATACAATCTGCATGATATAAGCTATTCCTAACATGATATCATTTTCTGCATAGGCTTCCACATCGTTCGGAACTCCATATAGGCTTCTGATATTCTGTTTTGCCTCTTTCAGTTTCACGACAACAAGCGCCGCCTCAGGTGCAGCCCCTGTAAATTCATCACTTCTGCCACCTGCCGCAATCCCTGTCAGAAATGTCCCATGTCCCGTATTATCCCGAAGTATCCGTTCTCCATTTTCTATGGCAGCCTGTATCTCCTCCTTACTATACTCCCTCCCATAGTTGTATCTGGCCGTACCAGTATACTCTGCCGACTGGTCCCATGCCGCAAGTATTCTTGTTTCCCCCGTACTTGTTCTAAACAGACTACTGCTTATATCAATACCGGTATCAACAATACCGATAATTGTATTCCTTCCTGTAAGTCCAAGAATATTTTCCCTTTGTACATTGATAACACCTGTCGTTTCCATACTGCTTGTATCCATCAGTCCATATAGTTTAGGGAATAAATTATACGCCAGCCTGGAAAAAATCTCCATATAATCATCAGGCTTTCTTCTGTATGCGATGGCATATCTTGTATTGATAAAATTAAGGCAATTATCCGCATAATATTCTCTGAGGGAATTGATGTCTCCGTTGTATTCTACTATATAATCTACATATTCTTCGCTTGTTATAACCTCTGAACAATCCATATCAGTTTCACAATCAGTCAGGCATCCATAATATATATGCAGTATGACATGGCAACATTCCAAAATATTTTGATATTTTCGCAAAAAATACGGGAGGCATGTTTTTATCACATTCCTCCCGTTTGTACAAATCCAATCAATCATTACAAATGATTATTTTGATGCATCGTCTATATATTTATCTATCTGTTCTTTCAATATATCGTATTGACATGGTCCTGTCTTAAGTATAACAGTATTAAATTCTTTTACATCAAAGTTCGCGCCAAGCTTCTTCTCTGCATAATCGTGAAGCTCTTTAAGCTCATAATAACCCGTTGAATAACTCTGGTATACTGCCGGGTCACCAACCATTGTGTAGTATAATTCTTCCGCAGCTTCTCCGTTAAAGCCATTCTCGTTCATATAATCACTTGTATCCTGAAGTGACCATCCTTCGTAATTAATACCGAGGTCGATTCTTCCCATTACAAGATAACTGATTTCATCGTTAATTCTATATACCGTAGATAATGTCTTTGCATATGGCTTAGCATCCTCATCAAATTCATAATAGTCTACAGCATCATAACATGCATACATCGCCCAGCCTTCCATATATCCCAGAAAGTTGTGTAATGTTCTTACCGGCTCAGGGTTCGTAGACATAAAATATGCATTCTGAAGCATATGTCCCGGATATCCTTCGTGTGCAAGTGTTGTCCACATGCCATCCGGATGAAGTCCATTGACACGAATCAGATTATTATTCTGGTCATCATATGCCGGCGACATATAATAAGCCAGCGTATTATCCATAATCGTTTCAAGGCTCTTATCCAGATAATCCGCTTTATACTGTATCTTTTCAAAAGCAGGATAATGCTCTGTCGCTACCTCCATCAGCTTATCTATCACTTCTGTTGCTGACATACTATCTGCTGCTGCAAATAAACTGTCATAATTTGATGAAAAATACTCATATGCATCCATATCCTCCATCAGCGCCATATACATCTCCGTCATCAATGACTGGTATTCTGTTTCAAGCATCTTAATTACTTCTTCAGGCGTCTTTGAAGTTCCTGCATAATGTTTTAACAAATATGAATAATAATCTTTTCCGCCCTCATACTTACATACGCCTTCTGCATTTTTTCCGGTTCCTTTCAGTGACTCCATGCATTTCTTTGTATCCTCATATGCCGGTATCAGGTTATTCAGAACAGCTTCTTTGTTTTGTTTCTTAAATGTTTCCTTTTCATCCTCTGTAAGAAATTCAAGTTTATCAATATTTGCATCAAACACAGAAATCATAAAATGATTTTCTTTATCCTTTATAAAATCATTACACTGCTCTATTACTTTATCGCAAACAGCATCGCTCATAAAATATCCTTTTTCAGATTTTGTTTTTTCAAATTCAATACATTTTCCAAAATAGTCCCTTGTCATATTAATGAGCTGGATATATCGTTCTACATCTCCCTTATCATCAAATCTGTAATCCGTAAAATTTGTCGACAGATTTGCCTGCACACCCCTCATCGGCGAAAACGGCTCATACAGATAGATATTCTGGTAGGACAATTCCTCCGTTTCAAAATACTCATACAGCACATCATAAGTAAGCTGCTGGTTTTCTGTCAGTTTCTTTTTATCAAATGCTTTCAGGTCATTAAAGAATTTATCAAATTCGGCTTTATCTTCTGCAATTCCCTCATCTGACATATCAAAATCGCCAAGGGAAACTTCCGGTTCTTCAACCCCCATTGAAGCCCCATCCTTTATCGAATAATTATACGACAGGGTATCATCTGTAACACAATCTTTATAGTAAGCATCCAGATATTCTTCAAACTTCTTCTGTACATCCGTATATTTGTCAGAAGAATCCGCATCTCCGCCGCCAAACAGATGTGAGCTGCATGCCGTAAATGAAAACAACATCGCTGTACATGTCACAGCAGCAACTAATTTCTTACATTTCGCCTTTAAATTCATTTTAAACATTCTTTATTCCTCTCTTATTTTTTTGCTTTTCAAAAAGCATATCAGCTTTTTTACCTTATATCAAGCTTTTCAAATATTAACTATTCATAAAATTCCAAGTCCGTCCAATACTATTTTTATCCCAATTAGTATCAAAATAATCCCGCCTGTAAGTTCTGCCTTCGACTTATACTTTGAGCCGAATATACTTCCTGCCTTTATTCCGGCAGCCGAAACAAGAAAAGTGATACCACCGATAAACAATACAGCCCACATGATATTTACTTTAAGAAATGCAAAAGAAACGCCTACTGCAAGCGCATCAATACTGGTTGCAACAGCAAGCATCAGCATCACTTTAACCGACATACTCCCGCTCACTTCTTCTGATTTGCTAAACGACTCCTTTATCATATTACCACCGATTAATAAAAGCAGTATAAATGCAATCCAATGAGAATATTTTACTACAAGCTCTGCAAAAAAAGTTCCCAGAAAGTATCCCGCCATCGGCATAAGCGCCTGAAAACTACCAAACCATAAGCCTGCTGTCAGCATATGTTTCAATTTTATCTTTCCTAACGACAACCCTTTACATACGGATACTGCAAATGCATCCATAGATAAACCAACCGCCAAAATAAAAAGCTCTGCAATACTCATAAAAAAATCTCCCTTACATCAAAAATCTGAACTCAAAAAAAGAGACTTTAAGACAGTATGAATACTGTCCAAAAGTCTCATCATCTACAGTAATACCAGATGCATATGCATCATTATGTTGATATTACAACATACAAACGTATGTTGACTACTCCCTTAAGAAACTTTCCTTAGTTTATCATAATGATAATTTTTTATCAAGTAGAAATTGCGTCACATTAATTTTTTTCAATTACTTCTGTAGCACTTGCTTCAAGCGCGCCGACTCCGCGAAGTTCTATAATCGGACTGCCCTTTCCTTTTATATAATCTCCGGTTATGGTTACTCTGCCGATACTGTCATCTCTTGGTATCTGATACATAATATCAAGCATAAACTTCTCAATGATTGCCCTTAATGCTCTTGCGCCTGTTTTTTTCTTTGATGCCTCTTCTGCAATTGCCTCATATGCAGTATCATCAAATCTGAGGTCCACCTCATCCAGGGCAAGCAGTTTCTTATACTGCTTTAGGATTGCATTTTTCGGTTCTTTTAAAATTTTGATATACATATCTTTATCAAGTGCATCCAGTGTAAAAAGTACCGGTAATCTTCCTAAAAATTCAGGTATCATACCAAATTCTCTCAAATCATCATTTGTCAGCTCACGAAGCAGATTCGGTTCATCATCATATTTATCTTTTAAATCTGCTCTGAAGCCGATAGAAGCCTGCTTATTAATTCTTGCTTTGATAATATTTTCAATATCCGGAAATGCACCGCCGCATATAAACAATATATTTCTTGTATTGATGGTCGTAAGCGGAACCATCGCATTCTTACTTCCCGAGCCTACAGGCACTTCTACTTCCGCACCCTCAAGCAGCTTCAGCAATCCCTGCTGGACAGATTCCCCACTGACATCCCTGCTGTTCGAGCTTTGTTTCTTAGCAATCTTATCAATCTCATCAATAAAGACAATACCGCGTTCTGCCTTCTCCACATCATTTCCGGCTACTGCCAGAAGCTTTGAAAGAACGCTTTCTACATCATCTCCGATATAGCCGGCTTCTGTAAGTGTAGTCGCGTCTGTTATCGCAAGCGGAACATTCAGAAGCTTTGCAATGGTTTTAACAAGATAGGTTTTTCCGCATCCTGTAGGGCCTACCATAAGCATATTCGACTTTTCTATCTCGATATCATCCATCGTATCCGTCAACACTCTCTTATAGTGATTATAAACGGCTACTGCCATAACCTTTTTTGCATATTCCTGCCCTATAACGTATTCATCAAGCATCGCTTTTATCTTATGCGGTGCCGGAATCGTACTTAACGAAAGCTCCGGTTCTTCCTTTTTGGGTTTTGCCGCTTTCTTTTTTACCTTCTGTGATTTTGGAATATCATTTTGTGCTGCAAATTTAGACATATCAATATTCCCAAATGGTATATTGGAAAGATCAACAAACTGCATCCCGCCCATTCCTGAATTGTTAAAGCTGTCAAAAGTCTTCTGCATACAGTCCGGACATACACTGATGCCCCCCGGCATACTGACAAGCTTGCCGGTAATGCTTTCAGGTCTTCTGCATAAATAACAGTATTTTTCATAATCATCCTTGTCTTCGTCTTTATCTTCTACATTGTCTATTATATCAGACATAAATTACCTCCATATGTATATCACTTTTTATTTCTTCCCACAGTATAACACATAATGATGTCAAAATACTACTACCTTATTTTTCTTATTCCAAATCAGGATTATACGCTGCACGTTCTCCGCCTACATACTTCGCTCTTCGTCTGGCGGCTATAACAACCCCTTCTCCAATCCTGTTTTTATCTAAATGGAGCGGAACGACAACAGGCTTTACATGCATGCCAATCAGCACACCGCCTATATCCACGCCTGCGTCTGCCATCGCCTTTATATTTTCTACAACAACCGGATTCTTACAGTCTCTATAATAGGTTGTAGCAAAAGAACCACCTGCCTTAAGCTGCGGCACAACATTGACTTCTTCAAATCCATATTTATCCGCATCCTCTTTTTCTATTACAATTGCTCTGTTTAAATGCTCGCAGCACTGAACGGCAAGTGAAATATCTCTATCCTTCAGGCTTTCTTTAACACCTGAATAAACGGCTTCTGCAATCTCAAAGCTTGAATGTGTTCCCAGATGCTCGCCTAAAACTGCACTTGAGGAACATCCTAAAACAAGCAACCCGCCGTCCTTAATCCTTGAAAGTTTCAAAACCTCAAGCATAACTTCTTTTGTTTCTTCTTTTATATGATTTAGTTTCAATCTCAGTTCCCTCCAAGCTCATAAAATATGAAATAAATGTATCACAAATTTCATTTAGATTATACCCCTCTTTATTCCTTCATTCAAGACAGGCAATCGGAAAACCTTTTACCATTATGTTTTTTACCATAACAAAAAACCATTCGCTTAATAAAATAAAGTAAAGCTATCCATCTTCTTTACCATTTCCTTTGTTTCTCTTAACAATTTTTTATAAAATTCATCATTTCCCAAATTTGCTAGAATTCAAAATACCACTATGCTATAATTTGATTAACGATTAAATCAGTTCAAAAATATTTTAGGAGGGCTGTCATTATGAAAAAGCTTGAAATTGTAATTCGTTCAGAAAAACTTGATGATGTAAAAACGATTTTAGATGAATGTGAATCAACAGGTGCTATGGTATCTAATATTATGGGTTATGGTAACCAGAAGGGTTATAAAACAACATATAGAGGCAGTGAATATGTCGTAAATCTTATTCCTAAAATTAAGATTGAAACAATCGCCGCTGATGATGTTGCTGAAAAAATCGTTACGACTGTATGTGAAAAAATATCCACCGGTAAATTCGGAGATGGAAAAATATTTATATATGATGTTGCTGATGTTGTTCGTATCAGAACAGGCGAACGCGGAGAATCCGCTATATAATAAAACTACTGTTTTTAGAGAGAGATGGCTGCATGCAGCCATCTTTTTCTTTATCTGAAAATACATTTCTATCAATGATTGCTCTTTCCTGTTTTTTTAATAAATTGTTTCGGCGTCATCCCCATATACCATTTAAACTCCCTTTGAAAATGTGCTTGGTCAGAATATCCAAAGCCTTCCATATATGCGTTTATATCTTCATGGGAAGCCTCGCACATCCGAATAACCGTTTCATATATTCTCTGTATTCTTCCATATGTCTTCGGTCCACAGCCAAATGTACTGTGAAAAAGTCTGTTTATATGGCGCTCTGAATATTCGTATTTGTCGGCGATTTCATACACCTTCAGCTTTCCATGCGACGCTTTTATATCCCTTAGAATATGATAGGGTATCCTTTCCGCCAAATTAAGACATCCGCATTTTCTTATATAGCGATATACATATACCTGTCTTTCTTTGTATGCGCTTGTTTGAAACAGTTCCGTCAGCGCCTTATTAGGATTTATCAGAATATCTTCTGCCGCTATCCCCTGCTTCATACAGACCGTATCGTCAAACTGAAATCCGAAAAATTTTATCCTTTCCCCATAAAGACATCCGGCTTTAGTTATCAGCCTGCTGTCTATTACAAACCTTTTATCTTTATCCGCTTCTATAAAAATGACCGCCGGATTATTCTGAGGACAGAGTGTTATTTCACCTTCTGCATTTCCTTCATAATACATAAATGGATATTTCACACCCACTTTCATATAGCTGCAATCCTCAAAATAGTCATTTCCAAAAAGCTTAAACATAATTTGCTGATTTTCTGTATCTTTCCCCATAATTTTATTAAGTCCTTCCGGTTTTCTTTTTTATTTTTTTAAGTCTATTCCTAATTTTGTTAGGTTTATCGCTTCATGTCCGATTTATTCAATATTTTATCACCTTATAGCCTTATACTCAACACAAATTTGAATAGCCCATATACACAAAGACGTGTTTTTCAGCATAAGCTGATAAAGCAGGTCTTATTTTTTTGGGTTGCTTGGCGATAGAAAGGTGGAGTTATTATGGAAGAGACAAGCAAATTAATTTTTGGAGTATGGTTCCTGATAGGAGCCGCATTAGTTTTTTGGATGCAAGCCGGATTTGCAATGGTAGAAACAGGTTTTACCAGAGCAAAAAATGCAGGTAACATCATCATGAAAAACTTGATGGACTTTTGTATCGGTACTGTTACATTTATGTTTTTAGGATTTTCATTACTGTTAGGTGAAGATTGCATGGGCGGTTTCATTGGAAAACCAAATTTTGACTTAATCACAAATTATGCCAATTTTGATTGGTCAAACTTCGTTTTCAACCTTGTATTCTGCGCAACAACAGCTACCATCGTATCAGGCGCTATGGCTGAACGAACAAAATTCTCATCCTATTGTGTATACTCAGGATTAATATCGTTATTTATATATCCTATTGAAGCACACTGGATATGGGGCGGCGGATGGCTTTCACAGCTTGGCTTCCATGATTTTGCAGGTTCCTGCGCGATACATATGGTCGGTGGTATATCCGCTTTAATCGGTGCTGCGATGCTCGGACCTCGTATTGGCAAGTTCAAAAAGGATGAAAGTGGAAAGGTCATTAAAGTAAGAACATTCCCAGGACACAACCTTCCTATTGGTGCACTTGGTGTATTTATTCTCTGGCTCGGTTGGTACGGATTCAACGGCGCTGCCGCTACATCCCTTGAACAGTTAGGCAGCATCTTCGTTGCAACAACCATAGCTCCTGCAATTGCCACAGTAGTTTGTATGTGCTTTACATGGATTAAATATGGTAAGCCTGATGTATCCATGTGTCTGAATGCATCGCTTGCAGGTCTTGTAGGTGTAACAGCTCCTTGTGACACAGTTGATGCAATGGGTGCATTCTTTATCGGTGCTGTATCTGGTTTACTTGTCGTATTTGGCGTTTGGTTCTGCGACCATGTAATACATGTGGATGATCCTGTTGGTGCTGTTGCAGTACATTGTCTCAATGGTATTTGGGGTACTATTGCTGTTGGTCTGTTCTCAACGACATCCGTTCCAGGAAATGACAGCATAAAGGGATTGTTCTACGGCGGTGGTTTCCATCAGCTTGGTTTACAGCTAATCGGCTTTGCAGCAGTTGCAGCCTGGACAGCAATCACAATTACACTTGTATTCTTATTCATTAAGAAAACGATTGGTCTTAGAGTTTCTGAGGAAGAAGAAATCAAAGGTCTTGACCCTACAGAGCATGGTCTGCCAACAGCATATGCTGATTTTGTAACAAAGTAATCTGTTTAATAATTAAATAATGATTTTATAAAAAAAGATAAGCAGCCGCTTTTATGATTTATCATTGAGCGACTGCTTATCTATATTCACAGCATTTCCGTCTTTCAATTATTCTGCATTTACAATATCAATTTCATCCAGCTTTCCGTCTGTAAACGAAAGGTCAATTGTACTATCATAGGATTTTCCTGTTACATAATAATCCATTTCCTTACGGTCAATTTCACTATCTTCGCTTTCATAATAATAATCCGGCTCTCCCATAATTGCTTTTACTTCATCTACTGACATACCAAAGGTTACCCCATTACATAAGGTTACATCCGGATTCACATCATAATAATCGTCAACCTCAAAACCAAATCCATAGAGGTCACAGTCTACCAGGTTTTTATCCTTATCAGTAAAATTCTTAAAACGTATATAAAAACGTTCTCCGGCTTCACTCTCCACGCTTACACTTGTTGTATATCTGTTACTTTCCAGTGTTTCGCTTTTATAATCATCATCCAGCTTAAAGCCCGCGCCTTCAACATCTGCTAAAGTCAACGGCCATGTATAGACTTTGCCATCTAATGCAAATTCCAAAGATTTCCAGTCATCTGTCGAGAAATTAATATCTGTCTTTTTCGGCTGTGCTTTTCCTGCGTCTGCTGTCTTCTCTTCAGACGTTTCTTCTTCCGTTGCTTTTGTTTCGGTTGTTGTTGCTTCCGTTGTTTCTGTCTCTGATTTTTCTTCCGTCGCTTCGCTGATTTCAACCGTTGTAGCTTCTGTAGTTGCCTTTGTAGTTACTTCCTTATCTTCGTTGCCACATGCAGCAAGTCCACACATAATGCCAACCAATACTATCGATGTTGCAAATTTTTTCATTCTTCTCATTTTCTATCTTTCTCCTTAAAAAATAATGTATGTGAAACAACGCCCAGCCAGTTGCTGTTTCTATCAGATATTCTGACAGGAACGGACAGAGCATTTATTTCACATACATTCATACACTATTCAGCCTCAATTCATCAAGCTATATTTAGTTGCAAATCGTCAACCATTGGTCGCATTACTGATTTTTCCGCATATTAGTATCTGGTAATTTCCATAAAATCCTTATAAAATTCAACATCCATAGCTTTTTTGTTATCATTGGCAAATGCACTGATGGAATACATCTCACCATCCTCCAAATCCGCATAGGCTTCAAAATAATAAATATATTTTTTCTGTTTCTTAGAACTTTTCATAACAGAATATGTATAATAGTAAAATGTCTCATCTCCCACTTTTATCGAACCTTCATTAATAATTTTTGAAAATCCGGCAGCAGCATGCCGTTTTGCACTTTCTTCAGCATTTGACCAGGCATAACTATTTACATCTGTTGTAATATAAATCTCTTCCTCTTCTTCAAAATAATGCTTATATGATATTTTATCCAGATTTTCCTTTCCGGAAAGATAACATTTTTCAGGCACATTATATCCTATAAGAATATTTCCCTCTTTATCATACAAGAAATCATGTGATAAATACTCTTTTTCCAAACCATTACTTTCATTTAACTCATCTGACATCCACACTGTTCCCGCTGAGTCATCCGGTTTATCTGTTGGTTCTGCATCTCCTAATATCTGTTCCACTTTATCAAACGTTTCCTGATATATCTCATTTTGCTTTTCAGCATCAAGACTTTCCATATCGATTCCATCATATACTGCAACGACAAGAAAACGCCGGTCCTGTCCTGCCTTCATATAAAATACTTCAGAATAAACCCTTTGAATGGAAGTATCTTTATCATCTGCATTATCTTCCAGACTGACGATATATCTTATATAGTCGTTTTTCCCCTTTTTGACCTGTTCAGGTTCAAGCTCTATTCTATAACCGTCTTCTTTTAACTCCTCCATTCTTTTATCTTTTATATTCCAAAAATCCTGCGGTATATTATCTTCTATCTGGATTTGAATTAAGTAATCATCTGTAATCCTTATATTTACACATCCATACCGGCTGACTGTTGCCACTTTCGCCTCTATCTTCGGCATTATCTTCATTCCGCCATATATAATCTCCCAATAGTCAGATTCATCAGCCAATTGCTTTTCATCAGCCTGCCCATCCTTTTCAAAATCGCAATCAGCAAATGATACAACGCCCATAAACCAAAGTCCCATGAAAACAGATGCTGCCGAAAAAATACCTGATATTATCAACAACAATACTTTTCTATTCATCGATACCCTCGCTTTCATCCTGATGTTCCTTTTCTGCGATTGTCCGTCTATTCTTTCCTCTTTTTATGACATGCATCTCCAACAGAAGCAGTACAAAAATTATCAAAAATCCAACGGTAAAAGCCCCCGGCACAATCAGTGTAGACATAAAGTATTCTATATTTATCTTTTCCTGCGCATCATCTGTATAACATTCTATATAATCCCCATCTCTTATTCCATCCATATCCAGCCATACCGTCTTTTGCACTTTGCGGCTGTCTGCTGCAAAAAAACTGATATCCGCTTTTGTATATTGCCTGTATACACGTTCCACTCTGGCATTTTGAACAAAATCTTCGTTTTGCTCCCATGAGTGTCTGAAAAGCACAGTACAAAAGACGGTAGCACAAAATAAAAACAGCAAAAATACCAAAATGGCACACACCAACAATCTGGGTGATTTATGCCGCCCATCATTTCCATTATCAATGAAATCCGTCTTTTCCTCTGATTTTCCCGGTTCTGTCTGCTGTTCGCTTTCCGTCTCATCCGACTCTGATACATCTTTCCCATTTATTAATTCATCTATACTTATATGAAACACCTGCGCGATATCCACCAGCTTATCTAAATCAGGATATGCTTTATCCGTTTCCCATTTAGATACAGCCTGTCTGCTGACACCAATCTGCGAAGCAAATTCTTCCTGATTCATATTTGCCTGTTTACGATATTGGGCAATCCTTGCTCCTATTAATAACATTTATCCATTCTCCATTTCTGATTTATCAATTTCCTGAATTCCTTCATCATCATTCCATATTGGTATTGCAGCTTTGATAGCTTCGCAGCATACAGAAAAATCCAACAATCCCCAGCACGATTGAACATATCAACATTCCTGCTACATTTGTCCGTTCTATTACAAATCCGCCAAGTACATTCCCAAACGCTCCGCCAAGTCCTAAAGAACAAGCGCCAAGAAGCGCCTGTCCTATACCGGAATCTTCTTCCTCCATTGATTGATTGATAAAATATACGGATGCCGGTGTAAATAGTGCAAATGCGCCAAACTGCAAAAACTGCGCAATATATATCATCCATTGTTTTATCGAAAACAGCGTCAGAATACTCTTTAGTACAAAAAATAAAGCACTAAACAAAAGCATTCCGGATATTTTAAACTTCCTGCTAAGCTTTACAAAATATCCCATAACCGGAAGTTCTACTCCTGCTGCAATCGCTAAGGCCAATCCCAGATTACTGCTGCTTCCGCCCGCACGTTCAATAATCCGTACAAGAAATATATTAATCATATTATGTCCCATAAACAGAAAAATCGAAGCCAGCATAAACGAAAGTAAAAACGGATATTTTGAAAATAAACCTGTTAAGGATTTTTTTCTGTCTGCCGACTTTTTCTCCCTACTTTTTTGTCCCATCCCCTGTTCTGTTTTAGGGAACAGGAAACTCATCATTAAAAACACACTACTTAATACCAAATAGCATATCATCAGCACAGAAGGTTTGAACCATATAACTGCATATCCTAAAAATAGCGAAAATAATGCATACGCAATTGAGCCGCATCCTCTTGCCAGTCCGTAATTCACATAACAGCCGGAATTAACAAACTCCATAGCAAGCGTACTTAACATAGAAGGGATAGATGCTTCCATCGCCGCCAGAACCATAAACAGCAGTGCAATGGTATAATGCCCCGCCGGTTTTATCATAATGACAACTGCAATCATGACAGAAATCAATTTTAACCCAATCATATTCGTTCTGGTGTCAAACTGTTCATATTTATTAATCAGTGATGCCAGTACAGGCTGCATAATCACCGAAATAACCGCCCCGATTCCTGTCACAAGCCCTGTTATCAGATTATTATATCCGGCATATTCCAAATATACTGCCGTATAACTCCATATTACTGCATATCCGCACCAGAATACAATATTCATTAAAATATAATCTACAGTTACTTTTTTTCTATTCATATCGCAATTCTACCCCAATCACTTCATATGTACCTTGAAAACAAAGCTTCTTTTATCAGTTCTCACTAAATTCGTGCGTTGCACTCATTAAGTGTTCACATTTCACCTTGAAAACTAAGCTCATACTTCGTATTCGCTAAGGTTTCAGGTATAAGTTCTCACTAAATTCGTGCGTTGCACTCATTAAGTGTTCACATTATAGCATAAAATGTTGTTTATATAAAGGCAATCTTAAATTCTGACAAATTCTGATAAAATGATTCCAATCTGTTTTTTTCGGTATATAATATGGATATGAATAGGATAAGGAGTAATAACCGCAAATGAGTAAAAAAACGAATATGACAATTTTGCAGGGATTTGAATGGTATCTGCCGGAAGACGGAAACCATTGGAATCTGCTTGCCGAAAAGGCAAAAGAATTACATAAAATGGGAATAACCGGAATATGGCTTCCGCCCGCTTATAAGGGTACAGGCGGAATCCATGATGTGGGGTATGGTGTATACGATATGTATGATATCGGAGAATTTAATCAGAAAGGCAGTATTGCAACGAAATATGGCACGAAGGAAGAATACCTTCATGCCATCAAAGCGCTGCAGGCGGCACAAATCAAAGTCTATGCCGATATTGTATTTAATCACCGCATGGGGGCGGATGATTTAGAAGAAGTCTCCGCCTGCCTTGATGCGGGCGATAATCGAAACAATCAAATATCAGACGCACATCCGATTTTGGCATGGACCAAATATACCTTTCCGGGCAGGGGCGGTATCTATTCTGATTTCACATGGAATTCATCACATTTTGACGGTGTAGACTGGGATGACAGAGAAAAACGGAATGGTGTATTTTTATTCGAGGGTAAAAACTGGGAATCCGATGTTGATAAGGAACTTGGGAACTATGACTACCTCATGGGCGCTGACCTTGACATGACAAATCAAGAAGTAATAGATGAACTCGACAGATGGGGAAAATGGTATCTTGAGCAGACAAATATCGATGGCTTTCGCCTTGATGCAGTGAAACATATCAGTTTCCGGTTCTATCTTCATTGGCTTACAAAGCTTAGGAAGGAGTCCGGCAAGGAACTTTTTTCCGTAGCTGAATATTGGAATCCTGAAGCTGCCCCACTATGCGAATACCTTGATGCTTCCGGCCATGTAACAAACCTTTTTGATGTTCCGCTCCATTTTAACTTCTATAAAGCTTCTTCAAGCGGCGGAAATTTTGACATGAGAACCATTTCGTCAGGTACATTGATTGATAGCAGACCTGACTATGCAGTAACCTTTGTAGATAACCACGATACCCAGCCGGGACAGGCGCTTGAATCTTTCATTCAGACATGGTTCAAACCGCTGGCATATGCTTTCATACTGCTTCGGAATACAGGGATTCCTTGTATATTCTATGGGGATTTATATGGGATTCCCCATGACAATATCCAGCCTGTCAAAGGTCTTCCTGAGCTTATCAAAGCCAGAAATATCTGCGCATATGGTACACAGACAGATTATTTCGACCATGAAAATGTAATCGGCTGGACAAGAAGCGGCTCTTCCGCCATGCCAAATTCCGGTATGGCAGTCATAATGAGTGATGGCGCTTCCGGCAATAAATATATGTGTGTCGGTGCAGAACATGCCGGAGAAACTTTTGTCGATTTACTCGGCAATCATCAGGAACCCATTGTACTAAATGAAGCCGGGTGCGGAGACTTCAAGGTAAATGGCGGCTCTGTAAGTGTCTATGTACCGATAGCTGCCTATAGCCAAATCATAAAATAGACAATCGTAACCAATACAGCCAGCCATCTGTCTATAGATGGCTGGCTGCATACTATCCGGCGTCTGTCAAAGACTAAACTTCCAGCGTTCTTTATAATTCGCGCGCTTTTTTTACACAGGCTTTCATTGCTTCAATTACGGAGGAACGGAAGCCTTTTTCTTCAAGTACCCGTACTGCTTCTATCGTTGTTCCTCCCGGTGAGCAAACCATATCCTTCAGTTCTCCCGGATGTTTCCCTGTTTCAAGTACCATTAACGCACTTCCCAGTACAGACTGAGCGGCAAATTTGTATGCCTTATCTCTCGGCATCCCATCTGCAACAGCGGCATCTGCCATCGCTTCAATAAACATATACACATACGCCGGTGAACTTCCGCTTACAGATACACATACATCCATCAGATTTTCTGTAATCGTTTCCACAACGCCAAAACTTCTTAATATATTGAGTACTTCTTCATATTCTGTATCGTCTACATTTGCATTTCTACATGCGCCCGTCATACCCGCTCCCACAAGTGCAGGTGTATTCGGCATCGTACGAACAAGTTTAACCGGCTTTGCAAATTTTTCTTCAAGCCATGCTAATGTTTTTCCCGGCGCAATTGTTATCACAATCTGTTCGGATGTTACACTGTCACGAATTTCATTAATTACCGTTTCATAATACTGCGGTTTTACTGCAAGTACTAAAATCTCACTTGATACTACTGTATTGATATTATCCGTTGAAGCATGCACCCCAAGTTTTGATATGATGTTCTCTACGGCTGATTTTGATGCATCTGAAGCAACAATATCCTGCACGTCAAAGATATTCTTTGAAATTAAGCCTTTCATAATGGCAGTAGCCATATTCCCACAACCGATAAAACCGATTTTTTTGTTGTTCATATTCCATACCTCGCTCTTCATTATCGTATTTTCGTTCTTCATAAATTCAAAAAGCAGCATCGTTCCGCTCTTGAAACCAATGCTGCTCTTTTATTATAGAATTCTATAAATTAAAGACTGCATGAACCAGCCTCACCATCAGCCGTATAGTATACCATACCTGTCTCTGGCTGGTAATATACATTTAACTCTTTAACTGATTTATTTTCAAGGCTTGCTTTTACCTTATCAACAACTTCTGACATCTCAATCTGTCCGCCGGCAAATTCGATAAATACTTTCTCAGTTGTCTTAACTGCTGCCTTCTTCGCTGCTGTAGCTTTTGGAGTAGTCTCTTTCTTAGCTGCAACTGTTGTCTTTGAATCTGCCTTTACAGGCTCTTCCTTCTTCGCTGTTGCGGCTGTCTTTTTAGCTGCCTCTGCTTTCTTAACTGCTTCTACTTTAGCAACTGCATCTGCAGGTGTAGCCTTAGTTACCTTCTTAACGTCCTCTTCCTTCTTAGCTGTAGCCATCTTAATTTCCTCCGCTTAGATATATAATATTTATATTTCACCTTTATGTATTCATTCAAGCTAGATAGATATTACTACTTTTTTGCGTTTTTTTCAATATCGTACATTTTTTTCTCTATTTTGTAGTATTAAACAACAAAATAGTGACAAAATAATGACAAAATACACAAAAATTTATTTGCATTTTTGCCGTTCATTCAATTTTTACTAGTAATTATATCAATTTTATAAGATTACTTCACCAAAATATTAACAACTTCTTTTAATTTCATGCCGTTTGAACCTTTAATCAATACAATATCACCCGGTTTCAGCAGCTTTCTCATATATTCTGCCGCATCCTTGTTATTTGAGAATGTACAGGTCTCCATTTCAGCATCTTTACAAGCGTCAATCGCATTTTTTATCTCCTGTGAATACTTTCCAATAACGATGACTCCATCAAGCGGCTTATCACACAGATATTCGCCTATCTGTCTGTGAAACTTCGGACTGTTATCACCAAGCTCCAGCATATCTCCTAACACCGCATATTTTTTACCGCTGCACTTATAATCACAAAGTACATCGATACTTGCCTTCATAGAGTCAGGACAGGCATTATAACAGTCGTCAAATACAATATATTGACGCTCTGTTTTTACAATACGCTGTCTCTGTCCCTGAAAGTTCTTAAATGCTTTTGCGGAAACTTCAAATGGAATCCCAAGTTCATATGCCGCAGCCATTCCTGCCAGCGAATTACGAATATTATGCTTTCCTAACGCTCCCAAATAAACAGTTGTCTTTTCATCTCCATATACTGCATCATATATGGTATACGCATCCTCGTATCTGATATTTTCCGCCCTTATATCACAGTCCTCACTGCATCCGTATGTCAGTGTCCTGCAAGGCATAGAATCTTTTATCTCTCTTAACAGCACATCGTCACCATTCAGCAGGAGAAGTCCGTCTTTGCTCAAATAGCTTATGATATCAAGTTTTTCCTTGCGTATATTTTCTCTTGATTTCAAATGTTCCATATGGGCATCACCGATGACGGTGACAACGGCGATATCCGGTTTTACCATAGAGGAAAGAAGCTCCATCTCACCAAACGCGCTAATTCCCATCTCAATAACTGCCGCTTCATATTCATCTGTCATCTTTGAAAGTGTGATTGGCACACCCTGCTGTGAATTAAAATTTCCCTCTGTATGAAAGCATGGTCTGTCTTCAGCAATGGCAGCAGTAATCATCTCTCTTGTAGTTGTTTTTCCTACGCTTCCCGTTACGCCTACTACAGGCATATGGTATCGGTTTCTTATATAAAGACCTATCGCCTGTAATGCTTTTTCCGTATCTTCTACTTTTATATAAGCTTTATCGCCTGCCGCCCTGTCATGCTGTGAGGTAAGCGCTGCCGCTCCTGTTTTCATGGCCGCTTCTATATATTGATGTCCATCTGCATTTTCTCCTTTCAGCGGAACAAATAAATCCCCTGCTTTTATCATTCGCGAATCAATACAGATATCTGTAAGAACCGTATTCTCATTTCCGCATAACAAAATACCGCCTGTAGCTTTTAAAATATCTTTTACCGTTATATCAATCATCTTTATTTCCTCTATAATATAATATTTTTTTGTGTCCCTATAATAGCACTATTTCTGTCCTTTGTCTGTATGCTTTTTCCAGAAATCTTCCAGCACCATCCCCACGTTATTTCTATTTACGCATACATAATCGCTCCATTCAACAGGAAACAGTTCCGTATAGTCTCTTCTTGAAAATCGTTCATCCAATAACAAAATGACACCTCTATCATTTTCTGTCCTGATTACTCTTCCTGCCGCCTGAAATACTTTATTGATTCCGGGATATAAATATGCATATTGATATCCATTCTGAACGGTTCTGTCTGACGGTAATGTATCCAAATATGCGCTCCTGTTAAAATAGTCCATCATAATCCGTCGTTCATTACATACCTGAGGAACACCCGGTCCTACCACAACTGTTCCAATCAGCTTATCCCCTGTCAAATCAATTCCTTCTGAAAAGATTCCGCCCATAATACATAATGCCAGAATATTGTTTTTTTGTTCAAACGTCTTTAAAAACAGTTCTCTTTCTGATTCATTCATATGCTGATTCTGCACTAATATATGAATTTCTTTATTTGCTTCATCTGAAACCGCAAGTCCATAAATCTTATCAAGCATCTGATAGGATGGTAAAAACACCATATAGTTGCCTTTCCGGGTGTGTACCATATGTTTTATATATTCATATATATGATGATATTCCTGCTCTGTGCGTCTTGTATACCTTGTCGTAACGTCAAGTCCCAGCATAATTTTTCTTTTCTCTGCTTCAAATGGAGATGGAATATAAATAGCAGTGTCCTCCGTCTGATTTGACAACATCTCCATATAATATTTTACAGGCAGAATGGTTGCAGAAAAAAAGATAGTCGCTATCCCTTTATCAAGACACTGTTTTAAATTATTTGCAGGATGAACACAATATTCTTTAACCATAAACTTTCCGTCAGGAAGCAGTTCATCATATATAACATAACTGTCATCTACCAAATCGGATATATTCAGAAATGAAGTCAGTTTAAAATAGAAATCAAGGACTTCCTTTCGTTCCGGTATCTGTTTATAGTCCTCCAAAAAGCGTTCCAATGCCGAATGTAAATTGAGCAGTTTAAAATGGATGTCCCCAAGCCCATCAAGTATCCGGTAGTCTTCCCCTGTCAGCGCTTTCTTCATCTCAAGAAGCGCTTTATTACATTTGTCAATGCTTCCAGCCGTTTTATTGCTATACTTTTTTATTACTTTTTTTAGTTCCAGAAAGTCTTCTTTAATCAGTGCTGCACTATACATTGATGACGCCCGGTCTACAAGATTATGCGCTTCATCTACAAGAAATGTATATTTATTTCCGGAAGTAACCTCATTTGCAAAAAAACGTTTTAAATTGACGCGTGGGTCAAACACATAATTATAATCGCATATGACTGCATCTGCAAATAATGACGCATCCAGTCCCAATTCAAATGGACATACCATATATCTGTCCGCATATGATGTCAGAATATCCCGGTCTATAATTTTCTCATTGGTAACTAACGCATATAACGCTTCATTTACTCTGTCAAAATGGCCCTTTGCATATGGACAGTTCTCCGGATTACACGCCATTTCAGAAAGTGGACATATCTTTTCTTTTGCAGTCAGCGTAACAGTCTGAAAGCACAGTCCCTGACTTCTTAAGATATCTATTGCTGCCTTTGGCGCAGTATTGGCAATTGTCTTTGCCGTAAGATAAAAAAGCTTTGTTGTCAGTCCTGATGAAAATGCTTTTATTGCCGGATAGACAGCCGCCATCGTCTTTCCAATCCCCGTAGGCGCCTGAACAAATAAATGCTGCCCCCCCTCAATAGCCTTATAAACACATGCAATCATACTTTTCTGGCCTTTTCTGTATTCAAATGGAAATTCCAATGCTTCAATGGACAAATTCCGTTTTTCCTGATGCGATACAGCATAATCAATCCACTTAACCAGTTCTTTTATCACATCCAGATACCATTTATCCAGATATTCAAATGTAAATTTTTCGGTAAATCGTTTTATTTCTTCTGTTTCAAGATTGACATAGGTCATCTGAACACTGATATTGTCCAGTTTGTTTTTCTTTGCATATATGTACGCATAACACATCGCCTGTGCTTTATGAACGAGTACAGGTTCATTGATATCTGAAAGCTTCTTGTATACACCCTTGATTTCATCTATTGTGACATCACAATGCATTTCATTGTTCTGCTGCCCCTTTTCCATATCATAGTGCATATCAATAATTCCATCAGCTCTTCCCTCTACCGTTACTTCATAGTCATCCAATTCTACAGTAAGGGAAAGCGGAACTTCTGCATGATAATAAGACCCTGCCTTTTTCTGAAGTTTCCTATGAATTCTGCTTCCTTCATTCATTGCTTCCTTCGGCAGAGTCCCATTACTGCTGTCACTGATATCACCGCTTCGGAATATAAATTCCACAAGATTCCGGACTGATAATTTAACGTTCATAAACGATTTTTTTTGCTATCTCATCTGCACATTCTTTTCCTTTCAGGCACTCAATCAGTGCAAGTCCAAACGGTATCGCTGTTCCAAGTCCGCGGCTTGTTATGACATTACCGTCTTTCACAACACTTTCCATAACAACCTCTTTACAATAAAGTTCATTCTCCATACCCGGATAGCAGATTGCTTTCTTATCTTTTAAGATACCAAATTTTCCAAGTGCTGTCGGTGCTGCACAGATAGCAGCAACATATCTGCCTGCTTCATACTGCTTTAACACCAGTTTCTTTACCTTTGGATTTGCTATGAAATTAGGTACGCCCGGTATTCCGCCAGGCAATACAATCATATCAGCATCATCTGACAAATCCGATATCTTCTCATCCATCTGAATCGTCACTTTATGAGAACTTACGATAACATCCGTATCTTCTGATGAAACCATCGTACATTCTATTCCTGCACGTCTGATTAAATCAACTACCGTAAGCGCTTCAACTTCTTCGTTTCCTGTTGCAAATAATACTCTTACCTTCATTTTTCCTTCCTTTCATATCATAAAAATTTTACACCTGTAAACTAACCAATTCACCTGATTTTACATCAGCTATATATTCGCTATAAATGCATCTATCTCTTCAATATTCATACGACTAAGCGCACTGTTATGAAACCTGCCGTCTAATGTAACATCCCTGTAGAACCAGTCCGGTGCAGTAAAGGCTTCTGCCGCTTCATTTGTCGGAAACTCAACCTCAGCATATACAAGCCCCTTAAAATTTTTATCAAATATATCCAGCTCAATGTTCAGCTTCCTGTCTGTCATCTTATCACCGCATGTTCCATTTGTATCGGTAAGCGGAATGATATATCTTGTCTTTGACACCAGATTTCCTTCCACTTTATTCATGAGGGAAGCATACTCTTCCTCCGATAAATCAAGTTCATATTCCTGTCTTTCCATCAATCCCTTCGACTTTACCGTAAGGATATATCTTTCATCCGCTTTTCTTATTCTGATAACAGGCTTTACCGACAGATAGCCCTGCTCAAGCTTCATAGATTGATATGCTTCCAAATCAAGCGGTATTTCTTTTATTATATATTTTCTTTCTATCTCCATCCAATCACCCTTACATACTTTTTGGGGGAATTTCTAAGTTCGCATGGCTCAAAATCCCTCTGTTTATAAATGAAACTGCAATAAATACTGTTATAATCGTTACCAGTGTAGGCGAAATAAGATAACCTGCTGACGTATTGACTGCGCCAATCAGCATCGGAAGCGTCAGTCCATAGATACATACCTTCAATACCTGTCCATACGAAAGTCCTGTATGGAAATTATTTGAAAATGTATTTGCAATAATTGAGAACAGCAGCGCATATAATAATATTTTAAGCGCCTTTCCCATCATATACAGCAAATATACCAAAATCAGATATATATAGATTGCGGGCGTAATATCTGCCAGTTTTTGATTGTCAAATTCTGACGGAAACAAAAAAGACATGCGATATCCCATATAATCATATGCTTTATCACCGCTTACAACGCCCATATTAATATATTTTTTTCCTATTGCAACATATGCACCGTCCGTTTTGATGCTATTTGTATTAACCTTATCCTCATTTGTATCGACATATATCACGATGTCCCCAAACGCCATTTCAAATTTTTCATCCATAGAAAGTGTTGCGCCATCATAAGTAAATTGCGGTACTTTGTTTAATGCAATCTTTTTCAAACCTCCGTTTTTCATTAAAAAAGTAACTACCGTTATCCCAAATTCTATAAATACAAGCAAAAATGTAATCACAAACATAAACAGGACAATTTTTCCTGTTTTCAGCTTTGTAAGCTGCTTGTAATTTTTAGGACTGCTTACTGCTATCGATATCTGGTCTGCCATCGAAATTTTTCTGTTTTCTTCTTCCATCAAATAATCTCCAATTTCTTCATCGCATTATATATTCCGTCATTGCGGACATCATCGGTAACCATCATCACCTTTTTCTTTAGTTCATCCGGTCCTTTTGCCATTATAATACTATTAGGCACATAAGACAACATGGGTTCATCATTATTTCCATCCCCAAATGCATATGCATTTTCAAGCGGCAGGTTAAAATATTCAAGCAGATATTTGATTCCGGTTGCTTTACTATAACCTTTTTGTACAATTTCACAGAAGTTTCCTTCCCTGTCGATATAATCAAAGTCCTTGCTGACATCCGCTTTAAATTCTGCTAAATTCCTGTTGTCCTCATCATACCATGCACAGAACTTGTCAAATTCAAAATCTGCCGACTCTATATCTTCACCAACAAATACTCCGTTGCCTCTAAAATATGCGGTCATCTCCATAAGAAGTTCGTTGTCTTTATTTTTTCCATCTATATATACTTTATCCTTATGTTCATAGATTCCATACATGTGATACCGTCTGCATGTCAAAGCCATATCATGACAGAGTGTTTTTGGCAGCTTGTTATAAAATACCAGCTTATCGTGATATACGATGCAGGAACCGCAGCCGCATACATATCCGTCAAACCCGGCAGACTTAATTTCTTCTGTAATATTGCAATAAACTCTTCCCGTATTAATAAAGACAAGATGACCTTTTTCCCTTGCCAGAGAAAGCGCCTTTTTAGCACTGTCAGGAAAGTACCTTTTCCCATCATCAGTAATCAATGTTCCGTCTATATCAAAAAACAAAATTTTTGTATCTTTATTCATCATATTACATCTGTTTCATCAAATCTATCATCTCAAGCGCGCCGAGTGCACAGTCATATCCTTTATTTCCTGCTTTTGTGCCTGCGCGTTCAATCGCCTGCTCAATATTCTCTGTTGTCACTACACCAAACATAACCGGTATACCGGCTTCTAATGATACGGCTGCAATTCCCTTTGATACCTCATTACAGACATAGTCATAGTGGCTTGTTGCTCCTCTTATCACCGTACCAAGACAAATAACTGCATCATACTTTCCGCTTAGCGCCATTTTCTTTGCTGCCAACGGAATTTCAAATGCGCCCGGTACCCATGCAAGTGTGATATCTTCCGGCTTTACATCATGACGAAGCAATGCATCTTCTGCACCGCCTATCAGTTTCGATACGATAAACTCATTAAACCTTGCTGCTACGATTCCAATTTTTGCTCCATTCGCTATCATTTTTCCTTCAATCTTGTTCATATTCTTTTTCTCCTTATTCTGTCCCGCAAATGCGCTTCGCAATTACAGGACTTATCTTCTTTTTATTTATCAGCTTTCTATCAACAGGACTTGTTATCCGTATCCTGTTATAAGGCCTGATATTCTTTATATATTGTTATAAATCCAGGATATGTCCCATTTTTTCTTTTTTTGTTTTCAGATAAAACTCGTCAAATTTTCCCGGCTTCATCTGGATTGGAACTCTCTCTACAATCTCAAGATTATAGCCCGCCAGACCATATACTTTGAGCGGATTGTTCGTTAAAAGCCTTAGTTGTTTGATACCGAGGTCTACCAAAATCTGCGTTCCTATCGTATAATCTCTTGCATCCTCCGGAAAGCCCAGTTTCAAGTTCGCTTCTACGGTATCCAGACCGCCATCCTGTAATTGATAGGCTTTTATTTTATTAATAAGACCGATACCCCTGCCTTCCTGACGCATATAAAGAAGAACACCTCTGCCTTCTGCTGCAATCATTTTCATGGCTGCGTCATACTGCTGTCCGCAGTCACATCTTGCCGAGCCTAAGGCATCCCCTGTCAGACATTCAGAATGGACTCTGCACAGTACCGGCTTTCCGTCTGTAATATCTCCTTTTACAAGCGCTACATGATGCTCGCCATTTAATTTATTGATATAACCATATATCATAAATTCGCCATAGCGCGTCGGCATCTTTGCTTTTGCAACACACTCAACAAATACTTCATGTTCTTTTCTGTACTGAATCAACTTTTCTATGGTAGAGATTTTCAGGTTGTGTTCCTTTGCAAATGCAACCAGGTCCTCCTTTCTCGCCATTGTACCATCATCTTTCATAATCTCACAGCACAGGCCGCAAGGTTTTAAACCTGCAATCTTCATCAGGTCTACCGTTGCTTCCGTATGTCCGTTTCTTTCTATAACACCGCCTGCTACAGCCTGTAATGGAAACATATGTCCCGGTCTTCTGAAGTCAGACGGTTTAGCATCATCAGCTACAAACTTTCGTGCTGTAATTCCTCTTTCTTCTGCAGAAATTCCTGTCGTTGTATCGATATAATCGACCGACACCGAAAAAGCAGTACAATGATTGTCTGTATTGGTAATACACATCTGCGGAAGATTTAACTTATCTGCATACAGTGCATCCATTGGCATACAAATCAATCCTCTTGCATACTTTGCCATAAAATTCACATTTTCTGTTGTGGCAAACTCTGCTGCGCAGATTACATCTCCCTCATTTTCCCGGTCCTCATTATCAAGAATCACAACATTCTTCCCTGCTGCAAGGTCTGCTGCTACCTCTTCTATTGTATTAAATTCAAAATCCATTTTTCGCCCTCCTGTCATAAGCTTTTCTATTTATTTCATCTGTTTTTGAATGAACTGCCATCTATAGGAATCCATTTTGGGAAAGAAAATTCAAATCAATTTCTGACTGCTTTTTCTCCGTTTTTTCATTTTCCCTGTACCGTAAAAGCTTTTCAACGTATTTGCCGACAACATCATTTTCAAGATTTACGATATCTCCCGGTTTATGTTTCAGCAATGTTGTTTCACTTGCAGTATGCGGAATAATCGATACTTTAAAGCATGTATCATCAACATAAGCGACTGTAAGACTTATTCCATCTATCGTTATAGAGCCTTTTTCTATAATATATTTTAATATCTTCCTATCACAGTCCACTGTCACCCAGACCGCATTGTTCTCTCTTTTCAATTCTCTTATGCTTCCAGTCCCATCTATATGACCGGAAACAATATGTCCGCCAAATCTTCCATTTGCCGCCATTGCCCTTTCGAGATTAACATAACTTCCAGGCGAAAGGTTACCCAGATTACTCCGTCTTAACGTTTCAGGCATCACATCTGCTGTAAATATATTTCCATTCATGCTGGTAACGGTAAGACATACACCATTGACAGCAATACTGTCGCCGATAGTACTGCCTTCAAGAACCTTGCAGGCTTCTATATATAACTTTCCTGCACTTTTATCATTCTTTTTTATTCTACCTGTTTCTTCAACAATTCCTGTAAACAATTCATTTCCTCCATACAACTTTCAACGCTGGTTTTCTGCTATTGATATTGGTTCATATGTAAGCAGTATATCTTCACCTACCTGTTCTGTTGATAACAATTGATATCTGAGCGCTTCTGTCGCAAGCGCTGCTCCCACACCGCCTACCGGTGTATAAATTCCTGTTCCGCCAAATATCTTTGGCGCAACATATACCTCAAGGCGATTTACAATTCCTGCTTTTAAAGCCGCATAATTCAATTCTGAACCGCCTTCTAAAAGTATGCCGTCTATCTGCTTTTCGCCAAGCTTTATCATCAAATCCTGTAAATCAACTTTTCCATCTCGTGCTTTTACGACAAGAACTTCTGCGCCTGCCCTTTCCAGCTTTTCTTTCTTTTCCTGCCACAAAGGAATGTGTTCTTCATCCGGTCTGACGGCTGCAATCATGGTTGGAATTTCTCTTGCAGTTGTTACGATATTGCTTTCTAACGAAATCCGAAGACCGGAGTCGCATATGATGCGTATCGGATTTCTGCCGCCTTCCATGCGACATGTCAATCTGGGATTATCCTTTCGCACCGTTCCGATTCCTACCATAATTCCTTTTAGGAAATTTCTGGAATACTGAACTCGCTTTCTTGAGACTTCACCGGATACCCACTGTGAGTGTCCTGTTCTTGTCGCAATCTTACCATCTAGTGTCATGGCATACTTCATTACAACATAGGGCGTTTTTGTTGTTATATAGTGAAAGAATACCGGATTTAATGCATCACATTCCGCTTTCAAAAACGCTGTTACCACTTCAATGCCTGCATCTCTTAATTGCTGAATTCCTTTTCCTGACACAAGTTCATTTGGATCATTCGAGCCGACATAGACCTTTGAAATGCCATGTTCTATAATAGCCTCTGTACATGGCGGCTGTTTGCCTTGATGACAACAGGGTTCAAGTGTCACATACATCTCTGCACCTTGTGCATCCGCCTTATTTTTCAGACTTTGCAATGCGTTTCTCTCCGCATGGAAGTCGCCATATATTTTATGATACCCTTCTCCTATTATCTTATCATCTTTTACAATGACTGCGCCGACAAGCGGATTGGGATTTACCTTTCCCGCCCCAAGCTTTGCAAGCGCGATTGCTCTTTTCATATATTGTTCTTTGTCTGCCATATGACTCCCTCTTTCATGTGTTTCGCAGCTATTTTGTAACGAATAAAAAATCCCAAAATATATATCATATACTTCGGGATAACATCTCTATAGAAATACACATACAACTACAATCTATATCAAACAGATTTCATTGCGATATCTCTTGTTTACTCTTCTTTCATCCAGACTATACTGTCGGCACCGGATTTACACCGGTTCATACCATAAAAGGCTCGCGGGCTTATGCAGACATTTTTTCATCTCTATCTGCACACACCGCCGGTAGTGAATTACACACAACCCCGAAGGAGTATTGATTTCTTATTGAATTACGCTACTATCATATATCATTGCGCGAAAAATGTAAACTATAAATTGCGGAATAAAGTTAAATTATAAACAAGAAACTTTTTACAACGATTTCCTTTCCGGTGTCTGCTGCTTCCCCTCCCACAATTTCGGTTCATAGCCCAATCGTTCCAGCATCTCCATATCCTGATTTGTCTCGCTTCCTGCTACGGTCAGGAAGTCGCCTGTTATCGCGGCATTAGCGCCCGACCGAAAGCACCGCTCTCCTTTATCAGGAAGGCGGTTTCTTCCTGCTGCCATTCTTACTGCGGCATCCGGAAGAATAAATCTGAATACAGCAGCAATTCTGCGCATCTCATTATTAGAAAGAACAGCAGCATCCTCATATGGTGTTCCCGGAATAGGATTTAACATATTAAGCGGCAGGGATTTTACACCGAGTTCTCTTTCCGTAAGCGCAAGCTCTATTCTGTCTTCCATCGTTTCACCAAGACCAAATATGCCGCAACTGCAAATGCTGAGTCCTGCTTCTTTCGCTGCCAGAATGGTCTTTTTCTTTTCTTCATATGTATGCGTTGTACATAATGTTTGAAAGAATTTCTCTGAAGCTTCAAGATTACAGTGCGCCCTTGAAACACCGGCCTCTTTCAGTTTATCAAAATCTTTCTTTTCAAGAAGCCCAAACGACACACAGATTTCTATATCCACTTCTTTTTTCACAGCCTTTATACTTTCGCATACCGCATCTATTTCTTTATCGCTCATACGTCTTCCGCCCGCAACAAGTTCCACGCGCAAAGCACCAAGTTCCTTATTATGCTTCGCCTGCTTCAGCATCGCTTCTGTGTCAATCAATGAATGTCCGTTTACTTCCGCCCGATTATATACGGACTGTGCGCAATATTTGCAGTCTTCCGGACATTTCCCGCATTTACAATTGATAACCGAACAGATATCAAAAGTATTCCCGCAAAATCTTTCGCGGATTTCATCGGCCGCCCTGCACAGTTCTTCTAACGGTTGTCCTGCAAGAAACATTGCTTCTTCCTTCCCAATTAGTTTTCCTTCTAATACTTCATTTGTTATATCTTTCAGGTTATATGTATCTTCCATCTTTTCTCTCCTGCTTTCAGTCAATAAAAGTCATTGTCTCAAGTATTATACATCCGGCAAAACGGTTCGTCTACTTTCCGCTTAGAAAAAAATATGTTGAATTCATCTGATATAATCAGTATACTAAAATTTATTATTACATTTTTATCCGGAGGACATATGTTTAAGAAATTTTATCCAAAAGAATACTACACATCAACATACCAGATAGATTTTCAGAAATACTTTGATAAGGGATACCGGGGAATCCTCTTTGATATCGATAATACGCTTGTTCCTCATGGCGCAGCGGCGAATCAAAAAGTGACTGCCCTTATTCACAGACTAAAAGAAATCGGCTTTCAGATATGCTTCGTTTCCAACAATAAAGAACCGCGTGTCAGAAGCTTTAACGAAAAGCTGGGTGCGAATTACATCTATAAAGCAGGAAAGCCTTTAAAAAAAGGATATCTGAAAGCGATGGAACTCATTGGTACTGATATTCATAACACTTTGTTTATCGGCGACCAGCTTTTTACAGATTTATGGGGGGCAAACACTGTCGGCATATACTCCATACTTGTTATGCCAATTGATAAAAAAGAGGAAATACAAATCGTTTTAAAACGAATACCGGAAAAGCTTATTCTTTTCTTTTATAAACGGAAACACCCGATTGTAAAATAAATAAGCGTCAAGCAAACTGCCATTGAATTGTATGGAAAACGCGCCTTGACTTATAAACGATAAAAGGAATAGAAGTATCTGAAAAAGTAAGATACTTCTATTCCTTTTATTTATATCAGATTTATGATTTCTATTTACAATAAATCTAAATTCAGTCGCTTGATTACCTGATAAGTCTTTGCTCTTAAATCTTCTGCATCAAACTGGGAAAGCATTGTATCCTTATCCCACTTTGTCTTCATTAAAGATTCCAGCAAATCTTCAATATAGGACTTAACATACGAAACATTGACCTCTGACTTATCTTTCAGAAGTGATGCGATATTATCTATCGCTTCTATAACGCCTGAATCCATCTGTCTTACCGTCTGCTGATTTGCTTCATCTGATAATTCAATTACCTTTCCTGTCTTTGTAACAATTACCTTCTTACTTGGTGCACTTGCAACTTTCGGCGTTCCGGACTTCTTATCAATCATTCTGCGAACAACCTTAACAAGACAGGCGACTGCATATGTAGCTTCTTCCGGCGTCTGCTTTTCAAATCCATTGACTGAATGTTGATTCCATAACCACTCTGACTTACAGAGCATCTCTTCAACCATCGCATCTTTTAAAAGGTTCTGCAGGTCAGGCGGCATAACAACCCCTTTCTTCTTACCAAACAAACCTTCATTTGCAGTCATCATGGACATATCCTCATATTTTGCAGGAAGGATTGTCTTTGCATATGTTTCTGCAAGATATTTCTTGGCTGCATTCAAATCATAGCTCAGGCTTATGATAGCGGTCTTACTGTTATTCAGTCCATTAACGACCATATCTTCTGCTGCCATAAATAACAGATGCTTTTGTCTGTCATCAATCATTTTCTTTATCTCATAATTTGTTTTGCTCTTTTCAAGAATTGAAGTTTTTCTAACCTTAAATGCTTTAATCTTCTCCTTAACACTAAAGAATTGTTTCAAAAGTGTCGGATTTGCATTTACATAATTTCCAATCCATGTAAGTTCAACATACTGATGTTCAATCTTGTTTGAAATCTCATATACATTATAACCATCAAATACAACATTAAGGGTTGTATAAAGCTGGTCAAGAATCTCGTATTTTTCTTCCCATGAACGTGCAGACATATCGGACTTAACAAGCGCCTTAATACCACACTCGACAAAGACAAGATTATATTCATAAAGGCCTTCAAACAAATTCGTTTTACCTGAAAGCTGTGAACCTGTTCCAAGTGTCTGGAGATTTTTCTTTAATTCCGGTTCTTCCTCTAAATATTTGTATACTCTTCTTATAAACTCTGCAACTTCTGTAAGAAGTGAATCAATTCTCTTATTATAAATCTCCTGCTTTGATATGGCAGATACAACGCTTCTTGAAAGCACACTTGTGCTTTGCGCGCTATTACAGTTTCTGATAAGCTCCTTGAAATTCTCATATACGGCAAGGTTATCAATCGGTATGTACTCTGCATTCAGTCCATAAAACTCAAATGCTTTTGCATAATTCTTATCATTAATATATGCATTAAATAATCCGATACTAAACTGTATCTTATAATCATTTCCTACATGCGGGTCTTCAACAATATAATCAAATAACACTTCAAGGTTATTAATATATGCATCTGAATTTGCTGTAGAAGGTGCGAGTCCCATATCCATAACAACATTAAACAAATCCAGATATCCCATAACAGCCTTATCAAAATTCTTAGGTCTGTCATCCTCTTCAAGAATCTGATAGCTTACATTTATCAGAAGCGGCGCTATTCTTTCACCAATCAGCTTCATAGCTTCCGGAAATTTCTCTGTCTGATATAAGTAAATCAACCAAATGCTGTATCTGTAAATACCCGTTGCGCTAATCGGCGCATCAATATCCAACGGATCGATATCCCCATAGATAAATCGGAATAACGGTTCAATCCATTCTTCAATCTCGTAACGTCCGGTTGCCTTGATATTGAAATCTACAAATTCTGCAAGCTCATAAAGTTTTGAACATTGTGCCTTCACTTCATCATCTACTATCATCGATGAAAGGTCAAAATTACTGTCTTTTAAATAATCAATAACAAGTGCATAGAAGCCATCTTCTACCTGTTCGTTTAAGAAACGAATCAGTAAACCCTTATTATTAGATGCTGCTATGGATAGAACATTGTCATTGCCTGCTGCGATATTTGCTGGTAACATAATTCTATGCCTCCCTCTTTCTTTATTCTTTGTGTGTATTGAATAAATATTTTCTCATACATATAAATATATCACAATTTTTTCACTCAAGCAATATACTTTTTAGTAATTACTACAAATCAGCATTGTGCATAATTACCTAAATTCTTTCAGTTTAAAACTTCAAATCATTTTGTATATTATTGCCAACACATTCTTCGACTAATCCAGTCCCGCCATATGAAGGATTGCCATCGCATTTGTCGTTGTACATCTGCCCTTTTTCTTTTTATAATCAAATTTAAGCTGGTCTCCCTCATAATATTCTTCAAAATGATAATTGTCCGCCTGTCTGCCCGAATTATCTTTTATATCACATAATTCAAAATCATGTGTTGATACAAGCGTCATTGAATATTTGTCTGACAGTTTTTTGATTACCTGTGTCGCACCAACAATTCTGTCTGCCGAATTTGTTCCCTTAAATATCTCATCTATCAGGCAGAGCATTGGTTTTCCTTTCTTTTTATACTCCACCATCGTTTTAATTCTTAGTATCTCTGCATAAAAGGTCGATATTCCATTGCTCACGTCATCCGTAACGCGCATGGAGGTAAATATCTTCATATAATCAGCCATCATATTATCTGCACATACCGGTGCGCCAACATATGCTAAAATAAGATTTATTCCAAGCGTCCTAAGGAAGGTGGTTTTACCCGACATATTAGAGCCTGTTATGATTGCCGCTCCCCCTGTAAAGCCTGCATCGTTGGCAACAACCTTATCCGGCGCAATCAGCGGATGTCTCATATCCTGACACCTCACATGTACATTACTGCTGTTTCCTACCTGCGGATAACTCACGCGCCTGGTTCTCGCAAGCACAGCATATGAAAGCAGTTCTTCTATATCCGCAATTGAAGATATCCAGTTTTCTACTTTATCACCATATTCATCTTTCCATTTGTCCATCATAATTCCAAGATGGAAATCCCACATGACAAGCCCGCACAAAAGCTGATGCACAATCGGGTTATATCTTATATTAAATGCGGCACTGATTGACTTTAATTTTTTAATCGCCCCCAGCGCACCCGAATCTTTTGATATGACGCCTTTTATTTCATTCATAAGAGGACTCTTAAATTCCTCCTTTGAAATAAGCTCAAACATTTTTATATAATCTTCTATGATATAACCAAATGAAATCATCGGCATTACAGCCTGGCCTGCAACACCGGATGTCATCCATGAAAATAAAAGGATTACAAAAAATGAAATCAGTGCATATCCCAGATTTATTGTTCCAATAATACCTGCAACGAGCAGACAAAGTGTTATCAGCGGCAGAAGAAAGCGAAGTACATTAAAAACAGGGGGTATCTTCTCATCGCCTTTACAATATTTTACAAATTCATCTGCTGTGTATTTTCTTTTTCTTCCTGTATTCGCTTTCACCCCAAGCGTCTCGAAATCCATAGAAAATGTTTTTTTCTCCGCCAGTTCAGCGACTGCCTGCTGCCTTCGCGTTATTTCTTCCAGTGAATATTCGGGATTTTTCAATGAATCTGCAAGCTGCCTTCTTCCATCTTCCGTTCCTGCTACACATATAAACTGATATAAAGAACTTGCGCCAAGCAAATCCATATCTTTTGCGACCAAATCTCCGTCTGTCATATAGGAACTGCCATTATTTTCAAAGCTTTTCCATTCTTCACCATAGCGTTTTATATATCTGTCATATACAACAGCCCTCGCCCGCATATATTCTAATTTCTCACTTAGCTTTCCATGTACAAATACAAATCCGGCAAATACAACCGATGCGGCTACGCCAACCACAAGAAACGGTATATTGGAATCGTAAAATCCGACGATTAGGCCTATCGCCGCTGCAAGAAACATCATAAAACGAATTGTTCCATATGTTGAATACTTATTTTCAAGCTGTTTTATTTCTCCATCTAAATCTGCTAATGCCTGTTGATATTTTTCCATATCACTACTCCTCTCTCTCCGGCTGTTCGTCCAAAGGCGCTTCAGCCAAAGCCTCTTCAGCCAAAGGCTGCTTATCCAAAGGCTGCTCGTCCAAAGGCGCTTCCTGATTCCCTTCCAAATCATGCTCCGCCGTCAGCATATCTGCATTTTCTTCTTTGCCGCCGCTGTCAATATCATCCACAATCTGCATACCATCTTTTGCAATCAACACAAAAAATCCAATAAGAAAAACTGTGCCGAAAATGATTACACTAATTCCCATAGAAGTTTTTCCCATCCATGTTATTAGCATACCCATAATCATCATAATTACCGCGCATATAAGATATTTTTTCTGAACCTCATACAATGTCTTCTTTGTTTTTTCCATAAGAATTGTCTCCTTCAAGATTAACTCATTCCATACATAGTTCAGAATATCATAATCAGCAATAATACGCAAATATTAAATACATCTCATGCAGCATCCGAAAAATGTCTTAAAATCTGCAAAGATACTTGCAATTTAAAAGTATACATATTAAAATTATGGAAAGGTTATATATAAGAGAATAATTCTTATAGAAAAGGAGATTATTATGGGAAAGTTATTCAAAGCTGTCGTAGCTGCTGCCGCCCTCGGAAGTGTGTGCTATGTATTTAAAGACAAAATCAAGGCAACAAAAGCATATCAGACGCTTGGTGTAGATGAGAAGGTTGAAAAAGTGAAAACGACTATCAAGGACAAAATGCCTGCTAAAGAAGATACCGAGCGAGATTATTTTACATTAGCTGACGAAGAACCGGTTTCAACAGAGGAAAAAGAAGATGATAAATCATCATATACACCGGATACTTCAATGGAGATTGCCGCCGAATACGGTGCGCCTGTTGCTACGGATGCAACCTCCGCTTCTGATGTTTCCGCAAAGGTAAATGATTTATTATCAAATATATAATACAAATTGATACCATAAAACAAGGAGTTTCATTTCAACTGAGAGATTAAACTCCTTGTTTTAGCATCTCCCGTTTTTGCTCTAATAACGGAATTACCTCATCTATCAATTTTTCATTTTCAAATTCCTGCTCATAAAACATATCCTCAGAATCTGAAATAATCAGTTTATATACATCCCTGTTCCTGAATAATAAATGCTTTTTTCTTTCCATATGTTTTGAAAGGACTTCTATATGGTCTATCAGAATGACATCTGTGTGCAGCAATGATGGGGCGATTATATATTTCTCCGTAACAATTATATCCTTTTGTTCAAGCAGGATTTTATCTCTTAACTGCTTATTCAAATCGTGAATTACCAGCTTCCCGTTTGCAACACCATTTATCGACTTTACCGATGGTGTCTTCCACGGAAATATAAGCCAGTAAATTCCCTGTAATATATGAAACAACATCATGACAATAAGTAAAGCAATAAAGAGCTGAACCATATTATAAAAATTTTCCGGATAATCAACCTCGCTGATTACATAATCATAAGTAATCTGTTCAAGCTGTTCGATATTCATATCCATATCATTTGCACATTGATTCAGCAAATATCTGTATAACGTGGTATCCTCTTTTATTACCCCTTTTATATCATAATCAGATATTACATCTTCCTTACTGTTAATCAGCATTACGATACATTTTCCATCAATAAATGTATAGTAATACCGCCCTGCTTTTTTATTATCAAGATAGTAGTCATATCCCATATATTCAGCATGGTCTATATGAATTTTAACATTATCTGATTTATTTATAGCTGAACTTTCCGGTATCTCAGTATTTATCAACTGTTTAAAGGTAAACCTATCCATGATATTAAAATGCGAAATCAACCCCATCAACACTGTAAATACAAGCAATGCCGGTACTATAAATGCTATCGTATTTTTTAATAAATACAAATGAAATCTTTTATTTTTATACATGTTTACTCCTGTTTTAGAAGTGACCGCCACCTCCGCCATGGCCGCCTCCGCCGCCACTGCTGTGACCACCGCCACCTCCGCCGCCGCTGCTGCTTTCTATCTTAACGCTGGTAACTGTTTTATTCACAAATATATCCTGTCTGTTCAATACATCCGCCCTGCCATTTCTTGAATATGTCGCTGCATTCGTTGTATTTTGACCTGTTTCTTTTGAAAAATTTGCAAAGAAGAATACAATGGCAATTATCAATGCAGCAATATTACAATATATCAGCTTTATATCAATTCCATGACCATTCCCCTTCATGGAATGTTTGATTCCATCAAGCATGGTCTCAAAACCCTTGAGCGGATTACTTCTCAGATATTCACAGCCATCCTGAACGATATCGGAAGCCTTATTATCACTTATTCTTTTTTGGACCTTTCCTGATGTACACATCCATGCATCACCACTATCCCAGTTTGCAACGATTACAGCACTTGAACTTGGTGTTCTGCCATTTACAGGGCCGCCCTGTTTCCATGTTTCCCAGCCAAACATATAGTGATTGCAGAAAGCTTCTGCAACTTCCCTTGACGCATAAGTTCTTCCTGCATCAAGACCAATATCTGACAAATCCGTTTCATTATCAATGGTTACAATGACAATATCCAGACCTGCATAATTTTCCAGTTTTTTGATATCGCCTAATAATTGTTCCTCCTCTGCGGAAGAAAATTTACCTATAAAATCAAATAATCTTTCGTCAGTAAGACATTCCATATTGCTTCTTTTATCAAATTTCAGATTGCTATGTACTTTTATTCCATAAAAGCACATCAGTAATATCCCAATTACTACAATCACCAATATAACTCTAAAAAATTTCTTTGTATTATTCATATTACAGCACCCCCAGAACAAGTGCCAGTCCATCCAGACCAAGCATCAGCGAACCAAACAACAATGCAGTAAATCCAACCGCCTTTCCCATACTACGCGGCGCTTTTCCAACACATTTCCCTGTTTCTCCATTTACATAAAACTTATAATTTTCGCCTTTATATCTGTATTCATATACCCATACAGGGAGCAGGGCAAACCGATTTCCCACATTCCTGTTATCAGCATTCATATTTTCCTTCGTAAGAGTAGTATATCCGCTTGTGTGCTGTGCAATCCACTCCCTGTTGCTCCTGTCTACCTTCCTGATGGCTCTTGGCTCTAATTCGCCCAATGACATATTATACGTTTCCGAATCAAAACCGGAAATAAACTTATTGTCATGACTTAATATCTGTCCATAATCATAAGGCTCCATTAAATCCATAACGGCATCATCCATCTCTATAGAAGCATCTACCGGTATTCCATCATAATTTACATGTATCTGTCTGTAGACATTAAAATATGACGTTTCCGTATATCTCCTGTTACCGGAAGTCCATGTTCTCACCTTTGTTCCAATCGCAGAATAGTTGATATTCGTATTATAATCATACATCCAGAATGGTACATATACCCCACGCATCCCTTCCAGCGTTTTTTCTGATAAAAAGCTTCCCGGAAGAAACAGTTTTTTTCCAAATTCATCCTTAAGCCTGTTCTCAGCTTCCCGTTTTGAAATCTTAAATGGAATAATGAGATCTGGTTTGTACTGATTTGCAACCATATGGTCCCTTATTATATATGTACCGCATGCTGGACATCTTCCTGCAGAATCAAATTTCTTAAATGGTATCTGTGCACCGCAGTTCACACATATATCCGGCGTCTGTGATGGTTGTTCTTCCTGACATTCATTTCCACCACAGCTTAAACATTTCATTTTTTTAACTTGTGGCTCATATACCACATTCCCTCCACAATTTACACAACGATAAATCAACGTCTGTTTCCTCCCTTATACAGAAATATACCGGTCAGTAATTTCAATAGTATCCTTTATTTTAATATCTGTTTTACTTTCTGCTTGCTATAATATCACATTTTTCTGTACTTTAGAACAATAGTTTTATTAAATTATCTTTTAAATATTTGGAACACATTTTTATATTGTGAATAATTTATAGCATAAACAAAATATGGAGGCATTCAAAATGAGTGATTTATCAGCAACACAGTGCGGCTGCGGCTGCAACAATGGCGGTTTCTTTAACAATGGAAATGGGGGCGGATGTTCCTGCCTTATCATTATCCTTCTTCTCTTCTGCTGTGGCGGAAATGGCTCAGGCTTCTTTGGCGGCAATGGTGGAGGATGTGACTGTATCTGGATTATCCTTTTACTCCTCTTCTGCTGTGGCGGAACAAGTGCTAACTCAGGCTGCGGATGTAACAACGACTGCTGCTGCTAATTTTTAATCAGCCTGTTTAAAAGATGCCGACAGATACCCAAACGGTGTCTGTCGGTATTTTTATAAGCATACATAATCTATGACTTTCATATAGTTTATATAACAGATAATAAATTCAGGCGGAGTAAATCATGATACGGGGACCAGTTTCACATCCACTTGACAAGTTAATAAAAGATGACAAACTGATTATGCTTGAAGCCATGATTCCCTTTGTAGACCAAAGGATGAAAGCCCCGCTTGCCCTATACATAAAAATAACGGAGTTAAAACTGATTATGGCTGCATTTACAGACCGGAACTATGTCAGTAAGTGCGGTCTTGATTTGGATATGAACAATAAAGAGCAGGTTCTTTCAGCGCTTTCCGGATGCGGATTTCCTGATATTGCAAGTCAATTTGAAAATATCAAAAAAGCTATGGATATGGCAAACCTTATGAGTATGATGAGTGAAGCCGATAGTCCGCCGCCTCATGACGCACAGCCGGACTGGGGGAATCCGCCGCCCCATGATGCACAGCCGAACTGGGGGAATCCGCCACCTCATGATGCGCAGCCGGACTGGGATAATCCGCCGCCCCATGATGAAGAAATGCGCTTTCACAATGCTTCAAATTCAAATCCTGCCGACATGATGGACAGTATTATGGATATGCTTGCAGAATATGACCACACCCATGATTTTCATGAATAATAATTATTTTAATAAATATAGGAGATTGATATGTATAATTTTGACAACGATTCACGTCTTGCAAATGTTCATCCACTCAAGGTTCAGATTATCAAACAGCTTGCACAGGGAGGAACAAACAAATCCATCGAGCAGCTTCTCCCGGATATGATGAGAATTAATTCAGAACTCAGCAAGCGTAATCTTTCTTTTACGAAAAACGAAACAAATATCATCATCGATATATTAACGGAACAGGCTTCGCCTGAAGACAAACGTAAGATTGCATTAATCAGGAATATGCTGTAATGTATGCTAACCTCACCAGATTTAATTAATATCAAAACCCTGCGGTTTTATTACACCGCAGGGTTTTGATTAACCTTTTTATTTCATAACAATATTTACGATTCTTCCAGGCACATAGATTTCCTTTACGATATTGCCTGTCAGCTTATCAGCAATCGCTTCCTTTGCTGCAGCGATAACATCCTCTTTCGCATCGTCCTTGCCGATTGCAATCGTTGCTTTCATCTTTCCATTGAGCTGTACAGCAATTTCTACTGTTGCTTCAACCGTCTTTGCTTCATCAAATTCAGGCCATGTCTGCTGGTATACATAACCGCCGTAATTTTTCATGCTCCATAACTCCTCTGTTATATGAGGTGCTACAGGATTTAACATAATCAGAAGTGTCTTAAACTCATCCGTCGTGATACTGCCCTTTTTATAAAATACATTTATCAGCTCCATCATGGCTGCGATGGCTGTATTATACTTCAGATTTTCAAAATCATTGGAAACCTTTTTAATCGTCTGATGCATCTTCGTTTCCATATCTTTGGCATAACCGCTTTCATCTGTTACGATATCCTGCAGCTTCCAGACTCTCTCAAGGAAACGGCGGCATCCTTTGACGCCATCCTCAGACCAGGATGCAGAAAGGTCAAATGCACCGATAAACATCTCATAGGTACGAAGTGTATCAGCACCATAATCACGAACAATATCATCCGGATTTACAACATTTCCGCGGGATTTGCTCATCTTCTCTCCATTTTCACCCAGTATCATACCATGTGATGTACGTTTCTGATATGGCTCTGATGTCGGAACGATACCCTCATCATATAAAAACTTATGCCAGAAACGTGAATAAAGTAAATGAAGTGTAGTATGCTCCATACCACCATTGTACCAGTCAACAGGAAGCCAATATTTCAGTGCTTCCGGGCTTGCCAGCGCTTCCTTATTTTTCGGGTCTGTATATCGAAGGAAATACCATGATGAGCCGGCCCACTGCGGCATGGTATCTGTTTCTCTCTTTGCCGGTCCGCCACAGCATGGACATGTTGTTTTTACCCAGTCTGTCATGGCAGCAAGCGGTGACTCTCCATTATCTGTAGGCATATAGCTGTCTACCTCCGGAAGCATCAGCGGAAGTTCACTTTCATCAATCGGTACATATCCGCACTTTTCACATTCTACGATAGGTATCGGCTCTCCCCAGTAACGCTGACGTGAAAATACCCAGTCACGCAGCTTGTAATTTGTCTTTGCTGTACCGATGCCCTTTTCTTCCAAAAATGCAATCATTTTCGTCTTCGCATCTTTTACCTCAAGACCATTGATAAAATCCGAGTTAATCAGTACCCCTGTTGCCACATCTGTAAATGCGGCCTCGTTGATATCAACTTCTTCGCCGTCTTTTGCAACGACCTGAATCATTGGAAGTCCGAATTTCTTTGCAAATTCCCAGTCTCTTTCATCATGTGCCGGAACAGCCATAATCGCGCCTGTACCATAACTCATCAGGACATAATCAGAAATCCAGATTGGAATTTCTTTGCCATTTACCGGATTAACGGCTGTAAGACCGTCGATGCATACCCCCGTCTTATCCTTTGCAAGCTCCGCACGTTCAAAGTCTGACTTTTTAGCTGCCATCTCCCGATAAGCTGCAACCGCATCCCAGTTATGAATCTCCGCCTTATATTTATCAATCATCGGATGTTCCGGTGAAACAACCATATAAGTAACACCAAATAAAGTATCACACCTTGTTGTATAGATACGGAGTTTATCTTCCTTGCCTTTAATGGAAAAATCGACCTCTGCACCTGTTGAACGTCCTATCCAGTTCTTCTGGGAAACCTTAACCCGCTCAATATAATCAACATCGTCAAGTCCCTCAATAAGCTTATCTGCATAATCTGTAATCTTAAGCATCCACTCAGACTTGACTTTTCGTACTACTTCGCTTCCGCATCGCTCACACACGCCATTGACAACCTCTTCATTTGCAAGACCAACTTTACACGAAGTGCACCAGTTGATAGGCATTTCCTTCTTATACGCAAGACCTGCTTTAAACAGCTTTAAGAAAATCCATTGTGTCCATTTATAATAGTCGGGAGCAGTTGTATTAATCTCTCTGTCCCAGTCAAAGGAATATCCAAGCGAATGAAGCTGCTCTTTAAACCGGGCTACATTCTTCTTTGTAACCTCCTTTGGATGTACTTTATTTTTAATGGCATAATTTTCTGTAGGAAGGCCAAACGCATCCCAGCCCATCGGATAAAGTACATTATATCCCTGCATCCTTCTTTTTCTTGCCACAATATCCAGCGCCGTATATGGTCTTGGATGACCTACATGTAAGCCCTGTCCTGATGGATATGGAAATTCTACTAATGCATAATATTTTGGTTTTGTATAATCATTCGTCGCAGCAAATGCCTTATTTTCATCCCAGACCTGCTGCCATTTTTTCTCTACAACCTTGTGATTGTATGTTTCTGCCATGGAATTTGTCCTCCTGCCTGATTTTATAAATGATATGCTTAATGAAGAAAACCTTATACTTTACATCCTTTTGTATTCTATGTTTTTTTCATTGCTGATTTTCATTTTACATTTTTTCTATCCTATATTATCACATATGAATTTATTATGAAAGTAATTTTTATCACAATTATTTCTTTGTTAAATCTACAATCAGCTCTGAAAATATTCCTGAAATACAAAGTTCATCTTCGCCATCAGCCAAGTTTTCGTATTCTATGGTATTTCCATCTTTTACATAATAAACATCACATTTTCGTCCCTTGTTTATGACATTTACAATATTTTCTTCCAGAATATGCACGATGGATTTTGCCTTCCATTGATTGACATCCAATCTGCCTGTAATTTTATCAATCGTAATATCATAATCCGTTTTTGCAGTAAATTCCAGACTTCCGCTGCTGTTTGAAATCAGGATTTGTCCTGCGTCCCCGTCATATTCCAGACGGCGCAGACGAAGATTCTTTATTATAAGAAGCTTGACGGAAGCTGCTATCTCACAATGGTCCGTATATTTATCAGGAAGAATAATCTCAACCATCAACGAGTCTTCTGCTTCATAACGGCTTACCTTGTTCTTGTTCAGGCAGTTCACATCTAGCTTGTTCTTCTTTTCATCCAGCTTAATCTTAAACATGGTGTCTAAATCCTCAAAGGTTTCAGAAGACAGCTTGATATGTAACTTTTCATCTATTCCTGATGACAGCATGATGGTCGAAGCATTTCCGATATTAACATCGAAATGCTTCTCACAGTCAATGTCATAAATGGTTTCACTGGTATAAACCGGTGTGGCCTGTTCCTTTTTTGCGACAGAATCCCGTAGCAGTTCGTCTAAGGTTGTTTTAAAAATCTCTGCTATAATTACCATGTTTTCAACATCCGGTAATCCTTTTCCTGTCTCCCATTTTGTGATAGCCTGTCTGGATACGCCGATTTTTTCTGCAAGCTGTTCCTGTGACAATCCCTCATTTCTTCTTATTTCTTTTAACTTCTCAGAAAAATTCATAATAAACCTCCACTTTCTGCACTATTCTTTTAAAAGAGAATATGCGGTAATTTTTTTAATTGGTGCCGATAACAATACACTGATAAAGAGTGCAACAGCAGTAAAAAGAATTGCGGCTGCAAGCAGTATCCAGATTGACACCTCAAAATGATTCTTCATTGCACCTATCTGACTGAATATTGTCTGATTGATTACAGGCAGATACCATATTCCTGCTATTGCTGACAGAATTGATGAACATGCTACAACAGGTATAAACTGCTTTACAGTCAGGATAGTAAGCTGTCTGCTTGTATATCCGATTGCTTTATATATGCCAAATTCCTGTCTGCGTCTGCTTATCATTGAATTGATAATTACATACAGGACGAGCAACACCATCAGAACAGAAATCACAAACAGTACAACTGCCACTACTGAAACAATCCCTGCATACATGGTTCTGCCGGCTTCACTTAACTGCTCATAATTCACAGAAGCGGTAATCAGTGTATCATACTGTTCTTCATACTCTTCAATAAATGCTTCGGCAATTTCTTCATGCAGATAAACATTAACCATATTCATTTTTTCGCCGATTTTTTCATATCCCTTATTTGTCAGTTGACATACCTTTCCAGCATTATTGACACTTTGAATATAGCCGGTTACCACATAGACAGATGCTTTATCAGAAATGCTGATTTCTATCTTACTGCCGATTGGATAATCCTCTGCAAGCATATTTCCTACTGCAATTTCATCTTCTCCGACAGGACTACGTCCCTCATAGCATATATCATTTGTCACTTTTCCAAAATCTTCAGATACAAAGGCTATAAGACTTCCATCTACATAGCTCACAGATGTTGATGCATACTCCAAAACAAGCTTTACCCGATTGTCCCCTTGAAGAATTTTCGTCAGCTCTGACATTTTATCATTTTGTACCGTAAAGACAACAGAAGGTGACTCTTCGGAAAGTGTATTCATAAAATTGTCAGGCTTAACACTGATATTGTAAAGAAGTGTTCCCGCAAAGGATAACAGCACCATTATACCAATCGATAAAACAGCCAGCAATATATTTTGCCCTGCGCCCCCATTTCCACTTTTTCCTCTTATGGCTCCCATTGGCCCTAACTTATAGATTTTCATAGCCGAAATATAAGCAAACAGGTATATTATAATTACAGGTATAATTATCACGATAAGCAATGCCTTCGCATCAAAAACAGGCGTATAGATAAATCCTGATTGAATTGCAAGAATTGCCGCTACATACGGCAGGGCTATATAGGATAATACTGCACCGATTACTGTGGATGCAATGCCCACCAGCGTGTAAGGCCAAACGGAAGAACAGATAATCAATTTACTTGTATAACCAATGGCTTTTAAAACACCCATCTGTGCCAGTTCATCTTCAATTGTACTGCGTATCCGAAAGCTGCTTAAGAAAATACTTACTGCCAGGATAATTGCCGCAAGTGCCAGAAATATAACAATAAGCAAGGTACATACCATCGTTCTGGTTTGTTTACAGGCAATTCTGTCATTGATATTTAATGCAGTAATTCCTTTATCACTCAAAATCCCGGTTATCTTATTTTTGACTTTTGATAAATCAACAGTGTCATTCGTTCTTAATGAGTATTCCGTAACCGTCTGTTCCCTGTGTTCCGCTGAAAATTTTTCATAAGCAGCCGCCGGAAGATATGCACCAATCAATCCTGTTCCATAATTTCCATATTGCATTTCTGATACAATTCCGCCGATTTTATAAGTATAATCCTTGTCATCAACAGAATAGGTAATATTGCCGTTTTCAAAAAAGCCGCCCATTTCTTTCATATACATTGGTATATAAACGATATCTTCATCTTCTTCCGAGTATTCTGAAACATGAAACCGGTTCAGTGTTCTACTCTCATCAAGATTATAGAAAACTGTTTTCATATCAAAATCAGACTCTGCAAATTCTCGAACAATTGCAGAAACAAATACGCCTTCATGTTTTTCGACTTTTAACACCCCGTCAATTTTCTCAATCGCATCAATGATTTCACTGTCATCTGAAACCTGCGGAATCATGAAATTAATATCTGCCGTATCAAGCTCAGAGAAACTGCTGTCATAAGCCTTAAATGTCTGAAAAGCAAGTACAAGCGCAATATTCATAATACATGCTGTCAGGCAAATGATTAACCCAAACGATATATACTGTCCTTTTGTTTTTTTCAGATTATGTATAATCAATGTTGATGTCTTATTCAATACTACCACCCCATTTCAGTAATAAATTTTTCAAACTTTTCAGTTCTTTCAGTATCATCCGGAGCAAATTTTCCCAAATCACACTCGCCAAAAATTTCACCATCTTTAATATAAAGAATACGACTGCCTCTTAAAGCTGATTTTTTATCATGTGTAACCATGACAATACTCTGCCCTTTTTCATGTAGTGACGTAAAAACATCAAGAACTGCTGTTCCATTTGCTGAATTTAGCGCGCCTGTCGGCTCATCTGCAAAAAGTACATTTGGATTATTAATAACCGCTCTTACAATACCCGCCCTTTGCGCTTCACCGCCGGAAATCTGGGAAGGGTTTTTCTTCCATGTAATTTCCGGAATATTGACTAATGAAAAAAGCTCTTTTGCACGATTTTTGATATTTTCTTTATTCCTGCTTGTAAGTACGCCTGCCGTAATCACGTTATCCATCAGGCTCATTTTATCAATCAGATAAATCTGCTGAAATACAAATCCGCACTGGCTTCGTCTGAAAACTGCCAGTTTGTCACTATTTAACTTTGTAATATCCGTTCCGTCAAAATCAATTTGTCCCCCATCCGGTTTATCCATGCCTGACAGGGAATACATTAAAGTAGATTTTCCCGCTCCTGACGAACCCATAATCACAGTGAAATCCCCTTTATAAATATCAATGTTTAAATCTGAATATATGGTTTGAATATTTTCCTTTTTACCAAAAGATTTTTTTAAATGTTTTGCTGATATAACTGTTTGTCTGCTCATAGCACAACCACCTTTCTGTTTTTATGATATGAGCATAATAAAACGGATGCCGTTGCACTACCAACAGTTATATACACCGGAATATTTTCCTGCTACTTTCCGTTGCATCCCCTTATAATCAATCATTTCAGGTGTTTTACAATTGTAAACTTGCTTGAAACATTTCTAATGTCCATAACCGGAATAGCAACATTGGTTTTAGAAAAGTGAAATTACAACAAAAAAGCATTGACAAGAACTACCGTTTAATGTAAAGATATAAATTATTCATACGAAATTATGAACCACCGGGGTACTGTTATATGAAGGACTTAACAAAAGGAAAACCGTTTAAAATTATATGGCTGTTTGCTTTGCCAATGATACTTGGTCAGATGGCGCAGCAATTATACAGCTTCGCCGATTCTGCAATCGTTGGAAATTATGTAAACTCCGATGCACTTGCTGCGATAGGTGCGACAAATGTTGTATCCAATATGCTGATTGGGTTTTTAAACAGCGCCACGCTTGGCCTTGCGATTCCGATTGCCCGCTATTTTGGCGCGAAAGATGAAAAGAATATGCGAAAATGTATTGGCACTTCTGCAATACTTACTTTATGTGCCTCGCTCTTTCTTACAATAGCAGGACTGACTTTCATATATAAGATACTTGATTTACTGGGGACTCCGTCTGACATTATCAATATGTCATATGATTATGCCAAAATCATCATAGCAGGACTTATCTTTACATCTGTTTATAACTTCAGCGCCAATCTGCTTCGTGCCGTTGGCGACAGTATAACACCACTGATATTTTTAGGAATTGCTGTATTCTTAAATATCGGTCTTGATTTGCTGTTTATCAGGGTTTTTCACTCAGGTGTAAGCGGCGCTGCCTATGCGACTATTATTTCACAGGCGGTATCCGGCACATTATGTATAATCTATATTTTTATCAAATGCAGACATCTTGTCCCAAAACAGAATGAGTTTCATGCCGGTAAAACCGATTTTTCAGAGCTTGTCCAATCTGCACTTGCAATGGGATTTATGAGCTGCATCGTAAATATCGGAACCGTAATTTTACAAACGGCAATCAATGGACTTGGCACAGAAATCATTACAGCTCATACTGCCGCAAGAAAGGTATTTGATATTTTGATTGTCGTTCTTTATACCATTGGAAATGCTTTGACGACATTTGTAAGCCAGAATATGGGTGCAAGGCAGATGAAACGTGTAAAACGGGGTGTCCTTGACGCAATCCTTTTAAACACGCTGATTACCACAGTACTGATTATTATGGGCTGGTTGTTTGCACCGGGGCTTATACGTCTTGTATCCGGAACATCTAATATAAACATTATTCATCCGGCTGTACGTTACATCCGAATCAGTATCTCCTTTTTCTATGTATTGGGGCCACTGTTTGTATTACGGTGCGCCATGCAGGGTATGGGAAGAAAAATTGTGCCTATCGCTTCCAGTACGATAGAAATGGCTGGTAAAATTCTTGCCGTAATGTTTCTTACTCCGCGCTTAGGCTATCTTGGTGTCACAATTACTGAACCTATTACATGGGTTTGCTGTACGATGATGCTGACTATTATGTATTTTACCAAACCACCGGAGAAATTGTTGTCATAATACCGGAATACAGGAAATGGTGCGGCTCATATGAGTCACACCATTTTCGCTTTTGTCCTCTATTTTACTGCCTCCAGTATCGCCAGAACATCCTCTGTGTTGAGATGATAATATGCACGTTCCGCTATTCCACTTGTTCGGACAGCCTCACCTGCCATCTCTTTCAATTTCGTATCATCAATTCCGACCTCTGATAAAGTCTTTGGCATACCAAGCTTTTCAAAAAATATCTCTGTTTTTTCTATACCAAGTGCTGCTGCCTTATATTTATCCTCATCATTGATTTCCCATACATTTTTTGCATACATTGCAAATCTGTCAACTGTTCTGTCACACAACACATACCGCATCCATGCAGGTGTCAGTATCGCAAGACCAACACCATGCGTAATATCATAATAGGCAGAAAGCACATGCTCAATAGGATGAACAGACCACGCGCCACCCTTTCCTGCTGTAAGGAGATGGTTCAGTCCAATCGTACTTGCCCACATCAGATTTGAACGCGCCTCATAATTTTCCGGTTCTTCAAGTGCTGTAAGACCATAATGAAAACAAGTCTTTAAAACACTCTCCGCCATTCTGTCGGTAAGATATGCCTCGTCATTGGGCTGAAAATACTGCTCAAATACATGTGAAATAATATCAACAGTCCCTGCTGCAGTCTGTCCTTTTGGCAATGTATACAGATATTCCGGATCACATATTGATATTGCCGGATACAAAATATCTCCATTAATCTCAAGTTTCTCATGTGTTTCTTCATTGCTGATTACCGCACCACTGTTCATCTCTGAGCCTGTCGCACATATTGTCAAAACTACTGCAATAGGAAGTGCTCTTGTCATTTTACTCCTATCAAGTACAAGTTCCCATGCATCTCCGACATAATATGCAGCACATGCTATATGCTTTGATGCATCTATACAGCTTCCGCCTCCAACAGCTAGAATTACATCAATATTATGTTTCTTGCATAGCTGCGTACCTTTTCGGATTGAATCTATCTTTGGATTAGGTTCTATTCCCGGCAATTCAACGATGTTATAATCCGCAAGCAATGCTATGAGCTTATCATAAAGTCCTGTTTTTTTAATACTGCCTCCGCCATATACAAGCAGCACATTTTTTCCATATTTTTCTAATTCCTTTGGCAGACATTCTATTTGCCCTTTTCCAAATCTTATATCTGTAGGAACGTGAAATGTAAAGTTGTTCATCTCTACCTCCATAATTATACCAATGACCTGATATTATTTACGAATGCTTTAAGTACAAATGCCGATTAAATCCTTTATTTTATTTCCGGATTAAATCTTTGCCTTAAAACGGTTATAGTGAAGTTCAGACAAATCAATATCTGTTTTACCTGTTGTAATCAGCTTTGCAAGCTGATTGCCAACCGCAGGTGCTATACCAAATCCATGTCCGGTAAAAGCACATGCAGCATATAATCCCGGAACTTCATCTATTCGTCCAAGTACAGGTACTCCATCAGCACTCTTGTCACTCCAGCCTGCCCATGTCCGAACAATCTTCGCATCAGCAAGTCCCGGAAAATATTTCATTATACCGCGACAGATACATGGTGCAGTAATACTGTTTGAAATCGGCGTTCCATTATCCTTATTGCAGCCTTCATAACCTGACGAACCGCCAAAGACAAATGAACCATGCTTTGTCTGATGTCCATAGAAATCTGCCTCAGCTGTTCCAAGCATCTGGTCAAACATATGCGGCTCAGCCTCTGTTACAAGACATTCAAGAAGTGACTGTGTCATAGGAACATCAATTCCTACCGTACCTAAAATATCACGACTTTTATATCCTGCTGCCACAAGTATGTTTTCCCCCTCATATACATTGTTTTCCGTAATAACCTTTCTAAGCCTGCCTTTAACCATGCGAAGCTCTAAAACCTTTTCACCTGTAATAAAACGTACCCCCATACGCCTTGCCATCTTATAAAAACCTAACGTCGTCGTAAGAGGATTTGCGTGTCCGTCTGTCGGACACCAGCTTGCCACAGTTACTTCATCAGAAAGATATGGATTTATCTGTCTTACTTCATCACCATCAATCATCCTTACATCCAACCCACACGCTCTTGCTTTTTCTGCAAGATTTGTAAGTATTTCTCTGTGTTTTTCATTTTTTCCAAGTCTTAGGTTTCCATTTTGATGATATTCACAATCCACCTCAAGTTCCTCTGACAAATGCGGCCATAACTCTTTAATTCCATACATTACAAGCGGAAGCTCTCTTGCATCACGTCCTGACTGACGAACTCCGCCGCCGTTTCTTGAAGAACCGCCATTTCCAATATGCTCACTTCCCTCAAGCACGATTACACGACTACCTGTTTTTGCAAGATAATATGCCGCAGCACATCCAATGATACCGCCGCCAACAATTACTACATCTGCACAATTATTCATCAGACCGGACCTCCTTAGCTTCATTTGCAAATATTCTCATTTCTATTGGTCTCATAGGAACTCTTGATGTTGCAGGCTCAAGCTCTGCCGGAGATATTCCAAGTTCTTTTGCGACAATATTTTTTACATGCTTTGAACATGTCTGTCCCTGACACAGCCCCATACCGCATCTTAAATATCTTCGTATTTCAGTCAGCGTAAACATTCCGTCATGTACGGCCTTTCGTATCTCACCCTTTGTTATCTCCTCACATCTGCAGATTATCATATCATCATCCGCAGAAGGAACAAATTCTCCTATATCTCTTAATCTGTCATTTACCATTTTTATACCTCCGTAACCGCATTACTCTGCCTTAAAAAATCTGGCTTTTGAAGCATATTCAACCGGAACTTTTATCGTCAGAAGATTCGTCTTATCAAATGCAGGCAGGCTCTTTACATTTATAACTTCTGCCTCGCATACTATTTGTCCGTCTCTTCCAAGCGCCTTACCTTTTATTCCAATCTCCGGAAGAGGAAAGAACTCATACGGCATCGTAATACTTGCATAACCCTCTTCATATGTTTCATCTACAAGAAAAATCGCCTGACCGGAACAACTTGCAACACACATTCCGCAGCCAATGCAGGAAACGCTGTCATCAACCGCAGGAAGTGCAGTAATATCTTTACCTATTTTGATACATCCTTTCGGACACGCATCCTGACATGGGTTACATGGAATATTCTGAGTACATTCCATAACAGGATGAATTCCCTTCGTATGAGTAAATCCCGGAAAGCGTTCAATTTCATCATCTGCCACATATCCCTTTTTCAGGAGACTATCTGAAACAGCGATTCCTTCATCTGTTTTCTCAATCAATCTGCCTCTGTTCTCCGGTGCAAACATTCCCTGTCTTAATCCTGAAAGCGCTTTATCCAAAGACGCCAATTCCTTATTTAATTCATTTTCATCTATATATCCAAGATACTCGGCTGCTGCAATACCTGCCATGCGACCTTCAATCATCGCAGAACTCGCTTCCTCTATTCCTGATACATCTCCTGCCACAAATATCCCCGGAATAGATGTTCTTCCATATTCATCACATATTGGAACCTGTCCTCCACGTTTCGGATTATCCTCCATCTTACAGCCTGCCATCTTAAGAAGCTGCGACATAGGCGAAAGTCCTACTGCCATACATATGGTATCTACATCAAAATGCTTCTCTGTTCCCGGAATAAAATTAAAGCTGCTGTCAATTTCTGCTATCGTAACTCCTGTTACACACGCATCTCCTTCTGCTTCAACGATTGTATGAGATAAATAAAACGGCACGCCTGTTCTTGCCAGCTTAGCTGCATGAACACCATACCCACCAATACGAGGCGCCGCGTCAACAAGTGCTGCGATTTCACAACCGCACTGTAAAAGCTGAAAACCTACAACAAGACCTACGTTGCCTGAGCCAAGCATCAATATTTTACTGCCGGGCTTTACCCCATGAATATTCATCATGGTCTGCGCTGCACCTGCTCCTATGACACCGGGAAGTGTCCATCCCGGAAATGTAACCATATTTTCTGCCGCACCGGTTGCAATGATAATAGAATTTCCTTTATAATGTTCTACCGCTTCACCGATTTTTACCACGATTTCTTTGTCCTGATAAAGGCCTATTACTGTGGCATTCAGAATTACTTTTACGCCTGTCTCTGCCGCTTCATCAAGAAGCTGTTTCCCGATTACAAAACCTCTGACTTTAGCCTTATGCTCCTTTGAACCAAAGAATTTATGTATCTGCTTAAACAACTGACCTCCGGGCCTTTCATTCTCATCAAATACAATTACATTCATCCCCCGCTTTGCTGCCTCTATCGCCGCCGAAAGTCCTGAAGGTCCTGCTCCTACAATTATAAGGTCATAGCGTTTCATATGTATCAAACTCCTCTCTGCTGCTTATCAAATGTATCTGCACTTACGCCATACTGTGTCTGCACCTTCATTCCCTGTTTTAATGGTGTTACACAGGTTCTGATATTAGGTTTTCCGTCAACTACCATAACACAGTCGGTACAGCGCCCTATCGCACAAAAAATTCCTCTTGGCTTATGCTCTTTCTTGGTATAGCGGTGAACCATAATCCCTGCTGCCTTTAAAGCCGCAGCGATTGGCTCTCCCTCATATCCCTGTACTTCCATGTCATTATAAGTAAATGTTACAGGCTTTCCCTTTTTGGTATCACCTAATATCGGGTGATTTTCAATTCTTGTTTCCATACCATGTCCTCTTTTCTACCATTTGTTAATACATATCCGGCTTTTCCCATAATCTAAGTTTTGTTCCTATCCCCATTTTTTTTGCATTGTCATAGCACACCTTGCCCCATGCCACATCTTCTACAGGCATACCGCCTACAGAATATATAAATATCTGCTCGTCACTTACGCGCCCCGGCTTTACTCCGCTTATGATATCGCCTAAATCATAGATATCATCTCTGCTTATTATCCCGTCATGAACCATATCGGTAAATTTTGAGCCTATTATATTATTTGCCCCAAAAGAAGGATAAGGAAATTCCTCTTCCCATGCCTCATATAAGCGCATGTTATCCACCACCAATGTACAATGCTCTCTCATATCAATGCTGTCCATATCAAAACAGCTTACGCCTATAATCACAGCTCCCGGCTTTATCCATTCACTTTTCACAAACGGATATGATGCCGGATTGGTACCGCCTGAATTTGCAAATGATATCACATCGGAATCTCTTATTAACGCTTCGACTGTATCTACTGCCTGAACCTCTTTCAGCTTCGGATATGTTTCTTTTACATATCCTATAAATTTTTCCAATGAAGCTTTGCTTCTGCCTTTAACCTTTACTGTATCGATATTCGGACATGTTGACAATATGGCTTCAAGTGATGTCTTTCCCATTACGCCCGGACCACATATCCCGCATACTGACGCATCCTTTCTTACAAGATACTTCGCTCCCACGCCGGGAATGGCGCCTGTCCTGTATGCACTTAATAAATTTGCACTCATAAGACATAACGGCGCTCCGGTGTCTTTGTCATTTAACATCACAGTGAGTATAGAGCGCGGCAGACCTTTTTCTTTGTTTGCCATATTCGAGCCATACCATTTCATTCCCATTAAATCAAATATGCCTCCGATATATGCCGGCATCGCCATAAATCTTCTGTCGTCGCCCTCATCCTTTGGCATATTGGGAAACGGTGATGAAACAGGGAAAGATACCTGGCTTCCATGTGAATTATGATTTTCACCGCCCATAACATAGTCACCTTTATTCAGACATTTCACTACTTCTTCCATTGCTTCTATACATGCAGGCATATTTTTTACTCCTGCCTTAATCATGTCCTCTTCACTTAAAAAAAGAAAATCAATTTCAACATCACTCATAAAAAATCTCCCTTAAAAATATTAATCATTTCATATATGGCTCATCCCATAAATTAAGCGTAGTGCCAATTCCTAATTGACATGCCTTTTTGTAACATTCATATCCCCATGACAAATCCTCTAACGGCATACCACCGATACTGCACATTACAATTTCATCCTTATCTGTACGTCCTTCTGAAATTCCATTTACAATATCGCAAAGATTGATTACCTGTTCTTTCGGTATCTGATTGTTATTTACAAGATGGATAAAATGCATACCCATAATACACCATTCACGTTTTCTGCCAAGTTCGTCTACAGGTCCTCTGGCAATAAAGTTCTTCATGTATTTTTCATACATTCCATAATTATCTACTACCATTTTTGTCTCTCTAAATCTGTCATACTCTTTTGAAAAATAGGTACCCATAGAAAATACAGTAGCGCCTTTCTTAAACCAATCCATCTTAAATTCTTCCATGTCCTGTTTCGTTACTGACATGGCCTCACTTACTATATCTGCTTCCCTGCATGCCTCTTCCAAAGTTTCACAGATAATAATATTTTTTACCTGCGGATAGTTTTCTTGAATATAATCCTTCATGGCAAGTGCTGTTTTGGAAGTCTTACTGCTTCCTTTTATTTTTATTGTATTAATGTTATGTAATACTTCCATATAACATATTAAAGCACATTTATTGATTACTCCCGGCCCTATCAAAGAAAGCACTTCGGCATCATTATTTACAAGATATTCAGCAGCCATAGCAGGCATTGCCCCGGTACGCATGGCGCTCAATAGATTGGCTGACATATATGCAGCCGGAACTCCCGTACATACATCCGAAAGCGTTACCATGAGAATTGACCTCGGAAGTCCAAGTGCAGCATTATGACTGTTTGAACCATAATATTTCTGACCTGCTATATGATATTTTCCTCCTATATAAGCAGGCATTGCCATAAATCTTCTGTCCGGCCCATCATCAAGAGGAAAGTTCTCTATGTCGGATGCTGCAGGAAAATTCATTTGAAGTCCGTGTTCATCAGCATTTGGTCCTCCAAGCAGGAAATCCTTCTTACCAAAAAGTGATAATGTTTCCCTCATGGTTTCAATACAGCCTGCGGCATCCATAACTCCTGCTTTTATCATATCGGCTTCATTAAGATACAAAAAATCTATTTTCATTTAACTTCCTCGATTTCTTTATTTTTTTAACTTTGTCCACATTTCATCATATATTGCCAATGTGTCTGTATCCAGATTTGACACAAACTCTCCGGCTTCAATAGCTTCTGACGGCGGATTTTTCGCTATATTATTACAGTAATCTTCCCCCATTGCTGACAACGCAGCTTCATTTGCCGTAAGATACGGAAACTCTTCTATATTCATTTTTGCCGCATCTTTACCCAGCATAAAATCAATAAACTTCATGGCTGCTTCATAGTGTTTAGAACCTTTCGGAATTCCCCAGTTATCAAGGAATACATATGCGCCCTCTCTTGGATATACAATCTTGATATTCGGATTTTCTTCCATAGCAAGTGCAATTTCCGCACTCCACACAAAACCAACCGCTGCATCCCCTGAAATCAGCGCCGACTTCGGACTATCCGAATCATAAAGCGCTACATTCTCCTTCAGCTTAAGCAATTTTTCTTCAATCTCTGCCAGCTTCTCTTTATCCGTTTCATTCATACTGTAGCCCATACTTCTTGCTGTCATACCTATTACAGCCCTGTAATCATCAAGGCTCACAATCTTTCCTTTAAGTTCAGGCTTGAATAAATCGTCATAACCTGTAATATCAATATCAACAAGTGATGTATTGACTGCAATGGCAGCTACACCGCCCTGATAAGGTACGGTATATACATTCCCCGGATCATAATTCTGATTAAGATAGGCTTCTCCTATATTACCCAGATTTGTAAGCTCATCCTTCTTTAATTCTTCCAACATTCCCTGACTAATCATCTGCTCTACCATGTAATCGCTCGGCAAAACGATGTCATATGTACCCTCTGACTCCGACTTTAACTTTGAAAGCATATCTTCATTTGATGAAAATGTTGAGACATTTACTGTTATCCCACTCTCTTTTTCAAACGCATCTATAGCTTCCTGAGATACATATTCTGTCCATACAAATACGTTGATTTCTTCTCCTGAAGCATTCTCCTTTTTTGAACCGCAGCCTGTACAAAATGATGCTATAAGTGCTGCTGCGCTAAACAAAGCAACTATTTTCTTTTTTACATTTTTTCTCATATTTAATTCTCCTTTTTCTTCTTAAACAAACCACTCTGAGTCAGAATAACCAGACCAATTGTAGCAATTAAAATTAATGTAGATAACGCATTTACATCAGGTGCAACACCGCTCTTTATACTTTCCATAACCTTAAGCGGATATGTTTTTGTCTGACCATATACAAAATAACTGATAATGATATCATCAATCGATAATGTAAATGCAAGTAATGCTCCGCCTGCTATCCCCGGTGCCAATACAGGAAGTGTAATTTCAAAGAAAGTTACTATTCTGTTTGCACCTAAATCCATACTTGCTTCTTCGATTGAATTATCATATCCTGCAAGCCTGGCTCTTACATTAAATATTACAAAAGGAACAGAAAACGTGACATGTGCCAAAATAAGCGTCAGCATACCTCTTGGTATATTTACTTTTGCAAATATAGTAAGAAGCGAAATACCAAGTACAATTTCAGGAATAACTACGGGAATATAGGCAAGTGCATCTATAATTCCTTTACCTTTAAATTTGTATTTATACATTCCTATAGCGCCAAGTGTTCCTATGGCAGTTGCAAGTATCGTACTTACTATCGCTATAATCATCGTGTTTCCAAATGCTCCGAGCAATTCGTCATTTTCAAACAGCTTAATGTACCAGTCAAAAGTAAAGCCTTTCCATGACAGATATGGTTTTGTTGTAGTTGCATTGGTAGAATTTACAACAACAACGGAAATAGGGAGAAATAGAAACAGATATACCAAAGTAACAAAAATAATACTGATACCTTTTTTACATTTTGCCTTTCTTTGTCTTTTCATAATGTTATCTCCTTTCCTGAATCAGACTCCAAGACTTTCCATATCTCCGCCCATTTTCTTATATATTCTTACCAAAATAAGTGTTACTGCTATCAGAATAATTGACAGGGCTGCTCCAAGCGGCCAGTTATTACCACTTTGAAACTGTCTTTCTATCAGATTGCCTATTACGTCTGAATTACCGCCTCCTAATATGTCTGATACAAAGAAATAACCGAGACATGGAATAAACACCATTATGCTTCCTGAGAATATTCCGCCTGAAGTAAGCGGAATTATAATCTCACGCAATGTAACAAGCGGTTTTGCTCCTAAATCGGATGAGGCCTCAAGCAGACTTCCATCAAGCTTTTCAAGTGCCGTATATAGCGGGAATATCATAAATGGCAACAGACAATATACCATGCCGAGTACCGTCGTTCCCTGTTTATACAAAAAGGTTATCGGCTCGTTTGTGATATGAAGCGTCTGTAATATACTGTTGAGCCATCCGTTATTCCCTAAAAATGTTCTCCAGCCATATATTCTGATAAGTGAATTCGTCCAAAATGGGATGATGACAAGCATATATAAAAGACGTTTTTTCTTACTCTTTGTTCTGGCAATTATATAAGCAAACGGATACCCAATCAAAATACAAAGTAAGGTAGTAACAAGCGCTATTAATAAAGACTGACCGTATATTTTCATATAATCAGGACTTATCAGTCTCTTGTAATTATCAAGCGTAAATTTGAATTCTACATTATAATATTGGTCTATTGAACAAAAGCTCATAACGACTACATATATAAGAGGAATTGCGACTAAAAGAACCAATATCAATGTAAGCGGTCCTACCGTTACAAGTGCAGGAAGCGTATTTGATTTCCAATTATGCTTTGAATGTGCTTTTTCCATAGGCCGCCTCCTAATTAAATGTTATACTGTCTATTGTTTCAAATACCATATTGTCCCTATTATGAATTAATACTGCATCTTCTCTGTTCCAATATGGATAAATGGTACTGCCTATATCGGGAAGCTTCTCACCTGCTAACCGCTCAATCTTAAGCTCATTTCCATTTGGAAGGGATACGATACATTTAATGATTGAACCAACATAAATATAATCTTTTACAAGTGCAGGAACAGTAAATCCCTCCTGTGGTGTTTCAGCAAATTTCAGCTTTTCAGGCCTTACAGATACCGTTATATATTCTCCTGTCTTAAATCCATCGCCTCTGCCCGATATGTATCCATTTTCTATTACTACAGATATATCGCTCCCTTTGATATCATTAATCTGACCGTCAAATATATTTGTCTCGCCGATAAATGTTGCCACGAATTTTGTCTTTGGCTGCTCATATATTTCTGTAGGTGTTCCAAGCTGGTCAAGAACTCCATCATGCATAATTGCAATTCTGTCACTCATTGTGAGGGCTTCCTCCTGATCATGCGTAACATATATAAATGTAATGTTAAGCTTTCTCTGAAGTCTTTTAAGTTCAAGCTGCATCTGCTTACGCAGCTTCAAATCCAATGCTCCCAGCGGTTCATCAAGCAGCAGTACCCGCGGTCTGTTGATAAGCGCTCTTGCTATGGCAACTCTCTGCTTCTGACCTCCTGACAGTTGACTTGGATATCGTTTTTCAAAACCTTCAAGCTGTACAAGTTCCATCATCTCCGTTACTCTTTTTTTGATTTCCGGCTTTGGAACTTTTTTCATTTTCAGTCCATATGCGATATTATCAAAGATTGTTTTATGCGGGAACAAAGCATAGCTCTGAAAAACAGTATTTACATTACGTTCAAACGGTTCTTTTTCTTCTATTGCTTCACCTTCAACTTTTATACTTCCTGTTGTCGGTTCTTCAAAACCGGCAATCATACGAAGGGTTGTTGTTTTTCCACATCCTGAAGAGCCAAGCAATGTTAAAAATTCACCTTCCTCAACCTTAAGTTCGAGGTCTCTTACTACATGGTTGCTCCCATATATTTTATTAACGCCTTCTAATTCAACAATATATCCCACGAAATCACCTCTGCTCTCTTTATTCTGCATTTTTTAATTTCTATAATGCCTTATTACCTCTTTCACCTGTTCTTATTCTGATAGCTTCCTCAATATTACGGACAAAGATTTTACCGTCACCGACATGATTGGTCGCACAAATTTCCCTTACTTTTAAAATTAGTTCTTCAACATTCCTATCATCTACTACAACCTCTACGCGAATTTTGGGAAGAAGATTTATCGTTGTTTTTAATCCTTTAATTTCATTTACTCCCTGCTCTGCAACACCTTTCTGCGTACCACATCCCATTACGGTAGAAATAGTCATTCCGCCACAATTAATCTCATCTAAGATTTTCTTGATTGCCTCCAATTTCTCAGGTCTGATAATCATTACTAATTCTTTCATAACTGCCTCCTTTTCTAATAAGAAAGAGTTTCGCTCTGCGAAACTCCGCGCCGCAAATGCATCGCACCGGCGACATAATACATTTGCATTTGCGTGCGCATCCTTACGAAGTGTTTTTTATCAAATAGGAGCCATTTCCTATTCGATAAAAAAAGAGACTGTCAAAATGACAGCCCCTTCGCTTCGAGTTAATATCATGTTTTTCGTTTTTGATATTAACCCAATATTGAGACAGGTTCAATACCTCAGTCACACCATTTTTATCACCTAAAAGTAGTATTTACTCCTTCTCTTTTACCAGTTTAAATAACTGAACTCTGTTTTTTACATCTAATTTTCTGTAAATATTTAAGATATGCTTTTTCAATGTGTTACCGCTAATCATCAGTTCTTCGCAGATAACTGTATTTTCCTTCCCCGACATAAGCATCTGCAGAATTGTATGTTCTCTTTTTGTCAATTCGTATTTTTCTACTGCTTCCATAATCGTAACCTTCTCTGTTCCATCATCGTCCGCCCTCATCTTCTGCTGTTGCTCAAGCCGGTAAGCAAGATGGTCTTTCAATATATCTAAAATAAATATATCATCATAATGGAAGTTTTCCTTTCCAACACTCCTGTAAAATGTGATAACTCCTAAAAATTTTTTATGTTTTGCAATAATCATCTGAAGTGAATAATGCCAATTATTCGGTTTATATACCCTCTTGTAATAATCCGTTTCCACTCTTACATCATCACTTATAATATCCGTCTCCCTATAAATAATCGTTTTCCCGCCAAGCATAATCCCCCTGCTGTAATCCAACTCTTCATATGTTTGGCACATATCAGATTTACAATTTAATGTAACAGGATTATCCAAAATATGTCCCGGTTCGGAAGACGCCAGATAAAAATCAGCACTGTCAAAATCCATTACCGTCTTAAGCTCATCTAGCAGCGTTTCTCTCATCTGGTCAAAATTATCCATTGTATATATGTTATAAATAATAGAATTTAATATTAGCCAATCGTTTGTCTCCAGTTTTTTCATAGTAGGCGCTCCATTCTGATATAATTCCAACATACATATTTATCAATCACGCCCTTATCATAATTGTTCTAAATGAATTAGTCAATACAGGTTATATTCAAATGAACAAAAACGTGTTATGATTAATAGTACTGTTTTACATCAAAACAGTTCGTTGCGAATTTATAAAATCAGATTGTTTCGCAATTATCTATGAAAGAAAAATACACAAGGAGAAATTATGGAAGCATATGAAAGCTTTGCCGCAGTATATGATGACCTGATGGACAACATTCCTTATGATGAATGGGTCGATTATATACTTGCGCTGCTACACGAACATCATATAGATACCGGTCTGATTGCCGAACTCGGCTGCGGAACGGGAAATATTACAGAGTTGCTGTCGCTTGCCGGATATGATATGATTGGCATTGATAATTCTGCCGATATGCTTGAAATTGCAAACGAAAAAAAGCAGACGCACCATTTACCTTCTATTCTCTATCTGTTACAGGATATGCGTGAATTTGAATTATTTGGAACAGTCAATGCCATCATATGTGTATGTGACAGCATTAATTATCTGCTTGATACATCCGATATTACGGAAGTGTTCAGACTTGCAAATAACTATCTTGAAGCAGAAGGCTTGTTTATCTGCGATTTTAAAACGCGTCATTATTTTAAAGATATTGTAGCCGATAATACGATTGCTGAGGACCGGGATGATGTGAGTTTTATATGGGATAATTATTATGATACAGAAAGCAATATCAACGAACTGTCCCTAAGCCTTTTTATAAAAGAAACAGGACGCAACGCCCTTTACCGCAAATATCAGGAGTTTCACTATCAACGCGGACTTACGATAGCAGAAATGACGGAATGTGTTAAAGCCTCCGGTATGGAGCTTGTTGCCATATATGATGCATTTACAAAAATACCGGCAACCGATAACAGCGAACGGGTATATATTATTGCCAAAGAAAAAAAACAAGCCGGAAAATATTATACATCACAAGAAAATAATCATAAGATAGTTTCATAATTATCTGTAAATAACAAAACCGTAGAAAGGACATGGAAATAATGAACGATTATATCATAAGGGGGATGGCTGCTGATAACCAGGTACGTTTTTTTGCAGCTACAACAAAACAAATGGTAGAAACAGCAAGAAGCATACACAATACAAGTCCTGTTGCTACTGCCGCCTTAGGCAGACTTCTTACAGCAGGTGCGCTCATGAGCGCGCAATGTAAGAATGCTTCCGATGTTCTTACCCTGCAAATTCAGTGCAGCGGACCAATCGGCGGGCTTACAGTAACAGCCGATGCACAGGGAAATGTAAAAGGCTATGTCAACAATCCCACCGTTATTCTTCATGCAAATGAAAAAGGAAAGCTCGATGTAGCAAAAGCACTGGACCTCGGTGTTCTGTCTGTTATCAAGGATATCGGACTGAAAGAGCCTTATGTTGGACAGACACAGCTTGTATCAGGCGAAATAGCAGAAGACCTGACCTACTATTTTGCAACTTCGGAGCAAATTCCTACCTCTGTTGCACTTGGTGTTCTGATGGAAAAAGATAATACGGTAAAACAGGCAGGAGGCTTTATTATACAGCTTATGCCATTTGCATCAGACGAATTGATTGACACACTGGAAAAACGTCTTGCAGACTTTTCTTCCATCACAGCGCTTCTTGATAAGGGTATGTCTCCTATGGATATTATCAAACAAATATTCGAAGGTTATGATGTCGTTGTAACAGATGAACGCCCAACGAATTGGCACTGTAATTGCAGTAAGGAACGCTACTATCAGGCGGTACTGAGTCTTGGAAAGAAAGAAATCGCAAATATGCTTTCTGACAACGAACCGATTGAAGTAAACTGCCAGTTTTGCGGTTCTCATTATCTGTTTACCCCTGATGATTTACAGGAAATGCTGCTGTCACAGAATAAATAATTCATAGCCGGACATACAAAAGGCCGCCGTTTCCGGCGACCTTTTTTGTCTGTAAGAGTATGGAAAAAAATTAATACAGTTCTTCTTCACATAACTCTTCAGGAACTGTTTCATTCTCAAAAGCTGCCCCGCAGCTTCCATTTGCATTCACACCAAGACAGTCTACATAGGCATCCCCTACTGCCACACTGGCGCCAAAATCTACAGGTACTTCTACACTCATGGTCTGACTTATGGTAAAAGTACAGATGCCGTTTTTTCTGCCTTTACATGTTGTATCTGCTGCTTTCACAACAGGTCTGCCGCAGCATTTCATTTTTGTCTCTTTGACATGTGCAAATGGCATTACCGTAACAGGAACACATACCCCAATCTGCTGATATCCTGTTGAAGGACATACATTAAGACCATTTTCAGGCGGCGTTATATTATAATCTTCAAAATCTGACATTATTATATTCCTTTCGCTTTTTCTATAATATATGCATCGAGGTTCTAACCTGCTCACTTCTTTTATTAAATTTTACAGTTCAAACATATCAAATACATCTGCATTACCGAATTTCTCCTGCTTATAATTCATTAAGAACACTTTTGCTTCAGAGGATACCGCTCCCATATCCATTAACATGGCATCCAGATTGTCTGCATTGATTCCACCCAGCTTTGCAAATAATTTAAAATATGCTATATCTTCCGAAAATTCCGAAAGCAATGCCTGCCATGCTTCATCGGAAGCACATCCTTTGATATGCTTTAAAAGATAGGCTTTCAGTACATCTGCTGTCTCATCTGAAAGTCTGCTGTTATGCATCAGGCGAATAAGGCATAATGCAGATTTATTTTTTCGTTTATTACATATAAATTCTTCAAGGCTAAACTGTATATCTTCCTCACCGCACAATACCAAATCGGTATATCCCTCTTCATCCGGCTGTCTTAAAAAAGTTGTAAGTTCCATATCCCATTTATGAAACCATGCATCCGAACCCCATATATTATCAACCAATATATGCTCCGTTTTAAGACGATAAATCAAAGTAGCAAGAAGCGCCGATAAGTCATCTGTTTTGTCATAACCAATACAGATATCCGTAACCGCATTACATTCCGTAAATACTCCGTTGCCAAGCTTCACGTTGTTATTTAACACAAAAACGGTTTTCAAATTCGTACACTGGGCAAACGCATAATCCTGTATCTCGTTTACAGAAGAAGGAATCGTTACCTGTCTGATAAGTGCATTTCCCAAAAATGCTTTTTTACCGATTACCGTAACCATAAGTCCATCGAGTTCCTCAGGAACTGCAAGATTACCGCCTGCATTGCGTACACCTGTAATCGTAGCCCCTGTCGCTTCATTCTTCATATATTCAATTCTCATATTATTTATATTTGCAGTATATATGTGCGGCATAATTTACTTCCTCATAAAAGTGTAATTTTACTAAAACTTACCTGATATATCATATTATAACAAATCAAGCCTGCTGATATTTTCCCTCATATCGTTTTGTCTTTCTGTTATCATAAGAAGCTTATTGTATTTATGATAATCCTCGCATCCATAGGTACTTATATACCTTGAGCTGTATTTTCCTGCAGTCAGTTCTGTCACTAAAATAAGCATCTCATTCCCTTCGCCAAAGGAAACTCCTACAAATTCAAACATATAGTGAAGCCGGTCTGAAAGTACGGCAACACGCTGTTTTATATCTACCACCCTTCTGTCAAAACCGGACTTTACAACCGAAAATGCTGCTTCTCCCGATACGTTGCCCGTTGCTTCAAGTTCCTTACGAAAGCTGTCCAGAAAGCCGATAATTCTCTTTAATTTCAACTTGTCCTGTTTCGTAAGGGCATTTGCCTTTTCCATATTTTCCATCTGCTTCCTTTTGCCTTCTATCTGAAGCCTTAACATATCAGCAATATTTTTTTCACTTTCAGCTGCGGCACTTTTTAACGCACGAAGCGGTGTCATCAGTTCCGTCAAATAATCAGAAGTATTCATCACTTCTCTTATTTCCGTCTGTACTTTATCAAGCAGCAGACCTATTAATGACAGTTTTTCATCAAATGGTGCAGATTTTGCCCTTTCCACAGCAAGGTCAGATATATTACCAGCCAGAATTTCATCCACCTTATAATCATTTCTGTATTTCTGATACAGGTCGTAATATGCACAAAATTCCTTAACGACGGTATCATTTCGCAAATACTGGTCTACAACGCTTTCATCTACGATAAGTCCCTCTTCCTCATAGAGTGTAATGATTTCTGACAAATCTTCCCATCCGCGGGCTGTTACATAGGAACGTCCCTTCGCAGTTGTTTCCATATGATAAAAGAACTCCTTTTTAATCGTAAGAAAGCTTGTGATAGCAGGATTGATATTTCTGTCAAGTGCATACTGCTTCCATGTTTCATAATCCGCTTCGACTTCAATAACTTTCAGTCTGTCCATTGTTACCACATCAAATTCCCTGACAGATTTATTGTACATAGGCGGATTGCCCGCAGTAACAATAATCCATCCTTCCGGTACTGCATGTTTGCCAAATACCTTATATTGTAAAAACTGAAGCATTGATGGTGCAAGCGTCTCTGATACGCAATTAATTTCATCAAGAAACAGGATTCCCTCTTTTACTCCTGACTGCTCCATCGTCTCATATATCGAAGCAATAATTTCACTCATGGTATATTCAGAAACATTATACTTCATATCACCATACGTTTTTTCTTGAATAAACGGAAGTCCAAGAGCTGACTGCCTTGTATGATGTGTCATGGAATATGATACGAGCGCGATTCCAAGTTCTGCCGCTATCTGCTCCATAATCGCCGTTTTGCCTATTCCCGGAGCACCCAGAAGAAATATAGGCCGCTGTCTTACGACAGGTATGCGGTAATCGCCAAATTCATCCTTTTTCAAGTATATTTTTATTGTATTTTTAATATCTTCCTTCGCGGTATTTATGTTCATGTCCTTATCCTGCTCCTTTCAAACCTGATATTCCTCTAGCGGATTGCAAAAATTTCTTATATCTATCATATCTGCCATCATTCAGGCATATTGAATTCTATTCTGTCACTTTGTTTCCAATTTCACTGTCCTCTATTATTACTTTCATCGCCCAGCCCGGCACAGGCTGTCTCATCTCATCTTCATACAAAAAAGCAAATATTACATCATAGTCAGGCATACGTTCAGGGTATATGCCATATCCGTCAGTGAAATAGATGACACCCTTCAAATTCTCAAACTCGCCGTTTTCTCTTAGTATGTCCACATAATCGAACACAGGTCTGAAATCAGTTGCGCCAAAGCCCTTAATTTCTCCATGTTCTATAAAGTTCTTAAAATCTTCTTCTGTTTCAAGCTTGGTATCTGATTGTATCTGTGCATCACACTGTATAATGTGTATATTAATCTTTCTAAAAAAATTTTCTTCAGTCATCAGCATTTCGTATGTTTTTTGAATAAAATTTTTCACAGTCTTTCCCCTGCATGAGGCTGATGTATCTATTGCAATCACAATTTCTTTTACTTTCTTGTCCTCCCTGTATTCGAGCGGCTCTATAAGCGGTATATTCCCATAGGCAGCTAAACCATAAGTATAATATACATAGTCAAATTCATCATCATTTAACCGCAGTTCTTCTCCCGTTTCAACAAAGCGCTGCAATATATCACGATAGTTATAGCTTTCCCTTACAGCTTCATCAACATTGGAAAGCAGACTTTCAGAACCACCCTTATCCTTTGAAAATGTCTTAAGCTCCGTTTTTATTCTTCTGGTAATTTTCTTCCAGTCATCTTCACTAATCATGATTTCATTTGACTGTTCATCTGTTTTTCTCCATCTGTCATGGCAGTCAATTGTAAACAGTCTTCTATATGTTTTTTGTGCATCATTTGAAAGACCATTTACAACAAATTCCCGATATAATTTATCAGCGGTAAGTGATTTTACGCGTTTTGAAATACGAAGAAGCGCATCCTTTTCTTCAATATCACGCAGCATGACGGCAGCAGGAAAATCCATCTCCAGAATAATATTCTCTACTGCGATATCTGATGCCATATTCCAAGCTTCTTCATCCATTTTATCATATTGGAACTGATGCATAAATACAAGATGAAGCAGAACATGCATATATATCCTTACTGCAATCCCCGGCTCTTCCATATATGTTTTTAGCAAAAAAGCAGGATTGATATAAATAATATTTCCATTGGATGAAATATCCTCTATTCCATATCTGTATTCTATTTTTATCCGGGATATTGCATTATCAAAAAACCGGAAACGTACTGTCACAGTATCTCTTGCAAGCCTGAGCAGCTTATCTGCAAGCGCTTCAATCTGTTCCTTATTCTCTTCCATTTTATACTGCATATGCTACTTCCTCATATTTCTTTTTATATAGGTTCTTCATCTATTCTGTATCATTCAAATATTCTGACACAACCTTATCACTATCATATTCCGGCGCAAATTGCTTTGCTATCTTGACAACCCTGTTTACTGTTTCCTCCGGTATATCCGTCAAGTGGGCGATTTCTCCTACCGTCATATTTTTCTTCAGCATGGCAACTATAATCTTTACTAACCGAACGGAATCGCCTTCATTTCTACCCACGCTCTGACCTTCATTATAGCCTTTGTCTCGACCTTCACTGTAGCCTTTGTCTCGACCTTCGCTGTAGCCTTTGTCTCGACCTTCGCTGTAGCCTTTGTCTCGACCTTCACTGTAGCCTTTGTCTCGACCTTCACTGTAGCCTTTGTCTCGACCTTCGCTGTAGCCTTTGTCTCGACCTTCGCTGTAACCCTCTCCGTAACCGTCGCCATAGCCTTCTGACTTGGCTGCTTTCCTCAGCGCTGCCATCTCTTCTTCATATAGCATTTTTTCCATTTCCTCAGATAATATCGTCATTTGAACCTCCCTTTCTTTGGACAATTCGCCAACTTCATTATATATCTCTGATAAAAATCTGCTTTCCTTCGCACTTTCTTTTACTGCTTCATCGTTGATGTCTGCTATCATACATAGCAACTGCTGAAGCTCCCTGTTATTCTCTCCATCCATATGGTTCTTAAACTGTTCCAGACATTTATCCAACTGGACATATATAACCGTATCAAGGGCAGGAACTTTTATTCCTGTATCCGTAATCTGCTCATTTATCCGGTGTATGTAATGCGTTGTTTCATATTCGGCAAGCAAATCGGGACTCTTACAGAATAAGAAAATCAAGATAACGCCTTTTACATCATCATAATCAATATTTTCCTTTTTCTGTCCCTTATTTACCGAATATTGCAGTAACAGCATATTGGATTTATACAAATCACTTCTTTTTGCAAAAAACTGCTGCTTTACCTTCTGTAACTCTACTACTGCTATTCTAAGGTCACTAAGTTTTGCCGGTATATCAAACAGCATCTTCTTTGAATATACCGACTGAACGGCTCCTTCATTTGAAAAGGAGCCCTTTACTTCTATCGTCTTGTCTCCTGCCAGCTCACTAATCAGATATTTTACCCTCTCCGGATGAATATCTGCGTTAAATACTGCCTTTCCTATTATATCAGAGCTAAGCTCCGGAAGCTTATCGGCAAAGCAGTGATTTATCTCCTCCTGTATATCTGACGGAAGGCTGTCATATAAAGCTTCCAACTCTTCCTTATTCCGGCCCTTTGCCGCAAGTTTCCCAAACACCTTTTTGACCGTTCTTTTAACCGTTATATCTGTCATTGTATACCTCCATTCATTGTTTATGATTTTCGTTCGTTATCACAACAAGAACAGCGATATATTATAATACTATCATATCATATATTATTCTTTCTTATCAACGTATTTATAAATCGCGTTGTTCCTGCTGTATCATGCATGATGCAGCAAGATTAGCATTGCCGGTTATGAATGTCAAGGCGGCTTAACGCCTGAAAATATGGAATTTTCAATGGAATTATACACTATGTATAATCTGTGTTTTACAATACAACAGCCAAAATCCGACAGGCCATACAGATACTTGTTTTCCAAAATTGTCTGAAAAGTGCGAACTATACAAAATGTATACCTAAACAATTCTTAAAATAGCTTATCACTACATATTTTCTCCAAAACATTAAATAATCATTACATTTTTGTATATTCTAATGATTGAAACGTACTCTCCACTGTGCTAGAATGTTAAAAGTTGTGAACTAAAATAAAAAGAAAGAGTGAAAAAAATGAAGATTACCAGAGATGATATCAGAAACATAGCAATTATTGCTCATGTAGACCACGGCAAAACCACCCTCGTAGACGAACTGTTAAAACAGAGCGGTGTATTTCGTGACAATCAGGAAGTTGCCGAACGTGTCATGGACTCCAATGACATTGAACGTGAAAGAGGTATTACAATCCTTTCTAAAAATACAGCTGTAACATATGGCAGCACGAAAATTAACATTATAGATACTCCTGGACATGCCGACTTTGGCGGTGAAGTCGAACGTGTATTAAAAATGGTAAATGGTGTTATTCTTGTAGTAGATGCATTTGAAGGCGCTATGCCACAGACAAAATTTGTTCTAAAAAAAGCGCTTGAATTAAATCTTTCAGTAATTGTATGCGTAAACAAGTGCGACAGACCGGAAGCAAGACCAAATGAAGTTGTTGATGAGGTTCTTGAACTGCTCATTGAACTTGATGCCAATGACGAACAGCTTGACTGCCCATTTATATTTGCATCTGCAAAGACCGGGGTTGCCTCCCTTTCACCAGATGAACCGGGAACAGATATGAAACCTTTATTTGATACAATTATCGATTACATTCCTGCCCCGGAAGGAGACCCTGATGCAGGTGTACAAATGCTTGTAAGCACAATTGACTATAACGAATATGTAGGACGTATCGGCGTCGGTAAAGTTGACAATGGCGTACTCAGGGTGAATGAGGACCTTGTTATTGTCAACGAGCATGATCCGGATAAACTTGTCAAAGTGAAAATAGGAAAGTTATTTGAATATGAAGGCCTTAATAAAGTCGAAGTAAAAGAAGCAAAAATCGGCTCAATCGTAGCGGTATCAGGAATTGCTGATGTGCAAATCGGTGATACACTCTGTTCACCGGAAAATCCTGAGCCGATTCCATTCCAGAAGATTTCAGAGCCAACCATTTCCATGACTTTTATGGTAAATGACTCTCCTCTTGCAGGAAAAGAAGGAAAATTTATTACTTCCAGACATCTTCGTGACAGATTATTCAGAGAATTAAATACGGATGTCAGCCTTCGCGTGGAAGAGACAGATACTACTGAAGCATTTAAAGTATCCGGTCGTGGCGAGCTTCATCTCTCTGTACTTATCGAAAACATGAGACGTGAGGGATATGAGTTTGCGGTCAGCAAAGCCGAAGTTATTTATAAAGAAGACGAACGCGGCAAAAAGCTTGAACCATTTGAAGTTGCATATATCGACGTTCCTGATGAATTTTCCGGTACTGTCATCAATATGTTAAATCTTAGAAAAGGTGAGCTTCAGGGAATGGCGCCTACAGGAAACGGTACAACAAAATTAGAGTTCTCTGTTCCTGCCCGTGGCCTTATCGGTTTCCGCGGTGATTTTATGACAGCCACAAAAGGAAACGGTATTATTAATACCATATTTGATGGATATCAGCCATACAAAGGTGATATGAGCTACAGACAGAAGGGTTCTCTGATTGCATTTGAAACAGGCACATCTGTTACTTATGGTCTTTACAATGCACAAGAACGAGGAACACTCTTTATCGGTGCGGGTGAACCGGTATATGCCGGTATGGTTGTTGGTGAAAATCCTCGTGCTGAGGATATCGAAGTAAATGTCTGTAAAAGAAAACAGCTTACCAATACGCGTGCTTCAGGTTCCGATGATGCCCTTAAGCTGTCACCGCCAAGACAATTAAGTCTTGAACAGGCGCTTGATTTTATTGATACCGATGAGCTTCTTGAAATTACACCTACCAGCTTCCGTATCAGAAAGAAAATTCTTGACCACACGCTCAGATACAGGGCTTCAAAGAAATAACAGTTTATCAAAATATGCTCCGGTCTATTACGAATGCAATAAACCGGAGCATATTCTTTATTTAATAATTATACTTTTTTCTATTACCCAATACAAACAAAATAGTCACACCAGCTGCCAATAATTCAGCTACAACAATTGATATCCATATCCCATCAATTTTCAAAATTAACGGAAGTAATAATACTGCTATAACCTGAAATACAAATGTCCGCATAAATGAAATTGCTGCTGATACAAGGCCATTATTCAACGCAGTAAAAAATGATGAACCATAAATTGCAATTCCTGCAAAAAGAAACGATACAGAATAGATTGTAAAACCACGCAAAGTCAGATTTAACAAATCCCTGTCATATCCAACAAACACCATTGCCAATGGTTTTGCCAAAATCTCTGCCAGCAGAAACATTATGATAGAAAATACCATAATTATCACAATGCTCTTTTTTAACAGATTTTTCATTTCTTTATTATTTCCAGCCCCATATTGGTAACTTAAAATAGGAGCAGTTCCCACAGCATAACCAATAAATACAGCCAGAAATATCAGATTTACATACATTAAAACACCATACGCCGCTACGCCATCCTCACCCGCGTATTTCAATAACTGTGCATTATATAACATCCCTACAACAGACATCGATATGTTAGACATCAACTCGGAAGAGCCATTCGTACATGTTTTTCGTATTACGCTTCCATCAAACTCCGTTCTTGACAAACGCAATAAACTTTTATTGGGCAATGCAAAATATATCAATGGAACAATACCACCGATACATTGACTGAAAGCAGTTGCTGCTGCCGCGCCTTGAAGTCCCCATTTCAAAACTGCAACAAAAAGTGCGTCCAACAAAATATTGGTTAAACCCGCAGCAAGCGTTACATATAATCCCAGCTGGGGTTTCCCGGCAGTTGCAAAAAGACATTGAAACTCATATTGAAGAATGTATGCCGGAATAGCAATCAGAATGATACGCCCATACACAACACTATCTTCAAGAAGCTGTCCATCAGCACCCAACAACGATGCAATCGGTCGAATAAAAACAATTCCAAATATCGCAAATAAAATGCCGCATACAATAGAAACATAGACTATTAATGTAAAGATTTTATTTGCCTTTTCGCGCTCTCCTTCACCCATTGTTTTCGCAATCAAAGCACCTCCACCTGTACCAAACATAAATCCTATCGCACCCAATATCATTAAAAATGGCATAATAAAATTGACTGCTGTAAACGGTGTCTTTCCTACATAGTTTGAAACAAAAAAACCATCAACCACACTATAAACAGAAGTAACGACCATCATTATAATAGATGGCAACGTTACCCGCATTACCTTTTTATAGGTAAAATGCTCTGATAATTGTATACTCATTTCTTCACTCCTCGTTTGTTCCATATTTCTACTAGCCTGCCTGTTATGGGTAGGTTATAACATTTTTATTTTTTCCTTAAAAGAAGAAAGATATCTTTGTGTGAGTTCAATATATATTCTTCTCTCCTCCGCAGTCCATGAACCAAAAATTTCATTTTCTATCGCCACAATCCGCAATACAGTATCTTTTACGAGTCCTTTTCCTTTATCCGTAAGACAAATCTTTTTTCTTCTGCCATTTATCACTTCTGAATATACAATATTTTCATTCTCAAGCTTACGAAGTGCAGAATTAACAGTTTGCTTACTTACCCCTGACAAATGTGTAATATCACTCAGCAGACATGCTTCCCCATGATTACAAATTGTATACAAAATCAGCATTGCGCTATCAGACAGCCCAAGCTTCAAGGATGCTTCATGATAAGCGGCATCAATTTCATTTACCAAATAGTCAAATCGTTTCATTTCTGCTTCTATCGTTTCTATCATATAATACCTCCATTAGTACGATTTCATACGCAGGATTATAGTACGATTTCGTACTTTCGTCAATAGGTTTTATTGCATCCGGTAAAATAAAACACAAAAAAAGAACTATTCACCATACTGCAATAGTTCTTTCCTTTATCACAAATCCATTACCGGACAAAATTTTTGCACATAAGTGTTTCATGATTAAATGTGGACACAAAAATCGGCTTTGCCTCATTAAGTGTTCACATTATACCATGAAAACTAAGCTCGCCTTCTGCTCGCTAAGGTCACAGGTGTAAGTTCTCACTAAATTCGTGCTTTGCACTCATTAAGTGTTCACATTATACCACGAAAACGTCTTTGTGCAAATTGCCTATTACCACCGGAATATAACTCCCGGTCTTTCTCTATTTCATTTTTATAAATATTTATCCTTTATCTTACAATATGTATATAAATACTCTTTTCCCTTGTTTCTTGCAAGCTTTATATACCTGTTATTATCCAGATAAAGCTTATCTTTTTCCTGCGCTGATATATACATCATATTGACTAACTCACTTTTGTTCGCTCTGAAAAACAATACATTATTCAGATACTTTTCCATTACATCAAGTTTTTCTCTCATATGATATTCACGCTCTGTATTGCCTTCTTTAATATGAAAAATCAAATCATGTCCGTTGCTTTCTATATATACAATTTCATTTATCTGAACAAACTTAGCCTCTTCCCTGAATTTTAATAGTCTTTTCTGATTTTTTACATCATATAATCTAAGCGCACTGCTCAAACACTCATTCACAAATGACCGCAATTGTGTTTTTTCTTTGATTATGTATCTGAAAGCATTTACTTTATATCCCGAACATGAAAATTCCCTATATGATGTTATAAAAGAAATAAGCATTTCATCATTATACTTTCTTATTTCTTTTGCCAGTTCCACACCATTCATATCTCCAAGTTCAATATCAAGAAATAACATATTATATGTATTTTCTTCGAGTCCTCTAAGTAAATCTTCTCCTCTACAATACATATCAATATCATAATCCATTTCATTTTCAGAAAAGAATTCATCAATTAATTCCCTTATCATCTCTGCAAATAAAGATACATCATCACAAACTGCAATTTTATACATTTTCCACCTCATTACAACATCCAAAGACTACTAAACGTAACAGCCTGCCGCTTACTCCTTCTACAAATACTCTGCAAAAAAGGGATAGCAACCGATACAAAATGTACACAGCCACTATCCCTTAAAGATTTGTAAATTCAAAAGCATTATTTTCTATGTCTGATAATCAATTACTGTCTTACTTTTATATGAACCTCGCGAAGCTGCTGCTCTGTAACTTCACCTGGTGCACCACACATAAGATCCTGTGCATTTCCATTCATAGGAAATGGTATAACCTCTCTAATATTTTCCTCGTTTCTAAGAAGCATAATCATACGATCAACACCTGGCGCCATACCTGCATGCGGTGGTGCACCAAACTGAAATGCATTATAAAGTGCGCCAAATTTCTCCTTAAGGTCCTCCTCTGTATAACCTGCAATCTCAAATGCTTTAATCATAATCTCAAGATTATGATTTCTGACAGCTCCTGAAGAAAGCTCAATACCGTTACACACGATATCATATTGATATGCCAAAATCTCAAGCGGGTCCTTTTCATTTAATGCGTCCAGACCGCCCTGTGGCATAGAGAACGGATTATGTGTAAATATAATTTTCTTTGTTTCCTTATCATACTCATACATAGGGAAATCATTTACATAACAGAAACGATATGCATTTTTTTCTATCATATCAAGTCTTGCCGCAATCTCATTACGAAGCTGTCCTGCAAATGAAGCCGCAAGCGCTTCGACATCTGCTATAAAGAAAATCGTATTTCCAGCTTCAAGTCCTGCAAGCTCCCTTATCTCGTTCTTCATATCATCCGGAATAAATTTATCGATAGGACCTTTATATGTCATATCATCCAGCACTTCCAAATACCCAAGTCCGCCCATTCCTATGGACTGCGCATACTTAAGAAGCTTTTCATGCTGCCCCTTTGAAAGCTTGGCCGGAACATTAATTGCCCTGACCGTCTTTCCGTGGAAAGGTGCAAAGGTACATCTTTGGAAAAAGTCTGTCAAATCAATAATTCTAAGCGGATTTCTAAGGTCCGGCTTATCTGTGCCAAACTCAAGCATAGCCTGTTTATAACTGATAATAGGATAAGGCGCCTGTGTAACCGCTGCCCCCTCAGGTGCAAACTTCTCAAATGTTGCAGAAAGAACTTTTTCTCCTACCGCAAACACATCCTCCTGTGTTGCAAAGCTCATTTCAAAATCAAGCTGATAAAACTCACCAGGAGAACGGTCAGCCCTTGCATCTTCATCTCTAAAACATGGTGCTATCTGAAAATATTTATCAAATCCGGCAACCATAAGGAGCTGCTTGTACTGCTGCGGCGCCTGTGGAAGTGCATAGAATTTTCCCTTAAACTTTCTTGATGGAACAATATAATCCCTTGCACCTTCCGGAGATGAAGCACACAATATAGGTGTCTGAATTTCAAGGAAGCCCATTTCTGTCATCTTCTGACGCAGGAAGCTGATAACCTGACTTCTAAAAATCATATTATCTCTTACCTTTGCATTTCTCAAATCCAGATACCTGTACTTAAGCCTTACATCCTCACGCGTCTCTTTTGATGTCATAATCTCAAATGGCACCTGCTTATAGACCTTTCCAAGCACCTCCACCGTATGTGCTTCCAGCTCAATTGTACCGGTAGGAATTTTAGGATTATAGGTTTCTTCATCCCTATGCTCAATTTTTCCTTCAATCGATACACAATCTTCCTTACTGATACCATCAAGAAGCTTTGTATCTCTCATAACCACTTGAAGTACACCATACATATCACGAAGGTCAATAAAGGATACACCACCGTGGTCACGAATGTTCTCAACCCATCCTGCCACCTTCACCGTTGCATCTACATCACTTTCAGCAAGCTCATTCAATGTTCTGTTGCGATAAATATTTGCGATTGTCATTTTATTTCTCCTTTTCTAATAATAAAGAGCTTATGTTCATCTTGAATATATCAAAATATTCAGGACGAACATAAGCTCTCTTTTGTCCGCGGTGCCACCTGACTTACTGCCTTGCAGTCACTTTATTTTTTTACAGGGCTGATAAAGTTGTTATTCACGTTCATTCACTCTGTCAGGCTTTCACCGTCCCCGACTCGCTGTAAGCGATAAAGTACGCTACTCGTCTTCGTCTTCGCCATTGATGCATAAATTATAATTCAAGGATATATTATTGTCAACTATCAAATCGTTAAATGTCACCTTATATTCCGCCATGTTCTTTGCCTTTTTTATCTTTTTCAGATATCTGTGCGCATTTGGGCATGCTTCAAACAGTCCTCCCATATACAGCCACAACTCCTTCATTTTAAAAAGGGTATTATGTTCTCCGAGCTCAGAATCTTGATATGCTGATAAAAGCTCATTATGAAATGCATTGAAACGATTTCGGTTTTCACCGTCCTCTTTGGCAATTGATTTTATCATTTCCGGCAGAAAAGGATTTCCTACTACGCCTCTTCCGAGCATGACCTTTGATATAAAAGGACATTCAGCAACTATTTTACGATAATCAGCGAGTGAAAAAACATCTCCATTATAACAGATTTCCTTTACGTCATGAGCTGCCGCTTCATGCCCGTCCGAAAAAACAGGTTTTACATCATCCTGCATATTGAAAAGATACTGCTCCACACCTCTTTTAAACATAAAAATATTCGGTGTATTCTTATAATAATCTGTCTGTACCCTCGGATGTATAATCAGTTCAGCTATTGGATACTTCTTATATACATTGATAATATCTTCAAATTCCTCCGGAAACAGTTTACCGATTCGCGTCTTTATCGATACCGCCATGATATCCGCTTCATAAACACCATACAGGAATTCATCAAGACGTTCTATATCATATAAAAGACCAGCCCCCTTACACTTTGATACCACTGTTCCTGATGGGCATCCCAGATTGATATTCACTTCTGTATAACCATATTCTTTCAAAAATTTTGCGGTTTTAATAAAATCTCCGGCATCATTTGTAAGTATCTGCGGAACAACATTAATATTTTCATTATTCTCCGGTAATATATCTTTAAGCTCCCTTGTCCGAAGCGGTCTGCCCTTTGCAGGAGCAATAAAAGGAGTAAAATATTTATCAATTCCTGTAAAATATTTATTATAAACATTTCTATATAAATATCCTGTTATCCCTTCCATCGGCGCCATATATAATTCCATGTTATGTAAACCTCTTTATATCCATCTACGCGATAACATATAAAAGCACAGCAAGACATACCCGCTGTGCTTCTACAATTAACATCAATAATGTCATTCATTTATTCTACACTATAATTAGGAGCTTCCTTCGTAATATGTATATCATGCGGATGGCTCTCTTTAAGGGAAGCGGCTGAAATCTTTACAAATTCAGCTTTTTCATGCAATGCCTTAATATTTTCTGCGCCGCAATATCCCATACCTGCACGAAGTCCGCCAAGCAACTGGAACACAGTATCTTCTACAGAACCTTTATAGGCTACACGTCCTTCAACACCTTCCGGAACAAGCTTTTTCGCATTCTGCTGGAAATATCTGTCCTTTGAGCCATTCTCCATAGCAGCAATTGAGCCCATACCTCTATATACTTTATATTTACGTCCCTGATAAAGCTCAAAATCACCAGGAGCTTCATCCGTTCCAGCAAATAAACTTCCCATCATACATACATTCGCACCTGCGGCAAGCGCTTTTGTAATATCACCTGAATATTTAATACCACCATCTGCAATTACAGGGATTCCTGCATTCATAGCTGCATCATATGCCTGCATAATTGCTGTAATCTGCGGAACACCAATTCCTGCAACAATTCTTGTTGTACAGATAGAGCCAGGTCCAATGCCTATTTTAACAGCATCTACGCCCATGTCAATCATGGCCTGTGCGCCTGCCTTCGTAGCAACATTTCCTGCTATAACCTGTAAATCAGGATATTTCTCTTTAACCATCTTAAATGTACGAAGTACATTTGCAGAATGACCATGCGCTGTATCAATAACAATAGCGTCAACCTTCGCATTGACAAGTTCTGCTACACGGTCAAGGATATTTGCAGTACAGCCAACCGCTGCTGCACAAAGAAGTCTTCCCTGCGAATCCTTTGCGGAGTTCGGATACTTAATAGTCTTTTCAATATCTTTAATGGTGATAAGCCCTTTCAGATGAAAGTTTTCATCAACGATAGGCAGCTTCTCCTTACGCGCCTTTCCAAGAATCTTTCTGGCTTCATCCAGTGTAATTCCTTCTCTTGCTGTAACAAGTCCTTCTGAAGTCATTGACTCTTTAATCTTCTTCGTGTAATCCTCTTCAAACTTAAGATCACGATTTGTAATAATTCCTACAAGCTTTCCGCCTTCTGTAATTGGTACACCCGATATTCTGAACTTTGCCATCAGAGAATCAGCATCTGCGAGAGTATGGTCTGGCGATAACGAAAATGGATCTGATATAACGCCATTCTCCGAACGTTTAACCTTATCTACTTCCTCTGCCTGTTCTTCAATAGACATATTCTTATGAATAACGCCTATACCGCCCTGACGTGCCATAGCGATAGCCATTCTATGCTCCGTTACGGTATCCATTCCTGCACTCATAAGAGGGATTTGCAATTTAATTTTCTGTGTTAAATTTGTTGTTAAATCCACATCGTTTGGTAGTACCTCTGAATATGCCGGTACTAACAATACATCGTCAAATGTAATTCCTTCACCTATAATCTTTCCCATTTTCTTTTCTCTCACTTTCTGATGTAATAATGTATAACGTCAATCAAAAATAAAAATATATGAAGTATATGCTAACAAATTAGCAATTCATTGTCAAGAATATAATCAGCAAATTATAAATTAAATGTAAGAATCCATCCGATTGCCGCAAGGCTTACTTCGGTTCATCTGTCATCTCACCGCTGTGGTATATATATGGCTGGGAAATGCCTATATCAATATTATCATCCCCAACCTGGGCAATGCATACCTCTTCACCATCTTTAAATTTTCCATCAGGCAAAAATAAAGTATTTCTATCGATATATATTGTTTTATCATTAAATGCATCATCAACCCAGACAAAACTATATTCATTGAAATTCTCGCCATGTATATATAAGCCTGTAAGCTCGGATGCTTCCGGAATATCCTCAGTATTATCATCTGTTTCAGGCTGATACATATATGTGCCCTGTTCTATATCCGTAATGCATATCGTATCAATACCATACTGCATATCGGTCGGTTCATATGTCCATCCCTCCGGCCACAAATATCTGTCTCCATATAACATATCATATTGTATGTTTTTCATGATGTCATCAAAATTTTCATCACCAGGCTTATAGAGCGTATTAAACTTCTGCATATAACTTTTTTGAAATCCCACCATATCAAATATCTTGGTACTAAGCTGATATGCTTCAAGGTCTTCCTTTTCTACAGGAAAATCTTTCATATTGCTCCATATGAAATACTCCGTCTGGTAAAGATTTGCATTTTTCAGACTATCCTCCGTCAGCTCAAAGCCCGGCAGATGGTCTCCATACATACACAAAACAACAGGCTCATCATATTTGCTTAAGGTCTCTACGAGTTCTCCTATAAAAGCATCCATCTCGTAAAGCTGATTGCAATAATAAGTCCACTCTGTATCCAGCGATTCATCCCCTGTACCGGTTACTTTTATTGGATAGTCAAAGTTTTCTTCATCCAACACATCCGGATACCTGCCATGTCCTTGCACACTTACCGTAAATACAAAATCCCTTTCTGCTGTAGACTCAAGATTTTTCATGATTTCCCCTGTAAGCACATTATCCTTTTCCCAGTTTTTCTGTGTATGCTCTACATTATACATGTATTCGAGCGGTGTAAATGTATCAAATCCAAGATTTTTATATACTTCGTATCTATCATAAAATGTACCGTCATGATTATGCATGGCATGTGTTTTATATCCCTGCTTTGTAAGCTCCGTTGCCATTGTTTCACAGGTCGTGCTTCCAAGAACCGTTTTGTATGGATACTCGCCCGCTCCAAAATATGCTACGTTAAAGCCTGATAATACTTCAAACTCCGAGTTCGCTGTACCTGCGCCAATGGCCGGCATCACTAAAAATCCGGAAGTACATTCATTTTTAAGCTTGGTAAAGTTCGGTATCGGATTTTCACTAAATTGCAGTTCTTTTACATAGGAAGGATCCATAAAGGATTCAAGCTGTACCACAACTACATTCGGCTTTTTCTTCACATATTCCGACTTTGAAGCTTCTACTTTATCAAGCTCATCTTTTATTTCCAGCATCTTCTCTTCACTATAATCCTTTGGCTGATTGATGCCGACATCTACAACACTGTTAGAAAAGCAGTATGCAAACCCATAGTTCTCATATGCTGTAGCCAGATTTGAAAAATTATCCGATATTGCCTGTGCATTTAATGCAATTTTTGTAAACAGCATTACGCAGCAGAATGTAGCTACAATAAATATCGTTGTTCTTACTCTGTATATTTTTCCCGTCACAATCGGAGATTTCAAAAACAAAAGTATAATTCCTGCCAAAGCAATAAAAAGCAAAACGCAAATAACAACAATCTGCCACACTTCAAAATACTTATCTATTATCGTTATCGTATTTCGTGCCATAAGCACATCAATCGCTGAAAAAGGTGTTATTCTAAATCCCAGAACGATGCAGTTGGTAATACCGCATAACAGCCATGCGAACGATATAATACAGTACCCAAACACCCTTTTTCTCATTAATAACGCAAGAGTAAGCGTAAAGAAAATAATGGAACAGTTATATAAAAATACAATCGGTTCTTTTGCTATATACTGTAATGTATTTACAAATGAATGACGTCCCAGTATCTCCAATACAATATCAAGACCAACTGCTATGAGCATACAAATAAAAATATCTGAATGTTTAAACTTCTTTAATTTCTCTTTCATAATACAACTCCTTTTGCATTATCCCCCCCTCCATAGCGGAATGATGGGGATTATATTGTATTCGGTAAGTGTTCATATTATATCATTCTATATCTTATATTCAATAGGCAAAAATAGAGAAATTATATTAAGAAATTCTTGTTTTTTTCTTAATTTTCACAATGGACAAATATGGACACAAAAAAAGAAAGCTGACTGATAAGCTTTCTTTAATAATAAGAGCGCGAGACGGGGATCGAACCCGCGACCCCCTCCTTGGCAAGGAGGTGCTCCACCGCTGAGCCACTCGCGCATTTTTTATATTCTGTTGTGATGTCCCTCACAACAGAACCTATAATATCATATGAATTCTTTCATGTCAACAACTTTTTTCAATTTTTTTATACCTTTTTTTATCTCCCCTTTATGGTTTCATATCGCTGATTAATATTACACGATATCCTTCCTTTTCTACAGCCTGCTTTAACAACTCTTCAGGAACTATTGTTCCTAAGTTTACAATAGCCTCTTTCTTCTTTAAATTAACATACGCATCTACCTGCGACATTGAATTAAGGCTGTTTTCTACTCTTTTTACACAATTCTTACATTTCATTCCTTCTATTGATATCTTTTTTACTGCTGTTACATGTTTTATACGCTGCCTTTTTACTTTGATATCAGAACTGCCGCCGCAGCAGCCTCCCTCGCCCCTGATATGCTTCAAGGAACTCATAACTGCACCTATTACCGCGGCAATCAGAATGACAACAACTACAATTGTTCCAATATTTCCATCCATACGCCTCTGCCACCTGTTCAACAATCTGAATTACAACTACAGGACCTGACACGAACTCCTGTTACACGCTGTGTATCCAGATAGCCCGCAGCAAGAAGCCCTTCCCTTATAACGCTGTTCAACTCCCTTGCCGACAGTTCAATAACCGTATCGTCACTCAGTTCGATTGTACATGCATTTTCAACACCGCAATTCTCACTACAAGCTATCTTATACATATTTTTTCTGTTAATAGCACCGATATCCTCAAGCGTATTTATCATACGATATATCGTTGCAGAACCAATCTTACCATCCAGCTTTGATGCCTTATAGTAAATTTCTTTACAAGATGAACACGCCTCACCAAGAATAATATCAAGAAGCATAAGCCGCTGCCTTGTTATACGACATCCGCTCTGCCTTAATCGATGTATTATCATTTCTTTCTGCATTTCCGTTCTCTGATATCCGGTATGTTCTGCAAGCACTTCCTTTTGGTACATAATATATTCTCCTTGTTATTGCCAACAAATAGGTATCAATAAGTTTATCAATAGTTAGTATATGCTAACACTCATTAGTTGTCAATAACCTTTTTTTGTTATATGACCTCCTCCCCTCTTTCTATCCGGTCAAACAGAACTACCGCCTTAAATAAATCTCCATCTACCTGTATCGTAAATTTTGCGCCCATAAGACCACAAAGGCTTTGTGCGATTGAAAGTCCTAATCCGCTTCCTTCCGTATTTCTGGAACTGTCTCCCCTTACAAATCGCTCCATCAGCTCGTCACTTGATATATTAAGCGGCTCTTTTGATATATTCTTAAAGATAATCCTGACCGTTTTATCGTCTTGCTCTACCTGTGCATATACTCTTGTTCCATTCATCGCATATTTATAAGTATTATTCAGCAGATTGTCAAACACTCTCCATAGATGTCTTCCGTCAGCCATAATATATGCAGCTTCATCCGTCGTTTTTAGAACCAGCTTCATCCCTGCGCTTTCAAGTTTTTCCTCGTATTCTGCTACGCCTTGCGTCAAAAGCATATTGGCATCCATGCACTCCATATTCATTTGCACATTTCCTGTAGAAGCCTTTGATGCATCAACCAAATCCACAATCAGCTTCTTAAGCCTTGCCGACTGTCTTGCAAGTACATCAATATAAGATTTCTCCGTATCTTTATCAATATCTCCTTTTTCCAGCAAATCTACATAATTAATAATTGATGTGAGTGGCGTCTTGATATCATGGGACACATTTGTAATCAGCTCCGTCTTCATATGCTCACTCTTCATGCGCTCATCAACGGCAAGCTGGATGCTGTCATTGATACTGTTGAGATTTTCTCCATGCTCCCGAAAAGCGCCAAACATATATTTTGTATCTATTTTATGTGTAAGATTTCCCCGTGCCAGTTCTTTTCCGCCTTTATACAGCTCATTTATGATAATAATAAAACCTATATAAAATAGTGTGACTATTATTACTGCAAATAAAATCATGCTCATAAGCATACCATAGTCTGCACCAATCATTGCAAGCAGTAAAAATCCGCCAATCAAAATAATGGCATATATCAGAATTGCTTTCCATACAAAAGGAATTCTTCTTTTTACATACCGGAACCATCCGGAGATTTTTCCTGTTTTACCGAATAAGTACCGATACAGCTTTACAATCAGGCTGTTTTTTAATACCGTTTTTGCTTTGATATTTGTAATCACTGTATTTAACAGTAGCAAGGCTGCAGTAAATGTCAAAGCGATTGCTGCACTGATAAACCAATAATCAATATCCTTCAAACCAAAGTCATAATCACCATAAAAACCACTCCAGTAAAGCAGTTCGGAGAAAAACATGCCAATTAAAATAACCGCCCCGCATTCTGCTGCCACGATAAATTCTGTAGGAATTTTCTCCCATACATTAAGCTTTATTGTTTCTACTCCTTTTTTTACGCCGGCGTGAGCCATAGAAATAATAGAAAATATCAGGCATAATAACATACTGATTGCCAAAGTACCCGCTATTATATATTTGTACTTATACCATATATCCAAATTACTATACACATGTTCCATCTCTTTCCGAATAAGCGCATCAATATCCGCATCATTCATCCAGAATTCCACATCTGCTTCAAATGCAGAATCGGTTAAGCCTTGATATACATTGATATAACCATCTTTTACATCCTTGTATTCGCCATCTGCACCACCATCTGCACAAATACTGTCTACAGATAAATTATATAGATTATCATAATCGGCAAACTCTTCGTTCCACTGGTCATTCAGCATATCATCATAATTATCAAAAAAACTGTATTGATATACCGGAACCGAAAGGCTATACTCATATTTCGCACAAGACTTTCCGCTCGACAGGTTGGACATATCATATTGATAATGATTAATAACCCTATCTTCACCACATACCTTTATGCTGATTGAACAGGCAAATGGAATATCAAAATTATAACCGCCAATTTTTTCTTTCATTACATTATACAAATCTTTTTCACCGGATAGTAACGGAACAATATCAATCCATGTAAGCTTCCCATCGCCATTCGTATCATATTCCTTTAATTTCTCAGGACTTTTTATATCCTTAAAAACACTTGTTTTCTCATCAACATATTCGGATAGCATATTGTCTATCACATAGGTCTTTTCATTTACGCATTTTTCAATCAACATCTGTTTTACATTTTGCTTTACAGATGTCAATTCCTGCTTATATGCCCCATAATAGTATGCCTGACATGTTAATCCCGCTGTTATAACCGCTGTAAATGCCGTTACTGCTATAAGAACATAAAGAATAATTTTATATGCATAACTGCCTTTTATCTTATTGATTTCTTTATCTTCCACTTTTAATAATCCTCCATTCTGTATCCCCTTCCCCAGATAACCTTTAAATATCTCGGTTCCGCAGGGTTTATCTCTATCTTTTCGCGGAGATGTCTGATATGTACCGCAACCGCCCCCTCTGCGCCAAGCGGAGCTGCCTTCCATACTGCCTTATATATTTCAGCAGGAGAATATACTGTACCCTTATGTGTCATGAGAAGCTTTAATATATCATATTCCGTAGGTGTCAGACTAAGAAGTTCACCATCTAATGTAACCTGCTTTGCACTATCGTTTAATTCGATTCCGCCGATTCTGACAACACTGTCAGCTAATGTTCCGCCGCCTAATTGCATATACCTTCTAATCTGGGATTTCACTCTCGCAATCAGTTCCACCGGATTAAACGGCTTTGTAATATAATCGTCCGCACCAACCTCCAGTCCCAGTATCTTGTCGGTATCTTCACTTTTTGCAGTAAGCATAATAACAGGCAGGTTACTCTCCTCCCGAATCTTCACCATTGCTGTTATGCCATCCATCTTCGGCATCATGACATCCATAATCACCAGATGAATATCATGCTGCCTTACCTGCTCAAGCGCCTCCAGACCATTATAAGCTTCATATATGTTATACCCTGCTGTTTTCAGATAAATCTTTATCGCTGAAACAATATCCTTCTCATCATCACAAACCAGTACGTTATACATATTCCAATCTCCCTTTTACTATTTATATAATACGCTTATCCTGTATTCTCCCATGTATAAGCTTTATTATATAATAACATGCATTTTCAAAAAACAAAACTCACCTCCTGCCCTTTATTATCCTGATTTTCCCTTTAAGATACAATCAGCCAATTCTTTAAGATTTTCTTAAGAAAAATAAAAACAGTCCCTGTCCTTACAAATTTTAAGTAGCATCGATTGTTTTTGAACTGCTTGAGATTTAAAATGCATCATGTTATAATTTTCCTGAAACAGCAACTCGTAAAATTGTTCAATTAAGCGATTTGTGTTTCATCATTTGATGTATTTTTTGAAAGGCGATGATTGATTGAAACAGAATATCGTATTTGATAAACGTCGTTTATCTACATACAGTATTATGGAAGAATTCTGTACGGAATGTGGCTTCGACAATCCATTTATTACAGAATTATGGGAGGGGCTTCTGCTCCATCAGGAACTCTATGACGAATTTGTCTGTTACCTGCAAAGCCATGAATTCAAAGGCGACTTTACATATGAGGGATATACCATACCCGATTTATATTTTTATCATTTAAGAGAATACAATTTTCAGCATGATATTGGTAAAAATCCTGAAAGCTGTAATAAAGATAAACTGACTTTTCTGGCTTTTCATACAATGGGAATGCTGTTAAAAGAACCGGCGGTATACAAAGCACAGCTTACCAAACCGTTAGGAATGGATAACATACAATAATATGAAATGGAGAATATCGATATGACGAAAAAAGACGTACTTGAAATCCGTCACCAGTTTGCTCCTGCAACCTGCTCAATCAGCAAGATATGCGGCTGTTATGTAGACGGGGATAAAAAAAAGGTTTCTACAATGAAAGAAGCATTTCTTTCTCTTCCAGAGGAAGAAGCATTTAAGTATTTTGAGATATTTAAAAAGAATTTATCGGGAAGTATCGGTAAAAACCTTGTTACCATGTCTTTCCCAACACATCAGGAATTTGATAACGGAACACAGGAATTTCTTTTAAAGCTTAGAAACAGCAAACTTGAAGATGATATGCTGATTGAGGAGTTTTATGATAAAGTTATCGATACCTATGATTATACCGGTAACTATCTGATATTGCTAATCCATGATACCTATGATGTACCCGGCAAAACAACAGATGGTCTTACGATGGAGGATGCTTCTGACGAAGTCTATGAATACATCATGTGTGCTATATGCCATGTAAATCTCTCAAAGGCAGGCCTAAGTTATTTCGATAGCGAAAGTATGTTCCACAACCGAATTCGTGACTGGGTTGTAGATGTCCCGGATATCGGTTTCCTTTTTCCGGCTTTTATTGACAGAAGTACCGATATCCATAATGTATTATACTATAGTAAAAAACCGGAAGAGCTTCATTATGAATTTGTTGACAAACTCTTAGGAACAACTTCACCGATAACTGCCCAGACACAGAAAGAAACTTTCCAGACGATTATAACAGAAACGCTTGGCAACGACTGCAACTATGAAACCGTAAAAAATATACATGAAAACCTAACCGAAATGATGGAGGAACGAAAAGACAGTCCTGAACCGTTTACATTATCGAAGAATTCCATCAAAACACTGCTGTCCAATAGTGGTGTTGCCGATGACAAACTCGAAAGTTTCGACGAACACTTTAATAAAATTGCCGTTCAGGCAGCTTCTGTTTCAAATGATGAATCGGGCAATCCCAAAGTTCAGCCTGAAACAAAGCTTGAATTATATGCCAGCAACATTGTAAACACGCGCACATTCGAGGTAAAAACACCGGATATCAGCATCAAGGTCAATCCGGAGCGTACCGACTTAATCGAAACACGAGAAATAGACGGAAGGAAATGCATCGTCATACAGATTTCTGATGAAGTTGAAGTAAATGGCATTCCAATCAAAAATGATTAATAATTAATACAACAATTCAGCCGTATATAAGGATAAATTATAGATACAATCTATCTTTATATACGGCTGAACTGCTACAGTAATTCTTATAATTTCAACATCTTCTTTTTCTTTAAAATCAATGCAATAATCAGACAAATAACAAGTGTAATTCCACATATAATGGTAAAACCATAAGGCGTCTCCGAAAGCGGCATCCATTTTCCGGAAACATTCATTCCATATAAGCCTGATATAATGGTTGGTATAGACATTACAATGGTAATCGCCGCAAGAAACTTCATAACATTATTCAGTCTGTTATTAATAATCGTGGACATATATTCTCTTGTACCATTTATGATATCCCGGTAAATATTGGACATCTCTATTGCCTGCTTATTTTCTACCATAACATCATCCAGCAATTCCCTGTCCTCAGGATACTGCTTAATCCTGCTGTATCTTGCCAGTTTATCAAGAACGACTCCATTCGCACGAAGCGATGTGGCAAAATACACAAGGTTTGACTCCAGTTCGTGGATATCGATTAAATCCGTATCCTCTGTTTCTTCCTGAATACGCTGCTCGATAAGCGTTCTGCGTCTGTCCATAACTCTCAGATAATATTGATATGTCATACAGTTTCTGAACAAAATCTGATAGGTGAAACGCATTCTCTTTTTTGTGCTGAACTCTCTGACCTTCTTTTCAACAAATGCGTCCAATACCGGTGTATCCTCTGCACAAACGGTTATAATCGCACAATCAACGAGAATAATACCAAGCGGAATTGTCGTATAAGCATCTCTGTCGTTTCGCCGCTCTATTGACGGTATATCGACAATAATCAGCGTATAATTGCTTTCAATCTCAATACGCGAGCTCTCCTCATCATCAAGCGCCGCCCTTACATCATCAAGATCAACATGATACTTTTCTGATATATACTTGCTTTCCTCAACAGTAGGTTTAACCATAGATACCCAGATATCATCTTCATATTCTGTAAGTTCAGATAAAATACTGCTATCTGTCTTGTATAAACGAATCATCTGACGAAACCTCCTGTTTTCATTCTATATTTTCCATAACTATTTCACAATTCCGTTTGTTTTAATCGTTATGTCCGTTTCTGTATAGCCATTATAATCTTTTGTCGTATAAAAATCAAAATCAGCTTGTATCTCTCCAAACTTCGGTACTGCTTCAAAATCCTTTTTATCCCAATATAATTTTACATATGCCGTAGCTTTTGCCCGAACATCAAGATATCCGCCATACTCTGTTACCTTTTTACCATCTATAACAGTATTTGTTATCATAATGGTATTACGAGTATCCGTTTTATTGGTAATTCTGAAATACTCATTGTAATAATCATATTCCATATCTTCTGATATGCGGTTTAATGCTGCTACTTCACAATAATCATCCTTATATACAACAACCCACTCATCGTCTTTTGGCGCTTTATCAAGATTGGTATCGACATCACAGCTTATCTGCAGCGAATCTTCATAGATATCCGCATAAGTTTCGCCGTCATACAGACTGAACTCAATATTTACATTTGAGATTTTCTTTATTCCTGCCACAGCAAGTCCATCAGCCTCTGCCGTAAACGTCCAGGTATCTGTGCCGCCTGCGTCTACGGAAGCATAAAAGCTGCTGTTTATACTAATCCCATCAATATCGCTTGCATCCAAGCCCAGACCGATTTTTCCGTCTGTCTTATTCTTTGCCTTACCTTCTATTGTGAACTCACCGTACTTTGACATATAAGCCTTATCAAAAGTAAGTTCTATCTTATCATCACTAAATACCACATTTCCATCGGTTTTCTGCTCATCTGTCTTCGCTTCTTCTGAGGTTGTTTCCGTCTCTGTCGCTTTTTCCGTTGTTACATCGTCTTCTGTCGTACTCTCTGTTGATATACTTTCTGTCGTTGCAGCAGTCGTACGCTCATCATCATGCGTATCGTCATCCTCTTTAAATACAACCAGTACAAGTATCAATATGATTGCAATCACTGCAAGAGCCAGAACAATTCCCGCTATTATAAAAGGCGTTTTTGACTTTTTAGGCTCCTGATTATTTGGAGCATACGGATTATTTCCATATGAAGGATTCTGACTATATCCATACATACCGGAATTGGACATATTCGGAGACATACTTTGCGGAATATTCTGACCACCCATATTTCCATTTCCATACATACCCTGACTTAGCGGCACACTCTGTCCGTTCATGCCCTGTGTTCCATACATACTCTGGTTTGGCATGTTCTGTCCGTTCATGCCTTGCGTTCCATACATACTCTGGTTTGGCACGCCCTGTCCATTCATACCAAAATTTCCATACATGCCCTGGTTTGACATTCCTTGTCCACTCGTTCCCTGTGCTCCATACATATTCGATGACGCAAATATCCCCTCTAAAGGTTGGGGTGTTCCATGACTATATACATTTTGCCGGCTTTGTCCATAATCCATATTCCCCTGTTCATCTAATTTTACACTTATCTCCTGATTATATGCTATCGTTGCCCCTTCATCATTATTCATATTCATGACAGTTCCGCAATTAGGGCATATATTTCCAGCATAAAATTCATTTCCGCATCTGTTACATTTCATAACAAAGTCCCCCTGCCTTCGTAAACAATTAAAATTTTAAAATAATATTTTACACGCTTTTATAAATTTGTATATTACATCTTATATTATCACAAATATATGTCACTTTCAACATAGATATTCGCAAATAAAAATGAGACTGTTTATATCTATATACCCCTGATATCTTATAACAAACAGTCCCATATAACATCTTTATATTAATCAAGCGCTTTTCTATGTGCTACTGTTACGGTTTCTTCATAACACGAAAATGCCTCTTCGACCATATCCTGATTTGGTTTTTTCGTAAACAGACTGACAACAGGAACAATAATCAACCCGCCTATCATGGCAAGCGCACCGCAATTAATCGGCGACTGTATCCTGTCTGGAAACTGAAAGCAGCCCCATGTATTGCTTACAAAATTAAGCGTCATAATTCCTGCTCCCCATATAATGCTTACCCAACATGCGGCAACGGTTGTTTTCTTCCAGTATAATCCATACAAAAACGGTGCAAGAAACGCCCCTGCTATCGCGCCCCATGACACACCCATAAGCTGTGCAATGAAAGTAATCTTGCTTGAATACTGTATGATTGCAATAAACGCCGATATCGCTACGAATAACGCAAGCATAATCTTCATCGTAAGCACCTGTTTTTTCTCACTCATTTTCGGTGAAACAGTGCCTTTTATAAAATCAATCGTCAGTGTAGAGCTTGACGTAAGCACAAGCGAAGAAAGTGTGGACATAGAAGCTGATAATACAAGTACAACCACAAGTCCTATCAGTATCGGTGGAAGACATTCCAGCAGATGCGGAATAATTGCGTCATACCCCTCTGCTGCCACGTCAGTATTGGTCAGTCTGCCAAATCCACCTAAGAAATAACATCCGCCCGCTACGATAACTGCAAATAATGTCGATACAATCGTACCGGTTTTTATCGACCGCTCATCCTTTATCGCATAGAACTTCTGAACCATCTGCGGAAGCCCCCATGTACCAAGCGAAGTCAGAATAACAACGCACATCAGATTAAATACATCAGGTCCTAAAAATGAGGCAAATATACCCGGTGTATCTGATACTGCTGCGTCCTGAACATTTGCAAGGCTGTCAAGCGCACCCACAAGACCACCGTAATGCTTCAGCACCGCAGCAATTACGACAACGATTCCTACCAGCATAATAAGTCCCTGAATAAAATCATTGATAGCAGTAGCCATATATCCGCCGACAATAACATAAATACCTGTCAGTGCCGCCATCACGATAACGCATACTTTATAGTCAATGTTAAACGCCATACCAAAAAGCCTTGAAAGTCCGTTGTATAAAGATGCCGTATATGGAATCAGAAATACAAATATAATCAGCGAAGCAATCAGTTTCAACGACTTACTGTTATATCTCTTCTCAAAAAACTCCGGCATCGTTCTCGAATCAAGCTTCTGCGTAATCAATCTTGTTCTTCTTCCAAGCACCGCCCATGCAACAAGCGAACCAATCACTGCATTTCCGATTCCTATCCAGGTTGATGCAATACCATATTTCCATCCAAACTGACCTGCATATCCGATGAAAATGACTGCTGAAAAGTAAGAAGTACCATACGCAAATGCTGTAAGCCACGGGCCTACAGACCTTCCTCCAAGTACAAACCCATTCACATCTGTCGCCTGCTTTCTGGCATAAAAGCCTACGCCTATCATAACACCAAAAAATACCGCAAGCATCATAATCTTTAGTACCATAACATTCTCCCTCTCATTCCTCTTTACTACGTTAAAGCGTCTGCGTTTTAACGTGATATAGCTCATTATATAGGGATTTATGCGATACGTCAAGCATAGTTCTTATACATAATAAATGCAAAGTATGCGGCATAGCATACAAGCATAACGATACCGCCAGTCTTTGTCAGTTTTTTATTCTTAATACAGCATATCAGCAGCAAAACAGCCGCAGCAACTGCAGCAATGCCATCCACCAGGAAATCTTTTGCAAATGTTACAGGCGTAATCAGCATTGTTGTTCCTGCAACGAATAGTACATTAAAAATATTGCTTCCGACAATATTTCCTATAGCAATATCTGTCTGTCCCTTACGGGCGGCAGTACAGGAAGTCACAAGCTCCGGCAGCGATGTTCCAAATGCCACGATTGTAAGCCCTATTAATCTTTCTGTCATTCCAAATTTTGCTGCAATGTATGATGCTGCATTTACAGTAAAGTTACTTCCAAGCACAATAAGTACTGCGCCAATAATAATAAACAATATCAATTTTAAATTTGTATCCTTTTCCGTTATCTCGATAGACTCACTATCACTGCTGCCGCTCTTGGCTGTTATAACAAGATATACAATAAAGGCAATCAGCAAAATATAGAATATAATCCCATCTATCCTGCTTAAATTTCCGTCAAAGTATCCAAGAACAAGCATTAAACCGGATGTAATAATGACAATCGGAATATCGATACGAAGTGTATTTTTCTTAATCGGAAGCGCGGCAAATAAAGCCGAAATACCAAGTATCAGCAAAATATTCATAATATTGCTTCCTACCACGTTTCCTACCGTCATACCTGCATCATCAGAAAATGCCGCCTTAATACTGACTGCTGCCTCAGGAGCGCTCGTTCCCAGTGCAACAATGGTAAGACCTACCACCATCTCCGGTATATTGCATTTCACCGCAATCTTAGACGCCCCATCTACAAACAAATCAGCGCCCTTTATAAGACACACAAAACCTGCAACCAACAATAATACCTGACCTAAAATCTTCAAAATTTCCATACTATCTTTCTCCCGACATTAATATTTTTCATGTATCAGCAGCAATCCTGCTATGGAGTCCATAAGTTCTTCAATGCCAAGACCATCGGCATTTACTATAATATGTGCATACCGCTCATATAAAGGTGTTCTCTCATCATATAATGACTTCAGCGTCTGCCCTTCCTTTAGCACTACGCCTCTTCTTTTTATATTGCCAAGTCTTGCTTCAATCTCCTCATATGGAAGTTTTATATAAACAACGGTATCATTTGCCATATATTTTTCCATCGCTTCTTTGCAATATATGGCGCTTCCGCCCGTTGCAATAACCGTATGCGTCAAATCAATATCACGATTCACCTGATTTTCAATTTGCAAAAAACCATCATCGCCATGCTCGGCAATCAGTTCGCACAAAAGCCTGCCGTATTGTTTCTGTATCAGCAAATCCGCATCAGCAAACCCATATCCCATAACTTTTGCAAGCAGAACGCCAATCGTACTTTTGCCCGCACCCGGCATACCTGTCAATATAATATTATCCATCTTCTGTCTCCTCTCTATACCATATATTTTCAGGTGTTTGCAAAACAATCTGTTTTTTGTTTCACAATTACCTATCCTATTTTATTGTAGTGTTCACATCATCTCTCTGTAAACATCTGTAAAAAACATTTATAAAGGCTTAACGTATGAAAATACTTACGTTAACGTCTTTATCGTGTCATTACAGATACCCAAGCGTCTTTAATATGAATACCCATACGGTCAGTGTTATTGACGAAAGCAAGGTCGTAAGGACAATCATATTGGACGCAAGAACCTCATCATTATTCATATTCTTCGCCATTACATATCCGGAAACCGTAGCCGGTGAACCAGCCATAATAAGCACAGCTACCATCTCACTGGAACGAAAACCGAGTCCTATGGCAGCAGGTATCAATATTGCGGGTAACACAACTAATTTTACTATTGAACCGACAATGGCAGGTCTTAACCTTGCCAACGCCTGTTCGCTGCGAAAGCCTGCACCCACAGCCATCAGCGCTATCGGCGTTGCTGTCTGTGAAATATACTGAATGGTTCTGCCCGGAATGGTTGGAATTTCTATATGAAACACAGAAAAAGGAATTCCAATTAAAATTCCTATAATAATCGGATTTTTCAATATATTGAAAAAAGCACGCTTAATTCCGTCGCTTCCGTTCAGTCGTTCATTTCCGCCAAAAGTCAGCATAATCACAGATATGATATTAAACAGCGGTACTGCCGAAACAATCATCAGCGGCGCCATTCCTGAATTTCCGCATATATTCTCTACAAATGCAACGCCAAGTATTGCCGCGCTTCCTCTTGCCGCTCCCTGGGCAAACGCACCTCTCATATTCTTTTCTTTGCAGTACAAGACCGCAAACAACCATGCAAGCCCAAACATCATCATCGTTCCAAAAAAACAGAACAGCACAAACTTTATATTCATATCTTTCAATATTGAAGTTGTTGCAATGTCCTTAAAAAGCATTACAGGAAGCGCTACTTTAAATACATATTTATTTGCCACATTTGCAAATTCCTCTGTTATAAGGTTCATCTTCATAAGAATCCAGCCTAACAGTATCATAAGGAAAATCGGAATCGTTGCATTGATACTAAAAATGAAATTATCCATATTACCATATATCTCCTATCTTTTGCTCTCCTATCATAACATAGTCAAAATACAATATCAAACCCTTCAAAAAGGCTTCCAAAAATTTTTTTAAAAAAAATGAAAATAATTGTTGACAATTAGAACGTGTTTATATATAATAGGTCTTGCGTCAGAGATATGACATAAAAAAAGTCATAACGCATACGCCTTGCGGGGTGTGGCTCAGCTTGGCTAGAGCGCTTGATTTGGGATCAAGAGGTCGCAGGTTCGAATCCTGTCACCCCGATTTATAATCTAAACACTGTTAAGCAATTATGCGGGTGTAGTTCAATGGTAGAACACTAGCCTTCCAAGCTAGATACGTGGGTTCGATTCCCATCACCCGCTCTTTATTTTCGCTAATTTAGCACAGCGAAGATACAGCATGTGTCCGTAGCTCAGCTGGATAGAGCAACGGCCTTCTAAGCCGTGGGTCGGGGGTTCGAATCCCTTCGGGCACATTTGCTCTATATGGTGGGTATGGCGCAGTTGGCTAGCGCGCCAGATTGTGGCTCTGGAGGCCGAGGGTTCGAGTCCCTCTATCCACCCTCTCTTTATCGCGTATATAGCGGTGCTTACTATTGGGCTATCGCCAAGCGGTAAGGCACAGGACTTTGACTCCTGCACTCGCTGGTTCGAATCCAGCTAGCCCAGTCAAAAAACTTAATAATATGGGCCATTAGCTCAGGTGGTAGAGCACTTGACTTTTAATCAAGTTGTCCGGGGTTCGAGTCCCCGATGGCTCACTTCTCTTTTATTACCCTTGCAAAAGGGTTTATTTTTTTAAAAGAGTTTTGCGGATATGGCGGAACTGGCAGACGCGCTAGACTTAGGATCTAGTCTCTCGGGGTGCAGGTTCGATTCCTGTTATCCGCATAAAAAAAGTGTGCATTATGCACACTTTTTTTATGCTGTATGTAATTCGTTGTTATGTAATGAGAAACCACACTTCTATTTCTCCCAAAAATCAACCGGTTCATAATCTCTGAGCTTTGCAAGATATCCTTTCTCCTCCAGCATCTTCTGTATATTGTCCAGAATCTCTTCGCTCTCCGCCTGCACCGTATGATAATGGTAATTATCTGTTATTGTAAGAAGCGGCGAGGATATTCCACTGTTCATCGTCTTGATATATTCATAAACATCTTTTCTTGTTTTAATATTCATCGGCGCTTTTATAACACCATACATCTTATGATATACAAAAACATCTTTTACTTTGCCGCCTAAATCTACTATGGAATATAACTCATCTTCTATCTGCTCCGTCGTATGCCTGACTTTAAACGTTCTTTCCGTAAGACCTTTATTCAGAAGCATATACCCCTTATTCGTCGATAGAATATCATATGCTGCAGCTCTTAATATTGCGATATCCTGTACAACAATCTGTCTGCTCACACCAAACTGTAATGACAATTCCGCTCCCGACACCGGATTTTTAGCGTTTGTCAATAACTGGAGCATTTTTTCTCTTCTTTTTTCCGCAGTTATATTTTTCCCTGCCATGTATCCACTCCATTCTGTACAAAAAGCAGATACCAAAAAGTATCTGCTCTTTACATTCAGTTCTTTCATATCTTATATGGTATATCGGAACATCATATTATTTTGCATCTGCTTCTTCTGCTTCAGCTTTTGTTTCTTCTGTCTCTTCTGCGTCTTCTTCATCCTCATCATCATCAAAGAAATCATCATCGAAGTCGTCATCAAAGTCATCGTCAAAATCGTCAAGGAAATCAGGTGTCAAATATGAATATACTGCATAAGCAATACCTGCTATCGCAGCAACAGCACCAATAATTGCAAGAATTACAAATAAAGTACCTTTTGCCTTCTCCTCAACCGGTTCACCTTTTACTAAGATTACATCATTATTCTTCATCCTTTTATCCATCCTTTCTTTTATTTCCACTCATGCTTAGTGGTCTCATAGATATAGAAATTATATCATAGATATCCTGATTTTTCCATAGCATATTATAATTTCTTCAATTTTGCAAATGAAGCAAACATTTTTCTCGGACCACATCTGTCAAAGTCAACAGTGACCTCATAATCTTTCCCGCCTTTCACAAGCGCAATCACTGTTCCTGTTCCATACTTCATATGACGTACCCGGTCGCCCTCCTGATAATCAATATGCGTTTCCATATTCACAACAAATTCCCTGCCAAACGCAGGTTTTGTCTGCGGCATACTGTTATATGTTCCGGTTTTCTTCTTATATGGATTATTACTGCCATATTCTTTACCGGCATAACCATAGTTTTTACCATATGAGTAGCCATTATTCATTTCTTTATTTTTCTGAACATAATCTTCATAATGCCTGTTCAGCCTGTCTATATTTCCCGAATTTGAAAACAACATCGGCGGTATCTCTCTGACAAATCTTGATGCTTCATTATAGTTATAGCTTCCATGCATCATACGCGAGTGTGCAGAACTCATATAAAGTTTCTTCATAGCTCTCGTTATTCCCACATAACACAGTCTTCTTTCTTCTTCCAGTGCGTCTTCATCCTCTGAATTGATTGCCATACCACTTGGAAATATCCGCTCCTCCATACCGCACATAAATACATATGGAAATTCAAGCCCCTTCGCACTATGAAGTGTCATCAACCTTACCACATTATCATCAGCATTCAGGTTGTCCATATCGGACACAAGCGCTATATCTTCAAGAAATTCTCCCAGTGTAGCTTCTTCATTATCTTCTTCAAACAATACTACTTTATTTCTAAGTTCATCAAGATTCTCAAGTCTTCCCATTGACTCATCGGTATGTTCTGCTATAAGCTGCTCCTCATAGCCTGTATCTTCCAGTATCCTGTCATATAAAACAGATATCGGTTCCTGTTCATATACCATTTTTTTATAATTTTCTATAAGCTGATAAAACCCATTTACCTTTTCCGCTGTCTTAGAACTCATCCCCGGTATTTCTTTTGCCTTTTTCATGGCATCCATTAAAGAAATTCCATTTACTGCGGCAAATATCTCTATTTTATTTACTGTCGTATCGCCGATTCCTCTCTTTGGCACATTGACAATTCGCTTGACATAAGTATCATCCTCCGTATTATTCACAACCTTAAGATATGCCAAGATATCCCGGATTTCTTTTCGCTCATAGAAGTTTGTTCCGCCATATACCCGGTAGGGGATATTTCTCATAACAAGCTTCTCTCCTAATACACGCGACTGTGCATTTGTCCTGTAAAGTATGGCGATATCACAATAGGGTATTCCGCCCGATGTAAGCTTTATAATCTCCGATGCCACCTTATCAGCTTCTTCATATTCCGTATCACTTTCGGTAAATGTTATCTTATCGCCATCTCCCTGCTCAGTCCAAAGCGCTTTATCCCTTCTTCCTGTATTATGTCTGATTACTGCATTTGCAGCATTCAGAATCGTAGCGCAGGAACGATAATTCTGCTCCAGCTTTACAACCTTCGCTTCCGGATACTCCTGTTCAAAATTCAATATATTTGTAATATTCGCTCCGCGGAACTTATAGATAGACTGGTCATCATCACCAACCACACATAAATTACGATATTTTTTTGCGAGAAGCTTTACCAACAGGAACTGGATATGATTGGTATCCTGATATTCATCTACCATAATATAGCGAAACCGTTCCTGATAAGCTTCAAGTACATCCGGATGATGTTCAAACAGTTCCACTGTCTTGTATATTAAATCATCAAAATCAAAGGCATTAAATTTCTTCAGTCGTATGCTGTATTCCCGATATACCTCTGCCACCTTAGTCTTTGCATAATCCGTCGCATTTATCCTGTCGTATTCATCCGGAGAAATATATTTTTCTTTTGCCTTTGATATTTCTGCCATAAACATTTTTTCAGGATATTTCTTTGAATCAATACTCAAATCTTTTAATATTGCCTTGAAAACAGCTTTCTGGTCGTCGCTGTCATAGATATTAAAATTCAAATTATAATCCAGCCTGTCAGCATACCTTCTAAGTATTCTTACACACAGAGAATGAAAGGTACTTACCCATACCCGCTCAGCGCCCTGTCCGACAATCTGATTTACTCTTTCCCGCATTTCTGCCGCCGCTTTATTGGTAAATGTAATGGCAAGTATATGATAAGGATTGATTCCCTCATGTTTCATCAGATATGCCACTCTGTGCGTTATTACTCTTGTCTTTCCCGAACCTGCACCAGCAAGTATCAGCAACGGTCCTTCTACATGTCGGCAGGCAATATCCTGCATCTCATTTAACCCAGTCATTTTTCCTCCTTCGTTTCAATAAATAAATATCCGGCATCAAATTTTAACACAAAAGTGCTGTCATGGTGCAAACAATTGTTTTATCAATTCATACACCATGCCAGCACATACTCTGCATTATACCTATTATAAATCCGTTTCTAAACTAACTTCGTGCCGCAATTTCCACAGAACTTTGCTCCGTTTGTCGGCGTACCACAGTTCGGACAAAACTTAGGAACTGCACCACCAGATTGCTGTGCTCCGGCATTTTGTGAATTTGCCATGTTATTTGCCATATTGCCAACCATCTGATTTGCCATCATCATCCCCATCTGCATTCCCATCATGCTGCCTGCCATGTCGGAAGCATTACTGTTCGTCTTACCGCCTTTACCGGTCATTGCATCAACCATATTGACCTGCTGAAATCTGTTCATATCGCCAAGCATTGTATATTCTGCCGCCTGGTCTGCACGCTTTGATATATTATCCGGATATGTAAATTCACTGATTCTGAAATCCGTAATTGTAAGGCCAATTCCAATCAGCTCCATATCCAAATCTTCCTGAATCCCTTTTGCTATGTCAACAGAATTTGCCATAAGATTGAATACATCCCCGCCTACCTTTGTAATCCACTTCATCAGCAGTCCATCCAGTACACCTTTGATACGGTCGCGTACTTCATCTACTGTAAACATCTGTTTAATTCCGGCAATCTTCTCAATCAGTACATTGTAGTCCTGTATCTTAAATGAGAATTTACCATTTGAACGTACCGGAAGTCCCCCCGGAAGCCCCTGCGCAGCAAGCCGTATCGGTGATGATGTTCCCCAGTTACATGTAAACTCTTTCGTATTTATAAACAATACTTCTGCACGAAGACCTGAATTAAAACCAAACTTAAATCCCTTCAGCGTTGACAAAAAAGGAATAATCTGGGAATCAATCGTATAACTTCCTGATTCTGTAAAAATACCCTCCACCATACCATTGTAGAGAAATATTGCATCCTGTCCGGGTTTTATGATAAGCCTGGAGTCCTTTTTTATCTCTTTATTTGTCCATTTCCAAAACAATAAATCGTCTCTGTATTCTTCCCATTCAACTACATTTGCAAACTGGTTTGAAAATAATCCCATCTATAATCCTCCTATTCCATCTCATTCAAAAGGGATTTTATTAATTATTGAAGTCCCATCTTCGCCTTAAGCGCTGCCAGTTCACTCTGAACATCAGCATTCGGTGCTGCATCATACTTGCTGGCAAGGTCGTCAACAGAATCTTCGCCAAATTTATTCAACTCTGACATGGCATTTGCTTTATCAAGCATCGCATCTGCCTTTGCTTCCATTCTGTCAAAGGCTGCCATAGAGCCTGATGTATCAGCAACGCTTCCCATCATCTTATTCATTCTTTCCTGGGTTTTGGCAACCTGAACCTTTGCCTTGATTGCTTCTTTTCTCGAATTCAGGTCTGATATATCCTTTGTCAGTTTGTCATGCATCTGTCTCATCTGATTTGCATTTGCTGCTGCTGCATCATATGCCTGCTGAAGCGGAACCTGCTTCTGAACCAACTGATTTTTCTTTTCAAGAAATTTCATTGCATCGGCTTCATTTCCTGCAACAAGCGCTTTCTCTGCATAAGTCTGCATCTTTGCAATCTCTGCATCACACTCATCAAGCTGTCTTTTACATCTCTGCTCTTCTGCCATTATTGTAGCAGTTTCAGACTTAACCTTTCTAAGGTCCTCCTGTAAATCTCTCATATACTGGTCAATCATTTTCTCCGGGTCTTCTGCCTTATCAAGCAATGCATTGATATTGGCTGTCATAATGTCCTTAAATCTCTTCAAAATTCCCATCTTCTTATACCTCCTGCGGATTTCATTCTTTATCATTAAGGTGTTTTTCCAAACCCTCACATTACTGTTTCATTATACAATACGTTTTTCCCCTTATCAATACATCAAAGGTATCATTTTCGTTATCGTAATGTTTTTATAACCTTACAGACTTTTTCGTGCGTTACATGCACGATATATTATCATTACTCCTCAAAAGGTACAGGCGGCCTTTCCTCTGCCGGATATGTTTTTGCTGCTTTTACCCTTATCGGCGTTTCCTCTTTCTTCTCTTCAAAATCAAACTCCCACTGTACCATCTCCGGCTGTTCGTTTGAATTTTGTTTTCCTTCATCCTTCGCCTTATTCTTTTCATAATAAAGTTCATTTGCAAGGAGCTGGCTTATCTCAAGAATATCTGCATAGCGCTCCTGCTTCTTCATATCCATAAGGCCGTCCATCAGCTCACGTTTATCCTGCTCGATAATCTCTGACTTTTTTCGCAAAGAGTCTAGCACCCTGTCGGTTTCCATGCTAATCATATTATATGCCTGTCTTACCGATTCATTAATCTCCATAAGCATCTCATTTGTATAGATAATGGATGCAGCATATATTTCATTTGCTGTCCTAAGCGCCATCTTATCCTGTTTATTCAGATTTTTTACCTGCCTTGAAACTGCAAGCGGACTTGGTTTACTAAGTCTTATTCTCGAGGCAGTCTCTTCTGCTTCCAAAATAATCTCTTCCGCCTCCCGGTTGGCTTCTTTTATAATTTTACTCCGTTTATCGGTTATTTCATGATATGCTTTTAATTCTATATCAATCGTCGTTTTTAATTCTTCTACGATTTCTAACATCTCATCTTTATTTACAAGTGTTTTGCCTGCTGCAAACGGAACGTTCTGTCCCTCCTCAACAAGCATCTGTATCTTATCAAGCAGTTGCTTGGCTTTTCCGCTTTCCATATAAAACCTCCAGACACCGGCAGTCTGTGGCTGCCTGTATAATGTCAACATAAAAGGTATTCTATCATTTTTTGTCGCCCTTTTCAATAAAACATATCAAATTGTAATAATTCCGGTCAGATTAAGAAATAGGGGATATTTTATAGTAGCTTAATGTTGCTTTCGCAAGATTTTTTCCACTGTCATCTGTAACAAAGACATCATATACGGATACCGTTCTGCCGTTTTTAATTTCGCGTGCATCGGCATATATATAGTCCGTATTTTTTCCGGGCCGGAGATACTCTATTGACGATGACAGGGTTGTTACATAACTTCCTCTTGTCATGGCAGCTATGCCCGCTATCGTATCTGCCAATGAAAACAGGCATCCTCCATGCGCCATGCCATAAGGATTCTTTACATTTTCTGAAAGCTTCAGTCGGCCCTTTGCTTTTCCATCTCCACATTCAATATATTCAATCCCTATATTTTTTATAAATCCATTTGTTTTGAATGTTTCTTTTATTTTCTCTATTATTTTGTCCAAATCCATTTTTTCTTCATAACTCATAACAACGCTTTCCTCTCCAATGCTCTAATCTATATCTGAACTTTTGTTATCTCTTGGTATTCCCAAAAAGTCCTGTATCAGATGGCGTGTATATAGTCTTCCCTCTTCACTTTCAAAATATCTCTCCGGATGCCATTGAAATGCCAGTATACTCAATGTAGGTGATACGAAGGCTTCTATTGTATCATTTTCCTCATCGATTGCCAACGGATAAAACATCGTTGATAAGTTTTCAGGATATATACAATCACTATGAAAATTATTGATTTTTACATATCTGTCTGTGTTGACAATTCTCACCATATGGTCTGCCCCTCTTGGTCTTGGGACTTTAAACGGCGCTGAATACGATATCTTACCGCCAAACAGTGCATTTATATGCTGCATCCCCCTGCATACCCCGATAATCGGTATCGCATTTTCCACACAATACATAATCAGCCTTTCCTCCATCGCATCTCTATGCGGCTGAAGTTTGGCATTGTGCGGTTCTACATAATGTCTTGGATGAAGTGTTCCTCCTCCTGTAACAATCAGGACATCGTAGTTTGTTTCAAACAGTCCTTCAAAATTTTGCGTGAAATTAGATACGGGATGAATACAGATGCCCATACTTTCATAAAATTCCGTATAAGCTGCTTCCAGTACATCTGTTGTCTTTCCATACATATTTTGTCCTTCCCGCTGTGTTATCAGTGCATGGAGCATATTTATCCCACCTCCGTTATCTTTCCGTTTTTACAATCCAGTGTTATGTTTTTCATCGCTTTGACTTTATTATAAATTACATCACCACAGCCTATCGCTGCCGGTATATTAAATTCTGCGCAGCGTATCGCCATATGGGATGCGACACCGCCGTATTTCGTAATAAATCCTCTTATCCCATGCGCAAATATCCAGTCATACCCCGGGTCGGCTTTTGTAAGCACAACGATTCTGTCATGAACTGCTTCTACCGTTTTCTCATCATCTTTATCATAGTCTTCAAGAACCAGAACCTCCCCTTCTACACATTCGGAAGTAATAAAATTCGGTCTTGCTTCTTCTATATTAATACACGTCATATGATGACGCTCTGATATCACATCCGGCAAAATCAGCATAGAGTCCACATGATAGTTTCGTTTATTTTTTTCTATCCGCAAAAGCCATTCCTGTTTTATCGCTTCCGGCGCTTTATTTGCACACATCCGGATATCCTCAATATCCAAATATGCCAACTCATATTTATCTATCCCCAGATGGCTGCCCGCTTCTATCAGAATATCAATCGCCAGACTTAACGTTTTTGTAAATTCAAACTTAAAATATTCTCTCTCTTCCATAGACATTTTTAAAAAATCCATAAACGCTTTTATATCTGTAAAAAATCCAATTTCTTCCAGCGCGTCAATCATCTTCATGGAGTCAAGCGGATTATGCCGCAACGCTTCTATCGTCTGACGCTGTTTTCTTGCTGTTTCACTTCCTTTTGATGTATTAAAATTCATCTTGGCATAGGTATCACAGGTGATATCATATGTCCCGGAACGGAGATGTCCATATTTTTCATCGAAGCTTACTCTTGTTATCCTGCCATCCATTAAATCCTGAAAGTCAGCATCATATTCGGCAGCCACCGTATATATCGACATCATAAAGTCATCAATTTCACCGTCTGTAAAGTATCCGCCTGTCACGAGAGAGCGGCAAAATGCTTTTGATATAAACGCAAGTCTTGCCTGCCTTGCAAATTTCGGTGTTCCATATTGCTTGATACTCTCCAGCAGTTCCATCACATAGCGAAGCAATGTATTCACATCGCTTGCCGACATCATCAGATTACTTCGTATATTCTCACGATGAACCCGAAGTCCGTTTAAAGACCTGATATCCTTCATTCTGTTTCGTTTGAAATTACAGACCGCATTATTCGTCAGATTAAAGAGCAGTTCTCTTAAATCCTCTATCTCCGCCTTTGTAAATCCATAATGCTCAAGCTCTTTCAGTCTGTCTTCTGTACTAAAATCGTAATTTGAAAATACGATTTCAAACTCTATTTTATCATGGGCGGTCATATCTTCCAAAAGTTTTCTATTATAATAGTTCAGGAGTTTTTGCTCAAGCCTGTCATCGATATCATCCGGCATCAGGCATAAGAACGATTGTTTGAGTGATATATACGGTTTATTTCCCAGTTTATACATCAACTCTCCATCCACTTCTTTATAACCGATATAATTAAGTCCCTGATTCCATGCAGATTTTGTTATGATGTCCCTGTACAGGGAATAATCAAGCGGGTGCGGATTTTCACCTATCATCTCTGCCGGATTCCAGAATGCCATGTCTGATAAAATTGTATTTTCTTCTTTTAATATTCCGCCAATTTCCTGATATTGTTTTTCAGCTCTTTCTATCGCCTTAAAAATTTCATCATCGCTGATAGCATTATCATCCCTATTCATGCAGGCAGCAAGCGGTCTTACCTGAAATATCGTAACCTCATTATCCTTATTTACAGCAAACTCTATATCAAGGGGAACTGTATTATAGATTTCCTCTACTTCCTTTACTGCACATATCAGGTGTCCCCAATGTATCGGAAGCTCTCCTATATCTGCATTTCGTGATATAAATACCGTTTTTCCCGCCCTTCCGCTTGTAACTGCATCGGTTGATTTACAATCATAGGTTATGGAATAGTACGGTCTGTTATATTGCAGCTCCCTTGAAAAGATAACGCCGCTATAACTTATCTCTGACATCTGCCGCTGTATAAGCACCTGTTCTGATGATAAATCTGCGATATCCTTTTCATATGATTTTATAACAATCTCTATTGCATTTTTTATTTCTTCTTTGTCCGCAGCATTTACATCAAGAATACTGTCATAATGCCCTGCATTTGAATTGCTGCTTCCATCCTCATTTGAGGATGAACTTCTGACAACAAGTTTTTCATTCCCGAAAAAACGGACTATTTCCGCTGCTGTTTTATCCTTGTCAGCCATATATTGCCCGCAAGTAAGAATATACATTTTTTCTATATTTGCGTGAATAACCTTATCACTTAAATATTTTAATGTATCTGCTTTTGTTTTCATCCTTTCAATCATACTGATACACCCCCTGAACTCTAAAAAACTGCACTTTAGTTATTATACTAAAGTGCAGTACAAATTTCACATAAATATTCATAAACAACTTGATTTTTGTTTATTCTCATTATATCAGGCCCTGTATATAAAGAATACTGCTCGTTATTCTATCGCCGTATTTTTTCACATATTCTCTATATTCCTCATAATTAATATAATACTGTTTTCCCCACGATGATACAACAAGATATTCCTGTCCATGTATCTCAGAAACACCTGTTACAACAACATAATGCGACTTCACATTTTGTTTAAGCGACGGCCTTAGCCTGCCATCCTTATTAATGTAAAACGGTATGCCTTCTTTTCCCCAGATATTTGGAGTATTGGCGCCTATCGAAAGTACCACCGGTTTGTTTTTTCTAATCAAATGCCTGATATCTTTCATCATCGCTTCATCAGACAAAAAAACCTTCCATTTTGCTTTCAGGCCGATATCATTCAGTATAAAATATCTGTTCATGGCATGTTTCATCGCATACCCATTTAAGCCTTTCATAAATACATAAAACACAAAATGCTTTTGAAAAAAACGAACATATTCAAGATAATCATTCTTATTATAAAACCCATTTGGTTTACTAATTCTTCTTATGGCTTCTGTCATCATATTCGGATTTTGCTCTGCAAGATAAATACTGATATCTGCAAGCGCAATCACGCCGCATCCGACATTCTGCATTCTCTTTGATTTGCACCATGACTGATTACCACCATAACTCACAATATTCATATTCTTTATCCGTATGTAATCTCTATTTGTAAGAAATACGTCACCCATATTACTGCTCCCTATATAACTAAATACTGCTCAAGCATCTGCTGCACCATATAACAGTCTTTTCAAAAATTCGACTATCAATTTTCATACCTATTATATCACCTCATACGGAATACTTCAACTGTATTCCATACTATATTAAGTAGTTTTAAATACTACGAGATTAAAAATTATTAAGATGTGGCTTTACAAATCTTATTTCTTTATGTTATAACTCTATATGTGAGCCGGATAAGCGTTCGCGGCTGCATATATGTGCAGATGAGGAAAGTCCGGGCTTCATAGGGCAGGGTGCCGGATAACGTCCGGTGGAGGTAACTCTAAGGATAGTGCAACAGAAATATACCGCCATATTAATATGGTAAGGGTGGAAAGGCGAGGTAAGAGCTCACCGCTGTTCTGGTAACAGGACAGGCTCTGTAAACCCCACCTGAAGCAAGACTAAAAATGAACCTTCATGGTTCAGGAGATGTTACAGTGGCCCGCTGCATCTCAGGTAGGTCGCTTGAGCTTTATGGCAACATAAAGCCTAGATAGATGAACGCTCACGACATAACCCGGCTTATCGTCCGGCTCACATTATATCATGTAAGTTCTCACTAAATTCAGCTTCGCTTCATTAAGTGTTCGCATTATATCTTAAAGCATCCGCCGCCGATAAATTCTCTTAATATTGAATTTAATGGTACATAATCCGAAGCAAATTCCTCAAACCGATTGACAAATGCTTTAAGCCTTTCGGCATCCTGATAACATGGAGAACCGGCAGGAACGTAATCAAGCAACGGTAATATATAAGGCTTAATTACCGCATACTCATATAACAGCCCGGAATTAAACATGGCATCTGCCTCATTTTCATATGGGAAAATATATTTTTCTTCTCCCTTTCTCACCGATTTCCACATCAACAGTGTTTTTTCTACATCATTTCCTCTGGTTCTGTGGTCTCTTATCATACGTCTTAGCAATCTGCTATCCATCGTAGATACCTTCGTATTCCCATCGATATATAATTGATTCAGCGGACTTATGTATATCTTGAACTTGTCGTCCGCACCAAGCAAATAGGTCATCTCAGGATTTAACGAATGGATTCCTTCCATGATGATAACATCATTTTTATCAATCTTCAGATAATTTCCATTATATTCTCTTTTTCCTGTTTTAAAATTAAACTCCGGCATTTCCACCCGCTTTCCCATAAGCAGCCTGACCATATCTTCATTGAGCAGTTTTAAGTCCACCGCTTCAATACATTCAAAATCATAGTTTCCCGTTTCGTCTTTCGGATTATCTTCCCGGTTCACAAAATAATTGTCCGCCGCTATCGCATGCGGCCGCATTCCCATAGCCCTAAGCTGTATCCCAAGTCTGTGGGAAAAGGTTGTTTTTCCTGCCGAACTCGGACCTGCAATCAGTACAATATGGGTGTTATGCTTCACGATATTGCCGGCGATTTCATAGATGGCATTTTGCTGCATTGCTTCACATATCAGAATAAGTTCCAGCCCTTTTCCTGATTTTATCATATTGTTCAGTTCTGCAATGCTGTCTATACCGACTTTCTTTGCCCATTCCTTTGCATTTTCTTTCAGTGATACCACACTATTCCCAGTGGTATTGGCATCCATACAACCACTCCTTTTTTATAACCCTTTATTACATATATGCGCACACAGGCTTCCGGTGCATATTCCGATATTCTAAGGTTGGTTCATCATTTCAAGCGCTTTATCGATAAGCTTTTGTTCTTTCATCACTTCATCATATCGAAACCGGGCCTTTTCTGTTTTAGCGCTATATAGATTTTCCAATAATTGTCCGTTTGTCTGATACTTTTTTAACAGGTATTCTTTCAACACAGCGTGCTTTTGTTCTATCAGATATTTTCCATATCGCAAATATACCTGTGTAAGCATATCGCTTCGTTCTGCATCAAAGCGTTCCGCAGCCCCCACCGTAGTGATGTTCAGAATGGTATAATATTTCCCCATATCAATCAGCATTTCTTCCGAAATAATCTGCCAGCCCTTTGACAATACATTCTCCCGCACCTTATCAATATCTGACTGCGGCTGCAGGATTAGTTGTTTTGCTGAAGCTGCTGTTTCATAGCCATGATTGATAATGGAATTCATCAACATTCCGCCCATTCCGGCAATGATTATCGTATCAGCTTCTCCGGGTCTTACTGTTTCCAGTCCATCTCCAAGCCTTAACTCAATAACATCCGAAAGTCCAAAGGTCTCTATATTCTTTTTCGCTATGCCGCAAGGTCCGCTTCTTACATCAGACGCAATCACCCGCGGTGCTATATGATTTTTTATCAAATAAATAGGAATGAAGGCATGGTCACAACCTATGTCGGCCACGATATGTCCCATGACCGTCATATCTGCAACAGCCTTCATTCTTATAGAGATATCTATATTCTTCATCAGCCGCTTTACACCCTAGTATATATAATCCCGGAGCTTTCTGCTTCTGCTTGGATGTCTGAGTTTTCTTAATGCCTTTGCCTCAATCTGTCTGATTCGCTCTCTTGTTACATTAAATTCCTTACCAACTTCTTCCAGTGTTCTCGCACGTCCGTCTTCAAGACCAAATCGTAATGTAAGAACCTTTTTCTCTCTTTCTGTAAGTGTATCAAGTACCTCTACAAGCTGTTCCTTCAACAGTGTAAATGCCGCTGCATCAGCAGGAACAGGTACATTATCATCCTGAATAAAGTCGCCAAGATGACTGTCCTCTTCTTCTCCTATAGGTGTCTCTAACGATACCGGCTCCTGTGATATCTTTAATATCTCCCGTACCCTTTCTACCGGAATCTCCATTACTTCTGCGATTTCCTCCGGCTGAGGTTCTCTTCCTAGTTCCTGAAGAAGCTGTCTTGAAACTCTTATCAGTTTATTGATGGTTTCCACCATATGAACAGGTATTCGTATCGTTCTTGCCTGATCTGCTATGGCTCTTGTTATCGCCTGTCTAATCCACCAGGTTGCATAAGTTGAAAACTTATATCCTTTTCTATAATCAAACTTTTCAACCGCCTTTATCAGTCCGAGGTTTCCCTCCTGAATAAGGTCAAGAAACAACATGCCACGTCCGACATACCTTTTTGCAATACTGACTACAAGACGAAGGTTGGCTTCCGCAAGCTTCTTCTTTGCCCTCTCATCACCTGCTTCCATCTTCTTTGCAAGCTCAATCTCTTCCTCTGCACTAAGAAGCGGCACTTTACCGATTTCCTTCAGATACATTCTGACAGGGTCTTCTATGCTGATACCTTCAGGGACTGACATATCTGTTATATCTATTTTATCCATTTCTTCATCAACATCATCGAGGATAATATCATCGTCATCATCTTCTTCAGAGATGGTAAGAATATCTACATTATTATTCTCCAAAAATGCAAATATCGCTTCCATTCTCTCAAGATCCAGCTCTATGTCTTTGGCATCACTAAAGTATTTAATTATCTCTGTATCTTCGATAACCATTTTCTTCTTTTTTGCCATATCAAGCAGTCCCTGAAGCTTTGCCTGAAATTTTTCTTCAACTAAATCCTTATTCTCTTTAGATTCCATCTGTATTAATCCTCCATAAATATATAATATTTTATCCATTATTCAGCACAATATTCAATTTTGAAATATTTGCTTTATCACCAATGAGCTGCTGCATACGAACAATATCATTTGTATGAGAAAGCTCTGATTCTATACTGAAAAGTTTTATCTTCTTTACAACATCTGTTACAGCCGAATTTATCTCATCTTCCGTCATATCAATCCGAAGGTCGGTCTGCATCATCTCAGCAACAAGATGCTGCTCCTCCAAAGAAGAAAATAAATTGACGATAACAGCAGGCTCTACTCTGCCATTTGTACGGTACTGCTCAAACAGCTTTCCCGCCACAACGCGATAGATGCCGTCTTCAAAATCATTTTCGTCAATAATACCATCCAACTGCTCAAATAACGCCGGCTCATTCACAAGCCATGTAAGAAGAAGCTTTGTTGTTTTATTTTCCGCCATTCTTGCAGACGATACAGCTTCCGTACGGCGTTCCTCCTTTATGACTTCGTCCGATTTCGCCACACCCGCAATTCCGTAAGCATGTACCTTTTCCCTCAGTGCATCCCTGTCAATATGATATTGATTTGAAACAGCATCAATATAATTATTCCGTTCCAATACATCTTCTATAACAGACAGTTTTTTTGCAACTTCATTTTGGAATTTCGTCTTTTCCTCCGGGTCATTCTGATTATACCGCTCTGATAAAATTCTGGCTTCAAACATCATAGCGCTTTCTGCACTTTTTATCCGTTCTTCAAAGCCCTCACTTCCAAGCGCCTGTATAATCTCATCCGGGTCTTTATATGGCCGCATATTAATGACTCTTGCACGAACACCCGTCTCCTTCAGGATGCCGATAACCTTCAGCGTTGCATTAACGCCTGCATCATCACTGTCATATGCCAGATATACCTCATTTGCATATCGCTTTATAATATTGGCATGTCCAAAAGTAAATGCTGTTCCAAGTGATGCAACCGCATTGTCAAAGCCTGCCTGATGCATGGATATAACGTCCATATATCCCTCGCAGCATATAAAACCCTTCCGTCTGCTTCTTCTTGCTATGTTCATGGCAAAGAGATTATGGCTCTTATCAAACACAGGCGTATCGCTTGTATTGATATATTTCGGCTTGCCATCTCCCATTACCCTTCCGCCAAAGGCAATCACCTTGCCATTGATATCAAGAATCGGTATCATGGCACGATTCCAGAATTTATCCGTTCCACCATCCTTCTCAGATATATTTACAAGTCCTGAATCCTTCAGCTGCACATCCGTATAACCTTTATTGCGCAGATAGCGATACAAATCATCCCGGTATATATCAGAATACCCAAGCGCAAACCGGTCGATGGTTTCATCGCTTAAACCTCTTTCCCTAAAATAATCATATGCCTTCTTTCCACGCTCACTATGTTTTAATAAATAATGGAAGTATGCCGCAGCCGTTCTGTTCATTTCTTTCAAAGTCAGCTTGTACTGTTCTTTCGACTTGTCTGCCGCACTTTCATTTTTTTCAGGCAATGTAATTCCTGCTCTTTGGGCTAATTGTTCTACCGCCTCCGGAAATGACAAATTCTCATATTCCATCACAAAAGTAAGTACATTTCCACCGACGCCGCATCCAAAACAATGATACATCTGTTTCTGTCTGCTCACTTTAAAAGACGGTGTCTTTTCATGGTGAAACGGACAACAGGCTTCGTAATTACTTCCCTTCCGTTTGAGGCTGGTATAACCATTTATCACATCTACAATATCATTTCTGGACAGGACTTCTTCAATGACCTCATCTGAATAATACAATGAATCTCCCTCCTGATATATCTATCCTATACTTTCCATGATTTTGGAATGTATATATTCTTAAAAGTTTCTATGGCATAATTATCCGTCATTCCTGCAATATAATCGCAGACAACGGTTTCTTTATCTTCACCCATATAAATCATCTCTATACATTCATTTGTAAGCCGGCTTACATCCTCCATAAAATATTCAAAGAGCCTGCCAATCATCTTATCCGCTTTTTCCTCCTCGCTTTTCGCGATAGGATTGGTATAGAGATACTGAAACATATAGGTACGAAGCTTTCCTAGCGCATCTGCTATCTCGTCAGACATCAGAACCTGTTTTTTTCCTGCACTGGCAGATATGACATCATGTATCAAAGTATTTAACCGCTCTCTTGTATTATGTCCAAGCACAGCGGTAACGTTTGCCGGCAAATCATCTTCTTTTAATATATTTCCTCTGATAGCATCATCGATATCATGATTTACATAAGCAATCTTATCGGAGAGTCTGACCGCCTGCCCTTCTAATGTATAGGGCATACAGATACTCTTATGATTTAATATGCCGTCACGAACCTCTTTGGTAAGATTCAGTCCTGCACCTTTATTCTCCAGTTTTTCTACAATCCGCACACTCTGTTCATTATGCCTAAATGGTTTATTCGCACAGGCAGACAAACTGCGTTCACCTGCATGTCCAAACGGCGTATGTCCCAAATCATGACCTAATGCAATCGCCTCCGTCAAATCCTCATTCAGTCTTAATGACTTTGCAATCGTTCTTGCAATCTGCGATACTTCCAGTGTATGTGTCAGTCTTGTTCTGTAGTGGTCATCTCCCGGTGATAAAAATACCTGTGTCTTATGTTTCAAACGACGAAAGGATTTACAATGTAATATCCTGTCTCTGTCCCTTTGGTATACCGTACGAATATCACACTGGGGTTCTTCCACATCCCTGCCTGCCGATTGGTCGCTAAACGATGCATATTGATATAAGGTTTTATGTTCAAGTTCTTCTAACTGCTCCCGTATCGTCACATCATCATCTCCATAAATTCAAAAAAAGTCCATACAATATAATTATTCTACAGACTTTTTCATAATCCTTTATTTTTTTATATTTCCTATCTTTTTTTACTCCAGTTCTATTTCCGGATAATCGACGGCTATCTTTGTCTTTATCGACCAGACGGCGTCATCTATTGTTTTGATATCCCCATTTGCATATGAGGATACGGCATTATCAATTATTTTATAAAAAGGCCATACATCCACCGTATCTGATACCCCATTCATATGCTCCGCCGATTCATGCCAAAGTTTAAATGGATTTTGACCGCCAAGCATCGCTGCGCTTCCTTTTTCCGTATTAACAACATTTTCAATAACGGCTTTATTATTTACATATTCAATGCCTTCTTCTGCCATTTTCTCCATTACATCCGCATCACAGCAAAGCGTATATGCAACAAGCGCTGCAAGCGCCTTATTCGGCGTATCTTTTCCAATACACAGATAGCTGCTGCTTTCATGGTAATATGACGGCCCTTTGCACAGCCTCCAGTCGCCTGCCGTATCACCGGCATTTTCAGCGAGTACCATATTTAAAAAGGAAGGTGAGCCAAAATAAGCAAATACTTTTCCGTCAACATTTTCAGCCCATGACCTTGTTCCAACTTCCTGTCCTGCTTCATATCCATCACTGGTACAGTCCTTTGCATATTTCAGATATGTTTTCACACCATCCAATATCTGAAGCCTATGCCCCTCAAGCCGGTTTATTTCTGACTCCGCCATGCATACATCCCTTAAATTACGATTACCCGACAGCATGAAATAACCGGACTCCCGCATCATGACAGCCATATCAAAGAATCCATCCCAGTCTTTCACCATCGCCTGAATTTCTTCAGGTTCATCCGTTCCTATTACTTCCCTTGCGATATCCGCCCTATAATAAAAACACCCCGGCTCAGCCTGCCATGTCAGACCTTTCAATTCTCCATTAACAGTTGCATAATGAATTGTATTTTCATACATATCTGAAAGCATATCCTCTGTGATGCCAAAATCAGCAGGTGCTATCACATAATCTGAAGATAGAAAATATTCAGTCATGCCGTTATCTGTAAGAAAAATCGATGGATACTTCTTTGCTTTTTTCCCTTTTAAAAGAAGCTTTTCGACTTTTTCTTTATATTGCTCAGAGTCTGCGTCCATATCAAGATTTATATACTGAACCAAATCCGCCAGTTCAGGATACTTCTCACGAAAATACTGAATTCTTTCATCAAATTCATCATTCCATGAATACACATATATCTTCTCACTGTCTTCTGACGGTATTTCAACAGGAACTTTCTCTGTCGATGCCGCTTCCGTCGTTATCTCTGCTGTTGTTTTTTCTTCATTTTCCTTTGTATCATCCATGTAATTTCCGCAGGCGCTGAAAATGCTTACACCGATTACAGATAGCAGCACCAGACATAAAAGCCTATATATTCCATGATTATTCATCTTATTTTTTCCTTTTAACATTTCACAAATTCTTATTTTATAGTATCTTCATTTTCTTTGTTTTCTATTTTATCAAACAATTTAACTATAACTTTGGAACTTGCATATGTCAATAATGCTATCAGAATTACAAGCCATAAAACCCATGTATAATAAAAAACCTTCTTATTCAATGCATATACTGCTATCGGCAATACCCATAAAAAGAACAGATAAAACCATGTTCCAAGATTGCTGATATTTAACAGAAATGCATTCTTGAACATATTAAAGGTTGTATTCTCATATCTTACGATTAACGGAAAGAGCAGCGGCAGTATAAAGCTTAACATTACTGCCTGAATCGCCATAAGGCCAAGAAGTAACGATAACGAAAAACCTGTCATGCTATAGGACAGTACAAATTCTCCATACATCAACGCAAATATTCCCAAGACAATCAGCCATGCCTTTGTTGCCTGTTTAAAATTCGCTTTAAACGCTTTCCAATAACCCTTCCAGACCGTCTCTTCTTCGTCATTTACAAGCTTAATTGTAAACGAATACATAGCGGCAACAGCCGCACCGATTGTTATAATCGGAATACAGGATATCACAAATAATATATTAATAAAAAACAAATCACCGAATTTATCTAATTTTTGAAATATTGTCAGTTTCTTTTTTCCATCCTGTGCCATATCTTTCTCCTGTCTAAAAATCAAGGTACACCTAAAGTGTACCTTGACATTAAAATACATAATAATTGATTAACCTTTTACTGCGCCGACTGTCATACCGCCAACAATATTCTTTGATAAAATCAAATAAACAATTACTACCGGCAATATCGAGCAGGCAATAAACATATATACCTGTCCCATATCAAACTTCAGGAAGTCTGCACTACGAAGCTGGGCAATCAATATCGGCAATGTTTTCTTATTATCGGACTTCAGTACAAGTGCTGGTGTAAAGTAATTATTCCAGCTTGTAACAAATGAAAAGATTGCCTGAACCGAAATCGCCGGCTTCATCAGCGGAATTGCCATCTGAGTGAATATTCTGAACTCTCCCGCTCCGTCTATACGACAGGACTCCAACAACTCCTTTGGCAACGCACTGTCCATAGACTGCTTCAGATAGAAAAATACTACCGGTGAAGCAATTGCCGGAACAATCAGTGGTATAAAACTGTCCATCAAATGAATCTTACGAATCAATTGCAGGAAACCTAATGCTGTTACCTGTGTCGGAATCATCATAATTGCAAGTATAAATGCAAAAATAAACTTTTTCAGTTTGAAGTCATATGCAAAAATAGCAAATGCTGTAAGCGTTGAAAAATAGGTACATAGCAACGCTGTTAATGCAGCTATGATAAAACTGTTCAACAAACCTGTAAATATCGGCTGTGTGCCATGAATGATATTTTTAAAGTTCGCTACGGCATGTGTACTAGGAATCACAGTAAATCCTTTGTTAAGCTCCGAGTTTGACCTTGTGGCATTTATAAAAAGTACATAAAACCAAAACAAACACATGATTGTCACAAGCACTAGTACGATGTAAGCAACGACACGTCTTGTATGTACAGATAAACCTTTTTCTTTCTTATTCTCCATATCCATTCTCCTCCCCTGCTAATCATCTTTAGAATTAAACTTAAAAATAATAAAACTTAAGATGCCGGTTACAACGAACAGGAATACGGATAAAGCGCCACCCATACCATAATTCTTGCTGAACAAGTGCTTATTCAGATACATAATCAGCGTCATTGTTGTTCTAGTCGGCTGACCTGTACCATTTGTTAAAATCTGCGGTACATCAAACATCTGAAGACCACCAATCAGTGATGTAATCATAACATAAATCAAAATAGGTCTTAAAATCGGTAATGTAATCTTGAAGAATACCTGATTTGATGTTGCTCCGTCTACCTCCGCTGCCTCATATAGCGAAGTATCAATTCCAAGCATACCTGCAAGCAACAGGATTGTCGTATTACCAAACCACATAATAAAGTTCATCAGCGCTACCAGCCATCTCGCTGAAGAAGTGTGTGCCAGGAACTGATATGTTCCTTTGAGTATTCCCAAATTCTGCAATAAACTGTTTACCGGTCCTACATCTGAGAAAAGTGCAAAGAATAACATTGCAAATGCAGATGCCATAATAAGATTCGGTAAATAGATTACAGTCTGGAAAAATGTCTTTCCTTTTAACCTCAGGCTTGGATTTGAAAACCATGATGCAAGCAATAAGGACATCAGTATCTGCGGAACAAATCCCATAAGCCACATAATCATCGTATTGCCAAAATACTTCCAGATATCTCCACCTTTAAACATCGCTTTATAGTTGGCAATGCCAACATAATTCGGTCCTATCTCTGTAAGTCCATTCATAAAGTGTTCAAAAAAACTATTATAGATAGTTGAGCAAAGTGGAATAAGCTGAAATACAATAAACGTAACCATAAAAGGGATTAAAAAGATGTATCCCCATCGGTTATAGCCCGTAACATGGGCATTCTTATTCTTCATTCTATAACCTCCACAAAACTGCTGATTCAATTCTTCTATTAAACATAATATGCGTGTCAGTTTGACACTCTGCCAAGCAGACACGCATATTTTATATGCTGTAATTAGCCATTATTTAATATCTGTTACTCTATTATAAGAGCAGGATACTTCTCCGAAACAGCCGTCTTGAATGTATCAATTGCTTCATCATAGCCAATGTTACCATTGAAGTAATCTGTCATAGCTTTCTGGAACTCTTCGTTACATCCCTGGTCGTATGCACTAATTGTCGAAAGGTCAATCTTATCTGCACCTTCTGCAAGCATACCATAAGGATTCTGTCCGCCAAGCGGTTTGCTTCCGAATGATGTATCAGCAGCAATTGTTGCCATAGCTGTCTTATTATTTACAAAGTCACTCTTCTTCTTACTGATATCTGTCATAACATCTGCATTTGTAGTAAGCTGCTTCATGATATCAGCAACCAGTGTTGGGTTGTCTGTACCTGTAGCTGCACATACCCATGTACCGCCCCAGAAGAAGCCCTGTGGACCTGTTGCTAAGCCCCAGCCTCCGTTATAACCAACTGAACCTTCTTCATCAGCAGACATTGAGAAGTCAATCATCCACATTGGTCCAAAGTATGAGAAGCACTTGCCTTCTGGGAAGAAACCTGCCTTCCAAGTATCCGACCACAAATCAGCTACATTAGTATAACCATTATCAACCATAGCCTTTGCATCCTTAGCCCACTTCTCGATATTCGGGTCGATGTTCAGCTTCATATCATCTGTAACCCATTTACTTGAAACATTATTTGAATATACACGGTATGTATCATTTACTGTTGAGGTAAGTAAATATCCCTTAGCCTTCATTTCTTCGCCTGCTGCGTAGAATGAATCCCAGTCCTTTACATGTTCCTGAACTTCAGCAGGGTCATCTGTTCCCCATACATCCTTAGCAATCTCACGGTTATATACAAGTCCTGCAGGACATCCCTGCCATGATACACCCTTAAGAACGCCGTTAGAGTCTGTCATAACATCCTTTGTATACTGATACTGCTCTGAAAGGTCTGCATCTGTAATACCTAAATCCTTAACAGGCATTGTATAGTCTGTATCTACATACTTCAGTGCATAGTCAGCTTCAACTAAGAAAATATCAATCTTATCATCTACTGCTGCATCTGCCTGAGCAAGTAATGCAGCATCAAGATTATCCTGATATGCATTGTTTTCATTTGGTGTGATTACCCAGTTTACAGTTACATCACCAATCTTACCATGTGTAGCGTCTGTCTTTTCATATCCAGCGTAGAATTCCTCTACTCTTTCTTTAAATTCTTCATTCCAAACATAAACGTTAAGAACTTTTCCTTCGTCTCCGGCAGCAACATTACCGCCCTCAGTTGTTGCTTCGGTGTCTTCTGCTGTAGTATCGTCTCCTCCAGCCGCTGTTGTTGCCTCTGTGTCTTTCTGAGCCTCTGTTGTGCTTTCTTCCTTATCACCACATGCAGTAAATGAAAGTGCCATTGCACATGCTAAAGAAAGTGCTAATACTTTTTTGAATTTTTTCAAAAAAAAACCTCCTTTAATAAAAAAATATAATGTGTTTTATTAAACCTGATAACCTTCCGCTATCGGTTCGCCCTATTTGTCATTGTTCCCAACGACAGTATCATTATAGGACATATTGAACAATAATGCAAGTATTTTTTTATTTTTTCTTGTGAATTTTATTATGTGTTTGTCAAAAAAAGCAAATTTTTAGTCCAATTTGTCAATATAGCCTGTAATCAGTTCTGAAATTTTCTGTGGATTGTACAAAACCAGCCTTTCCGGTCCTGAAATCTCCTCCATTGTTACATTTTTATGTTCTTTAAAATACGTTCTGTAATAATCATTATATGCAGTCTCGCAATCATATTCTTCACCTTGTTTTGCTACTTCATTATATATTTCCAATGTATCGGCATCTTCATGAAGATACGGCTCCATAAAAGGATTTGCATAAATCAGATACATCTTTATCTCCTCCGGCCACCCATTCTGTGCAACCAGTTTCGCATTTTTCACAATCTCTGCATCCTCGTTATACATTCCTTTTGTATATAGCTTTGCTGATGCAAGCGCATCCCGGACCTTCATCTGCATTGACGTATAAACGCTATATTTATCCTCGGGATATATCGATTTTGCCCACCTGTGCGCACCTGTTTTTACAAGTCCCAGCAGCAGCTTGTTTTTAAATGTACAGTAGTTGTCGTCAGGAAGTTCTAAATATTGCTCCGGAAAATACATCCCCAGTCCAATGACCGCCTGAACCTCATCAGGATATTTCTCCGCCCAGTACAACGCTTCTACCCCGGCGCTCTTTGCCGCAACCAATATATAAGACTTCCCTCTGTCCACACTTTTCACCGCTGTTCTGCTTTCTTCAACCATAGAAGCCACGTCTTTTGGACAGTCCCAGTCATCGCTGAATCCATATCCGCTTCTGTCTACATATATCAGATTATAATTCGACAATTTCTCAAACAATGGCTGTAATGTAACAGACGCATCTATTGTATTGTTTCCATGCAGAAATACCAGTGTATAATCAGAAGTTTTATCGCCCTCCTGCATCACATGTATCTGATGTCCATCCACCTCTACCAGTTCTCCCGGCGGAACAAGATATTGCTTCTCTTCCTCAAGTAATTTTTTATGCCTGAAACTCGCAACCACCAAAGCGCACCCAACCGTTATAATCAGCGTGGCAATTATTGCAATAAATACCTTAAGCATCAATAAACCGTACTTACTTTTTTCTTTTCGCATTTTCGACCTCTCATCCTGTAGTATTTTAAACGTCTATTATTATAGCATACGAAATGATATCTGTAATTATATTTTTACTTCTTCTCTTTTTCATGATATAATGTGAACACTTAATGAGTGCAAAGCACGAATTTAGTGAGAACTTACATCTGTGACCTTAGCGAATACAAGCGAAGTGCAGTATGAGCTTAGTTCACATGATATAATGTGAACACTTAACGAAAACACCATACAATACTTGATGAAAGGAATTTTTACATGTCAGACAAGAATTTAAACACCCAACATCATGAAGATACTCCGCAGGAAAGTCTTCCTGTTGAAAATAAATTGGAACTGCATAGTATGTCACGCAAAGAGCGGCGGGCTATGCGCCGGGAAATCTATCTGGAATACACCCGGAATATGTCCTTTCAGAAGAAAGCAGCTTATTTTCTCGAATATTACAAGTGGTATATTATTATTCCTGTTTTATGTATCGCTTTTGTCTGCTATTTAGGCATTACGATTTATAGAAATTCAAGACCGACAGCCTTATCCTATGCCATTCTCAATATAGAAAATGAGGAAGCCATTGATAAGTCCTTTCAAAAAGATTATGCTGCTTACTTTAATATTCCTGACTCCTATCAATTCAACGCTTCTACAAGCCTGAATATTGATTATGATTATTTCAAATTACATTCAGATTATATCACGACATCTAATAGTACGGATTATTCTATCTTATCAAACGAATGTGAATACGGCGACTATGATGTGATTATCAGCAATGCGGCAGGTATAAAATATTGCAGCACCGAAAATATCATCAATCCCCTAAAGGGATATTTTAATGCAGATGATTATTCCGCTTTGGAAAAGCATATGGCAGATTTTCCTGATAAATACGATACCTTAAAGGCTTTCGCCATTGATATCAGCGATACCGATTTCGCCAAAAGACTGAATACAGGATATGACGATGTATATATTGCTTTTCCGGGCAAGACAGAAAGCAATATTGCAAATTCCATTCAGCTGTTAGAATATATATATAATATTCACCTGTCCGAACAATAATAAAAACGATAACAATATACATGGAGGTCATCATGTCTGATAGAAACAAAAACGACAACACACCAAAACAGGAAATCAAAGAGCCACGCAAAGATAAACCAAAAGAAGATTTGAAAATTGAGGACAACCTTGAATTAAGCCAATTATCAAAGCATGAGCGAAAAAAAGTATTAAGACAACGTCTGAAAGCCGAAATGGCAGACATGACAACAAAAGAAAAAATCAGACACTTTTTTACCTATTATGCAGGGAAATTTTTTGCGCTCCTCCTTGCCGCCGTCATCGTCATTTTTATGGCTGTCACCGTTATCAAAAACAACCGCCCGATTGTGCTTTCTTATGCAATCATCAACTCACCAAATTCCTATGCACTTGACACAAGTGTCCTTGATGACGGATATATCGACTTTTACGACTTTTCAGGAAAGCAACAGGTAAAATCACAGATAAATATTTCAGTTGATTTAGATACCTGCGAAAAGCAATATGAAAAAAATCCAAACGATATCGCCTTTACCGGTTTTCCTGCCGCCTGTGCCGATAACTACTACGACATCATCATATCTGACAAAAAGGGCGTTGAATACTGTGCCGCCAAATCACTTATATATCCGTTAGAAACAGCGCTTCCTTCTAATTTGTATGAAACATTTACAAGTGATGAATATAAAGACCGCCTGTTCTCTGCAAACGGTTCTGACAACAACGCCTATGTCTTTGCCATTGATATCAGCGACACCGACTTTGCGAAAAGCCTTCATCTTGGATATGAAGATATCTATATATGCTTTCCTGGAAATTCCGATGCAAATAAGTTCAATGTCAAACAGGCTGTCAACTATATATTTGCACTTCAATTAGATGAAGAGTAATTATTTCCAATCTCTATCGCTGCTCACAAAAAAGGCATGTTATATATAAACATGCCTGAATTTTATTTATTATTTCTTTTTCCACCAACTGTCATAAGCACATAAATGGCGAGTATCATGACAATCGTCGTCATAATACTTGCTTCTATCCCAAACACACCGCCGTTTATCATATTATTTCCAATGTTTTCCGTATTGATAACAGCGCTTTTGGCATCTGTCCCACTGACCGATATTCCGTATATAATCCCCTGCGCAAAGTTCCACATGGAATGATATGCCGCCGCACCCCATAAATTATTTGTTTTAATAACATAGAGTGATGTAAATATCCCCACAAGCACCAGATTAATAAATGCGACTATCGTCAGCCCCGGATTCAGCATATGACAGATTGCAAATGCAACCGAATTGATAAGCACCGCCTTCGTCACTGAATTCTTCTTCATCAGACTTATCATAAAATAGCCCCTGAAAGTTATTTCTTCACTAAAGCCCTGGATTCCATAGCCTATTAAATACAGCAGAATAATCATCGGATTTATATTTTTATTGATACCATTCCAACGTATGCCCTTAAATAGCAGCGCCAGCAAAACACACGCCGTAAATAGTCCAAAGCCTGCCGCCAGTCCAATCGCATAATGCTTTCCCGCTTTCTCCTTTGTGATGCCCATCGAATGAAGGCTTCTCTTTTCTATCTTCGTACAGTATACGATTGCCGTCAGTATCACTATGGCAGTACAAAACAGGGTTACAATATACATCCCGTCAGACATATCCATAACCAAATCCAGCATTCCTGAAAAGACGCCGTCTCCGCTCATGATGATTTCTTCCATCTTCTCTAAGATATCCGGCTCGTTCAGCATCGTCATCATCTCATAACAGGATGGCAAGATTCCTGCCAAAAGAGAACCAATCAAAAATACAAGTATAAATATACCGATTTCCGCTCCGATTGTCCTTCCTTTACTGCTTTTCGCTTCCTCTGCAATCTGCGGTTTTCCAATATCTATCTTCATATAACTCCTTATAACTATCTTGGCAATTCGATAAATCCAACCTTTTTCATAACCTTACGCAATGTTTTATTGGCATAATATGAAGCCTTTGCAGCATTTTCCTTCATTATTCCATCTACATAAGCCTTATCATTAATCAATTCATTAAACTTAGCCTGAACCGGTGCAAGTTCATCCGCAACCGCTTCACCTACAGCTTCTTTCAGCTTTCCATAACCCATTCCGTCAAATTCCTTTACTGCTCCGTCCACAGTTTTTCCTGTGACTGCACAATAGATATCAATCAGATTTTTAATTCCCGGCTTATCATCGTTATATGCAATCAATCCATCTGAGTCTGTAACCGCCTTCTTAAACTTTCTCATGATGGTATCTTTATCATCAAGCAGCAGGATACTTCCATTTGGATTTTCATCTGACTTGGACATTTTCTTTGACGGGTCCTGAAGGCTCATGATTTTTGCGCCGCTTTTACCCATATAGGCTTCCGGTATGGTAAATACATCTCCATATATCCCGTTAAAACGATTGGCGATATCTCTTGTAATCTCCAGATGCTGTAACTGGTCTTTTCCTACCGGTACCATATCCGCCTGATAAAGAAGGATGTCCGCTGCCATCAGTACAGGATATGTAAACAGTCCTGTATTTACATTATCTGCATGTTTTGCCGCTTTATCCTTAAACTGCGTCATTCTGTTCATTTCACCCATATAAGTAAAGCAGTTCAGTATCCATGCAAGCTGTGGGTGCGCCGGAACATGCGACTGGAAGAACAGACAGTTCTTCACCGGGTCCAGTCCTGCTGCCATATAAAGCGCATATAATGTCCGTCCGTTTTTTCTAAGCTCGGCAGGATTCTGTCTTACTGTAATGGAATGTAAATCCATTACAGCATAAAAACATTCAATGCCTTCATCATCATTCAAATCAACCCAGTTCTTTAACGCCCCAAGATAATTTCCAAGTGTGATAATCCCTGTTGACTGCATCCCTGAAAGCAAAACTTTTTTACCATCTATCATTTTTATTAATCCTCCACATCTATGTTCATCACCTGACGTTTTCTTGCCAGTTCATCATTTGCAAGATATTCGTCATAAGTTGTCTGCTTGTCTATCAATCCTGTGTTTGTCAGTTCTATAATTCTGTTCGCTGTTGTCTGAACAAACTGATGGTCCTGTGATGAGAACAATATCACACCCGGGAATTTAATCAATCCGTTATTCAGCGCTGTAATGGATTCCATATCGAGGTGATTGGTCGGTTCATCAAGTATCAGGCAGTTTGAGCCCATAATCATCAGCTTGGATAACAGACACCTAACCTTTTCTCCTCCTGAAAGCACCTTAACCTTCTTCACGCCGTCATCACCGGCAAATAACATTCTTCCGAGGAAACCTCTTACATAAGTTGCATCCTTCTCATCTGAATACTGCGTCAGCCAGTCAACAATAATCAGGTCATTATCAAATTCTTTTGTATTATCTTTTGGAAAATATCCCTGTGATGTCGTAACACCCCATTTATAATTTCCCTCATCCGGCTCTTCTTCTCCTGCAAGTATCTTAAACAGCATCGTCGTTGCTTTTGTATTCGGTCCCACAAATGCAATCTTATCATCATGTCCTACTGTAAATGAAATATCATCAAGCAGCTTTTCGCCATCAACCGTCTTTGAAAGGTGTGAAACCGTAAGAACCTCATTTCCAATTTCTCTCTTTGGTCTGAAATCAATATATGGATACTTTCTGCTGGAAGGTTTGATATCATCCAGTTCAATCTTTTCAAGCGCACGCTTTCTTGATGTCGCCTGCTTGGACTTTGATGCATTTGCCGAGAACCGCTGAATAAACTCCTGCAATTCTTTAATCTTCTCTTCTTTTTTCTTGTTTGCTTCCTTCATCTGCTTTATCATAAGCTGACTGGACTCATACCAGAAATCATAATTTCCTGCATAAAGCTGTATCTTGGCATAATCAATATCTGCCGTATGCGTACATACCTTATTTAAAAAGTATCTGTCATGCGACACAACAATCACTGTATTCTGGAAATTAATCAGGAACTCCTCAAGCCACGCAATTGCATCCATATCCAGATGGTTTGTTGGCTCGTCAAGCAGCAATACGTCAGGATTGCCAAATAATGCCTGTGCTAACAATGTCTTAACCTTCAATCCGCCGTCAAGCTCCTTCATCAGTGAATCATGAAATTCCGTTCCAACACCCAGTCCATTCAGAAGTGTCTCTGCATCGGACTCCGCTTCCCAGCCGTTCATCTCTGCAAACTCCGCTTCCAGTTCAGCCGCCCTTACACCATCTTCATCCGTAAAGTCCTCTTTCATATAGATGGCATCCTTCTCTTTCATAATCTCATAGAGTCTTTTATTGCCCATTATAACAGTATCCAGAACAGAATATTCATCATACTTGAAATGGTCCTGCTGAAGTACGGAAAGCCGTTCGCCTTCATTCATGGTGACATCACCCTTTGACGGTTCAATCTCTCCCGAAAGTATCTTTAAAAATGTAGACTTTCCTGCTCCGTTTGCACCAATCAGTCCATAGCAGTTCCCGTCTGTAAATTTTATATTTACATCTTCAAACAAAGCCTTCTTCCCAAATCGTAATGTAACATTATTTGCACTAATCATCTATATCCATACCTTTCCATTTTTTCTAACTTAAAAGTATAACAATATGCAGTCAGCATGTCAACTTTTGAAGACAGCAAAATCAAAGCAAACGCAGCAGTTCATCCGGTTTGTAAAATATGTAAAAATACCACGCCCGTCTGCCACAGATAAAAATGAACATTTTATGAACAAATTGGAAACAAACTATTGACTTTTTATGTACATAGGTTTACTCTATTTATGTAAAATTTTGGTAATGCTGTGCTTTTTTGTAAATGAAAGGAGTCTGTAATATGCACACGCCATACATATGTCAACAAAAGAAAAATAGTAACAAAGGGTTCTCTTTAGTAGAGTTAATTATCGTAATCGCCATCATGGCGGTTCTGCTCGGCGTTTTAACGCCCGCGTTAATCAAATATGTCCGGAAAAGCCGGCGCGTGGTTGATGTAGACGCTGCCAATAAAATTGCTGATATTGTTCAATATTCTTTATTAGATGATAATAATCCAAACCTGTTTAAAACAACCACCAACGGTTCAACAACGCATAACCGATATACAACTGCTATTTTTTGGAACTGCGATGAAGTCAACAGAATGCCGACAGGCGACCCTTCTACATGGGGATATGATGAATATATCTATCACGAGATGGGCTATGTCCCTGTATCAAAAACAAACAAGAACTATTATTTCGACATTTCTCTTGACAATGAATTTCTGAACGTAGAAAAGGGAACACAGTTGGAAGCCGACGGCGCACATGCCGATTACGACAGAGTAGACGGAAATGGCGGCGGCGCCACAACCGTTATAAAAATTACGCTTCGGTAATATCCGCGCAACGATATGTCTAACTTTGGAAAAGGAAAAGTATATGAATTATATCCTGATGCCTCCGACTTCCTGGAAATGAAGGATTAGCAGAAAAAAATTTAAAATTATAATAAGAATTTACATATGATTGGTTATGTATATAAAACAAGCGAAAACCAGTTGCGTTTATGCAACTGGTTTTCGCTTGTTTTATATATATCCGACTTATAAAATGTAAATACAAGTAATTGTGAAATCATTTCTGCATTGATGAATTTTACAATTATCCATATAAGAAAATAAGAGGGACACAACATGAGCACTTGATACATAAATCCGAAAAAAATTATTTAAAAATCCAACAAAACAACATTTCTATTTGTCTATATAAAGTAAGACATATTTTAGAAGAAGTAAAATTCATTTAAGATACTTTTCAGGCAAAAGGGAGGATTATAACATGAACAATTGGTGCAATGACAAATTTCATCAAAACACAAACAAAGGTTTTTCTTTGGTCGAGTTAATTATTGTAATCGCTATCATGGCGATTTTGGCTGGTGCTTTGGCGCCCGCGTTAATCAAATATGTACAAAAAACAAGACGCGTAGCCGATGTTGAAGCCGGGCAGAAAATACATGATGCAATGGAATATCTGCTGATAGACTTCACAGACCCAAATTTTACTAAATCGTGGGCAGAAAATGGAGTTGATTATAATTCCCTGCTTACAGGCTTTTCCTGGAACTATACCGCACAGATGCCGAGCGGACAGCCGAACTCAACATGGTCTACCAGAGACTATTTATTTTATCAGCTGGGCGAAGTTCCCGTAAGTAAAGTTGATAAACATCTTTACTTTGCTGTCACCATCGGTCAGGTAGTCCAGGGAAATCCCGGTATTGAAAAAATAATGCTGTTAGAAGACCCTTTTAATGGTACCGGAAGGCGTTATGATTTATGGCCCGCCGATGAAGACTGGATTGCAACAGGCTGTCAGGCAAATGACTAATAATGTGTTTTCATAAAGCACAAAACAAACCTTATATTTCAACAGTCTCCACTGAATGTCATTTTATCGACAGTGGAGACTGTTTTTCCTTATCTATATCCCTTTTATAGATTTTTTAATATCGGATCATAAAGATTCAGTTTACAATATTCTGCATTTGAAAAATGTTTGCACGTCAGACAGCTCACTTCATCATCTGCAATATTAGTAAAAGCATCAGAACACTTCTTACAATCATATGCGCTGCATCTTTCTGCAACTTCTTTATACGTTTCCACTGAACTTCTCATATCGACACCTCTTTTCTTCTATTTATTTGTGACATTCATATTATTTCAAATGTCTCCATTTTATATACATAGGAAGTGTCTCTATCATTTGTTTTTCATCCGACTATAAGGATTTGTTCCATTTATCATAACTCGTGATAATATGGACAGATATCCTCGTAATGCCCGTCTTTTCTGCGAAATCCCTTTGGAATTGTTCCTAATTGCGTAAAGCCAAGCCGTTCATACAAATGTCTGGCATGAATGTTGGAAGCAACAACTGCATTAAACTGCAACACGCCGAAACCATGACGCTTTCCCTGTATAAGACAGTCCTTGACAAGCATCTCCCCAATATGCAGTCCTCTGCTTGCTGATGCGACTGCATAGCTTGCATTACATATATGACCGCATCTGCCCACATTATTAGGATGCAATATGTATAAGCCATATATTTTACCATTTGCTGCATCTGCTGCGACTGCGCTGTATGTCTGCATTTCAAAAAAATTTTTCCCCGATACAGCATCCAGCATTTCTTCCTGCGGAAATGCAATTCCTTCTTCCACAATTTCATTCCATATCATAATCATTTCAGGCAAATCCTGCTCATGATATGCCCTTACAAAAATATCCATCTTCTCTCCTCATTCAATTCATATCGTTCTATGTCCACATTGCATTATATCACCAAATTTTAAAAGAATCCATTTTATTTTTCCTTGACAAGCCTATATTCATTCATTAAAATAACTACTAAAACCTAAAGATGGGAGATGTTTTTTTTGGAGTCTGACGCGATTATACAGCTCATTGTTTTAATAATACTTTTGATTTTATCAGCCTTTTTTTCGTCTGCGGAAACAGCGCTTACTACTGTAAACAAATATGCACTACGTTCACTTGCCGATAATGGCAACAAACGTGCTGCACGAGTGCTTAAGGTTACAGACAACAGCAGCAAGCTAATCAGCACTATATTAATAGGAAATAATATTGTAAATATTTCTGCATCAGCGCTCACAACTACCCTTACTACGAAGTTATTTGGAAGCAGCGCAGTAGGACTTGCAACCGGTATTCTGACTTTACTCGTACTTTTATTTGGCGAGATAACGCCGAAAACTTTAGCGCAGCTTTATAACCTGAAAATATCAATGGTATATATCGATATCATCGAATTTCTTATGTTTATTTTAACGCCATTTGTCTTTATCGTTGATAAAATAGCTAACGTTATCTTTTTTATTCTCCGTATAAACAGAAACGGCGTTTCCCAAAAAATTACAGAAGACGAACTTCTTACAATGGTAAATGTAAGCGAAGAAGAAGGTGTCATTGAAGATAACGAAAAGGAAATGATTACAAATGTTGTTGACTTTGGCGATTCAAGGGCGCGCGACATCATGATTCCACGCGTTGATATGACAATTGTTCCGATAGACTCTTCTTATGAAGATTTGCTGAAGGTCTATATGGAAGTTCCATATACAAGGATACCGGTCTATGAGGACTCAAGAGATAATATCATCGGAATCCTTCATGTAAAAGACTTGTTTTTTTATAAGGCGACACACAAGGATATTGACGATTTTAATTTACGGGAAATCATTCGTGAACCACTGTATGTATACGAATATCAAAAAACAAACGATTTGCTCGCCAACATGAAAACCGACTCCAACTCTATGGCAATCGTATTAGATGAATATGGCATCAGTGCAGGTCTTGTAACAATGGAGGATTTAGTAGAAGAAATTATAGGCGATATCAAAGATGAATACGACATGGCTGAACATAATAATTTAATTCAGTTAGACAGCACCCATTACAGTGCAGACGGTTCAATCAAATTAGATGATTTGAACGACATGTTAAATCTGAATATTCAATCAGAAAATTATGATTCGCTCGGCGGCTACATCATAGAACTTCTTGACAGGCTGCCTGTAAAAGGCGATACTGTCTCTGACGGCGTACTATCCTGTCTTGTAACTGAAATGGATAAAAAGCGTACCGCCAGAGTTCTTATAGAAATTCTGCCTGCACCCGAACCTGTTGAAGAAACAAACGCCACATCTGCCGGTTAAACTGATATAAATAAACGCACTGTTTCGGCTGTAAGTATTTTCAAAAAAACCTTGATATGTAGTTTTCAATACTATATAATGTGTTTATAATTTCAATTAACAATAGTATCATAAGATATTGTAAAAAATATTGTAAAGATATCAGGATTGTGGGGCAAAGCAATGGATAAAGATGCTAAAAAACAGGAAATAACAGATTTTATTAACGGAATTGATTTTATTAAGCCAAAAGATATTCCGTCTATTGATTTATATATGGACCAGCTTACGACCTTTATGGAAAAACAGTTAGGCGGAAACAGAAGGAACTATGAAGATAAAATTATGACGAAAACAATGGTCAATAATTACACGAAAAATAATCTTCTGCCTTCGCCCGATAAAAAGAGATATTCAAAAGAACATCTCACGTTACTCATATATATTTACTACCTGAAAAATATGCTGAGTATAACAGATATCCATACGCTTCTTATGCCTATGATAGAAACACACTACAAAGCAGCTCAGGGCACTCCTGATATATCCGATATATACAGCAAACTATATGACTTTCAGCACGATACATATGACGATATTATCGCCAGCGTAATCGCCACAAACAACAAAGCTGCACAGATGTATGACGAGGAAACCGATGCCTATCTTCATACGATGAGTATTATATCTCTTTTGGCAACAGATATCTATGTAAAGAAAAAATATGTAGAACATCTCATTGACGATATGAGCAAAAAACAGGAAGCTGTCAAGAAACAGGAAACTGCTAAAAAAGCAAAAAAAGAAGCTCAGCAAAAAAACGCTGAAAAAAGCGGTGGAAAATCCGAAAATAAAAAAGAATAATATATCAAACAGGGGAGATGTATATTTATCATGATAAATATACATCTCCCCATTTTAACATTACCCAAAACATCTACTTCTTATTCATTCTGGAAAATACCAGTTCATAGCCGTCTTTCCCATAATTTAAAGACCTGTTTACCCTGCTTATGGTTGCTGTTGAAGCGCCCGTTTTCTCTGCCACTTCGAGATAGGTATTGTTCTCCTTCAGCATCTTGGCAACTGCAAATCTCTGCGCTATCGAAAGAAGCTCATTGACGGTACATACATCCTCGAAGAAGTCAAAACATTCCTCTTCCGTCTCAAGTGTAAGTATTGCCTCAAATAAATCCTGTACTGCTTCTGTGTGTACTGTTTTTCCCATGTCGCCAGCTCCTTTTTTATAATTTACAGTCCTTCTTTATCCACACAGCTACACCCTGCCTGTTTACATAGAATTCTCCACAGCCTTCAGCATCTATCCTAATATCATACTTCGCATTTCCCATCACATCAGCAAAATGCATCCCTGCAAACTGCCTGCCGACATACATTCTCTTTGTTCCTCCCGTACCATCTGACAGTACAACTGCAAGGCCGGAATTTTCATGCTCTGCGTCACCTTCTCTTGTCCATCCGACAACATCAGGATGGTCAAAATAATCATGCTGCTCACCATACGCATATTTCTTTCTAAGCTTTAACAATTTATTCAGTATCGTCTTTTTCGATTTTACTTTTACAGCAGGAATTCCCTGATAATCACCCATAAATAAACATGGATAACCCTGACTACGAAGAAGTATAACCGCATATGCAAGCGGCTTAAACCAATCTTCTACATAGGACTCTAAAATTCCGCCCACCTGTGACTCATGGTTATCGACAAATGTTACCGCTTTCATCGGATTACGCATCATCATAGAGCCTTCAAGAAGTCTGCTCAAATCATAATCTCCCTCTGATACCGATGCATCATGGAAATTGAAATGAAGCGGAACATCAAACATAGACGTTGTATTTTCTGTTGATTGAATATAATCATTGATATAATTACAATTCCAATGCCAGAAATCGCCGACTGCAAATATCTCCTTATATGCTTCTCCTGCATTTGCGGCTGCATCAACAAAATCTTTAATAAACCATCCCGGTATCTGTTCAGCCTCCTGAAACCGGAATCCATCAACATCCGTATTTTTCTCATACCATTCTGCCCATGACATCAGCTCATCATAAACTTCCTGGTTGTAAAAATCCAATTCACAACCCATGATATAGTCATATTTTGAAAATTCTTTCTCTGCTTTTTCCCTGTCCAGCCCTGAGAGTGCGCATACGCGCGCTTTAAACTCCTCCTGTTTCCAGTCAATTCCTGCAAAATGATTAAAATTCCATTTAAACTTGGAATATTTACTTTTTCTTCCCGGAAAAGTAAATTTAGACAATGCGCCAACCTTTTTCCTTCCGCCTATCATCTGCGGCCCGTCTTTCATATTAAAATCAGCCGCGGAAACGCTTTCAATCTTATCAGCACCAAGCTTCTGTCTTACCGCTATATCTGCATACACATTGATTCCTGCTGATTTCATCGCTTTAATTGCAGCAATATACTCAGCCTTTGTGCCATATCGTGTGCCTACAGAACCCTTTTGATTGAACTCGCCTAAATCATATAAGTCATATGGTGCATATCCCATATCTTCTTTTCCCTTTGCACCCTTTACTGCCGGCGGAAACCATACCGCTGTAACCCCAAGTTTTTTAAGTGTATCAGCATTCTTTGCCGCATCAGCCCACAAGGTCTGGTCATCCGGCGTATTTGCATTGAAATACTGCACTAAAAGTCCGTTATCTTTCATCCCTATACCTCCGCATTTATCATTTATTCACAATGGTATATCCACAAATACATATTATACATGTCTGAATGTTATCTAAATTATATCAAAGATATATTTATGAGTAAAGTCAAAAGACAAAAAACATGGAAGCCAAACCGATTTGTTCATCCAGCTTCCATGTCTCCATCATCACGCTATATTGTCTTATAATGCCTTTATTCTTTCTATCGCTTCGACCGTATTCTCATATGTACCAAAGGCAGTCAGTCTGAAATACCCTTCGCCGCTTGGTCCAAAGCCTGAGCCCGGCGTACCAACCACATTCGCATTTTCAAGAAGATAATCAAAAAATTCCCATGAAGTCATCTTATCCGGTGTCTTCAGCCATATATAAGGCGCATTAATTCCACCTGATACGGTATATCCGGCAGATTTCAGTCCATCATAAATGACCTTCGCATTATTCATATAATATGCAATCTGCTGCTTTGTCTGTGCCTTGCCTTCAGGTGAATAAACCGCCTCTCCTGCCGCCTGAACAATATATGGCGCACCATTAAATTTCGTACCATGTCTTCTCGCCCAAAGCCCATGAAGCGCTACACCGTCTGCATCTTTCAAGTCTTTTGGTACGACCGTAAAGCCAAGACGTGTTCCTGTGAATCCTGCATTCTTTGAAAAACTTCTAAGTTCTATGGCACATGTTCTCGCACCTTCGCACTCATAGATACTATGCGGAACATCCGCTTCGCTGATATATGCTTCATATGCGGCATCATATATAATCACAGCGCCGACTTTATTTGCATAGTCAACCCATTCCTGAAGCTGTGTTTTATTGATGGTCGCTCCTGTAGGATTGTTCGGGAAACATAAATAGATAATATCCGGCGTCTTCTTTGGCAGTTCCGGTGCAAAATTATTATCTGCCAGACATGGCATATAGATAACATCACTCCAAAGCTCGGTATTCTTGTCATAGCTGCCTGTTCTTCCTGCCATTACGTTGGAGTCCACATAAACCGGATATACCGGGTCACATACTGCAATCTTACTATCTGCTGCAAATATCTCCTGAATATTTGCAGAATCACTCTTTGCACCATCACTTACAAATATTTCATCAGCGGCGATATCCATTCCTTTTGATTTATAATCGCTCTCTGCTATCGTATTTCTAAGAAACTCATAGCCAAGGTCCGGTGCATACCCTTTAAAAGTCTCCGCATTCGCCATCTCGTCAACAGCACTATGTAAACGTGATATAATAGCAGGTGCTAATGGCTGCGTAACATCACCAATACTCAGTCTGATTACTTTCTTATCCGGATGCGCTTCACTGTACTCTCTCTGCTTTCTGCCTACGGTTGAAAATAAATAGCTTCCCGGCAGCTTCAAATAATTATCATTTACCTTAAACATATTCCTTCCTCCTAAAATCTGTCAGTAACACCGTCAAATACTACTTTCGCCGGTCCTGTCATGTATATTTTATCATTTTCTCTGTCATACCTGACAAACAAATCGCCACCCAGCAGCTTAACCGTTATATTGTTATCTGTTTTATGATTTCGTACACATGCTGCTGTTGCTGCACAAGAACCGGTTCCGCACGCCATCGTCTCGCCTGAACCGCGCTCCCATACACGCATCTTTATCGTGTTTTTATCTATAATCTGAATAAACTCCACATTTACTCTTTCAGGAAACCTTTCATTCTGCTCAAACAGTGGCCCTATCTGCTCAACCGGAAATTTCTCTACATCTTCTGCAAACACAACTGCATGCGGATTTCCCATTGAAACACAGGTCATTCTGTATTGGACTCCGTCAATAGATATCGGTTCATCAATTACACTGTCATTTTCTGATATGACCGGTATCTCTGCCGCCTTAAATATCGGCGCACCCATATCGACCGTTACCATATCCACTTTTCCATCTGTTACACTTAAATCCAGATATTTTATCCCTGCAAGTGTTTCAATGGAAATGGCAGTCTTCCGGGTAAGCCCATAGTCATATACATATTTTCCAACGCAGCGTATTCCATTTCCGCACATCTCAGACCTTGAACCATCCGCATTATACATATCCATCGTAAAATCGGCTTTATCTGACGGTTTTATCAGTATCAGTCCATCTGAGCCAATGCCAAAATGTCTGTCGCTCAGCGCAATTGCGGCTCTAACCGGCTCTGATATGTTTTCTTCAAAACAGTTTACATATATATAATCATTTCCAAGACCTTCCATCTTTGTAAACTTCATACGCATGCCCCCTTAGAAAAAACCAGTATCATTCAGTACCATATATGACATTTCAACAATATTTATCCCATTATCCATACTTTTTTTCTGTAAATACCTGTGAGCAGTCTGTTCATCATAATTATAGTCATGCATCAGTTTTAACTTTGCTGACTTAATTACCTTCTTCTCATCCTCTGTACGTTCTTTTGGTCTGTTTTGTTTCCGTCTTTTCCGCTCCCACAAAAGATTATTAATTGTACGCGATACAGTAGACACAAAATCCTGCATAGACAGCGGCATCGTAAGGCATACGACACCACTTTCCATACAATCCGCATAATTTCTTTTTGAACTGATGACGATTATATCAAAGTAATCCGGTATATTTGCCACCAAATCAGAATACAGCATATCCTGAAACTTATAGCCGCAGATTATCAGCCCATCATCATAATCATCTAATGCCTGTATAGCCTGCGCGCCTGTAGTACATACTTTAACGACACTTATTCCATTTCGTACAAGAAGATTTTTAATACTTTTAGCCTCTTCTATTTTAGAAAATAGAACTATTATATTCACCACACAAATATTCCTCACAACTTTACTTAATCGCTATATTTTATACCTTATAAAGATATTGGGAAATCTCCCAATCGGTTACCTGCTTTGTATAGTCATTCCACTCCTGCATCTTGGCTGTCGTATATCGTTCAAAGATATGCTCACCTACAACTTCTTTCATAAAATCACTTTCCATCATGGCAAGTGTAGCTTCTCTTAAGTTTGCAGGAAGACTGTGTATATGTCTGGCTTTCTTCTCCGCCTTCGTAAGCTCAAATATATTGGTATCTACACTCGGTGGAACAGGAAGCTGTCTTTTAATTCCATCAAGTCCGGCCCTGAGACATACAGCCATAGCCAGATATGGATTTGCTGTCGGGTCAGGACATCGAAGCTCTACTCTGGTACCTGCGCCTCTTGCACTAGGAATTCTGATAAGCGGACTTCTGTTTTTTGCAGACCATGCAATATATATTGGCGCTTCATATCCCGGCACAAGTCTCTTATAGGAATTGACAAGCGGATTTGTGATTGCTGTCATTTCTTTCATATGTTCCATAATACCTGCAATAAACCAGTAAGCTTCCTTACTAAGTCCTAATTTATCATTCTCATCTGCAAATATATTCTTACCGTCTTTGGAAAGCGACATATTCATATGCATACCGGAACCACACACACCAAATTTCGGCTTTGGCATAAACGTAGCACAAAGACCATGCCGCTTTGCAATTGTTTTTACAACAAGCTTAAAAGTTTCGATATTATCTGCTGTTTTAAGGGCTTCACCATACTTAAAGTCAATCTCATGCTGCGCCGGTGCAACTTCATGATGGGAGGCTTCTATTTCAAATCCCATATCCTCAAGTGTAAGCACCATATCTCTCCTTGCATTTTCACCAAAATCAAGCGGGCCTAAATCGAAATAGCTTGCTCTTTCAAATGTATTTGTCGTCGGCAGGCCATTTTCATCTGTCTGGAACAGGAAAAACTCACACTCCGGTCCAACATTCATGATATAACCCATCTCTTTTGCTTCAGCAAGCGCTCTTTTCAGAACGTATCTTGGGTCACCCTCAAAAGGAGTGCCATCCGGTTTGTAAATATCGCATATCAGTCTTGCCACTTTTCCCTGCTGTGGTCTCCACGGAAATGTCTCATATGTATCATAATCAGGATAGAGACACATATCCGACTCTTCGATACGAGCAAAGCCTTCTACAGAAGAACCGTCAAACATAATCTTATTATCAAGTGCTTTCTCTATCTGGCTGGCTGTAATTGCTACATTTTTAAGGTCTCCAAAAATATCAGTAAATTGAAGTCTGATGAATTCTACATCATCTTCTTTTACCATCCTCAGAATGTCTTCCTTCGTGTATTTTCCCATTTTCACTACTCCTTTACTTCACTACACTTTGTTTCTTGCCTATAACATTTTGTCATGACAAATTCTTGTATTATCATAAACTTAAGAAACATTTTTGTCAATGTAAACCCATCTTATATTTATCTATATGGAACGTAAGGTCTGAATATAACGAAAAACGCAGTCCTATAAAATACAAAAAAGGACATCCCCTGACCATTTTTACAGTATCGGGGACATCCCTTATCATTTTATCAGATAATTAATCTACTACATATGGTAAAATAGCTATCTGTCTTGCTCTCTTAACAGCAACTGTTAAAGCTCTCTGATGTTTTGCACAGCTTCCTGTAATTCTTCTAGGAAGAATCTTGCCTCTTTCAGAAATATATCTCTTTAACTTATTTGCATCTTTGTAATCTATTGTAGCAGTCTTATCTGCGCAGAATACGCAGACTTTCTTTCTTCTACGGATATTTCTTCTTTTCATTGGAGCATCAGCTCTATCGGTCTTTGTATAAGCCACTTTTTTTACCTCCTGTTTTACTTGAATGGTAAATCGTCCTCTATTCCTTCCGGAATACTCATGAAGCCTTCCGCACTTGCACTTGCCGGTGAAGGTCTTCCTGCCGGCTGATAATTATCGCCTGTTGAAGCGGCGCTGTTTGCTTTGCTTTCAGCAAATTCCTGGTCTTCAACAACAACATCAGTAGTATAGACTTTGTTACCATCTTTATTTGTATAGCTTCCAGTCTGAATTCTTCCTGTCAAAGCAATCTTTGTACCCTGTTTCAAGTACTTCTCAGCAAATTCTGCTGACTTGCCAAACGCAACACAGCTTATAAAATCTGCTGTCTGATCACTGTTTCTATTAAATCTTCTATCCACAGCAAGTGTATATCTGGCTATCGCCATCTGACCTTCCCCCTGTGAATATCTGATTTCCGGGTCTCTTGTTAAACGGCCCATCAAAATCACTTTATTCATATGGAACTCCTCCTATTACTCAGCGTCTAATCGAACGCAAAGATATCTGAGAACATCTTCCATGATACGAATGTTTGACTCAAGCTGACTTGGTACGTCTGCATTTGCATCGAATTGAATGAAGTAGTAATAAGCTTCGCCCATTTTCTGAATTTCATAAGCAAGCTTTTTGAGTCCACATTCCTCAACATTGGTAATAACAGCTCCAGCCTTCTCGATATAAGCCTTTACCTTATCAACTACTGCTGTTCTTGCTTCCTCTTCAATCTTTGCACTAACAACTAAAGTTAATTCATACTTATTCATGTAAATTGCACCTCCTTATGGTCTCTGGCCCACAAATTCTAAATTATGAGCAAGGAAATATGATTAATACATCACAGGACATTACGATACCACAAAATATGTCTTAATGCAAGTAATTTTTTACAATTCAAGAAAGCCTATTCAAGAAAGCCCCTGAAATTTTTTTCTACCAATTTGCGGGAAACCATGACCTGATGACCGCATCCCCTGCACTTCAATCTGAAATCCATCCCCACGCGAAGGATTTCCCATTTGTTTGCTCCGCATGGATGCGGCTTTTTCATTTTTATAATTTCTCCTATATTAAATACCATATACCATTTCCTCTGCATATTTTTCAACTGCGGCATAACCATTCTGTGTAATCATATCATTCTCATTCCAAATTAGCAATCTGATTTTTATTTTCTTTCCCTAAAAAAAATGATATAATCTGAACGAGTTTAAGTGAATTTCAGGAGGATTAAAAATGCCGGGATATATGCTTCACCTTGCAGAAGGTCAACTGATATTAAACAAATTAAAACATAAAAAATCTTTTTCGGATGCCTTTATTCAAAAATTTATGCTGGGGTGTATTCTTCCGGATGCCACAAGCGATAAAACGCTTACCCATTTCAGACCGGAATGGCAGAAGAACCTGATAACCAAATATCCTGATATCCATTCTATCCTTGTCAGATACCAAAGACTGCTATCCACACCTGCCGATTTTGGTATTTTAGCGCACCTTCACATGGACAATCTGTATGTTGCTTCATATTGGAAAAACCATTTCCGCTTTGAAGATAAATTATGCAATGAAACTTTTATACATAAGGACATCCACCATGTACGTCTGTTGGAACACAACGATACTATCCCTTATACGGATTTTTTTTCAGATAACTATTTTTATGGGGATTATGACCGATGTAATCCATATATCTATCATGATATAAAACCATATATTCCGGTCTCGTACGAAATAAATCCGGCGGAAATACATATAACGGAATGTAAAAATTATGACAGCCGGAAGCTTGAGGAGGACATAAGAAAATACGTCACCGGTAATATGCAGACAGGCGGCAGGCTTTCAATGCGTACGATGACCTATGACAGCATCCTGGCATTTATTGATTATTCTGCCGAAAACTATATTCATCTCATAACATAAAACAGATGCCAAAACCAGCTTATCACTGGTTTTGGCATCTGCCCTGTATTACTCATTATTTCACTTTAATCTTTTTCGCTTTTGAATAAGAACTATATATCTTCTTTCCATTATATTTCTTATAAGCTTTTACTTTAAAGTAATATGTATTACCGGATTTCAGCCCACTCTTTATATATCTGACTTTTTTACTACTGTTAGCAATTCCGATTCTCTTATATTTACCTTTTGCAGAATCAGACATATAAATGACATATCCGCTTGCGCCTGTTACCTTCTTCCACTTTACAACTGCCTTTTTAGACTGTGTCGCCAGTGAAATGCCCGGTGCTTTCGGCGTTGTCGTATTCTGAAGTATCGCAGCTTTACCGGCTACTTTATTTGTACCGGATTTCTTATATGCACATACCTTATATGAATATGTTGTTCCGGACTTCAGTCTTGTACTTACAAATGTCGTCTTTCCTGCTCCCGGCACGTCCTTAATTCTGACATATTTTCTTGTCTTTTTATCATATCGGTAGATAAAATATCCATCTGCACCGGATACCTTATTCCACTTAAACTTAATACTTGTTTTACTGCGTTTCACAAACTTAAGACCTGTTACTGCCCCAACTTTATTCTCCGCTTTTGTGGCAAAAGTTCCTCCTGCGGCTTCTGAAACCACATTCTTTCCATCCGCAGTTCTGTACGCATTAACCCTGAACGTATACTTCGTACCGGCTTTCAGTCCGCTTATTGTATACTTCAGCGTCTTTGCATCTACCGTTTTCAGCTCTACATATTTCTTTTTCGCAGTATCGTACTTCGCTATCTTATAGCCTGTCGCATCATTCACCTTATTCCATGCAAGCGTTATTGTTGTGGTTGTACTTGATGTACTCTTAAATCCTGTCACTTTTCCAACCGTTACCACAGGCGGTACAGGTTCGTCTTTCGATACAATATTAAATACGGCATTTAATGTCCCTGTATAGTTTCCTTTACCGGTTACAACAACCTTCGCTGTACCAACATTCATATTGTCAATATATTGCACATCATAATCATCTGTATCCAGTTTATTTCCAGCTACCGTCACGATGATTTCCGGTTTTAGTTCTGCGCCTGTATATACCACATTCTTAATCGCGGCGATACTTCCCTCTCCGATATTCCGTTTCACAATTTCAAATATCTTCGTATCCGTTCCGGTATAATTGCCCTTACCGGTTATAACTACGCTTGCATTATCCGTCACATCAACATTGTTCCTATAGCTTATCTCATAATCTCTGCCCGATACAAGATTAACTGCACCATTTGCAATTACTACTGTCGGCGTAATTGATTTTCCGGTATAAACTGCCCGGCTGTTCACATCGATGATACAATCCGTAATATTTTTAGCCTTTATTGCAAATGTTCCTTTAATACTTCCTGTATAATTTCCACAGCCTGTTATTGTAATCTCCGGTTTATCCGAGACTGAAACATTGTTCTTAACGCTTACTGTATAATCTGTTCCTTTTTGGAGCGTTCTGTTCCCTATTGTCACTGTCATATTCGGTGTGACTGCTTTTCCGGTATATACCATATCGCCAGCCTGACACTTCGCTGCATTTGTTATATTAAGCGGCAGTATCTTAAATGTTTTACTAACACTTCCCGTATTGCTTCCGGCTGCATTGACTGTTACCTTTGCCGTACCTGCTTTATCATTATTGGTGTAAACGACTTCATAATCAATTCCGGCTTCCAGTGTCTTTCCGTTGCAGGTGACCGTAACAGCAGGTTTTATTGCTTCTCCGTAACGATATGTCTGGTCAGCTATATTGGCAATCTTTGCATTTGAAATATCAAATACTTCTCTTGCAATGGTGAATTCTTTTGTTGCCGTACCTGTATAATTCCCCTTACCGGTTATAACAGCTTTTGCCTTTGCGCCTGACGTTGTAAGATTGATATTATTTTCATATCTTACTGTATAGTCCGTATCTTTTTTCAGAACAATACTGCCATTTCTTACTGTAATTGCAGGTGTTATTGCACTTCCTGTATATATCTGTCCTGGTATGGCATCTATATCACATGCGGCGATATTCTTTGCAGTTATCGTAAACGCACGTCTTGCCTTGCCGCTGTAATTTCCTTTTCCGCTTACAACCACATAGGCTTTGCTGTCATTTCCTGTAACCTTTACATTGTTTTCATATGATACCGTATAATCCTTATCCTTTGTAAGTGTTTTTCCGCCTGTCGTAACTACAGGTTCCGGCTTTATCTCGCCTCCTGTATAAGTCATATTCGATATTGCCGCAATATCAGTATCCGATATTGTACGGCCAGTGATTTCAAATGTAACATTCTGCGTTCCTTTATAGTTGCCCTTACCGGTTATCGTCACCCTTGCCTTTGCGGTGCTTGTTGTCACATTAATATTATTTGCATAGCTTACCGTATAGTCTGTTCCCTTTACCAGTGTGGTACTGCCGTCACGCACAATGACTTCCGGTGTTATACCTGTTCCTGTATACGTCTGTTTTGCAATATCTCCGATTGTACATGAACCGATATCTTTTGCTGTTATCTTAAATGTCTCATTCAATGTTCCTGTATAATTACCGCATCCTGTTATCGTAACGGTCGGTGTGCCTGATACGGAAACATTATTGGCTGCTTTGATTGTATAATCTGTTCCTTTTACAAGTGTCCTGCTGCCTATCGTAACCGTCACATCCGGTGTGATTGCTTTTCCGGTGTAAACAGCATCCTTTACTTGTACCTTCGCCAGATTTCCTATCTGAAGCGGCAGTATCTTAAATGTTCTACTCTTGCTTCCCGTATTGCTTCCGGCTGCTGTAACCGTTACGGTTGCTGTTCCCACCGTACGGTTATTGGCATAACTTACGGTATAATCTGTTCCTGCTTCAAGTGTCTTTCCGTTGCAGGTGACTGTTACTGCAGGTGTGATTGCATTCCCATGCTGATATGTCTGGTCAGCTATATTGGCAATCTGCGCATTTGTGATATTAAATACTTCTCTTGCAATTGTAAATTCTACTGTCCTTGTACCTGTATAGCTGCCTTTACCGGTTATTGTCACCTTTGCCGTTCCCGGCTCTACATTATCAGCATATTGAACTGTATAATCAACATCTTTTACTAAAGTTTCACCATTTCCCGTTATTCTAAGTTCTGGGCAAATCGCCTGTCCTGTATAGGTCTGTTCTGGTATTGCTTCGATATTGCAGTCAGCAAGGTTTGCATTTTTTACGATTGAATATGAAATCGTCCTTGTTCCCGTAAATACGCCGATACCTGTAATGGTTACGGATGCTTTGCTTGTACTTGTACTAGGACTTACATTATTTTTATACGCCAATGTATAATCTACATTCTCTTTTAATTGCTTTCCACTGTAACGCAGCGTTACCGCAGGAGATATTGCTTTCCCTGTATAGTCATATGTTGCATTAATCTGACTGACGCTGACATTACTGCTGGTTACAGGTATCTTTGTTATCGTAAAATTAAACGTCCGCGTTCCTTTATAATTGCCTTTTCCTGTTACAACAACTGTCGCATTCCCCGGATTTTCATTATTTGAATATTCAACAGTATAATCCAAATCTTTTACCATACTGATACTTCCGTTTTTGGCGGCAACCGCAGGCTCAATAGGCTGATACATATATTCATATGATGTCTTTGCAATGGAGATATCACACAATTCCACATCACGCGCTGTTATACTATAGTTGAATTTTTTTGTTCCCGAATAACGACCTTTACCTGTTAAGGTCATGGTTGCTGTTCCTACCGCTGTATTATTCGTATATGTAACTGTATAATCCGTTCCTACTTTCAGTGTATATGACTTCTGTGCATCGTCCTCAAGTGTCAGTTTCACTTCAGGACAGATTGCCTTTCCTGTGTATTCATATGCATCTGCAATTCCAGATACCTTCACATCATCAAACGTTCCCTCTACAATATCCGGTTCAACGATTTTGAAACTAACAACCTGTGCATCCTTATAGTTACTATACTTGGTGGATTTTGTTCCTTTTCTGCCATAAATCCATGCCTGCTGCTCTCCCACATCTTTTCTGTTATAGCCACTGTTCAAAACATCTTCAATGCTATAGTCTTTTCCTAATACAAGTGGTATCCCTTTCCAGGTTACTTCCACGTCAGGTTCAATTTTGCTACCTGTATATTCATAGGTATCCTCATTCAACTTAACAACAACGTCTGCATTATTAAAAAGGCTGATACTCTTAATACCAAATTCCTTTGATACCTCGCCATAATACTTTCCTTTTCCTATAATCGTGACTTTCCCTTTCGGGGCCCACTCTGAACTATTCGTATTTTCTCCGTATACCACCACATAATCCGTACCCTTGATAAGTGTTGTATTTCCATCCTTGACTGTAACCTCAGGGCAAATCTGTGAACCTGTATAATTCTGATTTGGTATCGTTGAAGGCGTAATGGTCAGCGTGCTGATATCCTTAGCACCCTCTGAAATTATCTGAAATCCCGCCTGTGCCGTACCGGAATAATTGCCTTTTCCCTTGACATTGACAATTGCTGTACCAATATTGGTGTTATTTTCATATCCGGTTATCTCATAATCCGTTCCCTCTGTAAGCGCTATATTATCAACTTCTACTGTACATTTCGGTTGCACAGCCGAACCCGTATACTTTTGTTGTGCAACAGTTATCTTTGCAGAAGATATATCTTTCGGCAGTATTTCAAATGTAATGCTTTTACTTCCTGTATAATTAGAACCAACCAGCCCTGTTATCTTACCGGTATGGGTACCTGCTTTATAGGTATAATCATTATCTGTCGTTACAGAACAATCGCCTTCCGTCTTTCCGATTTTTAATACTTTCCCCAGTGCTTCATCCTTGATTTCCCATACGAGGTCGCTATAATCTTTTCTCGAAGGACTATATGTTACCGGTGATACACGAACCGTTACATTTGATATATTTCTTCTTGATATCTCAAATTTTTTAATGATACCACCGATATATTTTCCTTTACCGGATATAATCACTATCGGATAATTTTCATCATAATAGTACGCATTGATATTATTTGCATAGCTTACATCATAATCAGTTCCCTTTGTAAGCTTCTTGCCATTATATGTAACCGTTACGGAAGGTTCTACCGCATTTCCTGTATACTCACATGCGGAAACTGATACCGCGGCAGAACTGATATCCTCTAAACTGCTGCCTGCATCAATAATATGAAATGGTATCTCTGTCGTTCCTGTATAACCATCAAGACCCTTGATTACAACAGTACCCGTTCCTACATTTGTATTATTCTTATAAGAAACCTCATACTCCGGCGGATAACTGGTATCATCGCCTTTCATAACAAGCTTTTCACCACTCTGAGAATCACATATGATTACTTCCGGTTTTATCTCTTTTCCCGTATATTTATACGAATTTCCATTTTTTAATCTGATTGTCTGTTTTGAAATATCAGCGGCATGTACAATCACTGTTCTTGTAACCGTTCCGCTGTAATTTCCCTGAAAGTCAACCGATAATGTAAGTCCCTTCTCATTCACTTCGTAGTTTTCTAACACTGTCGTATAGTCAATACCCTGTACCAATTCTTTTCCATTCCACGATATCGCAATATCTTCAAAACTACGGTCACTATACTCCGTATTCTTGTTATATACAGATTCAAGTTTTGTACCGGCCTCCCATTTTTCTTTTTTTCCTGCATTCATATAATAAATTGTTGTCTCAGAGCCTTTTACAGGATTGATATCAAATTCCTCTGATATCGTACCAAAATACCCTTTTTCTTTTTTACCGGTAAGGGTAACTGTCGCTTTTCCGGCATTTATATTATTTGAATATGAAACATCATAACAATTTGACGGAATGACCTTATTCAGATAAATAATATTCATTTCCGTTCCAAACGCAATCGTTATTTCTTTTCCTGTATATGTCTTTTTCGTTTGCAGGGCGCTGAATGCGGCATCCGCAATATTGATGAGTGCTTCCGCCTTCACATTCCCTAATCCGGCCGAACCAAAGCCGCCTCCCCATATCATTTCCAAGAACATAATGACCGCCATTAGCATTGCCACCAGTTTCTTTCCGCTTCGTCCTCTTTTTCCCTTCATATACCTTCCGCCTTTCTGCTTTTTCATAAAATCTCCTCATTCTGCACAAGGAGAAGCCCTTATTATCTATTTTAAATTTTACCAAACAAATCCAATATATTCAACGAATTTAAAACAAAAAAACAAACAGACAGATTGCTTGCATCTGCCTGCTTGTTTTTCTTTTATACTGCTTTTTGGTCTGTCATCATGTCCATTCATATCATACTTGATTATGCATATAATGGATACTTTTCAACAATACGCTTTACAAGAGAAGCAGCCTTTTCTTTATCCTTATCAATAACTGCTGCCTTTATTGCATCCGCTATTATTTCCATATCGGTTTCATCAGCACCTCTTGATGTAACTGCAGGTGTACCAAGTCTGATACCGCTTGTTACAAATGGTGATTTTGGGTCGTTTGGAACTGTATTCTTATTTGCTGTAATATGCACTTCGTCAAGGAGTTTTTCAACCTCTTTTCCTGTCATATCCAAGTTCTGTAAATCCATCAGCATCAGATGATTATCCGTACCACCTGATACGATATGAAATCCTCTTGCCATCAGCGCCTTTGCCAGTGCTGCTGCATTCTTTACAACCTGCTGTTGGTATGCCTTAAACTCAGGTGTAAGCGCTTCTTTAAAGCATACTGCTTTACCAGCGATTACATGCATCAGCGGACCTCCCTGAATCCCCGGGAATACTGCCTTATTAAAGTTAAACTTCTCATTCACTTCATTACTGCACATAATCATACCACCTCTTGGTCCACGAAGTGTCTTATGTGTCGTCGTCGTCGTCACATGTGCATATGGAATCGGACTCATATGAAGTCCTGCTGCAACAAGACCTGCAATGTGTGCCATATCTACCATCAGATATGCACCGACTTCATCCGCAATTTCCCTGAACCGCTTAAAATCAATGGCTCTTGCATAGGCAGAAGCGCCTGCTACGATAAGCTTTGGTTTACATTCCTTTGCAATCGCAAGAACATTATCATAATCTATAAATCCATCATCATTCACTCCGTAAGGTACACAATTAAAATATTTTCCCGACATGTTGACAGGTGAACCATGTGTAAGATGTCCGCCGTGGTCAAGGTTCATACCCATAAATGTATCTCCCGGTTCAAGCATTGCAAAAAATACTGCCATATTGGCCTGAGCGCCTGAATGTGGCTGAACATTTACATATTCACATCCGAACAATTCTTTTGCCCGGTCTCTTGCTAAATCTTCAACAACATCTACATGGACACAACCGCCATAGTATCGCTTTCCCGGATATCCTTCTGCATACTTATTCGTAAGGTGGCTTCCCATAGCCGCCATAACAGCCTTTGAAACAATATTCTCAGATGCGATAAGCTCCAGATTATTATTCTGTCTGTTAAACTCATCAGTCATCGCTGCCGCAATTTCAGGGTCTGTCTTTGTAATCTCATCAAAACTAAACATCTTATTATACCTCCGCTCTTTATCATCATAGCACATGACGCACTACAAAATCTTCCTGTATAGTGTATCAAAATGACCGGATTATTGCAAGAGCAGGCGGAATTTTATTTATCATTTACCGATTCTTATGATGCGTTATGCACATACAGTTTTTCACCATCATAATCAAGCACAATGGCCGACTGGGTATTGATTTCACCTGCAAGTATCATCCTTGCCACAAGCGTTTCTACGTTCTTCTGGATATATCGTTTTAACGGTCTTGCGCCATAGATTTGGTCGTATCCTTGTGACACAATCACTTCTTTCGCCTTGTCTGATAATCGGATTGTCATTTCCCTGTCAGCAAGCCTGCTGTTCAAATCTGCAACCATCAAATCTACGATACCCGATATATTCTCTTTTGAAAGCGCCTTAAAAGTAATAATCTCATCCACACGATTTAAAAATTCAGGTCTGAAATGCGCTTTCAGCAGCGTCATAACATGTTCATGAAGTGCGTCACTAATCTCACCGCCCTCTGCCGCGATATCCGCACCGCCTATATTGGAAGTCATAATAATAATTGTATTTTTAAAATCGACTGTTCTTCCCTGTGAATCTGTAATACGTCCGTCATCAAGCACCTGAAGAAGTACATTAAATACATCAGGATGCGCCTTTTCAACCTCATCAAATAATACAACAGAATACGGCTTTCTTCTGACTGCCTCTGTAAGCTGACCGCCTTCATCATATCCTACATATCCCGGAGGCGCTCCTATCAGTCTTGACACACTGTGTTTCTCCATATATTCACTCATATCGATACGAACCATGTTCTGTTCATCATCAAACAGTGCGGCAGCAAGGCTTTTTGCAAGTTCTGTTTTACCAACACCCGTAGGGCCTAAGAATATAAATGAACCAATCGGCTTGCTTGGATCTTTTATCCCTGCTTTAGAACGGATAATCGCATCACTGACATAATCAACTGCTTCATCCTGACCTATCACACGTTTTTTCAGTTCATTTGCAAGGTTAAGCGTTTTGCTCTTTTCGCTTTCTGTAAGTTTTGCCACAGGTATCCCTGTCCACTTTGATACAATCTTCGAGATTTCTTCTTCTGACACAACCTCATGAACAAGCTCACGTTCCTTATCGGATGCGGATGCCTCCGCCACCTCCAGTTCCTTTTTTATCGCAGGAAGTTTCCCATATTGAAGTTCAGCCGCCTTGTTTAAATCATAATTCCGCTCGGCTACCTGAATATCTGCTTTTACCTGTTCCAGTTCTTCTTTCAGGTTTCTTATTTTTTCCACTCCTGCTTTTTCATTCTCCCATTTTGCTTTCAGTGTATTCGCTGTATCCTTAAGCTCTGAGAGTTCCGCCTGCAAATCAGCAAGTCTTTGCTTACTCATATGGTCGTCTTCTTTTTTAAGCGCTGCTTCTTCTATTTCGAGCTGCATTATTTTTCTTGTTATTTCATCCACTTCAACCGGCATGGAATCAAGCTCCGTCTTAATCATGGCACAGGCCTCATCCACAAGGTCAATTGCTTTATCCGGTAAAAAACGGTCTGAAATATAACGATGTGATAAAATTGCAGCATTCACCAATGCGGCATCAGCAATCTTAACGCCATGAAACACCTCGTAACGTTCTTTAATGCCACGAAGGATGGAAATGGTATCTTCAACTGTCGGTTCATCAACCAGAACGGGCTGAAAACGCCGTTCAAGCGCAGCATCTTTCTCTATATACTGCCTGTATTCATTTAAAGTCGTTGCACCAATACAATGAAGTTCACCTCTTGCAAGCATCGGCTTTAACATATTTCCGGCATCCATAGCGCCGTCTGTTTTTCCCGCGCCGACAATCGTATGCAGTTCATCAATAAAAAGGATTACTTCTCCTTCCGACTTTTTGACTTCATCCAGAACATTTTTAAGTCGTTCCTCGAACTCCCCTCTGTACTTTGCTCCTGCAACAAGCGCACCCATATCAAGCGCAAAGATTTTCTTGTTCTTAAGTCCGTCAGGCACATCCCCTCTTACGATACGCTGTGCAAGTCCCTCTACTACAGCAGTCTTACCAACGCCCGGCTCGCCGATAAGTACAGGATTATTTTTTGTTTTTCGTGATAATATACGAATGACATTCCGTATCTCACCGTCACGTCCGATAACGGGGTCAAGCTTCTGCTCCCTGGCACGTTCCACTAAATCATAACCAAACTTCTCCATAGCCTCATAAGAACTTTCAGGATTATCACTGTCTACCTTTCTGTTGCCTCTGATATCTGCAAGGGCTTTCAAAAATGAATTTCTGCTGATATTCCAGACTTTAAGCATTTCCTTGATATCACTATCTGCTTTGTCTATCATACCAAGAAAAATATGCTCAACAGATACATAATTGTCCCCCATCTGTTTGGCTTCTTTCTCTGCCTGAATAAGCGCTTTCGAGAAGTTATTTCCGGCATACATTTCGCCGCCGCTTACTTTTGCAAAAGCTGCAAGCTTATTTTCAACTCTGGTTATTGCCGCACTTACATCTATTTCCATTTTTTCAAATATTCTTGAAATCAGGCTCTCATCCGTTTCAAGAAGTCCGGCCATCAAATGCACCTGTGTCAATTCCTGATTATCAAATTCAAGTGCCTTTTCTTTGGCTTTTTCTATTGTCTCAAGTGATTTTCGTGTAAACTTCTCTAAATCCATAATCATACCTCCCAATTTATTTTGACCAATTCAACAATCGCAAAACGCATAGAAACAACATTTTTACACTTATTCGTTTGCAATTATATTTTATTTATTCATTACGAGTTTAATATAGCACCTTTATTAGCACTCGTCAATAGTGAGTGCTAATAATTTTCATTTTTATAGGACTGACACTTTTGCCAGTCCTGTGTAAAAAAAATTATACATTTATTTGTTCCAAAACTTCTCCTATCTTATCCGCTATCATTAAATCTGCCTGTGTATCTGCCTGTGTAGGTGTCTTATTAATCACCACCAGATGTTTTCCTCTGAAATATCTTATAAGTCCTGCTGCCGGATATACGACCAGTGATGTACCGCCTATTATCAATGTATCTGCATTTGAAATATAATTCACCGCCGCTTCCATATCCGAATTGTTAAGCGCTTCCTCATACAAAACAACATCAGGCCTTACAATACCGCCGCAATCACATCTTGGAATCCCCTCTGACATCATGATATATTCCAAATCATATGTCTTTTTACAGCGTTCACAATAATTGCGGTGGACTGAGCCATGAAGCTCTATCACCGTTCTGCTTCCTGCCATCTGATGTAACCCATCTATATTCTGGGTAATGACTGCTTTCAGTTTTCCGCTTGTTTCAAGCTCCGCCAGTTTTTTATGCGCCATATTCGGCTTCGCGTCCTTGAAAATCATCTTATCTTTATAAAAGCGATAAAATTCTTCAGGATTTTTTTTATAAAAACTATGGCTTACGATTGTTTCCGGCGAATATTGATATTTTTGACTGTATAATCCATCGACACTCCTAAAATCAGGTATGCCGCTTTCTGTCGAAACACCTGCCCCGCCAAAAAATACAATATTTTTTGCATTATCAATAATCTCCTGAAGTTTCTTTCGTTTTTCCACATCCACACTCATAAATTGCACCTCCCTAAATGAAATGCAGGGCTGTTTATTTTCTTACCCTGCATTTTCTTATACTGCTTACGGCATTGCGCTGACCGTAATCGTTACATTACATACATTATCAATCGTATACTTTTTACTGTCCTTAATCACTGGTGTAACAACATTTTCTCCTAATGCCAGATTTTGTCCGTCAACTGTTATGCGCAAATCTTCCGCACTCATATCCGCTAAAGTATCAGCAATTCCACTAACCGTAACGGTCTGTCCATTTCCAAATGTTATATCGTAATAATAATTATCAACTTTATTAATGATATCAATATCTGTAGCGGATATTGATATGTCTTTTCTGGCAGTCTTCTCAATGGTCACTTTCACATTGACCATTGAATTCTCCTCTGACACAACAATTCCTTCCGGAAGATATTTGGAAACATCCAAAGCAGCTTCATAGTCCCTGTCATATCCTGATATATCGATATCATCTATCGTTATGCCCTTTATACTATCCAGCACTTCACTCTCACCGCCGATACTGATTGTATCAGGAACATATTCCGTTGATGAAACAACGTAACCATCCGCCGGCGTTCCCTTAACCTCTATGTTGACCGGAATATCCTTCGTTTTATATATTGGAACATTCACTTCAATACTTTTCGTATCGTAAGAGATGTGTTTATCAGACACAGCCCGTCCATCCGATGTATAAAATATAGGGGTGCAGTTTGCCGATATTGCGCTGCTTCTTCCACTCACATCAACACCCAATTCTACTTTATCAATGCTGCTGACAATACTTTCCGCACCTTTTACAGTAATTAAATTCGGAGTTGCTGTCCCCTTACCGACAATATATCCTTCGGCAGGTTTCCCACTGGTCACAATTGTTACAGGAACAGCGACCGTCTTTTCCTTTTCAAGCTCAACCTGCATGACATTATCTACAACCGTAATGGATATACTGTTCGATATACTTTCATTTGTTGCAGATACGGATATCGGAACCGCATTTGTTATGGAAACCTTAGATAAATCAGCAATAGCAGTAAAATCAGACTGATTAAGCGTATTTACGACTGATTTTCTTCCTTTAATGATGATATCAACGGTATCTCCTGAAGTAACAGAAAATAACTGGTTCTGGTCCGTAATTGCTTCTTTATTAATCACCTCGACAGGGATATCTTTTATCTGTTTCGTAACAGCAGAGTCATCAATATTTAATACTACAACCCATACAACAAAACCCAATACTACAGCAAGAAGCTTCAGTCCTATATTCGTAAATAATTTTTCTTTCATTTCTTCGTCCCCCTTCCATTAGAAGAGTCCTTCTTTTTCTTAGAGGACTTAACCTTTCTGTTATCGCGCTTTCTATTTTCTGCCCTGCACAAGGTCTGCAAATGTTTTCTGACACTTTCCGTATCAAGGTTTCGATATAACTCTCCGCCTTTTGCTATTGAAATAGAACCCGTCTCCTCCGATACAATCAGCGTAAGGCTGTCTGATACTTCGCTTATTCCTATACCTGCCCGGTGTCTTGTTCCAAGCTCCTTGTTGATAGAAGTATTTGCCGAAAGAGGAAGATAACATGTTGCAGAGACAACTCTGTTCTTTCTGATAATAACAGCGCCATCATGAAGCGGTGTATTATGCTCAAAAATATTAAGCAACAACTGATTGGTAACTACGGCATCTATACTGATACCGGTATCAATATATTCTCCCAATGCAACTTCATTCTCAAGTACAATCAACGCACCTGTTCTATTTGCAGAAAGCACCGTTACGGTCTTTATCAGTTCATATATCGTTTTTTCAGTCAGATAACTATCTTCATCATTCTCTCTTATAATATAATTTACAAGCTTCTTTCGTCCAAGCTGTTCCAGTCCGCGTCTGAACTCCGGCTGAAACAAAATGATAACAGCTATAATCCCTACGTTAAATGCATGTTTTAAAATAAATAATATGGTATTAAGCTGGAACAATGCCGCTATAAGGGTAAAAATAGCGATAACGACAATTCCCTTCAGAAGTGTCCACGCACGGCTGGTCTTGAACCACAGCATAATCTTATATATTACAAACGAAAGAATCAGTATCTCAATAATGTCCAAAAAATCCGGAACTGCCACATAGAACCAATCAAAATATGTTCTAAAAAATGCTGTTATTTTATCCATATGCCCCTCCTTTCATAATCCTCTGTCCACTGAACCGGCTTCGGCAGCCACTATTAAAAACGATATGACCTGACTTAAGCCAGGTCATATCATTTCAGAGATTTATCTGGTTGCACCGTTAATAGTATCTTCGTCAAGCACAGAACTGCTTCCCGAACTAATCGTTCTGACTGCCTTCTTCTGCTTCCCCATCGTTACCTTTGGTACAGCTTTAACATAATAGTAATATTCATCATCTTCAAACTGTGTGTTTTCTACTCTTGCGTAATCTACAACACCAATAAAAAACTGAACTGCAACCGCAACAAGAATGGCTATAATCGAACCGAATAAAACACCAATCAATGATACCGATGCATCAAATGCAAAATTACCTACAAGGAATAATATAATCTCAAGCAGCCCGCCGGCTACAATCGCTGCATACCATGAAAAATCAAAGGATAACCTGTAAATAATATTTGTCAGGACAATCACTACGGCAAATACGATGAGCGTCAATATCAGATTTTTATCTTCTACAAGACTTTGGAACATATACTTATATCCCTCTACCAGCTCCTCTTCTACGGAGGTTGCGCTGAGCGCCATATAATCTGATGCAAATTTCAGGAAATAGAAGAATATGCATCCAAAGGCTGCTGACATAACGCCTGATACGCCTACAAGCATACCGGCAAGTATCGGCATAAAATACTGAAATTTTATAATAAACATGAATGGCATAAACATGATAATCCATGATGTTTTTGGAAAAAATCTTATGTACACGCAATACATAATAATAAATACGAGTACAAATGTGATTGCAATCTCCAAACTGGCGCTGAATAACTGCGCACATGCATATATGCCGCCAAAAGCAAGTGTAATCCCTTCAGATACAAATGCACACACAATCGAAAGCAGCAGTATGACCATCATCCTGTTTAAGGTTGCATGATACCCTGTAAGATGCAAAATAGACCAGAACATTACAAGTGCCAATAGGAACTTGATAACAGGTGAAATGAACTTATCATATTTGCTGTAAAAGTTTTTTATTTCATCACGAATCGTAAGTAATGTTGCCATGTTTTACTATATCCTCCTCTTTCTTGCAGGTCTTTTTCCCTTATCCTGCTTATCATAAAAGTCAATCAATCGTTTCAGATTCTGATTATACTTTATGAGTTTTGGCTTCGCCTTCATATATCTGTATGAATATAATACCCATGCAAAAGCCATAAATACCAGACAGGTGATAAGATAGCATATAATCCCCTTACGAAGTATGCCGATATAATCCATCGTCGCAAACTTTTCCATAATTGTATCTAAATTATAATAGACATATGCTGCAACGACTATCAAAAATAGTATTGTCGTAGAAACAAGCGTTTTAAGACAATTATACTTTACATAATCGCTCTTAAAATACTTTCCCTTATCCAAATCTTCTCTTCCTAATGACTGCTCATATGTCGCAAGCTTCGTCATCAGAATGACTTTTTCGCCATTTACCATAACTCTCTCCTGAATTCACAAAGATTCCATCAAAATACATCCATACATATAACATCATAAAAATCCTATAAATGCACATGACTTATTACATTATAATCCATCCTCTGTGAATACGCAAGTTTTTTAAATTTCTATTATCTTAAATTAATTTAGTCTTCCATTTGCCCTGAAGAAATCGGATAACACCGGCCGTCCCTGCCAAAATCCATGTAAAGCCGTTTGTATACCATATCCCCCAGTATCCCATTCCCGGAATAAGCATCAGTACATAGGCAAATACAACTCTTCCAAGCACCTCGCACATTCCGTTTATCATAGCGTAGGAAGCATCTCCTAAGCCATTTAACGCCCCTCTGGTAATATAAATAATACCAAGCGCCACATACATCATACTTGTGATACGAAGTCCCTTTGAAGCAATTTCAATTATTTTTTCACTTTTTACAAAAATACCGGCAATTGAAGAACCGAATATTCCCATGACTGCTATCATCAACAAACTAAATAAAACAACCATCCCTGTAGCTTTTTTACAGCCGTGTTTCACCCTTTCATATTCGCCTGCCCCGGCATTCTGTCCTGCAAACGTCGAAACCGCCATACCAAGCGAATTAAATGGCTGCTGGACAAGCTGTTCCACCCGGCTTGTAACCGTATAAGCGTCCATGATGGTATCCCCATAACCATTGACTACACTTTGCAATATGGTACATGACAGCGCTATCAGAACATTCTGTCCTGCAACAGGCAGACCTATCCGGAAGCATTTTTTGACAATATAAGAATCCCATTTAAAATATTTCCGTTCTATTCTAAAGTAAGGATTTTTCCTGATTGCAAACAGAACAGAACCTACGGCTGCTATAAACTGCGAAATAATGGTTGCCCAGGCAGCGCCCGCAACGCCCATCTTCCATACAATGACAAACAGCAAATCTAATACAACATTCACCATACATGCCACAATCAAAAAAATAAGCGGCGTCTTTGTATCTCCAAGCGCCCTCAAAATTGACGAAATTCCATTATATACTGCTACGACAACCGTCGCCCCGCACACAATACGCATATAAATCAGCGCAGCGTCAAAATTAACTTCCGGCGTATTCATAAGATGTAAAATAGGCCTTGCAAAAATCAGACTCGATACACTCATGATGATACCAACGGACACGATTATATAAATTGAATGTGTAATTGTCTGTTTCAGCTCGCTTTCTTTTCCTGCGCCAAAATATTGAGATACCATAATACCAACTCCGGCACCAAGTCCCATGCAAAGCGAAAAGAAAATGAAATTAATATTTCCCACAGCGCCTACGGCACCCAATGCACCGGGCGAATCTACATAACGTCCAACAATAATAGAATCTACCAGATTGTATAATTGCTGGAATAAATTTCCTATTAACATTGGAACCGCAAAACGCATCAGCAATCTCGTTTCATTGCCCTTTGTCATATCACAAATATATTGTTTTTTCCTGCTCACAACATTTCCTCCTCATGCCAATACAATAACGTGTAAGAAATAATATAGCAATATCATCTCTTATGTAATATAATTTACTTATATAAAAGTATAACAAACCTATCATAATCAGATAATTGCGGAATGCCTGAATATAATAATAAATTGTTTCGTAATTACCTGCTATCATACTATTTCAAGGAGGGGACAAAACAATGAATGGATTATTTGAATATCAGGATACACTCAATTCACCTATAGAAGCTTTTTCCTATGACACAACCGGTAATACCTTTCCGGTTCAATCGCATTGGCATTATTTTATGGAAATTGTATTGGTAACTGACGGCTCAATCATTACAACCTGTAACGGCTGCCGATATACCATGTCTGCCAATAATATCATCATTATAAATCCGCAGACAATCCATTCCTTTCATAAAGCAGATAACGCATATACCAAATATCTCGTATTGAAATTTGATTTAAACAAGCTATCCAATACAGAGGGATATCTGCCTAAGTTCAACGCTATTTTCAGTGCTGCGGGTAAGCATCCCGAACTTCCGGTACTTTTTTCCGATACGGATTTCTCTGACTTATCACTCCCGGACTTATTTCAGAACTGCATCAGGGAAAATGATGAAAAGAAATATGGATATGATGCCTATATCCGATACGAAATATCAATACTGCTCCTGCAGATATTACGGAAATGGCGGGAATGTGGTTTCTGTCCCGAAACAAATCTCATATCCGCTTCGGACGACGAATATAATATCCATACTATTTTGGAATACATTGACCAACATTCTGATGAAGCTATTTTAGTAGAGGAGCTGGCTGCGATGTGCAACATGAGTTATTCTCATTTTGCCAGAACATTCCACAGGCTTTATGGGCAATCCTGTAAACAATATATTGAATTTATACGGATAAGTAAAGTAGAAAACTATTTAATGTTTACAAATTATGACCTCAACTTTATCAGCAATGAAACAGGCTTCTCAGATTGCAGCCACCTCATTCGTATTTTCAAACGCAAGCATGGCATTACACCAAAACAATTCCGTATGCGCTACCAATAAAATAAATCTCTGTTTATCGTTTGCACCCTAAACTATATCACGCTATAACGATTGATATCCGCTTAGATACTGACGATATACAGAGATTTATTATTTATATCGTATTTATTTTTCTTCTAAAAGTTTCTCAACACTGACCAGTTTTACACAAAGTACAAATATCTTTGCTGCCTGCTCCATCTCTTCCGGTGTAGGGAACGATGGTGCGATACGGATATTGGAATCGTCAGGGTCTTTTCCATAAGGAAATGTTGCTCCGGCCCCGGTCAGCACAACGCCTAAATCCCTGCACTTTGCTACAATCGTTTTTGCACATCCCGGCATTGCATCAAATGAAATAAAATATCCGCCTCTTGGCTTAATCCATGTTCCAATTTCAAGACCCGTAAGCTCACTATCAAGCGTATTTAATACTGCTTCAAATTTCGGTCTCAGAAGCTCTGCATGAAGTTTCATATGCGCTTTCAGGCCCTCGATATTTTTAAAGAATCTGGAATGTCTGAGCTGGTTAATCTTATCATGTCCTATCGTCTGTATGGTCATCTGACTCTCTATAAAATCGATATTTTCAAATGATGTCGCAATTGCCGATACACCAGAACCCGGGAAACTGATTTTGGAAGTGGACGCAAACATATAAACCATATTCGGATTACCTGCCTTCTCACATTCCTCAAGGATATTCAGTATCTCATCCTGAACATCATCATATAAATGATGAATACAATATGCATTATCCCAAAAAATACGAAAATCTTCCGCTGCCGGTTTCAGATTGGCAAAGCGCCTTACGACCTCATCGGAATACGAAATTCCGGTCGGATTTGAGTATTTTGGAACGCACCAGATACCTTTTACAGACGCGTCATTATTTACATATTTCTCTACCAAATCCATATCAGGTCCGTCACTGTATAAAGGAATATTAATCATCTCTATTCCAAAATGCTCTGTAATCTTAAAATGCCTGTCATATCCCGGAACAGGACACAAAAATTTCACTTTATCTAACTTACACCACGGTGTCGAGCCATTTACACCATGCGTCATTGAACGTGAAATTGTATCATACATGATATTTAAGCTTGAATTTCCACATACAACAACATTATCTTTCGGCACAGACATCATATCAGCCATCAGTTTTCTGCACTCACCGATACCATCCAAATCACCATAATTACGCGTATCATTTCCAAGCACCGTTCTCATATCCGATGTACTATTAATCACATCCAGCATAGGCATGGAAAGCGCAAGCTGTGAATACCCCGGTTTGCCTCTTGCCATATTAAGATTAAGTCCCTTTGACTCCTCCGTCTTATATTCTTCCATAAGAGCTGCTTTAAGCGTAAGCAGTTCATCCTTAGTCAAATCTTTGTATGCTTTCATGTCATTACCTCCATTCTAAGACTTTCATATTATACTTACATTTCTACACTAGTGCTTAGTATATCAAAAAAAAAAGCATTATGCTATATAAAGTAAAAATTTTTGAAAAAAAAAACAATTCATGGAACAAAATGACAATAGCATTCAATTATTCTTTATTATATTTATAAATATGCCCTAAGACTTCTCTCCAACGCTTCTTCCGATATAATAATTTTTCCTGTCAACTGCTTCACTTCGTTGTCTGACTTTGAATATTGATTCAGGTATCTGTTTAGTGATTTTATTCCCATATTGCAGCCATCTGTTATCAAATCCGCTATATGCGCATCTGTATCCTTTGTCATCAATTTCACATTCGACTTCATTTTAGCCATTGCTTTTGCCATTACAGCAGGTTCTTTTCCCTCATCATTATACTTTCTAAGCAATTCATTCGTTTCACTTTCGAGTTCCAAATGTTTATCCTTACCCTCTATCAGTATATTCTTCAATTTTTCGTTTTGTGTATCTTCAATAACATCATCAAGAGATGATATGCCCATCTTTATCCCTGCCGCACATTCTCGAAGCAATTTTATTGTATCATCACTCATTACAAAAATCACCCTTAAATTTTTCTGCTGAAGGATTCGTATTCAGCATTTTTTCTCCTATTAGTTTGTCCTGAAATTGTATAATAATACATTATCTGATATCTTTAATATCAATTCCATATTTCTTCAAATCAACTCTTCCATCTACAACTTCCACCCCATCTTCTTCCAAGAGCCTTGCCTGTACGCACGCACCGCCAAATGCAAACTGCCCTGCAAGTTCACCTTTAGCATTTACAATACGAAAGCATGGTATCGTATCAGGAGCAGGATTATGGTGAAGTGCATTTCCGACGGCTCTTGCCATATTTTTATCCCCTGCAAGTTCTGCAATCTGTCCGTACGTTGCCACATGTCCTTTCGGAATTTTTCTGACAGCTTCATAAATTCGTTTCGATGGACTGTCCGTTACCAAATCATAGCTTTCAGCAATCATTCGCTTTATCTCCTTATCCGGTACAGAACCATCCAGAATAATTGTATTCCAATGTTCCTTATTCTGATGATATGCCGGGATAACCGATGCAAATGCAGTTCTCCAAAAATCTCTCCACTCCGGACTAACCTTCACATTCAGATTGATATAACCATTTCTTTCATATGTCCACAAAAAAGCTTTCCGGCTTCCCTTAATCCTGACTAATTGCCAGTTCAAATCATGAAACGGCGCTTCCTGATATGTATTTGGAAACGATAACCCATATTCTAATGCTTCTTCTCTTGTCTTCATATAACGCCTCCATCATTTTCTTTTATACACAATGCAACAAATAACACGCAGCATATTGATATCATTATATAAAACAAAAAAAGCCTTCTTGTAAAGACTTTTTTCACACATAATATTTATATAAAGTTATATTAAAGCAATAAAAAATGCCCAGAACCGGAATCGAACCAGTGACACGAGGATTTTCAGTCCTCTGCTCTACCAACTGAGCTATCTGGGCATGTTAAATATAAAATAGCGGGGACAGGATTTGAACCTATGACCTTCGGGTTATGAGCCCGACGAGCTTCCAGACTGCTCCACCCCGCGATAATAAATAAAAAATGGGCGGAGGTGGATTCGAACCACCGAAGCATTACGCAGCAGATTTACAGTCTGTCCCCTTTGGCCACTCGGGAATCCACCCATTTTGCTTAAAGCAAAAAGCCGATGATCGGACTCGAACCGATAACCTGCTGATTACAAATCAGCTGCTCTGCCAATTGAGCCACATCGG
>CANQTC010000002.1 GCA_947626675.1 uncultured Coprococcus sp. | reverse complement strand
ATGACCCGGCAAGCTTACACCGCTATACCTATGCAAAAGACAATCCGGTCATGTACAAAGACCCAAGCGGCTACAGTGCGGTTTCCGCAAGTGTGGCGCTTGGAATACAGGGTGCATTACAGAACATAGTCCAGATAAATACGCTTGCAATCCTGAACGGAATAACAAGCGCCTTTGTATCGAACCTGATGGGAGACTCATTTGAGGCGCAGATGAAGGAATTTTTTAAAGGTTATTTGTGCGGACTCGGACTATACGGCTTTGCTTACTTTGCAAGCGCAGTATTTGCAATAAGTGTAATAGATATCCTGATAGCAGACGTAGCAGCGAGGGGAGCATCATCGGTAGTAATGACGGTAGCGTTAGCCTGCGACGGAGATAGCAGCAGCGTAGTAAAGTATGAGATGCAGACAGCGGCGTATATACTGGCGGCGCTGATGTATAGGGGAAGCCTGCCGAAGGGAAGTCTGATGCCTGCTGATAGTGGTATAAATTCTATAAACAGTTTAGATGATTTATTAATTAATCCTAATAAATTATCAGGCGTTAGTGCAGATGAATTATATAATTATTTAGTGCAGAAGGGTTGTGATGTAAAACTTCTTAATAGGGGAAGTTTTAAAGTAAACTGGGGTGGAGATAGAATTTTACAGTATCATCCAGCAAATCTTAGTCATCATGGAGGGGCATATTTTAAAATATCATCTGGTGAAACAGGAACTATTAGAATTGATTTAGATGGAAATTTGATTAATTAACAGGAGGGAGTATGGATTATAAAGCCATTGTGGATAAAATGGAAAAAACTTTTATAAATCTTGGATTTAGCCCTGTCATAATAAATGGTATTAAATTTATGAGATACAAAGAGTGTTATTGTAAAATGACATTTTTGAGGGATTGGTCAGCGTTTGTAATAGAGAGTGCTGATAATATTCAAGATGTAGAAAAAGGAGTTCTTGAAGATGGAGATTTGTATTATATGGATATATCCGAAAGTGAATTATTAAGTCAACTTAAGTCAGATTTAATAAATTATTATATGAATGATTAAAAATACTATATCTCAGCTATGTTGGAGAGAATAATGTAAGTGGAAACGATAAGTGTATCAACAAAAAGCCTCCTATATTATATTGAGAATGGTTTCGTAAGCCAAACTCAAGCATAGGCGGAGATTCAAATAGACAATAAAAGAATATCATATAGCGTGTTCTGAATCTTAGAAGATACTTAAAGAAATTTTAGTAACCGAAAAGTAATGCTTTTTGTAAGATGGAAGTATGTCTTCTGTAATTGGTGTGCAGGCATAGGTTACAAAACACTAATAGATGAGGAGAGAAGAATTACAAAGACTGTATCGGATAAGGGAGTATCCCAAAGTTTGTGTAAACCTTCATATACTGCATTATATTATAGGGAAATACTGCTTCCGGATACAAAGATTTTCCAACATGTACTTGACAGGAACTAAAATCCGGAGATGAATTGTCATCCGGATTTTTTCATGTTACAATATATCTGCCGATGATACTTCTATGTATTTATAAGGAAATTACATTTTAAATAGCTTATTGAGAACGGATATAATATAAACAGGAGCGATATTTAATATGAGAAGTTTATTGAGAAGATGGACAGCTTTTTTCTTGGCTGTGATGCTGACGGCGGGATTTGCCGATAGCTATTCCGAGCAGGCATACGCGGCTGAAATGACGACATCAGAAGAAGCTGCTGAGGCTGTAGAGATAACGGAAAATGCGGACAGCGCTATTGAAGTTGCTGAATTGATAAAAGAAAATGACAGTGTAGATTATGATACGATAGATACGAACGACCGGTTTGCACTGAAACGTCTTGTCGTAACTGCTGATGAGTTGCAGGAGACATATGGGGCGGCAGATATCATATACTATGAAGCTTATGATGAATATATCCTGACATTTGAGACGGCAGAAGCTACAGCATATGCCTATGATGAGATTTGTGAAGATTATGGTACATATCATTGCTTTGCCGATGAAATCATCATGGCGGAAGATATTCTGATGGATATACCGGATATAGAGCCTGCGGAATGTCAATCATGGGGAGCATCCTATATGGGACTTGATTATCTTAAGGCAGCGTATGACAGCTATGATATAGAGAATCAGGTTAGCGTAGCGATTATAGACAGCGGCATTTTACCGCAATATGGTATATTTGCCGGCAGAATAGATATGGAGAATAGTTATCATTTTTATTTGGAAGATGATGGGATTATATCGGGTGACGATAATATAACGGACAATATGGGACATGGAACCCATGTTGCCGGAATTATCGCAGATATGACGCCTGATAATGTAAGTCTTATGGTACTCCGGTGCTTTGACAATGGAAAGACCTCTAATCTGGCCATTCTGACATCATTACAACATGCGATAGAGGTTAGGGCAGATGTGGTGAATATGAGTTTGGGATGGTATAGTGCATCCGGAAAATTTGATACGGAGAATGAGCAGAGTTTTTTCTATAAATTGGATAAGGTAATCGAAGAAGCGCTTGATAGAGATATCGTTGTATGCTGTGCGGCGGGAAATTGGAATACACATAGAGACCATAAAGATGTAAGCGATATCTATCCTGCAAACAAGAAGGAAGTTATCACAGTCACAGAAATTGACAGCAATGGGAAAATTGAAAACTCTTATTCCTGCTATGGTGATACTGTTGATTATACTGCTCCAGGTACAAAGATAAACTCCACCGATATCGATGGATATCGTGTAAGAAGCGGAACATCTATGGCAGCGCCCCATATAACAGCGGCAGCAGCATATATCAAAATGATAGAACCTGAAACGAATATACAGGAAGTAAAAGACCGATTAAATCAATATGCGGTTGACCTCGGTGAACCAGGCTGGGACCAATATTATGGAAATGGCTATGTTGAACTTACTACATATTTCCATGATATGGGAATTAAGAGAAAAGATGCTGTAGCAACAGATACGGATGCAGAGCCGAAGAGAGATAAAGTGCTGCCGGTACTTGGTTTTCAGAACAATGTAGTAAATAAAAGTTACGACAGCGCTGATTTTGTAAATGCACTGTCAGATAATTCGGATGGAGAGATTATCTATACGACAAGCAATAAAAATGTTGCAACGGTTGATAAAAAAGGCGTCGTACATATAATGGGTGCAGGAAGCTGCATGATAACAGCCGAGTTGTTGGAAACGGACCGTTTTTTAGGAACGAAAGAGTCTTTTACATTAAATGTTTCAAAAGCCGACCTGACGAAGAAGAAAATAACATTATCACAGACCGTATATACATACGCAGGAAAGCCTTGTAAACCCAATGTAATTGTAAGCGGCGTTTCATCAAATCATTATAAAGTTGCGTATTCCGGATATAATAAAATAGGAACAGCAGCAGTTACTGTAACAGGTATTGGAAATTATACAGGAACCGTTTCGTTCAGTTATCGGATTAAGCCTGCGAAAGCGTCGCTTCAGTCGGCGGTCAATACCAGGAAGGGGATTAAGCTTACCTGGGACAGGGTAAAAGGCGCTGCAGGGTATAAAATCTATAGAAAGACGTCTTCCTCTGATTATAAGTGCATAGCAACTGTAAAAGGCGGAAGTATAAGAACATATGTAGATGCAAAGGCAAGAGGCGGGACAAGATATACATATATCGTAAAAGCTTATAATGGAAGCGTAATTGGTACTGCAAAGAATAAAAGGTCGCTTACAAGACTGAAAACACCCGTAGTAAAGGCCGCAGACAGACCATCCGGTATCAAAGTATCATGGAATAAGATAAAGGGTGCGACAGGATACAGGGTTTATAGAAAGTCTGGTGGCGGAAAGTATAAGCTGATTGCAAATGTAAAATCATCAAAGACGGCTTATATAGATAGAAAAGCAATTACAAAAACATTAAATAAGTATATAATTATTCCATACAGAGGGAAAACAAAAGCTGCAAAAAGCTCTGCAACAAGGGCAGTAAGGAGAAGATAAAAAATTGGAGCAGATAAATAATGATTCCGAACAGGAATTTTTCTTACAGTTAATCGCAGATATGAATCAAGAGATAGAACGCTGTAAGTCGGATATCGAATATAGAAAACAGGCTATCAAAAAACAGAAGAAATATATGCGTGACAGTCATGGGGATATGGATGATGAAGAATTTCTTCAGAACATGCAGAATGTAAATAATGACACCTTGTTTGTCGAACATGCTTCAAAAAAAGCGGACCGATTGATAAGGCAGATGGAGACGCCTTATTTTGGAAAACTTACATTCGTATATGATGATGACGGAACAAAGCTTCCTATCTATATAGGCATGAACGGATATCTGTCAGGTGATGATGACTGTGTGGTATATGACTGGAGAGCGCCTGTTTCTTCGATGTACTATGATTATGAGAAGGGAAAAGCTTCTTATCTGTCACCGGATGGCGAACTGGCAGGAGATATCATTGAAAAAAAACAGTTTGATATCAGCAGGGGCAGAATAAGACAGATGCTCGACATTGATGAAAATATCAATGACAAAGTTCTTGTAAAGGCGCTGGGGGAAAACAGCAGTACAAAAATGAAGAGTGTTGTTGCCACCATACAAAAGGAGCAGAATGATATTATAAGAAACACTACAGCATATAATCTGGTAGTAGACGGCAGGGCAGGAAGCGGAAAAACCATTATTGCCATGCACAGGTTGGCATGGCTGTTGTTTAATAATAGGAAAACCATAAAATCAGATAATGTAATGGTGCTTTCTCCAAATGGGATATTTGGTGACTACATATCATCTGTACTTCCTGAACTTGGGGAGGATAATGTACCGGAGAAAGAATTTGACTCTTTAATGGAAGAGGTGCTGTTTGTTGATGCGCAATATGAAAACAAACTGATACAGGCAGATATGATATGCAAAATGGATGATATGGCAAATGCGAGGATAAAGAACATAAAATACAAATCTTCGATAGAATTTTACAGGCTGTTTAACGAATATCTGGAGAATTATGTAAAGCGCATAGCCTTTAAGGATTTTCATTTTGAGAAGGTAACTTATACAAAAGAACAGATAAATAAAATGTTTACGGAACGGTTCGCCAGATATCCGGTGTATGAGCGGTTTGAGAAGATTGCATACTTTATTGCTGACAGAGTGGAAGAAATTCAGAATAAAGACTTTAATGATGCGAAGAAGCAGAAGCTTGTAAAGCAAATCCAACAGGAAATGATATATCAGTATGCAGAGAAAAATCTTGTAGAGATATATGTACGCTTTCTTGAAACCATGACATCCGGACATCCGGACATAACGAATGTGACGAATGAATATGGGCAGATATGTTATGAGGATATACTCCCGATATTTTATTTGCAGGTTTATTTTTATGGCTGTAATTCCTATAATAATATAAAACATCTTGTTATAGACGAGATGCAGGATTACAGTATATTCCAATATGCGATACTGGATAGGCTGTTTCAATGTAAAAAGACGATACTTGGCGACAGATATCAGGTGCTTTTCTATGATGAAAAAGAAACCGTAGTGGATGTATTAAAAGAAGTATTTGCAGCAGACCAATCAGAAAAAAGGTTTGAATTAAAAACGCTCGCAGCTTCATACCGTTCTACCTGTGAAATTACGGAGTATACAAATCGTATATTTGGTAATGAGGGCAGGGTTGCAGAGACGATAGACAGACATGGAAAAATGCCGGAAACTGTAAAAGTGGAAGATGAGCCGGAACTGATTTCGTATATAGCAGAAAAGCTTCAATATGGCGATATGGACAGCTATGATAATGTAGCAGTACTTTGCGAAGATGAAGAAGAAGCCTATCAGATATATAAAGCGCTTTCTGAAGGGACAGAGGTGACGCTGCTGACGAGTCAGTCATCCGTATATTCGGGCGGCGTTGTTGTTTTGCCGGGATTTCTTGCAAAAGGAATGGAATTTGATGCCGTATTTGTAATCCGTCATGGGATGGCTGCAAAAAATCTGATAGACAGACAGGCATTTTATATAGCATGTACAAGGGCGCTTCATGAACTTTATGTTATAGAACTATAGATATTGAAAATAAGAAATTGTGAAACGATTAAGCGTGTAAACGCTAGGGGAAGGTGATGGGTATGATGGAAGGATGTAAAGTAAAAAAGAAGGAGACGTATATCGCATCGTCAAATGGAGTTGACAGGCTTCATGTCGTTGTATGGGAACCGCAGGGGGAGATAAAAGGAGTTCTTCAGATATCACATGGAATGATTGAGATGATAGAACGCTATGACAGATTTGCGAGATATCTTGCGGGATATGGTATCGTGGTAGCAGGAAACGACCATTTAGGACATGGGCTTACCGCCGCAGGGGAAGATGAGCTTGGTTATATGAATGCATACGATGGAAGCAAAGCGATGGTATGTGATTTGCACCGGGTAACGATATGTCTGAAAAAGGCATATAAAGATGTTCCGTTTTTCCTGCTGGGACACAGCATGGGTTCATTTATGGCAAGGCGGTATATGTGCGATTTTGGCTATGATGAGAAAAGACCATCAAAATATAATCCGCATGCCAGTATAGACGGTTTTATCTGTATGGGTACAGGAAGCAAATCGGAACTTGAACTTCTGATTGGAAAAATCATAGTCGATATTGAGAAACGCCATTACGGAGACAGACATAGAAGCAAGCTGATTAATGCGATGGCATTTGGACTTTATAATATCGGGATACCGCTATTTACAAAGGGAGATTGCGGGATAAGAAAACGTACAGTGAAAGACTGGCTTACGAGAGACACAGATATATTGAATGGATATCTGTCTAATCCATACTGTCAGTTTTCCTTTACAGTGAAAGGCTATGAAACGCTGTTTAACACATTGTCATATATACAGAAAAGGGAAAATATATCAAAAATGCCGAAGAATATTCCGGTGCTTTTTGTATCGGGCGGTAAAGACCCGGTAGGACATTATGGTATGGATGTAAAGAAACTGTTTCAGATGTACTGTGAAAAAATCAGTAATGATGTGTGCTGTTATCTATATAGAAAAGCAAGACATGAGGTACTGAATGAGATTGATTATAAAGAGACCTTTGATGATATAAGGGATTGGATGCTTACAAGGATAGAAGATTTATAGGAGAATAATTCAGCCATCTATCGCTGCCGGTGATATATATGGTTTGGCAGCAATCGATGGCTGAATTATATTGATATTATAAACTTATTTTTTTATCGAGCATAATACCGCTTCCGATAAAAGCTGCGATTGTCACAAATAACTCTAACAGAAGTGATGGAAGGTCATTCAGACATAATTCTGCAAATGACATGCCTGCAGTGATTTTGGTGTCAGGCATAAAATATTCAATAACAAGAACAACAGCTAAGATGATGATAAACAGTAATACGCTCAGGAAGCCTTTGCCTTTCTTATTCTGAAGGAGCGTAGCACTGATGGATACAGACAGATAGCCGACGGTAACAGTCATATAAAAGCTTATTAAGGAACTGAATATAATAAAGATAATTCTAATTGTGATGTCCCATATGGATAACGATGAACCTAATGCACCTAATAGTTCGTTTCCAAAGGAGATATATGCATCAACATTAAATACATCACGAACAATACTGAAATCCCAAAATGCAAGACCTACAATGACTGCTACAATAGCAATTCCTGTTATTAAGGTGGATAGAAGCTTTGCTCCTAGTATTTTAAAGCTGGATACAGGTGCCATAAATACCAGATATCCTGATTTGTTCTTTAAATCAGCGTTGTAGGATATGATTCCATATAAAAGCACAAAAACATATGAAAACATAGCAACTAACATTAACAATGTGCCTGCTATAGCGGTATTGCCATAGCTCTTCGTACCATAAGTAGCGATGAGAAAATAAATCTGGAGCGCAGCATATACACCCAAAACAATCAGTAACGATAAAATATTTTTTCTCCATTCATATTTAAGCATTTTAAGCATGTTTGATTTCCTCCCTTTTAAGCATAAATTTCTTTATACATATTTACAATAGATTTGCCCTGACTTTCCCGAAGTTCCTCGGCTTCGCCAGATAATATGCATTTGCCTTTTTTGATAAATATTGCATAATCAACAATTTTTTCAAGTTCATCAACAAGATGGGATGATATAACGACAGCCATATCATCATTGATATTCGATATAATCGTATTGATGATTTTATCCCTTGCGATAATGTCAATACCATTTAAAGGTTCATCAAGCATGATGATTTTTGCATTTCTTGATAAGGTAACTGCAATCTTAAGCTTTGCCATCATACCGGATGACATTTCTCTTGCCTTTTGTTTTGGCTCTAAATCCATTTCTGAAAGCAGAGCCATATATTTGTCATAGTCAAAATCGGCAAAAAAATCCTTGTAGTAGTCACCAATATCCATACATGTCATGTAGCTGAAGAAATAGGCTTCTGTAGGCATATATGCGATTTGTGCCTTTGATTTATAATTTAGTTTTTGACCGTTTAGAGTGATAGTGCCGGAACTTGGTTTTGAAAGACCGGATATCATCTTCATAAGCGTCGATTTACCGCTTCCATTTGGACCGAGAAGCGCATATATTTTTCCGCTTTCCAGTTCAATGCTTAAATCTGCAACAGCAGTTGTGGTAAGATATTTTTTTACCAGGTGTTCACATTTTAACATAATTGAATTCCTCTCCTAAATGATTTATAATATTAAAACTGTATGTCTGACTGCCGGTTTATGACTTCTGCAGCGGATGTTTGATATAGAATTCCTGAAGTAACTGTATGATTTCATCCCTTAAATAACCAAGCCCTGCAGCCTTTTCTGTAAAATCAGTTATGATGGCGTCAAGCAATTCCTGCCTGAGACTGGTTATACGGTTTGTATCATCCGTTACAAAGGTTCCGATACCACGTTTGGTAAACGAGATACCTTCCGCTTCCAATTCGCTGTATATTCTGGCAGCAGTATTTGGATTGATGCCATACATGACTGCCAGTTCCCTTGAAGAAGGAAGCTTACCGCCTAACGGAAGTTCACCGGCTATTATTTTGTTTTTGATATCCTGTATTACCTGAAGGTATATCGGAATATTGGTTTTAAAGTCCATATAAGGCACCTCCTGTGTACTAGATACATAGTACACTAGTTTACTAGAGCTGTCAACTGTTATTTTAATTTTTGTTTGTGGATGGATGAAAAATACTATAGTAATTATCCGAAAGGAGTGCTATAATGACATGAAAGCATTATATGTTTATAGAAATGGGATGTTGTATCAGAAGGTGATATTTTATGAGGGAAAAGCGAAATACATGGCAGAAAAGTATTATATATTCTGTTTTAAAAGAATTGCGCAGTCATCCTACTGTACAGGAACTATATGAAGAACTTCTTAGCAGGGGATATAATATAGGCAGGTCAACAGTATACAGAGTCCTTGCTGATGCGGCAGAAGAAGGAATGATTGATACCGTTTATTCAGGCGACAAAAGTGAGCATTTTGATGGGAATACAGACAGGCATTACCATATCAGATGCAAACAGTGCGGAAGGATATATGACAGTCATATGGAATATAGTCCGCAGATTACAGTATTGGGCGAGAATGCAGAGTCCGGCTTTACCATATTAGGTCATAATATTGAGTTTTTGTGTATATGTCCTGATTGCCAATAAAAAGAGGCTGCCGCTTCATTTTTTGAAAGCGGCAGCCTTTTTGTGTGCGCCTTGCGGCGTACATTTCTTATTCTTCATTATCAGATGTTACAGTAGATATAATTTTTGCGGACTTGACAGGCCCGGCAGTATCCACCATCGGATTCATGATAACGGAATTTTGATTATGGGATGGAAGTACAATAGCCTGACCAAGTATGGAACGGCGGTTGCGTGCTTCCTTATCATCCGTTCCTTTTTTTTCCTTTTTTTGAATGAGCTGGTCAAGATATTCATCTTCGTCATCGTTTTTATTGCTTAAATTGCTGTCTTTTCTGTTCTCTTCATAATTTTTACCGGATACAGGTATTTCGTATTCTGTATCGTCATCGGTATCACCGTCATTCAATGTTTCAGCGTCATCCGCAGCTTCTTCCGTATCATCACCATATAAATCTTCAAAATATCCCGGTTCTATATTGAGATTAAAGCAGGCTTCACTATGACCGACTTCCTGCTGACAGTCATTGTACAGCTTTGTTTGATAGACATTCCGCAAGGTTTCGATAAGCGCTGTGTCTTCATATTTTAACTGCTCTAATATATTTGCAATAATAATTCCCTGAAATTCATCTGTCCATCCGTCCTCAAGTTTGACAACGATTCCCAGTTTGCGGCTCTTGATTGCCATACAGATGACGCCCCTTGAGCCGTCCTTCATTAAAAGGTCAGGATTTTTGTTGACATAGTAAGAAGGCGTATTGTAGTCATTTATTTTTTCGGGATATTCATTGATACATTCAAAATTATATTTGATAACCTCAGTTATTTTTTCCGGCAGATTAAATGGATCAGCCAGTTTTGCGTAGGCCAGAGCGATGTTTCGCATAGGCAGGGCAAATACAGGTACGCCGCATCCGTCTATGCCAATGCTGATTTTGTAGGTCGGTGTCTGGCTTAACATTGATATAAACGATAAAATTTGTTTTTGCACAGGCGATTCCGGCTCCTGATAGCCATCCGGTTTCATCGTCAGTTCTCTTTGGAGCAGCATCAGACTGAAATGCTTTCCTGAGCAGCAGTGCTGAAGTTTGCTTTTGCCATCGGCAGGATGGAGCTTTTCCCGGTTAGACAGTTTCTGCGCCAGCGGTGAAGCGGAGGTGGATGGGGAAGGGTTCATAATCATATCGTCAGGATTGATGCCTGTTTTATCTGCTATGTTTTTTAACGTTAAAATATGATGTGTGCTGCCCCAGTGCGAAGAGTTGAACATGGCAACTTCTTCTTTTGTTAAGTTAAACCGTTTATGAAGTCCTGCAAGAAGAGTCGGGATTACCTGTATCGGTTTGCTTGCGGAACGCATAAAGGTCTGTTTTTCAATATCTCCAACATGCGCGACCGTTTCACCTGTTGAAGATACGATTGCGATAGAGCCGCGATGACTGTTTTCGGCTAAATCGCCCCGGTATTCTTTAACTAATATTTCTGACATGTCATTTCTCCTTTGTTATTGCTGTCTTTATTATAACGGTACTGAAATTGAAATTCAATTAGTTATTTAGACTTGTGAATATATTTTTTGCTCAAATATTATTTTCAAAATTATGAAAAAAAACTTATTTTTTTACGAAAGATGTCTGATTTAAAGAAAAAAAGGCAAAAAAATTATGTAATAATTAATTTTTTTTGTGAAAGTGCATAAAAAAGTTTGCTTATTATAAAATAGATGTTATAATGAATTTATATTACTACGAAGGGGTGACTTTATGATTAAAAAAGAAATGATTGCCATGCTTCTTGCAGGAGGACAAGGTAGCCGTTTAGGCGTACTGACCTCAAATCTTGCGAAGCCGGCAGTAGCATTTGGCGGAAAATACAAAATCATTGATTTCCCGCTTAGTAACTGTATTAATTCGGGAGTAGATACAGTTGGTGTACTGACACAGTACAGGCCGTTGAGATTGAATCAGCATATTGGTATTGGTATTCCGTGGGATTTGGATAGAAATATAGGTGGAGTTACTGTTCTTCCACCATATGAGAAGAGCGACAATAGTGAATGGTATACAGGAACGGCGAATGCCATTTACCAGAATTTGGAATTTATTGATTATTATAATCCTGATTATGTGCTTATTCTGTCCGGTGACCATATATACAAGATGGATTATGAGCATATGCTGGATTATCACAAATCCTGTAACGCAGATATTACAATCGCTACATATCAGGTGCCGTGGGAAGAGGCAAGCCGATTTGGTGTTGTAATAACAGATGATGACGGTATTATAACGGAGTTTGAAGAAAAACCGGCAAATCCAAGAAGTAATAAAGCATCGATGGGTATCTATATCTTTAACTGGAAGGTACTTCGCGATTCGCTTATTACGATGAAGGACCAGGCGGGATGTGACTTTGGTAAACATATCATTCCTTATTGTCACAGTCATGGAAAGAAGATATGTGCTTATGATTTCAAGGGCTACTGGAAAGATGTAGGAACACTTGGTTCTTATTGGGAGGCCAATATGGAGCTTGTTGATATCGTTCCTGAATTTAATCTGTACGAGGAATTTTGGAAGATATATACCAAGTCTGATTATATACCGCCACAGTATATTAATGATGCCAGTAAAGTAAGTAAATGTATTATCGGTGATGGAACTGAGATTTATGGCGATGTTGAACATTCTGTTATTGGTTCATGTGTAACCATAGGGGAAGGCGCTGTTGTAAAAGATTCCATTATTATGAACGGTGCAGTGATTGGTGATGGCGCATGCATAGAAAAAGCCATTATTGCCGAGGGCGTTGTGATTGGAAAGAATACAAAGCTTGGTGTTGGCAAAGAGGTTGAAAACGAGTTGAAGCCTCAGATTTATTCATTTGGACTTGTTACGATTGGTGAGAACTCAGTTGTTCCGGATGGTGTTACGATTGGTAAGAATACGGCGATATGCGGTGTTACGGATATATCGGATTATCCTGATGGAGAACTTAAGAGTGGCGGCAGTATTATAAAGGCAGGTGAATAGACATGAGAGCATTAGGTATTATATTAGCAGGCGGAAACAGTAATCGGATGGGTGACTTATCCGCAAAGAGAGCAGTTGCAGCAATGCCTATTACAGGCAGCTACAGAGCAATTGATTTTGCACTTTCTAATATGACAAATTCCCATATTCAGAAGGTTGCTGTATTTACGCAGTACAATACGCGTTCTCTGAATGAACACCTTAATTCAAGCAAATGGTGGGATTTCGGTAGAAAACAGGGAGGACTGTATATATTTACTCCTACGATTACTTCAGAGAACAGTTATTGGTACAAGGGTACAGCAGATGCATTATACCAGAACATAAAATTCCTTAAGGAAAGTCATGAACCATATGTGGTTATCGCGTCCGGCGACGGGGTTTATAAGCTTGATTATAATAAGGTTCTTGAAGACCATATCAGCAATGGCGCAGATATTACGGTTGTATGTAAGGATTTAGCGCCGGGAGAAGATGATATCAACAGATTTGGTGTAATCAATATGGATGGTGATGGCAGAATCATAGACTTTGAGGAGAAACCTCTTGTTGCAGGAACCAATACCGTATCGATAGGCGTTTATGTCATCAGAAGAAGACAGTTGATTGAGCTTTTGGAAACATGTGCAAATGAAGGAAGAAATGATTTTGTAAGGGATATACTTGTAAGATACAAGAATGTAAAAAGAATATATGGTTATAAGATGGACACCTATTGGAGGAACATTGGAACGATAGAATCCTATTACAGAACCAATATGGATTTCCTGAATAAGGATGTAAGAAATTATTTCTTTAAGCAGCATCCTGATATTTATTCAAAGATTGATGATCTTCCACCTGCAAAATACAACGGTGATTCTGTCGTTAAGAATAGTCTTATCGCGAGTGGATGCATTATAAATGGAACAGTTGAAAACTCTGTATTGTTTAAGAAGGTATATGTGGGTAACAATTGTGTGATTAGGAATTCAATTATTCTTAATGATGTTCATATTGGTGATAACTCTGTTATTGAGAATTGTATTGTTGAGAGCCGGGATACTCTTAGAGCAAATACAATTCATCAGGGAAGCCCTGACGATATAAAAGTTGTCATTGAGAAGAATTTCAGATACGCATTGTAAGATAAATGATAAGGGGGATACGCAAGTGCAGATCACAGATATCAGAATAAGAAGTGTTGAGAAAGAAGGTAAGATGAGGGCGGTTGTTTCCATCACCATTGATGACGAATTTGTCGTTCATGATATAAAGATTATTGAAGGGGATAAGGGCATGTTTATTGCAATGCCTAGCCGTAAGGCATCCGATGGCGAGTATCGGGATATCGCTCATCCAATCAACACAGCAACAAGAGAACGTCTGCAACGCATGATACTTGAGAAGTATCAACAATCTTTAGACGAATAATTTTAAGGGCTGCCGGTAAAATGGCAGCTCTTTTTTTGAGCCGTAAGAGAAAAATGGTTGCTGATAAAATCGGATACAGTCATATATTTGCTTGAATAAATTTTAATAATAAAGTAGAATGAATAAGCTGTGACAGCAAAAAAGAATATATGAAGGAATTGATATCAATACATTCGGAGGGATTAGAATCATGATTAAGGCAGTTATACTGGCAGCAGGAAAGGGAACGAGAATGAAATCAGATAAACCAAAGGTGGTTCATGAGGTACTTGGAAAGCCAATGGTTTATTATTCAATTGAAGCAGCGAAGGGCGCAGGCGCAGATAAGATTTGCGTTATAGTAGGATACCGGGCAGATGAGGTAAAAGCGAGTATACATAATGTATATAGTAATCAGGCAGACGGGGAAAATGATATCGCTTATACACTTCAGGAAGAACAATTAGGTACAGGGCATGCAGTAAAATGTGCTTCTGAATTTATAGGAATAGACGGAGATGTGATGATACTTTGTGGAGATACGCCGCTTGTAACAGGGGAAACGTTGAAGAAGGCGTTAGACGGTCATCGATTAAAGAAAAATGGCGTTACTGTTATATCGGCTGTTCTGGATAATCCTTTTGGATATGGAAGAATTATAAGAGATGATAATGGATTATCAAAGATTGTAGAAGAGAAGGATGCAGACGAGTGCGAAAAACAGGTGCATGAAGTGAATTCTGGCATGTACATTTTCAAGGCAGATGCCTTACTTGCCGCGTTGTCTCTGATTTCAAATGATAATGCACAGGGAGAGTATTATCTTCCGGATACGATAGAGATAATCAAACATATGGGACTGCGCGTAGATGCCATACCGATGGATAATGTCGATGAAATCAGAGGTGTAAATACCCTTGAACAGCTTGCAGAAGCAGAGAAAATAATGCAAAACAGGTGATTATATCGTGAATATTAAGGAGATTAACCGTTTATGAAAATAATAGTTGGACTTGGAAATCCGGGGGCAAAATATGCAGGCACAAGACATAATATAGGATTTTCGGTTATAGATGAGCTGGCGGAGAAATATAATATACCACTTCATGAAAAAAAGCATAAGGCAGTATTTGGCAGGGGTATCATAGAAGGAGAGAAGGTGATACTTGCCATGCCGCAGACCTTTATGAATTTAAGCGGCGAAAGTGTCAAGCCGCTTGCGGATTACTATAAATGTGCGCCGGAAGATATTATCGTTATTTATGATGATATTGACCTTGATGTAGGCAGACTCCGCATAAGGGGAAAAGGCAGTGCGGGCGGTCATAATGGAATGAAAAATATTATTTTACATCTTGGCAGCCAGGACTTTGTCAGAATACGCGTCGGGGTTGGCGCAAAACCAAAGAACATGGATTTGGCTGATTATGTATTGTCACGTTTTGGCAAAGAAGATTTACCTTTTATCAGGGAGGGCTGTACGAAGGCATGTGATGCAGCAGCATTGATTATCAGGGACGGTGCAGCAAAAGCCATGAACAGATTTAATGGAGCGTAAGTGTTTGGGATAAGGTGGGGTATATTATGAATACATTGATTAAGAGACTACAGCAATTCGATAAATATCGTCAGATTATGGAATTTTTAAATAAAGATGGAAGATGTGGTGTTGTAGGCGCTGATGAAACGGACAGAGTATACCTTATGGAAGGGCTTACGGATAAGGCGAATGTCAGGCTTGTTGTAACATATGATGATAAGCGGGCGAACCAGCTTTATGAAGATTTTCGTTTCTATGACAAAGAGGTATATATATATCCGTCAAAAGATATCTTGTTTTTTAGTGCAGACATACATGGAAATTCGATACCGAGAAGGCGTATGGAGATATTTAAGCGCCTGATATGCGGACTTCCTTGTACGATTATCCTTACGGTGGATGCCCTTATGGATAAGATACCGGAACTTTCTTATATCGAAAATAACATTATAAAGCTTCGCGCTGCAACGCATATTGATATAGAGCAGTTAAAAGTACGTCTTGTGGAACTTGGCTATGAAAAGAATGACAGTGTAGACGGTGTGGGACAATTTGCAGTAAGGGGCGGTATTCTTGATATATTCCCGCTTACGGAGGAATGTCCTTATAGAATAGAGTTGTGGGATACCGAAATAGACACGATTAGAAGCTTTGATGTAGAAAGTCAGCGTTCTATAGAGTCTGTTGATGCGCTTGACATCTATCCTGCAAGTGAGATGGTTCTTTCAAAAAGACGAATTGCTGCCGGCATAAAGAAGATAGAGCTGGAAAAGAAGTCGTATGCAGAAAAATTAAAAATCGATTTCAGGACAGAAGCATATGCAAGACTGAATCGTACGATAGATGGGTTAAAGGAACAGCTTGTAGAGTTTAATGCCGCCGCCAGTGTGGATGGATATGTTGACTACTTCTATAGCCGTACTGTATCGCTTGCCGAATGTCTTCCGAAGGATGCAGTTATTATCATTGATGAACCGCATAAGGTTTCAGACAAAGGGCTGGAATATTATGCAGGTTTTTTGGAAAGTATGGAGAGCAGGCTTTCCGGTGGTTATATATTACCAAACCAGTTAAAACTGCTTTTCAATTTTGAATATATTGTAAGCTGTATGGAAAAATACAGGCTTTTGACTTTTTCACTATTGCCGCGAACGGATTGTTATATTCAAGAGAAACACAGGATAGAATTTGAAAGCAAATCGGTTGTATCGTATAAAAACAGCTTTGATATGCTGATTTCCGATATTAAAAAGTGGAAAGCGGAAAATTACCGTATCATACTGGTTTCACCTTCTGCTACAAGAGCGAAACGGCTTGCAGATAACCTGATGAACAGTGATGTTGCGTGCTTCTTTTCAGATGATACAGAAAGATTGCTTGAAGACCGGGAAATGATGGTGACAACCGGAAGACTGCGGGCAGGATTTGAATTTCCGGAGCTTAAGCTTGCGGTCATAAGTGAGGGCGATATATTTACCACAAGAAGCAATGTTAAGAAGAAGAATAAACATAAGAGCCAATATGCAGGAGAGGTGATAAAGAGCTTTGAAGATATCAGCGTAGGCGATTATGTCATTCACGAGAAATACGGTGTGGGAATATACCGGGGAATTGAAAAAGTTGAAGTCGACAGAGTATTAAAAGACTATATAACGATAGAGTATGCCGGCGGCGGAAAGCTGTATGTTCTGGCATCGGAAACGGACAATATACAAAAGTTCTCTGATAAAGAGGGAAGAAAACCGAAGCTTAATAAGCTTGGTACAGGTGAATGGGAAAAGACAAGGAAACGCGTACAAGGTCATGTTGCTTCGATTGCGAAAGATTTAGTGGAGCTGTATGCAAAACGTCAGGCACAAAAAGGATTTCAGTATTCTGCTGACTCCGTATGGCAGAGAGAATTTGAAGAATTGTTCCCATACGAAGAAACAGAGGACCAGCTTAAGGCTATCAATGAGACAAAATCAGATATGGAAAGCACGAAGATTATGGACAGACTGATTTGCGGTGATGTTGGTTATGGAAAAACAGAGATTGCAATCCGGGCTGCCTTTAAGGCAGTCGGTGACAGCCGACAGGTGGCATATCTTGTGCCGACCACCATCCTTGCGGAGCAGCATTATCATACCTTTCAAGAAAGAATGAAGGATTTTCCTGTAGAGGTGCGGCTTCTGTGTAGATTTTGCAGTACAAAAGAGATTAAAGAAACCGTTCGGGATTTAAAGGCGGGAAGAGTAGATATTGTAATCGGAACACACCGGCTGCTGTCTAAGGATATTGAATTTAAAAATCTGGGGCTTTTGATTATCGATGAGGAACAGCGCTTTGGCGTAACGCATAAGGAGAAAATCAAGCAGTTAAAGACAAATGTAGATGTGCTGACGCTGACAGCGACACCGATTCCGAGAACGCTGCATATGAGCCTTATCGGTATTCGTGATATGAGTGTACTTGAAGAAGCACCGGTAGACAGACGCGCCATACAGACATATGTGCTGGAACATGATTACGAGCTGGTAAGAGAAGCGATAAGAAGGGAACTGGCAAGGAATGGGCAGGTATACTATGTTTATAACAGGGTAAATAATATAGAAGAGATAACAAGGGAATTGCTTCAGGTTGTGCCGGAAGCGCGTATTGAATATGCGCATGGTCAGATGCCGGAACGACAGCTTGAGGATATTATGTACAGATTTGTAAACCATGAAATAGACGTGCTGGTATGTACGACAATTATCGAAACGGGGCTTGATATACCAAATGCAAATACGATGATTATACATGATGCAGACCGTTTCGGACTTGCCCAGTTATATCAGCTTAGAGGAAGAGTCGGTCGTTCTGACAGGGCGGCATATGCCTTCCTGATGTATAAACGGGATAAGCTGATTAAAGAAACTGCCGAGAAGCGGCTGAAAGCCATCCGGGAATTTACAGACCTCGGTTCGGGGATTAAGGTGTCTATGAAGGATTTGGAGATACGGGGAGCCGGCAATATACTTGGTGCAGACCAGTCCGGTCATATGGAAGCTGTAGGATATGACCTTTACTGCAAGATGCTGAATGATGAAGTGAGGAGATTGAAAGGCGAGAAGGTTCAGGAACGTTTTGAAACGACGGTACAGCTTCCGTTTGATGCATATATTCCGGCAGAATATGTCAGAAATGAATTTGTCAAATTAGATTTGTACAAACGGATTTCACAGATTGATGGAAGGGAAGCGTATGAAGACCTGATTGATGAGATGACAGACCGTTTTGGTGATATGCCGAAAGAAGTCGTCGGGCTTATGGATATTTCACTCCTTCGGGCGAGGGCAAATCAATTGTATATTACAAGTATTACCCTGAATGGAAATGAACTTAGATTTGGCATGTATGAAAATGCAAAGATTGATACGGATGAAATCGACCATATGCTCAAAAAGTATTATGGGAAAATGCGTTTTGAACTTGGAAAAACACCATATTTTATTCTGAAAACAGGTCATCTTGGGGAAAAAGATATATGGGAGCAGGTTGAAACTGTTTTACAGGACATTTCTTCTCTTGTAATTCGTGAATAATGGATATAAAATACAGTTATTGATTAGATATTGCGTTTGTGGCAGATGGAGGAAACGATTTTGAAAAAGCTGATATATGTGATGTGTATGCTGTTTGCTGTCATGTCGCTTGCGGGATGCGGCAGCGGTGGGGATGAAGCCGGAAAAGAGGTAGTATTTGAATATAATAATGAAAAAATCTATCTCGATGAGGTCTATATATATGTACAGACTACGATTGATGAATATGAACAAAAATATGGTGCGAAGGTCTGGAATGAAAGTATAACAACGGATGACGGACTGGAGATGGACGTAGAAGATGCAGCAAGAAAAGAAGTGATTGCGAATATCGTGAAAACAAAAACGCTCATTACAAAGGCCGACGCGTGTGGAATCAGTCTGACGGAAAAGGAGATATCGGAGCAGGATGAAGCTGCGGATGAATTTTATGGCAGGCTGACAGATGAGCAGATTGCGGAAGTCGGAATGGAACGTGATACGATAGCAAGAGTTCTGAAAGAGAATATGCTTGCGAATAAGGTATATGATTATATCATGCGTGACAGTGAAACGGAGGTGTCCGATGAACAGGCACGAATGACTACATTTTATGATATGTTTTTTGAATGTTACAGTGAAGACCAGTTTGGAAATATCGTGGTGTATTCGGCGGACAGGATAGCGAAGCAGAAAGAAAAGGCGGACAGTGCATATTCAAGTATTATGGCAGAAACGGATAATCCGGATTTGAATATAGCATTTCTTGGATATACTTATGATTTAAAATATGCAGGAAGCCATACGATGAGTAAAGAAGAAATTATCAATACTTATGGACAGGAAGCACTTGATGTTTTGTATGGGATGAATGATGGGGATATTTCTCCGGTGGTAGAGACAGAATATGGATATCATATATTCCAGATGACTGCGCTGACGGATAAACGGGCGACAGCTTCAAATAAGGAAAAACTGACGGAAGAAGCGGATAGATTATATTATGCAAATCTCATTACCACATGGACAGAGGAGCTGGACAAAGGTTACAGCTACAATAAACGTGTGAATAATGAGATTTACAATAAAATAAAATTTGAATAAGAATTTATTTTGAACCGGTGGAACCAAAACCACCGGTTCCTCTTATTGTATCGCTTAATTCATTTACTTCGTTAAAAATACCGGTTATATAAGGCGTTATTACAAGCTGGGCAATTCGTTCTCCCGGTTCGATACTGACAGGAGAAGTTCCATGATTATGGAGTGCGACCATAATTTCGCCTCTGTAGTCAGCATCGATAACGCCTACTTTATTGGCAGGCGCAAGACCTTTTTTGGAAGCAAGACCGCTTCTGGCATAGATAAGTCCGGCATAACCGGCAGGAATTTCCATTGCGATTCCTGTCGGAATCAGAATGGTCTGTCCCGGATGAAAAGTTACGGTATCATCGATACAGGCATATAAATCAGCACCGGCGGCATATTCAGAGCCGTAGGTCGGTATAATGGCATGTTCGTTCAGTTTTTTTATGTTGATGGTATAAGCAGTCATATTAGAAAAATTTTCCTTTCTCATCCCACAGTATCGTTTTGCCTTCGGCAAGCGACTTTGGAACGTCTATGATTCTTTGGTTTGCAGAGCCTTTAAATTTCAAATTCAGGCTTTTTTCTTCTTCGATAAATTCACCATCGACGATTACATCCAGATAATTTAAAAGGGTATCGGTAAAATCCCATTGGTGAACCATCTTTCCAAGAATATCTTTTTCAAAATCATATCCCGTATAACACCAAATAGTCTTGTCAGGGTATGTTTCTTTATATTTTTTTACAAGCGGAAGGATGCCCTGCTGATTGATAAATTCCAGTGGTTCTCCGCCTAAGAGGGATAATCCTGTTATATAGTCGGCAGCCGAATTTTTGATGATATAATCAATTTCATTATCCGTAAAAGGTTTTCCGTAATTAAAGTCCCATGTTTCCTGATTAAAGCAGTTTTTACAATGGTGCGTACATCCTGATACGAAAAGCGATATGCGTATACCGACTCCGTTTGCAACATCACATAATTTTATATCTGCGTAGTTCATAAAATCCTCCGTAAAATAAGTATGGCCTGCGTTGCCCTCTACGACATGCAGACCATACAAATTGAAATTATTAATGCACATTTTTATAATAGCAGATAATTTCTAAAAATCAATTATAAAATATTCATAATAGAAAATAATTTTCTATATGCATATATTATAACCGATACAAACAAATCGCGCAAGTGTTTTTTGAAAAATCTGCCATGTTTTTACAGATGCAATACTCTTGAAGCAAGTTCCTTTGTTTTTCCTACATTCCAGAAGTTTTCTCCCAGATAGCCGCAGGTTCTTCTGGTAACATTCATCTTGGCATGATCTTTATTACCGCATTGCGGACATTCCCATTCGCCGTCATCATTAATGATGATTTCGCCGTCATAACCGCATATATGGCAATAGTCAGATTTTGTATTAAATTCAGCATACTGTATATTGTCATAGATATAGCGGACAACTTCTGCCAATGCATCGAGGTTATTTCTCATATTTGGTATTTCTGCGTAGGATATTGCACCGCCGGAAGAAATGGTTTGGAATTGGCTTTCAAATCTGAATTTGCTGAAAGCATCTATCTTTTCCCGGACATCTACATGATATGAATTTGTATAATATCCCTTGTCAGTAACATTTTCAATCGTACCAAATTGTTCTTTATCCAGTCTTGCAAAACGGTAGCAGAGACTTTCTGCAGGCGTACCATATAAGCCGAAACCAAGACCGGTATCTGCTTTCCATTTATCACAGGCGGCGCGAAGATGATTCATAACGCGAAGTGCAAACTCTTCTCCCACAGGCTCAGTGTGGCTGACGCCTTTCATCAATATCGTAGTCTCGTAGATACCGATATAGCCAAGTGATATGGTTGAGTAGCCATTGTGGAGAAGCGGGTCAATGACTTCTCCCTTTTTAAGTCTTGCGATTGCACCATATTGCCAGTGGACAGGACTTACATCTGAAGTTGTACCCTCTAATGCCCTATGGCGGCACATCAGGGCGTCATAACAAAGCTGCAGTCTTTTGTCGAGCAGCTCCCAGAACTTTTCTTCATCACCTTTGGCAAGAATACCAATCTGCGGAAGGTTGATGCTGACAACGCCCTGATTAAAACGTCCTTCCCATTTATATTCGCCATTCTCGTCTTTCCACGGAGAGAGGAAAGAACGGCAGCCCATACAGGAGAATACATTTCCTTCATAATTTTCACGCATTTTTTTTGCGGATATATAATCAGGGTACATTCTCTTGGCAGAACATTGAATGGCAAGTTTGGTGATATAATCATATTTTCCGCCTTTTAAACAGTTGTGTTCATCCAGAACATATATAAGTTTCGGAAAGGCAGGTGTAACATATACGCCGACTTCATTTTTAATTCCTTCAAGTCTTTGGCGAAGAATTTCTTCTATAATCATAGCATTTTCTTCGACATATTCATCATCAGGTATCAGATTTAAAAATAAGGTTACAAATGGTGATTGACCGTTTGTAGTCATTAAAGTATTAATCTGATACTGGATGGTCTGTACGCCTGACCGAAGCTCGTCATTCAGTCTTTCGCTTACCAGGAAGTCAATTGTCTGTGCATCCAGCTTGTCCCCAAAATCTTTGGTATAGCGTGCTTTATATTTATCTCTGCTCTTTCTTAAATATTTGCCGAGGTGTCTTACATCAACAGACTGGCCGCCGTACTGGCTTGAAGCCACAGAAGCGATAATCTGTGTGACGATGGTACATGCAACCTGAAAGCTTTTTGGACTTTCGATAAGCTTTCCGTTCATAACGGTTCCGTTATCCAGCATATCGCCGATATTAATCAGGCAGCAGTTGAAAATCGGCTGTAAAAAATAGTCGGCGTCATGAAAATGAATAGCGCCTGTTTCATGCGCTTTTGAAATCTTTTCAGGAAGCAGCATTCGTTTTGTAAGGTCTTTTGATACTTCGCCGGCGATAAGGTCACGCTGTGTAGATGCAACGGTGGCATTTTTATTGGAATTTTCCTCCATTACGTCTTTGTTTCTGTTTTGTATAAGACTTAGGATGGAGTCATCTGTTGTGTTTGCTTTTCTGATTAACTCGCGGCTGTACCGATATATAATATATGTTTTGGCAAGAACAAACTTACCGTCAGCCATCAGCTTCTGTTCAATGATATCCTGTATGTCTTCAACTAACATTCTTTTTCTGTTTTTTGCTTCGATACCGCTTATAATTTCCTCGATTTTATCATCGCTTATTTTCTCTGAAGGCTCTACCTCAGAATTTGCCTTCTGGATAGCGATAACAATTTTACTCCTGTCGAAGGAAACGGCACGACCATCTCTTTTGATTACCTGCATTTCTTCAATCTCCTCCATACAACCCCTAAATGTTGTGCTTGTAATTAGAGAAACACCCATATTTAGACGAAAATTCAAAAAAACCAAAAAAAATTAACGATTGTATAACCAAAATGGTTTTAAAATCGTTTATAAAAATAAAGTGTTCCTCAACAAATATAGATTATAGCACCAGCTATCTGGTTTGTCTATATTAAGACACAAAATATTGGAAAAAGTTTCTGATAAGCACAATATGTTGCGTTGATTGCGAAAAAGTGATGCTGCTCTGGGGCAAAATGTTTGTGAAATAATCATGAATTAGCGAAAAAAACTTTATTTTTCAATAAATATATGATATAACCCTAAAGATAGGTGTATGATACAACAATATTAAATGAGGTAATTAATTATGAAGAAATTTGGAAAAACTTTGATTGTTGGTGCAGCTCTTGTTATGAGCATGTCGCTGATTACAGGCTGTGGTGATGATAAAAAAGAGACCGGAAAAATTACGGAAACATCAACGGAAGAGGCAGGAAAGGCAACGCCAAATGATGCTTCTGATAATATGAGCTTTGATGAATATGTAAATAAGTATGGAAAAGATGTAAAACTTGGAAATTATAAGGGCATTGAATATGAAAATAGTCCGGTTCAGGTTACAGATGAGGACGTTAAGAAAAAAGTTCAGGAATTTGTCGATTCATGTGTAACTTATAATGAGGATAAGGAGAGCGTGACAAAAGATGGTGATACAGTCAACATCGATTTTGTCGGAACAGTTGATGGTGTCCCATTTGAAGGCGGGGATACAAATGGCGCGGGCTGTGATCTTGTACTGGGTTCAGGTTCTTTTATTGATAATTTTGAAGAACAGGTAGAAGGACATAAAGCGGGTGATAAGTTTGATGTAAAAGTAACATTTCCGGAAAATTATGGAAAAGATGAGCTGAATGGAAAAGAGGCAGTATTTGCAACGACAGTCAATTATATAAAAGTACCTGTTGAAGCAGAATATAATGATGAACTTGTATCCAAGAATACCGATTACAGCAATACGGCTGATTATGAGAAGTCGATAAGGGAAGCGCTCCAGACGAGTAACGATGCGGCGGCTCTTTCAAGCGCTCAGAACCTGATTATGGTAAATGCGATAAACAGCGCTACAATCGATAATCTTTCAGAAGATGAAGTGAATTCTATGGCTGATGAAATAAAAACGTCTATCCAGGAACAGGCGGCGGCTTATAATATTGATTATGCAACCTATATAAGCTATTATTATGGATATAGCGACGAGACGGAATTTGACAAATATGTTAAGTCTGTCTGTGAAGAAACCTTGAAAGAAAAAATGGTGGTATGTGCAATCGCGATGGCTGAAAACATTACAATCGATGATAAGGAGGAAGCTGAATTTGTAAAGAAGATGGCTTCTGATAATCATACAAGTGAAGATGAGGTAAAGAGCTATTACGCAGAAAATGATATCAAATACTATACGCTTGCGGATAAGGTTATGCAGTTCATGATGGATAACGGAGTCAATAAAGCAGAAACCAATCAGAACAGTACTGCTGCAACAGAAGCAGCTACCGAAGCTGAGTAGGCAGTTTTGATAAAGGAGAAGGAGAACGAAGATGAGAAGATGTAAGATACTTGCACTGGCTGCGGCCGCAGTATTTTGTATGGGTGCGCTTACTGCATGTGAAAAATCGAATAAAAGCATAATAAGAAGATATTCAAAATGTGCTGACGTAAAGGACTATACAGGAGTGGAGTATGTCCCGGCGTCAAGGGAGATAACGCAGGAGGATATTGATGGAGCGATTGAAAGCTTTTGTAATAATAACGCTGAAACGATAGAGGACAAGACAAGCAGTATTGCAGATGGGGATAAAGTAAATATCAGCTATGTCGAGAAAGTCGATGGCGCTGATTATAATACGAATGAGGATTATACATTGACAGTCGGAGAAGATGCGCTTGGAACCGGTTTTGATGATAATCTTATCGGGGTTCTTCCGGGAACTTCAAAAACAATAACGATATCATATCCTGATGATTATGCGGATGAAGGGGTTGCCGGTAAAGATGCAGTATATGAGGTGACTGTTAATTATATATCAGTAACGAACATTCCGGAATATACAGATGAACTTGTAAAAAAGGCAACCAATGAAGAATATACAACAACAGATGACTATACGAAGTATCTTACAGATGACCTTCAGAGTAAGAAAAATGACAGTGCGGATGAAGCCGACAGAACAAGCGTTTTAAAGGCGATTATAGACAAAACTGTATATGAAAAGTATCCTGAAAATGAAGCGCAGGATTATGTAGAAAGCATTTTAAATAATATACAGTCGGCATCCACGAATTATGGGATTGATATGCAGACATATCTTATGTACTTCTATGGCTATACGACAGAGCCGGATTTTCTTGAATTTCTTACAACGACGGTTGAGGCGGTTATGAAAGAGAAGATTGTTGTATGTGATATAGCGGACAAGGAAAATATAATACCAACTGATGATGAAATAAAGAAATGCAAGGCTGAGATGATGGAGAAAAATCAGGTAGAAGATGAAGCCGAATTTGATAAATATTATACTTCATCGGATATATTCTTCTATGCAACAGAAGAGAAGGTTCTTGATTATCTGATGAACAGCGCAGTACAGGTAGAAAGCACAGAAGCGGCAAGTACAGAGGACACATCAGAAGCGGTATCTGAGTAAAAACATATATATGATAAAGAAAGGGCTTACGGTTCATGTCATTTACTGAATGACATTGCTGTGAGTCTTTTTTTATAAAAGAATGAACTTTTGGGAAATGTATGAAAATATATAAGTGAAGGGCAATGTTAAGTCCTATTTTGACGTCGGATATGGAGAAAAACATGAACTTAAAGCAGATTGAAAAATATATAAAAGAATATGGCAAGGATGTCTATTCGTTCTGTATATATCTTACAAGAAACAAAGAGGATGCAGATGACTTGTATCAGCAGACATTTCTTGTTGCCATAGAAAAGAATGAGTTGGATGATGACAGAAATCCAAAGGCTTATCTGGTTTCTATCGCAGCAAACATTTGGAACAACCATAAAAGAAAGTATTTATGGAGAAAAAAGAAAGCGGATATTGTTTATCTGCAAGGTAAGGATATGGAACAGATTGCAGATGAAGCAGAAACTGCTTACGAGGAGCTTGTCAGGCGGGATAAAATAGAACTGGTCAGAAAACTTGTATACGAGCTTCCGGATAAGATGAAGGTGGTTATTCTGATGCGTTATATGGAAGAACTGTCAGTGGATGAGATTGCGGCTTCACTGAACATTCCGTCAGGCACTGTAAAAAGCAGAATACATCAGGCTAAGGAAAGATTAAGAGAGAGGTTGATAAAAGATGATAAAAGATGATATGGATATTTTACTTGAGGAAGCACTGAAACCGGATATTTCACCAAGCAGAGAGACAAATCAAAAAATTTTGAATAAAGGGGCAAAGTGCGAAAACCACAGGCGGCTCGTATTTGTCCTGGCGAGAGTAGTCGCAATTTTTATCGCTGTTATCTGTGTGGGTTCTATGGGCGTATATGCTGCCAGCAGGCTTATTAAGAAAGCTTTTGTCAGTGAACATGCTATTTCAACAGGTCCTCTGGATGATGACGATGATGCTGCAATTGCTGCTGATGAGGAGGCGGTTCAGATAAAGGAGGTAAGTCATGAGGATGGGGATGAAACGGTAAAGTGGATTACGAAGGATGTACAGATTTTAAATGGTAATATCACCAATACGTATTATACCTACGAAGAGTATGCAACGGCTGTTTCAGATGCCGGGCTGGATAATTGGTTTAGTAAAACTTATGAGAATACTGCAAGCGCAACATATGTTGTTACAGAAGCCGAAGATTTTAAAGAATATTGCGTGGATTCCTGTATCCTGTATCATGATGGTTCGTTTTTTGTATCTGAAAGTGTGATAAGGGGAAATGTTTCAGGTGATGAGAGGCATAGTATCAAAATTGAAAATAAGAATAACGAAAGAAAGTATACCGCTGCATCCGGTTATGAATTTACGTTGGTAGATGAGATTACGGAGGATGAAGCAGGCAGGCTCGTAACGACAGTTGTAATGGTAGCGTATGATGATTATTTTGGATATATTTCATTTAATAATCTTACAGAGAAGGAAATTCATAGCATACTTGATACATTTGTGATTCGCTAGGGCTGCATAGAGAAAGGAGATTGAGGAAAAATGAATGAAGAGAAGAAGCATGGGAATAAGAAAGGGTGTCATATGAAAAAGCTGTTCGCGTTTGGTTTAGCAGGTATGATAATGCTGACAACGGGGTGTAGTGACAAAGCGTCCAAGAGAGTGGAACTTGAAAATTATGCTATCGACATTCCGGGAGAATTTTGTAAAGAGGAAAGTTCAAATGGTAGTTTTGATGCCGACTTATATTATTATACCGAGGATGGAGAAAGTGGTCTGGTAGTAGACGAGAGTACGTCAACAGGATTAAGTGTTTCCGGGTATGTGGCTTACATGGAAGTTCAATTGAAGAATGGTTATAAAATTGAAGATTACAATTGCGAAAAATTAGAGAACTGTTCTTTGGAAACATATAAGATTTCGTATCAACAGACGATTGGTGAGGAAGTTGGGCGTGTTGAGTTGTATGTAATGGGTGAAACAGATGAAATGTTAATCGTAGCCGGGACTTTTTCCGATAAAGTATCAGAGAAAAAGGTTAAGCAATATTCATCGGACATTGAGGAGGCAGTAAGGAATGTTTCCCATTAAGTCCATGATAGTATTCCAAATGGAGGACATACAGCCAGGTAGCAGATACCGTTCAGTTTAATTAAAGGAGGAATTTGTTTTATGAGACGCATATTAAAAAAGGCTGTTATAACGACTGCATTTGCAGCAGCTTTGACAGCGGGAATGACAAGCAGGGTATCCGCCCGGGAATTTTATAAAGTATCAGAGAAGATAGATACGAAGGTCGTTCAGAACGATGAAGAGGGGGAGAAAAATTACGCTGACGGACAGGCTATCATCATGTATAGAGCTTCCGAGCCGGGTGCAGAACTTGCAAGTTCGGATACAGAGGTGGTTCAGACATATACATTTGAAGGTGTGTCTATGAACGATGCAGGTTCGGCAGAGCTTGCATCTGTGGAAAATGTGTATGTTTCACTTGTTAAGTCCGATATCTATACGACAGAGCAGCTTGTGAATATGTATAGTAATCGAAGTGATATTATGAAGGCAGAACCAAATTATTATTATCATATTTTAGATGATGATTATTCAGATTATCAGTGGGGGCTTCATAATGAAGGTCAGAACGGCGGAACAGTCGGGATTGATATCAAAGCTGACAAAATAAATGCTGTTGAGAATACTGACACCGGAGAGAAGGTAATTGCGGTTGTTGATACCGGTATGGATTATACACATCCTGATTTGGCATCTGTAGTATGGAATAATCCACTGCCGTCGAGCAAATTAAGCGGTGAACATGGATATGATATGGTAAATCATGATGCCGACCCGATGGATGATAATGGGCATGGGACACATTGCTCTGGTGTTATGGCAGGTTTGTCAAATGATGGAAGCGGGATATCCGGTGTAGTTGCATCGGATAACATAAAGATTATGGCAATCAAGGTATTTGACGAAGATGGTTATGGCTCAGGAATAGAAGCGATAGGGGCTTATAATTACATATATCGGGCGCAGCAGTTGGGCGTAAATGTTGTCGCTGTCAATAATTCATGGGGAGGACGCGCCGAAGAAACAGACATAATATTTGCAGAACTTGTAGATTTGGTCGGAAAGGCCGGCGCTGTTTCAGTATGTTCAGCAGGAAATGAAAGCTTAAATAATGATGCGGAAGAAGTGATTCCTGCAAATATAGACAGCCCATATATTATTTCCGTTGCAGCAGCAAATGAAAAAGGGGAATTGGCAGGATTTTCAAATTATGGTGCGAAGAATGTTGATATAGCGGCGCCGGGAACAGATATATTGTCAAGTGTTTCCTACGATTGTTTTAATCCGGGTATTTATTCGGAAGCACATAGAAAGATAACATGCAATTATTATAATGGTTTTGAGGAAGAATCAACTGTTGATTACGAAGTAGATGTAGCGGGGGATGCAGTTTCAAAAATAGAGATTACGGACAGGAACTATGTAGGAAAAACGGGCGGAAAGTCTCTGAAGTGGACGATATCCGATGCAGAAGAGGATGGCGTATACAGTCTGATTATTCCATATGACGGAACTTTGTCTAATTTTCCTGTATATGCAAGCTCGATGCTGAGATTTGAGCATGACAATCAACCGGGGGAAGGTTCGGTCGCAAGGGGATATGGAGACAGTGTGGCAATTTTGTATTCAGGAGAATATAAATCCGATGGGACACCGGACTTAAATTCAGCATCACTGAAAATGCTGGGTGGTGTCTATTCCGGTAATTATTGGGGACATATATCCGAGATGATTGCGCCAAAGGTAAAAAAGGCATCGAAGAATATGCTGGTGCTGCAGATTATGGCGGCGGCAGATGGAGATTATACCCTGTATATTGATGATTTGGCAGTCAGCAAGTCAGATGTGGATTCCAAAACATTTGGAAAATATGATTTTTATAATGGAACATCGATGGCAGCGCCATATGTGACAGGTGCAATAGCAGCGATTTCACAAGCATATCCTGAGGAAGGCGCATTATCAAGAAAGGCGATATTGTTTAGCTGCAGCAGAAGGCTCTCAACCCTTTCTGGTTTCGTTGCAACGGGCGGAATGCTTGATTTTGCAATGCTGGATAATCCGAGAATGAGTGTCAGTGATATCTATCTGGATGAAGATAAGAATATACAGATTGATGGAAAGTTCCTTGATGGTGCAGTGCTTACAATAAATGGGGAGCGCATACCGGTACTATCGAATACAGGTGAAAAAATGATTGTTCCGGTCAGTCAGTGGATGAATATGAATATGAATCTTGTTATTGAAAAAGGCGAAGACAGGATAGAACGCACTTTTTATTTTTCAGATGGCAAAAAACTTTCGGACGCAGGTAAGATTTTGGGTGAACTGGAAGGAAATGAGGTACTGTCGGATGGAAATCAATTGTATAACATCAATTCGGATGGTCTCGTAAATGTAAACAGTAGTGGGTATGAATATGATGAGTGGAGAAGCTTCTCATATAAATATGGCTACGAGGTTTTTGGTGACAAATATCAGACATATCTCAATTATGAGATACATCCTGAATCGAATATTGTGTGTACAAGCGATGGGTTATACAGGATATTGACATTGGATGCCGAATTTACTACTGAAAGTATACTGGTAAATTTTTCTATAGACGGTGGTTGGAATAAAGTTTCCGATATTCCGGATGCCTTTACGGAATATGGCAATATGATATTAGGCGTGTATAATGGCAGACTGTTTCTTATGGGCGGTCTGGATGAATATAAAATGGATTTTGGAACTGATGTATATTCGTATGATTTGATGACGAAGAAATGGACGAAGGAGGTATCCCTGCCTGAGGGACGTGCTTTTAGTAAAGCGATGCAGTCAGGCGGGAAACTGGTTGTTACGCTTGGCTGTTGTGATACAACAGGAGAATATCCTGCCAATCTTATCTATGATGGTTCGTCATGGAAAAAGTCATCTGCTGTTATAACCAGGGTTGCTGCAAATGGCAGATATTTAGCAGGCAAGGGGAAGAATACTACGCCGCTCATGTATTATAATTGTAATATTGGCGGTGCGAAGGACGATATCGTTTATATTGGAAATAGCGCTGATAAATTAGGAAATATATATTTCTATAATGTAAAATCAGATAAATATGAGAGCAGCGGCTATTCGATAGACAGTAATATGATAAAGGATAAGGGATACTGCGGAACGGTACATGGAGATAAGTGTCTGCTCCTTGTAGATGCGGGTAATAATATAGGCGAGACCGAACAGTATTCGTTTTCTGTGGATAGCGCCTGTATGAAACCAACACTGATTTGCGATGAGTATAGCTGGTTTGATAATGCCGCATATGCATGGCTGCCAAGTGATATTATAAGCTATCAACCTTCTATTTTAACGGACTGTTATGTTTCGTCATTTAAGGTGAATGGTAAAGCGGTTAAGGCGGATGAAAATCAGAACTATTCGTTTGTCGCACCTGCATACCAATATCAGAATGGCTTTACGATAGAGCTGAAAGCAAGGCCATATATCACTGGGATTTCAACAGTAAGCAGCGCTGTTGTTGAGATTGGAAAATCCTACAAAATCGTTTCAAAGACAGAACCTGCGGTGCCGGAAGCAGATTTTCAGTATGAATCAAGCGCCCCTAAATATATAACAGTAAGTTCAAAGGGCGTTGTAAGAGTATTAAATAATGCAAAGCCGGGGATGAAGGCGACGATAACGATTACTGCAAATGATGGCGGCGGGGCAAGGACAAAGGTTATAATCAAAGTGCCATCGCTTCCGAAGAAAAACAGTAAGGTAAAGGTTGGAAATATTACTTACAAGATTACCAAATCTGCAAAAAAAGGCGGAACAGTATCTGTAGTTAAATTAAACAACAAGAAGCTTACAAAGGTTACGATACCTGATACAGTTAAGATAAAGGGATATACCTTTAAGGTGACTGCTGTTGAAAAAAATGCATTTAAGTCATGTTCAAAGCTGAAACGTATAACAGTTAAGGCGGTAAAACTGAGGAAGATTGGAAAAGGTTCATTTTCGACGGTTCATAAAAAAGCAACCATAATCGTACCGAAAAACCAGAAAAACAGTTATAAAAAGCTTCTTCGGAAATCCGGTTATAAAGGAACTGTGAAAACTTCAAAATAGAGATATAAAAAATGATTGACGGTTAAACGACGGAAATGGACCGCTATCATAAAAAAGAGGACATTAAACATCGGCGTGTAAAAGCCGGGTGTTTAATGTCCTTTGTTTTGTTAAAAACCATTTATAGAGCAGAATAGCCATAGCTGTTGACAATCGCTTCTATTTTGCTGCCTGCCTTACACATTGGACATTCGTCATGAGAATATGTCTTATAGTCGGGAAGCTCTTTGGTATCAAATAAAGTATGAATAGGATAACCATTTACTTCAGGTGTAGCAGAAAAGATAGCAGAAATACCGGTTATGCTTCCACCGTAATATTCGATACATTCAAGGCTCTTCTTAATCGTTTTGCCTGTTGTGGCAGAAGCCAGCAGAAGAAGAACATGCTTGCCTTTTATCATAGGCTGAAGGTTATCTCTGAATATGAGCTGACCTGATGAATGAACCTCCGGTGTTACGATATAGATGGTCTGGTGCTGGTTCATCGATACGATACCGTTATCGGTAAGCGCGTCAGCAAGATAAGCGCCGATGACTTCTGTTCCATCCATACATACGATGGTATCGACAATACTTGACGCCATATATTCTGTCGCCATAGAACGGGCGGCAGCAAGCGCCATCTTCCGTCTTACCTTAATTGTTGTCATATCAATATATTGGTTGATATGGGAATGGTTTGTTGCAAAGTGTCCATTGACTACTTTAATATCAAGTGTATTATTGTATGAAGAAAAAATTTTAATCGTTTCGTTTTGCATAGTGTTCTCCTTTTTATTATTTTAGTAAGTAATTATATTATACAATCTCAAGAAGCGTATTTACAAGCAAATCATTCTGCTTAGGGTTCATAAAACAAAAACGGATATATTTGTTATTTAAACCATAGATGTCAGCACAGCTTCTGATGCATAATCCTTTGTTTGAAAGATATTCAACAACGTCACCGGCAGTGATATCATCTTTTAAAAGCTTGATTAGTATAAAATTCGCATCCGGTTTGTAAAGTTTTATGGTCTTACAGGATGTAAGTGCGGCATAAACAAGATTGCGCTCTGTATTGATGACAGAATGGGAGCTGTTTATATAATCAGCATCCTGAAACATTTCGATACCCGCGGCATAAGCCATATTGTTGATGGAATAGGGAAAGCCTGCGATATCAAGTGTTTTCTTAAATACGGAATTGGATATCAGGGCATATGCAAGCCGAAGACCCGGTACTGCAAAAAACTTTGTTGTATTACGAAGGACTGCCATATTATCATACGCATCAATAAGCGGTATGGCGGTATATTCACTGTAATCTTTTACAAATTCGATATATTCTTCATCGATAACAAGGAATATGTCATTGCCTTTGCAGATTTTTGCGATAAATTCAATGGATTCCCGGTCTATAGCAGACGAGGTCGTTCCATTTGGATTGGAAATAAATACCATATCAAGACTTTCATTTAAAGACGATATGAAGTCCGCGATATCAAGTATAAAATCATCTTCGTCATTCGTGTTATAATAAATGATTTCACAGCCATTCAGCTTTAATATATTCTCATAATTCTGTAACCCCGGAGATATGAGAAGCGCCTTTTTCGGGTTGTTAAACTCGATAAGCAGTTTTATAAATTCATAAGAACTGCTTCCTATGACGATATTATCACAGGCGGCTTTCGTATATTCGGAAATGCTGTCCTTTAGTAGTTTATAGTCGGTATCAGGATATCTGTTTAAACCGGATATATTATTTGAAACAGTCGTTATAACAGATTTCGGAATTCCAAGCGGATTCAAATTGAGGTCGAAACGTACCGTTTCATACTGCTCAATCAGATTGCCCGCAGAAAGATTAAAATTTGCATTTTTCATAAAAAAATCCCTCTTTTTCTATATTGATGTTTCAAAAAAAGCAATATTTTGTTATAATCAAAAATATACGTCTTTTGGTATAATTATACCGACTGTAGAGTTTAAATACAAGACTAATACTTGTTTTTTGGGAGAAATTAGCGATGAAGGGAATAGTAGAACAGTATGCTAAAGGAGAATTTAATGTAGACAGACCGGAAGTGTCCATATCCGTCAGTGAGCTTACGCTTTTTGTGGAAGCCCATTCCGTATACCGGGGTTCTTTTCAGGTGAGGTCTGAAAATAATATACCTGTTAAGCTGATGGTATATGACAGCAGGTATCTTATGGACTTTGAAAGCCATACATTCGTTGGGAAAAAGAATACTGTGAATTATTCCTTTAATGCAGGAGGGCTTGAAAAGGGAAAGTCCTTCAAGGGGAATATCAACATTATTACAGACGGCGGAGAGTTTAAAATCCCATATAAGATATCGGTTGTAGAACCCTATATAGAGCTTGAGGGCCGGAAAGTGGGCGACTTGTTTCAGTTTGCAGCGCTTGCTGAGGAAGATTGGGAACTTGCCATCAGAATATTTGGAAGTGAAGAGTTTGTAAGGACTTTTATAGGAAATGATGATAACTTAAGACGGGTTTATGATACGCTTAATTTGTCGTTATCCATCAATCAGGCGATGGAAGAGTTCCTTATTTATACCCATAAAAAAAGAGGGCTTACACTGACTGCCAATCAAAAAGAAATATTGATAGAGATGCCGAAGGAACTTGTGCGGGCTACGATTTCCATCAATAAAAATACATGGGGATATACGCATACCGGGATTCGTTCAGACAGTGATTTCCTGATACCGGAGAAAAACAAAATAAGCGGGGCAGACTTTGAGGGAAATACATTTCGGCTGAATTTCCTTATCGACCCGAAGAAAATACCGGAAGGTATTAATACCGGTTATATCAGCTTTTGGAATGCCTATCAGAATATAAAGGTAAAGATTAATATTGTAAGACCTGATACAGTGAAAGAGATGCCGAAAAACAGGCATAGAAATGCGATGATAAAGCAGAGTACAGATGCTTTAATCAGGTCATATATAGATTTCAGGACAGATAAAATAAAGCTTGCGGAATATACAGAAACAACAAGGGATGCCCTTGAAACGCTGCTGAAATATCAACCTGAGGATAATATGTATAAGCTTGCCATGTTCCATATGTATATTTTAGATGGCAGGGTAGAATATGTGAAACAGGAATTTGTCCGTATCGATGCTGATACGAGTTTTGAGAACCTGTCTGATATGGAACAATGTTATTATAGTTATCTGAAGGCATTGATAAGCAGAGAAAGACCTGTGATTGATGCGGCTGCAAGGCTTATAAGGAAAAAGTTTAATAAGGGTGGCAACAGACTGTTTTATTTCTGGCTGCTTTTATTTGTAGACCTTTCTTATACAGAAGACAAATGGCTGCTGTATGAAGATATCCAAAAGCTTTACAATGAAGGGATAAACAGCCCTGTGATTTATTTTGAAATCTGCGATATGTTTAATAAGCAGCCGCTTATGATGAAAAAGATTGCGCCGCTTGAGATATCGGCAGTCCGTTGGGGAATGAGGAATGAATTTATATCAGATGATGTGGTTGTGGAATTTGTAAAGACAGCGTCGCGGCTTAAAAATTATGATGAACATGCTTTTAAGATGTTAGAGAGCATTTATTCCCTGAAGAAGGATATGGATACCTTAAATACCATCTGCAATATTCTGGTAGGAAATAAGATGACAGATACGGTATATCACAGGTATTATAAGCTGGCTGCGGAAGCGGATATTAAGATTGTAGGATTGAATGAATGTTATATAAAAAGTATTGATAAAAAGCATTATGAGGTGATTCCGCAGGCTATCCTCCGATACTTTAATTATAAGAATACACTTACAGACGAGGAACTTTCCTATCTGTATGCAAATGTGATATATAATAAAGAATACAATATGAGTGTATACCATGACTACATCCCATCGATAGAAGATTTTATGGAGCGGATGATTGTCAAGGGGGTTGTGAATGATGACCTTACGGTTATATATGATGAATTTTTAGAGCCTGAAAATGTAAAGCCTGAATTTGCAGCAAAATTGATAAATATTATATTTAAAAGAAAGTTTGTATGCGACAATAAAAACATAGAGGCCATTATAGTAGCGCATCAGGAGCTTGAGAAAGAAGAGAAGATACCTGTTATAAATGGAGAGGCTTATGTTGAGATTGTTTCGGAGTCTGCAATTATAACGCTTCTTGATAACCGGGGCGGAAGATATATCAATACGATTCCATACAGGCTGGAGCGTATTGTTGATGAAAAGAGCTATTTTGATATATGCAGGGAATATACACCGGGAGATTACAGACTGCTGCTTCATCAGTATAATGAAATCGATGAATTTACATATAAGGATGCAGGGGAAATAAACTTAGCAAGGGATATCGCTTCATGCAAAGAAGTAAGTTATGCCGTAAAGCAGAAGGCGTTACTTCATATGGTAGAATATTATCATGAGAATTATGATGTTGATATTCTGCAGAAATATTTGTCCCGGATAGATTTGGACTATGTAGGAACTTCGGATGCGGAACGAATCATTACCTATTACATCTCTCTTCGGATGTATGAGCAGGCTTTTGAGGGAATACACAGATTTGGGTTTATGGATGTAGATATAGACGAGCTTATTAAAATTGCGGAGTATGCTATAGAGGAAAATCAGCATTTGGAGGACAGGATTTTAATAGCCATCTGTGTGTATATATACAGACGCGGTTATGCAGGCCATAAGATATTGTCATTTCTTATCAATAATTATAATGGCTCTCTGGATGAGATGGCGACGCTTTTCAAATCCGTTAATACGAACTACAGAAATATTGATATGCTGTCTGAAAATATACTTGCCCAGATGATGTTTGCAAAGGGATATGCAGAGTCGATATATGATATATTTGAAGTGTATTACAGAGGCAGAAGCAGAGGAATGGTGGTAAAGGCATTTCTGAAGTATTGCGCGTATCAATATTTAATAAAGGACATGCAGCTTCCTGCTCATATAATGGAAAATCTGTATACCGAGATTGCCAAAAAGAATATAAATGATGAGATATCACGCATGTCGCTTTTGTATTATTTCAGTAAATGCGGCGGCAGATACAATGAGGAGCAGCGGGAATGGATACGGGAAAATGTAAAGCTGTTTATAGATGCGTGTAAGATATTGCCGTTTTTCAGGGAATTTGCTAATTTTGCGGCGATACCACTGGACATGAAGTTTAAAACATATCTGATATTTAAAGGTGAAAGCGGTAAGCAGGTATGGGTAAGCTATAGCTTTGGTCAGGAAAGCCATAGCATGGCGCAATATAAATCAGAAAGAATGGAAGAAATTATACCGGGTATCTATGTAAAAGAAGTCGTTGTGTTTCATGGAGAGTCCCTTATTTACTCGATTGACGGCGTTTATGGTACGTCTGCAATCGTGGAAAGTGATATTTTGAAGAATACTACGTTTCATGGAAAAACAAGCGACAGGTTTGAACTGATTAACAGTATGCTGATTAGTCAGGAAACAAGGAACGACCAGGAACTGATACAGGCAATGGACACATATTTGAACAATACGCATTTTTTTGAAGAAAACCTGATTATATTATAATGGAGGAAACAGACATGGGCGAAATGAAGTTATATTTGGGACTGGATATCGGACCGGAATATACACAGCTTAGTTATTATAATGTTGATACAGGGAAACCGGAGTCGGTATATCATAGTGATGCGAAGGATACCTATCTGCTTCCGAATATATTATTTTACAGTCATTCACATATTAAGAGTGATGCGATGGAGGAAAAAGCAAATAACCTGAATTATCCGGGGTGGTGTTCAGGAGCAAAGGCATCTGCATGCAGATTTGAAGATGATGGTGTGCTGATAGACCATATCTATCAGAAGGTTATTATGAATGAAGAATTTGAGGTGGCGGGAAAGACTTATAAAGCAAAAGAACTTCTTGTGATGCTTCTTGCACTTCATATTAAGCAATTTACCGATGAACTTGAGAATTTTGTTATCGAAAAACTCGTTGTGACGATAGCTGATGCGGATATTCTGCTTATCAAAGCGGTCAGGGGGTTGGCTGCTGTATTGAAGCTTCCGGATGATAATTTTGATATCGTAAGTCACCTGGACAGTGGATTATATTATATATTCAGCCAGCCGGAATCTCTTAGAAATAATAGTGTGGCACTATTTGATTTTGGCAGTGAAGGGCTGGATTATTACAGAATAGATATAGCCAGAAATAAAATACCGGCAATTATAAGTGTTCCGCATAAAGATTATAAAGAAACATTTCATTTTGCTGCCTTTGGAAGAGATAAAGAGGGGATGGATGACAAATTCAATGAGATTGTGAAAGCATTGATGTCAGAGACCTATATATCTGCTGTATTTCTTACAGGCACAGGGTTTTCCGATAACTGGATGAAGCGTTCGGCAGCAACGCTATGTCAGGGAAGACGTGTATTTGTAGGTCAGAATATATATACAAAAGGGGCATGCTATAGGGCGTATGGCGGAAAATACAGTGAAGCTTTTGACGGATATTTTGTAGATGCAGAGCATACGGTGAAGTCCGACATCGGCATCAGTCTGCTGGATGAAAAAGATACTTTTTGTCCTATCGTTACAGGCGGAAATGAATGGTTTAATACAAAAGGCAGACTGTATGTGTTCTTAAATGAAACAAACAGACTGAAGCTCGTTTTTAAAAATATCCTTACGGGAAAGGTGAAAAGCGAGGTTATAGAAATACATGGTTTGCCTTTAAGACCACCGAAAACAACGAAGATATCGCTGGAGCTGGAATTTGTCAGTGCAAAAAAAGGCGCAGTTATCATAAGAGATGTGGGATTTGGCGAATTATTTCCTACAACAAATAGAATATACCGCAAGGAATTTTGTTTAGATGAAACGGAAGCGGAAGCATAGGGGCAGGTAGGATATGAATAGTATAATTATATGTAAATCAAAAACTGCAAATAATCCATATACATTTTTTAATACAAGAGTGAGGGTGTATTCATATGAAGAATTGTGTTATTACATATATCATAATGTGGTGCTGATAGGCGAAGATGATATTGCGGAGCGTCTTACAACGTGGATTTGCGATGCGCTTGATATGCCGGAACTTGGCAAAAGAATCAATACGCTTATTGAAAAGAGAGCATTTGCACAGGATATGATGGTAGAGATTCTTACATATGGGGATTATTACAATAATGATGAGATTAAAAGCTTTGTAGCGGAATGTCAGCGCCTTCGGAATATGAGCTTTCAGGACATCAGCAAGAAGAAGGCGGACAGTTATCTGAATTATAAGCATTATATGAAAGCCGGGGCGCTCTATGATGATATCATTGTATATAAAGAAAGTCGTGATGAAAGAGATGTTTTTTTAGGAAATGTATATCATAACAGGGCGGTGGCATTTGCCGGCAATCTTCAGTTAGAGGAAGCCAAAGAGTGTTTTATCAGAGCGTTTACGTTGAATAAAAACAACGAATCCCTGATAGAATATTTTTGTGTATTGGCTGTTCTTTCTGACAGCGCCACGCTTAAGAGTGAGATAAAAAGGCGCGGTATGCCGGAGGGATTTTTTGATGACCTGATGATGGAACTTGGAGATTCCAAAGAAGATGTCAGAGAAATGTCAATATACAACAAAGTACAAAAAGCGATATTTAACAGAATTAATGGGAATATTGAGGATTATGACAGGAGAATGGATTCGGTATTAAATCAGCTTAAGGACGAATTCAGAAATCAGATTGTGTAGGAAATTATCTCATTCGATATAGAAAAGAGAGGATATAAAGATAATGAAAAATATAGATGGATTAAAAACAGATATTATATCAGGAAAATATGATTATAAGCTTGAAAAGATTTATGTAGACAAAGAATTGCTTCAATATCACAAGGACCGATATGTAAAGGCAATCGACAGATTTCAAGAACTTTATGGAGATACGGAAGTAGAAGTATACAGCGCGCCGGGCAGAAGCGAGGTGTGCGGCAATCATACCGACCATCAGAACGGACATGTACTGGCAGCCTCGATTAATCTGGATGCTATTGCCATTGTGGCTAAGACAGATGACGCAGTCATACGGATTGTATCAGATGATATGCCGGAGGAGATGATTTCGATTGCGGATGTGGCGGAATGTGCAGACGAAGCAGGTACGACAAGAGCAATTATAAAAGGGATTGTTGCAGGTGTTGAAAGTCATGGATATAAGGTGGGCGGCTTTAAAGCATATATAACAAGTGATGTACTGGTGGGGGCGGGAATGTCCTCCTCTGCGGCATTTGAAAGTTTGCTTGGTACGATTTTGTCAGGTCTTTACAATGATATGAAGATTTCTGCTGTTGATATAGCGAAGATAGGACAGTATGCAGAGAATGTGTTCTTTGGAAAGCCTTGCGGACTGATGGACCAGATGGCATGTGCCGTAGGAGGGCTTATTTATATCGATTTTTTTGATAAGATGCATCCTGTCATCAGACAAGTGCCATGTGACTTTGAAGCCCGTCAGTATAGTCTGTGTATTGTTGATACAAAAGGTTCACATGCAGATTTGACCGAGGATTATGCCGCTATTCCAATGGAGATGAAACAGGTGGCAGAATATTTTGGAAAAGAATATTTAAGTCAGGTAGAGCCGGAGCAGTTCTATAATCATATTGCGGCTGTCAGGGAGAAAGTCAGTGACAGGGCTGTTCTTCGTGCGATGCATTTTTATTCGGAGCAGAAACGTGTATCAGAAGGCGTGGAAGCTCTGCTTCATGATGATTTTTCACATTTCCTTGATGTGATAAAGAGAAGCGGCAGTTCTTCGATAGCGTTATTGCAGAATATATATAGTACAAAGGATGTTCATACACAGAATGTGATGGTGGCGCTTGGCGCATCAGAATATTATCTGGGGGATGATGGGGTATGCAGAGTTCATGGAGGTGGATTTGCGGGAACGATACAGGCATTTGTAAAAAATGAAGCGACGAAAGCATATAAACAGAATATAGAAAATATATTTGGCGAAGGAAGCTGCCATGTTCTTAAAGTAAGACCTTATGGAGGAATAAAAGTTTATGATTAATTCATATATAAAGCAGATTGTCGAATATGGAATAGAAAAAGAACTCATAAAAGAAGAGGACCGGACTTATACTACAAATAATATACTTGAGATATTAAAAATTGATGATTATACAGAACCGGATACAGTAGAAAAAATAGAAACGCCATCAGCGCTTGAAGCGGCATTAAAAGGAATTCTTGACTATGCTGTGGAGAAAGGACTGATAGCGGGGGATTCAGTTGTATTAAGAGATTTATTTGATACGCGGATTATGAATACGCTTGTACCAAAACCGAGTGAGGTAATTCGTACATTTAAAGAGAAATATAAGGTTTCTCCCAAAGAAGCAACCGATTACTATTATAATCTGAGTAAAGATTCGGATTACATCCGAACATACAGAGTAGAAAAAGACTTAAAATGGGTTAAAAAATCGGAATATGGGGATATTGATATTACGATTAATCTTTCAAAACCGGAAAAAGACCCCAAAATGATAGCGCTTGCCGGAAAGACTGCGTCGTCTTCATATCCAAAGTGTCAGTTGTGTATGGAAAATGAAGGCTATGCAGGAAGAATAAATCATCCTGCAAGGCAGAATCATAGAATTATACCGGTAGAAATCAATGGCAGCAGATGGGGATTTCAGTATTCGCCATATGTATATTACAATGAGCATTGTATCGTACTGAACGGACAGCATGTTCCTATGAAGATTGACAGAGATACCTTCAAAAAGCTGTTTTCATTCATAAAGCAGTTTCCTCATTATTTTGTAGGTTCAAATGCAGACCTGCCAATCGTGGGAGGTTCTATCTTAAGCCATGACCATTTTCAGGGGGGAAACTATACATTTGCAATGGCAAAAGCGCCTGTAGAAACAAAAGTGGTATTTCCGGGGTATGAAGATATTGATGCCGGAATTGTAAAATGGCCAATGTCGGTAATCAGGCTGAATGGCAGCGATTGCGAGAAGGTAATTGCGCTTTCGGATAAGATACTTGGTTCATGGCGGAATTACACAGATGAAGCAGCGTTTATATATGCAGAGACTGGTGGAGAGCCGCACAATACGATTACGCCGATTGCGAGGATGCGGGACGGAAGATATGAGATAGACCTGGTACTCCGTAATAATATCACTACGGCGGAACATCCGCTTGGGTTGTACCATCCGTGGGAGGAATTTCATCATATCAAGAAAGAAAATATCGGACTCATCGAGGTTATGGGACTGGCGGTGCTTCCGGCCAGATTGAAAAAGGATATGGAAGAACTGGCAGAAGCGCTTGTAAGCGGAAAAGATATTTCAAAGATAGAAGCGATTGCAAATCATGCGGAATGGGTAAAGGGATTTCAAAACCGATACGATGCAATCACAGAAGAGAATGCAGAAGCAATACTTCGTGATGAAATAGGGGAGGTATTTGTAAAAATTCTTGAATGTGCTGGCGTATATAAGCGGACAGAAGAAGGAAAGGCGGCATTTATGCGGTTTATACAGTCAGTGAAATAGCAGTAACTGACAATGCAAATCAAAAAATTTGATAAGGATATCATGAATATAGGAGGATATAGATAATGAAGATATTAGTAACAGGCGGCGCGGGATATATAGGAAGTCATACATGCGTGGAACTGCTGAATGCAGGTTATGAGGTCGTGATTGTTGATAATCTCTACAATGCCAGTAAAAAGGCAGTAGACAGAATAAAAGAAATAACAGGAAAGAACCTGACCTTTTATGAAGAGGACATATTGAATGCACCGAAGATGAATGAGATATTCGCAAAGGAAAAGGTGGACTGCGTCATACATTTTGCAGGACTGAAGGCGGTAGGCGAATCGGTTTCAAAGCCGCTGGAATATTATCAGAATAATATCAGCGGTACATTGGTGCTGTGTGATGCAATGAGGAAAAACGGATGTAAAAATATTATATTCTCGTCATCTGCAACAGTATATGGCGAGCCTGCATTTGTGCCGATTACAGAAGAATGTCCAAAGGGAACACCTACAAATCCATATGGTTGGACAAAACACATGATAGAGCAGATATTGACTGATTTCCATACGGCAGATAACGACTGGAATGTTATTCTTTTACGATACTTTAATCCGATTGGCGCGCATAAGAGCGGACTTATCGGAGAAGACCCGAAAGGAATTCCAAATAATCTTCTGCCATATGTAGCACAGGTGGCAATCGGAAAGCTTCAATGTCTGGGCGTATTTGGAGATGATTACGATACACCGGATGGCACAGGCGTAAGAGATTATATTCATGTTGTTGACCTTGCAACAGGTCATGTAAAGGCTATCGATAAGATAAAAGAAAATCCGGGAGTGAAGATTTATAATCTTGGAACAGGAAATGGGTATAGTGTGCTTGACGTGGTAAAAGCATTTGAAAAGGCTTGTGGTCATGCGATACCATATGAGATTAAAGAAAGAAGACCGGGTGATATCGCAACCTGTTATTCTGATGCTTCTCTTGCGAAAAAAGAACTTGGCTGGGAAGCACAATACGGAATAGATGAGATGTGCGCTGACTCATGGAGATGGCAGACGATGAACCCGGATGGATATAATGATTAAAACAGGCAGTGCCGGATAGATGATGCATTTATAGCATAAAAAACAGGACAGGTGATTGGGACAATCACCTGTCCTGTTTTCGGTATATGTGTTTTATTCGTCTAAAACAGAAATTTCTGTGCCTTCTTCAATAAGCTCCAATAAAATATTAACGATATCAGTATCAAGCTGCGTTCCGGAAGCTTTTTTTAGTTCAGCTACGATTTCGTTCTTGTTCATCTGCTTGCGGTAAGGTCTTGTAGAATTCATTGCATCAAAGGTATCAGCAACCGCTATGATTCTTGGAATAAGCGGAATTTCGCTGTTAGTTTTATGATTTGGATAGCCTCTTCCATCTAACCGTTCATGATGCATTCCCGCGCCAATAGCGAGATTTGGAAGCATGCTTATTTCTTTTAAGATATCATAGCCATTGCTTGCATGACGCTTAATAATCTCATATTCATCGTCAGTAAGCCGTCCCGGTTTATTTAATATATCTTTTGGAACGGTAATTTTGCCGATATCATGGAGAAGACCGATGCGGTAAATATTTTCCAGAGCCTTGCCGGAGTAGCCAAGTTTCCTGGCGATGAGTCTGGAATATTCAGCTACTCTGAAAGAATGGCTGTTTGTATAAGTATCGCTTATATCAATTGTTTTTGCGAAAGCGCGTATAACCTGTCCGATAAACAATTCGCTTTCTTCCTCGTCCCTGATAGCCTTTATCAGCGCATCATTTTTTTGAGTGATGATTTGCTTTTGTTCTGCCAGTTTTACATTGTCTTCTGCCATTTTATCCTTTATATAATGAATACAGTTTTCCGGAATATTGCTTCCTATGAATATTGCAGTTGCCATTTCCTTGCAGTTTCGATAACCACATGCACCGCAATTGATATGGCGCTTATCGTATGTATCTTTCTTCATCTGCAAAAAGACAGGGAGAAGTTCTTCGCTGTCAGGCTTATGCGAATAGAATTCCGTCGACTTATCTGTATAATTGCGGATAAAATCAGACAAATCAAGCTCATTAAAATGTTTGTTCAGCATGTTAAGACGTTCTTCATGAGAAAGCGTATCCATAAAAACGGCGTGTGCGCCCTTTTTATAACTGCGTTTAATGGCTTCCAAGTTATAAAAATTATCGTCTGTATTGTCTTTTGCATGTTCGATGCCGGTTCCGTAAAGACAGCCCTTGTTGCAGTTTAGGACATCAGCCATAAAAGGCAGCTCTTTTCCTTCCTGTATTCTTTTTTTGTAGTCTTCAAGAAAAAGATATGCCCTTCTTTCACCCTCAACCTGACGGATAAAAAGCTCATCACCGCAGAAATGGTAAATGTTTTCTGTTAGTCCGCCGGGCATAGGGTAGACAAATCCGAGACCATAGTCCAGCTCGTCAGAAACAGGTTTACCTTTTAGATTGTTCTTTCTGATATATTGGATGAGATGGTCAAATGTTATATTATAAGAAACATATCCGTTCGTGTTCGAATCATTGATTTCAATTTTTTTGGCAATGCAAGGACTGATAAAGGCAAGCTTGTCAGCAATTTTCATATATTTTTTCAGATAAATGGCAGCACACAGAAGCGGGCTGTGTATTGGAACAAGCTTTTCGATTAACTCCGGAGCATAATGCTCAATATAATTTACAACTGCCGGGCAGGGCTGGGAGATACCCCCGATAAAATCGTCGTGATTTGACAAGTAGTTGATATATCCCCATGTTGTAATATCAGCACCAAAGCTTACGTTGATGATATGGTTCACACCTTTTGCTTTTAGGGCACCTAATATATGTTCATATGTATCCGGATAATTGGCTTTAAATGAAGGAGCAATCAAAAGGGATATCTGTTCACCATTTTCCAAATCGTGAAAAAAAAGTTCGGTGTCATCATAAAAACGTCTGGCATTATGTTCGCAGACATCAAGGCAGGCGCCACAGGCGATGCAGTTATCCGTATGCACTTCGATACGTCTTTCTGTTCCGGATTTGACAGAGTAGTTTGCAGTAGGGATAGGACATGCTGCAATACACCGATTACATCCCTGACAATTATTATTGGTATAGATTAGCTTGTTAATCTCAATTTGTTCCATCATTTTATCTCCTTGCATGTGACAGAATATAATAATATTGTAACATGTTTTTTATACTTTGAGAACGAAAAAACTTTAGCTTTTTGTAAAACTATGTTAAGATAGCATAAATATATGGAAAAAATAATGTTCATATGATATGGACAGTTGATAAAGGTAGAAAAAAATGGTATTTTCAAGTTTAATATTTATATTTATCTTTTTAACAGTGAATTTAATCGTTTATTTTTTGACGGAGGCAAAGAAACGAAATCAGGTGCTGCTTATATTTTCCCTTGTATTTTATGCATGGGGAGGACCGAGATATCTGCTGCTGCTTGCAGGCGAAACGCTGGTTAGCTGGTTTTGTGCACTGAAGATTGAGGAGACAAGAAATAACGGTGGGACAGATAAGAAAATTAGAAGTTTTCTTATTATAGAGTGTGTTGTACTGTTAGGACTTCTTGGCATATTTAAGTATTTAGGCTTTATTCTTGCCAATATACAACATATTACAGGATTTCCTTCTAAAGTTCCGGATATCGTTCTTCCAATTGGAATATCGTTTTATACATTTCAGCTGATTTCATATGTGGTTGATGTGTATTGGGGAAAAACGGCAGCACAGCCGGCATTTTGGAAACTTCTGTTATATTCAAGCTTATTTCACCAGTGTATAGCAGGGCCGATTGTAAGATATGAAACCGTTGCCAATGATATTGATAATCGAAAAATAACGCCAAATGATATCTATATGGGTGTCAGACAGTTTTCGGTAGGACTTGCCAAGAAGGCGGTACTTGCAAATTCGTGTGCTTCGGCGGCCGATACACTGCTTCCAGCAGGCGTAAAAAGCCTGTCAGCCCAGTCAACCACAGGGATGTGGCTTGGAATGATATTTTATATGCTCCAGATATACCTTGATTTTTCAGCATATTCGGACATGGCAATTGGAATGGGCAGAATGATAGGATTTCACTATGATAAGAATTTTGATTATCCCTATACGGCACATTCTGTTCAGGATTTTTGGCGAAGATGGCATATGTCATTGTCCAGTTTTTTCAGGGATTATGTTTATATTCCGCTTGGCGGAAGCCGGTGCAGTACAGTAAAGTATGTGCGGAATATGGCTGTCGTATGGCTTTTGACAGGCTTTTGGCATGGCGCAAGCTGGAATTACATATTGTGGGGATTGTGGTATCTCTGTTTTCTTCTTCTTGAGAAATTTGTGATACAGGACAGACAAAGAGGCGCGTTCGGACATATCTATACGGTTATTGTCGTTCTTTTGGGCTGGGTGATATTCAAATTTGAAAATATGTCGGAATTATGTACGGTGTTTAAGGGAATGTTAGGGATAGGAACATCTGGTTTTATCAATATGAACGTAAAAACAGTATTTTTAAAATATATATTTTTCCTGATATTTGCAATTATTGCAGTTACTCCGCTGGGGAAGAATATGCGTAAGAGAATGCTTATCGCCGGCCGGCAAAATGATAAAGTGTTTATGATTGCCAATATACTGGATATGATTACACCTGCGGTACTTGTGATTGTATCAGCGCTTGCGCTGGTAGGTGCAAGTTATAATCCGTTTCTGTATTTCCAGTTTTAATACAGGTGCGGTATCGTAATCACCGATTATAAATATAAATAGAGGTAATTTGCTGTGAAAACAAAATTTACGAAAACGCAAAAAAAAATAATGAAAAAATACCGTTCGATAGGCGTACTGTTATTTGCAGTTATTATGCTGATTGGCGGCATAATAGGATGTTTATTTTTCGTAAGGCCAAAGGTATCAGAGAAGGAAAAACGTGAACTTACAAAATTTCCGCAATTTACGGTATCATCATTTCTTGATGGAAGTTATTTTTCGGAAGTCTCTCTTTGGTTTTCCGATACTTATCCGATGCGGGATGCGCTTGTATCGGCTGACCAGGGGATTAAATCCCTGTACGGAATAGAGTCGGATACGATGATGGTAGGCGAACAGGCAGAAGCCGATGAGATACCGGATATTGATAAGGCAAAGTCATCGGAGGAAGCATCGGCTGAAACGGGCGGACAGAAAAAGAAAGATACTGCGGAAAATAGTACGACAGAGAACCTTACGACAGAAAAAGAGCCGCTGGAGAACGATACGACTGCACAGCACGAGGTGAAAAAAGTGACGCCGCCTGATGCGAAGGCGATGGACGAGGAATTCCAAAAACAGGTTCAGCAAAATCTTTATGTGAAAGATGGAGCTGCCTATAGTGCATATTATTTTGTGAAAGACTCTGCTGATAAATATATAGATGCGGTAAACCGGGCTGCAAAAGAGCTTTCCGGTCAGACGGATGTATATTGTATGCTGATACCAAATCAGTCGGGCGCATTGCTTTCGGAAGAGGAATTGAGTAATATGGGCGGTTCGGATCAGATGCAGGCGATTGATTATTATTATGGTATGCTTGAGGGCGTTAAGACAGTTGATACGATAAGGACATTAAGAGCGCATAAAGACGAATATATTTACTTTAGAACCGACCATCACTGGACACAGCTTGGCGCTTATTATGTATATGAGAATTTCTGTAAAACAAAGGGCATAACAGCAGTTCCGCTTGAATCGCGAAAAAGTTATAAATTTGAAAACTTTTTAGGAACATTTTACAGTACATTACAGAATTCAGAGATGGCAAAACATCCTGATACGGTATACGCATATATTCCGAACGGAACAAATGACCTTACATATTTTGATGAGGATGGCACAGAAAATGACTGGAATGTTGTATTTGATGTAGAAGGCTGGGCGGAAAGCTCCCTTTATATGACTTTTATTGCAGGGGACAGACCGCTTGAAATAATCGAAAATCCAAAAATTACAGATGGTTCGTCCTGTCTGGTATTAAAAGAGTCCTATGGAAATGCATTTGTACCGCTTTTGGTCGACCATTATCAGACCGTATATGTTATTGATTACAGATATGCACAGGTAAATGTACTTGATTATATCAGAGAAAAACAGATAAAGGATTTGATATTAATTAATAATATAACGATTATAGGAAGTGATTCGGTGTCAGCAACCATAGACGGACTTTTGCAGTAAGGACAAAAGGTAAAATTTGAGATTGACCTTCATCCGCATAAAAAGCTTTGAATTAGGGATAATAACTCCTATAAAGGAAAAAACAGTTAATGGAGGAAGTTCTAATAATGAAAGCGACAGGAATAGTAAGACGTATAGATGACTTAGGACGTATTGTTGTGCCTAAGGAAATACGAAGAGTTTTGCGTATAAGGGAGGGAGACCCTCTTGAAATATTTACAGGCAAGGATGGAGAAATCGTATTAAAGAAATATTCGCCAATGGGTGAATTATCATCATTTGCCCAACAGTATGTAGACGCCATATCACAAAGTCTGAATCTGCCCGTAGCGGTTGCCGACAGGGATACCATAATCGCTGTATCAGGTATGTCTAAAAAGGAATTGGTAGGAAAATCAATTCATAAGGAGCTGGAAGAGGTCATCAATGACAGACAGGCCATTATGGCAAAAAAAGGCGATACGAAATTTATTAATATTACGGTAGATGATGAAGAGTATGAGGGAGAAGTCATACAGACGATTATATCAGAGGGCGATGCCATAGGCGCAGTTATTGTACTCAATAAAGACATGAAAAAGCATATGGGCGAAATCGAACAAAAAGTAGCGGTTGTAGCCGCAAATTTTCTCGGAAAACAGATGGAAGGTTAGGAATGAACCGGCATATATAAAAAAATCAGGAAAAACAAGGCTTTTCGCACTGAAAATCCTTGTTTTCCTTGACAAATAAAGGTATTTTATGTATAACTATACATATCGAGGCGTGTATCGCCGGGAGTTATCCGGTTTAGCTCACCAGGATAATAATAATGTTTAAGAGGAGGAATTTTTCGATGAATAAGACTGAATTAATCGCAGCTATGGCTGAGAAGACAGAATTATCAAAGAAGGATGCTGAGAAGGCATTAAAGGCCTTTACTGACGTAGTAGCAGAAGAATTAAAGAAGGGTGAGAAAATCCAGTTAGTAGGTTTTGGTACATTTGAAGTTGCTGAAAGACCTGCAAGAGAAGGAAGAAACCCAAAGACAGGTGAAGTGATGACAATCGCTGCTTCAAAATCACCGAAGTTCAAGGCTGGAAAGGCTTTAAAGAGCGAATTAAACTAATCAGTAATACTGGAATACTTATTGGTGTCGTGCTTTCCGTACGGCACCTTTTTTATATAGAGGAGAAGCAATATGAGACTTGATAAATATCTGAAAGTATCCCGTCTGATAAAAAGACGTACGATTGCAAATGAAGCCTGTGATGCAGGCAGGGTTATGGTAAATGGCAAGGTTGCCAAAGCGTCTGTCGATATAAAAGTAGGCGACACCATAGAAATAGCCTTTGGCAATAAAAATGTAAAAGTTGAAGTGACGATGGTGGCAGATTCTACCAAAAAAGAAGACGCCAAAGAGATGTTTCAATATATATCGTAGAGAAATATGCCGGATAATAGCCGGCATATTTTTTTTCTGCTCTTCATATACTTTTGTAAATAGCTTAAGAATCATTCTCATGGCAGATAATTGCAGGACGTGCGATGTGAAATCGGATATAAGGAGTTGAAATGATTGGGTGAAATGAATAAAACAAGAACACACAGGCTGTCACTAGAAGACAGGAAACAGCTTAACATGACAGGAATTACAAAAGTGATATCAATAGAACCTGAACTTGTGATGCTGGTATCAGAACTGGGTAAAATCAAGATAACAGGAAAAGACATGCAGGCGACAAATCTTGATATGGATAAAGGAATTTTGGATATATCAGGGAATATCTCATGTATATGTTATATAGGTGATAAGCAAAATGGTCAGTTTTCTTTGAAACGGATGTTTAAGTGATGACAGATATGATTAGGCAGCAGCTTTTGACATATGGGGTAAGCGTAATATGCGGGATAGGTACAGGATTGCTGATAGGAATTTCAAGAGAAATCAAAAAAGTAATTGGTGAGAAAAATGTGTTGACCGCAGTAGGTGATATTTTATTTTGGATAGGCTTAAGTATCATTATTATAGCAGTAAATTATGCTTATAGCGGAGGCGAAATAAGATTATATGTTTTTTTAGGAATTTGTTCAGGAATTTTATTCTATTTTTGCACAATAAATTGGGTTGTATCAAAAATAGTGAACTACATATTGTACCTTACTAAAAATGCATTGAAAAATGTGAAAAAAGCCTGTAAAAAGCTTGTTGACATAATTTATCGTAAAGGGTAAAATTGTGTCAGTATGTTTAGAAATGAGCATATAAAGGCGAATATATGTCGTAAAACAACTGATTTGGGAACAGAAGTGTACGACAGGTTATGGGGAATATTTTAATGGGTAGAAAATCAGCAAAGAAGCGTAAACAATCAAAGATTTGTACATTCTTTATATTAATATCTTTGTGCCTGTTAGCCGGGATTGTATATTACAGGTCAACAGGGTTAAAATCACAAAAGGAGTATCTGGATGCACAGGCAGTAGAGCTTGAGCAGCAGATAGTGGAGGCGCAGGAAGAATATAAGGCGCTTGAAGAAAAAGAGGAGTACATGAAGACGAAAAGCTATGTAGAGGATGTCGCCAGAAACCAGCTTGGTCTTGTCTATCCTGACGAAATAGTAATCAGACCAGAGGAATAACACCATATATATGGATTTATGTTTTTGAAATAGAAAATATGTCATAAAAAAGCGAGTGCTGTTTTCAGTATTCGCTATTTTTTTATTATTTTTTAAGAATATAATTCTCACACAAATTACGAAATCTTATAAAAGGAATTTATAGTCAAGGAGGAGTCGGAATGAATGAGAAAAATAGTGTGAGAAGGTGGATGATTTATGTAATCGGTTTTCTTTTTGGACGAGCTTTTATATGGGGGATTAATCCGTTTGTCTCAGCTTTGTTTGTATCGTCATTTATGATAGGCAGCAGTTCATTTTCCCTGCTTATATCAATCATTTTGGGAATGGCCTCTATCCTGTCAGGCAGTGGAAGTCTGTCGGAAAGAGTATATATGTTTACGACTGCTGCGCCATCGGGTATTTACATATTAGGAAAATATACCGGACTGATAGTTGTTGCAATACTGATAATGAAATTACAGATGTTAAAAAAGAAAAATATGGTTCCTGTTCTTGCGGCAGCGGTATTTACCGTATCATTAATCAGTGAAGTGCCATATATGCGTGTTGATTATGGAATTTTATATGCAGTATCAGAGACGATAATAACGATGTGTACAATACCTGTAATCAGCGTCTCATTGAGGATGTTAAAGAGCGGCAGGTATGACAGAGAGAAGTATAATGAACAGATGTTAAGTATGATGTGTATTTGTGCGATTTGTTTATGGGGGATTCCTGTTTTGATGTTTGGGAAAGTGCTGCCCCTTGAAACCGCAGGATTGTTTCTTTCATTATATGTCATTCACAGATATGGAGCGGGATACGGACTGGGGTTATCCTGCGTATGCGGAACGATTATGGCTATTAAATGCAATATACCGGAATATATAGGGACAAGTTTTATTATAGCAGCAGTGACGCTTGTTGGAAGAGTGGTATCAGGAAGAAGAAAGATAGGAAGCCTGATAGGCTTTATAATGGGGGGCATAACGGCGGCATGTACATATTTTGACTATTTTTTTGGAATGACAGGTATCAAGCTGATTGCATCGGCGGCATTGCTGTTTGCGGCAATACCAAGAATATTTCTGACAGTCAAAGACGGTTATGCATATGGGCTTCATTCAGAAGCTGCGGCTATGGAGATGAACAGGATAACTGCGGAAAAAATACGGGATATGGCAGGTGCGTTTAAACGGATAGAATATACGCTGGCAGGATGCGGGCCGGACGCAGGAAAGGTCAGCCTGTCGCAAATAGGGGATATGATAGGGAGATTTTCGGAAAATCTTGAGCAGGTTGAGGAAAATACAGAAAGTATTGACCGGATTCGGATGAAATTATCTGAGCAGGGCCTTCATCTTATGAACATGACATCATTGAGAAATGAGCAAAAACACAGACAATATCTGCTTACAGGGCGGACAAACGCAAGGCGTATTGTACTGGCAAGGGATGTTGCAGAAGTATTATCAGAAGAATTTCATGAGAATATAAGAGTCGCCATGAACGCTTCAGCGATATTTTCAGAAACGGACAGGACAATTGCATTTGAAGAGGGGGCTTCCTATAAATGTTATTATCATGTAAGGCGTATTAAAAAGTATGGTTCGGAAGTTTCGGGAGATAATTTCTCCGTTAAGGAAAACGAGGATGGCAGTCTTGTTATGATGATTTCTGATGGAATGGGAAGCGGCAGTCTTGCATCCTGCGAAAGCTGTCTTTTAATTGATACGATGGAAGAGCTGATAGAAGCCGGATTTGACCCGCTTTATGGAATATCATTTTCAAATGAATGTCTGGCGGAAAAAAATAATGGCAGAACATTTACTACATTTGATATGGGTGTGATTGACTTGTATGAAGGAACATTCAAATCTTATAAACAGGGCGCTGCGGCAACATATGTAGTGCATATCGGCATGAATGAAAATGATGTAGAGATTATAAGAGGAACAACACTCCCGATAGGGATTCTTCCCAATATAGAATGTGATGTAAAAGAAACAGCGCTTTCTCATGGGGATGCAGTTATTATGGTAAGTGATGGTATATACTCTTGTGACAGGGGGGAGGATGATGAGGAGCTTCTTATAGACATATTAAAACATATAGACACAGGAAACAGCCGGGATGTCGTAGATGAAATCATAAATGAAATGCTCTGTGAAAATAAAGGCAATTTTCAGGATGACGTAACGGTAATTGCCGCAGTTATAGAAAAAAATGAAGTTTGAGATTAGAAAAGTTAAATTCTGTTAAGACTATCGCAAAGACAAATGATTTGTGGTAATATAAATACATTATGGAAAAATTTGAGAAAAAAATTAAAAATTATATAGACAGATATCATATGCTTCGTGAGGTATCTCATTTAGTTATAGGCGTATCGGGCGGCGCAGATTCCGTATGTCTTCTTGTTATATTAAATAAGCTGGCAGAAGCGTATGGTATAGCGATATCGGTTGTCCATATCAATCATATGATTAGAGGGGCGGAAGCCGATGAAGATGAAGCTTATGTAGAAGGATTGTGTCAAAAGCTTTCTGTTCCGCTGAAATCATTTCATATAGATGTATGTGATATTGCCAAAAAGGATAAACTTACGGTTGAAGAAGCGGGAAGAATCGCCCGATATAAGACCTTCAATGAGGTATGTGCCGGCTTGAACCGGAGTGGAGAAAAAGGCAGGACGGTTATTGCAGTAGCACATAATAAAAATGATGTGGCAGAGACGGTATTGTTTCATATGGCGAGAGGAACAGGGATTGATGGCGTAAAAGGAATCCCGCCTGTCAGGGACAATATAATAAGACCGTTACTGTGTGTCGGAAGATACGAAATAGAAGCTTATTTAAAAGAATGTGGGATAGAATACTGTATTGACTCAACAAATAATGGGACTGATTATACAAGAAATAAAATCCGCCATATTGTACTGCCTGCATTAATGGATATTAATGAGCGTTCGGTAGAACATATCGCAGGACTTGCCCAAAAGGCGGGACAATATTCGGAATATGTGAATAGTCAGGTAGACAGATTTTCAGATGAAAATGTCCGTTATATGAAAAGTGGGGGAAATGAAGTATGGAGTGTTCCGATTGACAGTCTGGAGAAGGAAGCGCCCCTTATTCAGGATTTGGTGATAAAAAAGATGACCGGTTATGTATGCGGCGGTCAAAAGGACATTGGCGAAAACCATGTCGGGGAGGTTCGGAAGCTGTATAACAGCGTGTCAGGTTCTTTGATTATGCTGCCGCATGGCGCCTGTGTACGGCGAAGTTATGGAACGCTTGATTTTGAAAGCGCTGGAACTGATGATGATAAGACCGACTGTATTGGAACATTGCAGATATGTATATATGACAGACCGGAAAAACCGGATTTATCAAAAAAAGAGTATACGAAGCTGATTGATTATGATAAAATACGAAATGATGTAATTTTAAGAAATTACAGGGAAAATGATTATATGGTGATAGCCGCTGATGCTTCAAAAAAGAAGATAAACAGGTTGTTTAGCTCGTATAAAATTCCGGTGGGAGAACGAAAAAACATACCGCTTGTTGCGGATGGTTCAGAGATTATCTGGGTGGTAGGCTACCGATTAAGCGAACGGTATAAAGTAGATGAAAATACGAAGAAAATTATGGAGATAAAATATAAGAAAAATGGCAGTTAATACGAAAGGAAAAATGCATGAAAGAACGTATAGGAGTATTGATTAGCGAAGAAAAGGTCGATGCGAGAATAGCGGAGATGGCTGACAGAATAGACGCCGAATATGCCGGGAAAACCGTTCATATGGTTGGGATATTAAAAGGCAGCGTATTTTTTATGTGTGCGCTTGCGAAGAAAATGAAAACACCGGTAACGCTTGATTTTATGTCAGTCAGCAGCTATGGGAATGGAACTTCTTCATCAGGAATCGTGAAACTGAACAAGGATTTAGATGAAACTGTTGAAGGTAAGGATGTTATCATTGTAGAAGATATATTGGACTCGGGAAGAACCTTGTCATATCTTATAAAGCTTATAAAAGAAAGAAATCCGGAAAGTCTTAAGGTGATAACACTTTTGGATAAACCGGAGCGACGGGTTATTCCTGTGGACTTATATATGACAGGATTTTCTGTACCGGACAGATTTGTAGTCGGTTATGGACTTGACTGTGCGCAAAAATACAGAAACCTTCCATATATAGGCGTAATAGAACAATAAAAGAGATATTGCCGGGCGCTTAACAGTGTCTTAATATATAAAATATACTGATATAAGGAGTAGATGATGAACAAGAAAAAATTTAGAAATGCCATTGTTATATATCTGATTATACTCATTGTTGGATTTCTTATTATCAACAGATGGCTTAGTAGTGATTATGATGTAAGAACAAATTACAGTTATACGGATTTGGCGGAAGATTTAAGAGCCGGTGATGTATTAGAGCTGAATATACAGCAGAATACAGATGTGCCGACGGCTACGGTAGAAGTGATTTATTCAGAAGGAAGAGGCATCACATTTTATGCATCCGATGTAAATGATGTTGTCAGAATTTATAATGAATATCAGGCAGAAGTAAATAAATATAATGAAACAGCAAAAGAGGATGAAATCAAGAAGCTGGCAAAATATAATCTGTATGATGTGAAGAAGACAAGTATGGTTGGTTTGTGGCTTCCATATCTTATCGTGATGATTGTGTTTATGCTTATCATGATGTTCATTATGAACCGGGCGCAGGGCGGCGGTTCCGGTGGACAGATGATGAATTTTGGAAAGAGCAGAGCCAGACTCAGCAATGATGCAGATAAGAAAGTGACATTCAGGGATGTGGCAGGACTTTCGGAAGAAAAAGAGGATTTAGAGGAAATTGTAGAATTTTTGAAAAATCCGGGAAGATTTGTTAAAGTAGGTGCAAGAATTCCGAAAGGTGTTCTCCTTGTAGGCCCTCCGGGAACAGGTAAAACGCTTATGGCAAAGGCTGTTGCTGGTGAAGCAGACGTACCATTTTTCAGTATTTCAGGTTCGGATTTCGTTGAAATGTTCGTTGGTGTCGGCGCTTCACGAGTAAGGGATTTGTTTGAAGAAGCAAAGAAGAATGCGCCATGTATTATATTTATCGATGAGATTGATGCGGTGGCAAGACAAAGAGGTACAGGACTTGGGGGCGGACATGATGAAAGAGAACAGACTTTAAATCAGCTCCTTGTTGAGATGGATGGTTTTGGCGTAAATGAGGGTATTATTGTGCTGGCTGCTACGAACAGGGTGGATATCCTGGATCATGCGATATTAAGACCGGGACGTTTCGACAGAAAGATTGCAGTCAACCGGCCTGATGTAAAGGGCAGGGAAGAGATTTTGAAGGTTCATACAAAGAACAAACCTCTTGCAGAGGATGTCAATCTTCCTGATATAGCAAGAACAACAGCAGGATTTGCAGGTGCAGACCTTGAAAATCTGATGAATGAAGCAGCCATATCAGCAGCGAAAGACAACCGTTCGTATATTGTTAAGGAAGATGTTGATAAATCCTTTATCAAGGTTGGCATAGGCGGAGAAAAGAAAAGCCGTCTTGTGCCTGAAAGTGAACGCAGGATAACGGCTTATCATGAAGCAGGTCATGCGATTTTATTCCATCTTCTGCCACATGTAGGCCCGGTATATACCGTATCCATTATTCCGACGGGAACAGGTGCAGGCGGTTATACGATGCCGCTTCCGGAAAATGACAATGTATTTATGACAAAGGGCAAGATGCTTGAAGATATCAAGGTAAGTCTTGGCGGACGTATTGCGGAGGAACTGATACTGGAAGATATCACAACGGGTGCTTCGCAGGATATCAAACAGGCGAGTCAGTATGCCCGCGCGATGGTTACAAAGTATGGTATGTCAGATAAACTGGGTCTGATTAATTATGAAACAGATAATCAGGAAGAGGTATTCCTCGGAAGAGATTTGGGCCATGCCAAAGCGTACAGTGAGAAAGTTGCAGGCGTTATAGATAAAGAAGTAAAGAGGATTGTAGATGAGTGTTATGCTGATGCAAGAGCAATCATAGAGGCACATATCGATATTCTTCACAGATGCGCCGCGCTTCTTCTTGAAAAGGAAAGAATAGACAGGGCTGAATTTGAAGCTTTATTTGATGGACAGTCACAGCCGCAGGTATAATGAAGAAAGAGGGACAAATGAAGATTATAAAAAGATTCATCAATGCGGCAATCGTATTTCTTATGTCCAATATGTATATATTATTTAAAATTGCAGATATGGTCATGCCGTGGCTTGGCATGACCATATTTTCTATATGCTATATTTGGATTATGATAAAACCGTTGTCGGGACTAACGAATATACAGACAAACAGCATCAGGAGATGTCAAAATGGCTGCGAACTTCTGTATGCGTTTTTGATTTCCACAGCAGGCAGTATCATATTACTGTTTTTGATTTTGTTTGATGTTGTAAATGTGGAATTGTCAGGTGCGTGGGACTGGATAAAATATATCGTAAGCGCGGTATTATTTGAAGCGCTCTGCTTCTGGGCAGGCATTATCAGAGTGTATCTGTATTCAAAGCAGATTGCGGTAAAATGGCGTTTGATAGGAATTCTCTGTGGATGGATACCGATTGTGCATCTGATTGTTCTTGGAAAAATATTAAAACTGGCATCAGATGAAAACCGGTTTGAAAATGATAAGATTTTACTAAATGAATCAAGGCATAACGAACGAATATGTGCAACAAGATATCCGATACTGATGGTACATGGTGTGTTCTTCAGGGATTTCAGGTATCTGAATTACTGGGGGCGGATTCCTGCTGAGCTTGAGAAGAATGGAGCAAGAATATTTTACGGAAATCATCAGTCGGCAGCATCGGTAGAGGAATGTGGCAATGAACTTGCCGCAAGAATCATGCAGGTTCTTCAGGAGACAGGAAGTGAAAAGGTCAATATTATAGCACATTCAAAAGGCGGGCTGGACAGCAGATATGCCATCTCCATGCTTGGAATGGACAAATATGTTGCCTCACTGACGACGATTAATACACCTCACAGGGGATGCGCATTTGCAGATTATCTGTTATCCGTCATTCCGCAGTCTGTACAGAATAATGTGGCGAAGATGTATAATGCGGCGCTTTTGAAACTTGGTGATTATAAACCTGATTTTATAGCAGCGGTAAGAGATTTGACCTACGAGGCATGTCAAAGAAGAAACAGGCTGATGCCGGATACGCATGGCGTGCCTGTAATCAGTACAGGTTCGTATCTGGTTCAGCCATCAGGCGGAAGGTTTCCGCTCAATATGACAAATGGATTTGTAAAATGGTTTGATGGGGAAAATGACGGACTGGTAGGCAGCGATTCTTTCAAATGGGGAGACGAGTACATATATTTGACGCCACCGGATAAGCGGGGAATATCACATGGGGATATGATTGATTTGAACAGGGAAAATATCAAAGGCTTTGATGTGAGAGAATTTTATGTACAGTTAGTATATAACCTCAAAAGAAGAGGGTTCTGATGAAAAGAAAAACTGTTTGAAAAAATATGGAGAAATATACAAGATGCACAAAAAACGTGTGAAATAGTGCTTTTTAAGATTTGTGTAAAGTAAAAATGCACAATGCAATTTTAAAATAAAAAAAATGTTTGGGCAGACTTTTCGACGGATTTGTATATAATAATACTTGTAACCCCCCAATACATTATATATTTTGGATACACCCCATAAGTAACAAAATACCTTCTCCAAAGGAGCTGACAGAACGTAGGTCAGCTCCTTTATTCGTATGTGGGCTTAAAAAACAGTATAAAAATTGTTGTTAAATACAGGCAAAAGTATTAAAATGAAAACAGTTGTTGAAGGGAGTATATCAATATGGCTGATAGGCGTACAAATGGACAGCGTGTATATGATTACGTTTATAATGCAAAGCCTGTGCTGAATATAGGCGGATTATTTTCTGATGGAAGTTCCTATTATGTAAATCCACAGGAGCCTGATTTCAATCAGGATATCACAATTAGATTTAGAACGATAGTAGATAATGTAGATGAACTGTATCTCGTATATAATGGAGAAAAAGTTCCGATGCGTATTGAAAGCACGAATGAACTTTTTGATTTTTATACGGCGGTGATTCCGGCAGGCCTTTCGTTTGTCAGCTACTATTTTGAAATACATTCCGGCGCTGTTACATGTTATTACAATAAAATGGGCGCGCAGAAAGAGAATAACCTTGAATATAATTTTGAAATAGCACCGGGATATTCTGTACCGGCGTGGGCGAAGGGCGCGGTATTTTATCAGATATTTGTTGACCGGTTTTATAATGGCGATAAGTCCAATGATGTTCTCGATAACGAATATTATTACATCAACAGTGGAACAAGACAGGTTCAGGAATGGAGTAAATATCCTGAGAATATGGACGTTGCTTCGTTTTATGGCGGAGATTTGCAGGGTGTTATGGATAAACTGGATTATCTTCAGGAGCTTGGGGTTGATGTTGTCTACTTAAATCCGATATTTGTTTCTCCGTCGAATCATAAATATGATATACAGGATTATGATTATGTTGACCCGCATTATGGACGCATCGTAGATGACGCGGGGGAATGTCTTCCTGATGGTGTGCAGGAGAATAAGCAGTCTTCGCGATATATCAACCGCGTTACAAATAAGAAAAATCTGGAAGCGAGCAACAAACTTTTTATAAAGCTGGTGGAAGAAATTCATAAACGGGGAATGAAGATTATTCTGGATGGGGTATTTAATCACTGTGGCTCATTCAATAAATGGATGGACAGGGAACGCATCTATGAAGAACAGGAAAATTATGAAAAAGGTGCGTTTATATCAGCGGACAGCCCATATCATACATTTTTCAAATTCTATAATCAGGGCGAATGGCCTTACAATACGACATATGATGGATGGTGGGGACATGACACGCTGCCGAAGCTGAATTATGAGGAATCACCGAAGTTAGTGGAATATATTATGCGTATTGCAAAGAAATGGGTGTCACCTCCCTATAATGCAGATGGATGGCGGCTTGATGTGGCAGCAGATTTGGGACATTCAAGCGAGTATAACCATAATTTCTGGCGTATGTTCAGGGAAGCTGTGCGGGAAGCAAATCCGGAAGCGATTGTTCTTGCCGAGCATTATGGAGACCCGAAACCGTGGCTGAAAGGCGACCAATGGGATACGGTTATGAACTATGATGCCTTTATGGAGCCGATTACCTGGTTTCTGACAGGTGTAGAAAAGCATAGTGATGAGTTCCGGGGCGATTTGCTTGGCAATCCGGACACCTTTATGGGTGCGATGAATTATCATATGTCGAGATTCAGAAGACCGTCACTTGAAATTGCAATGAATGAATTATCCAACCATGACCATTCCAGATTTCTGACAAGAACGAACAGAAAGGTTGGCAGAATTCATACGTTAGGACCGGATGCTGCAAATGAAGGCGTGGATAAGAGTATCCTCAGGCAGGCAGTTGTGTTTCAAATGACATGGCCCGGAGCGCCTGCGATTTATTATGGAGATGAGGCCGGCGTATGCGGCTGGACCGACCCGGATAACAGACGGACATATCCCTGGGGACATGAAGATAAAGAGCTGATAGCATTTCATAAAGATATCATAAAAATTCACAAAGCTTATGAGGCGCTTATGAAAGGCTCTGTCATGTTTCTTTATGGTGCGCATAAGATTATCAGTTATGGGCGGTTTACAAATAACGAGCATGTAATCGTTATATTGAATACAAACTATGAAGATGTGGATTTAAAGCTTCATGTAAGACGCATCGGCGTTTTAAATCATGCGATTATGAAACGCATCTTATTTACAAATGAAGAAGGTTATACACTTGAGGTTCAGGATTATATGGTGGAACATAATGTGTTGACACTGAAAGCGCCGAAGATGTCGGCTATGATACTGATTTCTGCTTTATAGGAGTACCTTTATGCTGTTTGAGAATAAAAAGTTCAGAGAATTTACATATATATATGCGCTTATTTCCCTCATACTGATGATAGCGGTATGGGGGATATTTGCAGTTATGTATCAACATGCAGACAGGGAATATCTTGCATTTACTGCCCGCATGATGGCGGAATATGACGGTATGGCTGGGGAGGTTCAATATGCAGACAATTATGAGCTGCAAAAGGCTGAGGAGGTACTGAAAAAGTCCGGATATGACACGAACGGAATTTATAAAATGTATTCGGATGTACATGAGGTATATGTAAAAGACAGATGGATTGCGGAAGGCATACTGGCGGCATTTCTGATATTGGTGTATGGTATTACAGCATTTTATACAAAACGTATATTTGCACGAATTCATGGGATGTCATATGATGTGAACAGGATTCTTGAAACAGGGCAGTTTGATTATAAGCAGATTTATGAGGAAGGGGCAATCGGAAGGCTTGATAGTTCTTACCATACACTGGTACATGCCTTAAAACAAAGTAAGGAGCGGGAAGCTGCTGATAAGGAGTTTCTGCGTGACACTTTACAGGATATCTCTCATCAGCTTAAGACGCCGATTGCATCGATGACTGTTTTCAATGACCTGCTGCTATCCGGTAAACTGAACACCAAAGAGGAGAAAATAGAAATTCTGACCGAAAATCAGAAACAATTGGAAAGAATGAAATGGCTTGTACTTGCAATGCTGAAGATGGCGAGACTGGATGCAGACAGCGTGCAGTTTGATATCAAAGAAAACAAACTGGCAGATACCATAGAAATGGCACTTTCTAAAATATCGCATAAAGTGATTGAAAAAAACTATATCATCAATAATCATTGCGGAAAGAATGTTTTGCTGCCGCATGATGCTGACTGGCTTGCAGAGGCACTTGGCAATCTATTTGTAAACGCGGCAGACCATATGGAATATGGCGGGACAATCGATATCAATGTAGAGGGAAATGAGCATTATGTCAGAATATCGATAAAGGATGACGGATGTGGAATACCGGAAGCGGAAATCCCGCATATATTTGAACGATTTCATAAAGGCAGCCGAAATCCAAATCCGAATAGCGTAGGAATTGGACTTGCACTTGCAAAGGCGATTATCAATGGTCAGAATGGGGATATTACGGTACGAAGTGAGGAAGGAAGATATACAGAGTTTATTATCCTGTTTTTTAAATAAATGCAAATAAGGTTTGGCACAGACGATACGATTATCGCTTGTGCCAATTTTCGTTTGATGACAAAGAATAAGAAAGGGATGTTTCTTACAGAATTGTAATAAATAAATTCACAGAATTGTAAGGTCCGCAGGTTATGATAAACAAGATAAAAGTATTTGGGTGATTGCGCGGCAGTTGCCTGTTTAATGAATAGAATGGGCGAGGTGTGCTGATATGAAGATTGTAGAATTAAAAGATATTACAAAAATATATGGAAATGAAAAAGATGGAAATATTGTAAGGGCTGTTGACGGTGTGACGATGGATATTGAAAAGGGCGAAATATTATCTATCATAGGCAGTTCCGGTTCAGGAAAATCCACACTTCTGAATATTATGGGCGCTGTGGACAGACCAACAAGCGGAACGGTTATCGTAGATGGGGAAAATATTTCTGATATGAAAGATGAGGCGCTCTCCATATTCAGAAGACGGAAGATAGGATTTATCTTTCAGTCATTTCATCTGATACCGGTGCTTTCTGTAGAAGAAAATATAAAAATGCCGATACTGCTGGATAAGAAAAAACCGGATAATGAGTATATTGACCATATCATAGAAATCTTAGGGCTTGCGGACCGGCTTCATCATCTGCCGAAACAATTGTCAGGCGGGCAGCAGCAGAGGGCAGCGATAGCCAGAGCCTTAGCCAATCATCCTTCAATTGTGCTTGCAGATGAGCCAACGGGAAGCCTTGACTCCAGAAATGGCGAAGAAGTCATTGCACTTTTGAAAAAATCTGTTTCGGAGCTTGGACAGACGCTTGTGCTGATAACACATAATATCGATATCGCGCGCGAGGCAGACCGCATCGTAGAGATTAAAGACGGCAGGCTCATAGAATAAATACAGGATGTTTTTGGCAAGGATAAAAAGGGAGAAAGAGGGATATAAGATGGAGCGATATGGACAACTGGTATACAAGTATTTAAAAAATAATAAGAAACGGACAGTATCAACGATATTGGGTGTGGCTATGGGTGCGATTCTTATATTTGCAGTTTTAAATATTGTGTTCTGTAATATTAAGAGCGGACTGGATAATGCAAGGAACGCATATCAATTCGATGCAGTATTTTACAATTTATCACAGACAGGCGTGAATACTGTTATGAACAGCCCGGATGTTGCGGCGGCTTACATAGGCGGTTTTGATGAAAAAACATGCCTGAATGGAGGAATGGTATTTGTAGCGGATTTTAATAATAATCCGTATAATATCGTTTTAAAGGATGGAAGATATCCGGAAAATAAAAACGAGGTTATCGCCAATGTCACAACGGAGACCGGGTATAAGACGGGAGATATCGTGACACTTTTATCCGGTGAGTCCGGTCTTCGGGACGATATGGAGTTTAGGGTGGTCGGAACGTATACATATAAGGCGGATTATATGAGATTGTCTGCATATGAGTATTCCAATATTTCTTATATCGGACGCGTATCGGATATGCCGGGGTATTTTCAGGCAGTTTATGTACGATATAAAAATCCATATCTGCTGGTAAAAAATACAAAGAAGATTGCGGTTGCAGTCGGCAGTAATTTTTATATAAATGACTCCGTTGCCTATTATTATAATCAGACTTCTGATGGCAGTATACAGGCTGTATTTGCTGCGCTTATCTTTGCCCTTATTGTAATCATTGCATGTATGGCCGCCTTTGTAATTAAAAATACCCTGCGGCTGTCTGTTGCAGAGAGAATGCGGGATTATGGGGTATTACGGTGTGCAGGGGCATCACTGAAACAGTTAAAGGGGATGATTGTCAAGGAAGCTCTGATTATAGGAGGGATATCATCCGTCATCGGAATCGTCATATCATATATGGGGCTGCTTGTGGTAAGCGCTCTGTCGGAGCAATATGATTTTAAACATTTTTATCTGCTTGGCGCGGTGATTACGGTATTGGTATGCCTGATTACCATGCTGATTTCAACGATAGAACCTTGTAAGATGATTAAACGTCTGACGCCTGTGGAAGCGGTTAGAAATTATGTTAAGGTTTCAGAAAACGAAAAAATAAAAAGTCGTAAGGCAGGAATTATTACGAAAATATTTGGTGTGGGAGGTGCATATGCTTACAAAAATGCGTTGAGAAATCCGAAGCAATTTGTAACAAGGGTTCTTTCGCTGACGCTGGGGATTGTTTTATTTACATGTACCCAGACACTTTGCGATACGATAAGCGTATATATTGAAGATGAGACAGGTGTAGGCCGCAGCTATTACAATGTGCTTATCGATTATTCCGCATCAGATTATGATGAAAGTTATTATGATATGGATACCGCTCCCAGTGTAGAAGATTTTTGCAAAAACAGGGATGCAGCAGTTTCTGAACTGAAACGTCTGCCGGCTGTAAAAGACAGTGTGGATAAAATCAATGTGGCATATTCAGATGGTTACTGCTTTACGACAGGAATGGAAAAGAAAGATTTTGCTGATATTTATACAGAGGATACAAATAAAAAGTTTATATCGGGGGAAACCGCATATCCGGAAGATGAAGGGGATGAAGAGGCGCTGCGCAGGTATATGGCAAAAGCGGTTACGCCTATGACAGGGATGTTATCTCATGATGCGGATATGTTTCAGGCATATAAGCCTTATTTAGTGGAAGGAACCTGCGATGTCAGTGAATTAGGAGAAGATGGAATTATTTTATATAATAAAATGAACTTATGGAAGGAAGATGAAGATACGGGACTTAGCAGAAAGACACAGATAGATTGTATGAATTTGAAAGTTGGCGATACCGTATCGTTTGTAGCTGCACCGAAATCAGTATATGATAAGACGTACGAAGCAATCAGAGAGCGATATTATGAACTTCATAAAGAGGATGAAGATATAAAAAAAGAATTGGAAATGTATGGAGATGATGAAAAAACAAAAAAGGATGTTGTGACAGCGCATCATTCGATTAGGATAAAATACGATACCTACAGTACACTTTATCAGGAAGGGTATATTAAGACCTATACGGTAAAGGGAATCGTTTCGGAAGCCATATTGTATTCGGATGGGACACCTGCCTTTATTATGACCAATGAACAGTTTGACGAATTTATGCCGGAGTGGACAGACTGTTATGATATCGGAATGTGGGGATGCCATGCCGATGGTCTGGATAATGATGTATATCATATTCTTGAAAAAAATAATGCGTATTCCTATTATCTGTATTATAGCGGATATTTTAAACAGGTAGATACCGTAAAAAATGGATGCAGCATCATTCTGCTTTTTGTCCTGATTTTTATAACCATTAATATATTTAATAATACATCAAGCAGTATGGTGTTTCGGAAGGGCGAATTTGCCCTGCTTCGATGTATCGGTATGAGTAAAAGAAAGCTGACATATGTGGTTATGCTGGAAGGGCTTCTTGCGACCATCTTTGCATCTGTTTTGGGAATTGGAATCAGCGTGCTTGTGGTATTGGCTATGAAGGCATATATGAAATATATGGGATTTTTCTCTTTTATAATACCATATGGAAGAGTAGGACTTGCAATTGTATTGTTATTTATCATCATGTCACTTGCTTCCTGGATACCACTGAAGTCAATTAAAAAAGAAATCGCGCCTGCGCTCGCCGAAGCAGACGAATAAAAAAGGAACAGGGCAGTCCGTTTGATAGCCGGGAAAACGGACTGCCCTGTTCTGCTACTCCCGATGAGGAAAAACCTTCGGTTTAAAGTCGCTTTTTGTCAGGTCAAAGATTGAATGTGATACAAGAAAATAATAAGCGTTTACGGCATCGTCAATTTTGAAATCAATACTGCTGTTCAGCACTTCTTTGATGGAAATGGTAAGTCCCATAACAAGGTAGCGGCATATGGTGATGGGTGACAGCAACGGATTGTCAGGGATTAGGTTGGTATCAAAGACTTTCAGATGTTTACTGAAAAAATCCGTAAATTGTTCAATCATTACTTTTTCAAAGCTGTTTTGTCCTACTGTTTCAAACAGTTTTTTGTAGAGCTTTGCTTCGTTTGAGATATGGGTAAAGAGATATTTTACAGCTTCTTCCACCATATCATGTTCTAAAAGATTATGTAATTCCTTTGTAACATCGTGATACAGCATATAATCCATAAGCTCATATTTGTCTTTAAAATATCTGTAGAACACAGGTCTTGAGATACCGGACATATCAGCTATCATGGTAACTGTAATTTTATCAAAAGAGTATTTATTTACAAGCGTTTTAAAACTTCTGATGATTTTATCTTCGACCTTTTCTTCTACTATATTCATATTTTATCAAGCCTCCTGTTATAGTTTTGTATAGGATGTCTATAAAAGACACAACGAACGATATATGTCGAATATATCGCTACAATTATTATAATATGAATTTTTATGGTTACATAATACTAAAAGTGTAACGAAAAGTAAACATTTTTTCAATTTAATAAGCTGACTTAATAGACACCATGTTGTATAATCGCCTCAGAAATGAAAAGGAGATGAAAATATTATGATTAAGCTGGGAGAAAAAATAGTTCATTCGAGAGTGTTTATTCTTATCATAGGATTCCTTCTTCTGATTCCGGCATTTATCGGTTTCATAAAAACCAGAGTCAATTATGATATCCTTTCCTATCTGCCGAAGGATATTGAAACGATGGTTGGACAGGACATTCTTGTAGATGAATTTGGAACAGGTGCATTTTCCATGTTTGTCGTAGAAGGCATGGAGGATAAGGATGTATCTGCACTAAAGAGTAAGATTGAGCAAGTTAATCATGTAGAAAAGGTGATATGGTATGACAGTTTCGCTGATTTGTCCATACCAAAGGAGATGCTTCCGGATAAACTTTACGAAGCATTTAATAATGATGAGAATCATGCCACGTTAATGGCAATTATATTTGATGAAACGACATCAGCAGATGGCACAATGGATGCGATTGAAGAAATCAGGTCTATTTCAAATAAGCAGTGTTTCTTAAGCGGAATGTCGGCTGTTGTTACAGATACAAAAAATCTTTCTGAAAAAGAAATGCCGATGTATATCTGCATAGCGGTTCTTCTTTGTGCAGTGGTACTTGCAATTACAATGGATTCCGTTATGATTCCGATTGTTTTCCTGATTAGTATCGGAATGGCAATCCTTTATAATTTGGGAACCAATGTATTTTGGGGAGAAATTTCTTATATAACCAAAGCGCTTGCCGCGGTACTTCAGCTTGGTGTTACACTCGATTATTCAATATTCCTGTGGCACAGCTATAAAGCACAGCAGCAGGAATATGAAGATAAAGGTGAAGCAATGGCACATGCCATCGCAGATACGATATCTTCTGTCGTAGGAAGTTCAATCACAACAGTTGCAGGATTTATCGCACTTTGCTTTATGACCTTTACACTTGGTCTTGACCTCGGTGTAGTTATGGCAAAAGGCGTTATACTGGGTGTGCTTTCCTGCGTAACGATACTTCCGTCATTGATACTTGTATTTGACAAGGCTATTGAGAAAACAACGCATAAGGTGATATTGCCTGAATTTAAAGGGCTTGGAAAATTTATCGCAAAGCATTATCTCGTATTTGTTGTACTGTTTATTATTATCCTGATACCTGCGGTATATGGATATAAGAATACAGATGTTTATTATAATCTTGACAGTACGCTTCCAAAAGACCTTGACAGTATACAGGCAAACCAGACATTGGAAAAAGATTTTGAAATGAATTCAACGCATATGCTCTTACTGTCGAATGATATGAAGGATAAGGATATAAGATTGCTGATGGCTGATATCGAAAAAATCGATGGCGTTAAATTTTGTCTTGGTCTTGACAGTATCCTGGGCGCAGGAATTCCATCTGACTTTGTGCCTCAGATATTTACATCAGCTCTGAAAAGTGAGAACTGGCAGATGGTGCTTGTGGGTTCTGAATATAAAGTGGCTTCGGATGAAGTCAATAACCAATGTACGGAAATTGAGAAAGTAATCGACCACTATAATGCAGATAATATGCTGGTAGGAGAAGCGCCATGTACAAAGGATTTGATTAAAATAACAGACAAAGATTTTTCAACGGTCAGTGCCGTTTCAATTGGTGTGATTTTTATTATCATTTTATTTGTATTTGGCTCGATATCACTTCCGGTAGTGCTTGTTGCAGTCATTGAGTTCGCAATCTTTATCAATATGGGAATACCATATTTTACAGGAACGACATTGCCGTTTATTGCGTCAATCGTTATTGGTACGATTCAGCTTGGTGCAACCGTTGATTATGCAATTCTTATGACAAATAAATATAAGAAAAACAGGCTGGCGGGTGCGGAAAAACTTAGTGCGGTATCAACAGCATGTCAGGAATCGATACAGTCAATTGTAGTAAGCGCACTTACTTTCTTTGCAGCAACCTTTGGGGTTGGTGTTTATTCAAATATAGATTTGATTAGTTCACTTTGCGTACTGATGGCAAGAGGTGCAGTAATCAGTATGGGTGCAGTTATTTTTGTGCTGCCATCCATGTTTATGCTGTTTGATAAAATCATTATGTTACGATATCGAAAAAAGATGCAGCACAATGTGCGTGTTGCAAATTCATAGAAAAGTGTAAAGGAGAATTATCATGGTTAAATGGAAAAAATATTTATGTGTAATGTTGTCTGCTGCAATGATGGCAGGATGCGTAACGGGATATGGTGAAGTTCAGGCGGATGAATTGGAAGATACACTTAATTCGCAGGTTTCAGATAATAGTAAAGATGATACGGAAAAGGAAGAAACCGTATATGTAAAGGCGGATGCATCCGGAAATGTTGAAAATATAACGGTAAGCAACTGGCTTAAGAATACAGAAGGTACAGACAGTCTGAAGGACTACACAACACTTTCTGATATAGAAAATGTCAAAGGCTATGAAGAATATGTACAAAATGATGATGGAAGTATCACATGGAAAGCAAATGGAGCAGATATATACTATCAGGGAACTTCAGATGAAAAGCTTCCGGTAGATGTAAAAGTATCTTATAAGCTTGATGGAGCAGATATCACACCGGAGGAGTTGGTCGGTAAATCAGGAAAGGTTACGATACGGTTTGATTATATCAATCATACTGCATCCACAGCAAAGGTAGACGGTAAAGATAAGAATGTAATCACCCCATTTGTTATGATGTCGGGTGTGATGCTTCCTGTAGATAAATTTACAAATGTTCAGGTCGAAAATGGCAAGGTGATATCAGAAGGAAGTAATGCCATTGTCGTAGGGTATGCTGTTCCGGGGCTGAAAGAATGTCTTACAGATGGAATCGGTGATGAAGAACTGGTAAAAGCCATTGATGGAATCGACGTACCGGAATATGTAGAAATTACAGCAGATGTAGCGGACTTCTCACTTTCCATGACGATGACGGTAGGACTTACAGATGTATTGTCGGGAGAACAATTGGCTATGGATATCGATTTATCAGATATTACAAACAAAATTGATACGCTTACTTCGTCATCAGACCAGCTTGTTGACGGTTCAGACGAATTGGCAAATGGTCTTGAAACATTAAAAGATGGAACGTATTCCCTAAAGACGGGCGCTGCTCAGCTTGCGACAGGCGCCGATACCTTATATGCGGGAGCAGGCGATTTATCAAACGGAGCAGCAACGCTGAATGGCTCAGTAGGAGATACACTGATACCGGGCGTGAACGCTTTAAAGGATGGAAGCGCTAAACTTCTTACAGAGGGCGGTACACCACTGAAAGCAGGTGCGGCAGCAGCGAAAAAAGGGGTATACGATTTGTATGCAGGTGAAAAAAAGTTAAAGGACGGAATGGATAAAGTGATAGCGGGATATGCAGGCGATGGAACAGCAGAAAATGTTGGCGCAGTAAAAGGTGCGTCCGGGCTTGCAGATGGAACGAAAAAACTGAAGACAGGCGCAGCAACACTTGCGACAGGAATGGGTTCTCTGAAAACAGGCGCAACAACACTTGCGGCAGGAACAGGCTCTTTGAAAACGGGAACAAAGCAGGTATCAGATGGCGCGGCAGCATTAAGTGCAGGCGCAGTACAGGTAAGTGACGGCATAAATAAACTTGTTGAAGTAATCAGCAGTATGCCTGAATCCCTGGCAGCGCAATTGAATGCTTCGGCAGATAAACTTTTAGTAGATAATCACTTTGCTTCCCTTGAAGCAGTTGCACAGACGATGGAACAGCTTAAGGGAGCAATTACCCAGATGGCATCCGTAGGATTCGATAATGTCGCGTCAGATACTGCAACATCGACGGATGCTGCAAATACCGGTGCGCAGTTTGATGCTTATATGGAACAATATACAAAACTGGCACAGCTTGAAGGTTCTGTTATGGCAATCCGGCAGGCTGCCGGTGACCTTTCAGCAGCCATGCAGACACAGCTTGATGTCATGAAGGGAGAAAATGGTGATATAACAAAACTTCAGGCGGGGGCGAAGGCTGTTGCAGACAATTCAAAGACTTTGGCAGCAGGTGCAGGTACAGCGGCAACAGGAGCCGGTCAGGTAGATACAGGAGCAAACACATTATTAACAGGAGCAGGAAGTCTGAAGGATGGAGCTGCCGAGCTTGCAGCAGGCACAGATACAGCGGCAACAGGAGCTGCAAGTTTATCGACGGGGCTTAATGCGCTCTATAAAGGCTCAAAGGATGTATCCAAAGGACTGGGAAGCCTGATGACAGGAACAAATACGTTAAAGACAGGGGCTAATCAGTTGTCAACAGGTGCATCAACATTAGCAGATAAGATGCAGGAGCTTTATAACGGTGCAGCCGCACTCAGCACAGGCGGTAATCAGCTCTATGAAGGAACTGCCGCGCTCAGCGCAGGTGCATCAACGCTTTACGCAGGCGCAGGAACGCTGAAAGATGGAGCAGATACACTTTGTGAAGGCGCAGGAACGCTTGATGAAGGCGCAGGAACGTTAAAAGATGGCGGAACGACGCTTTATGAAGGAATGACGAAATTCAATGAAGAAGGCATTAAAAAGATTGCAGAGATGTTTTCAGGAGATTATCAGAGTGATATTGATTATATTGAGGTACTTTTTGGCGGGGATACAGCATATGCTACTTATAGCGGCGCATTAGACAGTGTCAACACAAGCGTCAAGTTCATCTATGAGACCGGTGCGATTGAATAAAATCGCCGCAGCATAAAATATACGAACTATTGTGTTGACTTTAATGGAAGCATAGGTTATATTATAATCGTTTAAAGAAAACACAGGTAATATTTACTATATGTTTAGGAGGAATTTATTATGTTCGATAAGGTTAAGGCAATTTTCGAAGAACAGTTAGGTGTATCACAGGATGAGATGAAGCTTGATACAAACTTTAAAGATGATTTAGGCGTTGATTCATTAGATTTATATGAAATCGTTATGAAGATGGAAGATGAATTTGATGTTGAAATTCCGGCAGAAGAGCTTGAAAATGTTGCTACATTTGAAGATGTTCTGAATTACCTTAAGGGCAAGGGTGTAGAAGACTAATATTATTAGTAATGTATTACAAGCAGCAACTGTGTCAATGAATCAGTAAGAATATTGATGAATTGACAGACAGTGCTGCTTCTTTTATATTATTATGTGGAAATGGATGTAGAGGAGAATAAAAATATGGGTAAGACAGCAGTTATTTTTCCCGGCCAGGGCGCGCAATATGTCGGCATGGCAAAGGATTTTTATGATAGCTTTTCAGACAGCAAAGAAGTGTTTGACAAGGCAGATGAAGTTCTGGATATAGAGCTTAAGAAGATTTGTTTTGAAGAAAATGAAGATATCAATCAAACAGAATATACCCAGCCTGCTATGGTAGCGGCTGAAGTCGCAATCTATGAGCATATCAGGAATATGGGCTTTCAGGCAGATGTATATGCAGGGCTTTCACTTGGTGAATATAGTGCGCTTACAGCATGTGGAGCAATGGAACTGACGGATGCCATAAAGACAGTAAGGCAGAGAGGAATTTTGATGCAGAATGAAGTCCCTCTTGGAAAAGGCGCTATGGCAGCCGTAATTGCAATGGATGCGGACAAAATTGCAGAGATATGTGAGAATACACCGGGGAATGTCCAGATTGCTAATTATAACTGTCCGGGACAGATTGTAATATCAGGTGAGACCGAAGCGCTTGACAAGGCGGTGGAAGCGCTTCAGGAGGCCGGAGCAAAGAGAGTCATTAAACTCAAGGTAAGCGGACCATTCCATTCCAAAATGCTTATTCCGGCAGGAGAAAAGCTTTATGATTATCTTGCCGATATCAAGATAGCAGAGCATTTTCAGCCATATTATTGTAATGCGGATGCCGAAAAGGTAACAGATGCAGGCAAAGTGAAGGAATTATTGAAGCGGCAGGTGTATTCATCTGTGAGATGGCAGCAGACAATAGAAAATATGATTGCAGAGGGTGTTGATACATTTGTAGAAGTAGGACCGGGTAAAACCCTAAGCGGATTTATGAAAAAAATAAACAAAGAAGTAAAGTGTATCAATATTGCGACAATAGAAGATTTACAGAAATTGGAGGAAATCAATGCTTAAAGACAGGGTTGCAGTAGTAACAGGCGCAGGAAGAGGAATCGGCAGAGAGATTGCAAAAACATTTGCCGGATATGGAGCAAAGGTGGTAGTAAACTATAATGGCTCTGAGGAAAAGGCGAACAGTCTTGTTTCAGAGATTAAAGAAGCAGGCGGAGAAGCTGTGACATTTAAGGCAAATGTGGCAGATTTTGGTGAAGCAGAGGCGCTGATGAAATTTGCCTTAGAACAGTATGGAAGAATTGATATTCTTGTAAATAATGCAGGCATAACAAGAGATAACCTTGTTCTTGGCATGAAAGAGGCTGATTTTGATGATGTCATTAATATTAATTTAAAAGGCGCATTTAACTGTATCAAGCATGTATACAGACCGATGATGAAGCAGAAATATGGCCGTATCATCAATATGTCATCCGTTGTAGGGATGGAAGGAAATGCCGGACAGTTGAATTATGCAGCCTCAAAAGCCGGAATTATCGGTATGACAAAGTCTGTTGCCAAAGAGCTTGGAAGCCGCGGCGTAACAGCAAATGCCATAGCACCCGGATTTATAAGGACAGATATGACAGATGCTATGCCTGAGAAGGCAAAAGAAGCCATGCTTGACCATATTACTGTAAAACGTCTCGGCGAAGTTTCAGATATTGCAGAAACAGCAGCGTTTCTTGCGTCGGATAAGGCGTCCTATATTACAGGTCAGGTCATCAAAGTAGATGGTGGGATGAGCATTTAGGATAAAAGGAAAAATTTGATTTTTAATAATAAAATTAAAAAAAGGCAGTCAAAACTTATTTTATAAAGTTTTATCGTTTTATATTTGACAAGTAAACAGGAACTTGTTAAATTATAGCGCATAGATAAAATAATAAGATTTGAGACAAAGGCGTTTGGTTTAGAAAATCAGGCGCCTTTATTTTTTTATCTGAATTTAGGAAAGAGGGAAGCTGCGATGATTAAACTGGAACAGGTCAATAAATATTACGGAGAACTTCATGTCCTGAAAGATGTGAATCTTGAGGTTAAAGAAGGTGAGAAGTTAGTTATCATCGGTCCATCCGGTTCAGGAAAGTCAACAACAGTAAGATGTATGAACTTTTTGGAAGAGCCAACATCGGGAAATGTTTATATCAATGGCGAAAAGCTTACAAATCGCAATAAGACAAAACTGATACGCGATAACCTTTCTATGGTTTTTCAGCAGTTCAATCTGTATCCACATATGAGCGTATTAAAAAATCTGACATTAGCGCCGATGAAGCTTCAGCACAAAACAAAAAAGGAAGCGGAAAAACTGGCATATCATTATCTGGAGGTTGTAGGACTGAGCGACAAAGCGCACGTTTATCCGACTACATTATCAGGCGGACAGCAGCAGCGAATTGCAATTGCAAGAGCTTTATGTGCACAAAGCAGAATTATATTATTTGACGAACCAACCTCAGCGCTTGATCCTGAGACCATTCAGGAGGTGTTAGACGTTATGATAAAGCTTGCAAAGGAAAATATCACGATGGTAGTTGTTACGCATGAAATGGGATTTGCAAGACAGGTTGCTGACCGTATTGTATTTATGGCGGATGGTCAGATTATAGAAGAAGGAACACCGGAGCATTTCTTTGAAAATCCGGAGAATGAGAGAGTCAAACAGTTCCTGGGAAAAATAATTCGTTAATAAAATTCGCATCTTTCAAGGCAACAGTGGAATGACTGCATGTTTTGTTGGATATAGATGATATTTTAAGGAGGATTTAGTTATGAGAAGATTGAAAAAGTGGATTGCAATGGGACTGACGCTGGCAGTTGCGGCATTATCATTTGCAGGATGCGGAGATGGCACAAAAACGGAAACAACAACGGAAAAGACAGAAGCAACACAGGAAACCGAATCAGAAAGCACAGAAGCCGGCAGTACGGAAGAAGGTACAACAGAGACAGCCGGTGCGGCAGGTGATGTGCAGGCGATTAAGGACAGGGGTGTATTGAAAGTTGGTGTAAAGAATGCAGTTGTAGGATTTGGATATCAGGATACACTGACAGGCGAGTATTCCGGTCTTGAGATAGAGCTTGCAAAGAAGCTGGCAGAATATCTTGGTGTTGATGTCGAGTTTACTGCTGTTACAGCAGCTACAAGAACAGAACTGTTAGATTCCGGTGATATTGACTGTGTACTTGCAACTTTCACCATTACAGATGAAAGAAAAGAAAACTGGGATTTTTCAACGCCATATTATACAGATTATGTCACTGTTCTTGTTCAGACAGACAGCGGTATTAAGACATTAGCAGATTTAAAGGGAAAGAAAGTGGGCGTTTCCTCCGGTTCGACATCTGCGCAGTCACTTGTTCAGGCGATGTGTGATAACGATATTATTGCAAAAGACGGGTTCAATCCGGATACATTTGACCCGGCTACCTGGACTACCGATGTAAGTTTTCAGCAGTATGAAGATTACCCGACGATTTCTACAGCATTAAGCGCAGGCGAAGTAGATGCATTTTGTGTAGATAAGTCGATTCTGGCTATTTACAATACAGATGACAGAGAATACATAGATGATAAGTTTGCGCCGCAGGAATATGGAATTGCGACAAGAAAAGGTTCTGAATTATCCGGTGTTGCAGATGAACTGGTGACGGGATGGTTATCTGATGGTACGATTAGCGGGCTTATAAAGGATAACGGATTAGAGTAAGTTGAAATGGAGGAAACAGTATGTCCGGAATTTTTTCAGGTGGCGCGTGGGCAAAGGTTTGGCTTTATCGTGACACATTTATCAAGGGATTCTTAAATACCATATTGGTATCGGCTGCTGCGGTACTGTTGTCATTGGCAATTGGTATTATATTAGGACTCATGGCCACAAGTGGAAAAAAGCTGTTCAAGGGAATCAGTCGTGTTTATGTTGAGATTATACAGAATACACCGCTTCTCCTTCAGATTTGTTTCCTCTATTATGCAATGGCATTTTCAGGACACAGTATGGGCATTATTCCCGCCGGTATGATATCTGTCGGCATTTATCATGGAGCATATATGGCAGAGGTTGTGCGGGCAGGAATTTCTTCCATACCGAAAGGTCAGGCCGAAGCGGCGGCAGCATCAGGATTTGGATATTTAGGAAAGATGTTTTATATTATTCTTCCGCAGAGTATTAAAATCATACTTCCGCCGATGGTAAACCAGGTTGTAAATGTTATTAAGAATACATCCTGTCTTTACATCATAGGCGGAGCGGATTTGATATCACTTACATATAGTTTTGTTACCGGAGCAAATACCGGAGGAGCTTATGCACCTGCATACTTAATAAGCGGGTTATTGTTCTTTATAATTTGTTTTCCGTTATCAAAGGTTGCCGGTATATGGGAAGCAAGGCTGAAGCTTCGGGATAGGCGTTAGTACGGACGAAAAGGAGGAAAACAAAATGAGCGAGTTTGAAGCCAGTCTGTCTATATTAAGAAATCCTGCAATATGGTCATATTTATTAAGAGGATTGATGTTTACATTTGTTATTTCTGTTATAGCTGTTGTAATCGGTATATTGCTTGGTTCCGTATTAGCGCTTGTCAGAAATTACTGCACAACTAAAAAAACATGGATATTCAAGGCGCTTTCTGCCATATATATTGAGGTTTTCAGGAATACGCCGCTATTGCTGTGGATTTTTATATGTCTGGTATTTTGTCCATGCCCGTCGATTTTTAACAGACAATTGTTCGGTCTTACGTCGGTTGAGACAAAATTGTTATTTAAGGCAGCGATGGCATTGATTTTATTTACATCTTCCGTTATCGCCGAAATTATACGAGGTGGTTTAAATGCAGTACCGCAGGGGCAGTTTGAAGCCGGTCATTCACAGGGATTTCATACGGTTTCCACAATGGTTTATATCATTTTGCCGCAGGCATATAAGAATGTGATACCAACGCTTCTTAGTCAGGTAATTACAACAATCAAGGACTCGTCGTATCTTGCAAATGTGGCTACAATCGAACTGATGGCGAGAATGAAAAAACTGCTGAGTTCAGCTAATATGTATAATGGTACAGGAAGGATTAATGTGTCGGATGTTTTTGTGCTGTTTGGCTGCGCGGCAATTATATATTTTATAATCAATTTTTCGTTATCCTGCTTTGTCCGTTATCTTCAGGGAAGAACAAAGAAGGTTGCAAGAGTTGTAGAATAGTGAGGGAGAAGTATGCAAAAGTATATCATAACGATATCAAGACAGTTTGGAAGCATGGGAAGAACAATTGCTGCCGGTTTATCAGAGAGGCTGGACATTGAATATCTGGACAGGGATATTGTAGCTGAAACGGCAAAAAGAATGGAACAATCGGTTGCTTCTATTAGTGAGATAGAAGAAAAAGTAGGCGCTTTCTATATGAGAAAAAGAAATCCATTCAGCATGGGCTTTTATAGCTTTGAGGATGAAGTATTTGCGGTACAGAGAAATATTATACGGGATATTGCATCACATAAATCCTGTATTATAGTAGGACGATGTGCCGATAGTATATTAAGGGATTTTGAAAATTGTCTGAATATTTATATTTATGCGCCATATCAGGCAAGGCTTGATAATTGTATCAATGAGCTGCTTATGGATGAAAAAACGGCGCGGAAGATGATTAAGGAAGTCGATGCGGCAAGAACCAATTACCAGAGAAAATATTGTCCTGAAGTAACTTCTGTATTTGATAATAAAGATATTATGATTGACAGCAGCAGATTCGGCATTGAAAAAACGACGGAGCTGCTTACGAATCTTGTAAAAAGTATGTGGTAAGGAGCAAGACAGGATGAAGGCGAGGTATATATTGCCGCCGCTTGGGCATAGAATTATGAAGTCGGTTGCGGCGATAGGAATCTGTTATCTGATATCCTTTATCAGAGGGGACAGTGGAATTGTTTTCTATTCACATCTGGCGGCGCTTTGGTGTATACAGACATATGTGAGCAACACAAAGAAAATGGCGAAACAAAGAACCATAGGAACCTTGATAGGGGCGGCCTATGGTTTGTTTGTTCTTTTGATAAAGCATGGGATATCATTATATTCATGGCATTTTTATAAATATATTTATGCACTTTTTATGACACTAATGGTAGGCGTTGTTCTTTACACGACAGTCTGTATTAAAAAGAAAAATGCATCCTATTTTTCCTGCGTTGTATTTTTAAGTATTGTCGTTAATCATATTGAGGACCAGAATCCGTATTTATTTGTATGGAATCGTTTCCTTGATACCATGATAGGAATTGTGGTTGGAATGGGCGTCAATCGTTTCAGCCTTCCAAGAGAAAAGCATACGGATATCTTATTTATTTCCGGCTTGGATGATACCCTTTTAAGCGGCCGGGATAATATGTCTGACTATTCAAGAGTTGAGTTGAACAGGATATTGGATGAAGGGGCAAAATTTACGATTTCTACAATGCGTACGCCGGCAGCCATTATTGACGTGATGAGTGACATCAGACTAAAACTTCCCGTCATTTCTATGGATGGAGCAGCGCTTTATGATTTGAATGAACACCGATATATCAAGACATATGTTATATCCAATCAAAGTGTGCAGCAGATAACCGCGATTATGGATTGTATGGAAATTCATTATTTTGTAAATGCCATTGTTGACGATATGCTGATTATATATTATCAGGACAGTGAGGATGAGGTCTATCAGAATCTTGTTCGTAAATTGCGGCGCTCGCCCTACCGTAATTATGTAAAAAGAAAGCTTCCGGAGGATGAAGATGTAATCTATCTGATGATTTTGGAGAAAAAGGAGACCATTGAGCGGCTTTATGAAGTCCTTTTAAAACAGGGATATACAGAACGGTTCAAAATTATGAAATATCCTTCAGATGATTATAAAGGCTATTGCTATATAAAGATATATAACAAAAATGCAGGAAAAGAGCATATGACTGCATATCTGAAGAAAATGATAAACGTGGAGAAAACGGTGACGTTCGGGAGTGTTGAAGGAAAATATGATGTGGTAATTGAAAATGGCGACAGCAACCAGGTTGTAAAAACTGTCAAAAAAATGTTTGAGCCATATAAGCATATCAGGAAATAAATGGCAACATTATTACAAATTATTACAAATTCTGAAGAGAATGGATTGACAAGAATTTGTCTATGTGATAATTTATATCATAAATGAAGGGATATCATACATAAGATATCGTTTATATGCTGAGCAGACACCACAATGGAGTGGAAAACGAGGGTGTATACTATAGCAGATGGGACACGTTCTCATCTGCTTTTTTTGTTATTTTGGGAAATGTCGTTGAGATTTGCATTGATATAATAAAAAGTGTACGGATTTGTTGAAAACTTTGAATGGAATGGGTAGGTTTTGCATATATTCATATAATTATAGTTCATTATGGGACAATACAGAATAAAATAAAAAAAGATTGTTTCATAATCAACTGTTAAATAATCAAAAATGAAGGAGAGATACAGATGATTGATAAGATTACAGAAATTAACGCAGCCATCAACGACGTGGTATGGGGATGGCCGGCGCTTATTCTTTTAGGATTTGTGGGCATATTGATGACTTTGCTTACAAAATTTTTTCAGATAGGTCATTTTGGACACTGGATTAAAAAGACAATCGGTGCGATTTTTGGTGAGAAACATGTAACTTCACATACGGATGATAAGTCGATTTCACAGTTTCAATCGCTTTGTACAGCTCTTGCCGCGACTGTAGGTACAGGAAACATTGTAGGTGTTGCAGGTGCGATTGCTGTTGGTGGGCCGGGAGCGGTATTTTGGATGTGGCTGATTGCTTTCTTTGGCATGATGACGAATTATTCTGAAAATGTATTGGGAATTATGTACCGCCGCAAAAATTCAAAAGGCGAGTGGTGCGGAGGCGCTATGTATTATCTTCGTGACGGACTTGGCGCAAAGAAAAACTGTAAATACATAGGTGCGATTTTGGCACTGCTGTTTTCCTGCTTCTGTTTGCTGGCATCCTTTGGTATAGGCAATATGAGCCAGGTAAATAGTATGGTAGGAAATGTAGAACATGCATTTGGAATACCAAAGCTTGCAACCGGTATATTTTTGTGTGTTGCTGTAGGTGCGGTTGTTCTTGGCGGAATTAAAAGAATTGCTGTTATAACAGAAAAGATAGTTCCATTTATGGTAATTGTTTATCTGGTAGGAACACTTGTTATTATATTAAAAAATGTTACGGTTGTACCTGCTGTGTTTGCTTCGATTTTTAAAGGTGCATTTGCGCTGAAATCAGCGGCAGGCGGTGTTGTCGGCGCCGGAATTGCAACCGCGATGAAGATGGGCTTTAAACGAGGTGTATTTTCAAACGAGGCAGGTCTTGGTTCTTCTGTTATGGTACATTCAAATTCAAACGTAAAAGAACCTGTCAGACAGGGAATGTGGGGAATTTTTGAAGTATTTGCTGATACCATCATTGTATGTACACTGACAGCGCTTACCATATTAAGTTCAGGTGTTGTGGATTTAACGACAGGCAGCCTGACTGCGGAAGCTGCTGCTGTAGATTCCAATTCGCTGATGAGCTTTGCGTTCAGTAAAACATTTGGTGATGCCGGTTCGGCATTTATCGCTCTTGCTATATTATTATTCGCATATTCAACTGTTCTTGGCTGGAGTCATTATGGTTCAAAAGCATGTGAATATCTGTTTGGAACAAAGTCAGTAATAGTATATCGAATTATCTTTGTTGCAATGGTATTAGGCGGTTCAGTCCTTTCAGCACAGCTTGCATGGGATATTTCAGATACCTTTAATGGTCTGATGATGCTGCCGAACCTGATTGGTGTATTAGTTCTTTCGCCTGTCGTTATGAAAGTAACACAGAACTATGTAGACAGACGGATACATGGAAAGAAGATAAAACCGATGTTATCGGCTTTTGATGATATTCAGGCAGAACAGGAAGCTGCTGTAAGTGAAGATGATTAAATGAAACCGTAAATTCGTCAGCAGACGTATGCAATAAAATTCAGCCGGTTACAGGTACCAGACTGTATATTTCAGAATGGTACTGATAACCGGCTGTTTTTTTAATATAAAGCAGTTTTAAAAGGTAGTTTTAAAAACTATTTCTCCTTGTTATACAAATCATAATGTGGTATGATAAAAAAAGTTATTGGTGGATACAGGTAATTGTGGAATTTACCTGATGATTGGATAATAAGTGAGGTATATCATGAAAAGAGTAGTAGTGACCGGTATGGGCGCAGTAACGCCGATTGGAAATAATGTAGAAGAATTCTGGGCGAATATTAAGAAAAATAAAGTCGGTATTGGTGAGATAACAAAATTTGATGTGTCGGATTATAAATGTAAGCTTGCAGCAGAGGTTAAAGATTTCGATGCAAAAGAATATATGGATGCAAAGATGGCAAGAAGAATGGAGCCGTTTTGCCAATATGCCATTGCTGCTGCGGGCGAAGCCATCAAAAATGCAGGACTTGACCTATCAAAGGAAGACAGAACCAGAATAGGAACTTGTATTGGAAATGGGCTTGGCGGTGTCGCAACAATTGAGAAAGAACACAAAAAGGTCGTAGAAGGTAAGGCGAACAGAGTCAGTGTCATGATGGTGCCTATGATGATATCGAACATGGCTGCCGGAAATGTTGCCATACAGTATGGACTTGAGGGAAAATGTACGGATATTGTTACCGCATGTGCAACCGGTACAAATTCGATTGGTGAAGCGTACAGGTATATCCAATGTGGTGAAGCGGATGTAATGGTTGCAGGCGGAGCGGAGTCGCCGATTTGTGAAACCAATGTATCCGGTTTTATATCTATGACAGCTCTGTCAAGTGCCGAAGCGCCTGACAGGGCATCCATACCGTTTGATAAGGAACGGTGCGGATTTGTAATTGCAGAAGGCGCAGGGGTTGTCATCCTTGAATCGCTTGAACATGCACAGGCAAGAGGGGCAGCGATACTGGCAGAGATTGTCGGATATGGTTCAACCTGCGATGCCTATCATATTACGTCACCGAAAGAGGATGGAAGCGGGGCAGGACGTGCCATGAAGCTTGCGATAGAAGAAGCGGGTATAAAACCTCAGGATGTAGATTACATCAATGCACATGGAACAAGCACGCATCATAATGATTTATTTGAAACAAGGGCTATTAAATATGCATTTGGTGATGCCGCCTATCATGTAAATATTAATTCGACAAAATCCATGATTGGTCATCTGTTTGGAGCAGCAGGCGCTGTTGAGTTTATTACCTGCGTAAAATCAATAGAAGACGGTTATATCCATCCGACAGTCGGACTTCGGGAAACAGAAGAAGAGATGGACCTCAATTATACGAAGGGCGAGGGCGTTTATAAAGATATCAGATATGCTTTAAGCAATTCACTTGGCTTTGGCGGACATAATGCAAGTATTCTTGTGAAAAAATTTGAAGAATAAAAAGAAAGATAAGGCAGTTCACTTTTGGGGAACTGCCTTATTTCAAATATGATTGATGCAATGCAGCGTACTTGGTTCGTTAATTATTTTGATTCGCCAATAATTTCTTTAAAGCAGCAATTTCTTTGTCCTTATCGGCAATTTCCATGCGCATATTGTCAATTTCTGCCTTGTACTCATCAACCATTAGTTGTGCGGTATTTCTGTCCAGGATTCTTAATGCATCTGAAAATTTGTATAAAACATCTTCGGGGTTGCTTGTATATTCTGTCATTTGCCTATATACCTCCTCTGTCCACGGATAGTTCCGGATTACCTCATCGACTTCATCCATATTCTCTGTTGATAATAGCGAGAGCCAACCGTTAAGTTCACATATATCTTTAGTATATTTCTTATTTTTAAAAACATCAAGGGAAATCAGATAATATTCCTGAAGCATATGGAGACTGATGCTTGTATCAAAGACAGTTTTGCCATGATGGAAATATGCTCCGTTTAATGAAGTATCTTTAAACATGGCGCTGCTTTCTTCAAAGATAACAATGGTATATACGCTATTTATGTATGAATATGTAAAATTTTTTTTAGCATTTATGCATCCATTTTTTATTCTGCTATATTCTCTAAGCAATAAATCGGCGGAGTAACAGGATATTCTTTCGGCAGGAAAATAATAAGGAATTTTTTGTATTTCTACATTTGCTAATGAACCTGTATTTAGCCGAATGACAATATCCATGACAAGGAGCGCTCCTCCGTCAATCATGACTTCTTCAGATGGCAGAATTTTTTCAACTGTAACATGTTGATTTAAAATACTGCTGATTAATCTTGATAACCTGTCAGGGTATATATCAGGATTGAAAATGAGTTTGAAGAATGGGTCATAAGTAATAGGCATAGTTTTCTTGCCTAACATATAATCTGTCATTCGTTTTCGCCATGATGGATTCATGGAACAATATTGTTTATAATTTATAGGATTACTTTTATATAAATTTTTGATTTCTTCTTCGGATTTAAATAAATATTTGTCATTTATCATGGAAAGCCTCCGTTTGCATTTTATAATATTCATCCTTGCATGAATATAATGAAATTATATAGAAGGAAAATATGTATCAAACATGGATGTAATAAAATGTAGGTTTTCATGTAATTTTCATTCATGATTATCAAAAAAATACTTTATAAATAAACTTTATGACTATTGATTATCAAAAAACTTATGCTAAACTAGATAAGTAAAAAACTTATAAAGTGAGAGATGTGGCAGGATGGAAACAGAAGAATTTAAAATACAGGAAGAAAATAAAAATGAAAGTAAAAAGACGAAAAACAGGAAATCAAACCAGATGGATATGCTGCATGGAAAGCTGGCAGTAAAAATATTGCTTTTTTCACTTCCGCTTGCGGCAAGCAGTATCTTACAGCAGCTTTTTAATTCGGCGGATGTTGCTGTAGTCGGCAGATTTGCGGGGAGTGAGGCGCTTGCGGCAGTTGGAAGCAATGCACCGATTATAGCGCTTTTTGTTAATATATTCGTAGGGCTTTCAGTCGGCGTCAATGTTGCTATCGCAAATTATATAGGACAGCATAAAATGAAACCAATTCAGGAAATCATACATACCGTTATGACATTTGCAGTAATATGCGGAATCGCGATGGTTGTAATCGGAATGTTTATCGCAAAACCGATATTAATATTAATCGATACACCGAAAGATGTTCTGGATATGGCAGTGCTTTATCTTAGAATTTATTTTTCCGGGATGCCTGTTATTATATTGTATAATTTCGGCGCTGCCATACTGCGGAGCGTGGGGGATACAAAGAGACCGATGTTTTGTCTGATTATATCGGGAATTGTTAATGTATGTCTGAATCTGCTGTTCGTAATTGTGTTTCAAATGGGCGTTTCCGGTGTTGCCGTAGCGACAGTAATTGCAAATACAGTAAGTGCCGGTATCGTTATTTATATATTGCTGAAAGAAGAGGAGCCATTGCGATTTCATCCGAGAAAGCTTAAGCTGAAGGCACCATATTTAATGAAAGTATTCAGAATAGGCGCACCTTCAGCCGTTCAGACTGCTGTTTTTTCCTTGTCCAATGTACTGATTCAAAGTGGTATCAACAGTTTTGGACCGGATGCAATTGCGGGTTCTTCTACAGGACTTAATTTTGAATATTTTACCTATTTTATTATATCAGCATACAGTCAGGCAGCCGTTACATTTGTGAGCCAGAACTATGGTGCGGGAAATAAAGAAAGATGTCGGAAAGCTGTCAGAATCAGCATGATAGAAGGTATGTTATTTACGGCGGCATTAAGCGCTGTTTTTATGATATTTGGGGAAATGTTTGTCGGTATCTATACGAAAGATGCTGAAGTAATGAAATATGCACTGATACGAATGAAGCATGTTATGCTGTTGGAGCTTTTGACGGGAACTTATGAGATTACGGCGGCAGCGCTTAGAGGAATCGGCCATTCCATGCTTCCGGCAGTGCTTACCATACTTGGTTCTGTGTGCTTTAGAATTGTATGGATGTATACAGTTTTTCGGAAATATCATACTTATGGAATGTTGATGAGCGTCTATCTTGTATCATGGATTATCACAGGAACAATGATGATGATAGCCTATGTGATAATAACCCATAAAGAATTAAGGGAGGATAAAAGGGCATTTGACTAAAAAATATACAAATCTGCTTTACATATTAAAGAAATATGTTATAATATGTACATGTGTTACTTGATTTGGTGACAGAAGATTGGGGAAAGTTACTAAAAAGGTGCTACAATATTTTGTAATGGGGAATAGACTATCACTTCGGTGGTAGTCTTTTTCTTTTAAAAAGCTTTCATTTTTACAGGTTTGTGCTATAATGGCAGATGTAAAATAAGAAAATAAGGGGAATATAGGAAAACAGATGAAAACGATATTTTTTGATGTTGAAGGGGTATTAAATTCAAATAAATTTATATGTGGAAGAACAGATGAGTACATAGACAGAAAGAATATTACAAATCTCAAAACAATCGTTGCTGCTACAGCGGCAGACCTGGTGCTTACTTCCGACTGGCGGACTTCTATATATAAAGATGTCGAAAAAAATTCTCATATAAAAGAATTACTGGATAAGCTGAGTGAAGCCGGACTTGAGATTTCCGGTATCACGCCGGCTGTCAAGGGCGATTATGGCAGAGCCAGTGAAGTGAAAGCTTATATAGAGAATAATCAGGTAGAACATTTTGTGATTTTGGATGACATGGATATGGACTGGGAAAAAGAAAATCTCCATGATAACTGGATTGATACAGAGAATGTAACGCATGGACTTACAGAAGAAAATGCTAAAAAAGCGATAGCGCTTTTAAATAAATAGGCGGAAGCCTTATTATATGAGAGGAAGTGAGGAATACGGATTTAGCAGCAGAGCTGACGGAGGAACTGAATTGTAAAACAATATTTACAATACCGATATTTGGCGGAATTCCCATAACCGAATCTGTTATCGTGACATGGATTGTCATGGCGATACTTGTATTGCTGTCGGTTATATTTGTCAGAAACCTTAAGGTTGAAAATCCGGGAAAAAAGCAGTTGGTCTTAGAGACCATTGTAACGACCTTTAATCATTTATTTGAAGAAGTATTAGGAGAAAAGGGAAAGGCGTATGTGCCATATCTGATTACCGTAATACTTTACATAGGTCTTGCGAATATCATAGGCATATTTGGTTTTAAACCTCCGACGAAAGATATTAATGTGACAGCCGCCCTTGCGATTATGAGTATCGTTCTTGTACAGATATCGGCGATACGGAATAAAGGTGCAAAAGGGTGGGCAAAAAGCTTTGCAGAGCCGGTAGCAGTCATTGCTCCGTTAAATGTCATGGAGCTTGTGATTAAACCATTGTCGCTTTGTATGCGATTATTTGGTAATGTGCTGGGTGCTTTTGTAATTATGAAGCTGATTGAAGTGGTAGTGCCGCTGATTGTGCCAATACCACTAAGCCTGTATTTTGATTTCTTTGATGGTTTTTTACAGGCATTTGTATTTACGTTTTTAACTGCGTTATATATGCAGGAAGGATTAGAATAAAAAGGAGATAGAAAAATGAATGGATTAATAGCAATTGGAGCAGCAATAGCAGTTTTGACAGGTATTGGCTCAGGAATAGGAATAGGACTTGCAACGTCAAAGGCAGTAGAAGCAGTAGCAAGACAGCCGGAAGCAGACAGCAAAATTATGAAACTTTTAATTATTGGCTGTGCACTTGCAGAGGCAATCGCCATTTATGGTTTCGTTATTGGTTTCCTGATTATTGTATTACTGAAATAAGTGGAAAGAATAACCTCTATAGACAGAAAGGCAGGAGGACAATAAATGATTAGTTTTAATATCTGGTCTCTGGTCTTTACCATAGTAAACTTAATAGTTCTTTTTCTGCTTTTAAGAAAATTCCTGATAAATCCTGTAAATAAAGTAATTCAGGAACGCGAGGAAATGATTCATAATACGATTTCAAGCGCAAATCAGACGAAGGAAGAGGCCATGCAGCTTAAGAAGGAATATGAGACGACCATTTCGGGTGTTGAAGCTGAATGTGAGGATATCAGAGAAAAGTCGCGTCAGGAAGCGAAGAATGAATATACCCGTATTATGAATGAAGCAGATTTGAAATCCAATCGTATGATAAAAGATGCAGAAAAATCGATTGAAATGGAACGTGAAAAAGCGCTGAGTGATATGGAATCACAGATTGCAGATTTAGCGCTGGCGGCGGCTGCAAGAATCATAGGCGACAGTTCAGATGATGATAAAAATCAGGCATTATATGATGAATTTTTAAAAAAAGCAGGTGAGACTCATGACACAGAAAACTGTTAATTATGCAGAAGTCCTGTATCAACTGGGGATAGCGTCTGAAACAGTGGCAGAAACAAAAAGACTGTTTTTGGATAATCCTGTGTTATTGGAAGCATTGACAAGTCCGGTGGTAGACAGGGATACAAAAAAGCGAATTATAGATAAAGTATTTCCAAAGCAGATATGTAACTATCTGAAGACGATATGCGGAAATAACGGAATACCGCTGATATATCAGATATGTGACGAATATGTAAAAATTAAAAACAGGGAAGATGATATACTTCAGGCAACCCTTTATTATGTAACAATGCCTACGGAGGCGCAAAAAAAAGGGATGGAAGAGTTCCTTTGTAAAGAGCATGGAAAAAAATCGGTAGAACTTCTTATGGTTAAAAGGGAAGAGCTTATAGGAGGATTTATCATACGCACAGGCGACCGGGAATATGACTGGAGCATATTGGGCAGATATAATTCTCTTAGACAGAAATTGGTTATGAGGTGATAAATATTGAGTTCAATTAGTTCAGGAGATATTATCTCCATACTAAAAAGTGAGATAGAGAATTTCGATTTTGATGCCCGGGATAAAGAAGTAGGGACTGTTATCTGGGTTGGCGACGGGATTGTAACGATATATGGCATAGACAATGCCATGTATGGCGAGATTGTTGTATTTGAAAATGGCGTCAAAGGAATGGTTCAGGATATCAGAAGATGTGAAATCGGATGTATCCTGTTTGGCAAAGACAGAGGTATCAAAGAAGGCACAAAGGTTACAAGAACAGGGAAACGTGCAGGTATTCCTGTTGGAGATACTTATATAGGACGTATTGTGGATGCACTGGGAGCGCCTATAGACGGAAAAGGCAACATCGAAACAGATGAATACAGACCGGTTGAGCAGGAAGCACCAAGTATTGTTGACAGGCAATCTGTTAAAGAACCGATGGAAACAGGTATTCTTTCTATCGATGCAATGTTTCCAATAGGAAAGGGACAAAGAGAACTGATTATCGGTGACAGACAGACAGGCAAGACCTCGATTGCGATTGATACCATATTAAATCAAAAGGGCAAGGATGTTATATGTGTATATGTGGCTATAGGTCAGAAAGCCTCTACAATAGCGAAGATAGTCTCAACGCTTGAGAAGCATGACGCGATGGATTATTCCATCATTGTAGCATCAACGGCAAGCGATACTGCGCCATTACAGTATATAGCGCCATATTCAGGAACTGCACTTGCAGAATACTTCATGCATAAGGGCAAGGATGTACTGATTGTGTATGATGATTTGTCAAAACATGCAGTTGCATACAGGGCATTATCATTGCTGCTTGGCCGTTCACCGGGACGTGAAGCGTATCCGGGAGATGTATTCTATCTTCATTCAAGACTGCTTGAACGTTCAAGTCGTCTGAAAGAAGAATTAGGAGGCGGTTCAATAACTGCGCTTCCGATTATAGAAACGCAGGCTGGCGATTTGTCAGCATATGTACCTACAAATGTTATATCTATCACAGATGGTCAGATATTCCTTGAAAGTGATTTGTTTTTTTCAGGAATGAGACCTGCTGTCAATGTAGGTCTTTCCGTATCACGAGTCGGCGGTGCTGCCCAGACAAAGGGAATGAAGAAAGCATCGGGAAGTATTCGTATCGATTTGGCACAGTACAGGGAGATGGAAGTATTTACCCAGTTTAGTTCAGACCTTGACGAAACAACAAAAGAGCAGCTTGCATACGGAAGCGGACTGATGGAACTTCTAAAGCAGCCATTGTGCAATCCGCTTAGTATGGCAGAGGAGATTATTACACTTGTAGCAGCAACAAATAAGCTGTTTCTGAATATAGATACGAAAGAAATTAAGCAGCGTCAGATGGATATGCTTGCATATTTTAAGGATGCACAACAGGATATTATAGCAGAACTGGAAGAAAAGAAGAATCTTGATGATGAACTGAAAAAAAAGATATTAGATGCAGCAAAGGCATTTATGGAGAGGTGATTGAATTGGCAAATACCAAAGAAATCCAAAACAGAATAAGAAGTATTAAGGATACAATGAAAATCACAAATGCCATGTATATGATTTCCTCGTCTAAGCTAAAGAAGGCAAAAAAGGATTTGGAAAATACAGAGCCGTATTTCTATACATTGCAGGTTGCACTTTCAAGAGTATTACGTCATATGCCGGAGATGGAGCATCTTTATTATGACAGCCGCGAAGGAATTCGGGAAGAGGATAGACGGCGCGGTTATATCGTTGTGACAGCAGATAAAGGTATGGCAGGCGCATATAACCACAATGTAATTAAGATTGCAGAAAAGGAACTTGCAGACCATCCGAACAGTGAACTTTATGTAGTCGGTCAGGTTGGCAGACATTATTTTGCAAAAAGAGGTGTTCCTGTAGACATTCATTTTCAATATACAGCGCAAAATCCAAGTATGCACAGAGCGAGGGTGATTGCTGATAAGATGCTCGAATATTATGAAGATGGTGATATCGATGAGGTATATATCATCTATACCAATATGAAAAGCAGTGTTCAGGCAGATGCAGAGATGATACGTCTGCTTCCGCTTGAAAAGAAGGATTTGGGAAATGTAGCAACGGGTGTATTTCAGGAAGAGATTGTCATGGAACCATCGCCAAAGGCAATCCTTGACCGGATTATACCGAATTATGTTACGGGCTTTATATATGGAGCATTAGTAGAGTCATTTTGCAGCGAGCAGAACAGTCGTATGATGGCGATGGACTCTGCCACGAACAGTGCAAAAGAAATGCTTAATGATTTAAGTATAAAATTTAACAGAGCCAGACAGGCGGCTATAACACAGGAGATTACTGAGATAGCCGGAGGTGCCAGGGCTTTGCAGAATAGAAAGTAAAGGAGGTCTGGTGTTTTGAAAAATGGAAAAATAGTGCAGGTCATGGGGCCTGTTGTAGATGTAGAATTTCCGGATAACGATTTGCCAAACATCAAGGATGCTCTGGAAGTCGATAATCACGGAAAAAGGTGTGTTATGGAAGTAGCACAGCATATAGGAAATAATACCGTAAGGTGCATCATGCTTTCAGCAAGTGAAGGTTTGTCGCGTGATATGGAAGTCATTGCGACAGGGGATGGAATAAAAGTTCCCGTAGGTACAGCAACACTGGGACGTTTATTTAATGTATTAGGTGATACAATAGATGGAGGAAAAGACCTTTCGGAGGAAGAACACTGGGTGATACATAGAGATGCTCCGTCATTTGAGGACCAGAGCCCTGTTGTTGAGATACTGGAAACCGGTATCAAGGTTATAGACCTGCTTGCACCATATGCAAAAGGAGGCAAGATTGGACTGTTTGGCGGCGCCGGTGTTGGAAAGACAGTGCTGATACAGGAACTGATACAGAATATCGCTACGGAACATGGCGGCTATTCAATATTTACCGGTGTAGGAGAGCGTTCAAGAGAGGGAAATGACCTTTGGACAGAGATGAAGGAGTCCGGTGTTCTTGCAAAGACGGCCCTTGTTTTTGGACAGATGAACGAACCGCCTGGTTCCCGTATGCGTGTTGCAGAAACAGGACTTACGATGGCAGAGTATTTCCGGGATGTCAATCATCAGGATGTACTTTTGTTTATTGATAATATCTTCCGTTTCGTTCAGGCAGGTTCAGAGGTATCCTCTCTTCTTGGACGTATGCCGTCTGCTGTCGGTTATCAGCCGACGCTTGCAAATGAAATGGGAGAATTACAGGAGCGGATTGCATCGACAAAGGAAGGCTCTGTAACATCCGTTCAGGCAGTATATGTGCCTGCTGATGATTTGACAGACCCTGCGCCTGCGACAACATTTGCACATCTTGACGCGACAACCGTTCTTTCCAGAAAGATAGTGGAACAAGGCATATATCCTGCTGTAGACCCGCTTGAATCAAACTCGCGTATTCTTGAGATTGATGTAGTCGGTGAGGAACATTATACCGTAGCAAGACGCGTACAGGAAATTCTTCAGAAATATAAAGAATTGCAGGATATTATAGCAATACTTGGCATGGAGGAGCTTTCGGAAGAGGATAAGCAGACTGTAAACAGGGCGAGAAAAGTACAGCGTTTTTTATCACAGCCATTTCATGTTGCAGAAAACTTTACAGGGGTAAAGGGAAAGTATGTTCCGCTTAAAGAGACAATCAAAGGATTTAAGGCAATTATAGACGGTGAAATGGATGAATATCCTGAATGGGCATTTTTCAATGTCGGAACGATAGACGAAGTAATCGAGAAAGCCAAAAAAGGAGAATAATATGTAGAGGGGGAGGTACAGTATGAATACATTTTTTTTGAGAGTTTTATCAAGTGATAAATTATTCTTTGAGGACAGAGTATGTCAGCTTGTACTGCCTTTGGAAGATGGAGAGATGGCAGTACAGGCGCATCATGCCAATATGGTTATAGCAACCAGCATTGGAGAGATTCGTATAAAGACTGCAAAGGGCGAAGAGATTATAGGTGTTGTCGGTGAAGGCTTTGTACAGATTGTAAATAATCGGGTAATTCTTATCGTGGATTCAGCAGAAAGACCGGAAGACATAGACCGGGTACGGGCAAAGCAGGCAAAGGAACGGGCTGAGGAGCGGCTCAGGCAGAAAGAGAGTCTGAAAGAATATAAACAAAGCGAGGCTTCGCTTTCAAGGGCGCTTACAAGGCTTAGAGTAACAGAGAAGATTTAGTAGTGCAATAGAGGAAGAGGTAATAGGATGGTACGATTTGTTGCTGTAATTATTTCGTGTATTTTTTTGATTATCTATTATGTGCCAAAAATGTCTTATTATGCGCGTCATCCTGAAAAATATGATGAATGTACATGTTACAGGATGGCTCAGACGATAATTGAGCATGTAAGAAGAAGAGGGAGAATAACTACAGTTGCATCAGGAATGGAGAAACTCCCTGAAGAAGGCGGATATATTATGTACGCAAATCATCAGGGAAAATATGACGCATTGGGCGTTATCGCAAATCATGAAAAGCCACTTACATTTGTTATGGATGCAAAGCGCTCGAAGTTATTTATCGTTGACCAGTTGTGTAATCTGATGAGGGCGCAAAGGCTTAATAAAGAAGATATCCATCAGCAGATACAGGTTATCAATGATGTGGCGACGGAGATACAGGCAGGAAGACGATATCTTGTATTTCCGGAGGGTGGATATGATGATAACTGCAATACATTAGGGGGATTTAGCGCAGGCAGCTTTAAAATTGCAAAAAAGGCAAAATGTCCGATTGTCCCTGTCGTATTGTATGATTCATTTAAGCCTTTTGGGGAAAATTCATTAAAAAAGGTTATTACACAGCTTGCATTTTTGGAGCCTATACCATATGAAAGGATTGAGAAACTGAAAACGACTGAAATCCGGGATATGGTTGTCAATATGATAGAGACAAAGCTGAATACGATGAAGAGTATGAATGATTGGTAATAAGGAAATAAATATGGCAGATAAAAAAAACGAAAAGAATAATGAAGAAAAGAAGAACAATACCGGTAAGGTGATTATTATTACTGCGGCAGTATGTGTAGTGCTTGTATGTATGATATTTGGAAGTGTCTATATGGGATTTGTTTATCACAGCAGCCGGATTGCTGATAAAGCGGTAGAAATCTATGAATCAGGAAATGGAACAGATTTAAAAAATGTAATTGCACCGGGATATGTAAAATATTGCGAAGATAATTTCAAGTATATGACGGTTGATGATATGCAGCAGACACATATCGATGATTTTAAAAGCAGGATGCAGGACAAAGTAGGAACGATTCAGTCAATCGATGCAAAAAGAAATGCTGTAGTGACGGTAAGTAATGTAGATGAACTGGTTTCTGAATTTGCTGAATACGGCGTTGATGGTGTTGAAAAATACAGGTGCGTGGATATGACATGGCATGTTACAGGGGATAAGGGAACTGCAGATATCACAGCACAGGTCTTTGTATTGAAATGCAAAGACGGATGGTATCTGGATTATGTTGACTTTCCAGAATGATAAAAGCAGAAGCCCGGCTGTTTATAGACAGCCGGGCTTCTGCTTTTATTATTAAGATATAATATAAGATATAATATTGTACAAAAGGTCTTGCATATATTTCATAAAGATGATAAATTTATATATATCATGTCGTATGGACAGTAAAATGCAGAAAAAATGAGAAATATTATATTTATCCGGAGGTTTAGAGGGAATTATGGATGAAAACATGAATAATGGTCAGAATAATCAGACCAACTTTCAAAATGGCGGACAGATGTACGGTCAGCCAAATATGTATCAGCAGAATGGTCAGCAGATGTACGGTCAGCCGGATATGAGCCAGCAGACGTATCAGCAGAATGGTCAGCAGATGTACGGTCAGCCGGATATGAGCCAGCAGATGTATCAGCAGAACGGTCAGCAGATGTACGGTCAGCCGGATATGAGCCAGCAGACGTATCAGCAGAATGGTCAGCAGATGTATGGTCAGCCGGATATGAGCCAGCAGATGTATCAGCAGAACGGTCAGCAGATGTACCAAAATCAGCCGCAGTCAGGAAAGTCTTCTAAATTAAAATTTGATATGGCTGGATTGAAAAATGTGATAGATAATAATAAGAATTTAATTATTATGGGTGCAGTTGCACTTGTAGCACTGATATTGATTATTTCTATTTTAAGAGGATTTCTGGGACATGGAAAGCAGAGTCCTAAGAGTGTAGCAAAGGCATATACAGAAGCATTTGAAGATAACAAGCCAAAGAAATATTATAAATTATATGATAAAAAGTTTATAAAGTATATGGAAGATGAGCTGGACCAGGACAAAGATGATATCATGAAAAGCATAGAAAGAGATATAGATGATTTCTATGATGAAATGGATTATTCTGATGTAGGAAAAGTAAAGAAGATTAAATGTAAAATAACAGATGTAGATAAAGAAAAGGGAAAGAGCTTTAAAGAAGGCAAAAAAAAAATTAAAAAAGAAATGGGTATCAGTATAAGCGCTGCTGCGGAAGTTGAGATGGACTGGGAGATTAAAGGCAGTGATAAGGATATTGAATATAAGGCAAGTGTAAGCGTATATAAGAGAATGGGTAAATGGTATCTGATTTACGGAATGAATTACGAGAAGTAAAGAGATGCAATCAAACAACTCTTGTGTTAGAATAAGGATGTTCTGACATAAGAGTTGTTTTGTTATGAACATATCAATGAGCAAAATGGTGTTAATGGAAATATGGAAAAAGAAATACAGAAAGAAGATAAGAAGAAAAAAAGTATCATACACATTATTCTATACAGCATATGTGGTATGATTATTGTACTGGCTGTGGTTGCCGTCGTTTTGTACATTCTTTTGGAGCAGCATGGAAGAAAAAGTGCAGAGACGATAGCGGATGATTTTATGAGCGGACTTAACGGTAAATCCGGAATAAAGCTGTATCGTCTTGTTTCAGATGATTATATCGAATATATGTGTGATGCGTATGGTTATAGCAAACTGGATTTAATGAAGGATTTAGAAACTTCACTTCATTATTTTTATGAAGAAGCAGAGAATGAATCCGGTTATAATCTTGGATGTGTCAAAACCGTAGCAGTTCGCAGCAGGAGTATAAAAAATGCTGATGCGGATAAGCTTTCAGAAATGAAAGAATATTTTAACAAAGAATTTTTTATGGCGATAGATGATTATGCGGAAGTATTTCTTAGCTGTGATGTGGTCGGGGAAAAGGAAAGCATAAAGATGTCGGTAGAATTGTATCTCTACAAGATAGATGAAAAATGGTATTTCCTTGACTGGTACTTTGAAGATGAAGCATAAACGAAATAAATTTAACGAAAAGAAGGAATAGAAAATGTATGATGTAAAGTCTATGAGCGCAGAAGAATTTATAGCTCATGAAGAAATTCTTGAAACGCTTGATTATGCAGAAAAAAATAAGAACAATATAGCGCTTATTGAGCGTATTCTTGAAAAGGCAAAGCTTAGGAAAGGGCTTAATCACAGAGAAGCATCTGTACTTTTGGCATGTGAACTGCCTGAGAAAATTCAGGAGATTTATAATCTTGCTGAACAGATTAAGAAAGATTTCTACGGAAACAGAATTGTTTTGTTCGCACCGCTGTATTTATCGAATTATTGTGTAAACGGTTGTCTGTATTGCCCCTATCATCTCAAGAATAAGCATATAGCACGAAAAAAACTTACACAGGAGGAAATTATAAAAGAGGTTACAGCATTACAGGATATGGGGCATAAACGGCTTGCCATAGAAGCAGGAGAAGACCCCGTTATGAATCCGCTCGAATATATTCTGGATTCAATCAATACGATATACAATATTAAGCATAAGAATGGTGCTATCAGACGTGTAAATGTCAATATTGCAGCTACAACAGTTGCCAATTACCGTAAACTTCATGAGGCCGGTATAGGAACATATATCCTGTTTCAGGAAACGTATAATAAAAAATCTTATGAGAAGCTTCACCCGACAGGACCAAAAAGCGATTATGCTTATCATACAGAAGCAATGGACAGGGCGATGGAAGGCGGAATCGACGATGTCGGTCTTGGCGTACTGTTTGGACTGGAAGGATATAAATATGAATTTGCAGGACTTTTGATGCATGCGGAACATCTTGAAGCCGTTCATGGGGTAGGGCCGCATACGATAAGCGTTCCGAGAGTGAAGCAGGCAGATGATATTAATCCGGATGCATTTGAATATGGTATCAGTGATGAAACTTTTTGTAAAATTGCTGCCTGTATCAGAATTGCAGTACCATATACAGGGATGATTGTATCAACAAGAGAAAGTAAGGAAGTAAGAGACAAGATTATCAGACTGGGGGTATCGCAGGTAAGCGGGGGTTCAAAGACAAGCGTTGGCGGATATTATGCGCCGGAAGCGGAAGATGATTGTTCAGAACAGTTTGACGTAAGCGATACCAGAACCTTAGATGAAGTCATACGCTGGCTTATCAGTAAAGATTATATACCATCCTTTTGTACGGCATGTTACAGGGAGGGCAGGACAGGCGACAGATTTATGAGTTTGTGTAAGAGTGGACAGATACAGAATTGCTGTCATCCTAATGCGCTGATGACCTTAAAAGAGTATCTGGTGGATTATGCCGCAAAAGAAACGGCAGAAATGGGAGAGCGTCTTATTATGAAAGAACTTGCGAATATTCCAAGTGAAAAAGTAAGAAAAATCGTACTGGAGAGACTGGCGAAGATTGAACAGGGAGACCGGGATTTCCGGTTCTGAATACCGGATAATATAAGGAGGTGCTGGGTATATGGGAATGAATGATACTCCGTCAGGAAACAGACTGCATATCGGTTTTTTCGGCAGACGGAATGCAGGAAAATCAAGTCTTGTAAATGCCATAACAAATCAGGATATGTCAGTCGTATCTGACACAGCAGGAACGACCACAGACCCCGTATATAAATCGATGGAGCTTCTGCCCTTAGGTCCTGTTGTCATTATAGATACAGCAGGCTTTGATGACGAAGGAAGTCTTGGAAAGCTTCGTATAGAAAAGACAAGGAAAGTTTTAGAAAAAACAGATATTGCGGTCATCGTGGTCGATGCGAAAGAGGGAATGTCAGAGGAGGATTATGAACTGACAGACCTGTTGAAACGACGGAATATAAAATATATAATTGTTTATAATAAATGTGATACCGATGGGGAATTTCCCAACGAGTATCATATACCGATGGAGATATCATCGGATATACCGCACATATGTGTAAGCGCTGCAACGGGGAAAAATATAGACGAATTAAAAGAAGCGATTGGAAGACTGGTACCATCAGAGGGACAGGAGAAGCGGCTTGTTTCTGACCTGATAAATGCCGGTGATTTTGTAGTTCTTGTAGTGCCGATTGATAAGGCAGCCCCAAAAGGCAGGCTGATACTTCCGCAGCAGCAGGTTATCCGGGATATTCTTGAGGCAGGCGCAGTTTCGATTGTTGTAAAGGACACTGAACTGGAAGATACCCTAAAGCGGCTGAAAGGTCAGGTAAAGCTTGTTATTACCGATAGTCAGGTATTTGAAACCGTTATGGAAATAGTACCTGAAGAAATTCAGTTGACTTCATTTTCGATATTAATGGCAAGGTATAAGGGACAGCTACGGGCTGCCGTAGAAGGTGCATATGTGCTTGATGACATGAAAGACGGAGATAAGATTTTGATTTCCGAAGGATGCACACATCACAGACAATGTGACGATATCGGTACGGTCAAGCTTCCAAACTGGATTTATCAATATACAGGGAAAGAAATAAAATATGAATTTACAAGCGGCGGTGGTTTTCCGCAGGAGCTGTCAGCATACAGGCTCATTATACATTGCGGCGGCTGTATGTTAAATGAGCGTGAGATGTTATACAGACAGAACTTGGCAGAAGGGCAAATGATACCTATAACCAATTATGGTATCGCCATCGCCCATATGAATGGGATACTGAACAGGAGCATAGCAGTATTTGCTCGTAGATAATTTAGGTAATGATGAATAAGGAGTGACAGACATGGCAAAAACAGGATTGGTACTTGAAGGCGGCGGAATTCGCGGTATATACACAGCAGGTGTTCTCGATGTATTGATGGAAAATCATATAACCGTAGATGGTGTTATAGGGGTATCAGCAGGCGCAATACATGGCGCTACATATGTGGCAAATCAGCCTGGAAGAAATATAAGATACAATTTGAAATACAGAAATGATAAACGGTATCTGGGGCTTTATTCCCTGATTACAACAGGCGATATATGTGGCAAAGATTTCTGCTATCGTGAAATACCAGATGAGCTTGACCCTTTTGACTACCAGACATTTAAGAATAATCCAACGAAATTTTATGTAGGATGTTCCAATCTTGAAACAGGTGAAGCTGAATATCTGGAATGTAAGGATTTGAGGAATGAAGCGGACATGGAAAAGCTTCGTGCGTCAGCATCGCTGCCGCTTGTATCAAAGATTGTTGAGGTAGATGGGAAAAAACTGTTGGATGGCGGTGTAAGCGACAGTATACCGATATTTGCATTCCGGAGAATGGGTTATAGAAAAAATGTCGTTGTTCTTACAAGACCAAAGGGATATGTCAAAGGAGAGGACAAAGTATTAAAGGTTGAGGCCATTAAATATAAAGAATATCCCGAATTTGTAAGAAGAATGTATATGCGGCACAGATATTATAATAAAACGATTCGGAAGCTTTATGAGCTTGAGGAAAAGGGTGAGGTATTGCTGATACAGCCAAGTATCGATATGCATTTATCACGCCTTGAAAGGGATTTGGATAAGATACAGAAGATGTATGAGTTGGGTGTTTCTGATACACAGAACAAGCTTGAGGAAATAAAGAAATTTTTAATTAATAAGTAGAAGTCCGGTCAGAAGGTGGTCATTATGGGTATAAAAAGCCATTCAGAAAAATTCAGAGGGCTGAAAACAGCATCAGGAGATACGAAAGATAAGGCACAGAGCAATCATCAGAAGATGACGGAAGGCTCTGTGCCTTTCTTAGTGATGTCATTATCTGTGTCTACGATGGGAACGATGCTCGTTGCGACGACGTATAATCTGGTAGATACCTATTTTGTTGCTTCACTTGGAAGAAGTCAGGTGGGGGCAGTAGGGATTATGTTCTCTGTTATGTCATTGATACAGGCTGTTGGCTATACATTTGGAATTGGCGCAGGCAGTCTGATATCAAGGCTGCTTGGAAAAAAGGATAAAGAAAAAGCGGAACAGGTGTTGATATGCGCATTTATTGCGGCAATATTTCTTGGGACAGTTATGGGCGTAACCGGACTGCTCTATCTAAAACCGCTTGTAAGACTTCTTGGTGCGACGACAACGATAGAGCAATATGCACTTGACTATGGAATTTATATTATGATAGGCGCGCCGGTAATGTGCGGAGCATATGTTTTTAATAACTGTCTGCGTTCGGAAGGAAAACCATATCTTGCACTTTTAGGCATATCTTTAGGGGGAATGACAAATGTATTGCTGGATTATCTGCTGATAAAAATATTTGACATAGGGGTAGCCGGTGCAGGAATATCCACACTGGCAGGACAAGGGGTAAGTCTTATTGTGATGTTCATCTGTTTTAGCAGGGGGAAAAGCGTCATCAGGCTGGTCTGGAAGCGGATTACAATAAAGTGTTCTTTGTATTGGGAAATCATTAAAACAGGGCTGCCGTCATTTTGGAGACAGGGACTAACATGCCTTGCAGTAATATTGTTAAATCGAAGCTGTATGAAATATGGGGATGATGCTGTTGCGGCAATGTCTATCGCAAATAAAATTTTTGCCGTATTATTTGCACTTTTAGTGGGATATGGTCAAGGATTTGCTCCTGTGGCAGGCTATAACTATGGTGCGAAGAAGCCTGACAGAGTGCGCCATGCTGTTTTGTATGCTGTTATCAGTGCGACAATTGCCATGATAGGATTGGGTGTGGCGCTCTATTATTTTGCACCGGGTATTGTAAGTCTGTTCTCGCAGGAGCAGGCGGTTTCGGATATCAGTATAGTATCAATAAAAGCCCATGCTGTTTCCATGCCGTTTATGCCGTCCTGTCTGATTTGTGGTATTCTCTTTCAGGCAATCGGAAAAGAAGGACTTGCGACACTGATATCAGCAGCAAGACAGGGGATATTTTTTCTCCCGCTCATATGGATTTTGCCAATATATTTTGGAACAACAGGAATTGCGGTCACACAGGCTGCGGCGGATATATTAGCAGGTATATTTTCCATTCCGTTTCTAATTTACAGCTTAAAAAAAGGCAATTGCAAAACGATTAAAAATACAAAATCGTAACGTTTTGCGATTGCCTGTTAAAAAAATTACTAATTTCCATAGATATATCGGAAATAGTCATTATCAATCATCAGGTTGGAAATGTAAAGTCTGTTTTCTACTTCGTCAATCATGCTTTCGAGATATCCGTCAGTAATTGTACTTGGTGGTACGGTGTAGGAGGCTTCTCCCGTAGCGGCATTATAGATGACTTTATCCGTCATAAAGCTTTGGTTTGCAAATATGACCAGCTCCTCGGAATTTGAAAGGATATCATTTCCTGCCAGGAGACGTGAGTCATATTTCACACCCAGCAGATTAAGGAGCGTCGGAAGAATATCGACACTGGCGCACAGCTTATTGATGACAATCGGTTTTTCCATAGAAGCACTCCAGATGCCAAAACTGTTTCTGTGCAGTTCAAAAGGGTCATTTTCAATATTCTTATTGGCAAGCTCATTATAGATGCCATTTGACAAACCATACGGATAGTGGTCGGGAGCAACGACAAAGACGGTATTATTCAGTTTGCCTGCTTTATCAAGCTCATCGATGAGAAATTCTAAGGCTTTGTCAAGCTCCATCTGCGCTGCAATATAGGCGGTGGCTTCATCTGTAAGGCCCATTCCCTCCGTTCGCTTTTCTGCTTCTTCCCTGTTCTGAAGACAGATGTATTGCGTATCATAATCATAAGGGAGATGACCGCTGAAACTCATAAAATACATATTGAACCGGTCATCATTGATAAAATCCTTGTATACGGCTTTCATTGCATCCAAATCAGAATACATATTGTTAAAAGGAATATCAAGACCGTGGTCAATAGCCTTAAATGTGGTATATCCCATGTTTGGGTGCGTGGTAGTTCTGTCATAATAGGTCGCATCAAAATCGTGATAGGCATAACTTTGATAGCCAAGCTTATTGAGTTCGTTACCAAGTGCATAAGGCTGATAGGTAGTTCCCGATTTTTCAAAGCTCCAGTCAGAAGCGCATGGATACTGACTAAGGCAGTTTGTATATTCTCCGTCAATGGTACTGTGATACCAAAGAGGATTATAAAAACGATTAAATACAAAGCCCTCATTATAAATCTTATATAATGTAGGGGTACATTCTTCTGAGATACCATACTTGCTTAAGCTTTCGGCAGTAATAAAAATTACGTTATATCCTTCAAACATTCCGGTATACTCATTTGTATAGGTAGGAGCAGCGTTTGAAAAATACGCAGACAGATTTTTCAGGTCTTCATCATCCGTCTGATTGTAAAGCTGTTCAAAATCAAGACTTTCATCGATTTGCGGAACAAAGACAGGCTGTTTCGTCTCCTTATCCGTATCTTTATTTTTTCCTGTATTTACAGGCTTTTCGCTTTCGGTGGTCTGTTCCGTAGAAGGCGTGCTGCCAAGTTCAAAACGCTTAGCCGTATTATCTCCGGCAACCATTGTTATTCCATCTCTTGCAGTGGTGACAATAACGCCCAATTTGTTCATCGAAAGTTCAAGCACATATCTTCCGTGAAACAGATTATATGGCGAATAAGCATCCCGGCCTGAAACAGGAAGAATTGCTATGGCGGCAGCAAACGAGATGACAGCGCAGGCAAGTCCTATGATACTTTGTTTCCATGATGGCCTTTTAAACGATGTGGCAGAGCAGTTCATCAATACTAATACAATCACAGGGATTAAAAAGGCAATGATAAACATGATATTGTTCTTTAGGGTTGAGAACAGGACATGTTTAAAATTCATGGCATTATCAGCACCGGCTATTGAAACAAGACTCAAAAAGGTATGAAATATCTTGTAGTAAATAAACTGTGTGATGTAGTAAAGTGATGCAACAGAAAATAATAAGTATCCTGTTACAGCATTGATAACCCTATTAAATAAGGAGGTTATGGCTGACAGTGTAACACCACAGCCGATGGCAAATAGAACAGGATGAATAATATTCCTGTCAATTTTTTCATATATCATAAGATGAAACAGCATCTCAAGATAGGCAAATGAAAGGCTGAAGAAAATCATTCGCCATAAAATGCCATAATGTTTTTCTTTGCTGCCAGTGGTTTCCGGTACAGGTGTCTCTGGGGTATCAGTGGTTTCCGGTACAGGTGTCTCCGGGGTATCAGTGGTTTCCGGTGCAGATATCTCCGGGGTATCAGTAGTTTCCGGTACATCAACTGCCTTCATAAGAGGACTCTTTTTTATGGTTTTATTGCTTAAAACATGGTAACTGGTATATCCTTCTTTCTGAAACCGGATTAAAAGCTTCATTCGTTTTAAAACATTATCCAGTGTTCTCTTGGTGACATACGGTATATGGTCTTCTGAAAGACTTCGGTAATATTCACACAGGGCATCCTCTTTGATGATATGAAACTCTTTTTTTTCAAGCGGACAGCATAATTCTGTCTCGGATATAGTTTCATAAGGGATATCCTCACGCTTCAGAACAGCTTTCACATGTTCCGCAAGCTCATGATGCAATTGATAGCGAAAAAGCGTATCGTTATTTTCTTTTGTATTATTTGAAAGCATCTTATTTCTCCAATATTGTAAAAATGTGTATAAACGGTTGTTAAATGGTAAATGTTTAAAGTAATCTGCTTCTTGAAATATTCATATAATTCCATTAAAGTAGATTTAAAACATATATTTAATTTTACAACATTAGAAGGAAAAAAGATACATGAAAACGATATTTCATATCGATGTAAATAGCGCTTTTTTATCATGGGAAGCGGTGCATCGGATAAATGATTTGCATGAAGAGCAGGATATAAGGGAAATACCCTCTGCAATAGGCGGGGATGCAGCAAAAAGGCATGGCATCATTCTTGCAAAATCAGTTCCTGCAAAGAAATATAACATCAGGACAGCAGAGCCGATAACGGATGCATTAAAAAAATGTCCTGAGCTTGTGATTGTTCCGCCTGACATGAAGCTATATAAAACATATTCCAAAGCGTTTATCGGGCTATTAAAGGAGTATTCACCTGATGTGGAACAATACAGCATAGACGAGGCATTTGTCGATATGACCGGATGCAGTCTGTTGTTTGGAGAGCCGATTTCTTGTGCATATAAAATGAAAGACAGAATAAAAAGAGAACTGGGTTTTACCGTAAATATAGGAATATCAGATGTGAAGCTGCTTGCCAAGATGGCATCCGATTTTGAAAAGCCGGATAAAGTGCATACGCTTTATCAATCAGAAATAGAAGAGAAAATGTGGCGGCTTCCGGTGTCCGATTTATTTTATTGCGGTAAATCGGCGGTGAAAAAACTGGATATGCTTGGCATACATACGATAGGTGAACTGGCAAAAAGCGATATCCATATCATCCGCGCCCATTTAAAAAGTCATGGGGAACTGTTGTGGAAACTGGCAAATGGTTGTGATGTAAGCGGTGTAGATACGGTAGAAAAGGAAAATAAAAGTTATGGGAACAGCACAACCATGCCATTTGATGTGACAGACGAAACGACAGCAAAAATGTTTCTCATGTCTTTATGCGATACGGTATCGTCAAGGCTTAGAAAAGACCATAAAATGGCGGAGGTACTATCCGTAACGATAAAAGATACGGATTTTAATAAATATTCACACCAGAAAGTGCTTCCTGCGCCAACCAATGTAACAAATGAACTTTATGAGGCCGCGGGCAGTTTGTTTTCTGAGATGTGGAAAGGAGAACCGGTCAGACTTCTGGGTGTCAATACGACAAAGCTGTATGATGATACGGAAGCAAGACAGCTTGATATGTTTTCGGGAACGGATTATGAAAAGCTGAGCAGGCTTGATGCAGCCCTTGATGCCATACGAAACAAATATGGCACAGATGCAGTCAAAAGAGCGGCATTTCTTAACAAAAAATAGGAAGAAAATAGTACGCAGCCGGTTACTTTACATTGATTTTTCATAACATATAACATATACTAAACTTACGAAAAAAACGAATATGAAAGGTATAAAAATGGAATATGTATTTGTAGATTTTGAAATGAATCAAATCGATTATACGCATAGTGAAGAATTAAAAATATGCAAAAATGAGATTATTGAAATCGGTGCTGTTCGGCTGAACGATACATATCAGGAAACAGATGCATTTAAAACATATGTAAGACCTGTAATAACGCCTGTAACAGAAAGGATAACCGAACTCACAGGAATTACAAATAATATGGTAGAGGATGCGCCTGATTATGCAGAAGCGATGGACATGTTTATCGGCTGGTGTAAGGATGCAGATGTGATATATGCATGGAGTGAAAATGACTTGAGGCAGTTAAACAGGGAGAAAAAACTGAAATCTTATGAAAATCCTGCGCTTCCCGGGCTCACAGGAAGATGGAGGGATTTTCAGAAGGAATTTGCGCGTATGCTTGGAACGAAAAGACGGATTGCGCTGTCGGATGCAGTCTTTTATCTTGGCGAAGATTTTCAGGGGGAGGAACATGATGCACTCTGGGATGCCAGAAATACGGCGGAGGTATTTGTGCTGTCAAAGGATGAAGAAAAGTTCAGGAAAATTATGGCGCCCATTATGGAAATTTATAAACCAAGCAAAAATATGACATACTCAATAGGGGATGTGTTTAAAAATATAAAACTTGAAGGGAAATAATATGGAACTGAATAAAAACAATGTGAAAAAAATACTGATGATTGCTTGTGCCGCAATTTTGTTTGCATATCTTTTATTCAACTTTACAAGTGTGATAAAGCTGTTTAACTGGATTGTGGCGCTGGTGATGCCCTTTATCATCGGTTTTGCAATTGCATTTATATTAAATGTGCCGATGAAGGGACTGGAGAAGGTATTATTTAAGAATACGAAAAGCAGATTATACAAATGTAAACGACCGGTATGTCTGCTGCTTTCTATTATTTGTATCCTGCTTGTCATCACATTTGCAATTACCATGATTGTACCGGAATTTATTACGACAATTAATACAATCGGTGAGAAGTTCCCCGGAGCGATGGATAAATTGAAGAACTGGGCGGTCGGTTTGAGCCAGGACTATCCGAAAGTGGTTGATAAAATTATGAATATCAATATAGACTGGGATAAGATGGTTGATGAGCTGATATCGCTTTTAAAAAATGGCGGAAGCAGTATTTTAACATCCACGATGTCATTTGCGACTTCATTTGTAGGTGCTATCGTAGATGTTATCGTAGGAATTTTCTTTGCGATATATATACTGAGCCAGAAGGAAGTTTTAGAGAAGCAGACAAAAGGAATATTATATGCCTGCTGCAAAGAAAAAACAGCAGACAAGATAATAAAAATATGTATTGTGTCAGATGCTACATTTTCAAATTTTATATCCGGACAATGTCTGGAAGCATGCATACTTGGAATCATGTTCTTTATCACAATGAGCATATTTCAGATACCATTTGCGCTTGTAGTCAGCATTACAATTGCGATGACTGCATTAATACCTGTAATTGGCGCATTTATCGGCTGTGGTGTGGGCGCGTTCCTGATACTTGTCGCAGCGCCTCATAAAATCATCGTATTTCTGATTGTATTTATCGTGTTACAGCAGATAGAGGGCAATCTGATATATCCGCATGTAGTAGGCGGCTCTGTAGGGCTTCCGTCCATATGGGTTCTTGTAGCAGTTATATTAGGCGGAAATCTTATGGGGATTGTGGGGATGTTGATATTTGTCCCGCTTTTATCAGTTCTTTATGCAGTTTCAGAAGAATTTGTTGTAAAAAGGATTAAAGAAAAAGGGATTCCGTGGCGTAAATATGCCTTGACGCAAGTCCCGCCGGCAGATGATAAGAAAGAAGAAAGAAGGAAGAAAAATGTATAGAGATATTGCAAAGCTTGTGTTATATAGAAATCTGGGGGAAGACAGTATCCTGATGAAACTGTCCGGCATATTTGAAGAATTTGCAGGCGGGGGTTATGAGAAACCTGAACTTGTTTCAAAAATATATGACCAGATAAAGCGGATTCTTGATATTTCCACAAGCTATGGGTTTGATAAGAACCTGTGGCATAATTATCTTTCATTTATTTTAATAACAAATGAAAATTCCTTCAGCATGACATGTGAGAAGGTAGGGGCAAATGACGGAACGGTCAATAATTTTGCCAAAGCTGATTTTAAGATATTTAAAAAACTGTTTGATTTTGATTTTTCGGAGATAGAAGAAGCGCTCGATATCGACTGTTTTTCAACGATTACGAATTATAAAGCGATAGGCAAAAAAGAGCAGATGTACAATAAAAATGTAAGTGAGAAGGTTCAGAAGATTAGTTGTGCGATAGAACAGGCGGCAGATGAGAATGAAATCTTTGATATTGTTACGGATTTTTACCGGGCATACGGTGTGGGAATGTTCGGACTAAACAAGGCGTTCCGAATTACAAGAGAGCATGGAAATCTGGAATTTGTTCCGATAAATAATACGGAAGATGTAAGGCTTGACGATATTATTGGATATGAGATTCAAAAAAAGAAAATTACAGACAATACGGAAGCCTTTGTTGAAGGAAAGAAATCCAATAATGCGCTTTTATTTGGCGACAGTGGAACAGGAAAATCGACAACCATAAAAGCCATCATCAACGAATATTATGACAGAGGACTTCGGATGATTGAGATTTATAAGCACCAGTTTCAGGATTTGGCGCAGGTGATATCTCTGATAAAAAACAGAAATTACAGGTTTATCATATATATGGATGATTTATCATTTGAAGAGTTTGAGATAGAATACAAGTATTTAAAGGCTGTTATAGAAGGCGGTCTTGAGATAAAACCGGATAATGTACTGATTTATGCTACATCAAACAGACGCCATATCATCAAAGAAACCTGGTCTGACAGGAATGATGTGGAGAACAGGAATGGTATGCATAAGAGCGATACCATGCAGGAAAAGCTGTCTCTTGTCAATCGTTTTGGCGTTACCATCAACTATAGCAAGCCATCGCAAAAAGAATATTTCCAGATTGTAAAGGGACTGGCACAGAAGAATGGAATAGAACTGGAAGACGAAAAGCTGTTCCTTGAAGCCAATCAATGGGAACTGGCGCATGGCGGCATATCAGGAAGAACAGCGCAGCAGTTTATCAATTATCTGGCAGGTGTGTTATGAAAATCGTTCTGTGTGCCATAAACGCAAAATATATTCATTCAAACCTCGGCATATACAGCTTATATACATATGCAGCAGAATCTCTGCGGGAAAGCTGCAGTGAAAATAATATGGATATTCATATCTGTGAGTATACGATAAATAATGAACGGGAGAAGATACTGAACAGCCTTTATCTGGAAAAGGCAGATGTGATTGCATTTTCCTGTTATATATGGAATATTGATGTTGTACTTTTAATTGCAAGAGAGCTGAAAAAAGTACAGAAGGAAGTAAAAATATGGCTTGGCGGACCGGAAGTTTCATATGATGCAGACCGGGTGCTTGAGGAAAATGATTTTATTCAGCTTGTCATGAAAGGTGAAGGGGAGAAAACATTTGCAGCGCTTATCCGTATGCTTGCAGAAACAGCCGACTGTTTAGATGAAGCAGATGCAGCAGACCTTCCGGAAGGCATTGTGATAAGACAGGGCGATATCCTTCGGACAACAGCCGACAGACGGCCTATGAATATGGACGAGCTTCCATTTGTATATCAAGATTTAGCGGAATTTGAAAACCGTATTATTTACTACGAAACAGCAAGGGGATGCCCGTTCCGATGCAGCTATTGCCTATCTTCCATCGATAAGGGGTTAAGACTTCGGAGTCTTGATAAAGTAAAACGGGAATTGCAGTTTTTCCTTGATAATAATGTGAAGCAGGTAAAATTTATAGACAGAACATTTAATGCTGATAAAAGACATTCAAGAGTAATTTGGTCATATATAGCAAAGCATGACAATGGCATCACAAATTTTCATTTTGAGATATCGGCAGATTTGCTTGAAGAGGAAGATTTTAACATCATTAAAAATATGCGTGCAGGACTGATACAATTGGAGGTTGGAATGCAGACGACCAATCCTGATACGATAGCAGAGATACGCAGAACCATGAATATAGACAGACTCGCAGCGGCGATGGGAAAACTCGTTTCGATGGGAACTGCGCATGTTCATCTGGACCTTATCGTAGGCCTTCCATTTGAGGATATGAAATCTTTTAGGAAATCATTTAATGATGCATGGGCTATGAAGCCAGATAATCTTCAGCTTGGATTTTTAAAGGTGCTGAAGGGTTCTTATATGGAGGAAGAAAAAGCGGAATATGAACTTGTATATAGCGACTTTCCGCCCTATGAGATTATGTCAAATAAATGGATTGGCTATGATGATATTATACGCCTGAAGGCTATTGAACAGGTGCTTGAGATTTATGGAAACAGCAGACAATATACATATTCCCTGAAATATCTGATGGAATTTTCGGAGTCTGCTTATGATTTTTTTGATGTGCTTGGCGCTTATTATTGCAGGCATGGATATGATGTGATAAGTCTTAAGAGAACAGACCGATATAAAGTTTTGCTTGAGTTTGGTGAAGCGGTATTCGGACTTGAAAATGAACAGCTTACGATATTAAAACAATTATTGACAGTGGATTTGTATTACCGGGAGAAATTAAAGAGCAGGCCTGAATTTGCTGCAGATATATCGGGATACCATCAGTTGGTGACAGAATTTTTTATCAATCAGGGAAATTCAGAATATAAAATACAGGCAGAAAACTATGAGTCAAAGGTATTTGCCAGAAAGATGCATATTGAACCGGTACAGATTGATATATATAATATATCAAAAGGAATGAAACTGCTTGATAAGAACCAATATTTATTATTTGATTATGACGATAGAAATCCGATAGACAATAATGGCAGGATTGTCGTGATAAAGACGTTATAAAGTAACCGCGAAGTTATTTGATGATGGCTGGTGTACAAATGGAGAACATAGAATGGAAGAAAAAAAGAAGAAAAAGAGGATAAGCAAAAAAGAGCGGGAACGTATTGCAAAAATAGTAGAAATACTAAACGATACCTATACCACAGAATATAAATGTTACTTAAATCATGATAATGCATGGCAGCTGCTCATTGCAACCATGCTTTCGGCCCAGTGTACGGATGCAAGAGTCAATATTGTTACGAAAGATTTATTTATAAAATATCCGACATTGCAGGCATTTGCAGATGCAGATTTAAAAGAACTGGAACAGGATATTTATTCAACAGGTTTTTATAAAAATAAAGCGAAAAATATTATTGGCTGTGCAAAGAAACTGATATCAGAATATGGTGGTGAAGTTCCCCGCGACATAGATGCCCTTACGAGGTTAGATGGGGTAGGCAGAAAGACTGCAAATGTTATAAGAGGAAATATATTCCATGAGCCAAGTATCGTAGTAGATACCCATGTAAAAAGAATCTCACAGTTACTTGGACTGACGAAAGAAGAAGAGCCTGTAAAAATAGAATATGACCTGATGGACAAGCTCCCAAAGGAACAGTGGATATTATATAACATACAGATTATTACACATGGGCGTAATATATGTATAGCAAGAAGACCGAAATGTAATGAATGTACACTTGCCTGTGTATGTCCGTCAGCAAAAAAATCCATTGAATAGCAGCGGTTTATCTGATATGATATAGAGATACCTGATAATAAAAGGAGATAAAGGAAATGATAGATTTAAGTAATCCAAAAGGAAAGAAGCTTATTTCAAAAATCGTAGTAGGAATTTTGGTATTTGCAATGATTGTTACGATGATTGTTGTGTCTTTCTAACGGGAGCTGTGCTGATGCGAAAAAAGTTTAGTGAGATACAGACAAAAAGGTCAATACTGAAAAATATTCCCAAAACACAAAATAAGAATCTGATAAAAGCCGGAATAGGATGCGACTATGCCCGGCTTTTCCTTGCGGCTGCAGATGAGGTGGCAGTTGCACAAGGCGTAAGTATCATAGAAGATTTATCGGATATCCGATATGATTTTATAAAGCTTTATAATAACCTGCGTGCAGGAGGGACGGTTCCGTTTGCCCTTACAAATGCAGTCATGATGCCTTCCGAAGACGAAAAGTATATGAAAAAAATCCTGATAAGTCTTGGCGCTTTGGCACAGATGTATCAGGTGGACATTATCACAGGTCATACGGAGATTAGTGACGCTGTAAACAGCCCCATTATAACCATGACGATGGCAGGCAGATGCTGTTATGGTACATCCGGGTTAAGTCCTGCAAATATAATGCCGGGGATGGATATCGTCATGTGCGGACAGACCGGCGTTATGGGTACGGTAAAGCTGCTTTCAAAGCATAAAGAGGGACTTCAGAGCCGATATTCAGCAACATATCTGAATGGAGCTGAACGGTTAAAGGAATATATGGCCTTAAGGCAGGAGGCTGATATTGCTATAGAAGAAGGAATTGTTTATTCACATGATATATCGACAGGTGGTGTTTATGCGGCGTTATGGGAGATGGCAGACGCAGCAAATGCAGGAATATCCATAAGCCATGACGCAATACCAATTATGCAGGAAACGGTAGAAATATGCGAATATACAGGTCATAATCCTTATATGATAGACGGAAGCGGGGCGGTACTGTTTGTAACACCATATGGCGATAAACTTTCAGAACGGCTTTATAAAGAGGGCTACGAGGCTTCTGTTATAGGCAGAATAACAAATGATAACGATAGAATCATTATACACGATGATGAGAAAAGATTTCTTACACCGCCGAAATACGATACATTTTTGTAAAGAGAAAAGGAGATTGAGAAAATGCTTAATATAGTGCTTCATGAGCCGGAAATTCCGGCAAATACAGGGAACATCGGACGAACCTGTGTAGCAGCAGGTGCAAGACTGCACCTGATAGAGCCTATGGGATTTCAAATCAATGAAAAGCAGGTAAAACGTGCAGGTCTTGATTACTGGGATAAACTGGACGTAACCATATATGATGATTTTCAGGATTTTCTTAAGAAAAATCCCGGTGCAAAGCTTTATATGGCAACGACAAAAGCAAAACAAAAATATACAGATGTGGCATATGATACAGATGCATATATCATGTTTGGAAAAGAAAGTGCCGGAATACCGGAAGAATTATTGCTTGATTATCAGGAAACCGCAATAAGAATTCCCATGTATCCCGACATACGTTCGTTAAATCTTGGTAACTCTGTAGCCATCGTATTATACGAGGCACTAAGACAGCAGAACTTCACAGGTTTAGAAACGCAGGGACAGCTCCATCGATACGAGTGGTAAAAGCGGAAGCAGTTTTTAGTTCTTCTTAATCCTGAACTTTCCATTCCCAATGACTGCATCCTCTTTCTTTTCGATATGTACAGGTTTGATAGGAACCTGCATTTCTCTTTGCATAGGGAGTGAAAATACAAATTCGCTCCCCCTGCCAACTTCTGAAGTAAGTGTTATTTTTTCGCCATGCGCTTTTATGACTTCTTTTGTTATGGCAAGTCCAAGACCGGTACCCATCTTATCCTTTCCACGACTGGGGTCTGTCTTATAGAAGCGGTCAAATACTTTCTTGATGGACTCTTTTGGAATACCGCAGCCTTCATCCTTGACGCTGGTATATATTTTCTCTGCTTTTTCCGATACCTGAATGGTTATCTGCTTGCCTTCCGGGGTAAACTTAATAGCATTATCGACCAGATTATAGATAACCTGTTGGATACGCGTCCTGTCAGCATATACAATCGTGTTATCCGTAAGGAAGATACGCTTAAGATAGATTCCCCGGTCCTGACATTTTCCTTCAAAGGTATTGACGGTAGCGTCAATGATTTGCTTAAGGTCGAAATTAGACTTGTCAAGCTTAAGGTCGTAGGAGTCAAAGCTGTTCAGTTCCAGAAGCCCCTGGGTGAGCTTGGTAAGGCGTTGCGTTTCATTTAAAACGGTGTTCAGGTATTTCTCATATTTTTCCGGGGGAATCGTTCCATCAAGCATCGCTGTAATATATCCTTTTATAGAGGTCAGTGGTGAACGGAAATCGTGAGAGATATTTGAAATAAAGGATTTTTTATATTCATCTGAGCGACTGAGTTCATCGGCCATTTCCTCCATATATTTTGCCAGTTCACCAAATTCATTATTTACGCGTACATTTACCTTTGCATTAAAATTGCCTGCTGCATAAGATTTTGAAACTCTTATGATTTCGCGGAGCGGCTTTAACATACTGTTTGATATAAACATAAGCGCTAACATGGATAATATGATTAGTATTAAAAAAGGCGTATATGTAGAGTTTATCGTACTTGAGGTGATTTTATCCATAACATCAATGGAAGTGCAGAGAATCAGGATACCGGAATAGGTCCCGGAATGATAGATTGGAAATCCTGCACAAAGCATCTTAGAAGGATAAAAACCGGACATGTCATTTTTAGATGTGAAATTGGCATATCGCTGCTCATCCGTAAGATAAAAGGAAATCGTATCTGCTTTCTGTTCGGAGGAGGATTTTGGCTGTATAAGCAGCTTTCCGTCTGCGTTGGCATACCATATATCCATATTTAAGGTTTCAGAAGCGTTCTTCATATCCCCGGAAAATTCTAAAAAATTACCACCGCCGTTTACATAACCGGCAACAGAAGTTTTTACGAGCATATTACCGGTTGAAACAAGATTTTCCTCAATACAGGAATAAAGCTGTTTTTTTGTATTATGTATCGTGTAAAATACAAGTACGGAAAAAATAATGATGACCAACAATACAAATCCTATAACAATTTTATCAAACGCAGTTTTTTTCATATTACTTTACCTCAAATTTGTAGCCGATACCCCATACGGTAAATAAGGACCAGTTATATTTATTACTTAATTTTTCACGCAGTCTTTTGATATGGACATCTACTGTTCTTGTATCGCCAACATATTCATATCCCCATAATTTGTCAAGAAGCTGCTCCCTTGTAAATACCTGATTTGGTCTGCTTGCAAGGAAATAGAGAAGCTCCAGCTCCTTCGGCGGCATTTCGAGATTATGTCCCTCAAAGGTTACTGTATAATTGGAGATATTGACAATCAGATTATCGTATTCAACATAGGTTCCGGTACGTTCGGTTTCACTGGAAATGCCGGCGGTGGCCGCTTGCGTTTCTTCATTAAATGTACATCGGCGTAAAAGTGCGCCGACTCTCGCCACAAGCTCATTGGAGTCAAAAGGCTTTGCAATATAGTCGTCAGCGCCTATCTTCAGACCAAGTACCTTGTCAAAAACTTCACCTTTTGCAGACAGCATGATAATGGGTGTATTGGAAGATTTTCGTATCTCGGTACATACCTGATAACCGTCTATTCCCGGAAGCATTACATCAAGAAGGATGAGATTTGGTTTAAACTCATGAAACAGCTGTAATGCAGATTCGCCATCAAAGGCAATCTCAGTTTCATAACATTCCTTATTCAGATAAAGGGATATCAGCTCTGCAATGTTTTCGTCATCATCAACAATCAGTATCTTTTTTTTGTTCATCATATACTCCTTTCATCAATACACAGCCTTATAGTTCGACGATGGTTACGCCGGCTTCACCCTCGCCGTATTCACCCAGACGAAAAGATTTTACATAAGACTGCTTCTTCAAATATTCATGGATACCCTTTCTGAGAGCACCCGTTCCTTTTCCATGTATAATAGTAACCTTGTGCAGATGGGCAAGCATGGCATCATCTAAGTATCTGTCTATAAGGGCGGTTGCTTCGGAAACCGTCATTCCAAGAACATTGATATCAGGTTGTATATGAAGTGCCTTTCCCATGCCGCGTTTGTTATTGATGGAAACTTTGTCATTTTTCTCTTTTGGGGTTTCAATAATTACAAGGTCAGAAGCAGGAAGAGAGGCATTCAATATCCCCATCTGAACCTTAAGATTACCCTTAGAGTCTGCAAGCGCAGTAATATTTCCGGTAGTGTCCATGCTGATTACATGGACTGTGTCACCGACCTTGAAATCAGAAATCTTATGGGAAGACTTTAATTTCTTTCTTTTGTCTGCGGACATCTGCTGATATTCGTCCATTTTTGTACGAAGCTTCCTGCGTTCCTCCTCCATAGACTTTGCATCTGCTTTATTTGGATTGGTAGTCCATTTGTTATATTTTTTAATAGACGCATCAGCCATCGCTTTTGCTTCTTCTATTATTTCTAAAGCTTCTTCCCTGGCTTTAGCCAGAATGTCACCCTTCTTAATGGAGAGTTCTTCATCCTTCGCCTGTGCGCGTTCCTGAAGCTGTTTGGCTTCTTCTTTATACCGTTCTATTTCTGCTTTCTCATGCTCTATTTCCTTTTTGCTCTTTTCAAGGTCGGCAATCAATGCTTCAAAATCGATGGTATTCCTATCGATATTGCCTTTTGCTTTATCGATAATATAATCCGGAAGTCCCAGCTTTTTTGAGATTGCAAACGCATTTGATTTGCCGGGAATACCAATCATAAGCTTATAAGTCGGCATAAGCGTTGCGATATCAAACTCGCAGCTTGCATTTTCAATGCCCGGCGTAGTCATGGCAAATGTTTTAAGTTCGCTGTAATGTGTAGTTGCCATACAACGCACACCCATATCATTTAAGTGGGAGAGTATGGACATGGCAAGCGCCGCACCCTCGACCGGGTCTGTACCGCCGCCCGGCTCATCGAACAGACATAACGTATTTGGCGTGACATGCTCCATAATATAAACAATATTACTCATATGGGACGAAAAGGTTGATAAATTCTGTTCGATACTCTGCTCATCACCAATATCAGCGAATACATCATCAAAAACATTCAGCCTTGAACCATCAAGAGCAGGAATGTGAAGACCTGACTGCCCCATCAGGGTAAATAGTCCGAGCGTCTTAAGCGATACCGTCTTACCGCCTGTATTTGGCCCTGTTATAATAAGAAGCTGATAATCTTCTCCCAGTTTAATATCCACAGGAACAACGCTGTGTGTATCTAAAAGCGGGTGACGTCCCTGCTTGATATCAATGATACCGTCTGTATTAAATACAGGCTCGCTTCCTTTATAAGAACGGGCAAAAGCGGCTCTTGCAAAGATGTAATCAAGCTCAACTAAAGCATTAAAATTATAAGAAATATTGGTAAGCTCTGACGCCGCCTTTGCAGAAAGGGATGCAAGTATCTTTTCAATTTCGGCAAACTCCTGATTTTCAAGCTCCTTTAGCTGGTTGTTCATATTAACGACAGCCATAGGTTCGATAAATACCGTAGAGCCGCTGGCGGACTGGTCATGTATCATGCCTTTAAAGCTGTTCTTATACTCCTGTTTTACAGGAATACAGTATCTGCCGTTTCGCATGGTAATCAGATTATCCTGAAACATAATCTGCTGGTTCTGGTCATTAATCAGTTTTTGAAGCTGATTATGAAGCCTGTCGTTTGTAAGCCTGATATTTCTGCGGACTGCCTGAAGTCCTGATGAAGCATCATCGGCAATTTCATTCTCTGAAAGAATGGCATGGTGAATATCGCGGCTTACAGATTCAAGGGGAACAAGCTCCGCAAATCTGGCATAAAGGCTGTCTGTTTTAAGCTTATTCCGGCTTTCCTCATCAAGACCTTCTGCATCGCCATATTTTTTGGCGGTAAGCGCTGTATCAAGAACGCTTGCAATGTCAAGAAGTTCCTTTGCAGTAAGAACGCCCTCTACATCAAGCCGTTTGATAGAAGCGCCGATATCTTTAAGGCCGCCAAAGGATATGGTACCCTGTCGGTATAATCTGTTCAGGGCATCCCTTGTTTCCTGCTGTAAAGCAGTAATTACGGATAGTTCACGTCTTGGTTTCAGTTTTTCGCATTTTCTTTTCGCCATAGGTGATGCCGCATAGGTTGTCAGCATCGATACTATTTTATTATACTCAAGTAATCGTAAAGTTCTTAAATTCATTATTCTGTCTCACTTTATATTCTAAATTAAAATTAACCCACTATATTATAAACGATAAAATGAAAATAGAAAACCATAAAATGAGTGAAATTATAACGGTTCAGCCATTATCCGGTGCTGCTGCGTTTATTTTTGATGAGTCTTGACAAGTATCATACGATACTATATAATTATTTAGTAATAATTTCCTTTTGAAAATTGTTATATCCGATTATTTTATTTCTATAATATAGTTTCGCAATCGGTATATTTCCCCAAAAATTTATGGATATTTAATAGACATTTATGAATGCATAGGGTTATAATGGCAGATGCGTTTAAGATAGTACTGATAATAGGCATATTGTATTGATATGTTTATAAATTTATATATAAATCATTTTTACAGCATACAGATAGGAGGCGTTCATAAGGATGCAAATATTAAGAAATTTAAAACCATACCGGAAGTCGATTATGATTATCATTTTGTTGCTAATCGTTCAGGCATATTGTGATTTATCATTGCCGGCTTATACTTCAAGGCTGATTGATACCGGTATACAAAATCATGGAATCGAACATTGTTCGCCGAAGCAGATACCGGAAAAGGCATATACGGTTATTGACGGCTTTATGGAAGAAGGCGACAGGGCTGTCTGGGAACAATATTATACGCCGGGCAATGATGGATACTATTATATCACAGAGGAAGGGGAAAAAGATATCGATACGCTTGATGATATCTGTGCTGTTCCGCTGATGATGTATTATTACCCATATAATATGGCACAGGCGGAAGGCGATAATGAAATCAAGTCTATGTTGGAAACGACCGGTATGACGCTTGATGATATTCCGGTTGAAATGTGGCTTTCCATAGGGGAACAGATGCGGGCTACGGTTTTGGCTATGTCAGACAGTATGGGAGAGGATTACTTAAAGTCTGCGTCAATTGCATGCACAATAACCTGTTATGACAGCTTTGGTTATGACTATGACAGTTCTCAGATGCGTTACCTTTGGATAGCAGCCTTAAAAATGCTTGCGATGACGCTTCTTATGGTATTTGCGGCAATTATGATTGGTTATGTTGCGTCAAAGATTGCTGCCGGAGTTGGATGTACATTAAGGGAAAATGTATTTCGGAAGGTTATCAGCTTTTCAGATGCCGAGATTAATAAGTTCTCTACAGCATCCCTGATTACGCGTTCGACAAATGATGTGCAGCAGATACAGATGGTTACAGTCATGCTGCTTAGAATGGTACTTTATGCGCCGATTATGGCTATAGGCGGTATCCTGAAGGTGGTTAATACAGGTGCTGGGATGGGCTGGATTATTTTCATAGCCGTAGCGGCAATTATCATTTTAATCGGAACGCTTATGTTGATTGCTATGCCGAAATTTAAGTTTATGCAGGAGCTTGTAGACGGCGTCAATCTGGTAGCGCGGGAGATACTTACAGGTATTTCTGTAATAAGGGCTTTTGGAAGGGAACGCCACGAAGAAGAGCGTTTTGATGAGGCAAACCGGGAATTGACAAAGACAACTTTATTTGTAAACAGGGTAATGACATTTATGATGCCGATGCTTATGTTTATCATGTATGGTATCAGTATATTGATAGAGTGGGTTGCTGCACATAAGATTGATGCGGGCGTGCTTCAGGTCGGCTCTATGACAGCATTTATAACATATACCATGATGATTATTATGTCATTTCTGATGTTAAGTATGATGTCAATTATGCTTCCGAGAGCAAGCGTTGCAGCAAACAGAATACAGGAAGTTCTTGATACGGAGTATACATCTGCCGATATGTATGATGCAGAGGAGCTGACAGATGTAAAGGGTGTTGTAGAATTTAAGGATGTTTCATTCAAATATCCGGGTGGGTACGAGGATGTACTGACCAATATTAGTTTTGTGGCAGAGCCGGGACAAACAACAGCTATTATAGGAAGTACCGGAAGCGGAAAAACTTCACTTGTACAATTGCTGCTGAGATTTTATGAGATGACAGAAGGAACCATAACGATAGACGGAAAAGACATCTTGAATGTAACGATGGAAAGTTTGAGGAAAAACATAGGATATGTTCCTCAAAAAGGAGTCCTTTTCTCCGGTACGATAAAATCAAATATTAAGTTTGGGGCAGAGGATGCTTCTGATGAACAGGTTGAACTTGCTGCAAAAATTGCTCAGGCAAGTGAATTTATAGAAGAGAAGGAAAAGAAATATGACAGCAGCATATCGCAGGGAGGTACAAACGTATCAGGAGGACAGAAGCAGCGACTTGCGATAGCAAGAGCGATAGCCCGTAATCCAAAGATTTATATTTTTGACGACAGTTTTTCGGCACTTGATTTTAAAACGGATGTCGCTGTAAGAAAAGCACTTGATGAATATGTTAAGGACAGTACGGTATTTATTGTGGCACAGCGTGTAAGTACGATACTTCATGCAGAACAGATTCTTGTTATTGACGAAGGAAGATTAGTTGGTAAGGGAACGCATAAGGAATTGATGCATGGTTGCGAAACGTACAGACAGATTGCAGAGTCACAGCTTTCAGAAGCTGAGATTCTGAAGAGTCTTGGTGAAGAGGAGATGTAGTTATGGAAGAAAAAAATCGTCAAATGACTCCCAGACACAGAGGCCCGGGCGGACCAAGAGGTGTCATGGCCGGAGGCGAAAAAGCAAAAGATTTTAAAGGCACAATCGGAAAGATATTCAAATATATCGGAAAATATAAGATTGCTATTTTTATCGTTATGATATTCGCAGTTGGAAGTACAATATTTAATGTTGTGTGTCCGAAAGTGCTTGGTAAAGCGACAACCTCCCTTTCAGAGGGAATTATAAATAAGATAAGCGGACATGGAGGCATTGATTTTCGTTATATAGGAAAAATCCTTGTAATATGTTTATCACTTTATCTGATTAGCGTAATATTTAATTTTATACAAGGCTTTATAATGACTGGTGTTACCCAGAAAGTATGTTACAGGCTGCGGAAAGAGGTATCAGAAAAAATCAACAGGATGCCAATGCGGTATTTTGAGAGCAGAACCTACGGAGAGGTTTTGTCAAGAATAACAAATGATATTGATACAATGGGAAATGGTTTGAACCAGAGTATTACACAGTTGATTACATCGATTACAACCGTAATTGGTGTTTTGGTTATGATGCTTACCATCAGTCCGCTTATGACACTGATTTCGATAACGATACTGCCAATCAGTATTGCACTTATGGGGTTTGTTATCAAGCGTTCCCAGAATTTCTTTAAAATACAGCAGGAATATGTAGGACATATTAACGGACAGGTAGAAGAGGTTTATGGCGGACATACGGTTATCAAGGCATTTAATAAAGAACTGGATGTCGAAAAGAAATTTCATGCGACCAATAAGACATTATACAAATCTGCCTGGAAGTCACAGTTTTTTGCAGGTCTTATGCAGCCGATTATGATGTTTGTAGGCAATCTGGGCTATGTAGGCGTAGCGGTATCAGGTGCGGCGCTTGCGATAAAGGGAACGATTCAGATAGGAGATATACAGGCATTTATACAATATGTAAAGAATTTTACCCAGCCGATTCAGCAGGTTGCGCAGGTTACAAATATGATGCAGCAGATGGCAGCGGCAGCAGAGCGGGTTTTTGAGATTCTCGAGGAAGAAGAGGAGGAACAGATAGTAGAAAATCCGGTTTCTACAAGACATATAAAAGGTGAGGTTTCCTTTGAACATGTTCAGTTTGGATACAATCCGGACCAGATTATTGTGAAGGATTTTACTTTAAATGTGAAACCGGGACAGAAGGTAGCAATCGTTGGACCGACAGGCGCGGGTAAGACGACTATCGTCAAGCTGCTGATGAGATTTTACGAAGTCAATGGCGGTTCAATTAAATTAGATGGCCATGATATAAGAGAGTTTAACAGACGCGAGCTAAGGAATGTATTTGGAATGGTTCTTCAGGATACATGGTTGTTTAAGGGTACAATAATGGAGAATATCAGATACGGATGTCTTGAAGCCGGTGATACAGAGGTTATGGAGGCGGCAAAGGCAGCGCATGCGCATCGTTTTATCTCTACACTTCCGCGTGGTTATTATATGGAGCTTAATGAAGAGGTAAACAATATATCGCAGGGACAGAAGCAGCTTATTACGATAGCAAGAGCAATTCTTGCGGATAATCCTGTTCTTATTCTTGATGAGGCAACTTCATCCGTTGATACAAGAACGGAGCATCGTATACAGAAAGCGATGGATAATCTGATGGAGGGCAGAACCAGTTTTGTGATTGCCCATCGATTATCGACAATCAAGAATGCGGATATTATCCTTGTTATGAAGGATGGAAATATTATCGAACAGGGAAATCATGATGAGCTGATGGCAAAGAATGGTTTCTATGCGGACTTGTACAACTCACAGTTTGAAGAAGTTTCGTGATATTGAAATATAAAAATGGGAGATTTTGCAAAAAATATCATTGCAAAATCTCCTGTTTTTTATATGGATATTACAAAACCGTTCGTATGACATAAAAAATACCACTTGTAAAACAAGTGGTAAAAAAGCGTGCATGAGAGGATTCGAACCCCCGACACCTTGGTCCGTAGCCAAGTGCTCTATCCAGCTGAGCTACATGCACACATTGCCCTAGCAACAGATAATATTTTATAACAGTTCTGCCAATTTGTCAAATACAAATTCAACACTTTTTTCACGAACCTTTTTTCTGCCAATATTTCCGAAGTTCATTGTGAATGTAGCGGTATTTCCGCATATTGATATCCCAAAGCAGACCATGCCGACGGGTTTATCAGGGGTGCCGCCGGATGGACCTGCAACGCCGGATATGCCGATGCCGACCTGGGCATTATTTTCTGTTGCGATTCCATAGGCCATTTCACCTGCCACCTGTTCGCTTACGACGCCGTAAGTATCGATGGTAACAGGATTGACACCGAGATATTTTATTTTTGCCTCGTTTGCATAGGTTACGATGCTGGCATCCAGTACAGCGGAGGCATTTGGAACATTGACAATACGACTTGTAAGCATTCCGCCTGTGCAGCTTTCGGCGCAGCTGATATGATACCCCTTTTCTATAAGGGTTTGTACGATAAATTCTTCTTTATCCATAATATTTCCTCCCGGCTTTGTCATTTTTAAAGATTATCTTCAAATTTTTTGGAGGGCTGTTTTTCCTCTCCATAGATACTGTTCTTGATGGACTGCATATCAAGGTCGGTCTGGGCGATTGTGTCTGCGCATTTTTTCAGCGCTTTTGTTACTTCTTCAGGTTCTTTAATATCATGTTTATATTTTAGCTGATGGTCAAGACTTGCCCAAAAGTCCATCGCAATCGTTCTGATTTGTACTTCAACACGCATGTCCCTGGTGTGGTCAGCGAAGAAAACAGGTATATCGACGATTAGATGAAGGCTTCTGTAGCCATTTGGTTTCGGGTGGCGGATGTAGTCTTTTGCATCAATCAGCGTTATATCGTCCTGTCTGACCAGTCGTTCGGCAACAGCATAGATATCATCCAAAAACGAGCAGATGACTCTTATTCCTGCAACATCGTTTAAGTTATCTTTTATCGATTTAACGGATATAGGAATATTTTTGGATTTCAGTTTTAGTGCAATACTGGCTGGTCTTTTAATCCTTGAGGTTATAAATTCAATGGGATTTCTTTTATAGCGTACGCTGAAATCTGTATTTAATACCTCAAGTTTTGTCTGAACCTCCTTGATGGCACAGCTATACATCATCATCAGTTCTTCAAATTTAGCGATATCAGTCTGAAAAGGATTCTGCTCCGGGTATAGCAATGCGTCTACATAGTCTGATATTTCTTTCTTTTCCGGTCGTTTATCCATTTAAAACTCCTTTTAATCATTCGGTATTCTGCATGAGTTATACGGTATGTATTGTTTGATAAAACATTTGTGGTTTGTAAAACCGATTTTATTATACAACAAAATATAGATATGGTATATTAAAACTTAATAAAGATTGTGAAGCCGGCTGATGTCCGGATAAGAATAATAAACTTAAGAACGCTTATGCATGAAAGGAATATGGTAGATGACCAAATGAAAGACAGCATATTAAAGAAATTGACAGAGTCGGAGACGATACCCGGGGCTTATGAAGGCTGGGAAAGATATCGTAAGCAGGTTACGGATTATATTATTAATACGATAGAAAAACTGGGTAAGCCAAAGCCTGTGGTATGCATATGGGGTGCAGGAAAAGCAAATGATATTGACCTTGCAAGGCTTGAAAAATATGGAAAACTGATATTGATAGACAGAGATATTGCTTCATTAAAAAAAGCAAAAGCGAAATATGCATTAGATGATAATACAGTGCTTACCGATATACCATTCTGGCATATCAGTGAGGAAGACTATAAGATGTATGAAGCGCTTCTTGCGGATGGCGCGGATGCAGAACTTGTAATCAGCCAGCTTACCAAAATAGGAGAGCATAACCGGAGTAAGATGAATATGGCAGATGGATTTATTGCTGATATCAGTGTTGCAGCAGGTATACACAGCCAATTGAATTCAAGGCTTGCAGCTCTTTTATATGCGTATCGGAACCATTATGAAGAACAGGAGCTTCTTCATATAGAAAATAGTATTGCAGGATTAAATGATGTTGCGATAGAACGTATGAATGATTTACTATATCAAGTTACCGCTGAAATCATAATATATGGTTATGAATTGTTGGCGGTATATGGCGATGAGGCAGAGGCTTTAAAAGCAATAGAAGGTATTAAGAAGAAGGATGATACGGTGATAAAGAATATTCACCTGATAGAAGGTGCAAAACAGCTTGCGAAGGATATATCTGTTCATAAGGATTGCGATATGGAAATTGTTGACAATCTGTATCTTCCGTGGAATTTTTCATTTGCAGAAAATAAGAAAACATATGTTATGGAACTGCTTAGCTGCAGGAAAAAGAAATAGTTTTTTCAATAAAAAATCAGATTGAAAACGTATAGGTAAAGAGAGGGGAAAAAATGACGGATAAAGAATTTAATGAGCGGATGTCTGCCATGAGGCATGGCAGCCAAGATGCATTGAAGGAAATATATGAAGCCTATGTGAAGCTTGTTTATTCTGTTATATATGATACGATAAAAAGCCGCGAAGAAGCAGAGGATATTACTTCAGAGCTGTTTATAAAGTTATATCGTATAGCAGGGAAATATAAACCCGGGAACGGGCATAAAAAATGGCTTGCTACCATTGCCAGAAATATGGCAATCGACAGAATTAGAAAGCTGGACAGAGAAATGGTGGTAGATGAACTTCCGGAAACAGAACGGGATGAAAAAAGCTTTGAGGAACAGTCTGTATTAAGTCTTACGATGAAAGAGGCTATGGAAACATTAAAGTACGATGAACGACAGGTACTGGATTTAAAGGTTGTGGGCGGATTTACATTTAAAGATATCGCAGAGCTTTTAAATAAACCGCAGGGAACGGTAAGCTGGCTTTATAACAGTGCAATCAAGAAGTTAAGGAGGTGTCAGAAATGGGATTAGACAGAAATAATAAAGAAAATGCTGAGATACAGGACGATAAGCTGCTGAATCAATATGCAGATAATCTTGATATTGACACCGAGGGTATCTGGACAAAAATCGAAGCCGGACTTGGTCAGAAAAGTTCAGGTGGTTCAGAAGAGAAGAATGGAGAGTATCAAGCGCCTAAAAAGAAAAAACTTCGGTATATCGGAGCAGGAATAGGGATTGCGGCTGTAGTATTTGCAGCAGTACTCGTGACGCCATTGTTAAAGGATAACAGGACAAAAAGTGAAAATGCAGTAATGTTTGATAATAGTAATAATGCAACCCAGGCAACCGGCAAAAATTCAGATACTGCAGGTGCAGCGGCTGAGGCGGAGCAAGTGCAGGAGAGTGTAACAAAAGCGCATGAAGATGATATGGAGGAGCAGTCTGTGCCTGCCGAAATCAAGATAGTGACGGTTAAAGGAGAAATATTTTTGGGTGAGGTAACAGATATCGCCGAAAACACATTTGGTGTTTCTGCCGGGCAGGAGATATCCGTTATCATAGCAGGCGGAGAAAATGCAGCAACGGAATATAAAGAAGGTACAGCGCTAAGCGGTATGCTTTGTCAGACAGGTGATGGTGAAAATACATTTTATTTATATGTGGATTGAAGATAGAATTTACGATGGTACATTTATAAAATTTCTTGACAGGAGAAACGGATATGTTGTACTATCACAATAGATTAAAAAATATGGTAAAAGCAATGACAAAGAGGAGTAATATTAACACCCCTTTACAGAGAGAAAATTCCACAGGCTGAAAGGATTTTTAAGGAAGGATAATAGGAAGGTAGCTTTGTAGCTGTGTAATTGAACGTATGGCAGAAGAAAGCACATAAGCGGAGCGTCATATTACTAGAGTACACCGGTTCGTTCCCGTTAAAGAATAAGATAAGTAATAAATTAAGGTGGTAACGCGATGATTCGCCCTTCAATATATAATTCTATATATTGAAGGGCTTTTTTTAATATTCAGGTCATTGAAAAACGTATAGATATGGATTGTTTTATAATGGCCTGTCGTAGGAGAAGAGAAAGGAAAGAAGAATGAAAGAATTAGAAAAAACTTACAATCCTTCCCAGATAGAGGACAGACTCTATAGAAAATGGGAAGAAAAAAAATATTTTCATGCCGAGGTAGACAGAAGCAAAAAGCCATTTACGATTGTAATGCCGCCTCCAAATGTAACAGGACAGCTTCATATGGGTCATGCCCTTGATAATACCATGCAGGATATCCTGATTCGTTTTAAGAGGATGCAGGGTTATTCGGCGCTTTGGCAGCCGGGAACAGACCATGCAGCGATTGCAACAGAGGTAAAGGTTACAGAGAAGCTGAAAGAGCAGGGAATCGATAAGAAGGAAATCGGCAGAGAAGAATTTTTAAAACATGCGTGGGCATGGAAAGAAGAATATGGCAACCGTATTGTAAGCCAGCTTAAGAAGATGGGTTCATCGGCTGACTGGGACAGAGAACGCTTTACGATGGATGAAGGCTGTTCCAATGCAGTAAAAGAAGTATTTGTCAATCTTTATGAAAAGGGATATATCTACAAAGGAAGCAGAATCATAAACTGGTGTCCTGTATGTAAGACTTCCATATCAGACGCTGAGGTTATCCATGAGGAGCAGGAAGGACATTTCTGGCATATTAATTATCCTGTAGTAGGAGAACCGGGAAGATTTGTGGAGATAGCAACGACAAGACCTGAAACACTTCTTGGAGATACAGCCGTAGCTGTCAATCCGGATGATGAAAGATATACGGATATCGTTGGAAAGATGCTTGAACTTCCGCTGACAGGAAGACAGATTCCTGTTATTGCTGATGCATATGTAGATAAGGAATTTGGAACAGGTTGTGTGAAGATTACTCCGGCGCATGACCCAAATGACTTTGAGGTTGGAAAACGGCATAATCTTGAAGAAATTAATATTTTAAATGATGATGCAACGATTAATGAGCTTGGCGGCAAATATGCAGGGTTGGACCGCTATGAAGCAAGAAAACAGATGGTAGCAGACCTTGACGCACTGGGACTTCTCGTGAAAGTCGTTCCGCACAGCCATAATGTAGGAACACATGACCGATGCAAAACGACTGTAGAGCCGATGATTAAGCCACAGTGGTTTGTTCGTATGAAAGAGATGGGGCAGGCTGCGCTTGATATGGTAAAGACAGATGATTTGTCATTTGTACCGGAGCAGTTTGATAAAACATATATCCATTGGCTTACCAATATTCGTGACTGGTGTATCTCAAGACAGTTATGGTGGGGACACAGAATCCCTGCATGGTATTGTGATGATTGTCACGAAGTAATTGTCAGCAGGGAGATACCAACAGTATGTCCGAAATGCGGATGTACACATCTGACACAGGATGAGGATACGCTTGATACATGGTTTTCATCAGCATTATGGCCATTTTCAACACTTGGCTGGCCGGAGAAGACACCGGAACTTGATTACTTCTATCCGACAAGCGTACTGGTAACAGGATATGATATCATATTCTTCTGGGTAATCAGAATGGTATTTTCAGCTATTGAGCAGACAGGGGTAAGTCCGTTTAAGCATGTTCTGATTCATGGACTTGTGCGTGATGACAAAGGACGTAAGATGAGTAAATCACTTGGAAATGGTATTGACCCGCTTGAGGTGATTGACAAATATGGTGCAGATGCACTTCGTCTTACACTGATTACGGGAAATGCACCCGGAAATGATATGCGTTTCTATTGGGAAAGAGTAGAAAATTCAAGGAATTTTGCAAATAAAATCTGGAATGCCGCCAGATTTATCATGATGAATGTAGAAAAAGCAGACATATCGGAAGTGAAGCTTTCTGAGCTTACGATTGCCGACAGATGGATTCTTTCTAAAGTAAATGACCTGGCAGAAGAGATGACTGATAATATGGAGAAGTATGAGCTGGGTATTGCCGTATCTAAAGTATATGACTTTATCTGGGAAGAATTTTGTGACTGGTATATCGAGATGGTGAAGCCAAGACTTTATAACGATGATGACACTACAAAGGCAGCAGCGCTTTGGACGCTGAAGACAGTGCTTATACAGGCGCTTAAACTCTTACATCCATATATGCCGTTTATTACAGAAGAGATATTCTGTAATATTCAGGATGAAGAGGAGTCCATTATGATTTCTGACTGGCCTGTTAAGAAATCAGCGTGGAGCTTCAAGGAGGATGAAACAGCAGTTGATACGATTAAAGCAGCTGTTCGTGCAATCAGAAATCTTCGTACGGGAATGAATGTACCGCCTAGTAAGAAGGCTACTGTATATGTAGTATCCGCAAAGTCTGAGATAAGAGATATCTTTGAATCGTCAAAGAATTTCTTTGCCACACTTGGTTATGCCAGTGAAGTATTTGTACAGGCGGATAAGACAGGCATCGATGAAAATGCTGTTTCTACGCTTATTCATGATGCAGCAGTTTATATTCCTCTTGCAGAGCTTGTTGATATTGATAAGGAAATTGAACGGCTTGAAAAAGAAAAAACAAGACTTGAGGGAGAGATAAAGAGGGCGTCAGGTATGCTTGCAAATCCGAAATTTGTAGATAAAGCGCCTGCTGCCAAAGTAGAAGAAGAAAAATCAAAGCTTGCAAAATATACGGAAATGGCGGCGCAGGTAGCAGAAAGACTTGCCCAGTTAAAAAAATAAAAGTAATTTTTTACCATCAGATGTAATAAATGTTATGTGGATGTATGAAGAATATTGTTTACGCATTTGCACAAAATACTATTGTCAGCAAAATAAATCATAAAAAAGCTGATAAAAATGAGTGGGGGTGCATAGATATGTCAAATAACAAATATGCTTCAAACAGTTACAACGATGCGTCTGCGTCTGATTATTCAAAGAATAAGGCTTCAAATAAGGCATCTAATAAGGCGTCTGACAAAGCTATGGACAAGACATCAGCAAGCACAAACAGTGCATCAAATGCGACAAATGCAACAAACGCATCAAATGCAAAGAATGCTACGAATGCAACAAATTCTTCTAAATAAACAAATTGCAGATAGCAGAAGGTAGTATTTAAAACATGAAAAGGTCACAATCTGATATATAAAGGACTGTGACCTTTATTTTCGTATTTGGGAGATTACAAATGAAAAAACAAAAGTTAAAAACAAGGCGTGATGTGAAAAAAGTACTCACAGCTATCAACAGTACCGTTGTTGGTTTTTTGATTGTATTGATTTTAATTATATTGTTTCTGACCTGTATTTTTACTACGGATGACAGTGGAAATGAAAAGGATGATGGGGCGGCAGAAGCAATCGCAACCGTCGATACAGACGAGTCAACTGCCCTTTCCACCTCATATGAGGAAGAAAAGCGCATAACGACAGAGGAACAGACGGAATCGCCTGAGGAACTGGCAGATAAAGAGCTGACAGCGCTTTTAAACAATATGTCTGTTGAAGAAAAGGTTGGACAGATGTTTTTTATCAGAGCTGATGCATCCTATGATAAGGAAATGTTTGATACCTATCATCCCGGCGGTTTGATATTGTTTGGGAAGGATGTGGGCGATAAAACGTCTTCAGAGATATGGGATTACATAGAAAATTTTCAAAGCAACAGCAAGTATCCTTTGTTTATTGGGATTGACGAAGAAGGTGGAACCGTTACAAGAATCGGTTATAATTACGCGCTTGTCGATGATGCCTTTCAGTCACCGAGACAGCTTTATGAACTGGGCGGTTATGATGCCGTTACCGCTGACTCTCATAAGAAATCAAAGCTTTTAAAATCGCTTGGGATTAATGTGAATTTCGCACCGGTGGTTGATTATTCGGTTGACTATGGTGATTTTATGTATGAAAGGGCATTTGGTGAGAATATCAATGAAACATGTGAATTTGCAGATAAGATAGTGACGGCCATGAAGGAGGAGCATATGGGGTGTGTACTGAAGCATTTTCCCGGTTATGGAAATAACGGAGATACCCATACCGGTATGGTTACGGATTTAAGGGACTATGATACATTTGAAGAGCAGGATTTTCTTCCGTTTGAAGCTGGGATAGCTGCCGGAGCGGACTGCGTTCTTGTAAGCCACAATATTGTATTATGTATGGATGATGAGTTTCCTGCTTCGCTTTCAGAGAAGGTACATAAGATACTGAGAGAGGATTTGAAATTTGATGGGGTAATTATTACCGATGACCTTGCAATGAGCGGCGCAGCTGATTATGCAGAGGCAGACGCAGTGGCGGTACAGGCAGTAAAGGCGGGAAATGACATGATGATTGTATCCGATTATGAAACGCAGTATGCGGCAGTTGTGGAAGCTGTAAAAAATGGAGAAATAGATATCAGCAGAATAGACGATTCTGTTATGAGAATTCTGAAATGGAAATATAATCTGTTATTGCTGGAGGATTTAGGTACATATTAATAAAATTGCTCATACCATATATATGGAAAGATATTCTTTTTAATATGGGGGTGAGATAGATGAAATTTGTCAGTATTCCGATAAAGAATATATTACAGGAGGCTGTCCGTTATGGCGGTATCATTGTCGATGTGCGTTCTAAAGAAGAATTTTTGAAAGGACACATACCGATGGCTGTAAATGTACCACTTGAGGAAATTCAGTCAGGACATTTTTCACTGCCAAAGAGCAAGTATATTTTGTTGTATTGTATGTATGGCGGCGGCAGTACCCTTGCTTCTAAGCTGCTTTCTCAGGAAGGATATAAGGTTATCAATACGATTGGCGGCCTTGTGCAATATAAAGGAACACTTACAAGAGAACGATAAGATGACGATATTTTATTGACAGCAAAAAATATAGACAGTATTATGAAATGAAACAGCAAATTGTGAAATTCATAAGTGTATGAATCAAGTAATTAGCAGGTAACATTAAAATTCCGAGGAGATTATAGAAAAGTACATGAATAAAATAGAACTGATAGCGCCATGTCATTTTGGTTTGGAGGCTGTATTAAAAAAGGAAATAATGGATTTAGGATATGATATTGTTCGGGTTGAAGACGGAAGAATAACATTTGCAGGTGACGAAGAGGCTGTCGCAAGAGCCAATATGTTTATCCGTACAGCCGAGAGAATTATGCTTAAATGTGGGAGTTTTCAGGCGACTACATTTGATGAATTATTTGAAGGTACAAAAGATATACCATGGGAGAAATATCTGACCAGAGATGCGAAATTCTGGGTATCGAAGGCAACATCCAATAAAAGTGCCTTGTTCAGCCCGTCCGATATACAGTCCATCGTGAAAAAGGCGATGGTGGAGAGAATGAAACAGACATACCATGTTTCATGGTTTTCGGAAGATGGCGCAAGTTATCCGGTAAGAGTATTCATATTTAAGGATATTGTAACAATCGCACTTGATACATCAGGGGTATCCCTTCATAAGAGAGGTTATAGAAAGCTGGTGGGAAAAGCGCCGATATCGGAGACGCTTGCGGCGGCATTAATTATGCTGACACCGTGGAACAGCGACAGAATCCTTGTAGACCCTTTCTGCGGAAGCGGAACATTTCCGATAGAAGCGGCGATGATAGGCGCGAATATTGCACCGGGAATCGACAGAGAATTTCTTGCTGCTGAGTGGGTTAAGCTTGGAAATAAGAAAATGTGGTACAACGTCATAGATGAGGCAAATGATATCATTCGACATGATATTCATATGAATATCCAGGGATATGATATTGATAACGATATTATAAAATGTGCTATGGAAAATGCAAGAGCAGCCGGCGTTGATAATTATATCCATTTTCAGCAAAGGGATGTAAGGCAGCTGCGTAATCCAAAGAAATACGGATTTATAATAACAAATCCCCCATATGGAGAAAGGCTTGAAGAAAAAGAGGAACTGCCTGCGTTATATAAGACAATCGGCGAGGGTTTTAACAGACTTTCCGACTGGTCAATGTTCCTGATTACGTCTTATGAAGATGCAGAGAAGTACATAGGAAGAAAAGCAGATAAAAATAGAAAAATCTATAATGGTATGATTAAATCATATTTTTATCAGTTTATGGGGCCAAAACCGCCTAAGAGAAAGAGAGAACTGGATTGAAAAAGATATTAATAGGAATATTATTTATATTTGGTATCGTTTTATTTTATTACGGAGTGGTAAGACAGCCGGAAGTCAGGATAGAAAAAGGAGATGCGGCAGGCAGTACAGGCGTGAATATGCTCAAGGCGATTGCGCAGGAATATAATGACAAGGGAATTGTCCTGTCGGTCAATGGTGAAAAGATAGAAGATAACATCTATCAGGTTTATATGAGTGATAATCTTAAGGTGATGATGCCGGTAGAAACCCTTGTTGATAAGCTGAATTGTTCGGTAAATGTGTATGCAAACGGGACAATTACGGTGGAAAAGGGCGATAATACCGTAAAAGTATATAAGGATATGGATGTTGTCAATATAAACGGAGTTGTTACACCGGTAAGTATACGGCCGGAAGAAAAGAATGAACAGCTATTTGTACCTGTAAGTGATATATGCACTGAGCTGAATTATATATGTGATTTTGATTATGAGACAAATACTGTAGCGTTTACGCGTATTGCGGCAGAGGACAGACTTCCGGCAAAATATGACATGAGAGATTACGACAGAGTGACAGCGGTAAGAGATCAGGGCATATATGGAACCTGTTGGGCGTTTGCTTCTCTTGCAGCATTGGAAACAACACTGATGCCGGCGGAAAACCTACAGTTTTCTGTAGACCATATGACGTTAAATAACAGCTTCAGCGGCGACCAGATGGGCGGCGGTCAATATAAGATGAGTATAGCCTATATGGCGGCATGGCAGGGACCGGTACTGGAAAAGGACGATTCATATGGCGATGGAGAAACGGTAGATGGACTGAAGGCAGTCAAGCATCTGGAGGAAGCAAGGATTATTGATAATAAAGATTACAAAGCAGTCAAGTCTGCTGTATATAAATATGGCGGGGTTGAGACGGTTATATATTGTGATATGACAAGTGCGTACAGCAGTTCATACTATTACAACAGCAATCGGGCATCTTATTATTATAACGGTGAGTTCGGAACGAATCATGATATCGTCATTGTCGGATGGGATGATAATTATCCAAAAGAATATTTTAATATAGAACCGGAAGGCGATGGGGCATTTATCTGTAAGAATAGCTGGGGAACTGAATTTGGTGATAACGGTTATTTTTATGTGTCTTATTATGATACCAATATCTGCAACACGAGTGTCGTATATACAAAGCTTGGTGACAGCGATAATTATGATAAAATCTATCAGTCAGACCTGCTTGGCTGGGACGGCGTTTTAGGATATGAAAGTGAAGAGGCATATTTTGCAAATGCGTATCAGGCGGGCGCAGGTGAAAAACTGGAGGCTGTTTCATTTTATGCAACCGGTGACAGAACCAGTTATGAAGTATATGTCGTTACGGATTTTCAGAGCAAAGAAGACCTGACGAACAGAACGCTGGTTGCGAGTGGTGAAATGGAACATGCCGGTTATTATACTGTCAATCTGAATGAGCCGGTGGATTTACCGGACAATAAGAAATTTGCAGTTATTGTTCATATCAATACACCGGATTCTAAGCTGCCTATTGCCATAGAATATTATGCTGATGATATGACGGCAAGCTTTGATATTACGGATGGCGAAGGCTATATCAGCCTGTATGGTTCTTCGTGGTATTCAGCAGAGGAAGACCGGAATTGTAATGTGTGCCTGAAGGCATTTACCAGTAAGGAATAGATAGTTGATAGCGTGCGCTGAGGTGTAGTATGAATACAGTTGTTTCGCACTTACCTGAATATATGTGAAAGGAAAAAATATATATGAAAAAATTGATATTTGCAACAGGAAATGAAAATAAGATGAAGGAAATCAGAATGATTTTGGCTGATTGCGGCTATGAGATTATGTCAATGAAGGAAGCGGGGATTGATGCGGATATCGTTGAGGATGGAAAGACATTTGAGGAAAACGCGATTATAAAGGCTGAGGCTATTTGCAAAATTGCAGGATGTCTGGTACTGGCAGATGACTCCGGGCTTGAGGTGGATTATCTGGATAAAGCACCGGGAATATATAGTGCGAGATTTATGGGAGAGGATACATCTTACAGAATAAAGAATAAGGCAATAATGGACAAGCTTGCGGGTGTTCCTGATGAGAAACGTACAGCTCGTTTCGTGTGTGCAATAGCAGCGGCATTTCCGGATGGCAGAACCGTTACAAGGCGTGGAACAATAGAAGGAATAATAGGCTATGAAGAGCGGGGGGAGAATGGTTTTGGCTACGATCCGATATTCTTTTTACCGGAGAGGGGAAAGACTACCGCAGAACTTTCGCCTGAGGAGAAAAATGAGATAAGTCATAGAGGGAATGCCTTACGGCTTATCCGGGAGGTTATAAATGAAAGTTCTTATCATTAGTGATACGCATGGCAAGACAAGTTGTATCAGACAAATCCGGGATATTGTAGGTGATATTGATATGCTGGTACATCTTGGTGATGTGTGTGGCGATGAGGAATTTATACGCGATAACTTTGACTGTGAAATCCATATGGTTGCCGGAAATAATGACTGGCATACTGATTTGCCTTATGATGAAGAATTTATGATAGGGAATAAGTATACATATATTACACATGGACACAGGCAGCATGTAAGTTATGGAACGGAAAGGTTAGAGGATATGATTAAGGAACGAGGATACGATATCGTTATGTTTGGTCATACCCATGTGAGAACCTTGAAATATTATGGCGGTTCTTATATCGTCAATCCGGGAAGCCTTGCATTACCGCGTGACGGAAGAATTGGAACCTATATGCTGCTTGATTTTGACAAGAATGGAAAACCGTTTTTTGCAGAAAATGAATTGCCGGGACATAAGCCTTCCGCTGAAAGAAAATGGTGGGGATTGTTTTGATGTGATTGGTGAAAGAAGACAGTGGAAACTGTTTTAAAGTGTATTCATGAGGATAATATGAAAAAAATTTGTATTTCCTTATAATGTTATGAAATAAGAGGTGCAATGTGAAGAAACACGATATCGTAGAAGGAATAATTGATACATATGACTTTCCTAATAAGGGAAGCTTTATGGCAAAGGATAGAAGAGTAACTGTAAAAGGGGCTTTAAAAGGACAAAAAATATCCTGTATGATTACAAAACTTAGAAAAGGCAAGGCGGAAGGCAGACTTTTGGAGGTTCTTGAACCGTCAGACATAGAGGATGGCGAACCATGCTGTTCGCATTTCGGTTTCTGCGGCGGATGTACCTATCAGATGCTAAGTTATGAAAACCAGTTGAAATTAAAGTCAGAACTTGTGAAAAATCTGCTTGATGGGGTTATAGACAGCAAGCTGCATCCGTATGAGTGGGAGGGGATTATTGGTTCGCCTGTAACATCAGGATACAGAAATAAGATGGAGTTTTCATTTGGCGATGAGTATAAAGATGGACCGCTGGCGCTTGGACTTCATAAGAAAAACAGTACATATGATATTGTCAATATAAAGGATTGTAGCATCGTAAGTAATGACTATAATAAAATCGTAGCCTATACCTTAGCCTTTTGTCAGAAGGCGAATCTGCCTTATTATAAAAAGATGCAGCATACGGGGTTATTGCGCCATCTTGTAGTAAGACAGTCCTATACAACAAAAGAAATCCTTGTGAATCTTGTAACGACAACACAGAATATAGAAAGTCTCGACTTATCAGCTTATGTAACAGGTTTATGTGATTTGCCGCTTGAAGGAAAAATCGCAGGAATTCTTCATACAGAAAATGACAGCCTCGCTGATGCCGTAATCAGTGATAGAACAACATTGCTCTATGGAGAGGAATATATATATGAGGAAATTCTGGGGCTTACGTTCAAGATATCGCCATTTTCCTTCTTTCAGACCAATACGAAAAGTGCGGAACGATTATATGATAAAGCAAGGTCGTATGTTGGAGAAACGAAGGACAAGGTCATCTTTGATTTGTACAGCGGAACCGGAACGATTGCGCAGATGTTATCACCTGTCGCCAAAAAGGTAATAGGGGTGGAGATTGTAGAAGAGGCTGTAATTGCAGCAAGAGAAAACGCAAAGTTAAACAATCTTTCTAATTGTGAATTTATTGCGGGAGATGTACTGAAGGTGATAGATGATATTAAAGAAAAGCCGGATATCATAGTCCTTGATCCGCCGCGTGATGGTATCAATCCGAAAGCGCTTGCCAAGATTATAAATTATGGGGTAGACGAAATTGTCTACATAAGCTGTAAGCCAACATCATTAATCAGAGACTTAGCAACATTCCAGGAAAATGGATATTATGTGAAGAGGGCATGTGCTGTCGACCAATTTGTGGGGACAGTGCATGTTGAGACGGTTGTAATGCTTTCCCACAAAAAACCCGACAGCGTAATCAACGTAAAAGTCGAGTTTGGTGAGGGTGAGGGCAAAGTGCCGCTTGATAATATCGCCAAGAGAGCCGCAGCATACAAGCCGAAAGAGCGAGTTACATATAAGATGATTAAGGAATACATAGAAGCGAAGTACGGCTTCAAAGTACATACCGCATATATCGCAGAGGTAAAACGGGATTTAGGATTGCCGATGTATGATGCTCCTAATGCGGTAGAGGAATTGAAACAGCCGAGGAAACATCCAACAGTGGAGAAAGTGGAAGCGATAAAGGATGCGTTGGGATATTTTGATTTAATTTGAAATATAGATTTAGAGATTATATGACAAAGGAAGGAAATGCATTATGAGTGATTTTGTGTACGTTTTTCAAAATTATATTTGGGTTCCAATCATAAGCGCAATAATTGGAACAGTATTAGGGTGGGGAGGTTCTAAAATAATTAAATATTTTCAAAAGAAAAGAGAAAAAAGGGTTAATGAGAGTGTTAATGAAATTTCAATTGAAGGTGACTGGAATTCTTTTTTTGGAGAAGAAAAAAATTTGCAAACGGAAGACGTGCATTTGAATCAATTGGGGCGAGAGGTTACTGGAAATATGAAATTGAGTAATAGAATATATGAGTTTAAGGGAGAATTCAAAAATCAGATTTTATTAGGTACATATGAATCAAAAAATCGTCGAAAAGATGAGCGAGGAACAATTGTATTAAGATATATTAATGAAAAAATGTTGAGCGGTTATTGTACATTTGTGTATAAAAATAAACAGGTTTATAATAGCCCATATGTATTGACATTAAGTTCAGAGCATAAAGTAAATAAGGGAACATATCAATTTTGCAATGGTTGCATTGGTAAATTTAATTGTTGTTGTAACTGCGAAGAGATAGATATGCCAATCTTGCTGCCATTCGAGGCAGAAAATATTTCACGAATTACAAAGAGAAGTATTGATTCATTCGCTATTAAATTAACAAATAATTTATATCAAATGAAGCGAGTAAATGGTGACGAAAAGAAGGAATGTGTCTTTTTTCAAAACAGTAAATGTTCTATTTACGCTAATAGACCAATAGATTGTAGGATGTTTCCTTTTGACTTCAAAGAGATAGAAGGGGAGTATTGGGTAATATATTATAATAAAGTTTGTCAAGCTATTCCATCAAATAAGGATGAAATTGAAATGTGTGCTCATAACATGCGTCCTTTGTTAAATATAGTATTGCCATATATGTCCGAATGTTCAGATCCGATTTTTAGTAAACGTTTATTAGAGCAAGAATACATAAAGTTATTTCCGATTAATAAGATAATTGATGATCAAGGAATATAGAAAATATACGGTTATTGTTTCAAAAAAACATTTTTATGGTTAGAGCAGTAGGAATCTTAGGTTTTGTGGGAAAAGGGATGCACGAGCAGTATTAGTACTGTATAAATATTGCTCATATTTCCGCAATTTTGCGGGGATATGTTCTAATTTGGTATTCATGTCGAGACGGTTGTCCTCTTGCACCACCAAGAGGTCGATAACTATGTGCATGTAGACTTTGAACCGGAAATGCCGACTATTTAAAGCATTTCAAGGGTTCGGTTACCTATACGGAGATTGAAGCATGGGTTCTTGAACATTATGGCTTTCAGGTATCCAGTTTGTATGTTGCACAGGTAAAACGCAAGTGCGGTCTTAAGGTTGGAGAAAATAGTAATTATTGTCGAAAACGTGAATAAGATGAGTGAAATAATTAAATACATAAAAGAAGCATTTTCCGATATTAATATGAAATTCGACTTACTGTATGGTTAAGGTGATATTATAAAAATATCGAAAAATGTACACTGATAACAGTATAGAACAGATGATTATTGGAGTGTCGGTTGAGAAATTTTATTGCAGTTTGAGGAGGATTTTTACAGTGGAGAAAAACAAATCATTTGATAAAACGGTTTGTAGGAATGCTAAAATTGATTTGTACAAGATAATTTTTGCTGTGATGGTTGCGTTGTACCATTTATCTCGGGGGTTTAAAGATGAAAAACAACTTTTTGAATATGGCTATATTGCAGTGAAATTCTTTTTCATAGTGTCGGGGTATCTGCTGGCATCGTCTCTAGGTTCTGAAAAGTATCAAAGTGTAGATAATACTGATGTACTGGATACCAGTATTAAATATGTATTAAAAAAGTACCGCTTTTTCTTGAAATACAATATAATAGTAGTTGCGGTTCTGACTCTTATATGGGCATACTTTGAGGATGTTAGTTTAAAAGATGCAATAATCAGCGGAGTAAAATTTCTCCCACAAACATTTCTCTTTTACATGGCGGGATACGAGGGCTTGCCGTGGGGAAATGCTTTATGGTATTTGTCTGCTTTGATATTGGTTTTATTTATAATGACTCCGATACTTATTAAATACCACAAATTATATTGCTGTTACATAGCACCGATTGTGTCAGTTTTTTTGATTGGATATTTAAATGTTACTTATAAAAACTTCAATTTGCTTTATGAAAAAAACGGTATATTTTATTCAGGTTTTCTAAGAGCATTTGCTGAAATTTCGTTGGGTTGTGTATGTTATGCTGTTGTTAAGTCGGGAATATTAAAAAAATATAACAAGTATCTTTTGTTTGTTATAGAAATTATCTGTATCTTGTCTACTGTTCTGTATGCATGGTTTGCTTGGAACAAAAATTTAGATGTGGTAGTTATCTACATCATTTCCATTGGAGTTACGATGTCATTTGGCGGTTTACAGATTAAAATGCTTGATAACAAAATTATATCATTTTTGGGGAAAATGAGTTTTGCTGTGTATATGACACACAACATTATACGTTTTCCATTGAGCAAAATAAAGACGGATTTCAACTATTCTTTAATTGTTGTTATGTATCTTGCAATGACCTTTACAGCAGCATTGCTTTGTATGGCTATTGTACGGGTAATAGATTTTTATTTTGCAAATAAACGTGCAAAATTAAGTAAACATTAATTGAAAGACATTTGTATAATTGTAATAAAAATTTTACTGTTAACAATTACGGCAAAATTGTGATGACCGATTCAAACAGATACGAAGGAGCTTTGTTCTGAAATGATAGAAAAATATAAGATTTTAGAATCATGGATAATGGTGGAACATTTATCAGAGGGAGACATTAGTCTCAATGATAAGGCTATTCTCACTCTGAATGATTTGCAGGGACAGGATTTTTATTCTCTGTTTATGCATGAAATTGAAAAAAAGAAATGGAATCAGCGACAAAAAGGAGGCGTCGTTGTTTATTTTGATATCTTTAAATTTCAGGAAGTTGTGGACATACTTCGAACGCAGTACGGTTTGAAGCCGACGGATGAAGATATTCGTATGGGAGATAAGTTTAGTTTTGCACTGTATTTTGACAAAAATCTTAGATTTCTGGCAGGTATGACATTTTTTACAGAAAGTGCTTACATACGAAAATTCAAAAGGGTTCCCCATGAGAAAGAGTTTCAGGAATTTGAGAAAAAATTTAAAAATCAGCTTTCTCAGGATTTTGATGGTACAGTCGGAAATCCGGAGAGATTTAATGCAGCAATGCAAAAAGAACTCCTGCGATATGGGATTGATGTGACAAATTGCCGGATGCAGATTACGGGCAATATAGAGACTGAGGCAACGAATCTGCATTCTTTTTTTATCGATGATTTGGAAAAGGCAAAAAAAATCGAAACGGTCAATTTAAATGCATATTTATATGGAAATAAAAAGGAACGCATGAACCTTGACAGCAAAAAAGATTCAGTGAATTTCAATTCGCATATGTTTGAAAAGATTCTTCAGCCGAAGAATTATCCTTTGGGACGTTTTCCAAGCAATACGATATATGCGCTTTCTCTGATGCAGCAAGTTGCGGTAAATTTATCTATTGGTTTTGATAACAATCAGATGCGAAGTGTCAATGGTCCGCCTGGAACCGGAAAAACGACACTTTTGAAGGACATATTTGCACAGTTAGTCGTGCAGCAGGCGTATGATATTGCGAAACTTCCGGATTATTTTATCAAGGGAACAGAGAAAACAATTTATTTTAATTCTGCATCGATAGGGGAGCTTCCGGGATATATTACTGAAAATAATATCGTGGTTGCAAGTTCGAATAATGGTGCTGTTCAAAACATTGTGAATGAACTTCCGTTGTGTAAGGGAATTGACAAATCTCTGCTCAGGGAACTTAAAGAGGCGGACTATTTTCGTGAGATATCGAATTCGATAGCATCGGTAAAGTGGATAGAAGATGAGAATGGGAAGAAAAGAGAGGAACTGATAAAAAAAGCTGTTCCGGGAGAAGAAAAGTTTTGGGGCATATTTTCACTTGAGGGTGGAAAAGCGGATAATATGACCAATATTCTCATGCATATGAAGCACATTCACAAATATCTGGAAGAAGAGTATATGCCGGTTCAAGGTATATATAAACAATTTCTGAAGCATTATGAGGAAGTAAAAGCGCTTCGAACAAAAGGGCAGGCATTTGCAGACAACATTCGGGCATATCAGGAATGTACTCAAAGGCTGGAACAGGTTTGTGGAAATTATCAAAAAGAGTTAGAGAAGAAAGAAAATGAACTGTATACAGAACTTCAGAAGCTTACAGCAATTGAACAGGAATGTGTGCAGCAGTTGGAACAGTTACAATTCAGTCTGAAGGGAGTGCAAAACAGAGCAGAAACTGTCCGAAGAAACATGACCAGTATGGACAAGTGTCTTCAGGTATACGAGACGCAACGACCTTGTTTTTTTGCGGGGAAGAAAAAGAAAGAGGAATATAGGAGTAGATTAAATGACATTACAGCTCAGCTCGTAAAATTAAGTGATGAAGATACAGAATGCAGCAGGCAGGAGAAAGAAATTAATAACAATATTTTTTTATGGCAGACGAAATTGAGACGTAGTGCAGAAAAAAAGGCAGAGCTTCAGCAGAAGTTTAACAGTTGGAAGATGGCAGAAGCAGGTAAAATTTCAAATTTGAAAAAAATAGTCTGTCAATATGAAAATGTTATAAACAACAGTAAGGCAGAGCCGCTCAATATGAATCAGGAGTATGATGATTTACAGCTATCAACCCCCTGGTTTGACGAAGCATATCGTGTGGCACAGTCAAAACTGTTTGTTATGGCATTATGTGTTCGAAAACAGTTTCTTTATGAAAACAGAAAAAATATAAAGGCAGCCATTATTGTTTGGAATCAGCAGGAAAAATACCTGGAGCAAAAACCTGTGATAGAGGCTGCTTGGAACTGGATTAATATGACAATTCCGGTGATTAGTTCGACATTTGCCAGTTTTTCGCGTATGTGTAAAAATCTTGGGGCGGAGACACTGGGGCATCTTTTTATTGATGAAGCGGGACAAGCGTTGCCACAGGCGGCTGTTGGGGCGATTTATCGCAGTAGGCATGTGATGGTAGTCGGCGATCCGTTTCAGATTAAACCGGTTCTTACGTTGGATTCTAATACCTTATATATGCTGGGCAGACATTTTGGAGTGACGGAAAAATATTTATCAGCATCGGCATCCGTACAGACTTTAGTGGATGAGGCGAGTCCGTATGGGTTTTATCGAAAACAGGACAAGTCGGAGGACTCATGGGTTGGTATTCCGCTATGGGTGCATAGACGATGTCGATACCCGATGTTTACAATTTCAAACCTGATTTCATATGATGGATTTATGGTGCAGGGGATGGAAAAGTATGGAAAAACAGGGTGGTTTGATGTTGGTGGAACGGCGAATAATAAATATGTTGAGGAGCAGGGAGAATTTCTTTTGCAAAAACTTAGTGAGATGATAGATAAAAATCCGAAAATCTTAGATAGAAACGAAAAAGATGTGATTTATGTCATTACGCCGTTTTCCAATGTGGCATATCAGCTTTCGCAGAAATTACGGAAAATTCATTTTACCAGATACGATGAACATGGCAAGCCGACCAATGTTGGGACTGTTCATACATTTCAGGGAAAAGAGGCGCCAATCGTATTTTTTGTGCTTGGTGCCGATTGGCAGAGCAGCGGTGCAGCGCGCTGGGCAGTGACCGAAGCGAATATAATGAATGTTGCGGCTACGAGAGCCAAGGAGGAGTTTTATATTATCGGTGATAGGAAATTATATCTCGGACTCGGCTGTGATGTTATGACAGATACAGACCGTATTATCAGACAATATAAAAATCAGTATCCGGATTTTGTGGATGAGCAGGTATACAGGACGGAGCCTGCTGTTCAGGTGGCTGAAACACAGACACTCATTACAGATGTAGATTCAAGACGTATTACAGGAACAGTTAAATACGTTGGAAAGGGAACAAAAAGTTTTTATGCCTATGTCATTGGCGCTGATGGAAAAGAATATTCTATTAACGAAAATATTTATGCAAAGACGGAGCATGCAATGGAAGTGATTCAAAAAGGGAAAAAAATATCTTTTGTTCCAGAAGAAAGGGAAAATAAACTGTTTGCTACAGAGGTGAAGATGGATGTATAAATGACAGATTTCCATTTTGAAATCAAAAAAGTCATAACTGGTATTTGTATAAAAATATAGTTGACAAACAACAAGAAAGAGGAATTTATGTATGGGAAAATTAATTGATGTAATGAAAAGGGAATTCTTAGGATGGAAGAAATGGCAAGTTATATGGATTATTTTTGCAAATGTTATCATTCTTGGGGTGTCATTGTATTTAGGTGATACGATAATTGGAATCCTTGCATCACTGGCAGGAGTTACTTGTGTGATTTTATGGGGATGGGCAGGGTATCGAATTACTTTTTCGGAACCATCAATATTTTGCGGAGAAAATGCCAAAAAGGAGAGGGACTTCTGCTGTATGTAACATATTGATTTTATTAGTATTGCAGTATATAATGTTAATGTAGCAACAGAGAATCATAAGTCTGAATGAAGTGCATAATTGCAGTATAAACTTAGTTATTAAGTATAAAAAATGAAACAAGATAAATTAAGAAATAAGCTGGACTTGACGAGAGGATGATGATTAAATGGAAGAGTTGACATCTGTAGTATTATCTGGAATAGCGTGGGATGCAATTAAAAAGGGAATAAAAATCTCGGCAAATTATTTAAAGAAAAAATTGTCTAATTGGATTTTGGATGATGATAAATTGGAGGAGATTAGCCAGTATATGGGCAATATTCCTGATGTATATTGTATGTCAGAGGGTATGATGAAAGAATACTTAAACTTAAATGAAAGATTGTTAGATATTTTAAAAGAAGCAAAGCCAACAGATTTGCATATTTCTCAAACAATTGAAAAAAATTATGGGCTTAATGTTGGGTTAAGTACTGGAACTATTAATCAAACCAATTATTATAGTGAAGGAAAACCAAGAGACATTGTAGGAGAGAAATTTTCATTAATTGGAGAACGGACAAAATTTAATTCGGTTCCGGTTGTCAAATCATTTTGCAGTACAAGAGATCAATGTGTAATGGAAGCGGGAGAGGAGTCTTCTATATATGCTGATATAATAATTCCAACAGAAGTGAAGAAAAGAGAGGGCTGTCAGTTTTCTATGATTTTATTTTCCTATATTCCTTCCGAAAATTGGCTCAATTATTTTGATGCGGGTTATAGGATGAAATTTTTCATGGAAACCTCTGATAGCATAAGACAAGTTCAGTTTCAAATAAAAAATTCCGGCCAGCAACAGTTTGTTGATGTGCCATTAAAAAAGGGGATTTTTGATTATACAATGAAGGATATTTCAAAAAGGGAATCATGGAAAGATGTTCGGGAACTCTGTTTCGTTGTTTTTGCTGATGATGGGTATATTACGGGAGAAAATGGGTTTATTCGGATTAAGGGATTGAGATTGGAAAAGTAGTTTAAAATACATAGATTTATAAAAATATAGCCATAAGGCTCTATTTCAGACTGTAGACAAAGTCCAAGATAAGGGTAATGTGGCAGAAAAATTCAGCATGAAATTTTGGGGCGAAGAATTCGACGGAGAAAACTATGATTTGGGAAATGGCAGACAGTATTCGGTATCATTTTACGAATATGGAAGATAGTTAATATTTTTATACCATAAGAGTGAATTATTTTGTTGTATGTGACTTATTTATAAAGGGGATGAAAGTTATAATGGGAAAGAAACAAAAACATATCCGTGTTGTATTGATTATAGCTGTTATATGTATGTTATCGGGGTGTGGATATGATAGAAAAGATGTTTTTACATCTCCGGATGGAACGAATACAATAACGATAAAATACGATTATGCAAGCAGACCTACACTTTTCTATAATGGTGAAAAAATTTGGGAGTATCCGAATAGTGGTTTTAATGAAGAAGTTTATTTTTATATAGAGTGGGACTCTGAAAATACTTTTACATTAAAATATGATGATGGACGTCACAAGGGAAAATATGCAGAAGAATATAGGATTGAGTTGAGCCAATAAAAACGAACTATAAAGTCTGTTGAGGAAAGAATAATAAAATCGTGGAAAAATCCGTAAACGAAAGTATTTATTACAGGCAGAATGAAAAAAACGTAATAAAGCAGACATGTGGGGTGAAATAAATAAGTCTGATGTAAATGACAGATATATAATAGACTAAATGGCAGTCGAAGATGAAAAATATGACAGGATTGTGATTCGTGTCATTGCGAAATGTTCTTACAACAACTATGGATTGGTGACCGGTGGAGATTTTGAAGCGGAGGCCTTATGTCTGCATGGGGTATGGGAAGATTGCAGTGAAAATTACAGATTGATTTACAGATTGCAGTTCCGATGAAGGATATGGTATTGTTTATAAGCCCAGGCGATAAAAAATCAATGCGGAAAATGATAAAACAGGCGCAGAAAATATTTGAACAAAATAAAAAAAGTCCGTTTCTGATTTTCAACCGGGATGTTTTCTATTATAATAAAAGTACAAAAGAGTTTAAAATTAGTAAGAAATATTATGTGTGGATATAGAGAAATTATTAATTTACTGAAGTAGGTAAAGTAGGGGTAAAAGTATACATGAATGTTATATCTGTTGCAAAAGAAACCAAGAAAATAATTAAAGAAGACAAGTATGTGTTAAATGGTACAACTATTTATTTACCTGCACTGGATTATACAGACGTTCAAGTCTATTCACCGGAATCAGGTGAAAACCTACTGAAAAGAAATACACAAAATAACATAAAGACTGCAGATGATATTAGCATTTTGGCAGAAGATTCCTTTTAGTCAGCAAGTATTATGCAGATGCAGTACATTAATTGCTTCTACTTCTTCAGAAAAGACTCAGGAAATGTACAGATATAATAATTCACATGTTTCCAGCGTTGAATCAGATTATATGTTAGTTTCTAAAGTATGCGTATTTAGAAATGAAAAATGTGAATTGATTAAGAAACTATTTATTGCAGGCGTTATTACTGTATCGACTCCGAATCAAATTGGGTTAGCAGCATTTATTTCTGAAAAGAGGATAGAAAGGATATAATGATGGAGAAATCTTTAATTCTAAAACAGATTTTAGGGATGCGCATTCTATTAAATTCCTACAGTAAATTTACACTATCTACCTATAAAAAATATTTGACTAAATTGGAAATACATGTAATAACAAGTAGTGTACAACACTTTTGATTTGCACCGTATTCTTCTGAAATGGAAGATGGGTGCATTTCTATTTTATATAATTTTTCTTTTTTCTTTTTTTTCATTCAACCCCAAATATAAAAAAATGAACTTTTTGATTTTTTATGAAAAGATATAAGTGAAGGATTGTACCAGGATAAACGGCTATTATAGAAAAGCGATGCAGGGAATTTGTATCAGCAGACATTTTTAGTTGCTTTAAAAAAATGCAATCGATGAGACTAAAAAACAAAAATGTATTCCATTTCAACAGGCTTTCCTGATTATACAGATAATTTTGTAGAATGCTGTATGGATGCAAATTAGTAATGAACCTGTGAGAAGCGGATATATAATGTCAACTTATTGGCAGAAGGCAGAATGTACATTTTGTATGGTTTATTTGTATGGTTTATAAAGAAAGCCTGCAAATAAAAAGAGAAGGAGGTAATCATATGCCCGTACATATGAAAAAAGAGAATGATAACAAGGGATTTTCTTTAGTAGAATTAATCATTGTAATCGCTATCATGGCTATTTTGGTAGGTGCTTTAGCCCCTGCACTTATAAAATATGTCAGAAAATCCAGACGAGTAGCAGATGTGGATGCTGCAAATAAAATTGCTGATATTGTGCAATATTCGCTATTAGACGATTCTAATCCCAATCTGTTTAAAATAGGCGCTGATGGCTCAAAAATTTATACAACCGCCATAACCTGGAACTGCAATGAGGTCAACAGAATGCCAACAGGCGATTCTTCTACATGGGGATATGATGAATATATATACCATGAGCTCGGCTATGTTCCTGTATCAAAAACAAACAAGAACTATTATTTTGACGTTTCTCTTGACAATGAATTTCTGAATGTTGAAGGGGGAACACAGTCGGAGTCCAACGGTGCGCATGATGAGTACGACCGAGTAGATGGAAATGGCAGCGGTGCCACGAGCGTTATCAGAATTACACTTAGGGAATATCCTCGTAACGATAAAGCTCATTTTAACAAAGGAAAGGTATATGAATTATATCCGAATTCTTCTGATTTCCTTTCCATGAATGATTAACGGCGAAATATATAAACGATAAGGAGTGGACTTATGAAAAATAATCAATCATCTGCTTTGAAGATAATCTTTGCGATAATGGGGGCCGGTATTTTAATTTGTTTGTGTATCATAATTAATAAAAATATAGTTCCAGATAATTGGAAAGAGGCGGTTTCAGAGAATGAAACAGTCCCTGTAACCGAGATGAATAGTGAAATCCCTAATTCTGATTTAGTATCTGAAAGGGATAGCGGGGAAACGATTTTGGAATCTGATGTGGAGCTTACGGCAGGATTTGATGAGGAGTTTGAAATTAAGGAAGGCGAAAAGCTGTATATTGGAAATAAGGATATTTGTATAGAGCTTAATAGTATCATTTATGACGAAACTGCTGGGTACAGTTCCTTTTTATACACGATGACTATTGGTGATAAGGTGTATGACGGAGATGGTGGTTTTTCAAAAGAAATGGGAGGCTCTGTCAACCAGAATAAATTTTCAAAAAATGTACTTTCCTGCGTAGGTGCAAATAAAAATGTAAGTATCACATTAATACTCACTTCTGAAATTGAAGTGAAGAAGCCTTTGAATTTAAGCGGAAATGCAGATGACGAATATGTAACAACGCAGCCTGAATATGTGGTTTCAGATGATATAATCTTATTTCTTGACAAAAATGTGAAAGTAAGCGGTGATGTCATGGAACAAATTGCTATCATTAAGAATTTGGTAGAAAAAGAAGCAGGACTTAAATTAAAGAACAACTCCATTTTTGCTGATAACAGGAGTAATGATATTTCATGGCTTTACGGAGATATGGAATTTGCTGGTGTCGATTATGAATATGAGAAATTTCACATATATGTAGTACCGTATGAAAAATGTGCAGCCTGCTGTATGACTTATTCCATTGTATTGAATCCGGAGGATTTGGATTTTGCAGGGGGAGAGGGTACAGTTTTGGTGCATGAGATGGCTCATGCAGTACATAGTACAAACGGTATATATATGTGTTCGGTTATGGATGAGGGATTTGCTACATATATTACAGGTCAGATTACAGAGAAAGATGAGATTATTACCTTTAATTTTGATGCAGACGAAAATTATTCATACTATCCTGTAGCGATTACAGAGGAAAATGCTGAGTCAGAGTTTTTGGCAGAACATGAAGATAAATGGGATGATTATTTGTATGGATATCGTTTTATGACATATTTGTTTGAGACATATGGAGATGATATATTTAGAAAGATGCTGACAGATGCAAATACGCGTACAGAGATTTCGTATACACTTTCATCTTCAGATTTGATTTCGATTATCAAGACAAATACTTCGGAAGATGTATTTAAGGATTTTGCAAAATGGCTGTCGAAGCAGGACAGGTTTAACGACCATGTTGAATAATATGAATACTTCGTGAGAATTTACACCTGTGACCTTAGCGAGCAGAAGATGCGTTTCGTTCACAGGACATGGATTGTTTAAAGAGGAGATAAAACATGAAAGGCAGATGTTATACGAAGAAAATACGGAGATTATGTGTTGCATTATGTATACTGGCTGGTACGTTCATGCTTGCTGCGTGTTCAGAAAAGCCGAAGACGCTTTACCATGTCCGATAAAAAATCATAATGACTGCTATTATTTAACGTGGAGCTATTTTAAGGATAATAATAATTGTGTCGCTGTCAGTTATATAATTTATGAAGAAGATACAATTCTTTTTTTGACAGAAACCAGCGCGAAGCTTGATAAAAAGACTATACCCGTTTACGCTTGAGAATCCATATGCCCGCATAACTGTAAATGAGGGCTTTGTAAGTCAGGAGGCTGTTAAAAAGGGAAGTGAGAGCAAAAAGCAATACATTACAAATTCAGATATGCTCGTACTTCAATAAAGATAAATGCATACGGTGATGATAGCTTAGCATATGGTATGGATAAAATTTATGTTGAAATAAATGATGTTGTAGTCTGCATAAATATTGCTTATCCATTGGGAGATGAAAATACAAGGTCTGAACTGTATAAATTGTTCTATGATATTGAATTTTTATCAGGTATAAGGGATAAGTAGCTGTATTAAAGGCGGAAGTATTTACTGCTAATAAAAACAGAGCCAATGAATCGTGATAATATTATTCACAAATTCATTGGCTCTGTTTTATCAGCGGGATAGCGTTTTTTATTTGATGTAATTACGGTGTGTCGGTGTTTTTTGGTATTTTAATCATGAGCGGATTAAGCCGCAATTTTGCAAAATGCCTGTAAATGTTTATGAGTGAGAAAATATCCGGAAGGATATATTTAATGATTGAAGCATAGCAAAATGTATGATAGACTGACTATAAAAGGTGATAATGAAGTAACTCGTTAGATACAGTGGTTGATGAAAGGTGAGTGAATGTATGAAGAAACCAAAGAATGAGTTAATGATATTTGCTGCCGGACTTGTTATGCTTGTCGCGGGACTTTTTATATTGTCAAAAAGAGTCATCGTAAGTTCCGGTTTTTTTGGATTGGGAAGTCTTCGGTTAGGCAGCTTGGATGTTAGTACAGGACTTGTGGTAGTGCCGTTTATTATTGGTATTGTATGGATGTTTATGACAGGTTCCTTTGCATCAAAGGTGTTTACTGCGCTTTCTGTTCTGCTCATTGTTATTTCCATAATTATGAGTACCAGAATCTATCTGCAATCCATGACAATGTTTGACTGGATACTGATTCTTGTATTGATATTTGGCGGATTGGGATTTATCGGAAGAGTTCTTCTTGCAGACCCTGACAGACATCAGTCGAAAAAGCAGGAATATAAGGAACTTCAGGATAAAATAGATAAATTGAATCATTAAAATCATTTGAAAGTATGATAGAAAATAAGAATATAGGAGAATATAATATGATAGTAGTCAATACTGAAAATATACCTGGAAGACCATATCAGGTATTATCACTTGTTACAGGGTGCTGTATCATGAGTAAAAATATTGGAAAGGATATTGGTTCATCTTTTAGAAATCTTGTAGGCGGCGAGATGCAGGCATATACACAGATGATGTGTGAAGCAAAGGATAAAGCTGTTTCCTATATGATAGGTCAGGCTCAAAGCATGGGTGCGGACGCAGTTGTAAATGTGCGCTTTTCATCAACAACGATTGTTGCCGGAGGCGCTGAGATTCTTGCCGCAGGAACAGCAGTAAAGTTTATTTAACCGAAATGGTTCATAGGAGGAATGGTTATGTATTTTTATGATGCAACATATATATTGGTTATAATCGGAGTTATTTTGAGCATAATGGCTTCGATAAATGTTAATTCAACATTTTCAAAGTATAGTAAGATTAATAGCAGAACAGGACTTACAGCAGAAAGAGTAGCGGAGATGATATTAAGAGGCTCCGGTATCTATGATGTAAGAATTGAGAGAATAGCGGGAAAACTTACAGACCACTATTCACCGAAAGAAAAGGTGCTTAGATTATCGGATACCGTATATGGTTCGACTTCGGTAGCGGCAATAGGAGTAGCAGCGCATGAGTGTGGTCATGCAATACAACATGCTCATGGATATGCACCTTTAAAGTTTCGTTCTGCCATAGTGCCTGTTGCAAAGATTGGTTCTGCTATTTCATGGCCGGTTATTTTGTTAGGATTATTATTCGATATGTCCGGACTTATGAATATTGGTATCCTTTTATTCTTAGCGATTGTTGTTTTTCAGGCGGTTACATTACCTGTTGAATTTGATGCATCAAAGAGAGCAATTACGATTTTAAATAATGGCGCGATGCTTTATCCGGACGAGATTGGATATGCAGACAGTGTTCTTACCGCGGCAGCGCTTACTTATGTAGCAGCGATGGTTACAACCATTTTACAATTATTGAGATTATTCATGATAATTGGCAGAAGAAGCAATTAACAGAGGTATCCGAATGAATACCACAAGAAAGATAAAAAAGAGATTTATCTATACATTCGTAATAATGTTTTTGACATGTTCCGTTATATGTATTTGGGCATTGCATAAAGACAAGGCAGTCCGTACATCATATACGGAATTTGTCAATTATTTGGAAAAAAATGAAATAAGTAAGGCGGATATTCAGGGAGAACAAGTGTATTTTATCCTGAAAAAAGATATTGATACACAATATGTAACGGATAATCCTGATTATGACAGATTTAAAGAAGAGTTGTTGCTGCATGGAATTGATATATCCGTAGAAGATAGTGGAACAGATATTTTATATGCCGTAATGGATATACTGTTTGATTTGATATTTGTAGCAATTCTTGTTGGTGCATTATGGTTTGTATTGTTTAAGCTGAATAGACAGTTTAAGGCAGTAAAGCATGTTGATGCTTCTTTTGATGATATAGCGGGGATGGATAAAATGAAACAGGATATGAAGCAGCTTGTCGCGTTGATGAACAATCCTGTTGAATATGAAAAAATGGGTATACGTCAGCCAAGAGGTATATTGCTGGCAGGTCCTCCGGGAAACGGCAAAACATTATTTGCAAGAGCTTTGGCAGGAGAAGCCGGTATGAATTTTATCGCTGCAAAGGCAACGGATTTTCAGAGTATGTACATGTCAATAGGTCCGGCAAAAATAAAACGACTGTTCAAAAAAGCAAGAAAATTAAGACCTTGTATTATATTTATAGACGAGTTTGATGGTATCAGTGAGGCCAGAAACTATGCGGGACAGGCTATTGATAAGGAAAATAACAGAATGGTGACAGCGCTTCTGAATGAGTTGGATGGATTTGAACAAAATGAAACGGGCGTTTTGGTGATAGGCGCAACGAATAATATAACGAATCTTGACCCGGCGCTGATAAGAGCCGGAAGATTTGATAGAAAATATAAGATTGAAAATCCTGATATTCATGCCATTGAGGAACTACTTTCAATGTATCTTGGCAGTCGAAAGTTTTCGGAGGATATATCTGTTGCGAAGTTTGCGGCGTTCCTGCAGGGAAGAAGCTGTGCACAGATTGAAACGATTATTAATGAAACCCTGATGGCAGCAGATAGAAGGAATAGTGATGTGATAATAAAAGAAGATATTAATGAAGCTTTTCAGATAATTAATATGAAATAACTTGATTAGATAAGGAAAATAGTGATGGGCAGACTTTATTTTACAAGACATGGACAGACGATATGGAATGTAGAGAATAAAATTTGTGGGGCAACCGATATAGCGCTGACAGAACTTGGACATAAGCAGGCAGAGGAGCTTGGCAGATTGATAAAAAATGGAGATTATCATATTGATACAATATTATATTCTCCGCTTATAAGGGCTTCCGAAACAGCCAGACATATATCAGAGCAGACAGGAATTCCCATGATGGAAGAACCGAGACTGAAAGAACAGAACTTTGGATGTTATGAGGGGACAGCGCGTAATGGGGCAGAATTTCAGATAGCGAAGGCGCATTTTATAGACCATTATAATGGCGGTGAAACGATGCTTCATTTGTGTCAGAGAATATATAATCTTCTTGACGAATTAAAAGAAAAATCAGATAAACACACATATCTTCTTGTCGCACATAATGGAATTGCAAGAGTAATACAGTCATATTTTCACGACATGACGAATGAAGCGTATGCTGCTTTTGGAATACGGAATTGTGAGATAAAAGAATATGAATTTTAGATAAATAATAAATGGTTAAAAAAATTTACAAAATGTATAATATTATTATTTTTTTAGCGAATATTCGCGAATTTCGCGACTTTTAGCGCATCTATTGACCGTTTCCTATATCATGTTTTATGATTTATCTACCGGCCGGAATATTTGCGAAAAGGAGATAATAATTGAAAACAAATCTAAGGGAATATTTTCCTATGATTAGAACCAGGGAGGAGATTTTAACTGATATTCAATCGAATCCCTTATTGGCAAATCAGTTCTATTCAATGCCATCTGAATGGCAGGATGAAATACTTGATGCCTGTTCGGGCAACAAAGGTGTCAAGTTATTATATGATGTTTTTTTTAAAGAGGTTATGAATCCGGAATATGTACCGGAAAGGCTTAATGAGCTGCTTACACTGATACTGGGACGAAAGGTAGAAGTAGTAGAAGTATTGCAGAATGACTCATCGCGTATTGCGGATGAAGCATCCCTGCTTATTATGGATATTGTAGTAAAACTGGAAGATGGCAGTATAGCAAATATTGAAGTTCAGAAAATAGGTTATAAGTTTCTCGGACAACGTGCAGCATGTTACTCCGCTGACCTTCTGCTTCGCCAGTTAAAGCGGGTACGGAGTAAAATGGGGAAACGGTTTACATATTCTGCCATTAACAATGTTTATACCATCATATTTTTTGATGACAGTCCGAGAGAGTTACGGACTTGTCCGGAACAATATTTTTATAAATCTTCACAGCAGTTTAATGCTGATATCGATTTAAAAATGTTACAGCATTTTTTCTTTATATCACTTGACAATTTTCGTATTCACTATCAAAATAAAGGTATCACAAATGACCTTGATGCATGGATGCTGTTCTTGTCATCAGACAAACCGGAGGATATTATAAAGCTTATAATAGAATATCCGAAGTTTAAAACCATGTATCATGATATTTATAATATATGCAGGAATATGGAGAATGTTATGGGATTATTTTCAGAGGAATTAGCGATACTTGACAGGAATACTGTAAAACTGATGGTGGAAGAAATGCAGGATGAACTGGATGCTAAAAAAGAAGAACTTAATGATGTAAATATGAAGCTTGACGATGCGAATATGAAGCTTGATAACACAAAGACGGAGCTTGACAGCACAAAGACAGAGCTTGACAGTGCTAAAGCGGAGATATTGGCGCTTCAAAAGAAAATAGCAGAAATGGAAAGAAATTAAAGAAAATCTGCGGGACGAATTGTTCGTGCCGATTTGATTTTAGCCGTTGTCATTATGGAACGGTATAAAATAGACAATTATTACAATTTGTAGTAGTTGTCTATTTTTTGTTTTAATACATCTTCTGAAAATAAATTTGTATAATTTCAAAAGAAAGTGCTTGACATATTATCAAAATGATAGTATACTCTATGACATAGAAACATATTATCAATATAATAATAAGTTAAACGGAGGGGTAATGATGAAGAAAACGTTAATTGTAATTGATATGCAAAATGATTTTATAAGTGGTTCATTAGGAACAGAAGAAGCAAAAGCGATTGTGGACAATGTAAAAAAGAAAATAGCCGAATATCAGAATGCAGGCAATGAGATTATATTTACAAGAGATACACATCAGAAGAATTATCTGACAACAAATGAAGGAAGACATTTGCCGGTAGAACATTGTATTGAGGGAACGGAGGGCTGGAAGATTGCAGAAGGCTTAGAAATACCGGGAGCGAAATATATCAATAAAATAAGTTTTGGATATATGGACTGGAAGGATTTTGATTTGGAAGAGGTTGAACTTGTGGGGCTTTGCACGGATATCTGCGTTGTATCAAACGCACTTATTATAAAGGCGGCATTCCCGGAAATCAAAGTAAGCGTTGATGCAGGATGCTGTGCGGGTGTAACACCGGAAAGCCACCAGGCAGCATTGACAACAATGAAAATGTGTCAGATTGATATTGTGGGGGAATAAGGATGATAAAATGCAATAATAAAATCATAGATATAAGTCATTTCCCGGATGGCACATTATTGATGAAGGAAAATGCAGATGGGATGAAAAGCAAAAAAGAGCCGGTTGTTATCACATGGCGTTATGAGAACAACGAAGAACTGGTGGCATTATATTTTCTGACAAAGCATTTAAAGTCAAAAGGAATTGAAAATATTGAGCTGAAACTTCCCTATATTCCAAATGCGAGACAGGACAGGGTAAAAAATGAAGAGGATGTATTTACGTTAAAATATTTTGCGGAGCTTATAAATGATTTATCCTTTTCAAAGGTTACCGTATTTGATTCCCATTCTTATGTTAGTGAGGCATTGATTAGTCATATCAAGGTGGAGTCACCGAAGCGGTATATCGAAACGGTGCTGAAACAATTAGAGAAGAAGGGCAAAAAAAATATTGTGCTTTTTTATCCTGACGAGGGAGCAATGAAACGGTATTCTGCAATGTTTCATCAGCCATATGTTTTTGGCATCAAGAAAAGAGACTGGAAGACAGGTGAAATACAGGAATTGTTGGTATCAGGACAGACGGAGATGATTTCAGGCAACGAGGTTTTAATGATTGATGACATTTGCAGCAGGGGCGGTACTTTTTATTATAGTGCAAAAGCATTAAAGGAATTCGGTGCAAAGGAAATCTATCTGTATATTTCTCACTGTGAGAATACGATACTTGAGGGAACATTACTGGACAGCAATTTGATTAATAGAGTCTATACAACAAATAGTATTTTTACGAAAGAACATGAAATGGTGGAGGTGCTTGATTATGAGTAGAGTGAACCCGATGCTGCTGATTGATTTTTATAAGGCGGTACATGCGGAAATGCTGCCAAAAGACATTACGAAGTCTGTGTCCTATTTTACACCCCGTATGAGCAGAGTAGACAGGTGGGATAAGGTTGTGATGTTTGGTCTTCAGGGATTTATAAAAACATATTTGATTGAATATTTTAATCAGGAGTTCTTTGACAGGCCATTTGCAGATGTGATAAACGAATATAAAAGAATTATGGATGCGGCTTTGGGCGCATCGTCATATAAGCTTGAAAAAATTGAAAAACTGCATAAGTTAGGATATCTCCCGATAGAGATTGTTGCTTTGCCGGAAGGTGCGCTTGTACCGATGCATGTGCCAATGTTTGGCATTACCAATACTCATCCTGATTTTGCCTGGCTGCCGCAATCTCTTGAAAGTCTGATTTCTGCGGAAAGCTGGCATCCGATGATTGCCGCGACGGTTGGCTATACATACCGTCAGATTGTAAATCAATACTATGATAAGACTTGTGATGAAAGCGTATCGCGCGCAAGAGCTTTGGGTGCTTTTGATTTCCGCGGAGAAGAATGTATGGAATCTGCGGTAAAAGCAGGGGCAGGATGGTGTTTATCGTTCTTAAATACTGCTACAGTTCCCACGATTCCATATCTGGAGCATTATTATGCCTGTGATTGTACGAAAGAGCCGGTGGCGTTTGGGAGTCCGAGTACAGAACATTCTGTCATGTGCAGCAACTATGCAGTAGATGGAGATGAAGAAACACTGTTAAAAAGACTTCTTACTGACATTTATCCAAATACAAGCTTTAGTGCAGTATTAGATTCTTATGATTATTGGAATGTAATAGAAAATGTCCTGCCGCAAATAAAAAACGAAATAATGGCGCATAATGGTTGTATGCTGATGCGTGGAGATTCTGGTGATTGCGTTTCTGTAGTAACAAAAACGGTTTTTAAACTCTGGGAAGAATTTGGCGGAAGCATAAACAGCAAAGGATATAAGGTATTGGATTCACATGTAAAAGCAATTTACGGGGATTCTATTACGCTTCAAAGATGCGAACAGATTTATCAGATTTTGGAAGAAAACGGATTTGCATGTTCTAATGTGGCGCTTGGTGTTGGTTCATTTTCCATGCAGTGTATAGAAGAGGATGGAATTTTAAAACCATTTACCCGGGATACCTTCAGTTCCTGTATTAAGGCGACATATTGCGAGATTGCAGATAAGCCGTATCCGATTTTCAAAAATCCGAAAGATGGCGGCTTTAAGAAATCCCAGAAAGGATGCTGCGTCGTATGGCAGGATGAAAATGGTGAATACGGCTATCAGGATGGATATACATGGAAAGAGGCTTGTGAGAATAACCGGAATGTTCTTACGACAGTATTTAAAGATGGTGTGCTTACAAAGGAGCAGACATTAAAGGAAATCCGGGATTTATTACATGGAGGGGAGTTTTAATATATGAATGGTTTTAATGCGGAAGATGTAAAAGACAGATGCGCGGCATGGATTAGAGCATTTTTTGAAGAAAATGGAGCAGACTGTAACGCCATTGTTGGGATATCCGGCGGAAAAGATTCATCCGTTACAGCAGCTTTATGTGTGGAAGCATTAGGGAAGGAACGTGTAATCGGTGTGCTGATGCCTTGCGGAAAACAGGCAGATATTGACATGGCGCGAAAATTGGTTGATACGTTAAAGATACAAAGTATTGAAATAAATATTGAAGATGCGGTAAATGGGGTACTTGATGCGATGCCGGATGATATTCAGATAACGGAACAGACAAAGACGAATCTGCCGCCGCGTATTCGCATGGCGACCTTATATGCCGTAAGCCAGAGTATGAATGGAAGAGTTGCGAATACCTGTAATCTTTCAGAGGACTGGGTTGGGTATTCTACGAGATATGGCGATAGTGTTGGCGATTTTAGTCCGCTTTCAAAGCTTACTGTTACAGAAGTAAAAGAAATAGGAAGGGTGCTTCATCTGCCTGATGAATTGGTTGATAAAGTTCCTATCGATGGACTATGTGGTAAAACGGATGAAGAAAATCTGGGATTTACTTACGAGATGCTGGACAAATATATTCGTGAGGGGATTTCACCTGCACCCGAACTGAAAGAAAAGATTGATAAGCTGCATAAGCAAAATCTGTTTAAGCTTGCGTTAATGCCATGTTTTGAACCTTAGGAGCGCTGATGATTATGAGTTATACAATGAGCAAAGAGGAGAAGCAATATCTGTCCTCCTACGATATTTCAAAGTTTGAAAGACCTTCTGTAGCTTCAGATATTGCAATTTTTTCGATACGAAATGATGGTGCTTGTGATAACATTCGGAAGCTGCAAAAGAAGTCCTTAAAAATATTGCTGATAAAAAGAGCATCTTATCCATATAAGAATTGCTGGGCGCTGCCGGGGGGATTTTGTAAACCTGGCGAGGATGTGATTGAAACCGCAAAAAGGGAATTGTTTGAGGAGACAAATGTAAAAAATGCATATTTGCAGCCTGTCGGTGTATTTGGAGAAAAGGGAAGAGACCCAAGAGGGTGGATTATCTCAAATACATTTATGGCACTGATGGATGGTGAAACCTGTACCCTGCGGGCAGGTACGGATGCGTGGGAAGCAAGGTGGTTCAATATAGAACTTACGCAGGAAGAGAAAAAGCGGGAAATAAAGAACGATGATTTTGTATTGGAAACAGCGTATGAACTCCGGCTGGTAAATGATGAAACAAAGCTTGAGTTAAAGGCGAAGGTAGAGGAATCAAAAACATTCCGGCATTATCATGAGGAGGTCTGCTATCAGATAATTGAACGAGATAAAGTGGCATTTGACCATGCGGAAATTATTTTAAGGGCATTGCTTTCTCTGCGGAATAACGTTTCAAACAATTTTAAGCAGGCATTTGACTTATTGCCGGAGTTGTTTACCCTGACGCAGCTTCAGAATGCAGTTGAAATTATTTTAAATAAGAAACTGCTGACTGCAAATTTCAGAAGGAAGATAGCGGATTATGTGATTGAGACAGAGCAGATGACGGAGACCGCAGGCTACCGCCCGGCAAAGCTGTTTAGAAGGAATGTAGAAAGGTTCTACAGTAATTAGTATATCAATAAGGTCCGAAATGGCATTGTACATTTCCGGACTTTATTTTTGTTGAATGATTGAAAAAAATGTAACCTTTTTTAACAACAAATCGTATTACTAATGAAAGGCTTTCAAATAATGAAAAAGAGGACATACTCATGAGGCAATCAACAGAGATTTTGATAGAGATGTATCAGGACAATTTATTTGCAGTTGCATTTAATATTTGTAAAAATGGCGCTGATGCAGATGATGTCGTTCAGGATACATTTCTCCAATATCATTTGACAAAGAAACAATTTGATAACGAGCAGCATATACGGGCATGGCTGATAAGAGTAGCAATGAATAAAGCGAAAGATAAGATGCGTTCGTTTTGGCATCAGAAAAGCTTGCCGTTAGACGAGTATATAGAAACATTATCGTTTGAAACACCGGAATCTGCAAATTTGTTTGAGCAGGTACTGAATCTTCCCGAAAAATATCGTATTGTCATTCATTTATTTTATTATGAAGACTATTCGGTCAGGGAGATTGCTGCAATTTTGAAGGTGACAGAAACGAATGTCAAGGTTCGGTTATCAAGAGGAAGAAAAATGCTGAAAGACATTTTAAAGGAGGAATGGGAAGATGACGAATAAAAATAAATACAAACAGGCATTTTCTGTGCTTCATTCCGAAAGTAATATTGATTTGGAGGTTTTGATGATGAAAAAGGAAAAAAATAGAAAACAGATATTAAAGAAAGCAGGTCTGGCAGTTGCTGGTTTTGCATTCCTGTTTGTCGCTTCTAATGGAATCGCATATGCAGCGACAGGAAGCACATGGGTGGCTAAAATTGTTAATTTTACAATGGCAGATGGCTCGAATGTTGAAATTGTTGAAGAGAATAATGCTATATCGTATACGATTGTAAGTGACAAAGAGAAACTGCATGATTATGTGTCTGCAGAAGAAGGAAGACTATATTTTGTATTAGGGGATATCAAAGAGGATGTGACAGAAAAGTGCAGCGCTCAGGATTATTATAAATACGAATATACGGATGACGAGGGGATGCGGCATGTTATTCTTGTAGGTGGAACAGTAGAAGATGCAGGCTGGGCTGAACTCATCTTTGACAAGGACGGAACATATATTTTTAATCAAATGAATGTATCGGCAGAGATGCCTGTATGGCTGCAAAAAGGTATGCAGGAACAGGGCGTGGAAAGCGGAAGCCCGGTATTGAACGATGACGGAATTACGTCAGAAGAGGAGTTCAGTACAATAGAGGGAGAACAGTAAGTTTATAGAAGTTTTATAAACGTATCTCATATTTTAAATTGCAGACAGATAGAATGGCATATATAATAGACAATAGTAAGCGTAGATAATACGCAAAATGAAAGGAGTCTGAATATATGCCATTTATTAATTCAAAAATAAGTAAAAAAATTACAGAAGAACAAAAAGAAACCATAAAGACACAACTTGGAGAAGCCATATCGGTTATACCGGGAAAGAGTGAGAGCTGGCTGATGGTAGGATTTGAAGATGCATATTCTCTTTATTTCAGGGGCGATAACAGCGAGCCGATGGCATTTGTAGAGGTCAGTGTATTTGGTTCGGAGAACAGACAGGCATTTTCAAGTCTGACAGCCAGAATATGTGAAATTTATCAGGCTGTATTAGGAATATCACCAGACCATATCTATGTGAAATATGAAGCGGTAGCGAATTGGGGCTGGAATGGCGGAAACTTTTAAGGCTTCCGCCATTCTATTAAGCAGAATACAGACAGAGGTGAAGTGATGCGTTCATTTGTAGAATTTAAGAATGTCAAAAAAACATATAAGTCAGGTGATGTTGAAATCCATGCACTTCGGGATGTGAACTTTGAGATTGAAAAAGGCGAATTTTGCGTTATTGTAGGCGCATCCGGTGCAGGAAAAACGACAATTTTGAATATTTTAGGCGGTATGGATACCCTCACAGACGGAACGGTATATCTGGATGGACAGGAGATTTCCGGTTTTAATAAGAAACAGCTTACATCATACAGAAGGTACGATGTAGGTTTTGTATTTCAGTTTTATAATCTGGTACAAAATCTGACTGCGCTTGAGAATGTAGAACTGGCGGCACAGATTTGTAAGAATCCATTAGATGCAGCAACTGTTCTTCGTGAAGTAGGCCTTTCGGACAGAATGGCAAATTTCCCTGCCCAGTTATCCGGCGGTGAACAGCAGCGGGTGGCAATCGCAAGAGCCTTAGCGAAAAATCCAAAACTTCTCCTGTGCGATGAACCGACAGGAGCGCTTGATTATAATACAGGAAAGGCCGTTTTAAAGCTGTTACAGGACACTTGCAGGAATACGGGCATGACAGTAGTCGTGATTACTCATAATCAGGCGCTTACAGCGATGGCGGACAGAATTATTACAGTAAAGAGCGGAACGATTGAAGGAATGGTTTTCAATGACCATATTGTAAATGTAGAAGAGATAGAATGGTAGGTTGCTTATGAAGTCAATGATGAAAAAGACGACCATGCGTGAAATCAAAGGCAGCTTTGGAAGATTTTTTGCGATTATGGCAATTATCGCATTGGGTGTGGGATTTTTTTCCGGCCTTAAGATTACAAAAGATGTTATGGTTGGCACAGCAAATAAATTTCTGAAAGAAAACAATTTTTTTGATTTGCATTTACTTTCCACGCTTGGATTTGATGATGAAGATGTGGCTGCATTTTCCCATGAAAATCAGGTGCGCTATGCAGAAGGGATTTATTCGGCAGATGCACTTTATAGCGGGATTGGGGAAGGCGAAGAGGTTTTGAAAGCCTTTTCAGTACCGGAACAGATTAATCAGGCAGAACTAATAAGCGGGCGTATGCCGGAGAATGTATCGGAATGTGTGATTGACGCCAGGATAGACGGGGTAGAACTTGGTGACAAAATTTCCCTGTCACAGACAAATGACGATGAAAAAAATGCTTTATTCCGGGAAAAGGAATTTACCATAGTAGGGAAAAGCAATACGCCCTATTATATTAATTTTGAGCGCGGCAGTACATCGCTTGGAAATGGAAAACTGAAAGGTTATATCTACATTATGCCGGAAGCATTTTGCTGCGATTCCTATACCGATGTATTTATCTGCTTTGACCATTCATATGATATCTATACAGATGAATATACGGACTTTATGGAAGATAAGCAGGAAGCATGGGAGCAGATTTGTAAGACGCGCGTGGATACAAGATATGAGGAACTGTGCAGCGCGCTCGGATATGCGCTTCCAAAAGCAGACAGCTATGTTCTTGACAGGAATACGAATATCGGATATGCATGTTTTGAAAGTGATTCGGGCATCGTCGATGCAATTGCAAAAGTATTTCCCATTTTCTTTATCTTAGTCGCCGTACTTGTATGTATGACGACCATGAACCGTATGGTAGAAGAGCAGAGAACCCAGATTGGTGTGTTAAAGGCACTGGGATATCGTGAAAGCGCCATTATGGGTAAATATACCTTTTATTCGGGAAGCGCTGCATTGATTGGCTGTATTATTGGTTATACAGTGGGAATTTATGTTTTCCCGACCGTCATATGGACTGCCTATCAGATGATGTATGTGAAAATGAAACCGGTATATTTGTTTGACTGGAAACTGGGGCTTGTTGTACTGTTTGTTTCGCTGCTCTGTTCCGTAGGAACGACATGGCTTACATGCAGATATGAACTATCTGAAACAGCCGCTTCACTGATGCGGCCCAAAGCGCCAAAGGCGGGCAAAAGAGTGCTGTTAGAGCGCATTTCCTTTGTCTGGAAGAGAATGAAGTTTCTTCATAAGGTATCTGTACGAAACATATTCAGATATAAAAAACGCTTTTTTATGATGGTGCTGGGTATCGGCGGCTGTACGGCACTTCTTTTAACGGGATTTGGAATTAAAGATTCAATATCAGGTTTTGCAGAAAAACAATATGATGAAATACAGATATTTGACGCATCCATCGTATTGAAAGAAGGGGTAAATTCAGAAACGGAAAACGACATAACACAGCTATTGGATGAAAATGTAAAAGATTATATGTGTGTCAGCGAATCGGCATGGGATTTACTGACAGACAAAAAAGTGAAATCCATCAATCTTGTGATTGCGAAGCAGCCTGAAAATTTTGCAGATTATATGAACTTCCATACAACAGAGAATGAAACGATTGCTTATCCGAAAAAGGGTGAAGCGGTTATCAATCAATCGATTGCTGATTTATATCATATCGAAGTAGGAGATTCCGTTGTTATCAGGGATGCCGATATGCGTGAAATCAGTGTGACCATATCGGGTATATTTGTGAACTATATCTATAACTATATATTCATTTCACCTGAAACATATGAAGAGCAGCTTGGAGAAGCGCCGGGATATCAATCCGTATATGTTCATTTCAAGGATGAAACAGATGTACATCAGGCATCTGCCGGGCTGATGAACGAAAAACAGGTGGCTTCTGTAACCATTAATCAGGATATCAAAGAACGGATGGCGAAGATGACGGAATGTTTGAATTATATTGTTCTTCTGATTATTATATGCGCAGCAGCACTGGCGTTTGTTGTACTCTATAATCTCACTAATATCAATATTACGGAGAGAATACGCGAGATTGCAACAATTAAAGTATTGGGATTTTTCAGAAATGAAACTTCATCATATGTATTTCGTGAGAACAGGGTGCTGACGTCAATTGGAATCCTTTTAGGCCTTGTACTTGGGATATTCCTTCATCGGTTTGTGATACAGCAAATCCATGTGGATATGGTTTCCTTTGATGTCTATATTGCGCCGCTTAGCTATCTGTATAGCGTCATTCTGACATTTGTATTTAATTTTGCAGTAAACCTTGTGATGTCGGCGAAATTAGAACATATCAATATGGCGGAATCTTTGAAATCAGTAGAATAATTCAATCATGGCAGCGCCTGATAACGTTCAGATTATCAGGCGCTGTTTTATCCGTTATGATTACACTTTGTTAATGTAGAAATAATTATCAACCGTAAGCCAGTTGGCGCGGAATAATTGCATAATCTGCCAATATCCGGCGCCGCGCAGGTTTTTTTCATCGATTAATGCAAGCTTGGCACGGATGCTTCGCACATCTTCAAACCATACCTCATGCGAGGTGCCGTCTTTCACATAAGTGAAATATGGCGTCTGCGCTGTTTCATCAAACTGAATGACCGCATCATTTTCGATAGCGATACGAATCGCCTGAATATTTCCAATGGTTGTGGCTTTCGTTGTTCCCTGGATATATGGCAGCGGCCAGTCATAGCCATAGTTGGGGATTCCCATATTAATTTTTTCGGCGGGGATAACCGTTAAGGCATATTCAACGACTCGTCGGACATTATTGATAGGCGCAACCGCCATAGGCATACTATAGGTATATCCCCATTCATAGGTCATCAGGAGAACGGAATTTGCTGCTTCACCGAGCGACTGATAATCTTTACCTTCATATAGCAGTCCCGGCTGGTTATCGGAGGTTTTCGGCGCTAATGCAACAGATACCTGATAACCGTACGCATTGAGCCGTTCTGTCATCTTCCGGACAAATTCCGTAAAAGTATACCGGTCCTCGCGAAAGATATATTCAAAGTCAATATCCGCACCGGCATATCCCTTTGACTCCAGTTCTCTCAGTACATTTTCAATCAGATTATCTGTTGCCGCAGGATTGTTAATCACAGCGCTGATAAGAACATTGCTGAAATGTCCCTGTGCATCTAACGGTGTCAGTGTAAGGATTGGCTTTGTGTTAAAGTTAAATGCCGCCTGCAGCATCCAGTCTGTGGGAAGCGGAGGCGGTATCAGATTCCCTTCCGGTGTAAATCCATAAGAAAAAACGGAAAGCTCTGACAGAAAGGGAAGCGTATTTTCAAGTACCCATCTGCTGATAAACGGATACGCATATCCATTGACTGTAAGCCCGCGTACTCTGTTATTTGCGCCATCTGAAATAAAAAGTGCCTGACCAATGGCAAGTTGATAAGGCTCGATAAGCTGGTTGTCATATATCAGGCTGTCTGGAGTAATATCATACGATGCGGCAATAGAATCAACGGATTCTCCGGGCGTCACAACGTGAATCTGCATAAGCAGAAATCTCCTTAGACGAATACGTTTTATATAGTTTATTCCTGCGGCAAATGCATTATTCCGGTTCTTATAATCGGAACCGGCTTTCCGGCAGTTCTGAATAAAATTTAATATTCTTGCAATTTATGACGATATTATTTATAATAGCTCTGCTTATGATGGCCTGAACATATTATTGCTATAACAAATTAGGAAAGAGAGGAATTTTGCTATGGGATATGTTTTTGCGATACAGGTTGCCCTTTCAATGTTTCCTGCCCTTGCTTTTTTATTTACCCTGCCATATATTCTGAGTCAGTATCATAAATATGGAGCAGTCAGTTTATATAGAACCATCATCATCTATTCATTTATATTTTATATGATGTGTATCTATTTTCTTGTAATTTTGCCGCTCCCTGACATTGCAGATGTAGGGACTGAAAGGCTGATTAATTTAAGACCGTTTAATTTTATAAGGGACTTTATGAAAGAAACGGTGTTCAGAATAGGAGATACCTCCACATACATTCCGGCGTTGAAGCAGTCCTGCGTTTATGTCGTTGTTTTTAATGTTTTTATGACGATGCCGTTTGGTATTTATTTAAGGTATTATTTTAAATGTGGATTTATAAAGACAACGATTTTGACGCTTCTGCTGAGTGCGTTTTTTGAATTTACACAATATACCGGAATTTATTTTGCATATCCGGGCTCTTACAGATTGTGTGACGTGGACGATTTAATACAGAATACGACAGGCGGTATGCTCGGCTATGCTGTCGCGGGACTTGCGATGAAGATATTGCCTTCAAGAGAAAAAATCGATAACAGGGCATACAAAAGAGGGGAAAATGTAACAGGCTTCAGAAGGCTTTTTATGTATGCCATTGACATTGCTGTTTTATTAATCAGTTCATCGGTATTACAGTTCTGTACAGAGTTTCAATATGCTGCACCGGTGATGTTTGTCGTTATTTTCATTTTTATGCCGCTTGTGACACATGGCAGAACAATTGGCGCATGGATTGTCAACCTGAAGATGGACGCGTCTGACAGGTGGAGACTGCGTATTGTGTTAAGACATATCTTTATGATGATTTACTATTATGTGATACCGATGGCGGTGATACTGCCATTTGGAGACATAAAGCAGACCGATATCATCAACAGGGAAAAAATGATTATAATAAAAATAGGGATATTAATGGCTGTATTCCTGTTCTATATGATACAGATTATCATCATCATGATATCCGGAAAAACATTCTACGATAAGTTGTTTAAAATTACTTTTGTGAATACGGTAAAGCGGAAGGTGAAGAAGGATGATGTTTAGGGGTTTCTTTGATAGAACCCCTTTTTTCTGTTTTGAGCCTTTTCATATGTGTTTTGGCCTTTTCATAGATATCATATGGGTCGCTGTATAATGGGCTGTAATCATTATTATATCTGCCTCTGTGGTTATTTTTCATCATAATGGTATCTCCTTTTCCATCATTCAGGATGATGAAGTAATGTGTGACATAAATGAATGATATTCGTATCGTTACTGCTGTTATAGATTTCTACAGTTCCTTTTGTCTGATTTTCTGTAAGTAAATCAGCTTCCGTCAGGCGGCGTTTCAGTTCAAGGGCAGTTCCATGACTGCCGTTAAAGATACGGACACTGTCTCCGGCGATACGCCTGATAACTTTTTCGACAAATGGATAATGTGTACATCCAAGAACGATGGCGTCAATCCCTTTCTCAAGGTATGGATGTAAAAGGCCATCTAAAAATTCCGTAATTTCAGGGCCGTCTAACATTCCGCTTTCCACAAAGTCAGCAAGACCGGGACATGGAATACAGAAAATATCAGATTGTTCCTCATAGGTATGAAGAAGCTGTCTGAATTTCTCCTGTTTTAATGTCATAGGGGTTGCCATAACTGCAACCCGGTCATGCGCTTTCCAGAGTACGGCAGGCTTCAGCGCCGGTTCAATACCAATAATCGGCATGTCTGAATATTTATGCCGCAAAAGGTCTGCACATGCGCTTGTTGCGGTATTACACGCAATAACGATTGCTTTTACATTTTTATCTAGCAAAAAAGAAACGCAGTTCTCGGAGAGAGCCTGAATTTCTTCACGTTTTTTTTCGCCATATGGAGCGTGCTTCGAGTCTCCATAATATATATAATTTTCATTTGGCATAAGCTCGACGATTTCGCGCAAAACGCTGATTCCGCCTATACCTGAATCAAATACACCAATCGGTCTGCTATCCATATCTGTCTCCCAAAATAGTTTTATAAATCGGTAATAATAGCCTGATACACAAGCTGATGCTACAGCAATTATAGTACAATCCTTCCTATTTGAAAAGACAAATATAATTATTTCTTGTGCTGAAGGCGCTGAAGGGAGTCTATTACGATATGATAGGTTTCTTTTGTCATTTCTTCAGGGGTTTCAGGCAAATCATTTGTAATCCAGTCCTTAATCAGACCGACACAGCCGCAGCGGTAAAATGTAAAAGTATTTTGTGATATCATATAGTCATTTCCTAATAGTTCTTCAAGCTTTATGCGTATTTCGCGTTCGATGGCTTCTTCTGTCCTTTGTATAAAGTCGCCGTTATTCTGAGAGGAGAGAATTGCTTTACACAAATCCCTGTTTTTGTCAAAGGTCTGATACAGGGCGAGAATGAATGCATAACTTTCCTCAAGCTGGTCAATATTTTTATAGGAGTCAAAAACCTCCTGGATTTCGTTCGTAAGACGATTCTCCATTTCCGAGAGCAGCTCATAGATATCCGTATAATGTAGGTAAAAGGTAGAGCGGTTGATATCTACTTTTTCAACTAATTCCTTTATCGTTATGTTTTTGATATCTTTCTCAAACATAATTTCAATTAGTCCCTGTCTTAGGAGCTGCTTTGTCTTTTTGATACGTCTGTCTTCTTTTTTATTAATCATATTCTTTTCCTCATAAGCCATGTTTTGTCCATTATACTACCAATTGCGAGAAAAATCAACACATGTCGATAAATAAACAAAATAGATAAAAATGTCTATAATTTCACCTTTGTATAAGTAAAACTTGAAGGCGGCAATAATTGATTATATAATATTAAAGACTTTATGTTTTTTTGGCAGGCAAAGGTCTGTATATTGTGTGAATTTGGTAAGGAGAATTATTTATGAGCGAGTACAGGATTAATACAAAATGTGTTCAGGGAGGATATACGCCGGGAAATGGCGAACCAAGACAAATCCCTGTTGTTCAAAGCACAACCTTTAAGTATGCAACAAGTGAAGATATGGGAAAACTATTTGATTTAGAGGCAGAAGGATACTTTTATACAAGACTGCAAAATCCGACAAACGATATGGTGGCAAATAAAATATGCCAGCTTGAAGGCGGTGCTGCAGCAATGCTGACCTCATCCGGTCAGGCAGCAAATTTTTATGCGGTATTCAACATTGCCAACTGCGGCGACCATGTCGTTGCATCTAATTCCATATATGGCGGAACTTATAATTTATTTGCAGTAACGATGAAAAAAATGGGCGTTGATTTTACATTTGTAAGTCCGGATGCAACAGAAGAAGAATTAAATGCGGCATTTAAGCCGAATACAAAGGCTGTATTTGGCGAGACAATTGCAAATCCGGCACTTACGGTACTTGATATTGAAAAGTTTGCAAAAGCAGCACACGAACATGGTGTTCCGCTGATTGTTGACAATACATTTCCGACACCAATCAATTGCAGACCGATAGAATGGGGAGCAGATATCGTAACACATTCAACGACAAAGTATATGGATGGACATGCTGCATGTGTAGGCGGCTGTATCGTAGATGCAGGAAAGTTTGACTGGATGAAATATGCAGATAAATTTCCGGGACTTTGCACACCGGATGACAGCTATCATGGCATTACCTATGCAGAAAAATTTGGTATGGGCGGCGCATTTATTACAAAATGTACAGCGCAGTTAATGAGAGATTTCGGTTCGATACAGTCACCGCAGCATGCGTTTATTCTGAATTTAGGATTAGAAAGTCTTCATGTAAGAATGGCAAGACATTGTGAAAATGCGATGAAGGTGGCAGCTTTTTTAAGTGCAAGCGATAAAGTCAAGTATGTAAATTATCCGGGACTTGAAGGCGATAAATATCATGAACTGGCAAAGAAATATCTGCCAAACGGTTCATGCGGCGTCGTAAGCTTCGGTGTAAAAGGCGGCAGGGCTGCTGCGGAAAAATTTATGAAGTTCTTAAAACTTGGAGCGATAGAAACACATGTTGCAGATGCCAGAACCTGCTGTCTGCATCCGGCAAGTGCAACACACAGACAGATGAACGATGCCGAACTGGAAGCGTGCGGCGTATATCCTGACTTAGTAAGATACTCATGTGGTATAGAAGATGCAGAGGATTTGATTGCAGACCTTGCGCAGGCTCTTGACCAGATATAAGGCTTGTGCTTTTGAAAGATAGCGATAAATTATAAAATAACATGGAGGCTGTTATGGGCGGAATATTCGGAGTAGTGTCTAAAGAAAATTGTATATTTGATTTGTTCTTTGGAACAGATTATCATTCACATCTTGGAACAAGAAGAGCAGGAATGGCAGTATATGGAGAAAATGGTTTTAAAAAATCCATTCATTCTATTGAAAACAGTCCATTTCGGACGAAGTTTGATAAAGAAGCCAATTCAATGGAAGGATATTATGGGATAGGAAGTATTTCAGATTATGAAGGACAACCGCTGCTTCTTCGTTCCCATCATGGAACCTATGCAATTGCAACGGTGGGAAAAATAAATAATATCGATGAACTGCTTACAGAGATATTAAATTGCAATGCACATCTGTTTGAGATGAGCAATGGTGATATCAGTCAGACAGAAATCGTAGCGGCGCTGATTAACCAAAAGGATAATTTTATAGATGGAATACGATATGCACAGGAGGTTATAGACGGCTCTGTAACAATGCTTCTTCTGACATCAAAGGGTGTATATGCGGCAAGAGACTTAATGGGAAGAACACCGCTTGTTATAGGAAAAAAAGAAAATGCATACTGCGCCAGCTTTGAAAGCTACGCATATTTGAATTTGGGCTATACCGATTATAGAGAACTTGGCCCGGGGGAAATTGTTGTTATGACGCCGGAGGGGGTCAAGACGCTTGTTGCGCCGGGAAAAGATATGAAGATATGTACGTTTTTATGGGTATATTATGGCTATCCGTCAGCATCCTATGAAGGCGTCAGTGTTGAACAGATGCGATATAACTGCGGTAAGATGATGGCAAAAAGGGATTCTGTAAAACCGGATGTAGTAGCGGGCGTTCCGGACTCCGGTACAGCACATGCCATAGGATATGCAAATGAATCCGGAATACCATTTTCAAGACCATTTATTAAATATACCCCTACATGGCCGCGTTCGTTCATGCCTACGATACAGAATAAGAGAAATCTGATTGCAAAGATGAAACTGATTCCTGTGCATGACCTTATTAAAGACAGAAGCCTTCTGCTGATTGATGACTCTATCGTGCGCGGAACACAGCTTCGGGAAACGACAGAGTTTTTATACGAAAGCGGGGCAAAAGAGGTGCATATCAGACCTGCATGCCCGCCGCTCTTATTTGGCTGTAAATATCTTAATTTCTCACGTTCAACATCAGAGATGGAGCTGATTGCAAGACGGGCTGTGGAAGATTTGGAGGACGGAGCGGTTACGGAAGAACTGCTTAAGGAATACGCAAATCCTGACAGTGAGAAATATAAAGCAATGGTAGAGTGGATTCGGAAACAGCTGAAGTTTACAACCCTCATGTACAACAGGCTTGACGATATGCTGGATTCAGTAGGAATTGATAAAAGTAAACTCTGTACCTATTGCTGGGATGGAAATGAATAATAGATAAGTTCATAAAAGATAGTTGGTTAAGAAAGCCGTCTTGTATATACACCTCAAACAATATATACAAGAAGGCTTTCTTACTTTTATTAAAGATATATTGAAATAAGGTTTGCATTTATGATAGAATGTGTGAATATGAAATGAAAGGCTTAGGAGGAATTTATGAAGCTTCTGATGACAAAGATAATATCAATGCTGCTGCCTGTTATAGGCGTTTTTTCCATATTTATTTTCGCATTTACCGGACATATCGGATGGGGCTTTACAGCATTTATCATATCGATGTTTGTTTCCGAAATAATTGCTGTGATATTTTTCAGATGTCCGCATTGTCATAGAGCTATCCCTGCAAGTGGAAATTTGAATCAGAAGTATTGCCCGTATTGTGGTGAAGAATTAGGAATGAAACCGCTTGGGATAAGCTATTATGGTAAATGTACAAGGTCAAAGGATGGAGCTTTAAAAGCCTATACAATGATTGTGCCGATGGTATTTATCGTAAGTACGATGATTGTGCTGCTGATTGTTGTTGCGATACTGGGGCTTGACAGCATATTTCAGGGGATTGGACGTATTCTGGTGCTGGCGGCATTTGTGATGGGAATATTGATTGGTATGTTATGCCGGCTGGCAGTCGGCTCGGTAGTGAAAATGGACGATGAAAAAATATATTTTTCAAAAGTGCCGTTCAGGTGGACTGAATACGAGCTGGATGATATCAAAGAACAGGCGAAGATGGCTGCACCTTTTTATGATAGACGAAAAGGCTACATAGTGACCACTTCAAAAGGAAAACTGATGCTCCCTGTTACAATGTATAAAGGCGGTCAGGAATTTTTAAAGGAATTTACGAAAAGAATATGCCAGCCAATGCCTGATATCAGACCTGAGTTGGAGCTTGTCAAAGAACAGGATAAAAATTGCGGAAAGAATATTTAAGAAAGAAGAGGAATAAAAATGGACGTAGGGAATATGATAAGAAATGATGAGCTGCTGAAAGCAATAAAGGATGTGAAGAAAAAAAGCAGCCCTGATACGCAGCGGGAATATTTATCAAATGTAATAAAGGCAACCTATATTATACCTGCAATATTTGATAAAAAGCCGAAGACTTATGAAGAAGAAGCAGAACATGCAACGCCGCCTGACGAGAAAGTTAAGGTGAATTTTGCTGTGATTACCAATAAAGCCGGCAAGAGCTTCTTCCCTGTATTTACGGATATCGATGAATTTAATAAGGGGACATATGAAGGCGCAAGTAAGATGGTTATTACCTATAAAGAACTTGTGCCGATGGTACTAAAGTCAAAAGGGGCGATTTCGGGATTTGTAATCAATCCGCATGGAGACGGAATGGTGATACCGGAAGGTCTTATGACAGAGCTTGAGAAAAATAAAATACGAAATGTCAGAAGACAGGTGATTCCACCGAATGCAAAGATAAAACTCAGAACACCGAAGTATATGCCGATTGATATGATGGAAGAAGCAAAGAAATTCTTTGCAGAAAAGCCTTATATTAAACGTGCATATCTCCAGTTGATGGAAAATGGAGACGGTGACGAAGAATATCTGATTGCAGTAGATACAGAAGGGGATGACGCCGCAATCTTCAGTGAATTGCTGCCGCGTATCAAATCTCTTTCGTTTGGAATAAAGACGGTACTGACCAGTACAAGAAGCGGGCTTGGAACAAAAGTAGCTGAGGTCGCAGAACCATTTTATCAAAAAGAAGAGCAGGAGTAGGTTATGTTAAAGAAATATATTATTATTTTTCTTATTTCAATGGTGCCAATCGTTGAACTTAGAGGCGCAATACCATTTTCCGTAGGCTTTCATCTTCCTACGATACCATCGTTTATCGTGTGCGTAATTGGAAATATGTTGCCCGTACCATTGATATTCTGGTTCGCAAGAAAAGTTCTGATATGGGGAAAAGATAAGAAAGTAATTGGAACATTCTTTACATGGTGTCTGGAAAAGGGCGAAAAAGGCGGACAGAAGCTAAAGGCAAAAGCCGGAACAGGAATTTATATCGCGTTGCTGCTTTTTGTAGGGATACCGCTTCCCGGAACGGGGGCATGGACAGGAACACTGGCTGCAAGCTTCTTAGACCTTGACTGGAAGAAGAGCGTTATTGCCGTTATGTTAGGCGTCATGCTTGCAGGAGTGCTTATGTGCCTTGCAAGTTTAGGTCTGTTTGGGGCGATAGGAGCAATCTTGAAGTAAGAAAATAATAAAAATATCGGAAAGACAACAGATGAGGAGTGACTATTATGGGAATAAATCCGGCAGCAATTTTTAAAATAAAAGGGGCATGGGAGAAATTTTCGGCAAATCATCCAAAGTTCCCTTTGTTTTTAAATGCCGCAGCAAAAAGCGGGATAAAGGAAGGCTATATATTAGAACTGAAGGTAACATCCGACACAGGAGAAACCATCTGCACAAATGTAAAACTCACCGAGGCAGATATGGAACTCATTCAAACACTGAAGGAACTCGGCGCAAGGTAGGAAAAAATATAAATAATAAAGAAAGACTGCTTGACTTGTACCACAATGTTGTGTTATTGTAGGAAATGCGATGAAAGAGGTCTTTTTTTTGTGCCTTAAAATAATTAATGGAGGTAAATGGAAGTGCGCGTTAAAATAACATTGGCATGTCAGGATTGTAAACAGCGTAACTACAATATGACAAAGGATAAGAAAACGCATCCGGACAGAATGGAAACAAAAAAGTATTGTAGATTTTGTAAAGCTCATACAATGCATAAGGAGACAAAATAGTCTGTAACCAGTAAGGAGGATTGATTTAATGTCTAAAAAAGAAGAAACATCAACAACTCTCAAAAGAAGCTGGTTTCAGGAATTAAAGGGTGAATTCAAGAAGATTAGCTGGCTTGATAAGTCATCCCTGGCAAAGCAGTCATGCGTAGTCGTTGTTTCAACCATATTATTAGGTTGTATTATAGCGATAGTTGACTGGCTGATTAAGAGTGGTTTACTTTATATAGTTAAAGGTTGGTGAATGATGTGGCAGAAGCAGAAAATGCAAAATGGTATGTTGTTCATACCTACTCAGGCTATGAAAACAAGGTAAAAGCTGATATTGAGAAGACAATTGAAAACAGAAAGTTACAAGATCAGATATTGGAGGTGTCTGTACCAGTCGAAGAATCCATAGAGATGAAGAATGGCGTGCAGAAAGCTGTAAACAGAAAACTATTTCCTGGTTATGTACTTCTTTATATGGTTATGAATGATGCTACATGGTATGTAGTTCGTAACACAAGAGGCGTTACAGGATTTGTTGGACCTGGTTCAAAACCTGTTCCACTGTCAGAAGAAGAGATGAAAAATCTTGGTATTAATCAGGAGACAGTAGTCGTTGACGTTGAAGTGGGCGATATGATTCAGGTTACAGCAGGTGCATGGGAAGGCACTGTAGCAAATATTAAGGCAATCAACACCAGTAAACAGACCGTAACCATCGATGTTGAAATATTTGGTCGGGCAACATCTGTAGAGATTGCATTTGTTGATATCAAGAAAATGTAGTGAATAAGTGGAAGGGTATCCCCCGTTATTACCACAATATTTTTGGAGGTGCGCTAAAAATGGCGAAGAAAGTAGAAGGATATATCAAATTACAGATACCTGCAGGAAAGGCAACACCTGCACCACCTGTTGGACCTGCACTTGGTCAGCATGGTGTCAATATCGTTGCGTTCACAAAGGAATTTAATGCTAGAACTGCAAATGACGGAGATATGATTATCCCTGTTGTTATTACAGTATATCAGGATAAGAGCTTTAGTTTTATTACAAAGACTCCACCTGCTTCACTTCTGATTAAGAAGGCATGTAATATCAAGTCAGGTTCAGCAAACTCAAAGAAGACAAAGGTTGCAACTATCTCGAAAGCGAAGGTTCAGGAAATTGCCGAACTGAAGATGAAAGATTTGAATGCTGCAAGCCTTGAAGCTGCTATGAGCATGATTGCTGGAACAGCCCGTTCAATGGGTGTTACAGTAGAAGAGTAATATTTGTACAAAACATTATGGTGGGAGGGTCGCTCCCGATAAGACCACAGGAGGTTTATATTAATGAAAAAAGGTAAGAAATATATAGAGGCAAGCAAGCTCTATGACAGAACGGCTGCCTATGAAATCGAAGAGGCAGTTGCTTTAGTTAAGAAGATGTCAGCAGCGAAGTTTGATGAGACAGTAGAAGCTCATTTAAGACTTGGTGTAGACGGACGTCATGCAGACCAGCAGGTTCGTGGCGCTGTTGTATTACCAAACGGAACAGGTAAGACAGTAAAGGTTCTTGTTTTTGCGAAGGGCGATAAGGTTGATGAAGCTCTTGCAGCAGGCGCTGATTATGCAGGCGGCGAGGAGTTAATTCCGAAGATTCAGAACGACGGATGGTTAGACTTCGATGTTGTTGTAGCTACACCTGATATGATGGGTGTTGTTGGTCGTTTAGGACGTGTACTTGGACCAAAAGGACTTATGCCAAATCCAAAGGCAGGTACAGTTACAATGGATGTAACAAAAGCGATTGCTGATATCAAAGCTGGTAAGATAGAGTACAGACTTGACAAAGCCAATATTATCCATGTGCCAGTGGGAAAGGTATCTTTCACAGAGGAACAGTTAAACGAGAACTTCCAGACTTTAATAGATGCTATTGTTAAAGCGAAACCGGCTGCTGCTAAGGGACAGTACCTTAAGAGCGTTGTAGTCGCTTCTACAATGGGACCTGGTGTTAAGGTAAATACAACAAGATTTGTATAGGCATTAACACAAACATATGAAAAGCTGACGTATTATGAAATGCATATCGGCATAAGCCTGATTGCAGTCATGTGCGTCAGCTTTTTGATTGCAGTATATTAAAATGAATCAGGTTCTTAAGACTGGACTTCATTAAAAGAGTGTATTTTCTCCGATGTCTGAAAGAAGCTTGTTGAGTTCTTCTTCTGTTAAATGATTTTGAATTGCATAGATGACAGCAGCATCAAAACGGTTTTTCGGATAAAGAACCTGGCGCTGCCCGATGGTAAGCATGCGCTGTGTTTCTGTTAATGAAAGCTGACAAAGAATAGCGATGCGGATTAGGAAAGTTCGGGTAGGTTTCCGGCGGCCTTTTAGAATTTGATATGTATACGAGCGTTCCATATACAGTTTGATAATAATATCCTTTGCTTGAAGATGTTTTTTTAAAAGCAGTTCATTCAGGTAATCCGCAATGGTTAGGCTGCCGAAATTTGCTGCGTTTTTAAATTCCTCTATATCAAAATGTTGTATCTGTTCCAATAATTCCGCTGTTGTTTTCATATTTTCCATCCTGTTTATTCTATATGATGTTATCCGGATATGATAACATGACAATTGGGTTTCTTGGTGGGCAAAATTGCCCGTTTTATTAGTATGGTGTTTCTACATTATCAATATTATTCCAGGAGCCGATGAGACATTCAAGCAAATCACTTAAAGCAAAACCGTAATAATTGTTTTTTGTATCGGCAGGCTGTATGGCATATTGATAAAGACAATTGTCCATATCAAATGTCGGATATAGTGTGTTGCGTACATCACTCAGAAGTCTTTTGCCATACTGTTCATATTCGTCTGACTTTTTTAATAAAATTCTATTCCGGCAGGCCATTCTGTAACATATTCTGTCGATAGGGCTGCATTCATAAAAATCCTCTTGAGGCACATCGGTATAATAGCAATCAGGCATTTCCATTCGTGTTAGTTCTTTGTTGTTGTATAGTGCGGTTATCAGCTCGCGGCATGTAACTGCAAAGGTTTTGTCATCATTGTCGTAGGCGGCAAGGATAATGGTATCCAGGTAATCCTGATAGATGCTGAGGTTACATTCACCTGCACCTGCCTGCTCGCTTAACGATTGGGTATGCGGTTGCGCATCTGTTGCTTTTTCATCTGCCTGTTCGGAGGAGGACTGTGCATCCTGCAAATGAAAACCGACAGCAAATCCCAAAGAAATGAAAAACAGCATTAAAAAAACAGAATGATAATATGTTTTTTGCCTGGTTCGTTTCTTTTGGACAGCCTGAAGTCTTTTTCTCATTTGAAATACGCTTGAATAGCGGGATTTCGGGTCAAAAGCAACAGCTTTTTCAATGATTTTCAAAAGCTCAGGCGCATAAAATTCATTTTGTAAAGTCTTTTTGTCAGTACTTCCGGTAAGCAGATAAAGAAAGGTAATGCCCAGACCATAAATATCGGTACGGACATCACTTTGTGAAAATCCAAACTGCTCAGGGGCAGCATGCGATAAAGTACCGAGAAAACGAGTGTCCCTTTCTTTGCCGGGAAAATATAAATGAGTGGAATCAAAATCAATCAGATATAAAGTGCCTGAATCTTTTTGTATTACAAAGTTATCCGCCTTGATATCACGATGGATAATAGGCGGATTTTGGTTATGCAGGGTTTCTATGATTTTACAGGCATTTATCATCAGCAATATTTTTCCTTCGGAAGGCGCAGTCTGTTTTTCGGAATATTCAGATAACGTAATTCCTTCAATATATTCTCTTAGCAGGCAGCATATGTCACCCTCCATAAAACAATGGAAAAATTGCGGGATGGAAATAGAAGAATTTTGATGAAGCCTTGTATAAATATCTGCTTCTTGTTTTAACAAAGCGATGTGGCTTCCGGTTCCGCATTTCAGAATAAAACGGGCATTGCTGTTGTCCTTCAATAAATAGACATCTGTTTCAGATGTATGTTTAAGACAACTGACAAGCTGGTAATGGGCTGAAAGCCTTGCCGGGATACAGGAGTTTTCAAGCAGTTGTTGAAAGTCGTTTTTGAATTGCTCCGATGTTGTATCATTCATAGGCTTCTCCGTTCTGTATTCTTCAAAAAATTAATAAGATAAATACATTATAGCATGCGCATACAGGGCTTGCAAGTGGGCAGAACAGCACACCAAAACAGAGCGGATTTTTTGTATAATACAAATTAACCCAATAGAACGGAAGGGGAAAAATAAGAATGAAAAGGAGAAGTATGCTTATGGGAAAAATGAAAATGAAAAAGAAGCTCTACAGTATGATTATGGTTGCTGTCATGGCAGTAGGGCTGATGATGACGGTGCCTGTAAAGGCAGAGGGGGCAGATGAAGGTGATAAGCTTATGGGGCTTGGAGCAACAGACTGGATGGACTGGAGCGACGACGGATGTCCGACATTAAATCCTCAGGCAGAAATGGGAAAGGAATTGTCCTTAGAACTTTCAAATGCAACGATATATGCAGAATATGCCTGCGAAAATGGGGAAAAAATCAAATTATCAGCAGAGGACATAACATTTACAGACAGTGAAGGCAATGCCACAGAAGATATTAAGGCATCTGTAAATGAAAAAAACCGGGAACTTATCGACCTGCATTTTTCTAAAATAGGAGATTACAAAATCGTTTACAACCAAAAGGAAGAAGATAATTTCGTAGAACTTCATATAAGACTTCCGAGAGTTGGCTTTTTCACAGATGCTGTTTCAAGCGAAGACACTTATATAAAAACGGACGAATGGGGAACACAGGTTTTTAAGCATAATGCCGATAATAACTTGTTTTATATGAACATCAGTGAGTTGTATGAGGATGAGAAGATTTCATATAAGGATATAGCATATAAAGTATATGACTGGGATACGGACAGGAAAATTACTGATGTGAACGAACAGGCAGAATATTTTTCCGTAGAGACAGAAGAAGGAAAACAGGGCGTTTATAAGATTATTATTAAGGCGAAACGCGGCTTTGGCATGAGTGTATCTGTTCCTGTATCAAATGAAGGCGGCGACAACTATACATTTGAAGGATATATTGATATTCCGTATGAAGGTGCATTGGAAGGTATCACTGCCGCATACCCTGAAGAAAGCGAGCCGTATACACAGAAGATATATATAGACCTGAATGTAAATACCTTGCGTATCGCATATGCAAAGGATGACGAGTTTACACCAATTACAAATACAGATGGAATTACGATTACGGATTTGTCCGGAAAGCCGGCAGACTGTCGTTTTGAAAAGAATACAGAAAATGGAGAAGGGTACTTCGATTTTGAATTTAAAAAAACGGGGCAGTATAAGATTTGTTATCGTTCAAAAGAAGGTGCAGCAAGCTTTTTTGTAGTTGAAGTTAATTATCCGGAAGCCGGATTTTACACTAACGGAGATATTACGGAAAATAGTTATCTGCTCAATTGGGGAGAAAGGAAATATAATAGTAAACAGAATGAATTATATCTGCTTTTTAATAATGATGTAATTGTTGCAGATAATGCAGAAGTGAATATCTATGCAAGCCAGTATGATGAAGAAAATGATACTGATGTCAAGCTGCTTGGGAAGGACAGTCCTATTACCGTAAAGAAGCTTTCAAATAAGAAATACAAAATTACAATCAATAGTAATGAGATGAGAGAATTTGATATTAAGGCAGAAGGCGGAAGATATAACTGGCCTGAGGATGAAATGGATTATGAGCTTGAAGGTAAAAGCATCCATCTGACCTTTGTAAAAGAAAAACTTGATACCAGTAAGATTGCATGGCAGTATAAAGCGCCTTTTACATATGATGGAAAGGCAAAGAAAGTTGAACTTGTCGGACTGCCAAAAGGACTTAGTGCTTCCTATACCGGAAACACAGCTACAAAATCCGGAAACTATACAGCAAAAGTTTCTTTCAGTTATGATAAGAACCGTTATGAGACCCCGGACTTATCGAAAATCAAAGCACTGCAATGGAAGATTGTAAATCCGCCGATATCTGTACCAAAGCGCGGTACGAAATTAAAGGATAGTAAAGGAACGGCTTTTTACAAGGTAACAAATGCAGGCAAATTAAAGGGAACTACGGTATCAGGCGCAGAGGTAACATATATGAAGCCGATTGGAAGCGCATCAAAAGTAACCATTCCGAATACAGTAAAGATTAATAATATTACTTATAAGGTTACAGATGTTTCAACGAATGCATTTAAAAACAATAAAAAGCTTACGTCGGTAAAAATAGGAAATAATGTTAAGACAGTCGGTAAAAACGCTTTTTATGGCTGTAAAAAGCTGAAAACCGTTACGATTGGCAAAAATGTTGTAAAGATAAATAATGGCGCTTTTGCAAATTGTACCGCTTTAAACAAAATAACGATTCCTGCTAAAACAACAGTTATCGGAAGCAAGGCATTTTATAATTGTAAGAACTTAAAGACGATGACAATCAAGTCAGCTTCTTTAAAATCTGTTGGAAGCAAGGCGATAACAGGAATGAATAAAAAAGCAGTTATTAAAGTTCCGAAAAACAAGCTTAAAGCCTATCAGAAGCTTTTTGCTTCAAAAACGGGCTATAAGAAAACGATGAAAATCAGGAAATAGCACTGTTAAATAAGAACAGCATGGATTATCAATAAGAAGTTAATGTCCGACTGGACAGCGAACCCCCCACGAGGTGCGAACTCGTGGGGGTTTCTATTCCGTAATTGAAACCGGATATTGCAGAATACAGGCACAACCGTTCAGCCTTACTTTCGCTTGACATATAGTTAGCCAGACTGTAAAATTTTAGTGATACTGTGGCTTAACAGTTTAAAGTAATGTTATTGGAGGAAATTATAATATGAGACAGAAAAAAATTCATTACATCTACAATAAAGAGATGGAATGTATGGATTTGGAGGAGAGAAAAAAGCTTCAGGGGGAGCGACTTAGAAAAACAGTTGAGTTGGAATATGAGAAGGTACCGGCATATCGAAAACGGATGGATGAAGCAGGTGTGAAGCCGGAAGACATTAATTCTATAGATGATATTGTAAAACTTCCGTTTATGCAGAAAACCGATTTGAGAGACAATTTTCCTTACGGACTGTTCGCCGCAGACCTTAAGGATATGGTCAGGATACAAGGCTCATCCGGTACGACAGGCAAGCCGATTGTATCAGGCTATACAGAAAATGATGTAGATGTGTGGACAGAAATGGTTGCAAGGGCGATTACTGCCGCAGGCGGAAATGAAAATGATATCGTTCAGGTTGCATATGGCTATGGACTGTTCACAGGCGGACTGGGCGCACATCAGGGTGCGACAAAAGTAGGCGCAATGGTGATTCCGATGTCATCAGGAAATACGCAAAGACAGATTATGATGATGAAAGAGCTTGGGGTAACGATGCTTTGCTGTACACCGTCATATGCGACATATCTTGCAGAAACAATCAGAGAAATGGGGATTAAGCCGGAAGAGCTTAAGATAAAATCAGGATGTTTTGGCGCAGAACCGTGGACAGAAGAGATGCGTCAGCACTTAGAGGAGCTGCTTGACTTTGATGCAATGGACATTTACGGACTTACAGAGATTGGTGGGCCTGGCGTAGCTTTTGAATGTATGGAAAAGAACGGGATGCATATCAATGAAGACCATGTTATTGCAGAGATTATAGACCCGATAACAGAAGAACCGCTTCCTGACGGAACACCGGGTGAATTGGTATTCACAACACTTACTAAGACAGGAACGCCGATGATAAGATACAGAACACATGATATCTGTACACTCACGCATGGTACATGTGCATGCGGCAGAACAACAGTGAAGATGAGCCGTATAACAGGAAGAACAGATGACATGCTGGTTATTCGTGGTGTCAATGTATTCCCTAGCCAGATAGAAGCGGTGCTTATGGGTGTTGAAGAAGCGTCAGCGCACTATATGCTTGTTGTAGACAGAGTCAATTCGCAGGATAAGCTGAAGGTTCAGGTAGAACTGAAAGAAGATGTGGACATGACAGATACGGCAAAGCTTGATGCGTTAGCCGCCGATATAAAGAAAAAAATAAAAGCAATTCTTCTTATCAGTGCATCAGTAGAACTGCTTCCGCCGAAGTCAATTCCACGTTCAGAGGGAAAGGCAAAGCGAATAATGGACAATAGAAATACAGGTTTCTGATAATGGGGAAAAATACAAACAAAAGTCTGCGCATCGAGATTTGGAAAAATAAATATAAATTGCTTCTTTTACAACTCGTATTTGGATTTTGCGCAGCATACATATCAATGCCTGTCATAACAAAAGGTTTTTATCTTGTGATTAAGATGGCGGGGTATAGTGCAATAACAAAGGGAAATTACCTGAAGATACTCAGAACGCCCGGTGCATTTATATACCTGGCTGTCATCTTAATGCTTGTTATGGTGATGACACTTCTGGATACGGTTATGATAATCGTATTATTAGACAGAAATTGCAGGAATAAAAGAAATGGTATATGGGGCTATATAAAACAGGTAGAAAAACATTTTGTCATGTACTTTTTTTCCTCAAAGATACGAAGCCTTTATTACTTTCTTCCATTTGCAATCGCGGTATACATGCCTGCAATCGTGCTGTTATTTTATAATAATTCAGTGCTGAGCTTTCTGGCGCATTATGTGCATGTAAGAATGGGAAGCTGGCTGTTTTGGATTATGATTATACTTGTATATGTTATCGCGGCGCTGTTTACCGTATTCAGATTTCCTGTTGCAAAATGGCTTATTTTGTCAGATAAAAATTATAAAAGGATATTAAGAGGGGCAAAACCGGGGACTCAAATAACATTAAAACGCTTTAAGACATATATTGCATGGCTGTTCGGCGGATTTGTTTTTTCGGTAGTACTTTATTTGCTGTTAATTGTGATTAGTATCTTTGTAATCAGTATGATAGCGGGTGATGATAACATGCTGATTCTTTTTTATGAGGTATATGACAATATCAATGCGGTTATTACGATACTGATTGCGCTGATATGCGGCTGTGTAAATTTTTCTGCAATAACGGAACTTACGAAAGCGTATATACCGGAGTATGATAGCCCGGATGATGGATGGAATAAGAAAAGAGGACTGCTGTCAGGCGGCATCTTTGTTACGGTATCCATCATCGCGATGTTTTTCTGTATTCAGATTTTGCTGGGCGGAAAGCGGCCGACCTATTTTTCACTTGGAAAAACCTTAATTTCCGCACACCGGGGCGCAAGTAAAGAAGCGCCGGAGAATACGATGCCGGCAATTTTGAAAGCAATCGATGAAGGCGCTGACTATGTAGAGATTGATGTAAGGCTTACTGCTGACGGACAGGTGGTTCTGATGCATGATGAAAATACAAAGAGAACGACAGACGGAAAGCTGAAGGTTGAAGACAGTACCTATCAGGAACTCCTGACACTCGATGCAGGTTCGTGGTTTTCTGACGAATATAGAGGGACACGCATACCGACGCTGGCGGAAGTGATAGAATGTTGCAAGGGAAAAATCATGCTGAATATAGAATTGAAGCCGGATAACAATAGCGGAGAACTGGAAAAAGCAGTAGCAAAACTGATTACAGATTATCATATTGAAAATCAGTGCATTGTAACATCATTTAATCAACGCAGCCTTGTCAGGATGAAAAATGAAAATGAAGATATCGTTACAGGGTATATATATACATTTGGATACAGCAATAATATAGAATATAAGGCGATGGATGTGCTTAGTATCAGTTCAAAATATCTTACAAGGGATGTTGTTGTCGGAGCACATAAGAAAGGAATTGTGGTTGCGGCATGGACTGTAAATCGAAAAATGGAAATGAGACGTATGGTTGCAATCGGTGTAGATAATATTATTACGGATAATACCGCGCTTGCAAAGAAAACGATATATGAAAAAAATAAAAATCAGTTGTTGGATGTTTGGAAATACATAGCCTCCATATATACAAACTAGTCAAGTGGCTGTAAAACGCAATTACCAACCTATGTATGAAGTATATGGAGACTATGCATGGAGAGCAGGTTAATAAGGATTGACATGAACCATACAATGCTTTACCTGAGGAAAGTCTGTTTCGATAGCATGGTGTACTGCTTCCGCAATTTCGTGGGAAGCGGTCAGACTCATATTTCCATCCGCTGCGATTTCGACATCTACATAGGCTTTGTTGCCGAACTGCCTTGTCATGATACTGTCTACACGTTTTACGCCGGACTGGGCGGATACTGTCTGGTGAATAGACTGGATTGTCTTTTCATCACAGGAACAATCTACCATTTTATCAAAAGCATCTTTAAAGATATCTAAAGCCGCAACGACAATAAACAGGCATATCACAATGCTTGCGACCGAATCCATAACAGGATAGCCAAGCCTTGCGGCGCCGATACCGATTAAAGCGCCGATGGAGGACAGCGCATCGGAACGATGATGCCATGCATCTGCCATAAGTGCGCCGGAATTGATTTTCTTTGCCCCTGCTCTGGTATACCAGAACATAAGCTCCTTTACAACGATGGAGAGGATGGCGGCAATCAGTGCAAGCATACCTGGTACAGCAGCGCTTGTATAAGTACCGGATAGAATGGTTTTGATTCCTGTGTAACCGATTCCGAGACCGGTAAGCAGCAGAACATCTGCCAATATAATAGAAGCAACACATTCAAAACGCTCATGCCCATAGGGGTGTCTGTCATCTGATTTTTTTCCGGCTGCATTAATTCCGATAATAACGATAATGGTACTGAATACATCTGATGCAGAATGAACAGCATCAGAAACCATTGCACTTGAATGTGCGATAAAACCTGCAAACATCTTTAGAAGAGATAAAATAATATTGGCAATAATGCTGACGCCGGATATTTTCATGGCTATTTGTTTTTCTGATTTCATATGAACGCTCCCTTTCACAACGACAGCTAAATTTTATAAAATTTGGATGTCGGATTACATATATTTTTTAAGTATATCACATAGTATGCGGGTTAGTATATTGAAACATCTTGATTTTAGACTGCTTTTTGTGTAGAATTTGAAATGTTATATGTTAAATTTTTATAAAATACGATGAAAGGTGTAGAGAGAATGAATAATTACGAATTAATTGCTTTTATTGTCTATTTTGCACTTGTGATAGGAGTAGGTATTTACTTCTTTATCAAGTCAAAGAAAGAGGCCGGAGAAAAAGCATATTTTCTCGGCGGACGAAATATGAATGGACTGGTAGCGGCACTGAGCGCCGGAGCTTCTGATATGAGCGCATGGGTTTTGATGGGCCTTCCGGGCGCTATTTATCTGAATGGCTTCAGTGAGATATGGATATCGGTGGGACTATTGATAGGTACAGTATGCGCATGGATTTTTGTAGCGCCAAGACTTCGGCGGTTTTCCATTCAGTTCAATGATTCGATTACCATACCGCAATACCTTACAAACCGGTTTAAAACGGAGAATAAAGCATTGCAGATAATTTGTGCGGTTATATTTGTGATTGCCTATTGTATTTATGCAGCGTCAAGTATTAAGGCATGTGGAACGTTGTTTCACTCGGTCATGGGCGTAGATGAAAAAGGGGCAATGATTGCAGCGTCTACAATTATTGTAGTGTATACGTTTTTAGGTGGATTTAATGCTGTGTGCTGGACAGACTTTTTCCAGGGGCTTCTCATGCTGGCTGCGCTTATGATAGCGCCGATTATAGCAGTTGTTGCCATGCAGGGAGCAGGCTTTGTATCACCATCTGATGTACTTCCGGAGCATTACTATAACGTACTGTCAGGTGGAACACTGAATAAAGCAAGTATCATAACAATAGCTTCCGGACTTGGCTGGGGACTTGGATATTTGGGAATGCCGCATATCCTTGTAAGATACATATCCATTAAATCAGAAAAGGAAATGAAGAAGTCCAGAATCGTTGGAAGCTGCTGGACAGGCATTATCCTTGTTATGGCATCTGTCGTTGCAATTGTAGGAAGAAAATACTTTGGCGATGCGCTTGTAGGAAATGAATCAAGTATCTTTATCAGCATGGTAAGAGCCGTATTTCCGGCGCTGATAGCAGGTGTTTTATTATCCGCGATACTTGCGGCGTCCATGAGTACCGCAGACTCGCAGCTTTTGGCATCCTCCTCGGCATTTGCATCCGACGTATACAAACCGATAATTCGTAAGAAGGCATCCGATAAAGAGATGCTCTGGGCAGGCAGAATAGTCGTTATCGTAATTTCTGTCGTAGCGCTTGTAATCGCCATGAATCCTGCGTGCAGCAGCATTATGGACCTTGTAAGTAATGCATGGGGCGCGTTTGGCTCGGCATTTGGCCCTGCCATCATACTTTCACTTTACTGGAAACGACTGACCTATTCAGGAACGCTTGCTTCTATTATAGTAGGATTTGCGGTAGATGCAGTATGGTTTAAGTGCTTTGCGGCTTCAACCGGGCTTTATGAGATTATACCGGGCTTTGCAGCAGGACTTCTGACCGCCATCCTTGTGTCATTGATTACAAAAGCACCATCAGAAGATGTGATAAGCACATTTGAAGAAGCGAAAGCACCGACAGAAGATTGATATTTTTATGTCTTTCCTATGGAAAAAGCATGAATAATGTGCTATAACAAATATTAGGCATGAAATCATTTACAATAATTACAGATTTTACTTGAAAGGAAGTAGATAAGATGGATAAGAAGAATATTGACTGGTCAAATCTTGGATTTGGATATATAGAAACAGAGAAAAGGTTTGTATCGAATTATAAGAATGGAGCATGGGATGAAGGTGTTCTGACAGAGGATTCAAAGGTGGTAATCAGCGAATGTGCAGGCGTACTTCAGTATGCACAGACTGTATTTGAAGGTTTAAAGGCATATACAACCGAAGACGGAAAAGTAGTATGCTTCAGACCTGACCTGAATGCAAGCAGATTTGCGGATTCGGCAAGCAGACTTGAGATGCCGGTATTCCCTGAGGATAGATTTGTAGAAGCAGTAGTAGAAACGGTTAAAGCAAATATCGATTATGTACCGCCATATGGTTCCGGCGCAACCCTTTATCTGAGACCATATATGTTTGGCTCAAATCCTGTTATCGGCGTAAAACCTGCCGAGGAATATCAGTTCAGAATATTCTGTACACCTGTTGGCCCATATTTCAAGGGCGGCGCAAAGCCAATTACGATTAAGGTTTCTGATTTTGACAGAGCTGCACCGCATGGAACCGGTCATATCAAGGCAGGCCTGAACTATGCGATGAGCCTTCATGCGATTGTAACAGCACATAAAGAGGGCTTTGATGAAAATATGTATCTGGACGCAGCAACAAGAACAAAGGTAGAAGAAACAGGCGGAGCAAACTTCCTGTTCGTAACAAAAGACGGCAAGGTGGTAACACCAAAGTCAGACAGTATCCTGCCATCGATTACAAGACGTTCTCTGATGACAGTTGCAAAGGATATCCTCGGACTTGAAGTTGAAGAAAGAACAGTATATTTTGAAGAGGTAAAAGATTTTGCTGAGTGCGGTCTTTGCGGAACTGCCGCTGTTATCTCACCTGTTGGAAAGATTTATGACCACGGAAACGAGATTTGTTTCCCAAGCGGAATGGAAGAAATGGGACCGGTAACAAAGAAACTTTATGATACCCTGACCGGTATACAGATGGGAAGACTGGAAGCACCTAAAGGATGGATTAAAGAGATACAATAATAGTTGACAGGACTAAAAATATCCCTGAAACAATATAGTGATGCAGCTATATTGTTTTTGGGATTTTTTTTGTTAAAAGTAAAATTCACATGAACTTTGGTGCTTTACAATGAATATAAAAATTAATATAATTATTAATATTAATGTGTTAAAAAATTTGTGCAAAGTCACAAAAGATGAGGAGAAAACGGTATGAAGGGAATTATATTAGCAGGCGGTTCGGGGACACGCCTATATCCATTAACGAAAGTAACATCGAAGCAATTGCTTCCGGTATTCGATAAACCAATGATTTATTATCCGATGTCTGTGTTAATGCAGGCGGGAATCAGAGATATCCTGATTATTTCAACGCCGCAGGATACGCCGCGTTTCAAGGAATTGCTTGGTAACGGGCATCAATTTGGTGTGAATCTTACATATGCCGTTCAGCCATCACCGGACGGACTGGCGCAGGCGTTTATTATTGGTGAAGAATTTATAGGCGATGATACGGTGGCGATGGTGCTTGGCGATAATATCTTCGCCGGACATGGTCTTACGCAGCGTTTGGAAGCAGCTGTGAAAAAGGCAGAGACTGGTAAAGGCGCAACTGTTTTCGGTTATTATGTAGATGACCCGGAGCGCTTTGGCATCGTTGAGTTTGATGAAAACGGAAAAGCGGTTTCTATTGAAGAAAAACCAGCGAAACCCAAGAGCAATTATTGTGTAACCGGCTTATATTTCTACGATAATCGTGTGGTAGGCTATGCAAAGAATCTGAAGCCTTCTGCCAGGGGAGAGTTGGAAATAACAGATTTGAACAGGATTTATCTGGAATCAGGCAAGCTGAATGTGGAGCTGCTTGGACAGGGATTTACATGGCTTGATACCGGTACGCATGAAAGCCTTGTGGATGCTACAAATTTTGTAAAGACGATGGAACAGCACCAGCATAGAAAGATTGCGTGCCTTGAAGAAATCGCATACTTAAATGGGTGGATAAGCAGGGAAGATGTACTTGCAGTTTATGAGATATTGAAGAAAAATCAGTATGGACAGTATCTTAAGGATGTCTTAGATGGCAAATATATTGATGCATTGCATTAAAATATAAATTGATATAAGGAGTATTTAGATATGACAATTATTGTAACCGGAGGAGCCGGATTTATCGGAAGTAATTTTGTATTTCATATGCTTGACAAATATCCTGATTACAGGATTATCTGCCTTGATAAACTGACATATGCAGGAAATCTGTCTACGCTTGCGCCTGTGATGGCGCATCCCAATTTCAGGTTTGTAAAGGCGGATATCTGCGACAGGGAAGCCGTCTATAAACTATTTGAAGAAGAACATCCGGACATCGTGGTGAATTTTGCAGCAGAAAGTCATGTGGACCGTTCAATAGAAAATCCGGGGATTTTCTTACAGACGAATATTATCGGTACGGCGACATTGATGGATGCCTGCCGGAAATACGGTATTACACGTTATCATCAGGTATCCACAGATGAGGTGTACGGAGATTTACCGCTTGACAGGCCGGATTTATTTTTTACAGAAGAAACACCGATACATACAAGCAGTCCCTACAGTTCGTCAAAGGCGTCTGCGGATTTACTGGTACAGGCATACCACAGGACATATGGACTTCCGGTTACAATCTCAAGGTGTTCAAATAACTATGGACCATATCATTTTCCGGAGAAGCTGATTCCGCTTATGATTGCGAATGCGCTGGCGGACAAGCCGCTGCCTGTATATGGCGAGGGGCTTAATGTGCGTGACTGGCTTTACGTTGAGGACCATTGTAAAGCGATTGATTTGATTATTCATAAGGGGAAAGTCGGAGAGGTCTATAACATAGGCGGACATAATGAAATGAAGAACATCGATATCGTAAAGATAATATGTAAGGAACTTGGCAAGCCGGAAAGCCTTATAACATATGTAAGTGACCGGAAAGGTCATGATATGCGTTATGCAATAGACCCGACAAAGATACATAGTGAGCTGGGATGGCTTCCGGAAACGAAGTTTGCTGATGGAATCAAGAAAACGATAAGCTGGTATCTGGATAATCGTGAGTGGTGGGAAACTATCATCAGCGGTGACTATCAGAATTATTATGAGAAGATGTATGGCAACAGATAAAAGGAAAAATACGGATATATAGAAATTTATCGGATAAGGGGTTAAGAACATGAAAGTATTTGTAACCGGAGTCTGCGGACAACTGGGACATGATGTTATGAATGAACTGAATAAACGCGGATACGCAGGAATCGGTTCTGATATATCGGAAAACTATAATGGCGAACAGGATGGTTCGCCGGTATGCACCATGCCATATGCCAAGCTTGATATAACAGACCAAGAGGCAGTTGATAAAGTGATTACAGAGATAAAACCGGATGTTGTCGTTCACTGTGCCGCATGGACAGCTGTAGATGCGGCGGAAGATGAGGAGAATATTCATAAGGTATATGATATTAATGTATCAGGTACGAAGCATATTGCAAAAGTCTGTAAAAAACTTGATGCAAAGATGGTATACCTTAGCACAGATTATGTGTTTGATGGAAACGGGGATACCCCCTGGGAGCCTGACTGCACAGACTACAAGCCGCTTAGCGTCTATGGGCAGACGAAGCTCGAAGGGGAGTTTGCAGTCAGCAAAACATTAGAGAAATATTTCATTGTGCGTATTGCCTGGGTATTTGGCAGAAATGGCAGGAACTTTATCAAGACAATGCTTACTATTGGAAAGAAGTCTGATACCATTAAGGTCGTCAATGACCAAATCGGTACGCCGACCTATACTTACGATTTGGCAAGGCTTCTTGTGGATATGATAGAAACGGAGAAATACGGCTATTATCATGCAACAAATGAAGGCGGATACATAAGCTGGTATGATTTCGCCTGTGAGATATTGAAACAGGCAGGATACGATACAAAGGTAATACCTGTTACTACAGCAGAGTATGGCATATCAAAGGCAGCAAGACCATTTAACAGCAGGCTCGACAGAAGGAAGCTTACGCAGGAAGGTTTTAAGCCGCTTCCTAAATGGCAGGATGCACTCGCCAGATACCTTAAAGAAATAGAAAGGGATTAACAGCGATGGGACAGATAAAAGTTACAAAAGCGCCAATAGAAGGATTATATGTAATCGAGCCTACTGTACATGGTGACAGCAGGGGATATTTTGTAGAAACATATAATCAGAATGATATGCACGAGGCAGGTCTTGACATGGTATTCGTTCAGGATAACCAAAGCATGAGCACAAAAGGGGTATTAAGAGGACTTCATTTTCAGAAGGAATATCCACAGGGAAAACTTGTTCGTGTGATTCAGGGGGCTGTATTTGATGTAGCAGTGGACTTAAGAAGTGACAGCAAGACTTATGGACAGTGGTTTGGCGTGGAACTTACAGAGGAGAACAATAAACAGTTTTATATTTCAGAAGGCTTCGCACATGGATTTTTGGTACTGTCTGATGTAGCAAAGTTCTGTTACAAGGTAACTGATTTCTATCATCCGGGCGATGAAGGCGGACTTGCATGGAATGACCCTGAGATAGGCATTGAGTGGCCGGGGCTTGTTGGCGGGTATCAGGGAACCGCAAGCGCAGAAGGGTATCAACTGGCAGACGGTACAAAGCTTAATTTGAGTGAAAAAGACCAAAAGTGGCTGGGAATGAAAGATACATTTCGGTTTTAAGGAGAACATCCATGCATCAAGGCTATTCGTGATACCGTTCTTTTTATACATTTTATATAATTTTTCTGCTGATGAATAGTGGAAATTTTACGATGAAAAATGTCTCTTAAATTGACATTGCCATAAAATATGTTAATATATCTTGTGTAGAAAATGTGCGGACGTATGAACAGCGCATTGCAAAGTACATTGAAGCAGTCAATGAATAATAACGCTGAAAGGAAATGGTTATGAGATTTATAAAGGAACTTACGGATGGCGAGATAGTTTCAGACGTTTATTTGTGTAAGAATAAAATTGTAGGCAAAACAAAATCCGGAAAAACATATTATTCCCTGCTGCTTACAGATGCAACAGGAAGCATAGACGGAAAAATATGGGAATTAAACAACGGAATTGCTCACTTTGAAAACCTGAATTATGTCAAGGTGGATGGACAGGTTACTGTATTTAATAATTCCCTTCAACTGAACATAAAAAAAATCCGTATAGCGGAAGCTGGCGAATACGATATCAATAACTATATGCCGGCTACAAAGAAAAATGTAGAAGAAATGGTTCGTTGCCTTTTAGAGCTTATTGATTCACTGGAAAGACCTTATTATAAAACGCTGTTAAAACGTTTTTTTATAGAAGATACACATATTTCAAAGGAATTTAAAGCACACTCTGCCGCAAAGTCCGTACATCATGGCTTTGTGGGTGGATTGTTGGAACATACTCTTGCGGTTGCAAAAATGTGTGACTATTATACTACATATTATCCAATCCTGAACAGAGATTTACTGCTTACAGCAGCGATGCTGCACGACATCGGAAAAATATATGAGATATCATCCTTCCCTGAAAATGATTATACAGATGCAGGACAGCTTCTTGGACATATCGTTATGGGTACGATGATGATAAGAGATAAAATAAAGGACATTCCTGACTTCCCTGCAAAAGAAGCGAATGAACTGGAACATTGTATCCTGGCGCATCATGGAGAACTGGAATATGGCTCGCCGAAAAAACCGGCGCTGATTGAAGCGCTTGCCTTATCATTTGCAGACAACACAGACGCAAAGCTTCAGACATTTATCGAGGCGCTTTCAGCCAAAGATGAAGCGGGCTGGCTTGGATATAACAGAATGTTTGACTCCAATATCAGGAAGACAACAAGGTAGATAAAGGAAGTCAGATAAATAAAGATAACCCTGAAAGAAAATAAGAATAGAAAAATGTGAAAAAAGTACGGAAGGCATAGCGTAATCAATATGGAAATCACGAAAAACAATGACTACGAAATCCTGATAGAAGATATGGGAAATGACGGAGAAGGCATCGGCCATATAGAAGGCATGACCGTATTTGTCAAAGATACGGTTATGGGAGACAGAGCAGTTGTGAAGATAATCAAGCTGAAAAAGAACATCGCTTATGGCAGACTGGTGGAGCTGCTCAGTCCGTCGCCTTACAGAGTAGCGCCGGTATGTGATAATGCAAGAAGATGCGGCGGCTGCACGATGCAGCACATAAGTTATGAAAAGCAATTAGAATATAAATGGAATAAGGTTGCAAACTGTTTAAAACGGATAGGCGGAATCGCCGAACCTGAAAAGATTATGGAAAAACCGCCATATGGAATGACGCATCCATACAATTACAGGAATAAAGCACAGTTTCCGATAGGAAGAGATAAAGATGGAAATGTTGTTATCGGCTTTTATGCGGGCAGGACACATACGATTATTGATACAGACAGCTGCGCGATAGGCGCATCGGTCAATGATGAGATTGTCAGAGCCGTAAGAACTTTCATAGAACAACATCACATCAGTACCTATGATGAAAAAACAGGAAAAGGACTGATGCGTCATCTGCTGATACGAGTGGGATTTGCTACAGATGACATTATGGTATGTCTTGTTATCAATGGTGAAAAAATTCCCGATATCGAGAAATTGACGGAAAAACTTGTACGGATAGATGGAATGAAATCCATCTGTATCAATATAAATAAAGAAAAGACAAACAGAATTTTAGGAGATAAATGCGTGACGATATGGGGACAGGACTATATAACAGATTATATAGGAAGCATAAGATACCGCATATCACCATTATCGTTTTATCAGGTAAATCCTGTCCAGACGAAAGTCTTGTACGAGAAAGCGCTTTCGTATGCAGAGCTTAGCGGCGGTGAGGTCGTATGGGATATGTACTGCGGAATCGGAACGATATCCTTGTTCCTTTCACAAAAAGCAAAGCAGGTATATGGTGTAGAGATTGTTCCGCAGGCTGTAGCAGATGCCCGGAAAAATGCAGAAATAAACGGTGCGAAAAATGTGACGTTCTATACGGGGAGGGCGGAAGAAATCGTTCCGGCTGTTTACAAAGAAGATGGAGAAGCAGCGCATGCGGATGTGGTAGTAGTAGACCCGCCGAGAAAAGGTTGTGATGAAGTGCTGCTGGATACACTTGTCAGAATGGCGCCCGGACGTATCGTTTATGTGAGCTGTGAGCCTGCGACACTTGCAAGAGATATAAAGGTACTCAGTAAAAGCGGATATTGTATAAAAAAAGCAGCAATGATAGACCAGTTCTGCCATTCAACACATATTGAAACGGTTGTCATGCTTGAAAAGTTATAGTAGCTATAGTGCCGTTCTGATTACGCAGGGGAAAAATGGAACTTGACTTTGATTTGACTTTGACTATTGACTATGAATTATTAATAATTTATAATTAGATAACTGTATAAAATGACGAATGGTTAAATTCGTATCTTATAAAATAAAAATACTTATAAAAAAATATTAACATGGGAGGTATATACGCTATGAACGGAAAAAATATTGAACGGCTGCTAAAAAAAGCCAGAAACCGCAAGGTTATAGCGATTGTTACAGCGCTTATTTCGTTTATTGCGGTAGTGTGCGTTTTTTTAGCGCTTGAAAGACCGGGAGTTACACTGACTTCGGACAAAGAAAATGGAAGGGTGATGGCGGTAAAGGCCGGCGATGCAGGTGGAGCGGAAACGCCGGAAGGCGGCAGTACGGAAGCTGCATCTTCCGATACGGAAGAGGATTCTTCAGAAGTCTCGGAAGATACGGAAACGGACAGCCGGGAGGTTTCTTCTGACGAAACAACTGCTTCATCAGAAGACAGCGAAGAAGAACCGGTATCAGAGGATAACAGCGCTTCCGAGGATACGGAGGATGCGTCTGAACCGGGGAGCGAACCGGAAAATGAAACAGCAGACGCTGAACCTTTGGCGGAAGATGTATTGTGGACGGGGAATGATGAAGAAAACAATGTCCGGTATACCATTAAGGAAGAAGCCGGAGACGGCGTGTTGGAGATAGGGCCGCTGAATGAGGGAATAGCATGTATAGCCGGCGCGCTTTCAGAGCTTGATTATGATGACTGGGGAAGTATCAAAAAGGTTGTTTTTTTAAATGGTGTTACAGCGATAGGAAACGGCGGCACATCGGCGTTAGGAGCAAATAGCAGTCACCGAGTGACTGGCAAAATATTTGCCGAGCCGTTAAACGCTACGTTGGAGACGGTGGATTTTTCGGCGTGTGAAACACTTGAAACAATAGAGAGAGGTTCCTTTTTTAACTGCCAGAAACTGCAGGAGGTTGACTTGTCAAACTGCAGCAACCTGAAAAGTATCCCGGAGGGATGCTTTGAACGATGCTACGCATTGAAGAGTGCAAAATTGCCAAGCAATATAGAAACGATTGGAAAATATGCATTTGGAAATACCGGCAGCGGCATTGGCTCCAAATCGTTGAACCTGACAGATGTTAATTTTAAAGACCTGACAAAACTTCAGACGATTGGAGAATATGCTTTTTATTACCACAGTGGTTTTCAGGAGATTGACCTGACGCATTGTACTGAACTTACAACAATTGAAAGATATGCTTTTGAACAAATAGGAAGCTTGTCAGTTACAACGAAAATAGATTGTTCAGGTCTGGAGAAGTTAGAGAGTCTGGGAGAATGTGCGTTCTCCTATGCATATAAATGTACGGATTTTGATTTTTCCGGATGTACAAACCTGAGCAGCGTGCATGGCAGGGCGTTTTTTAATAGCAATTGGCAAATGGAAAGGGTGTCATTTCGTGGATGCGGGAAGCTGACATCGCTTCCTTCCTGTTGGAGTGCTGCCCATTTGAAGGAAGTTGATTTGAGCGGCTGCGCCAGTCTGAAAGCAATAGATTCGTCAAAATTTTCAAAATGTAGCGCACTGGAATCGGTAAATCTTGATGGCTGTAACCAGCTTACAACAATCGGTGTTCGTGCATTTGAGAATTGTACTGCTCTGTCAGGTGATACATTCGGCAGTTTCAAAGGTTTTGTCACAATTGAGGACAGGGCATTTGATGGATGCACCGGGTTGACAGAGAAATTTTTTGACAGCCTCGCGGAGGAAAATGTAACGATTGGAGTACGCGCATTTGCCGACTGCAGAGGTATAAAGGAAATTAATTTAGACAGTCGGTATAAAAGGGTGGCCTCCGTTGCGTTTGGCGGATGTACGAATGTTGAAAAACTGCGTTACGAATTGGCTGATTCATGTACGATTGCTGACGATGCCTTGACAAGTTTAGAAACCGGTTCTGTAGGTCTATATGCAGACCTTACTTTTGTTGTAGGCGGAAATGTCCGCCAACTGACAGACAAAGCGGGGATATCGAAGCTGGCGATTGATAATGTTTTGTTTGAAGAAAATGAAGATTTGGTTTTAAACGCAGGGGTATTTCGTGATGCAGTCGGTGAGCCGCTTAAAACGCTTTGTGACGGAACAACCCATTATAAAGTGGATGCGCAGGGGGCGCTTTACTCGCAGGATGGCTCTGTTTTGTACTATGTACCTGCTGTAGAGAACTTTACTGTGCCGGAGACGGTAACGACCATAAATACCAATGCCAGTGCGGCGGCTAAGAAAACACTGAAGACGGTGGTGTTTGGTAAGACGGATATAGAGGTCCCGATGGATTTCTTAAGAGGCTTTACAGAACTTGAAAGTGTAAATGGAAAAACGACCGTTGAAGAAGCTGTACAGGTTGTGCCTTCACTGAATCGTGAAAAACTGCTTTATACAAAATTGGATGCGAGCGAAATTGAAGCAAGCAGACGTGTTCATGAATTGCAGATAGATACGGAAAGAGCAGTGGAACATGGAACTGAAAAAGATTATCATATGCATACATTTTTTGCGAAGGATGCAGGTGAAAATCAGGGACAGAATTGGTTTGACTTGCTCAACGGATTTAACAATGGCGGACATTTTTTAGATGATGCCGGAAGAAGCGTCAGTATAACGAACAGAGAAGCGGCAGAAAACAATGAATTACTTTATCTCATGGCAGGAGAGTCAGCGCACTTAAATATTAATATTGATGCAACGGCGGCGGTAGAAGACAGGATTTTCCGTTTGTACATCTTACCACTGTCAGAGGGTGTAGAACTTGCGGATAAAGTAGAAGGAACGATGGAGGACGGCAGTGGAAACAGACGGTATACATACAGCTATTATAAGGTTCCGGGTACGAGATTATCTTATTACGAATTTAAACTGAACAATAGCAATACGGTAAACAACCTGTTAAAGACAATTAATTCAGACAGACTGTGCGGAGCTGCTGATGCAATCATATGGGCTGATTATGGTGCGCCGGGAGTTGCGTCAGATGAGATTCCACTTCAATACAGACCGACAGGCGACTATATGCAGGTTCATTGGTATAGCGCGCCGAGGGAAACGGATGTCACGAAAAGGGGAAACAGCAGCGTGGCGCTAAAGACGCTGGATAATGATGAAAAAACAATTGATAACCTCGTTTATACGATAACGGGACAGCAGCTTACAAGCAGCCAGACTGCCGGTACGGATTCAGCGCTGTTTATGAATTATGGTATCGACAGGCTGAAATCGATAACATGGGCTGATGTGTTTGATGAACTGCCGGAGGGCATGAGCTGGAGAACGGGAGAGCTTAGTGTGAAAGGCACGAATGTCTATATCGATGGAAAGAAGGCTGTTGAGCTTGCTATTGATAATAGCAGTTTCAAATCATCTTTTAGTATTAAGAATGTAAAGGCGTATTTGAATGAAAGTAATCAAATGGTAATTGAGTGGACGATTGATTTTCCATGTCCGAAGAAAGCGTCAGATTCGTATGATGCATGGCCTTCACGCGCATGTCCGATACGCTTATCAATTAATTCAGAGAATGCATTTATAATCGGCGATGATTTTGATATGCAGAAAAAGATTAATGGCGAAAGCGGCAATCAAATCCATAATACCGTAACGCAGACGGCACACTATACATATGCGGATGAAGCAGATGGGGTTGAGCGTGAAGTGCATGACTGGAATAATTGGACAGTTTCTGAAGAGGATACCTTCTTCGTAAAACATGCAGCTTGTAGGGTTTTGATTCAAAATCCAACGGACAGGATAACCTTTTCGAAAGGTGTCAAAGGAATTTATGCGCCAAGTGGCACAAATTACTATCAGGTTAGAGGCGGACAACGGTTCAGTTACGTTTTGACAGCAGAAAATAATGGCGTTTTAAATGATAATTTGTTGACTGTTAAGGATGAGATACCGAGACAATTCGTAATCGACCCGCAGAATATACGAGCATTATTTATGGAGGATACGGATGCAAACCTTACGGTTACCATTCAAAATGGTTATACGGATTTGACGGCGAAAACTGCAAATGAAGAAAACACCGCTGCTGCGATAAATGGTGCGGAGGTCGTGATAAATGCAGAAAATAAGGGAAGCAATGCGCAGAAGGTGGATTCCATTGTCATAAAGAGAGAGAATACGGCAGAGGGCGGCTGGCGTTTTGCGGTAGACTGGAATGGCAATACGGAATACATAGATAATTCTTTTATAGGGCTGACAGTATATTTTGCAGAAAAGGCATTTTTCAATCGTGCCGATACGCAATATATCTGTGAATGGAATTATGGCGAGTCCGGCAGAAGAATAGCGCCGCAGGAAACGGTGACACAGGAGATTACGGTAAGGGCGAAGACTTCTTTTGAAATGCTGACTGCTGATGAGCCAAATCAATATCCGATATCAGGCAGCTATGATTATATTAGCACAGCGAATAGGGCAGACTATACTTATCTGTGGGATGGCAAAGAAAATAAAAAATCCTGTTATGCATATGTCAGATGGATGCGGGATTACTATGTTTCTAAGGGCGGTACAATAGGCGGAGCAAGCATAGACGCAGAAACAAATCCTGTAAGGGCAGGAAGTGTAATTGATTATTCTATTAGTGCAAGGCATTATGGAAATGGTGACAAGACAAGGAATATTCCTTTTAATGATGAGGTGACAGGCGCTCATGCGGTGCTTGTTCCAAAGTCAGCGAATGAATCCCTTGCAGACAAAGGTTTCACCGAGTTTACAACGCAGAATGAGAGCTATTATGTGCTGGACAAAGCAGGAACATACGAGAATGTCAAATTTGGTATGCGGGGCAGCAGCCTTGTTACGGCTGACAGAATCGTTGTTTCCGGTGCGAAACCGAATCTTCATACAGCAATTTACTGGTACATTAACAACATGGCGGGAGATACTTCGGTGTATATAACGTATAAGACGCTGGTATTGGAAATGGGAGATGGAAGTTCTGATTCGGATGGAAATGTAACTTCTGTGAATGTTTCAAATAAGGTATGGTTGAATGAAAGAGCCGGGGACAGACTCTATGATACGAGCGGCGGCGTCCTGCGTTCAACGGGATTTATAAAGAGAATCGTTACGGAAAATGCAATGCAGCCGGGCGAGAAGTTTGCTACGGCTACGGAGATTGCTGACGGGGATAACGTGATTTATAAAATTGATGTTAAAAATTACAGCGAAAAGTATGCCCATAAGCTGACGGACGTCCGCGATGAACTGCCGGATACCTATGGCGCTTTTGCGTGGGATACCAACAATGTTTCGATAACCACAATAAGCAGCGACAGAAACGGAAACGACCTGGAGAAAAGCTATCAATGGGAGATTGTAAAGAACGATACGAATAATCGTTATTATATTTACTTTAAGGACAACGAGGATACCGAAAATGGAACGATAACGCTTGCTGCGGATGAGAACCTGAGTATTTATGTTACCCTGAAATTCCCGAAGGACAGCGGCGATGGCGCTTGGAGCGGCATGAGGGATGGTGTATTTGCAGATGAAGATAATTACTATGTAGAAGCAAATATTCACCGATTAAAAAATACGTTTTTTGTCGGAGATAAAGAATCGTGGGTAACGCACACTGTTAAGGTAAAAGGAAAAGCTGTTTTGCAAAAAGGTGTTTCGCGCATTGTAAAAGCAACTGCTGATTATTACGTTAGTCAGACCATGACAAGCAAATATTATTACAGCTATGCTTCCGGAAATGACAGGGTGGTAGAGTACTATGTTGTCTTGTACAATCCGGGAGAAGGAAGGCTTTACCTGAATGATATGGTTGATGTTTTGCCGAGCGGATTTACATATTATAATCACGGCGGCACATTTGGTACAACCCCGACAACGTCATATACTTCAAATACTGCTGCAAATAGAAGAACGCTGATAAGCGGACTTCCTGCTACGGTAGCGGAAATAGAGGCGAATGCGGAGAACAACTATCAGAATGCATTTAATTATAAAACAGCCAACATTAGTACAAGAACAACAAGTGACGGCAAACTGATATTCAGCTTCTCAAACAGAGGAACGGCAAGCAGCAATAATAACTACATTAAGCATAATAGTGTCAATGGCAAAGATAAATGTTATCTGGATAAAAACGAAGCGTTTGTATTTAAGTACTGTTTAAAGGTACCGGTGGGTAACGAGGACTATATGTATGATGCAGATGGAAACTTCCTTGAAGGCGATAAAACCAACCGGATTGCGATGCAGTATTATGACTACAATGAAGCCGGATTTGTAAAAGAGGATGTCGAAATCAACGCTGCAAAACTTCAGGTAAATGGGAAAAGTGTAGCGGCGAATGACGGAAATCAGGGCTTTGAATTACGAAACGGTACGGAGGTTCAGGGATTTCCGGATAATGGCGACGGTTATACCGATTGGTTGTGGTCAGACGTTACGATACATAGAGGTACTATCAGTCCGGGTGTCACCAAACAGGCAGTTTCTTATCTGGAAACGAATGGTGTTGAAAAGAAACTGGATGGTACTTCTGAAAACAAAATCACCAAACAGAATAACGGCGTCAACTGGAAGATGCAGTTGCTGAACAGAGGCAAAAAGGAACTTGCCGATTACGTTATTACTGAAACGATGATGTATCCGTATGCTTTTACGGGCGATTTGAATTTGGAAGTTGTGGATGACATTAACAAAGACGCGAATCCGGGTACGGCATTCCTGCGTGATATTAAGATGAATATCAATCATGATGCGGAGAAGCTGGAGAGTGTTACCTTTAAAACCCAGGATGGTACGGAACAAACATGGAACGTATCGGACGGTGAAAAAGAATACAGCGATGGCACATGTCGTTTCGGACTGAGTTTCAGTATGGAAAGAAAGAAGAATGACAAAGGTGTTGACGAAGGCGGCGCTTATTATTTGACGATGAAGATAACCTTCGACAGAAAAAAAGCGCCTCAGTATGCGATTCCGGCAAACGGAAAAGTTGTACTTTCAGTCAGAACGGTGAATGATACAAAGAACTATAGTCATTTCGGCTATAATGCTTTTGATAATACGATAAAGCTTACACCAACGAAAGATGAGTTTGTGGCGAATTCCGTAATTGATGGCGAATGTACGGATATGGATTATACGAAGAATAAATATCAAAGCGTTGCGGCATCTGATAGATTCTTCTTGTATGAATCAAATTCGACAAGCGCATGGATTGAAGTAACAAACAAGCAGGCGAATGCAGATGGCACACGCGATAGCGCGAAGGATATCGGCTCAGGTTCACACTATATTGTTTTAGGTTATGATAAAGAGCATGATGTATATGACGAGTTTGAGTATACGACGCATGTAAAGAATCTGACGACAGACCAGACAGGCGCCATGACGATTAATAAACTTGTAACTGTTAATTCGCTTCCGCAAGTGGGCGACAACCGTGTGTGGTCAACAGGCGGAGACCGAGGAAGTGAGTTCCATGTAATATTTAGTGAACTTGACAAGATTCTTGTTCAAAAGGCTGACGAGGATGGTAATACAATTGAGATTCCTATGAAAAATGCGAATGAAGAGCAGAAACTCTATTATACAATTGAGTTTTCAGGAAGAGATTATTTTACCGACAGCGATGAGCGGACATGGAATGGCGAAGCAGATACGGACATATGGCAATCATATGAACATGTCATGGAAGGACTTCATGAGGTAGAGAGTGCTTCCTATGACAGTCCACAGGCGAAACAGCAGGCAATTGATGCATATCTTGCACCGTATCGTTCTTACAGAGTTGTTGTTACGGGTAATACCTCTTCCGGCGAGAAGTATGGTATAAAGCGAAATGAAGAGATTATGGTTACGATTGGCGCGAAAGCGGTGGAATCAGATGGAAACATATATGACCCGACCAGTGAGAGTAGCAAATATCCGGAGGCTTATCAGATTGCCTGGGATAACTTTGGATACAGGTATTCAGCAGGGGATAATATTAGACGGGATGGTCTGAATGCTACTGTAAACAAGGTTGGTGTTAAAACACCTGCTTTACCGTTAATGGTAAAGAAAATTGACAGGGCATCCGGCGAGGCTGTTGACAGTGAATTTATTCACGAGAATAACTTGAGAGCAACGGTTATTGCCTATACATACAGAAACAAAGGCACGACAGAATGTACACATCCGGCCAGCTTACAGACGGATAAAGCAATACTGCAATGGCTTTATGAGAATAGAGATACCATAGCCTTTACGGTATTTGAGATTGGTCCTGATGAAATTACACCGGATGGCGAGGAAAATATCGAGGTCGGCGGAGAGATGCACTACTATATCGAATATGAAGTTGTAGTAGATGCAGACGGTAATTATTCATATCAGCCAAAGTTAAATACTGGAGATACCGGAGGCACTGGCGACACCGGAGATTCTGGCGATAGCGGAGAGCCTGGCAGTACCGAAGACCCTGGCAATACTGGTGATAATGGTGATAACGAAAATGGAGAGCCTGGCGATAATGGTGATAACGACACTGGAGAGCCTGGAGATACCGGAGAGCCTGGCGACACTGGAGAGCCTGGAGATACCGGAGAGCCTGGCAATACTGGCGATACTGGAAGCGGTGATGGAAAAACAATACGTTGGTATTGGGATGAGGGACACAAATATACCTTTGAAGAAATTGGTATGCCTCAGAAACTGAAATTCCAGATGCTGGAAGCGGAAGGTGCGGATAATGAAGAAAGCACGGATAATGGTGTCACGATTACGTTTTCTAAGCGAAACAGGTATGTATTTACCTTTACAAACCGTTGGGAAGACTACAATGTACAGTTGACAAAGCAGAAGCAGGCGAATCAGGCCGGTGAAACGGCAGTAAAACTTCAGAATGCAGCATTTGCCGTTTATGGTTCGGCAGCTTTGAAAGATGACGAAGCCGTTGTCGATAAAGTAAAGGCGCTCTTAAATGGAGAAGTGGTCGCAGATGGAGAAGAAGTATTGCAGCGTTATCTGGAAGATGTTGAGAAGCTTGGAGAAAAGAAAAATACAAGACTTACACTTGCCGGCATCCAAAATGAGGTTACTGCATATCAGAATAACCAAACGGATGAAAACCTTATGAAGGTAGTCGGAGAGCTTCATACAGCAACGAATGTGATACAGAATAAAGTATATCCGTTCTATGTTTATACGGATAATGGCGGCAGACGTTATTTGTATTACTATATAGGATATCAGGAAACAAATGCAGATGGTATTGTAAAGTTTTCAGGCCTTACAGATGATAGAACGGGCGTCATAGAGGTTGCTGCGCCGGAGGGCTTCTATCTGAATAGTGATTTAAACATTTTCAGAAAAGATGGTACTGCTGACTCGAAAAACATCATCGTTAGGGATGAAGCAAAATCAGCGCTTCCTAAAACGGGAGGAACACCATATACATTATACTTGTTTGGAATCGCCTTGATGGCATTATCATCAACATTTATGTTGATACAAATACTTAGGAAAAGGAGAGATGCATCTTAAAATCAGAAAAGAGAATATGATAATCATGGCAGGCTGTGAAGAAACGGATTAGAAATGCTAAGACTTCGCAGCCGCCGAAATCAAAAAAGAAAGGAAGAAAAAATTATGAAGAAAATAAGATTGAAAAGAATGATAACTTCATTAATCACATTGGTGGCATTAATCATGTGTATGAGCATAAGCGTATTTGCTGCCGGAGCTGATGATGCGAAAACAGGTACCATTACGATTAGTAATGATAAGGATACCACGCATGTATCCATTTCAGGAAAGACATTTACCCTGTATAGATTTATGGATGCAACAAATGGCGGTGATGCTGCACCGGATGCATATGCATATCACCTGAGTAACGATTTTAAAGACTTTTTTACAAGTACTCAATTTACGGGCGCTTTTTCAACAACTGCAGATTTAACATTACAAAGCGGTATCAACTCTTTTATCAACGGTCTGTCTGCAGAAAATCTGCAGAAGTTTGCAAAAGCAGTATATGATTATGCAAAAGCAAATAATATTGCCGGTACAGACGCAGTAGTTGCAGCAGGACAGGAAAGCGTTTCTGTTGAGAATCTTCCGATTGGTTACTATCTGGTATATGGCGTTTCAACAGCGAATGACGGAGCAACATCGAAAGCGGATGTAATAACGGCATGCGCACTTGATACGACTGCATATGATACAGCGAGCCAGACATATAAAGTTACAATCGATATTAAGGTTGGCGCGCCAACAATTGATAAAAAGATTGTATTAAATAAAGATACTGTAAATGAAACACTGGCAAACCAAACAACAAGTCAGATTGGTGATATTGTAGATTTCCGCGTTGCATCCTGTACGCCTGACGTAACAGGTTATACAACTTATAAACTGGAAATGGCAGATACCCTTAGTAAAGGGCTTACCTATCAGGCAGATACTTTGAAAGTGTACTATTTTGTGACAAAAGATGCTGATGGAAAAGACTTAGCGATTCCTGTAAAAACAGAAATGCCTGCGGCTAACTACAGTGCAGCGTCATCGAAAGATAACGCAACTGGTGCAACATCAATTACGGTAACATTTGCAAACATTAAGACGGCTATGGAAACATACAAGATTGAGAAAAATACACCGATTTATTTTGAATATTCTGCAATTGTAAATAATGATGCAGTAATTGCACCGGCAAATAACCCGAATACAGCAAAGATTATCTTTAGCAATGACCCATATACAAATTCTACAGGTGAAACGGTTGAGAAAAAAGTATATGTTTATACATTCCGATTGGATGTAGAGAAGTACTATGAAAAAGGCGCTGAGAAGACAGAAACTCCGCTTAGCGGCGCTGAGTTTGAAATCTATACAGGTACCTTTACAGCGCTGAAGGGTACAAATGGACCAAAAGCTGAGAATGTTAAACTGAACGTAACGCTTACGAACGGTGTTTACAAAGTTGCAACGACTGGTACAACCGGAGCGCAAACAAAATTAAAATCCGGTACAGATGGAATGATACATATTGATGGACTGGATGCGGGAACTTATACTTTAGTTGAGACAAAAGCTCCTGACGGATTTAATGACCTTGAAAAGCCAATCAATGTTACGATTGTTGCAACAGAAAGCGTAACGGATTTAACAGGTGCGACAGCACCGGCTGTTACCGGTTCGATATCAGGCGGTGGTATAGCGGATAGTACAACAATTGCTGCAACACCATTAGAAGATGGTTCAGGTATTGCGGTAAAGGTTGAGAATAAAGCAGGTTCAAAACTTCCAAGCACAGGTGGTATGGGTACAAAACTGTTCTATGCATTTGGTGCAATTCTGATGCTTGCTGCAGTAATTGGTTTTATGGTCCGCACAATTGCGAAAAGAAAAGAGAGATAGAAGGAATAGAAGGAATTCATTATGACTGATAAGGAACTTCGCAGACTTAAGAAAACTGAGCTGCTTTGGATCATAAGGGATCAGGAAGAAGAGATTTTAGAACTGAAGAAAAGGCTTGAGAAAAAGGAGTCGGTATCAACATCTGAAGCGGATGATATAGATAAATTGTTAGAAAGTATTCTTGCGGAGGATGAGAGGAATGACTAGGAAAGACAGACCGACGCTGAAACAGTTGGAAAGGGAGCTTGCGAGGCGCGATACACTTTCGAGATATATGAAAGCAATTCGGATAACGATTGTATCACTCGTATTTGTAGTATCGATTTCAGTTCTGCTTGCAGTGATTTGGATACCGATACTTAGGGTTACGGGAACGAGCATGACGCCGACGCTTTATGAAGATGAGATTGTTGTTGTGCGTAAGACTGACAATTTTAAAACAGGTGAAATGATTGCTTTTTATTACAATAATAAGATTCTGATAAAACGTGCCATTGCAGGTTCCGGAGATATGGTTTATATGGATGATAAGGGCAATGTTTATGTGAACAATGAGCTTGTAGATGAGCCGTATGCAGTTGATAAGGGACAGGGGATATGCGACCTGAAATTCCCTTATCAGGTGCCTGAAGATTGCTGGTTTGTCTTAGGAGACCACAGAAGTACATCTGTGGACAGCCGTTCAGACCAGATTGGCTGTGTCAAGCAGGAGGATGTTATTGGAAAAGTCTCTCTTAGGATATATCCATTGAATAAATTATCATTCCTGACAAATAAATAAGATGCGGGTGTAAGACGGCGGCGGATTATTATGTGTCAGTTGAGAGATGAAAAGATTTACTTAGCTTGGTGGTATTGGTTTTATGAGAAAGTTTCTTAAAAAAAACGGCTTTAATTTAATAATGCTTATAATATTCCTTGTCGGTACTGCCGTTGTTTCTTATCCGGCGATTAGCGACTGGTATAATTCAAGACTACAGTCAAGAGTTGTAAGCAATTATAAAGATATTGTCAGTACATCGCAGAATCTTGAACAGCTTAAGGCGGCAGCGCGGGCTTATAATGAACAACTCTATAATGGCGGAGCGAATATTGCCGCGAATGAATCGGCATCAGATGTGTATAACGATATTCTGAACATTGCCGGGGATGGTGTGATTGGGTATATTGACATTCCGATTATCAATCAGGAACTTCCGATTTATCATGGAACAGAGGCGGATGTACTTCAGGTGGCTGTTGGACACGCTGAAAATTCCAGTTTTCCAATAGGCGGTGAAAATACACACGCATTGCTGCTTGGCCACAGGGGGCTTCCTACTGCAAGATTGTTTAATGACCTTGACCAACTTGTCAAAGGGGATTATTTTGAAATACATGTGCTGGATGAGGTTCTTGTCTATGAAGTATACCAGATAGAGATTGTTGAACCGGTGGAGCTTGATAAGCTTCATATAGAAGATGGCGAGGATTTGGTAACGCTCATCACCTGTACGCCATATGGAATTAATACGCACAGGCTTTTGATTCATGGAAGAAGGATTGATGCGGAAAGGCAGAAAGAAATTATTTATGCCGATGCAAGGAAAATCAATCCGGCGTATGCAGCAATCACAATAGGAATTATCCTGTGGGCGATGACGATGGTATTGATTCTTTACTATGCAACAAGATATCGCGGCAGAAGCTTAAGCAGACAGGAACGTATAAGAAGAAATGAAATTATGGATAAGTACAGATAGATAATGAAAGGAGGGTGAAAATTCGTGAAGAAACTATTAATAAAATATTTCAGTATCCTGACGGTGTTTATCATGGTACTTGGAACATTTCAAATTCCGGTAAAGGCTGATGACAAAAATGCGACCATTCGTGTTGTTCTTTCAGAGCTGAAGGATAAAATGTCTATAGAGAACAGGGAAGTTTCATTATACAAGATTGCTTCTTTTACAAATTATAAGGAACGCGAGTATAAGGCGGTTCCGGAGTTTGCAGAGATGGTTGACCGCCTTGATTTTTCTACATTTAAAAAGACTGCAACACTGGATAACTCAAACAAACTTTTTGAGTATATAACAAAACACAAAATTTCAGCAGTAAAGACGTTGAAATCTGATAGTGAGGGAATTGCAGATTTTGGTGAGGTTGACTATGGAATCTATCTGGTTGTAACAGAAGCTTCTGATAAATATACGGTGAATCCTTTTATTATTGAAGCACCTTTGTGTGACGGCGTATATGCTCAGTATGACGTTATTGCATATCCGAAGGCAAAGGCGAGTAATACACCGGACAATCCGCCGGACAATCCACCGGATAATCCGCCGGACACACCGGTAGGACCAAAACTTCCGCAGACGGGTGTGCAGAGACTTCCGGTTCTTATACTATTTATCAGTGGTGTAACATTGCTTGTACTTGGCTATGCGGATTATCGCCGAAAAGGAAAAATGTATGAAAAGACTTCGTAGTAAAATATTGATGATTGCGGGAGCGGTTTTGATAATTGTATCAGCCGCTCTCGGTGCTTATAACAGAATAATGGAGAAGCGTGGTAATGAAGGCGCTGAAACGATACGGACAGAACTTGAACAGATTATGGAAGAGCATACGGACAGTATAAAAGGCGGAAGCATCAGGATAGGCGACGATGATTATATTGGTATTCTTGAGATTCCGAAGATAAATGTTAAGCTTCCTATTTCGAGGGACTGGTCTTATGAACTGATGAAAGAGAGCCTCTGCCGTTACAGAGGAAATCTCGAAAGTAAGAATATGATTATATGCGGTCATAATATGAGCGGCTTTTTCGGAGAATTGTCCGAGGTCTATGATGGCGATGAAGTGTATTATACGGATGTAACAGGAAAAGTAACCAGGCTGGTTGTTGTGGATACCGAATATATAGACGGATATGATGTAGGCTCAATGCTGGAAAACAACCATAACTGGGATATGACGCTCTTCACCTGTAACTACACAGGCAAGATGCGGTATGGCGTGAGATGCGTTATCGCGGATGGGATTGAGTGAGCGGAAATAAAGAAAAAATACTTTGAAAAAAAGCTTGCAATACAGAAAATACTGGTATATAATCAAACGTGCTGTGACATGATAGCGATGAAACGGAGGTTGCTGTATCATAGGATACAGGTTTTTCGTGGAGCGAATGTCAATTAAAAATAACTGGCGGCAAGTCACTGCACAAAAAACTGTCTGCTCCAAAGAGCAGAAACGACGTGCTTTTTTCTTAAATACAAATAGGAAACGCACGGGAGAGTGTGCAGTCACCACTTGTTGTACTAAGATTCAGTGCGAAAAGGAGGCGGCTTTTTTTATGGCAAATCAGATTATGAGAATTACACTTAAGGCATACGACCACAAGCTTATCGACCAGGCTGCAGGACAGATTATCGATACAGTGAAGAAGACAGGCGCTAAGGTCAGCGGTCCGGTTCCAATGCCGACAAAGGTAGAAAAAATCACAATCTTAAGAGCTGTTCATAAGTACAAAGATTCAAGAGAACAGTTCGAGCAGAGAACTCATAAGAGATTAATCGATGTAATTGCACCAACACAGAAGACCATTGATGCATTACAGAAGATTGACTTATCTGCTGGTGTCTACATCGACGTTAAGATGAAATAATTAGAAGTGAACTAATTTAAAACAAATCACAACATGATTCAAAGAACAGTACCTAATGCATCTTCGGATGTAATTTAGTATGATTGCAGAAGCAATCCGCTGTGAATTAATTAGGAGGAAGAAAAATGAAAAAGGCTATTTTAGCAACAAAAGTCGGAATGACACAGATTTTCGACGAAAACGGTGTATTAACACCTGTTACAGTATTACAGGCCGGTCCATGCGTTGTAACCCAGGTTAAAACAGTTGAAAATGACGGTTACGAAGCAATTCAGGTAGGATTTGGCGAAAAGAAAGAAAGAATTACAACAAAGGATGTTTCGGGAAAGAAAGTTATCAGAAATCCTCATGGTGCTGGTAAGGCAGAAACAGGACATGCAAAGAAAGCGGGAACAACACCGAAGTCTTTTTACAGAGAGTTCAGACTTGAGAACAGTTCAGCGTACGAGCTGGGTGCTGAGATTAAGGCAGACATCTTTGCTGCAGGCGATAAGGTTGACGTAACTGCAAAGTCAAAAGGTAAGGGCTATGCAGGCGGTCTTAAGAGACATGGTTTAAAGTCAGGTCCTTCAGCACATGGTTCCAAGTACCACAGACATGCAGGTTCAAATGGTTCTGCAACAACCCCGGGCAGAGTATTCAAAGGTAAGAAGATGCCTGGACATATGGGTAACGTAAGAGTTACAATCCAGAACCTTGAGATTGTTAAAATAGATGTTGAAAATGATGTTATTTTGGTTAAGGGTGCAGTTCCGGGACCAAAGAAATCATTGGTTATGCTTAAGGAAACAGTAAAGTCCGGTAAATAGGGCTTTGGAAAGGAGATACAGAAATGGCATCAGTTAAGGTTTATGACATCGAAGGAAATGAAGTTGAGACATTAGAACTCAATGATTCAGTGTTCGGTGTAGAAATAAATGAGCATGTAATGCATTTGGCTGTTGTTGGTCAGTTGGCCAACAGACGTCAGGGAACACAGAGCGCAAAGACACGTTCTGAAGTTTCAGGCGGCGGAAGAAAGCCGTGGAGACAGAAGGGTACCGGTCATGCAAGACAGGGTTCAACAAGGTCTCCGCAGTGGACAGGTGGTGGTGTTGTATTTGCACCAAAGCCAAGAGATTATTCAGTTAAGATGAATAAGAAGGAAAAGCAGCTCGCTATGAAGTCTGCGCTTTCAACAAAGCTTGCTGAAGATAAGCTTGTTGTTGTTGATAAGTTAGAGATGGAGGAGATTAAGACAAGCGTATTTGCAAAGATTCTTGCAAAGCTTTCAGCTCCTAAGTCACTTATCGTAACAAAGGATAAGAACAATAATGTTGTTCTTTCGGCAAACAACATTCCTACAGTTAAGACAACATTAGTAAACACACTGAATGTTTACGATATTCTCAAGTATGAGAAGCTTGTTCTTACAAAGGATGCTGTTGCAGCAATAGAGGAGGTGTACGCATAATGGCAGATATTAAATATTATGACGTTATACTTAAACCTGTAATCACAGAGAAAAGTATGGATGCTATGGCAGAAAAGAAGTATACATTCCTTGTTCATCCTGAAGCAAATAAGTCACAGATTAAAGATGCTGTTGAAAAGATGTTTGAGGGAACAAAGGTTGCAAAAGTCAACACAATGAACAATGACGGTAAGGTTAAAAGACGCGGTGCAACATACGGACGTACTGCAAAGTACAAAAAGGCGATTGTACAGCTTACAGCCGAGAGCAAGGATATCGAAATCTTTGAAGGTTTATAAGCGTTTGAAACCTATAAAAACTTATATACGCAATCAAAGCGTGATAATAAATTGAACCGAAAGGAGAACAAAAATGGGAATTAAGACATATAACCCATATACACCTTCCAGAAGAAACATGACTGGTCTTGATTTTGCAGAGATTACAAAGACAACTCCTGAAAAATCACTTGTTGTTTCAAAGAGCAAAACAGCCGGTCGTAACAATCAGGGAAAGATAACAGTAAGACATCACGGCGGTGGTGCAAAGAGAAAATATAGAATAATTGATTTTAAGAGAAACGATAAGGACGGTATTCCGGCAACTGTAAATGCAATCGAGTATGACCCAAACCGTTCAGCAAATATTGCGCTTCTCTTTTATGCAGATGGTGAGAAGAGATATATCTTAGCACCATATAAACTTGCAGTCGGTGACGTTCTGATGAATGGCGAAGAGGCTGAAATCAAAGTTGGTAACTGCCTTCCGCTTCAGAATATTCCAGTTGGTACTCAGGTACACAATATCGAGTTATACCCGGGCAAGGGCGGACAGCTTGTTCGTTCAGCAGGAAATGCAGCACAGCTTATGGCTAAGGAAGGCAAGTACGCAACACTTAGACTTCCATCAGGTGAAATGAGAATGGTTCCAATTATCTGCAGAGCAACAATCGGACAGGTAGGAAACATCGAGCATGGCCTTGTAAACATTGGTAAAGCCGGACGTAAACGTCATATGGGTATTAGACCAACAGTTCGTGGTTCTGTCATGAACCCTAATGACCATCCACATGGTGGTGGTGAAGGTAGAGCACCAATCGGTCGTTCAGGCCCTTCAACACCTTGGGGTAAACCAGCTATGGGACTTAAGACAAGAAAGAAGAACAAACAGTCTAATAAGATGATAGTAAGAAGAAGAGACGGTAAGAGTGTTAAATAATAAGGAGGTATGACGATGGCTCGTTCATTAAAAAAAGGACCATTTGCAGATGCGCATTTACTGAAAAAAGTTGATGCTTTAAATGCAAACAACAGTAAAGAAGTGATAAAGACCTGGTCAAGACGTTCGACAATATTTCCATCATTCGTTGGACACACAATCGCTGTACATGACGGAAGAAAACATGTACCTGTATATATAACAGAGGATATGGTTGGACATAAGCTTGGTGAATTCGTAGTTACCAGAACATACAGAGGTCATGGTAAAGACGAGAAGAAGGGTAGAAGATAATTAATTGGAATATTTGAAAGGAGGATTTATCCATGGCTAAAGGACATAGATCCCATGATAAGAGACTCAGAAATGAGAATAAAGATACAAGACCGTCAGCGAAGGTTTCGTATGCAAGAGTATCAGTAACAAAAGCTTGCTTCGTGTTAGATGCGATTAGAGGCAAGGATGTTCAGACTGCATTAGCAATACTTGCATATAACCCTAGATATGGTTCAAGTGTTATAGAGAAGTTATTAAAGTCAGCAGTTGCGAATGCTGAAAATAACAATGGTATGAAGATGGAGAACCTTTATATCGCAGAGTGCTATGCGAACAAAGGTCCTACAATGAAGAGAGTTCATCCAAGAGCACAGGGTAGAGCATATAGAATTGAGAAGAGAACAAGCCACATCACAATCGTGCTTGACGAGAGATAGGAGGTAAATAATGGGACAGAAAGTTAATCCTCATGGTTTAAGAGTCGGCATTATCAAAGATTGGGATTCAAGATGGTATGCTGATACAAAGAATGATGAATTCGCTGCCAATTTAGCAGAGGATAATAAAATCAGAACTTATTTAAAGAAGACACTTTACAATGCAAATATCTCAAAGATTGAAATTGAGAGAGCTGCTGATAAGGTAAAGGTTGCATTATATACAGCAAAACCGGGCGTTATTATCGGTAAGGGCGGCGCCGGAATCGAAAAGATTAAGTCAGATGCCCAGAAATTAACAAGCAAAAAGTTATTTATAGATGTTAAGGAAATCAAGAAACCGGATGCAGATGCGCAGTTAGTAGCTGAAAACATCGCTGCACAGCTTGAAAACCGTATATCATTCAGAAAAGCAATGAAGTCTTGCATGGGAAGAACCATGAAGGCAGGCGCTTTAGGTATCAAGTGTGCATGTTCAGGACGTCTTGGCGGCGCTGATATGGCGAGAACAGAGTTCTACAGCCAGGGTACAATTCCGCTTCAGACACTTCGTGCTGATATTGATTATGGATTTGCTGAAGCTGATACAACATTCGGCAAGGTTGGTGTTAAGACATGGGTTTACCATGGTGAGGTACTTCCAACAAAGACAACAAAGGAAGGGAGCGATAAATAATGTTAATGCCTAAGAGAGTAAAACGTCGTAAGCAGTTTAGAGGTTCTATGGCTGGTAAAGCGCTTAGAGGCAATAAGATTACGAACGGCGAATATGGTCTCGTAGCAATGGAGCCTGCTTGGGTTAAGTCTAATCAGATTGAAGCAGCCCGTATTGCGATGACAAGATATATGAAACGTAGTGGTAAAGTATTTATAAAGATTTTCCCTGACAAACCGGTTACAGCAAAGCCTGCTGAAACTCGTATGGGTTCAGGTAAAGGTTCACTTGAGTATTGGGTAGCGGTTGTTAAGCCGGGCAGAGTTATGTTTGAGATAGCAGATGTATCTGAAGAAGTAGCCAGAGAGGCTTTAAGACTTGCAATGCACAAGCTCCCACTGAAGTGTAAAATTGTAACAAAAGCAGATTTAGAGGAGGTAGCAGGCAGTGAAAACTAAGGATTTTATGAATGAATTAAACAGTAAGTCAATCGACGAACTCCAGAGTGATTTAGTAGCTGCTAAAAAGGAATTATTCAACCTGAGATTTCAGAATGCTACAAATCAGCTTGACAATACAAGCAGAATTAAAGATGTAAGAAAAAATATAGCAAGAATACAGACAGTTATAGCCCAGAAGGCTAATGCTTAATTATCTTGGAAGGAGGAATTTATTGTGGAAAGAAATCTGAGAAAAACACGTGTAGGTTTAGTTACAAGTGACAAGATGGATAAGACAATTGTTGTTTCTATCGTAGATAATGTTAAGCATCCTCTTTATGGCAAGATTGTAAAGAGAACTTATAAGTTAAAGGCTCATGATGAGAATAATGAGTGCAAAGTTGGCGATAGAGTAAAAGTTATGGAAACAAGACCATTATCGAAGGATAAGAGATGGAGACTTGTAGAAATCATCGAAAAGGCAAAATAAGGAGGCAAATAAAATGGTTCAGCAGGAAACAAGACTTAAAGTTGCTGATAATACTGGTGCAAAAGAATTACTTTGTATCAGAGTTTTAGGCGGCTCAGTTAGAAGATATGCAAATATCGGCGATATCATCGTTGCCTCAGTTAAAGATGCAACACCAGGTGGAGTTGTAAAAAAGGGTGATGTAGTGAAAGCCGTTGTTGTAAGAACAAAGAAGGGCGCTCGTCGTAAGGATGGCTCATACATCAAGTTCGATGAGAATGCTGCTGTAATTATAAAAGACGATTTAAATCCAAGAGGTACACGTATCTTTGGACCGGTTGCAAGAGAACTGAGAGATAAGAAATTCATGAAGATTGTCTCACTTGCACCTGAAGTATTATAAGGAGGTGTATGGACATGGCAACAATGAAGATTAAAAAAGACGATATGGTACAGGTTATTGCCGGTAAGGATAAGGGCAAAGAAGGAAAAGTCCTTTCAGTTGACAGCAAAAAGGGTACTGTAATAGTTGAAGGAATCAATAAAGTATTCAAACATAGCAAACCAAGCATGGCGAACCAGCAGGGTGGCATTATTGAAATGGAAGCTCCTATGGACATCTCTAACGTAATGTATCTTTACAAGGGCAAGCCTGTAAGAATAGGTTTTGAAGGAACAGGTAAGGATAAAGTTCGTGTAGCCAAAGTTGATGGTAAGACAGAGAAGATAGATTAATTGGAAGGAGGTCGTCTTAGTTGAGTAGACTTAGAGAAAAGTATGACGCTGAAATAAAGAGCGCCATGACTGAGAAATTCGGATATAAAAATGTAATGCAGATTCCAAAGCTCGAGAAGATTGTTATCAATATGGGCGTTGGTGAAGCTAGAGAAAATGCTAAGGTTTTAGATTCTGCAATTAAAGACCTTGAGACTATTGCAGGTCAGAAGGCTGTTGTAACGCGTGCAAGAAAGTCAGTTGCAAACTTCAAGTTAAGAGAGGGAATGCCTATCGGATGTAAAGTAACACTTCGCGGCGAGAAAATGTATGAATTCTTAGACCGTTTAGTAAACCTTGCACTTCCTCGTGTGCGTGACTTCAGAGGTATCAATCCGAACGGATTTGATGGAAGAGGTAACTATGCACTTGGTATTAAGGAGCAGCTTATCTTCCCTGAAATCGAGTATGATAAGGTGGATAAGGTCAGAGGTATGGATATCATATTTGTAACAACTGCAAATACAGACGAGGAAGCTCGTGAGTTATTAACATTGTTCGGTATGCCTTACAGCAAATAATTAGAGGAGGAGATTCAACATGGCTAAAACAGCAATGAAGGTAAAGCAGCAGCGTGCACCAAAGTTCTCAACAAGAGCATATACACGTTGTAACATATGTGGTCGTCCACATTCAGTATTAAAGAAATACGGAATTTGTAGAATCTGCTTCCGTGAGTTAGCATATAAGGGACAGATTCCTGGCGTTAAGAAATCAAGCTGGTAAGAGTAAGAAGGAGGAAATTTATTATGTCAATGAGCGATCCAATAGCAGATATGCTTACAAGAATTCGTAATGCTAATACAGCAAAGCATGATACAGTAGAAATCCCTGCTTCAAAGATGAAGAAAGCTATAGCAGACATACTTTTATCAGAAGGTTATGTTAAGGCTGTAGAGATTATTGAAGATGGTAAGTTTGAGACAATCAAGATTACTTTGAAGTATGGTGCAGATAAAAATGAGAAGATTATAACAGGTCTTAAGAGAATTTCAAAGCCTGGTCTTCGTGTATACGCAAGCAAGGATGAGCTTCCAAGAGTTCTTGGAGGAATGGGAACTGCTATTATTTCAACAAATAAGGGCGTATTAACAGATAAAGAAGCTAGAAAAGAAAACGTAGGCGGCGAAGTACTTGCGTTTATTTGGTAAGAAGGAGGAACGGCGAAATGTCACGTATCGGAAGAATGCCTATCGCGGTACCTGCAGGTGTTACTGTAGATATTGCAGAAAATAATAAAGTGACTGTAAAAGGTCCTAAGGGAACGCTTGAAAGAGTGCTTCCTGCGGAAATGGAAATTAAGTTAGAAGCTGATGTTATCACAGTTTCAAGACCAAATGATTTAAAGAAAATGCGTTCATTACACGGTTTAACAAGAACACTGATTCATAATATGATTGTTGGTGTTACAGAAGGTTATCAGAAAGACCTTGAAGTAAACGGTGTTGGTTATAGAGCTCAGAAGCAGGGCAACAAGCTTGTTCTTGCTCTTGGTTATTCACATCCGGTTGAAATGGTTGATCCAGAAGGACTTGAGACAAAGGTTGACGGAAACAAGATTTCAGTTTGCGGTATTGATAAGGAAAAAGTTGGCCAGTATGCAGCGGAAATCAGAGAGAAGAGAGCACCGGAGCCATATAAGGGCAAGGGTATCAAGTATGTTGATGAAACAATCAGACGTAAAGTTGGTAAGACTGGTAAGAAATAATAAAGGAGTGAGATAAGATGATTAAAAAGGTATCAAGAAGCGAAGTCCGCGTTAAAAAGCATATGCGTGTTCGTAATCATTTAGCTGGTACATCAGCAAGCCCACGTTTAGCTGTTTTCAGAAGTAATAATCATATGTACGCTCAGATTATTGATGATTCAGTTGGAAAGACTTTGGTTTCTGCTTCAACAGTTGAGAAGTCTGTTAAGGATGAACTTGAAAAGACAAACAACGTTGATGCAGCAGCTTACGTTGGTAAGGTGATTGCTGAGAGAGCATTAGAGAAGGGAATTAAATCTGTTGTTTTCGACAGAGGCGGTTTCGTATATCATGGTAAGATTCAGGCATTAGCAGATGCAGCAAGAGAAGCTGGTCTGGAATTCTAATAAGGAGGAAAAACAACATATGAAGCGTGAAATCATAGATGCTAGTAAGTTAGAATTAGAAGAAAAAGTAGTAGATATCAAACGTGTAACTAAGGTTGTTAAGGGCGGTCGTAATTCCAGATTTGCATGTCTTGTTGTAGTTGGTGATAAGAATGGTCACGTTGGTGTTGGCGTAGGAAAAGCTGTAGAAATTCCTGAAGCCATCCGTAAAGGCAAGGAGGATGCAACAAAGAATTTAGTTACAGTTCCTGTAAATGACAACGGTAGTATCCCTTACGATTGGAACGGAAAATTCGGTAGTGCTTCTGTACTGCTTAAGTCAGCTCCGGAAGGTACCGGTATCATCGCAGGTGGTCCTGCGCGTAGCGTACTGGAGCTTGCAGGTTACAAGAATATCCGTACAAAATCCTTAGGTTCAAATAATAAGCAGAACGTTGTTCTTGCTACAATCAAAGGTCTTTCAGAGATTAAAGCACCTGAAGAAATTGCAAGACTTCGTGGTAAATCTGTTGACGAGATACTTAACTAAGGAGGTATTAGAAAATGGCAGATAAGTTAAAAGTTACTTTAGTAAAATCACCAATCGGCTGTGTTCCAAAGCATAAGAGAACAGTTGAGGCGCTTGGCCTTAAGAAGGTAAACAAATCAGTTGAACTTCCAAATAATGCTGCAACTCTTGGTATGGTTAAGCAGGTTAGTTATTTAGTAAAGGTAGAAGAAGTATAATTATATTAAGGAGGATGCAGGACATGAATTTATCAACATTAAAGCCGGCTGAAGGCTCAAAGCATAGCGATAATTTCAGAGTAGGCCGTGGACATGGTTCAGGAAATGGCAAGACTGCAGGTAAGGGACACAAAGGTCAGAAGGCTCGTTCAGGCTCACCTAGACCAGGCTTTGAAGGTGGCCAGATGCCATTATATAGAAGAATTCCGAAGAGAGGTTTTACATGCATTAACCATAAGGAGATTGTTGCAATCAACGTTTCCGCTCTTGAGAGATTTGAAAATGGTTCTGAAGTTACAGTTGAAACCCTTATTGAAGCAGGTATTGTAAAGAACCCACGCGATGGTGTTAAGATTCTTGGAAATGGAGAATTGACAAAGAAACTCAATGTCAAGGCAAATGCTTTTTCAAAGTCAGCAGCCGAGAAGATTGAGGCTCTTGGCGGAAAAGCAGAGGTGATTTAATAATGTTCAAAACCTTTATGAACGCGTTCAAAGTAAAGGAAATAAGAAAAAAATTATTATATACATTCTTTGCATTAGTCATAATAAGACTCGGAAGCTTAATTCCCGTACCGGGAATCCGCTCGGCAGCAATAAAGGATTATCTGACAAATACACTGGGAGAATCACTTGGTTTTTTCAGTTCATTTACAGGTGGAGCGATGGAGCAGATGACAATATTTGCTCTGTCCGTAACGCCTTATATTACGGCTTCTATTATCATCCAGCTTCTCACAATTGCAATTCCTGCACTTGAAGAGATGCAGAAGGATGGTGAAGATGGAAGAAAGAAGATAACTGCAATCACAAGATTTTTAACAATCGGTCTTTCGATTCTTGAAAGTGCCGGCCTTGCAGTAAGCTTTGGACGGAAAGGTTTCCTTTATGACTATAGCTTCTGGACAGTGCTTTCCATGATTGTTATTCTTACAGCCGGAAGTTCATTTGTAATGTGGCTTGGTGAAAGGATAACCGAAAGAGGGGTAGGAAATGGTATTTCCATTATCTTGTTAATTAATATCGTTTCAACCTTCCCGAATGACCTTCAAAACCTGTATGTACAGTTTATGAAGGGAAAAGATATTGTAAGACTTGTGCTTGTCGGATTATTAATTGCAGCAGTTATTATTGTTACAGTCGTTCTTGTTTGTATGCTTCAGGGGGCAGAAAGAAAAATTCCTGTTCAGTATGCGAAGAGCGTGAGAGGAAGAAAACAGGTTGGTGGACAGACAAACAACATTCCGCTCAAGGTCAACACCGCAGGTGTTATACCGGTTATTTTTGCATCTTCGATACTTTCCGTACCACAGATTATCGTCAGTCTGTTTGGTGTAGAAGCTTCAGGTACTGGCGGAAAGATTCTTCGGGCATTAAGTCAGTCGAATTGGTTCAGCAGAACGACGCCGTGGGCTTCTGTCGGTTTGATTGTATATATTCTGCTGATATTCTTCTTTGCATATTTCTATACGGCGATTACCTTTAATCCAATGGAGATTGCCAATAATATGAAGAAGAGCGGTGGTTTTATTCCGGGTATCAGACCTGGTAAACCAACACAGGATTATCTGAATAAAATATTAAATTATATTATATTTATAGGCGCAGTTGGACTGCTGATTGTAGCATGTATTCCGATGTTCTTTAATGGATTTTTCAGTACAAGCCTTTCGTTTGGTGGTACTTCCATCATTATCGTAGTTGGTGTTGTTGTTGAAACAATGAAGAATTTGGAATCACAGATGCTTGTAAGACATTATCAGGGATTTTTATTAGATTAATAAAACTGAGAATGGACTTAAACAGGAATGGGAGTGTACAATGTACACTTCCTATTCGTGTATTTAAAGATATTTATAAATTCGTTGTTTAATGAATGATGTGTTTCAACTGGCAGGTGTCATGTGTATGATGTGCTGTGAGGTTGGCAGATGTAATGGAGGTATATATGAAAATAATTATGTTAGGCGCCCCAGGGGCAGGAAAAGGTACACAGGCGAAAATGATTGCGGCAAAATACGGCGTACCGCATATCTCAACAGGAGATATATTCAGAGCAAATATTAAAAATGGAACAGAACTTGGCGCTAAGGCAAAAGAGTACATGGATAAGGGACTTCTTGTACCGGATGAATTAGTTGTTGATTTAGTTATAGATAGATTTAAAGAGCCTGACTGTCAGAACGGATATGTTCTGGATGGTTTCCCAAGAACGATTCCGCAGGCAGAGGCGCTTGATAAGGCACTTTCAGCGATTGGCGAATCAATTGATTATGCGATTAATGTTGAAGTACCGGATGAAAATATAGTAAGAAGAATGTCAGGCAGACGTGCATGCGTAGGATGCGGAGCAACATATCATATTGTATATAACCCGACAAAGGTTGAGGGCAAATGTGATACTTGCGGAGCAGACCTCATCTTAAGAGATGATGATAAGCCTGAAACAGTTTTGAACAGATTGAAGGTATATCATGAGCAGACACAGCCGCTCATCAATTATTATGAGAAAAAGGGTGTTATGAAAGAGGTTGACGGAACAGTTGACATGAATGATGTATTTGCTGCTATAACAAAGATACTCGGCGAATAATGTTCACCATAAAACTGATAAGTTGGTAGGAGGATTAAAAATGTCAAAGGCAGATGTAATTGAAGTAGAAGGAACAGTCCTTGAAAAGCTTCCGAATGCAATGTTTCAGGTAGAAATCGAAAATGGACATAAGGTGCTTGCTCACATCAGCGGAAAGCTTAGAATGAACTATATCAAAATTCTTCCGGGTGACAAGGTAACGATTGAATTGTCACCATACGACTTAACAAAAGGAAGAATCGTATGGAGAGATAAATAAGAAAAATACCAATATTTATTAATTTTGCTATTGCATTTTATCATATAAGATGTTAAAATGCGTATTTGTAGCGGACTTTTTTTGAAAGGAGATTTTCTAATGAAGGTTAGAGCATCAGTAAAGCCTATATGCGATAAGTGCAAAGTTATCAAGAGAAAAGGTATCGTTAGAGTAATCTGCGAAAATCCAAAGCACAAACAGCGTCAAGGCTAATCAAAAAAGGAATGAGGTACTTAGATGATAGCCCATCAGGAGTGGTACCTTGTTTTTTGTGCGTCAACACATTTGATGTGTTGTATTATTTAAAAGCGGCTGTAGCATATCGTGTATATGCTAGTAAAAATATAGAAATTATTATGGTTGCAGGACTGTCGGCATATGCATTTCACCCTGTTGCGGACGCATCAGGATATGCCGGGATAATCGCCAAACAAGAAGAATTTTTACGGAGGTTAATTAGAATGGCTCGTATTTCAGGTGTTGATTTACCAAGAGAGAAGCGCGTTGAGATTGGACTTACTTATGTATATGGTATAGGTTTACCATCATCACAGCGTATTCTTAAGGAAGCAAATGTTAATCCTGACACACGTTGCGCTGACTTAACTGATGATGAAGTAAGAAGAATCAGTGAAGTCATCAATGCAACACAGACTGTTGAAGGAGATTTACGTAGAGAAGTAGCTCTTAATATTAAGCGTTTACAGGAAATTGCCTGCTATCGTGGCAAGCGTCACAGACAGGGGCTTCCGGTTCGTGGTCAGAAGACAAAGACAAACGCTAGAACTCGTAAAGGTCCTAAGAAGACAGTAGCAAATAAGAAGAAATAATTTTTAGATAGAACAATATACATTTGTTTAATTTTGAAAAAACCATAGGAGGTTTAAGTTAATGGCTAAACAGGCTACTAAAAAAGTGACTAAGAAGCGTGTCAGAAAAAGTGTTCAGCATGGACAGGCACATATTCAGTCATCTTTCAATAATACAATCGTTACATTAACAGACGCTGAAGGTAATGCTCTTTCATGGGCAAGCGCAGGTGGTTTAGGATTTAAAGGTTCTAAGAAGTCAACTCCATATGCTGCTCAGATGGCTGCAGAGACGGCTGCAAAAGCTGCTGCACCTTACGGTTTGAAGACAGTTGATGTTATGGTAAAAGGTCCTGGTTCAGGAAGAGAGGCAGCAATTCGTGCGCTTTCAGCTTGTGGAATAGATGTAGTAAGTATCAGAGACGTAACACCGGTACCACATAACGGATGCCGTCCACCAAAAAGAAGAAGAGTATAATTAGGAGGTACAAGACAAGATGGCAGTAGATAGAACCCCAGTTCTTAAGAGATGCAGATCTTTAGGCATGGAGCCAATGTATCTCGGAATAGATAAGAAATCAAGAAGAAAATCAACAAGAGCGAACAAGAAGATGAGTGAATATGGACTTCAGCTTCGTGAAAAGCAGAAGGCAAAATTCATCTACGGCGTATTAGAGAAGCCTTTCCGTAATCTTTATGCTAAGGCAGAACAGCAGAAAGGTTTAACAGGTCCTAACCTTATGACATTACTTGAGTTAAGACTTGATAATGTAATATTCAGATTAGGATTTGCAAGAACAAGAAGAGAAGCAAGACAGATTGTTGACCATAAGCATGTTCTTGTAAATGGTAAGAAAGTTAATATTCCATCATACTCAGTTAAGCCTGGTGATAAGATTGAAATCAGAGAGAAGAGCAAGTCTCTTCAGAGATATAAGGATATAATGGCAGCAACAGAAGGACATCTTGTTCCGGGATGGCTTACTGCTGACAGAGAAAATCTTTCAGGAGAAGTTGTTGAGAAGCCAAATAGAGAGCAGATTGATGTTCCTGTAAATGAGACCCTTATTGTCGAGTTATATTCTAAGTAATAACTGGTATTACTGGAGTGTAGCAGTTAAATACCCATAAAGGAGGGGCTTGAATGTTTGAGTTTGAGAAACCCAAAATTGAGATAGCTGAGATTTCAGATGATGACAAGTATGGCAGATTTGTAGTAGAGCCTTTAGAGAGAGGTTATGGTACAACGCTTGGTAATTCGCTTAGAAGAATTATGCTTTCTTCATTACCAGGTTCGGCTGTAACACATGTTAAGATAAAAGGTGTTTTACACGAGTTCAGCTCAATTCCTGGTGTAAAGGAAGATGTTACAGAGCTTATCATGAACATCAAATCACTTGTTATTAAAAATAACTCACTTACACGCGAAACGAAGCAGGCATATATAGATGTTAGTGGTGAACGCGTTGTAAAAGCATCAGATATACATGTAGATGGTGATTTAGAGATTATAAATCCGGATTTGGTAATTGCTAATTTAAGCGGACCGGATGCAAAGCTTGAGATGGAACTTACGATTGGAAATGGTCGTGGTTACGTTGGTTCAGATAAGAATAAAGAAGCTGAAGCGCCAATAGATGTTATCGCTATCGATTCAATATATACACCAGTAGAAAGAGTAAATCTTACAGTACAGAATACTCGTGTCGGTCAGGTTACAGATTATGATAAGCTGACGCTTGATGTATTTACAAATGGCGCATTAGCTCCAGACGAAGCTGTAAGTCTTGCAGCAAGGGTACTTGTAGAGCACTTAAATCTTTTCGTTGATTTATCAGAAAATGCGAAATCCGTTGATGTTATGGTTGAAAGCACAACAGACGAAAAGGAAAAAGTTCTTGAGATGAATATTGATGAACTTGAATTATCAGTTCGTTCATACAACTGCTTAAAGAGAGCCGGAATCAATACCGTTGAAGAATTAATTAATAAGACTCCTGAGGATATGATGAAGGTTCGTAACCTCGGTCGTAAATCATTAGATGAAGTATTAGCAAAGCTGAAAGAATTAGGTTTATCCCTGAATGCAAATGATGACTAATACAGATACCACTCACGCTGAAGAATAGTAGGCACAGTGAAGACCCGATAGGGTAAGGAGGAAATAAAAACATGGCAAAGTATAGAAAACTTGGAAAAGCAAGCGCACAGAGAAAGGCATTGCTTCGTAATCAGGTAACACAGTTATTATATCATGGCAAGATTAAGACAACAGAAGCAAGAGCTAAGGAAGTTGTTAAGATTGCAGAAAAGCTTATTACATTAGCCGTTAAGGAAAAGGATAACTATGATGAAGTTACTGTAATGGCTAAGGTTGCAAAGAAAGACAAAGATGGCAAGAGAGTGAAAGAGGTTGTAGACGGTAAGAAAGTTACTGTATATGACACAGTTGAGAAGAAGGTTAAGAAAGACCAGCCATCAAGACTTCATGCAAGAAGAGAAATGCTTAAGGTATTATATCCTGTAGTAGAGGTACCTACAGAAGCTGCCGGTAAAAAAGCCGGTACAAAGAAGGTTGATTTAACTGCAAAGTTATTTGACGAGTATGGTACAAAGTATGCAGGTCGTAACGGTGGTTATACAAGAATTATCAAGATTGGTCAGCGTAAAGGTGACCAGGCTATGGAAGTTGTTCTTGAGTTAGTTTAATTACAACATAAAAAGAGGGCTGTTAGTACAAAAATATTGTGCTTTCAGCCCTTTTTTTGCCTATGTTAATTTGCGTTGCTTGTGGCAATGAACGGAATCGTTGCGACAGTAGAGTTTTGTTTGTAAGGGAGCTTGAAAGATGGCTTTTATAGATATTAAGCAGTTATCACACAAATTTAATATAAAGGATTCTGACGGAAATGTTATCGGTGAGCATTTTGCTGTGAAGGATGCGGACATTATGGCTGATAAAGGAAGCATTATTGCCATTATGGGCAGGAATGGCTCTGGAAAATCGACTTTAGCAAGACATATGAATGGATTGCTTTCAGCCGATGAAGGCAGCGTGATTATAGCCGGAAAAGATGCGGCTGATGAAGCCAATCTTTTAGATATCAGAAAAAAGGTTGGTATGGTGTTTCAAAACCCTGACAATCAGATAGTTGGCAATTCCGTATCGGAAGACGTTGGATTTGGACTGGAAAATATCGGTATGGAATCCGAAAAAATATGGAAGGAAGTACATCATGCGCTTGAACTTACAGGAATGTCCGCTTACATAGACAGAAATACTTCAATGTTAAGTGGTGGACAAAAGCAGCGTTTGGCGATTGCTTCTGTGATGGCGATGCGGCCTTCCTGTATTGTATTTGATGAGGCAACCTCTATGCTTGAGCCGGCAGGCGCAAGGGATATTTTAAATCTTGCCTTAAGGCTGAACAGGGAACAAAAAATAACGATTATTTTTATCACGCATAAGATGAAGGAAGCGCTTTATGCAGATAATATTTATGTGATGTCGGAGGGAAGCGTAAAGCTTTGCAAAAAGCCGCAGGAGCTTCTTTTGGAAAAAGCCGCACAGCTTAAGTTGTATGGCATTGAGATACCATTTGTATACAGATTAGCGGATGAATTGAATTTCAGCAGCTCTTGCTTTGAAGGCAGCATTGAAAGCGGAATTGAAGCCGGAAATGAATTTGGAATTGGAAGCGGAGATATGGCTGCCGGAGAGAACGCTTTTGACAAACTGGCAGCGGCATTAAAGAAATATCTTAAAGCCAAGCCGTTTAAGCATGTGGATAATTTAGAAAAAGGTGCGGCAGTTATTCATATGGATAATTATGAAAAGGATACTGCAATTATCCAGGCTGAAAATGTTTCATATACCTATAATAAAGGTGACACATCTGTCTGTGCTGTAAAAGATGTTTCCTTTTCCGTAAGGAGAGGGGAAATCGTTGCCATAGCAGGTCATACAGGCTCAGGAAAAAGTACCCTTTTGCAGATGTTGAACGGATTAATCAGACCTGTATCAGGAAAGCTTGTAGTTTCAGGAATTGATGTTGTGAATACAAGAAATCTGAAAGCGCTTCGGCGGAAAATCGGCTTTGTATTTCAATACCCTGAATATCAGTTATTTGAGGATACGGTTCTGAAAGATGTAATGTATGGCCCAAAGAATTTTGGCATGGATAAAGCTCAGGCGGAGCTTGCGGCAAGAGAGGCATTAAGCATTACAGGAATTGATGAGAAATACTTTACCGCATCACCGTTTGAACTGTCAGGTGGGCAAAAGAAACGCGTTGCTTTGGCGGGAATATTGGCATATAAGCCTGAAATCCTGATTTTAGATGAACCGGTTGCAGGCTTGGATTTTGAGGGGAAAAATATGCTGTTTCAGTGTATCAATGATTTTAAGAACAGGGAAAATGCAACGGTCATATTGGTTTCACATGACATGAATGACGTATATGAGGTGGCTGACAGACTTATTGTTATGAATAGCGGCTGCATTGTATTTGACGGAAACCCGGATATGGCATTTGCTGATGAACTGTTTGTCACTGAAAATAAGCTTGCGCTTCCGGATATGTATATATTTAAACAAAAAATGAAGCCGGAAATGGCGCTTGTTTCTAACAAGTTGGAAGCTGTTGTAAATGAAATAAAGACACACATCGGTGAATGATAATGATTTGTGCGTTTTGGCAGGAGAAGATATGATTAGGGATATTACGATAGGACAATATTATAATGCAACATCTCTGATACACAGATTAGATGCAAGAAGTAAGCTTTTTATAACATTGGTATATGCAATAACATTGTTTTTTTGTGATGATTTGTATATGCTGATAGCTGCTACGGCATTTCTTGCTGTTTATATAGGCTTGGCTAAAGTTCCGTTTACTTATATGGTAAGGGGACTGAAGGTGGTATGGATTTTTATTGCGTTCACCGCATTATTCAGCCTGTTTAACGGTTCAGGGGATATACTGTTTACGGTATGGAAGCTTCATATAACAACGGGAAGCCTGTATACAACGATAAAGGTTACGGTCAGACTGGTATATCTGATACTTGGTTCGGCTGTGATGACCTATACAACGATGCCGATGAGCCTTGCGGCAGGTCTGGAAGCGGCGCTTGGCTTTCTAAAGGTATTTAAAGTTCCTGTGGCAGAGCTTGCGATGATGCTTACAATCGCACTTCGGTTTATACCTGTATTCATGGAGGAGCTTGATAAAATCATGAAGGCGCAGCTTTCAAGAGGAGCGGACTTTGAGAGTGGAAATATATTGAAAAGGATAAAAAGTTATACGCCTGTATTTATTCCGCTGTTTGTTTCTGCGATAAGACGTGCTGCCGATTTGGCAGAAGCGATGGATGCAAGATGTTTTCATGGAGGAGAGGGGAGAAGCAGAATGACTCCTCTCAAATATGAAAAAGAAGATTATTTTGCTTATATAATAATGCTTTTATATACAGTTGTTATTGTTGCGCATCGATTTTGTTTTTAATCATATATTCAAATGCTATGTTTCTTCTGATGTAATTATAGCTATTTAATTTGATAATATGTTTCGGGGCTGTAAAAAAATTCTGAATTTTTTTACAGCCCCGGTGAAGCATTTAGCGATATTTATCTATTTTTTCCTGCTTAAGCGGCACTTGATTTTGCCGCAGGCATCTCTGCATTTGCAGCCAAGCGAGCGTTTCAGTACTCTGAAGATGCCCCACATGCCGGACTCTACATCCCAGGCAAAGCTGCCGGAACGATATAGATAATCACCAGGGCAGGAAGCGCCGTCTTTTAACTCCATATCAAATTTGTTGCCGATACTGATAGCTCCCTGTATCGGAATTGTTCTTGAAAACGGGTCTTGTGGCTGTTCCTTCCACAGATGCCCATGTATTGCAAGGGAGGTATTTCTCGGTTTGTCAGCAGGCATCATGGTACGGAAGATTACCCTGTCGCCTGAATAAGCCTTAAACAGCGGTGTTGACGGTTCGCCATGAACTTTACTGCTAAAGACCTTCCATATACGTTTATCGTTTTTCAGGCGGTTGGCAAAACGTTCGGAACGGTAATTATAGCCCTTTTCTCCTGTGTCCTCTGCATCTAAAGGCTCTTCCGCATCGCCTGACGCTGTTTTAATAATGTTGCCTTCTGTATCAAGCAGTCTTATTCCGTTTTGTATAAATAAGACAAATTCCCGGAAACTCTCCATACCGGGAGCGGTTACAACGGTCTGTTCTGCAAAGTCATCACGCTTTAGTGAAAAATTCCTGTACCATTTTGCTCCGGCAGGTTCAACAATCACCGCACCGAACAGACCATGATAACGATGGTTTCTCATATCGCCAAAGGACTGTAGGATACATGCACCGTACTCGCGGTCAGCATGCCAGAGATAGCGGCGGCTTTCACCGATTCCTACGGTCTGTTCCTTTGGATTATATCCCACGTTTATTCCGGAATCATTCGCCGCATCATATTGCAAAAATTGCGGATTCAGCGAAACGCGCGTTGAAGGGGTATGCTTTTCATCAAGCGGTACTCTTGGGTAGTCATAATATGGTACATTGTGTTTCAGTGCATTATGAAGTGTTATTTCAATCCAGTCGCCTGTATTTGCCCGTATAATCAATGGTTTCGGTTGGCATTTCCCCGCAAGCACCAGCTCTGCATCTTCAAGCGGAACAAATACCAGACCGTCAGGGTCATAATCGCCATATCGGTTGTAAATAAGCTTTGTCTGTATTGCCACAATTTCATAACGTCTGATAACATCTCCAAGCTTCGGACAAGGGGGAAGCGGCATAATTTGATTTTTTCTTTTGCATAGTGGTTTCAGATTTTTCTTATATCGGTCGTGTACGCGGATAATTCCCCATAGACCGAGCCATGCGTCGTCTATACCACCGGAATAATACAGATAATCACCTGCGCCATATGGCTCTGTTATATTCAGGCTAAAGGCTTCGGATATTCCCAGTGTTTGTGATGCTGTAAGCGGTGACTTTAAATCCGAAGGCTCCCGGTGCCATGACATTCCGGTGATATTTAAGGCGTGCTGTTCCTCGTGAGCGCCATCTAAAAGGCGTATCATCAGTTCATCACCCGGATAGCTCTCCAAAATCGGTGTGGCAGGGTCTCCATGTACAAATGAGCTGAACAGGTAGGCAGGGTCATCTTTTCTGTGCAGACGTTCTCTCATTGGCTCGGCACGATAGTTAATGCCCATAACGCCGGGGTCGTCATGCGAACCGGGTACGGCGGGCGGATTCAGCGCGTTTCCATCTTTGTCAAAGAGAAGTGCAAAATCGTGGGTAAATAATGCGAACTCACGAAATGAAGTGCCGTTTCTTCGTTTTATTACAGCCTGCGTTCCGAAGCAGAGTTCTTTACCATTTTTAGGATTGTGGAAGGTAGCGCCCGCTTCTTCTATAATTAATGCACCGAACAGGCCATGCTGTTGATGGGAATTGGCAAAAAGATGGTCGTGGAAGAATATCGTGCGCAGTTCCTCGTCTGCAAAAAAGCGTTCAATCAGTGTTTCATATTTCCTTGCGCCTGCAATATTATTCCAACCGTTGGCAGAACCGTCTGATACAATGGTATCAAATTTCACCAGATGCAAATGATGACCGACGATATCTGTTTTGGTGCGAAGCTGGAATGGACTTTCCTCAATATATTCAGGCAGGAGATTTGTCGTATGCAGCTCAATACAGTCACCCGCGTTGGCACGAATTACCAGCGGCTCTACCCGTATTTTCTGTTGCTCAACCTTTTTTATATACTCCTCAAGACCGCCATGACGTTCCAGCTCCTCTTTAAGGACAAAGAAGCGGCCTTGCGGGTCGTTCCAGCCATAGCTGTTGTAGGTGATTTTCGCCTGTACCATAGCTATTTCAAAAATTTTTATGTTTTTCTGACAACATTCTCCATTTGCAGTATGACAGGGGCAGGTGTCTGTATATAATGCGCCGGGTACGGCATTTGGCACAAAATTAGCTTCTTCCAACGGTGTAGGTTCATTTATAGGGTTTCCGTCTTTATCCAAAACACCGAAAGGTGGCTGAAGAGGGCTTTCGCCCGGCTCGCCATTGATAAAATTCGGATATCCGGGATGCAGCTTATCCTTTTTGGGCGGAGCTTCCCTGTCTTTAAGCGGCAGAAGCGGCGGGACAGGTGTTTTATCAGGCAGTTCACCGCTACCATCTTCAAGTCGGTCATGAATACGCAGTAAGGTCCACATTCCCTCATGAAAATGCGGATAGAGATGACAATGGAAAATCACATCACCGATTACACGATTGAGACTTCCTGCTCCATACAAAATATCAAGAGTATAACATTCCTGCGGACTGATGGAAATAGAATCCAGAATTGTCGATACCGGATTTTCAGACTCAAGCCGCCATTGATGGTTATGCAGATGAAAGACATGCGTTTCCTTTATTCCGCCATGAACCAGCCTGATTTTTATAGGGTCGCCTACATAAGCATGAAGAATAGGCGGTGCAGGGTCTCCGTATACCCATGAACTCATGGAGATATCTTCTCCGGAATCTGCCGGCTCATGTGTCATAGACATTCGGTTGCGCATTGGTTCGGAACGGTAGCTGATTGCCGTTGTAGCCGAGGGCAGATTCGTATGTGGGTCAACAGGGGGCGCTCCGTCTTTGTTCAGTATCTCCAGTTCGTCATGGAAGAACACGCTGTATTCACGAAATGCAGGTTTTCCCGGCTGATAAATATCTGCCATCAGTCCGCTTTCAAGCTCTTCACCTGTTTCAGGATTCGTCCATATTGCCGAAGGCGGCTCTACGATGATGGCGCCAAACAAACCATGAATATTTGTAGCATCTTCAGTGCTTCGGGCATCTGCCATGTCATGGAATAAGAAAACACCCTCTTCGGCGGCGTACCATGTATACCAGATTTCTTCGTTTGTTGTGCTGTCAGGATTAAATCCCACGTTTGCACCATCAGAGTTTTTTATATCATACGAAAGGCCCTGTACATGAATCGAAAGTCTTCGTTTTAGTTTATGTCTGAAGCGTATCTTTATGGTATCGCCCAGATTTGCCCTGATAACAAGAGGGCGTACCTCTTCATAGGGCTGCGGAGGACTCATTTCAAATCTGCGGAGAGCCTCTCTCTTTATTCTTTCGGAATCTTCCTCTAATACATAGAGCAGACCATTTGAATCATGGTCTCCATATTTGTTGTATACGATTGGAAGCTGTATTGCTTCAATATGGAAGATTCTCGTATTTTCTTCTATAGGATATTGGCATAATTCCATATTGTTACCTTCCTTCTTATGGCGTTTTCAATATTCTCAGGTAATGATTTGCCTCTCTCAAGACGTGGTCTGCGAGCAGCGGCAGAATGACGGAGCGGATATTGCAGCCTATGATGCCTTCTGTACCTGCTGTCTTGAACTGCTGATAAGCTTTCGTAGTCTGAATGGTTTTTCTTGTCAGTTCATCCATTGTACACATATCACGTTCCCTTGCAAGGTTGATAAGCTTGCAGTAGTCATCGGCAAATTTATTTGCTGTATCAATCAGCTCACATTCTGTAGGGTCTAACAGTCCCCTGATAAATTGTGCATGCTCCATCATAATCTGATTCCAGAATTGTTCCATTGATTTCCTGTTAGATGAGGAAATGCAGCCGTTTCGTTCAAGCTCTGATATGGTAGAACGGTAAAGCTTTGCTTCACGAATAATATGCTCAATTAAGAGCGGATAATTTGATGTGTATAGTTTGCAGGACAGCACTTCCTGAAGAACATTTTCCTTAAATTCAATCAGACCGTTTACAAGCTGAAACATTCGTCTGTTAAGCGCCCTTACTTTTTGTACCATTTCCCTGTTTATGCCACACGAATTTCCCGGGCGCAGTTTGTGTTCGGCAGCAGTAATCTGACAGTTAATAGGAACGCCTGTAAGCTTTTCTGTCTGTTCTTCGGCTTTCATGGTAAACTCGGTCACGATTTCACAGGAACTTAGTACATCAGCATTTACGATGCCATTTGCAAGATGTACCGTTTCTTTCAGACCTTCTTCAAACTGTGTCCGAAACCAGTCTGCTTTTTCACGATATTTTGTATTGATTTCAGGGAAACCAACAAGCAGAAAAAGAGAATGTTCCTTCATGATGCGTGCGAAGAAAAGATGCGTTTCGAGTGATAATTTAACATATTTCCACATATTTTTTCATACCTTTATAGTTTTGCGTTTTATTTACTATATGCGCAAAGCTGCTTATCGTTCGACTCGTATATGATTTTGGACTTGCTTATAGCAGGAACAATGTGTAAAATCCAATATAGAAGTTTGGCTTCATACATATATTAGAAAGGAAATGCAAATGGTGCGCGTAAAATTAACTGTTGCATATGATGGAACGAATTATTGTGGATGGCAGATACAGAACAATGGAATAACGATTGAAGAGGTGCTTAATCGTGAACTTTCAGGGCTGCTTGGTGAGGATATTCATATAATAGGTGCAAGCCGTACGGATTCGGGTGTACATGCACTTGGGAATGTGGCGGTATTTGATACTGCGACAAGGATACCGCCGGATAAGTTATCATTTGCACTGAATCAAAGACTGCCGGAGGATATTGTCATTACGGACTCCTGTCAGGTTGCCGATAATTTTCATCCTCGTTATTGTGATACGATTAAAACGTATGAGTATAAAATATGGAACGACCGATTTCCGAATCCAACAGTCCGCTTGTATTCTAAATTTGTTTATTTTCATATCGATATAGAACGAATGCAGGAGGCGGCAGCATATCTGATAGGTGAACATGATTTTAAATCCTTTTGTTCACCGAGGACACAGGTGGAAAGCACAGTGCGGAACGTGACGGATATTCAATTCACGAAGGAGGGAAGCATGATTACCATGCGGATTTGCGGTACGGGCTTCTTATATAATATGGTAAGAATTATTATGGGAACGCTTTTAAAATGCGGCATGGGAATGTATGAGCCTTCGTATGTGCAGGAAATTCTGCTTGCAAAGGACAGAAGCAAGGCAGGCCCTACAGCGGAGGCAAGGGGATTGACACTTGTGGGAATTGAATATTTAAAATAAAAATTTTTTTGAAAAAAGCCAATAAAATGATATTTAGATTTGTCTATATAAAGAGGAACAAGTATTCAGAGGAAAAATGTATTATGGCTAATACAAATGATGTTACGTTCCAAATACAATGGATATGCAGAAATGGCAGGAAAAGGAGTAAAAGCTATGTTAAAAACAACAAAGATTAAAATTGCAGCCGGAATCGCAGCGGCAGCGGTTGTTGGGGGAGTTATCGCAGTTATAATTGTGGGCGCAGGCAAAGATAAGAACAAGCTCACAGATGACAGAGGTGTTGTAACAGAAGAAGCGGCAGATAATACGCCTACAGCAGATGAGAAAGATAATGCAGATATTTCAGAAAAGGAAAATGATGCCTCGGGAAATGCAGAAGCAAATGAGGTGCGTAACGAAGCAGAAAGCACAGGAGATTCATACGAAATTTTCAATGAAGATAATTCTGCAAAGGTTACAGTCACATTGCCAAAGGAATATGAGAATGTTACATATGAAGACAATATTGGAAAAAAACTGACATTCAGTGCGAAAAGCGGTAGAATCAACGGCGAACATTATATAGACATATGGTTTGACAGTCAGAAGGCAGAGTATAATGCTGACTGGTGGAAAGGATTACACAGCGCAGCGTGTGAAAAAAATGAGCTGAGCCAGATTACGGCAGACGATAGCAGCGAATGGTATTGTTTAAATCAGATAGAGGATGATGGCGACAGACTTCTTTATTTCTTCAAGGATTTACCGACCGGTGAGGATGATGGATGTATCTGTTTTATGGTAGGTCACTATGACAGAAAATGTGAACTTGAGCCGGAAGATTTTACTGATTTATTATGCGAACCGACGCTTAAGATTGAAAAAGGTGATGGGATAGCAACAAGTACAGAATTATCAGAAGAATCAGCGGAGGCAGGCAGTCCGAAGCTTGCTGATAACGAAATTGTCAGTAGGGACTTTGATATACCAATTGGTTCGGATGAATTTTGTACGAAGGCAATAGTGACAATGCCGAAAGAATATGTTATCAAGGAAAAAACGGATACATACATTTCATATAATAAATCAGATAGCGGAAACTATCTTTGGATTGCGTTTGATAAAAACGCACAGGAGCGTATTGATTTTTGGCAAAAAAACGGACAACTGGGAAATGATGGTGTAACAAGCGAAACGGGTGTAATAGAGGGTGAGAATGGAATGAAATGGCTTTATCTCAATCAGGTAGAGCAGCATGTATTTGCGGAGGATGATATTGATTACGACAAGACCCTTTATTTTTGTGCTGATTTGCCGACTTGCAATGAGGAAGACCCTTGCTGTATATATGTGAAGATTTATAATTTTAATGGTGATGATTTAAAACCGGAAGATTTTACGGATTTGTTAAGCAGTTCGGCTCTTAAGATTGAAAAATATAATTAAAATTGAAGTATTAAAAGGTATAAAATGTAATGAGCGGGCTATTTAGAAAAGCAAAAAAAGAGTCGTATATACAATATGGGATAGATTTAAAAGGGCAGAGCAGGAGGGAAACGCAGGATGAATAATGCAGACAACGTAGAGCAGTTAGTAAAGACAGCAGCCGAAGGGGACAAAAAAGCATTTGAACGGCTGTATGCTCTAAGTTACAGAGCGGTTTATTTTACATGTATCAGCTTTTTAAAAAACGAACAGGATGCACTTGATTTGGCACAGGATGTTTATCTGACTGCATTTGAGCAGTTAAACAGCTTGAATGAGCCTGATAAATTCATGGCATGGGTTGCAAGAATTGCCGCAAATAAAAGCATGAATTATTTAAAAAAGAAGAAACCTGAGCTGGTGAAGGATGAGGAGATAGAAAATTCTGTTTTAGAGGAAAATGAAAATTTTCTTCCTGAGGAGTATGCAGCGAGTCAGGAAAAAAGGCAGCTTGTGTTAAATATTATGAAAACCAGCCTGTCGGATACATTATATCAAACCGTTATTCTTTATTATTTTGACGGTCTGACCGCGGCGGAAATTGCCGAGCTGATGGGATGTCCGGTCGGAACAGTGACATATCGTTTGAGCGCAGCAAGAGGAAAAATCAAGGCAGGTGTAGAGCAGTATGAAAAGAAAAGCGGCGATAAGCTTTATTCGGTTGCTGCCTTGCCATTTCTCACAAGTCTTCTTGTTGCAGAGGTACAAAATATGTATGTACCGTATGCTGCACCGGCATTTTTAGAGGCGGCAGGAAAAGGTGTAAAAGCGATATTAAAAGCAGCAAAGTTTAAAATAGCAGTTGGAGCAGCAGCGACAGCAGTTGTTGCCGGTACTGCGGCGGCTATAGTTTTGAACGTAAGGAAGGAAGAGAATAATCCGAGAGATGACAGAGAAATTGTTTCAGAAGTAACCGCAGATAATTCAGATGACGGATTAAAAAATACAGGCGCAGATGAAGCAGAAAAATCAGAAGCGTATTCAAAGGAAAACAGTACGGAAGAAGAAAAACTTGGACCATCGTATGAGATATTTACAGAAGATGGCTCTACAAAAGTGACAGTGACTTTGCCGGAAAGATATGAGCCATATGAAGAGTCAGATGGAAAATCCTTGAATACATGGGCAAAAGGCGGCAAAATAGAAGGAAAACAAAAGCATTATTTTGATGTACAATTTGAAAAATATACTGCGGAACACAGTGCGGAAGAATGGTATAAATATTATGACAATGCATGTGAAACAAATGAGATGAGCCTGATTGAGGCAGATGACGGTACGGAGTGGTATTGCGTGAATCAGAAAACAAAATACAAAAATAACGTATGGAGGTTAGTGAATTTCTATAGGGATTTGCCAAACTGTGACAGTGACTGCTGCATCCATGTTCATGTACAATATTCTGGCGGCGATTGTGACTTCGAGCCGGAGGATTTTACGGACTTTCTGTGTGAGCCATATTTAAAGATTGAATAAAATGAAAAATGCAAAAATTTTTGAATGAAAAAATTGCAATAAAAATGGAAAAAATTCGTTGACACGCCCGGTTGAGTATAATATAATGTGTAGATGTGTGAAGTTTATATATACACTGTGAACCAATGCCCCGGTAAGCAGCGTATTGATATATACCATATTATTTTAAATTTTTTAGGAGGTACCACGATGAAGAGCTTTATGGCAAGCCCATCAACAATAGAGAGAAAGTGGTATGTAGTTGACGCTACAGGACATACTTTAGGACGTTTATCTTCAGAGATAGCAAGCATATTAAGAGGCAAGAATAAGCCGACATTTACACCACATATTGATACTGGTGATTATGTAATAGTTGTAAACGCTGACAAGATTAAAGTAACCGGTAAGAAGATGGAGCAGAAGATTTATTATAATCATTCAGATTATGTTGGCGGTATGAAAGAGACAACATTAAAAGAGAAGATGGCTAAGAAGCCGGAGGATGTAATCCGTTTAGCAGTTAAAGGTATGCTTCCAAAAGGACCACTTGGAAGAAGCATGATTGATAAGCTTCATGTATATGCAGGTCCTGAGCATAAGCATCAGGCTCAGCAGCCGGAAGTTTTAGAGATTAAGTACTAAGAGGGAGGATTATAAGAAATGGCTAAGACAACAAAGTTCTATGGAACAGGAAGAAGAAAAAGCAGTATCGCCAGAGTTTATATTGCTCCTGGTACTGGTAAGATTACAATAAACAAGAAAGACATGGAAGAGTATTTCGGTCTTGATACATTAAAGGTTATCGTGAAACAGCCTCTTGTTGCTACAGGCACAGAAGGTAAATATGACGTAAAGGTTAATGTAAAGGGCGGTGGCTTCACAGGTCAGGCTGGTGCTATCAGACATGGTATTTCAAGAGCATTACTTGAGGTTGACTCAGAGCAGTACAGACCAATCCTCAAGAAGGCAGGATACCTTACAAGAGACCCAAGAATGAAGGAGAGAAAGAAGTACGGCTTAAAGGCTGCGAGAAGAGCTCCTCAGTTCTCAAAGAGATAATCTTTCGGAAACAAAGATATCAAGAAAAGCCCATTTTACAAGGGTTACAGAAGTTGTGGAAAGTTGTCAGATGTGCTGGGATTTACATCAAATGCAACACATATGCAACAGGTATGCAACAAAGATTATGATATGTATAGGACATTTTTCAGTAGAAATACTGGGGAATGTCCTTTCTTAAATTTAAATCTTATTAATCTCATCTATAAGATCCTTAACATTAAAGTGGGTATATACTTTTTCGGTCAAAGTCATAGCACCGGAGTGTCCTACAATCTTTTTGATTATCGTCTGATTCACACCGGCTTCCGCTAACATTGAAATGCAGGTATGCCTACAACAATGGGCGTACGATTAATATTTAACTGTTCCATTAAAGGTTTAAAATAGCTATCGTAGTAGTTTCGGTATAGGAAATGATTTCCTTCCTCTGTGTGAAGTAGATATTCACATTCCGGACAGGATTCATACCAGTTTTTGTAGTATGGCAGAAGCTTATCTGTTATGGGAACCTTTCGAATACCATTTTCTATTTTACTACAGATAACATCAAAATACTGTTCTTCCAGATGAACATTTTCTTTTTTCAAATCCAGCAATTCTGAAACTCGAACTCCACTGTATAGAAGCATTAATACAATCTGATAATATTTATCTTCCTTTTGCTCCCATATCATATCAATTTCGTTTTTTTCAAATTTGTTTCTGTCATATTTGTTAGGATTACGATCCTTATACTGAGCGACATCCACGTAGCTGGAATAGTCTTTGTTGCAAATATCATTCTTCAAGGCATAGTCATATAGCTGATTGAATAACCCTTTGATTTTCTTTAGTGTGGGGAAATTCTTGCCACACGTATCAATGACAGTCTGTAAATCAACTAGCTTAATATCCTTGAATACTTTGTTGTAAAGGGATTCACACGCTTTATATGAAGCAGAGTATCCTTTTACATTAGATTCAGAAATAGTTGGAAACTTACGCTTTGACCATTCTTCATATACATCTGAAAAGGTCATCTTAGCAGTCTTGGTGTCAAATGGATTATTATTGTATTCCGCAAGTATCTGCAAGGCTTCTGCCTTTGTAGCTGCATATCCAATCGTAATCATATCCTGAACCTGTTTGTCTTTTTCCTTATCATAGTGCCAGCCTATCGTTTTTCGCACTTGATAAGGTCTTCTTCTTTTGCCGGAAAGTTTTACAACACTTCCGTATCCGTTGGGTAACTTCATAAGCACCATCCTTTCGCTATTTACTAGAAAGCTGATAGCAAAGGTGTAAAATGATTATTATTCGTGGGTTACTTTTGTTACATTTGGACGAATTGTTTTCCAAATCTCATAATTGTCTTGAGTCTGGCTACCAGAAGCAAGTAATTCCTTCATTGCCTGCCAGTCTTTTAGAAATTGTATGAGACTTTTGTTGGAAAAGAATATTCCGGGTTCTCCATCAATGTCTTTAATAGACACATCAAACACTTCGTCAATTGCAAAAAGTAATGGTAATACATCTCCATCAGCTTCAATATCAAATTCTACCAATGAATTTACATTAACATTTAGTGCTTCTGCGATTTTTCTAAGCTGTTCCGATTTTGGAAGATTCTTTCCAAGTTCATATTTGCGGATTGCAACTTCATGTATTCCGCAAGCCTCTCCAAGTTCTTTTTGAGTTAATCCACGAAACGTTCGAATTAACTTAATCTTTTTACCTGTATTCATCGCACCAACCTCCTGTAATTGCAAATATAACATACTAATATCTATTAGTCAACATTTAATTATAAACTATTAACAGAGCAAATAAAGGTCTGTATAATGCAAAACATAACAGAGCAAGAAATGCTCTATAGAAACAGGTGGTAAATATGCCAGAAGTTCTTTATAAGGTTGATTTACCAGCCTTTACAGGAAGAAATGTACCGATAAAGGAAATTGCAAGCGCAATAGGGAAGGATGCACAGTATGTAAGGCTGGGATTACAACAAGGAATACTCAAATTTGGAACGGCAATAAAAGTAGGAAATTCAAATGAATATAGCTATTATTGCCCGGATAAACGGGTTTGGGAAGAAACAGGTTATTTTAATGAAGAAGCAGTTTGACAAGGAGGAAGTTTATGAATGAACAGCAGAATGTAGAATTGAAGCTTATCCATATGGAGGATGTGGTTTCAAAAGAAGTGGAGTGGTTATGGTATCCATATATACCTTATGGAAAGATAACCATAATTGAAGGAGATCCAGGAGAAGGAAAGACAACACTTGTATTGATGTTGGCGGCAGCCCTTAGCAAGGGCTTGCCACTTCCCTGTGATGATGATAAAGCATATGAGCCAATTCATATTATTTATCAGACAGCAGAAGATGGTATTGATGATACTATAAAGCCAAGATTGGAAAAGGCCGGGGCGGACTGTTCCATGATACGTGTCATTGATGAAACGGAAAAAGAGTTATGTATGACAGATGACCGGCTTGAGAAAGCAATCGTTGAAACAGGAGCAAAATTGATTATTCTTGATACAATACAGGCTTATATCGGAGCTAAGGTTGACATGCACAGAGCAAATGAAATAAGACCGGTGTTAAAACATCTGGGAATGATTGCAGAAAAATACAATTGCGCAGTTATTCTTATCGGTCATATGAATAAGGCTGCTGGGAGCAAATCAACTTATAGAGGCTTAGGTTCCATTGATATTCAGGCAACAGCAAGAAGTGTGTTACTGGTAGCAAGACTTCGAGATAAACCTAATATTAGAATTATGACACATGACAAATCTTCTCTTGCACCGGCAGGAGATGCCATTGGATTTGAAATGACGGAAGATAGGGGAATGATTTGTATCGGTCCATATGACATTACCATTGATGAATTACTGATGGGGAATGAAGGACGAGGCAAAAAGAAACTGGATATTGCGGAAAACTTTATTAAAGAGTTCTTCGGGTTATCGAAGGAGATTGCATCTAATGATATTTTACAGGAAGCAGCGAAAAGGGGAATTAAAAGAAATACTCTTTTATCTGCTAAGAAGAAATTGGGAATTACTTCAGGAAAAAGTAAGTTAAATAATGGAACAAGTTTTTGGACATGGATTATGCCAGATGAAAGAGTTTAAAAATCTGAATGTTTGGAAAAGCAGATTCTGAATTCTTATAAGAGTTTAGAGTCTGTATTTCTTAAAGGAACAGATTATTAAACTCTTGGTAGTTGTAACAGTTAATATTGAAACCCTCGGAGAACCACCGCAGTATTGGCTTGCCAAAACTGCTAAGGGGTTATCATCTGTGGCAGAGCCAAGATGATAAGCATATGCTCCGAGAAAATTTTTTACAGATAAGAGAGGAGATTTGCTTATGGGGAATACGTCTTATACAGCACACATTAGCAACAAGAAAAGTGCTATCACAAGTAAGAGTAAATTGCCTGGAGTGGCAAAACACAATTTAAGAAAGTACAAATCAGAAGATTATAGCAAAGATAATATTATAGTTTTGCGAGGAACAGATGATTTGCTTCAGGATGTGAAGAATGTTTATCATCAGGAATTTGATGAAGTTGTAAAAGAATACAATGAAAAACAAAAGAGAGCAGAACGAAAGATTGATGATTATTTTGAACATGTGGCAAATCTGGAACAGGATATGGCTGTTGAGATAATATTTCAATGTGGAGATAAGGATTTTTGGAATGAACATGATGATGTTAAGGACAAAATGTATTATGTGTATAGTTTTCTGATTAAAAAGCTGGAGGAACTGTTGCCAGAATTTAAAATTGCAAATGCAGTAATTCATTTTGATGAAGCAAGTCCACATGTTCATGTGGTAGGAGTACCAGTATGGGAAGGTGCTAAGAGAGGACTTAGGAAGAAGGTTTTGAAAAGAAATGTATTTACACCGGAAACGCTTTCAGTAATTTTACAGGATAAATTAAGAGAGGAAGCTGGGATGTGCTTCAGATATCATACACATGAAGATTTATCAGAAAAAAGTCTTGGAAGAAATTATGATTTATCAGTGGCAGAATACAAAGTAGAAAAAGAAACGGAGCATTTAGAAGAGTTGCACGAGCAAGTATATGATGCAGAAATGGAACTACTTAGTTCAAAAATGGCATACAGCATTCTAGATGGGAAACTGAATAAAGAATTTAATGAGAAAAGGGATGAAATAGTCGAGAAAGAAAAGTGTCTGGAACGAGAATATACAGATAAAAAGGAAAAACTGGAATCAGAGATTTCATATCTTGAGAATAAGAGGAGGATTGAGAAGGCATTGTCGGATATGGATAAAAGAGAATCGCAGCGTATATCAAATGAGCTGGAAGGAAAAAGGTTAGAACTTCAATCTGTAAATCAGGAGATTGAATATACTACAGATGAGGCAAAAAAAGCAGTGGTATTGCTTGATAGAATCAAAGCTTTTGTATCATCATTCAGATTATTTGCACCTACCATTGAAGAATATGCTAATCAGGTGGAAGCGGATAAAACAATTGATGCCGGAAATTCATTTCGTGGGATCTTGTATGAAATTGGAAAACTGCTAGAGGCATTCAAAGAACTGATAAAAGAAGGATTGTGTTGGTTCCCAAGGCTTATGAGGTGGAAAACTTCCAAATGGGAAGTTGCTCCGGTATTCGGAGATACAAGGGATGGATATAGCTATACATCACTTGGATATATGAATGTGGAAACGAAGGAGATGTATTCAAAAGAAGAAGTACAGCATGAAATTAAAGCCTGTAATCGTACAGGTACTGTAGAGCAGATGGATGCGAATGTCAAAGCTATGGCGAGGGATTTGCAGGAGATACTGAGGATAAGTGCGGAACAGAAGAGATTATGGGAAGCGTATGAGGGGAGATAGGGGATGAGGGGGGATTCAATTTGAACCTAGGATGTTTTTGAAGTGTCATAATTAATGATATTTCTGGCATTGAAAAAATAATAGTAAATAAAAGAAAAAAGTAGTATAATTTAGTATGGTTGAATCTACGAGGAGGAAAACACTATGAATTCAATGATTAAATATAGAGGTGGTAAATCGAAAGAAATATCACATTTTATTAATAATATGCCATCGGAGTATAACAGATATATCGAACCATTTTTTGGGGGCGGGGCACTATATTTTTATTTAGAACCCCAAAATGCAATAATAAATGATGTTAACACAAAGTTATATTCCTTTTATCAGCAAATGAAAGAGGAATATCCAGTTGCAAGGAAGCAATTAGATGAGCTTCAAAAAATATATGAAAAAAATCAAAAAGAGTATGAAGAATTAAAAAAGAAAACCCCAGATGTTAGAGTGGAAAATAAAAATGAAGCATTGTATTATAATCTGAGAAATATGTTTAATCATAAAATAGAATGTGAATATTTAGATGCAGTTATATACTATTTTATTAACAAGACAGCGTATTCAGGAATGATCAGATATAATGCAAGTGGAGAATATAATGTGCCATTTGGAAGATACAAAAATTTTAATACGAAATTAATCACAGATAAGCATTATCAATTGTTGAAGAGAACAGAGATATATAATCGTGATTATTCAGAAATTTTCGATATGGCAAGAAATGATGATTTTATATTTTTAGATCCACCATATGATTGTGTATTTAGTGATTATGGAAATGAAACATATAAAAATGGATTTGGTGAAGACGAACATAGAAGATTGGCGAATGATTTTGTTAATTTATCATGTAAAGCATTGTTGGTTATAGGGAAAACAGTTTTAACTGAAGAATTATATGGAAAATATATAGTTGAAGAATACGATAAATCATATGCTGTAAATATAAGAAATCGGTTTAAAGCAGATGCAAAACATATAATTGTGACAAATTACTAAGGGAGGATGAAAATGGCATATTTAAAAAGTAAAACATTATTTTTTACGACTTCACCAAGATCCCCGTTAAAAATGATTCCAGAAATAGAAGTCCTAGATAAGTATTTTGATGGAAAAGTATGGAACACAGATACACAAGTAGAATTTATTAAGAAGTTGGCAGACGGTAGTGACTTTGAAGGTAAGGGCTCAGCAAAAGATATGGCTTTGAGCGCTAGGGATAGAATAACAAGAGCGCCCAAAGCACTTGGATTTGTTGACTTGAAACCAACAATAAAACTAACAGATTCAGGGAAAAAACTAATTAGTGGAAAGCGAACAGAAGAAACATTGTTAAGACAGCTTTTGAAATTCCAATTACCATCGCCATATCATAAAGAACCTGAACAATTTAATGGATTATTTGGAGTAAAGCCATATCTCGAAATGTTCCGATTAATTTATGAATTAGGAACAATAAGTTTCGATGAGTTGATGATATTTGGTATGCAGCTAACTCATTATAATAAATTTGATAGTGTTGTTGCTGAAATAAAGCAGTTTAGAAGAATGAAAGCATATGCAGAAGGAAGCTACAAGATGTTTCGAGGCAAATATCTTCGCACTCAAGTCGAAAGGATATATAAAAATGATATCGACGGAGGTAATACGCAGACAAGAGAATCAAGAGATGCTTCACTTGAAAAATTCGTCAGAACAAAAGCAAGTAATATGAGAGATTATGCAGATGCCTGCTTTAGATATTTGAGGGCAACAGGAATGGTGGAGATATCACAGCGTGGTCATTCACTTTCCATAATGCCAGAAAAGAAAAGAGAAGTTGAATTTTTCTTGAATAGCATTGATCGTAAACCAGTATTTGTTGATGATGAAGATGAATATAAAAAATATCTATTTGATATGTCAATTCCAGTGCTATATTCGGATGATAGAAAGCGTCTGATAAAGCAGGTGACAGAGGTTACGGGTAAAGAAGTGCTTATTACTGAAACTACTGAACACTTGAAAGATATGCTTGAAGATGCAATCTTAAGTAAGAAAACTGCAATTATAACAAAGCAAATTGCAGATCTTAAGGAATACAAGGAATATGCAGATGTTATGAACACATTTGATGATATCAAAAAGAATGTTCTTTATGATGCTCCACTTATGTTAGAGTGGAATACTTGGAGAGCTATGACAATGCTTGATGGTGGAGATATTAAGGCAAATCTTAAATTGGATGATAAGGGACAGCCAATGTCAACGGCAGCAGGGAATATGCCTGATATTGTTTGCGATTATGGAGAATTCGGGGTGGCAGTGGAAGTTACAATGCAATTAGGTCAGAAACAATATGAGATGGAAGGAGAGCCTGTATCTCGTCATCTTGCAAAACTTAAGAAAGAAATAGGAAAAGATGCATATTGCTTATTTATTGCTCCGAAAATAAACGAATCTTGTATTGCATATTTTTATGCGTTACATACGGTAAATATTGCATTTTATGGTGGACAATCTGTAATTATTCCACTAGAATTAGATGTTTTTATAAATATGGTTGAGCAATCATATAAAGCTGGATATGTACCAAATCCTGAGCAAGTAAAGAGAATATTTGATTATTCGCTTGAACAGGCAAAGACTGCAACTGATGAAAATGAATGGTATGCAAAAATAAAAGAAAAAGCCTTAGATTGGCTATAGGAGTGGAAAATGTTAAGCTGTAAAGTTAGTTTATCGGAATTAGATGATGAGAAATTAAAATGTGGATTATGTCATAAATGTGATGGAAAATCAAAACTGGATTATCCATTTGAAAGAGATTTGCTCAATTCAGATGATCTAGTAAAAGAATTAATGGAGTATGTTGAACATAATACAATTTATAAATGCAAAAAGACAGAAATTGATAAGTATCCAGATATAAATGTATATAGGGATTCTAGTTGCAGAGAATTGGTTTGTAGAATAGAAGCAAAGTTTCTTGAAGGACAAGCTTTTATGAAGTCAAAAGAGAGAGTAGGTTTGTATGCAAAAGAGACTTTAGTTGTTGATGAGCCCAAATTACAAAGCTATTTTAAATGTAAAGAAATAGACAGGATGAATGGGAAAGAAATACCTATTTATGTAGTTTGGAAGTTTGACAAACCATGCTCGGATGTAGGTGGAATAGTAGTGTTTCAGGAAGTGGATGAATTACAAAGATTACATAGATTATATGGATATGCTAGGGCGTTTAGAAGAAAAACAAGTAGGAACGACTATCAAAATGGAAAACAGTTAGGCATTATTGATAAATATCATTATTCGATAAGGGAATGTGAGCCAATTGAGAAGTTAGTAGAGAAAATAAACTGTATATAGCTATTATAGAAAGATGAAAGAAGGTATATTGTGATAAACAGGGGATCAGAGTGGAGATTATGGAATTTACATATGCATTCCACATATTCAAAAGAATCTAGGACTAAAATGTCAGTTGAGGAAATCTTTGATAAGTTAATTGAAAAAAATATTTCGATGTTTTCAATTACAGATCATTCTAATGTGGATGCATTAGACGATATTTGGAATATATACGAAACTCAGGGAAATGAAAAAGGTTTATATAAAGATCAGATCAATTTTATTCCTGGAATAGAAATTAAAACCGATAAGGGTAAAAAGGGAGTACATTTGATTTGCGTATTTCCTCAGAAAATAAAGATAGGTGAAACCTATGTTAAGTCAACTAGGCAGAATATATATGATAATTTTTGTTCGGTTCTTGGGTTAACTGAAAGCAAAATTACAGCTAATGGGAATGGCGATTATGGAAGAGGACTCTTAACAACCATTGTCAATTTAGATGATGCTGTTGAACTAACACATAAATTAGGTGGTCTTGTTATTATTCATGGTGGAGATAAACATGGTAGCATTGAAAATGAAATGACACATGTTCCAAAGAAAGAAGCTACACCAGAAGAAATCTATGAGACTCTAGATATTACGAAAAGTGAAATAATAGAAAAGAAAATAGACATAGTTGAGTTGCCAAATCATAAAAAGAAAGAAGCAAAGAATGCTAAATTTTATAAGGCTGTGTTTGGAAAGCCATGCATGGTTGCATCGGATTCTCACGAGAAAAGTGAATATGAAAGCATGGAAGAAAGATGTACATGGGTTAAGGCAGATTGTAGTTTTGAGGGATTAAGGCAAGCACTGATTGACTATGATAATCGTATGTATTTGGGAGTAGTTCCAGAACAAATTGAACGTATAAAGAAAAATTCAACCAAATATATTGACAAGTTAGTTATTAATTGGGCTGACAACTATGATGGAAATAAAGGAAAATGGTTTCAAAATATCTGTATTCCAATGAATCCAGGATTAATAAGTATTATTGGAAATAAAGGAAATGGGAAATCTGCAATAGCTGAAATAATAGGATTGTTAGCAGACAGTCATAATTACGAAAAATTTGCTTTTTTAAATAAGGGAAAATTCCTAAAAAATAAGTTGGCATCTAACTTTGAAGCATCATTAATATGGGAGAATAATGGTGAAACTACTAAGAAGAATCTTTCGGATATTCCTGATGTAAATAATGTAGAACGGTGTCAATGTATTCCACAACAGTATTTTGAAGAAATCTGTACAGATACTGAATTTAAGCGTTTTTCTGATGAAATAAATAATGTTATTTTTTCTAGATTGACAGAAATGGACAAAGAAAATTGCAGAGACTTTGATGAGTTGATTGATAAGTATACTAAATCAACAGAAGAAAACATAGGATTTTTGATTAATGATTTAACAAATGTTAATAGGGAGATTATTGATAAAGAAACAAAACTTTTATCATCGTATAAAATAAAACAGGAGGCTCTGTTAAAAGATGCGAACACTCAGTTAGAAGCCCATATGTCTATAAAACCTAAGAAAATTGAAAAGCCTGAACTACCAAAAGAAAAGCAGGAAATGTATGACGCAGTTTTAGAAAAAATAAAAGAAATGTCAAATCAAAGTGAAAGTGAAAATCAGAAATTATTTTCATTGAATGAAAAGGTTCGTAAGTTACAAAGCATATTGGAAGAAATTGATGAAATACAGAATCGTTTTGCAAAGTCTATGGAGCATATTAATGAAGAATTAGTAGAGTTTGATTTGAGTGTTAATACAATTTTTCATATAAAAGTTAATAAAGAAACAGTAAATGCGAAGAAAACTGAAATAGATCAACTTATAGCAGAGGTGAAGGATAAACTAAAGAATCCTGAAAGTGGTATAGAAATCCAGCTCATCAAGTATACAAAAGAAAAAAATGATATTGTTGCAGAAGAAGATAAGCATATACAAGAATATAATGAATATTTAAACCGCTTGAAGGAATGGAGTGATATTGAGAAAACACGTAGGGAAGCAGTAAAGGTTGTAGAAGACGAAATAAAGTATATAAGTGGAGGAATACAGGAAGATTTAAATCCACTTTATATGAAACGAGATGAAATAGCAGCAGATATACTTAAAGAAAAAAAGAAAATAATACAGATATATAACAGGTTTAAAAAGCCAGTGGATGATTTTTTGAACGAAAATAGCGAACTATTAAGTGACTATAGCATATGTATTAGGTCAGGGTTAGTTATTGATACAACATTTCAGCAAAGTGTATTTGACTATATAAATAAGCAAAAAAGAAACATTTTCAAAGATGATAATTATCAATTATATAAAACGATTGAAGAATTAGGAGATATTGAAAGCATTGAAGAGTATTTGGATATTCCTAAGAAGATTATTGAAAAAATGAGTGAATTTCCAGATGGTATCATTCCACAAATTAAGGAAAGTAAGATGCTTGATTTTTATAATTATTTATTCGGATTAGGTTATCTTACCAATAAATATGAGTTAGTGAGTGATGGCAAGACTTTGGATAAATTATCGCCTGGAGAAAGAGGAGCATTATTACTAATTTTTTATTTACTCTTGGATTTGCGAGATATTCCGTTAGTAATCGATCAGCCAGAAGACAATTTGGATAATCAAAGCGTAACTAAAGTTCTTGTACCATTTATTCAGGCGGCTAAAAATAGGAGACAAATTATATTGGTCACACATAATCCAAATTTAGCAGTTGTGGCGGATTCTGATCAAATCATTCATGTTAAAATTGATAAAGAAAATGATCAATTGGTTGAAGTTGAGGCTGGCGGAATAGAGGACGATGTGATAAATCAGTCTATTGTTACAATATTAGAGGGAACGATGCTTTCATTTAAAAAAAGAGAATTGAAATACATAGAGGAATAGAAGTTCACTTTACGGACTCCAATCCTCATCCATAGCATCAGCCCATGACTGCAACTCTCCGTCAAGAGCCAGTGCAGCATATTTGAGAGGTTTCTAAATCGCAAGGTTATCAATAAGCCTTTGAGAATTTGGTGTAGTGTAAAGATTCTTTTCAGCTTCTGCACATGAGAGAAAGAGTAGCGTATTGTCTGCAAAAGCAATATCTATTCCATTCTTGTATTGGTTGTAGTAAGCAAAATGTATTTTCATAATGATTGTCCTTTCTTTGTTAAAGTTATGAGGAGTTCAGGGAATGTGAGGGTAGTCCTGTGTATATAACACATATGCAACACTACAAACCACAAATCCCATATTCATACAATGTCATTAACTTAAGATTTAGGTCAAGTTCTTTATCAAAAAGGACCTGACCTTTTTCTTCGATTATCCATCTTTGTTTAAAAAAGGACACACCTGTCCCTGATTATCTAAATGGTACATTTATTTTTAGAAGCTTCGTTTATGTGTATTTGAAAAATTAGCCGTGAGCTGACCTTTCGTTCTGTGATAATGGCGGTCAGGTCTGATAGGTACCACATTGACTCTTATTTCATCATAAAGAG
>CANQTC010000001.1 GCA_947626675.1 uncultured Coprococcus sp. | reverse complement strand
AAAGATGGATAATCGAAGAAAAAGGTCAGGTTCTTTTTGATAAAGAACTTGACCTAAATCTTAAGTTAATGACATTGATTATATTGTAGATTTAAAAGAAAGAAATATATTATTTCAGTCTAATGATGGATTATCCACTATTTTTGAAATAATAAAAGTTGATAAGCAATCGTGTATTATATTTATTGGAGAAATAACTGTAATATGTTTTTCTTTGACGGGGGAAATGATATGGAAAAACAGTTATAGAAATATAATATTTGATTGGTTTGTTAAAGATGAAGGACTCTATATAATTTTTGAAAATAGTGAGAAATGGTTAATTTTACTTGAAAGTGGAAATGGTATTCCGATGATATGATAGTTAATTATATTCATATCCTTAACAGACGATAAAGGTAGAATAACATTTTATAGATGAGATAATCTAGGAAGCAGAATAAAAGTAACATGTCCTAATGTAACAAGCGGTTTATATTACTTAAGAGCCAGATATATGAACCCTGAAACCGGAAGCTTCATAAGCATGGACAGTTATCAGGGAAGCATCTATGACCCGGCAAGCTTACACCGCTATACCTATGCAAAAGACAATCCTGTCATAAAGACCCAAGCGGCTACAGCGCGGTTTCCGCAAGTGTGGCGCTTGGAATACAGGGTGTGCTGCAGGGCATAGTACAGATAAATGCACTGGCAATACTGAATGGAATAACAAGCTCCTTTGCATCAAGCCTGATGGGCGAATCATTTTTAACCCAGATTAATGTATATAGAAACAAGGCAGGATATATTCACGGATGTTCTGGAAATCCATAATGTTAGGAGTGTAGAACATGAAAAATATGATAGAAGTATTAAAAAGAGCAAGAAATAAGAAAATATTTATAAATAATGAATTTGAGGAATTACTTATAAAAATTCAATCAGCTGATGGTAATTTAAAATTAGATTGGGATGATGGTGCAGGAGAAGAGTGGGCAAGATTTTTTAATCAGAAAGATGGCATTGTATGCATGATAAGTGCAAAGATAGGTGTAGCATTTATTAGAAAAAATTATAAATTTAGCAACATAAAAGATATCATAGATAGATTGGAAGTTGTGTTCACTGATGATTATTGTTCAGCTAGCTGGTTTATTGATTTAGTTAATTTAAAGCAAATGATACCAGAATTGTATTGGCATGCATCGGAAGGAGCGGTTAATACAAATGGTTTTAGTTTGGATGATTTGTACTTTGCTACTATTTGATAAATATCTATAATTAAATTTATTAGGTGTATACTTTAGGACTTCCAATTTCCTAAATCCCTTTTTCAAAAAAATAACTGTATCCCTATCTGTTGTTTTCAAATTTATTATGAAAATTCTATTAAACATTTATTTACCATATTTTATTGTATTTTCAAATGGGGTATGATAGAATTTAATAGATTGTGGAAAGACTTATCGAGGCTTCTGCAAAAGATATCATAAAAGCCGTTAATGGTATTTTTTGCAGTTGTTTCGATGTCTTCCACAATAAAAAAGATTGATAGGAGATAAAGAAATGGGTAAAGAATTTAAGAGATACTCGATGGAGATTGCCGGAAGAACACTTTCAGTAGATATCGGCAGAGTTGCTGCACAGGCAAATGGAGCTGCATTTATGCATTATGGAGATACAACTGTATTATCGACCATAACAGCTTCGGAAAAGCCAAGAGATGGAATCGATTTCTTCCCGCTTAGCGTTGAATATGAGGAGAAACTCTATGCAGTCGGCAAGATACCGGGGGGATTTAACAAGAGAGAGGGAAAAGCATCAGAGAATGCAGTCCTGACATCAAGAGTTATAGACAGACCGATGCGTCCTTTATTCCCAAAGGATTACAGAAATGATGTTACACTGAATAACCTTGTAACATCCGTAGACCCAGAGTGCAGACCGGAGCTTGTTGCAATGCTTGGTTCAGCGATTGCGACTGCCATATCAGATGTACCGTTCTGCGGACCATGTGCAATGACGCAGATTGGAATGATTGATGGGGAATTTATTGTAAACCCGTCACAGAAACAGTGGGCTGAAGGTGATTTGAAGCTTACAGTGGCATCAACAAGTACAAAGGTTATTATGATTGAAGCAGGTGCGAATGAGCTCCCTGAAGCAAAGATGATTGAAGCCATTTACCTTGCACACGATGTAAACCTTTCTATCATTCAGTTTATTAATAAGATGGTTGAAGAAGTAGGAAAGCCAAAGCATGAATATGTAAGCTGTGCAGTTCCGGAAGAGCTTTTTGCCGCTATGAAAGAAATCGTTACACCGGAAGAGATGGAAACTGCCGTATTTACAGATGAAAAACAGGTCAGAGAAGAAAATATCAGACAGATTAGTGAGAAGTTTGAAGAGGCATTTGCTGATAATGAGGAGTGGCTCGCACTGATTCCTGAGGCGCTTTACCAGTATCAGAAGAAGACTGTAAGAAAGATGATATTGAAAGACCATAAGAGACCGGATGGACGTGCCATTAATCAAATCAGACCACTTGCAGCAGAAACAGACATTATACCGAGAGTTCATGGTTCTGCCATGTTTACAAGAGGACAGACACAGATTTGTAATATCACAACACTTGCGCCGCTTTCAGAGATACAGAAAGTAGACGGACTTGATGAGAATGTTGTATCCAAGCGATATATGCATCATTATAATTTCCCATCTTACTCCGTTGGAGAAACAAAGGTATCAAGAGGTCCGGGACGTCGTGAGATTGGACATGGCGCACTTGCGGAAAGAGCGCTTCTTCCTGTGCTTCCTTCACCGGAGGAGTTCCCATATGCTATCAGAACAGTATCAGAGACATTTGAGTCCAATGGTTCAACTTCGATGGCATCTACATGTGCATCCTGTATGTCACTGATGGCAGCAGGCGTTCCTATCAAGAAGATGGTTGCCGGTATATCATGTGGTCTTGTTACAGGGGATACAGATGATGATTATATTGTACTTACAGATATTCAGGGACTGGAAGATTTCTTCGGCGATATGGATTTCAAGGTTACGGGTACAAAAGACGGTATAACAGCGATTCAGATGGATATTAAGATTCATGGACTGACAAGGGCAATCGTTGAGGAAGCGATAGCAAGAACAAGAGAAGCAAGATTCTTCATTATGGATACCTGTATGGCGCCGGCTATCGCAGCACCGAGACAAACGGTAAATCAATATGCCCCAAAGATTGTACAGATTAAGATTGATCCTGAAAAGATTGGTGAAGTGATTGGACAAAGAGGTAAGACGATTAACACCATTATAGAAGAAACAGGGGTAAAGATTGATATCGATGACGAAGGACATATATCGGTTTGCGGCGTTGACCAGGAAGGAATGGATAAGGCAATCAATATGATTCATATGATTGTAGAGCCGCTTGAGGTAGGAAAGAACTACCGTGGTAAGGTTGTTAAGGTCATCGATTGCGGCGCAATTGTATCACTTGCACCAAACAAAGACGGACTGATTCATATTTCAAAGCTTTCTGACAGAAGAGTTGAAAGAGTAGAGGAAGTTGTAAATGTAGGAGACGAGGTTGTTGTTAAGGTTATCAAGATTGATGAAAGAGCCGGAAGAATCAGTCTTAGTCTCAGGGATGCTGATGCTGAATAATGTTTTTAACAGCTAGTGGAAAACGACCTGTTAAAAAACGGTAGAAACGGTAAAAGGGGAAAATATATGAGATATGGGTATTTTGATGAAGCAGAGAAAGAATATATAATTGACAGACCTGATACACCTGCTCCGTGGGCGAACTATTTGGGTTCTCCTGAATATGGCGCTATTATTTCAAACAATGCCGGGGGGTACAGTTTTGAAAAATCAGGCGCGAATGGCAGAATCATACGGTATATATTTAATCAGTTTGACCAGCCGGGCAGATATATCTACTTAAGAGATGATGATACTGCCGATTATTGGTCTGCGTCATGGCAGCCTGTAGGCAAGGATTTATCGCTTTATAAGAGCGAATGTCATCATGGAACTGCTTATACGAATATGCTTGCTGAATATGCAGATATCAAATCAGAGGTGCTCTATTATGTACCGCTTGGAAAGACGTATGAGGTGTGGAAGGTTAAGCTTACCAATCATTCTGATAAAGAACGTAATATAACAGCAACCGGTTATTGTGAATTTACAAATGACTGCAATTACGAACAGGACCAGATTAATCTTCAATACACACAGTTTATAACAAGAACATATTTTATGGATAATAAAATTCTCCAGACGATTAATGAGAATATTAAAGAAGATGCGGTAGATGGTAATGAATCAAAAAGACGTTTCTTTGCCATTACAGGCGCTTTAGTAGATTCTTATTGCGGTGACAGAGAGGCGTTTCTTGGAAGATATCATACTTATGCAAATCCTGTGGGCGTTATCAACGGAAATTGCGGAAATGAGCTGAATTACAATTCCAACGGATGCGGAGCACTTGCGGCGAAGATTACATTAAAACCGGGAGAAACGAAAGAATTTGCGTTTATTCTGGGGATGAAAGATGCTGCCGCTGCGGATAAGATTATAGCAGAGTATCAGAATGTGGGCGCAAAATGTCAGGAAGAGCTTGAAGAGCTGAAGAACTACTGGCATGAAAAACTGAATCATTTCCAGGTGAAAACACCAAGTGAATCCTTTAATAATATGATAAATACATGGAATTCATACCAGTGCTTTATCACATTTATATGGTCAAGAGCAGCTTCTTTCTCATACTGCGGTTTGAGAAATGGTTATGGTTACAGAGATACTGTTCAGGATATACAGGGAATTATTCATCTTGCACCTGAGATGGCTCTTGAAAAGATTCGGTTTATGCTATCCGCGCAGGTAGATAACGGCGGTGGTCTGCCGCTTGTAAAATATACCCATAATCCGGGACATGAGGATACACCGGATGATGCATCCTATGTAAAAGAAACCGGTCATCCGGCATACAGAGCTGATGATGCGCTTTGGCTCTTTCCTACAGTATATAAATATATTGCAGAAACAGGTAATCTTGATTTTATAGATGAAGTAATCCCGTTTGCAAATAAAGAGCAGGGAACAGTATATGAGCATCTGAAGCGGGCGATAGACTTTTCGATGAACAGGCTTGGAGATAATGGGATGCCTGCCGGACTTCATGCAGACTGGAACGACTGTTTAAGACTTGGAAAGCGCGGTGAATCAACTTTTGTTGCCATGCAGCTTTATTATGCGATGACAGTTATTAAGAAGTTTGCCGAGATAAAGAATGATACGGATTATATAACTTATATAAACGAAGTTCAGGACAAACTTGGCAATACGATACAGGAAAAGTGCTGGGAGGATGACCGATATATTCGCGGATATAAAGAAGGCGGTATGGTCATTGGCTCAAAACATGATAAGGAAGCCAATATGTGGCTGAACCCACAGTCCTGGTCTGTTATAAGCGGACTTGCAAGTAAAGAACAGGCTGAACTTGCTTTGGAATCTGTTCACAGAGAACTGAATACAGCGTATGGCGTAAGACTGATGTTTCCGCCTTATAAAGAACATGCTTTTGATGGCGCGCTGATGCTTCTGTTTAATGGCGGAACGAAAGAAAATGCAGGTATCTTTTCGCAGCCGCAGGGATGGATTATTCTGGCTGAAGCACTGATGGGGCATGGAAACAGGGCGTTTGAATATTTTAATGAAAGTTCGCCTGCTTCAATGAATGATAAAGCGGAAATCAGAAAACTGGAGCCGTATTGTCATGGACAGTTTACCGAATCAGTCGGAAGTCCGTATGAGGGACGTTCGCATGTACACTGGCTTACCGGAACGGCTTCAACCTGTATGGTTGGATGCGTTGAAGGTATCATGGGTATGCGGCCTGATTTCGGCGGCATCCGGATTGCACCTTCCATTCCATCGGATTGGAAAGAATTTGAAATACAGAAGCTGTTCAGGGGAAAGAAACTGAATATAAAGGTTTTAAATCCAAATGGACATGAGAGTGGTTGTACAATGTTGATCTTGAATGGCGAGAAGCTTGAAGGAAATTACATTCCGGAGGCAAAACTAGAAAATGAAAATGAAATAGTTCTTACAATGTAAGATAAAATGCAATGATGTATATTTCATGCATTTGCACCCATAATAATTAAGAAGGACAGCATTTGTTCTTCTTAATTGTTTAATGGGGGGTAAATATGGATACAGAATTAAAAAGACAGGAACTGATAAAAGAAAATGGTCAGATTATCATATCCGGCAATAAAAACAAATACAATATATTGTTACTAAGTATTATTGGTGAAGTAGAGGGACATGAAACACTTCCGGATAATACAAAATCTACAAAGTATGAACATGTACTTCCTGAACTTGCAATCGTAGAAGACGACGAAAGTATAAAGGGCGTACTTGTTCTTCTGAATACGGTAGGCGGCGATGTTGAAGCAGGGCTTGCTATTGCCGAGATGATTGCATCACTTAGCAAGCCGGTGGTTACACTTGTTTTAGGCGGAAGTCATTCCATTGGCGTGCCGCTTGCAGTTTCCGGCGATTTGTCCTATATTGTTCCTACAGCGACAATGGTGGTACATCCGATTCGGATGAATGGGACTGTTCTGGGTGTGAAACAGAATTACGAATATATTGAGCGTATGCAGGACAGGATTATCCGTTTTACATCATCTCATTCCAATATCAGAGATGAGAAGCTACGCAGTATTATGTTTAATACAAGCGAATTATCAAAAGATATCGGCTCTGTTCTTGTCGGTGTTGAAGCTGTCAATGCAGGAATCATAGACAGGGTTGGCGGAATCGACAGAGCGATGTCTGATTTATATGACTTGATAAATTACAGAAATAATAGTAAAATGCACAGAGAGTAAGAATTGAATTAAGGAGAGAATTGTTATGACATTATTGCAGTCAATACTTATGGGCATTATACAGGGGGCGACAGAGTTTCTTCCTGTCAGCAGCTCCGGCCATTTGGCTATATTTAAAAATATTTTTGGCGTCAATACCGATACCGGTATTTTGTTTGATATCTTATTGCATCTTGGTACGTTGATTGCGATATTTGTTGTATACAGAAAAGATATCGGGGAGCTGATTATTGAAGGATACTCCATTATTGCTCTTTTCTTTATAAATGTTGTATATTTTATAGGAAACCTGTTCAGGAAAGAGAAAAAGAAATATAAGCAGGTCATTACCACGCCATACAGGAGATTTGTGCTGCTTGTAATCATCTCTACGCTTGTTACGATGTGTATTGCGCTTCCGTTTGAAAAGCTGATTGGAAGTGCAGGAGATACACTTCTGGTACCGGGTATTTGCTTATGTATTACATCGGTTGTGCTTTATATTGCAGATAATCTGAAAAGTGGAGACAAAGATGCCTCCACAGCTACATATAGAAATTCATTTTTTGTGGGACTCGCACAGGGCGTTGCTACACTTCCGGGAATATCACGTTCGGGAAGTACGATAACAGCAGGACTTGCATGCGGATTTAACAGGGAATTTGCAGTAAAATATTCATTTATTATGTCTATACCGGCTGTACTTGGCGCAGTTATATTAGAAATACCGGATATGGCGGAGACATCCTTTACAAAAGCGGAAATCGCAAATTATGCAGTCGGCATGGCCGTTGCGGCAGTTGTAGGTTACATATGTATCAAAGCTATGCTGGTGATGGTAAAGAAAAATAAGTTTAAGGGATTTTCAATTTATTGTTTATGTGCCGGTATCATATCGGTAGTATGTTATTTTGTACTTTAGGAGAATAAAATGGCAGGAACAGGTAAGAACAATTCAACTAAAAATGGTGCAAGAGGAAAAAAAACAGCGGAAAAGAAAGCAATGGCAGAAGCTGCGGCAAGGGAAAAACAGCTTAGAAGTGAAGTTATTTTGCTTGTTATCTTCGCTTTTTCCATTTTCCTTCTGATAGCTAATTTTGGAAAATGCGGTGTTGTCGGAGATGCCATATCAGGTTTTCTGTTTGGCCTTATAGGGTTTGCAGAATATTTATTTCCACTCTATCTGTTTATTTCATCCGCATTTCTGATATCCAATTCCTTTAATAAGAGAATTGTAAAGAAAGTAATTTATATTGGCGGTGCGTTGATTCTTTTGTCAATGCTGTTTCAGATTATCTATACGACAGATTATGAACCGGTAAAGGAACTCTACAAGGTGGGCTATGAGAAGCATGCCGGCGGCGGTATCTTATGCGGGGGCATATTTGTTCTGTTAAGCAGGGTGATAGGTGTAGTTGGCGTATGCATCGTTATGTGTATTACAGCGATAATACTGTTTGTACTTATCACAGAGATATCAATTATAGAAATGATTCAATCGCTTCTTTTTACGACTTCAAAAGAATATGAAGAAGAATATGAAGAAACGGCTTATGAGGATAAAAAGAAAAAAACAAAAATATCCAATCTGAAGGTTTATGACAGTAAAGAAGAACCTGCTGCAACAACTGTAAAAAGTAAAAAAGCGCCGAAGGACTTCTTTGCGGATGATAATTTTGAAGATGTACACGAAATAAGCTTAAATGAACAGGATTTCTTTGAATTTAATAATGATGTTGAAAAAATAGTCATGCATGATGAAAAAGAAACAGACATTCCTGTACGGGTAGAGAAACCTGTAAAATTAAAAAAAGCAAAAAATACGTTACATATAGAACCTGTATCAGCAGAAAAAACACAGCCGGATATTGAAGAAGATGTTTTGGCAGGCGCTGTAAATGGAAATTTACATCCGGAAGCGGTCTCTGATTATCCAAAGGAGGATTATGACCCTTATTACGATTCTGCATTTGAGATAAAAAAGCCCGGACAGAAAGAAAAAGCGGACATTAAAAAAGAAACGAAAAATATCGAAAATAAAGTAAACAGCGGCGAAAAAAGCTATCAGCAGGGCGCTAAATATAAACTCCCTACGGCATCGCTCCTTTCACAGCCGCCAAAAAGCAATAACGCAAACAGGGATGCATATGTAAGGGCTACCGCAATAAAATTAAAAAATACACTTGAAAATTTTGGCGTAAATGTTACTATTACCAATTATAGCTGTGGGCCTGCTGTTACCAGATTTGAGATGCAGCCGGAACAGGGCGTTAAGGTGAGTAAGATACTGAGTCTGGCCGATGATATTAAGTTAAATCTGGCTGCTGCGGATATCAGAATAGAAGCGCCTATTCCGGGAAAAGCGGCAATCGGCATAGAAGTTCCAAATAAAGAAAATACAATCGTTGCTTTCAGGGAACTGGTAGAGTCGGAGAATTTTAAAAATTCAAAGTCCAAGATATCATTTGCGGTTGGTAAGGATATCAGCGGACAGGTTATCGCAACAGATATTGCGAAGATGCCGCATCTTCTTATAGCTGGTTCTACAGGTTCCGGTAAGTCTGTTTGTATTAATACGCTTATTATGAGTATTTTATATAAGGCAAAACCGGAAGAGGTTAAGCTGATTATGATTGATCCCAAGATGGTTGAGCTTGCCTGCTATAATGGAATACCACATCTGCTGATTCCGGTAGTGACAGACCCGAAAAAGGCAGCAGGCGCACTTAACTGGGCTGTAGAAGAAATGACAAAACGATATCAGTTATTTGCAGAATATGGAGTTAGAAATCTTCAGGGATATAATGCGAAGGTAGAGCAAGTGTTGTCAGGCGGTGGCGTTGATGAAGAGAAGCTTTCAAAGATGCCGCAGATTGTTGTAATTGTAGACGAGCTTGCAGACCTGATGATGGTTGCACATGGCGAAGTAGAAGATGCGATTGTAAGACTTTCACAGCTTGCAAGAGCTGCAGGAATTCACCTTGTGATAGCAACCCAAAGACCGTCAGTAGATGTTATAACAGGTCTTATCAAGGCAAACGTACCATCCCGTATCGCATTTGCAGTATCCTCAGGCGTAGATTCGCGTACCATACTGGATATGGTAGGCGCTGAGAAGCTTCTTGGAAAAGGAGATATGCTGTTTTATCCAACAGGATACCCGAAGCCTGTCAGAGTCCAGGGCGCATTTGTATCTGATGAAGAAGTAAGCAGCGTAGTTGAATTTCTTAAGAAAAATAACGGTGTTGGTACATATGATGACGAAATATCAAAGAGTATTACTTCAACGGGTGCATCATCTGTTGCCGGAGGAGCTTCGGGGAATGATAAGGATGATTATTTTGTTGAAGCAGGAAGGTTTATCATAGAAAAAGAAAAAGCTTCAATAGGTATGCTGCAGAGGGCATTTAAAATAGGCTTCAACAGGGCTGCCAGAATTATGGATCAGTTGGCTGAAGCGGGTGTCGTAGGGCCGGAAGAAGGTACGAAGGCGAGAAAGATACTGATGTCCCAGGAGCAGTTTGATGAATATATAGATGAGTACCTATAAGATAAAAAAGACAGGAGGATGTGTTGATGTTGACAGATATTGAGATTGCACAGCAGGCAGAAATGAAGCATATAAGGGAAATCGCTGCGAAACTGGATATTTCGGAGGATGACCTTGAGTTGTATGGAAAGTATAAGGCAAAGCTTTCGAACCAGTTGATAGCTTCCGTACAGGGAAACAAGGATGGTAAGCTGATATTGGTAACAGCCATCAATCCAACGCCTGCCGGAGAAGGAAAAACAACAGTCACTGTAGGACTTGGCGAAGCGATGGGAAGACTTGGCAAGAAGTCCGTCATAGCATTAAGAGAGCCTTCTCTTGGACCTTGCTTTGGAATAAAAGGCGGCGCTGCCGGCGGCGGTTACGCACAGGTTGTACCGATGGAAGATTTAAACCTTCACTTTACAGGTGATTTTCATGCGATAACATCTGCAAATAATCTTCTTGCCGCCATGATGGATAATCATATTCATCAGGGAAATGACTTGGGAATTGATGTAAACAGAATCGTATTAAAAAGATGTCTTGATATGAATGACAGAGCATTAAGAAGTATCGTTGTCGGACTTGGAAAAAAGGCTGACGGTGTCCCGAGACAGGATGGGTTTGTTATAACGGTTGCATCTGAAATTATGGCGATACTTTGTCTGGCAAGTGACTTTAATGATTTGAAAGACAGACTCGGAAGAATCATTGTTGCTTACAATTATGATAATGAGCCGGTGACCGCTTCCGATTTAAAAGCTGTTGGTGCGATGGCAGCTCTTTTGAAAGATGCCATGAAACCAAATCTGATACAGACATTAGAGCATACACCTGCAATCGTTCATGGAGGACCGTTTGCAAATATTGCGCATGGATGTAACAGCGTGATGGCTACAAAGACAGCACTGAAACTGGCTGATTATGTAATTACAGAAGCAGGGTTTGGCGCTGATTTAGGAGCAGAAAAATTCTTTGATATCAAGTGCCGCATGAATGGATTGAAACCGGATGCAGTAGTCCTTGTAGCAACAGTGAAAGCACTTAAGTATAATGGCGGAGTACCGAAGGCCGAACTTGGAGAAGAAAACCTTGATGCCTTAAAGAAGGGAATTGTAAACCTTGAAAAACATATTGAAAATCTTCAGCAGTACGGTGTTCCGGTGGTAGTGACATTAAACAGATTTATTACGGATACGGAGGCTGAACTGGACTTTGTAAGAGAATTTTGTGAGGCACGAAACTGCGACTTTGCACTTGCAAATGTATGGGAAAAAGGCGGAGAAGGCGGCATTGAGCTTGCAAATGCACTTCTGAATACCCTTGAAACAAAGAAGAGTGCGTTTAAAGTTCTTTATGAAGATGAATTGACGATAAAGGAAAAAATCGCCTGTGTCGCAACGAAGATATATGGCGCTGATGAAGTTACCTATAGTCCTGAAGCTGAAAGAGCGATAAAAAAGATTGAAGAAATGGGATTTGGCAGCTTCCCTGTATGTATGGCAAAGAACCAGTATTCACTTTCTGATGACCCGACAAAGCTTGGCAGACCGGAGAACTTTGGTATCAATATAAGGGAAGTGTATGTAAGCGCAGGTGCAGGCTTTGTAGTTGCAATTACAGGTACGATTATGACGATGCCGGGACTTCCGAAAGTTCCTGCGGCAGAGAGAATTGATGTTAGTGATGATGGAATTATAAAAGGACTATTTTAGGAGGGTATTATGGCGCAGCTTATAGACGGTAAAGTGATATCAAAGCAGATTAAAGATGAATTAAAAGAAAAGGTAGCAGAACTGAAAGAAAACGGAACGGAAATATGTCTTGCAGTCATACAGGTAGGAAATGATACTGCTTCATCTGTATATGTGGGAAATAAGAAAAAGGCGTGTGAATATATAGGGATAAAATCGCTTGCGTACGAACTCCCGGAGGAAACGACGGAAGCGGAATTGCTGAACCTGATAGATAAACTGAATCATGATGATGCTGTGAATGGAATCCTTGTACAGCTTCCTGTTCCAGAGCATATCGATGAAGATAAGATTATCAAGGCGATATCTCCGCTTAAGGATGTAGACGGATTTCATCCAATGAGCGTAGGCGCATTATCAATTGGACAGCCGGGATTTGTATCATGTACGCCGGCAGGCGTAATTCAATTACTGAAGCGTTCAGGAATCGAAATTGCAGGAAAAGAATGTGTTGTTATCGGAAGAAGCAATATCGTAGGCAAGCCTATGAGTATGCTTTTGCTTAGAGAAAATGGTACAGTTACCATATGTCACTCCAGAACAAAGAATTTAAAAGAAGTATGCAGACGTGCGGATATCCTTGTTGTTGCGGTAGGAAAACCGAAGATGATAGACGCTTCTTATGTAAAAGAAGGCGCTGTTGTCATAGATGTAGGAATACACAGAGACGAAAATAATAAATTATGCGGTGATGTCGATTTTGCGTCAGTAGAACCTATTGCAGGTGCAATCACCCCTGTTCCGGGCGGCGTAGGACCGATGACGATTGCGATGCTGATGAATAACTGTGTGGAATCAATCAATATCCGTTAGGAGACTATATGAAAGTTTTACTTATTTCACTTGGATGTGATAAAAATCTGGTAGACAGTGAGGTTATGCTTGGATTGTTAAATGCCGCAGGCCATGAGATAACGAACGATGAAAATGAGGCTGATGCAGTTGTTATCAATACCTGTGCCTTTATAAAGGATGCACAGGAGGAGAGCATCAATACCATTATTGAAATGGGTGCATTAAAAAAGAACGGCAGGCTTAAAAAGCTGATTGTTGCAGGCTGTCTTGCCCAGCGGTATCAGGATGAGATTCTGAAAGAAATGCCGGAAATAGATGTGGTGCTTGGCGCAACAAATTATGACAGAATCATAGAAGCAATCGGTACAGAAGAAGCCAGTATTGTTGATGATATCAACTATATGCCTGAAAATATCGAAGAACGAATTGTAACAACAAATTCCGGAATGGCATACTTAAAGATTGCGGAAGGGTGCAATAAACATTGTACATATTGTGTGATACCGCAATTAAGAGGAAATTACCGGAGCATACCGATGGATTTTCTGGTTTCATCTGCAAAGCGGCTTGCCGCGGATGGTGTCAGAGAACTTGTTCTTGTAGCGCAGGAAACAACTTTATATGGCATGGATATCTATGGCGAGAAGAAGCTGCCGAAGCTTCTTGGCGCGCTTTGCGATATCGAGGGATTAGAATGGATAAGGCTTCTATATTGCTATCCGGAAGAAATAACGGATGAATTGATAGAAACGATTGCGAAGCAGCCGAAAATATGTAAATATATAGATATGCCAATACAACATTCTGAAGATACCGTATTACGACGTATGGGAAGAAGAACGAACCGGAAAGATTTGACAGAACTGATTGCGAAGCTTCGTGATAAAATTCCTGATATAGCCATAAGAACAACGCTGATAACAGGATTTCCGGGAGAAACAGAAGAAGAACATCAGGGGGTGCTTGATTTCATAGATGAATGTGAATTTGACAGACTTGGCGTTTTTACTTATTCCAAAGAAGAGGGAACGCCTGCAGCATCATTTGATAATCAGGTAGACGAGACGCTTGCAGAAAAATGGCGTGAAGACATTATGCTGCTTCAGCAGGATGTTTCTTATGAGAAAAATCAGACGTTTGTCGGAAGTATAATGAAAGTTCTTATTGAAGGATATCTAGCGGATGATGATGTATATGTAGGAAGAAGCTTCCGCGACGCACCTTCTGTAGACGGCATGGTCTTTGTACATGCTGACAGGGAGCTGATGAGCGGAACATTTGCAGATGTCAAGATAATAGATGGAAATGAATATGATTTAACAGGAGAACTAGTAGAATGAATTTGCCTAATAAACTGACAATTTTAAGAGTTATAATGATACCATTCTTTTTGGTATTCCTTTATTTGGATTTTGGATGGGCGAAATGGGTTGCACTTGGAATATTTATTGCGGCTGCGCTTACGGATACTTTGGATGGACAAATCGCAAGAAAACAAAATCTTGTAACGAATTTTGGAAAGTTTATGGACCCTTTGGCTGACAAGCTTTTGGTGTGTTCCGCCATGATAGCGCTTGTTGATATGGAAAGAATCCCGGCATGGATAGTGATTATTATTATTGCAAGGGAATTTATCATCAGTGGATTTCGGCTGATTGCAGCAGAAAAGGGCATTGTAATAGCTGCCGGAATGTGGGGTAAGATTAAAACGGTGGTCCAGATGGTTATGGTGTGTTTTCTGATAGGCAGCCTGCCGGGGACTTTGATTCATTATCTTGAACTTGTTCTGATTTATGCTTCATTGGCGCTTACAATCATATCTCTTGTGGACTATCTTATATCAAACAAGGATGTATTAAAGGATTAGATTATATAAAAAATGGACTGCATTAGAAGTTTTAATCTGATGCAGTCCATTTCTATGTATAGATACTTATTTTATTTTTTATAATTTAAAGTAAAATGGCAGACAATATTCATTATGAAAAATATGGCGATGATTTTCGTTTTTTACTTGAAATATCCAGCCAAAGGCTTTACAATTATAATCGGCATAAATTGGAACTTTCTTTTTGGAAAGAACCATAAAATAAATTAAACGGAGGGCTAAAAATGAGCAACAAACTCAGTTTGTCAGCAAGTGATAGAATTTCAGCATTGCTTGATGACTCAAGTTTTGTTGAACTTGGTGCTTATGTAACAGCGAGAAACACTGATTTCAACATTCAAGATAAGGATACTCCAAAAGATGGCGTTATAACCGGATATGGAGTTATCGATGGTAATTTAGTTTATGTTTATAGCCAGGATGCAAAGGTTTTAGGCGGCTCTATTGGAGAGATGCACGCAAAGAAAATAGGAAATCTTTACGATATGGCTATGAAGGTAGGAGCACCGGTTATCGGGCTTATTGATTGTGCAGGATTAAGACTGCAGGAAGCAACAGACGCACTGAATGCATTTGGAGAGCTTTATCTGAAACAGTCACTTGCTTCAGGTGTCATTCCACAGATTACAGCAATATTTGGTACTTGTGGCGGTGGTGCTGCACTCATACCAACACTTACAGATTTTACGTTTATGACAAAGGAAGGTTCAAAGTTATTTGTAAACAGCCCGAATGCATTAGAGGAGAATAATATAACAAAACTTGATACATCTTCAGCGGAGTATATCAGCGTAAATACTTCAAATGTTGATGCTGTTTTTGAAACAGAGGAAGAGCTTCTTGGAACAATAAGAGCATTGGTGGATATTCTTCCTTCCTGCAATGAAGATGACGAAAAGTATAGCGAACTGACAGATGATATGAATAGAATTATTCCGAATCTCGATTCGTTTAAGAATGACGGAAGAGCTGTTCTTCAGAATATATCAGACAGTTCCTTTATCCTTGAGATGAAGAAAGATTTTGCACCTGATATGGTTACTGCATTTATTAAGTTAGATGGTGTGGCTGTAGGCTGTGTGGCAAATCAGGAAGATGTTATTACAACAAATGGCGCATATAAGGCTGAAGAGTTTATCAACTTCTGCGATGCTTTTAATATTCCGGTATTAACACTTGTCAATGCGAAGGGGTTTGCGGCTACTGTAAGAGAAGAGAAAATTATCTCGAAAGCACTCGCAAAGCTTACTTATGCATATGCGAATGCGACAGTTCCAAAGGTAACAGTAATTATGGACAAGGCATATGGTACTGCATATACTGTTATGAATTCAAAAGCTATCGGTGCGGATATGGTATTTGCATGGCCTGGTGCTGTTATCGGAACAATGGAGCCTGAGATGGCAGTTAAGATTATGTATGAAGATGAGATTCAGGCGGCTTCTGATAAGCTTGCATTTATCAAAGAAAAGAAAGCTGAGTATACAGAAGCGCTTTCAGGAGCAGTTTCAGCGGCTTCAAGAGGTTATGTTGATGATATCATTGAACCTGATGCAACAAGAAAGAGAGTGATTGCAGCATTTGAGATGCTTCTTTCAAAGAGAGAGATAAGAAACGATAAGAAGCATGGAACGATATAAAAGGAGTGACAACTAAATGAAGAGAAAATTACTGTTAATACTTTCGATGTTAGCTGTTACTTTTGCATTGGCAGGCTGTGGTTCTGCCAAGAAAACTGTAGAATTTAAGTACACCAACGAAGAGCTGGCTCAGATGGTTCAGGATAAGAGCGATGAATATATGACTTATGTTGAAGAACCGGACATATATAATTATATCGCACAGGAGGAAACTCCGGAATCAATACCTGTAAGTGAGGCAGAGGCTGTAAAAGTATTTTCAAAGCTTAAGGATGAGTGCGGTGAATTTAAAGAGTATACAGGAGAATATGAAGCTGAGGTTGAAGATGACACAGTTATCGTAAGTATATTTGCAAATTGTGCTAACGAAGAAGCGAAGATTAAGGCGATTTTTGTAAGCAATCTTGAGGAATATAATTTCCAGAAGTGTCTGTATAAAAAGCAGGCGGCAGCGTCCGGCGTTGAGGTCAGTGATGAACAGGCAGACGAAGTATTAAAGAATAATGGTATCTACCCATATAAGATTTCCGAATTTGAAATATCTGCAAACCAGACGTTGAAAGCAAAGATGAAGGCAGCAGGTACAAATACAATTATCGGTATGGGAATTGTATTTATTGTTCTTATATTTATATCATTTATTATTTCGTTGCTTAAATTTGTTCCAATGTTACTTGATAAGGAAACAAGGGAAGCAAGAAAAGCGCTTAAGGCGAAGGAAACAGCCGGAGAGAGCAGCGATAATTCTAATGATAAGGAAGAGAAAAAACAGATGCCTGCAGGAGGTATTGTTGATATCGTCAATACCGCAACAGGTGAGAGTGTTATGAATGATTCACAGCTTGTAGCAGTTATAACTGCGGCTGTAGCGGCTTCAGAAGGCCGGACAACTGTGATTTATCCAAGTAACGACAAATTAGTAGCGCGTAAGGTAAGACGTATCAAGAGATAATATAGGAGGATATAGAGATATGAAGAATTATAGAATTACAGTGAATGGTACATCTTATGATGTAGCAGTTGAAGAATTAGCATCAGGAGCAGCTGTTGCACCTGTTTCAACACCGGTTGCAGCAGCACCGGCACCGGCAGCAGCGCCAGCGCCAGCACCGGCAGCAAAATCAGCAGGAGCAGGAAGCATCAAAGTAGCAGCGCCGATGCCTGGAAAGATTCTTGATGTTAAGGCAAATGTTGGTGATGCAGTTAAGAAAGGACAGGTTATCCTTATTCTTGAAGCGATGAAGATGGAAAATGAAGTTGTTGCTCCGGAAGATGGTACTATAGCAAGCATTGATACTACAGCAGGTTCTATGGTAGAGGCAGGAGATACATTAGCAACACTGAACTAATGTATTTTACTGAAATAATCTTATAGGAGGAAACAACTAAATGGGTAGTAGTATAATTGACGTTTTGTCAAATTTAGCTAATCAGACCGGTTTTGCAAGTCTTGACTGGAAAAACTACATTATGATACTTGTAGCTTTTGTATTTATGTATCTTGCAATCGGAAAAGGCTTTGAACCACTTCTTCTTGTGCCAATCTCATTTGGTATGTTTTTGGTAAACATGTTCCCTGACATTATGGCAGAGGGTGGTTTATTGCATTATTTTTATTTACTTGATGAGTGGAGTATTCTGCCATCACTTATATTTATGGGCGTTGGCGCCATGACAGATTTTGGACCGCTCATTGCAAATCCAAAGAGCTTTATATTAGGTGCAGCAGCACAGTTTGGTATTTATGCAGCTTATTTCCTTGCATTCCTTATGGGGTTCAATGGAAAGGAAGCAGCAGCCATCTCCATCATCGGTGGTGCAGATGGACCTACCTCCATATACCTTGCAGGTAAGCTGGGTATGGGCGGTACGTTACTTGGCCCTATCGCAGTTGCAGCATATTCCTATATGTCGCTTGTTCCTGTTATACAGCCGCCGATTATGAAGGCGCTTACTACAAAGAAAGAAAGACTTGTTAAGATGCCTCAGCTTCGTCCTGTTACGAAGATTGAGAAAATCTTATTCCCTGTCATTGTTACACTTGTTGTTGTCATGATACTTCCAACAACAGCTCCGCTTGTCGGTATGCTGATGCTTGGTAATCTGTTCAGGGAATGTGGTGTTGTCAAACAGCTTACAGAAACAGCTTCAAATGCATTGATGTATATTGTTGTTATCTTACTGGGTACATCAGTTGGTGCTTCGACAAGTGCAGAAGCATTCCTGCAGATTAGTACATTGAAGATTGTCTTACTTGGACTGATAGCCTTTGCATTTGGTACTGCAGCCGGAGTAATCTTTGGTAAGATAATGTGTTGGGCTACGAAGGGAAAAGTAAATCCGCTTATTGGTTCTGCCGGTGTATCAGCAGTTCCAATGGCTGCCAGAGTATCACAGAAGGTTGGAGCAGAATATGATCCGACGAATTTCCTTTTGATGAATGCGATGGGACCGAATGTAGCAGGTGTTATTGGTACTGCTGTAGCGGCAGGTACGTTCCTGGCAATATTCGGAATATAATTTAGAATGTATTATAACTTAGTATAAATAGATAGTACGTCGTAAATTCTTTATATAAAAATACGGAGGTAAAGAAATGGCAGATAAGAAACCGGTTAAAATTACCGAGACAGTGCTTCGTGATGCGCATCAGTCACTTGTAGCGACTCGTATGTCAACAGAGCAGATGCTTCCTATCATCGATAAGATGGATAAGGTTGGTTATCATTCAGTTGAATGTTGGGGAGGAGCTACTTTTGATGCTTCATTAAGATTTTTAAAGGAAGACCCGTGGGACAGACTTAGAAAGTTAAGAGATGGATTTAAGAATACAAAGCTTCAGATGTTATTCAGAGGTCAGAATATTCTTGGTTATCGTCATTATGCTGATGATGTTGTTGAATATTTTGTTCAGAAGTCAATTGCAAATGGTATTGATATCATTAGAATATTTGACTGCTTAAATGATATCAGAAACCTTGAAACAGCCGTAAAGGCATGTAACAAGGAAAAAGGTCATGCACAGGTTGCGCTTTCATATACATTAGGTGATGCATATACACTTGATTACTGGAAGAATATGGCAAAGAAGATTGAAGAGATGGGTGCAGATTCAATCTGTATCAAAGATATGGCTGGACTGCTTGTTCCGTATAAGGCAACAGAACTTGTACAGGCATTGAAGGAGGGTTCAAAGCTTCCGATTCAGCTTCATACACATTATACATCAGGTGTCGCTTCCATGACCTATCTGAAAGCTGTTGAAGCAGGATGTGACATTATTGATACAGCTATGTCACCGCTTGCGCTTGGAACAAGCCAGCCGGCAACAGAAGTTATGGCAAAGACATTTGAAGGAACGGAATATGATCCTGGATTTGACCAGAATCTTCTTGCAGAGATAGCTGATTACTTCAAGCCGATGAGAGAGGAATGGCTTGCAAGCGGACTGCTCAATCCAAAGGTTCTTGGTGTTAATGTAAAGACGCTCCTTTATCAGGTACCGGGTGGTATGCTTTCAAACCTTGTATCACAGCTTAAGGAAATGGGTGCAGAAGATAAATTCGATGAGGTTCTTGAGGAAGTGCCAAGAGTTCGTAAGGATTATGGTGAGCCACCTCTTGTTACCCCTTCAAGCCAGATTGTTGGTACACAGGCTGTTTTAAATGTTGTTACAGGCGAGCGGTATAAGATGTGTACAAAAGAATCAAAGGCACTTGTAAGCGGAGAATACGGTCAGTCTGTTAAACCGGTTAATCCGGAAGTTAAGAAAAAGGTTATTGGTGACAAAGAGCCGATTACCTGTCGTCCGGCTGACCTGCTTGAAAATGAGCTTGATAAGATAGAAAAAGAGATGATACAGTACAAAGAGCAGGATGAAGATGTATTATCATATGCATTGTTCCCACAGGTTGCAACTGATTATTTCAAACTGAGAGAAGCTCAGAAAACACAGGTCGATGTTTCACTTGTTGAAAATGAGAGTAAGGCATATCCTGTTTAGAAATTATCTGATATTGATAAAAGAGACGGAAGGTTTTTATACCTTCCTGTCTCTTTGTATTTTAAAGGGGTACAAAAAGACAGTATCCTTATAGATTTTTGATGATTTTACCTGGGGTTATTATGAAAAAAAGAGAATTAACAACCACCCGGATTATCGCTCTGGGTTTTTTTATTACGATATTTGTTGGTACATTATTATTGATGCTTCCATTTGCAACGGCACATGGAGAGCATACAAGTATTTTAGACGCACTTTTTACCGCAACGACATCTGTATGTGTTACAGGGCTTGTGGTTGTGGATACATTTTCACATTGGAGTTTATTTGGCAAATTCATTATTCTTATGCTGATTCAGATTGGCGGTATGGGAGTAGTGTCTATAACGACAATGATTATGCATTTATTCAGAAGAAAATTCACCATCAGAACGTCTATGCTTCTTCAGGATTCCTATAATCTGAATACAAAGCAAGATTTGAAGAAATTTATGCTCAGAGTATTTAAGGGAATCTTATGTGTAGAGTTGATAGGTGCTTTACTATATAGTATATCATTTTGTCCCCGATATGGTTTTGTAAGGGGCATATGGTATTCCGTATTTAATTCAGTTTCGGCATTTTGCAATGCAGGAATTGATATATTGGGAAATAACAGTCTTGCCGGATATGCACATAATCCGTTGGTATTATTTACGACATCATTTTTAATTATTGTAGGCGGAATAGGGTTTGTTGTATGGTGGGATGTTATAGATGTTTTATCAAAGACAACCAAAAAGAAAAAAAGTTTTATTCACCCTGTCAACAGACTGAATATCCATTCAAAGCTTGTTCTTATAATGACGGTTTCCCTGTTAGTGATTGGAACTTTATTTATTTATCTGATTGAACGTGACAATCCGCTTACAATCGGTAATTTTACAGAACGTGATAAATGGATAAATTCCTTTTTTCAGTCAGTAACACTCAGAACGGCTGGTTTTTATTCTTTTTCACAAAAGGGAATGAATGATGCTGTTGCTTTATTTAGTATGGCTTTTATGATTATAGGCGGCTCGCCTGTCGGTACAGCGGGAGGTGTAAAGACGGTAACGGTTGCTGTTGTATTTTTGAATTTCCTGTCTATGATAAGGGACAGGGATGAGATTGTTGTTTTTAAAAGAAAGATATCGAATATGGCAATTAAGAAGGCTGTGGCGATATTATTCTTAAGCATGTCTTTAATCATTGTGATGACTGTTTTGCTGGTTGCAACAGATGGAAGAAATGGAATATTTGTTGACGCTTTGTTTGAAGTTACAAGCGCTATCGGTACAGTAGGATTATCAAGGGATTATACAGGTTCTCTCAATATCATCGGAAGGATAATAATTATTATCTGTATGTATTTGGGAAGAATAGGACCGATATCGATGACGGTAGCTTTCAGTTCACAGAATATCAGAAAAAATCTTGTCCACTATCCGGAGGAGAATATTATAGTGGGATAAAGTTGAGAGGAGAATTGTGTTATGAAGAAATCATTTGCAGTATTTGGATTAGGAAGATTTGGCATCAGCATCGCAAATGCGCTGATGAGTCAGGGGGCACAGGTGCTTGCAATCGATAGCAATCCTGATGTTGTAAAGAAAATATCTTCACAGGTTACCTGTGCTGTCAGTATTGATGTATGCAGTTCGGAAGCAATAAAAGAGGTGGGGCTTGATAATATAGATGTTGTTATTGTGGCGATGGGACAGAGCCTTGCAGCAAGCGTCATGACGATTATGACTGCAAAGGAGTTAGGCGTACCATTTGTTGTGGCGAAAGCAGACAGTGACGAAACAGCAAAAATCTTTCTGAAGGTAGGCGCAGATAAAGTCGTATTTCCGGAAAAAGATGCAGGAATACACACCGCGAGAAAACTGTTATACAGAAATTTTATAGAATATTTCGAGATTGATAAAAATCTTGGCGTTGCAGAGATTATGGTGAAGCCGGAATGGGTTGGAAAAACAATCAAAGAGCTGGACCTTCGTAAAAATTATAAAATTAATGTGATTGCAATTAAAAAGGAAAACAAGATAGCAAATGAAGTAAGTCCGGATGATACGTTAAAGGAAGATACAAAGCTTATTATCGTTGTATCCGATGAATCGCTTAAAAAGCTTCGATAAAGAGGAGCAATTCAGATGAAAAAAATTGTGGTTATTGGCGGCGGAGCTGCCGGAATGATGGCAGCGATTACGGCTGCTTCGTCTTCAAAGGTTGTATTAATAGAAAAAAATGACAGGCTTGGGAAAAAACTGTTTATAACGGGCAAAGGAAGATGTAATCTGACAAATGCCTGTGATGACAGTCGTTTCTTTAGTTCTGTTACGACCAATTCAAAATTTCTGTATAGTGCATTTTATTCGTTTGATAATAATATGACGATAGATTTTTTTGAAAAGGCAGGGCTTCCTGTGAAGGTCGAACGTGGCGACAGAGTTTTTCCTGTAAGTGACCATTCTTCCGATGTTATCGGAGTGTTGAAAACACTGATAAACAGGAACACAAATATAGAACTGATGTTGAATACAAGAGTATCTGATATTTTATCAGAAGATGGAAAGATATCAGGCGTCAGAATAAATGATGACAGAGAGATATACTGTGATGCTGTGATTTTATGTACCGGAGGCTGTTCATATCCGCTTACAGGCTCTACCGGTGACGGATATCAATTTGCCGGAAGGGTAGGACACAGCATAGCAGACCTCAATCCATCGCTTGTGCCGTTTAATCTGTCAGACAGCTTTTGTAAAGATGCGATGGGGTTATCGCTGAAAAATGTATCGTTGAATATCTCTACAGGAAAGAAAAAAATTTTTGCAGAACAGGGAGAATTGCTTTTTACGCATTTTGGAATAAGCGGCCCGCTTGTGATAAAGGCATCTGCATATATGCACAGATATCTTGATAAGAAGCTCCGGTTATTTATTGATTTAAAGCCTGCCCTGTCTGAGGATGAACTGGATGCCCGAATTTTGAAAGATTTTAATAAATATATCAATAAAAATTTTAACAATTCTCTTAGTGATTTGCTGCCTTTGAAATTGATTGCGCCTGTTATTGAACGGTCGGGAATAGACAGGTATAAGAAGGTTCATTCCATATCAAAGGAAGAACGAATGAGGCTTGTTCGTGTCATAAAGGAATTTGAACTTGAATTTGCGGGACTTCGGGACTTTGATGAAGCGATTATTACAAAGGGCGGTATAAATGTTAAAGAGATTAATCCGTCTACGATGGAATCGAAACTCCTGCCCGGTTTATATTTTGCGGGTGAAGTCATCGATGTAGATGCGCTTACGGGCGGATTTAACCTTCAGATTAGTTGGTCAACAGGAAGACTTGCCGGTTTATGTGCCGCAGGGGAATAGAAAGGATGATAAGGAAATGAATATTGCCATAGATGGACCTGCCGGAGCAGGAAAAAGTACGATTGCAAAAAGAGTTGCAAAAGAACTTGGATATATATATGTAGATACAGGCGCGATGTATCGCGGAATAGCCTTATATCTGCTCGATTATGATATCGATATCGCTGATGCGGCGCATGTGGAAAAGAAAATAGAAAACATAACGATAGAAATAAAATACGAAGAGGGCGTGCAGCAGATATATTTAAACGGTGTCAATGTAACGGCGAGACTCCGCATGGAAGCAGTCGGCAATATGGCGTCAAAGGCTTCACAGCTTGCATGTGTAAGAGCGAAGCTGCTTCATCTGCAAAGACAGCTTGCAAGAGAAAATGATGTTGTTATGGATGGAAGGGATATTGGAACCAATATTCTTCCGGATGCAGAAGTGAAAGTGTATCTTACGGCTTCTTCAAAGGTAAGGGCAAAAAGACGTTATGATGAGATAACAGCAAATGGAAATTGTGCAGATATAGATACTATAGAAGCGGATATTATAACAAGAGATAAACAGGACATGGAAAGAGCGATTGCACCGCTTCGGCAGGCGGAGGATGCTGTCTGTATCGATAGTTCTGATATGACGATTGATGAAGTTGTTTATCATATTATGAAGCTTGTTTCGGGAGAACGATTATAATGGAAGTGATTTTGGCGAAATCGGCGGGATTTTGTTTCGGTGTACAAAGAGCAGTTGATACGGCATATCAGCATGTCGAAGATGGAAAAGTATATACCTATGGGCCTGTTATTCATAATGAGGAAGTTGTCAATGATTTGATGGCAAAAGGTGTCAGGGCGCTTGATGGGAGTGCGGATTTTTCTAAGCTTTCAGGAAGTAAGGTTATCATGCGTTCACATGGTGCACCAAAAGAAATATATGATTTATTTGAAAAAAATAATATTGAAATGATTGATGCAACATGTCCATTTGTAAAAAAAATACACAATATTGTTTATAAGGACAGTACGGATGGAAAAGAAATTATCATCATTGGTGACGCCTGTCATCCTGAAGTAGAGGGAATCGTAGGATGGTGTCAGAAAAAGCCTGTTATAATAGGAAGTATAGAGGATGCTGCCGATTTTGCAGCAAATATTTCAGCAGGGATAGATGGTGATAACTACAGTATTGTTTCACAGACGACTTTTAATTATAAGAAATTTAAAGATATTGTTGATATTATTCGAAAAAAATTGTATAATGTTAATGTCTATGAGACTATTTGTAACGCGACATCGGTTAGACAAAAGGAAGCAAGGGAGATTGCTTCTTCTGTAGATGCGATGATTGTTATCGGTGGTCGTCATAGTTCCAATACTCAAAAGCTATATGAAATTAGCAAAAAAGAATGTGAGAATACTTACTATATACAGACACTCGTTGATTTGGATTTGACTACTTTTGAATCCGTTAGTAGGGTAGGTATTACAGCGGGGGCATCTACCCCAGATTATATTATTAAGGAGGTTCATAGTAGCATGGCAGAGTTAAGTTTTGAACAGATGTTAGAAAATGATGAAAGCAAAGTTTCCATCAGACAGGGAGAAATCGTTGAGGGTACCGTTATCAATGTGAAGTCAGACGAAATTGTTGTTGATATCAAGTATAAGTCAGACGGAATTATAACAAGAAACGAATATACGAATACACCTGGTGTTGATTTGACGGAGCTTGTTAAAGTTGGTGACCCGATTACAGTTAAGGTTATCAAGACAAATGATGGTGAAGGTCAGGTATTGCTTTCATATAAAAGGGTTGCGGCTGAAAAGGTAAATGAAAAGTTGGAAGCTGCATTTGAGTCAGGGGAGATTCTTACAGGTAAAGTTACACAAATCGTGAATGGCGGACTGAATGTTTCTTATGAAGAATCAAGAGTATTTATTCCTGCAAGTCTTGTTTCCGATGTGTATGAGAAGAATTTGGACAAGTACTTAAATCAGGATATTGAATTCCAGTTGACAGAGTTCAATCCGAAGAAGAGAAGAATAATCGGTAACAGAAAGAAGCTTATCGTTGAGCAGAAAGCGGAAGCAGCAAAAGAATTATTTGCAAAGATAGAAGTTGGCATGACGATAGAAGGCACAGTAAAGAATGTAACAGATTTTGGTGCATTTATTGATTTAGGCGGTGCAGACGGTCTTCTTCATATTTCAGAGATGTCATGGGGAAGAGTTGAAAATCCGAAAAAGTTATTCAAGGTTGGTGACGTTGTTCAGTCTTACATTAAGGGTATCAATGGTGACAAGATTGCGTTAAGTCTTAAGTTCGATGATACCAATCCGTGGATTAATGCAGAGGAAAAGTATGCTGTAGGAACCATTGTTACAGGAAAGATTGCAAGAATGACAGACTTTGGTGCATTTGTTGAACTTGTACCTGGTGTTGATGCGCTTCTTCATGTTTCACAGATTTCATATGACCATGTTGCAAAGCCGGAGGATGTGTACAAGATTGGTGATGAAATTGAAGCTAAGATTGTTGACTTTAAGCCGGAAGAGAAGAAAATCAGCTTAAGCGTAAAAGCATTGCTTCCTGTTCCTGAAGTTTCAGAAGAAACTGCCGAGGAAACAGAGGAGTAAGCTTAAAAATATAATAAAATTATTACAAAAGGGAGACGCTTCGCAAGATGTTGTCTCCCTCATTGTATTAGCCAGTAGTAAAAAGTGTACAGATATATTGAACGATGATTTCCGTATTTTCTAAAAAATCTTTATTCAATAGGATATATTGGATATTATCCTTTGCGGACTTGGAAAAAAGAGGAAGCCCAATATTCCGGGGACAATATATAAAATCACCTTCTTTTTTTACAAATGCAGTTTCTTTTGTTGCTTTAACCTTATGGTCTGTATCAACATAGGCTGCCATCGATTTATGGATGGATATATCCTCAACAGGAAGATAATAATAATCCTTATAATCAGGAAAGAAAAATTTCATGCAGTCATGTATAACCGGTAATTTGATATGGATGATGTTATCAATACCATTGATATGGATGCCGTTATATCCGTAAGTAAGGCGGAAAGGCAGCTTGTTTGGCACATATAATTGGATGGTAAGCATATGCGCTTCGATGGACAGACCGGAAACTTCAAATATGCCATCATATAACTTATGAACAGCCAACATATCCGTAATGTTTATCAGTCCATCGATATCATCAAGATTATGACGTATCAGCTCGTTTAAATCGGCAGTCCTGTTATCCGATAAATAGCGCTTATATACAGGAATTAAGTCGCCTCCAGATAAAAAGGCATCGCGTTTAAAATGTATCAGCTGTTCTAAATCAGATTGTTTCATGGAAGATAAGTGAAGCTGCTTTTTATATTTTCGCATTATTTTGAAGATATCAAAGCTGTCCATTTGGGAAATATCATAATCAATATCAAACTGTCTGAACTTTTCCTTTATATAGGGAATGTCAAACGTATTGCCATTATAGGATACCAATGTATGATGTGTAGCCAGTACATTGACAAAATATTCTAACATAGCGGGTTCAGAACAGCCATCATCATTCAGAAGAAGTGTAATAACAAAAGCATCTTTTGTCATATGGCCATAGCCAATCATATATAAATCCGAACTTTTTGCAGATAAACCGGTTGTCTCAAGGTCAAAATAAAGTATTTCGTCAGGATTTTCGGATATCAGCTGAAAGTTTATTGAACTGTAATCCCTGTCATATGTAAAAATTTTCATATCTGTTTTCTCCCTTGAAGCATATAATTGTAACCATATCATATCTGCTTTTTCCGAAAAAAGCAAACATATATTCACAATTGAAAAAAATTATGCTATAATGTGAACACTTAACGAATTCAAGCGAAGCGCAGAATGAGTTTAGTGAGAACTTATACCTGAAACCTTAGCGAAACGAAGTTGAGCTTAGTTTTCAAGGTGAAATGTGAACATTTAACGAATTCAAGCTGTTTTTGATAAATTGCGGAGGACGGTCAGAGATGATAGCCTATATAAAAGGTGAGGTTACAGGAATTTATGATAACTATATATTACTTGAGCAGAATGGTATCGGTTATCAGATTTATGTATCCGGCAAATTCCTTGAAAAAGTAAACGTCGGTCATGATGTGATGAAGGTGTATACCCATATGCATATCAGAGAAGATGACATTAGCTTATATGGATTTTACAGTCCGGATGAATTAGAGATATTTCAGATACTAATCAGTATCAGCGGGGTAGGGCCGAAAGCCGCTATGTCCATTCTTACAACACTTTCTGTAAATGAATTGAAGCTGGCGGTGATATCAGAAGATGTAAAGGCGATTACAAAGGCAAATGGAATTGGTGCAAAGGGCGCTTCCAGAATTATTCTTGAATTAAAGGATAAGCTTAAGATGGAAGATATGATGAATGTGGCTTATGAAAACAGTACATCACAGGGCGCTTATGCACCGGATGCGCAGGGAGATGTTGTAAAGGCGCTTGTCAATCTTGGCTACACATCTTCGGAAGCAATGGCTGCGATAAGGAAAGTGAAGGATAAAGAAGACCTGAACGAAGAGGATTTGCTTAAGGCGGCATTAAAAAATATTTTTTAGGTGGATAGGGTATGAGCAGAGTGATATCAACGGAAGCTACCGTAGATGAGTTGAAAACAGAATATAGTTTAAGACCGGAGCTGCTCGATGAATACATCGGTCAGACAAAAGTAAAGAACAACCTGAAAGTATTTATAGAAGCTGCAAAAAAGAGAAATGAGCCGCTTGACCATTTGCTGTTATACGGACCTCCGGGACTGGGAAAGACAACACTTGCTCAGATTGTTGCAAATGAAATGGGTGTCAATATCAAGATTACATCAGGTCCTGCCATAGAACGACCGGGAGAATTGGCAGCCATTCTGAATAATCTGTCAGAAAATGATATATTATTTATAGATGAAATTCATCGCCTGAACAGTCAGGTAGAAGAAGTGTTGTATCCTGCTATGGAGGATTATTCCATCGATGTAGTGATAGGAAAAGGGGCGGGTGCAAGGTCTATAAGACTTGACCTTCCTAAATTTACTTTAATAGGCGCTACAACAAGGATTGGTATGCTGACAGCGCCGCTTCGGGACCGGTTTGGCATGGTAGACAGACTGGAGTTTTACACGCATGAGGAATTAAAGGAAATCGTAATAAGGTCAAGCGGGGTATTAGGCGTGGAAATCGATAACGACGGCGCGCTGGAGATTGCAAAAAGGTCGAGAGGGACACCGAGATTATCAAACCGCCTGCTGAAACGATGCCGCGATTTTGCCGAGGTATTCCATGATGGCGTGATAACGCATGAAACGGCAAAAATAGCGCTTGATAAACTGGAAGTTGATGCGATGGGGCTTGACCAGACCGACAGAAATATATTATTTACAATGATAGAAAAATTCGGCGGCGGCCCTGTAGGTCTTGATACGCTTGCAGCGGCGGTTGGAGAAGACCCGGGAACGATAGAAGATGTGTATGAGCCATATTATATAAAGAATGGTTTTATAAATAGAACGCCAAGAGGACGTGTAATTACGGACATGTGCTACAGACATTTTGGGCTTGATGCATTTGTCAGAGAACAGAGAGGAGAAACAGATGGAACATAAGAATGACATACCGGTAGTGATAAATAACAAAGTGTATACCCTAAGCGGATTTGAAAGTGAAGAGTATCTTCAAAATGTAGCCACATATATAAACAGCAAGATTGCTGAATGTCAGTCATCTGAATCTTACAGAAGATTTAATTCGGAGTATCAGAATGTACTGCTTGCACTGAATATAGCGGACGATTATTTCAAAGCAAAGCTTCAGGTCAATCAGATGCTGACGGAGGATGATGATAAGGACAAGCAGATTTATGACCTCAGACATGAAGTGATTGAAGTACAGATTAAGTATGAATCTGCCCAGAAGATGATAGAAGAATATAAGGATAAAATAAGCGAACTGCAAAGACAGATTATTAAGCTTGAAGCGGAAAACAATGTTAAATAAACCTGAGATACTTGCTCCGGCCGGAACGGTTGACGCCGTAAAGGCGGCTGTAAATGCAGGTGCTGATGCTGTCTATGTTGGCGGAAGTATGTTCAGCGCCAGAGCGTTTGCAGGGAACTTTGATACAAATGAATTATTGAATACAATAGATTACTGCCATATAAACGGAGTTCAATTATATATGGCAGTTAATACTTTGCTCAAAAATAGTGAGATATCGTGTCTTGCATCCTATATGCAGCCTTTTGTGAAACAGGGGGTAGATGGCGTTATTGTACAGGATATGGGCGTTTACAGCATTTTAAGGGAGGTCTTTCCTGAAGTACCGCTTCATGCCAGTACGCAGATGAGTATTACAAGCTCATATGGCGCAGAATTTTTGAAAAATCTTGGGTTTACAAGATTTGTCCCGGCAAGGGAATTATCGCTGAATGAAATAAAGCAGATACGAGCAAAAGTAAAGATAGAGATTGAAACCTTTGTGCATGGCGCTATGTGTTATTGCTATTCGGGAAAATGTCTGATGAGCAGTTATGCAGGTGGAAGAAGCGGAAACAGGGGACGCTGCGCCCAGCCATGCAGAAAGCTTTATAACGGAGATGGATACAGAGAGTATTCATTAAGCATGAAAGATATGTGTATGCTGCAGGATTTGCCTGCGCTTATTGATGCAGGGATTGACTCTTTCAAGATAGAAGGCAGGATGAGGAAGCCGGAATATGTGGCGGCAGCAGTATATGCTTATAAGGAAACGCGGGATGCTTATTTATCCGGGGGAGATTTTGCTGAAACAGCCGCGAAATATACAGAGTGGCTTCTTGATATCTATAACAGGGGCGGATTTTCTACCGGATACTATTTTATGAAAAATGGAAAGGGCTTATTGGCAAATAAAAGACCAAATCATGAAGGGATTCAGATTGGGACTGTTGAGCGGGTAGAGAAGCCTTATGTAATCATTAAGCTGGAGAAGCCGGTAAATGCACAGGATGTTTTAGAGATTAGGACAAAACAGAAAGATATCGAGCTGACCTCGGGGGTGTCGCAGAAAGGTTCATATCTGAAGCTGAAAGCAAAAGAGTTTCATTTGATTAAAAAGGGCGATTGTGTATACAGGACAAGAAACCAGGCGTTGCTGGATAAAATAAAGAAAGAAATTATTTCGGATACGAAGAAAATATCCATAGATGTTCATGTCAGCGCCCGGATAGGGATGCCGCTTTGCTTAAGCCTTACCAATCCATATACCGGACAGCTGATATCTGTGAAATCAGATATTGTATCAGCGGCGGACAACCGACCGGTTACAAAAGCGCAGATATTTGAAAAACTGAATAAAACAGGCGGAACGGAGTTTGTTTTCCGGTTGTCAGGAGATATCGACGCTCATATATTTGTTCAGATGGGACAGCTTAATGCGCTAAGACGTGAGGGAATTGATGCATTACGAAATAGCATGGCAGCGTGTTTCAGGCGGGAGAACGGTCAGCTTATACCGGAAAACGGCGATATTTCCGCTTCTTATGCGCATATGCACAGGCTTTCCGGATGGACTGTAGCAGTAAAAAATATAGAGCAATTCAGAATAGTTAATAATTATGAATTTGTAGAAAATGTGATAGTGGAATATAATGCATATAGAGATGTACAATATGCATTTCCTGACGAAATGAAAAAAATATATATTGCATGTCCTTATGTGCTTCGAGAGCAGGGACTGCCGCTTATGGATAAAATTTACCATGAAACAGAAGGCTGCATGGGATATCTTATAAAGAATATTGACCAACTGGCATATCTGATACAGAAAGGATATCATGGTACGATTCTGTATGATGCGTTTCTGTATGCATATAATGACAAGGCAGTTCATTTTTATGAACAGATTTACGAAAAAACAGCGTTTATTGCTTCAAATGAATTAAAACTGGATGAATTGCAGCAGCTTGCCTGTGTTCCTGCTGTTAAGATATATGGTTATCAGCCGGTGATGTATTCGGCGAACTGTCCAAATGGATATTATCATAATGGATGCAGCAGTCACAAAATGCTTGGCAAAGCCTTTGACGATGATATGAAAAACAGATTTTATGCAGTCAATGATTGTACAAGCTGCGGCTCGGTGATTTATAATGGGATGCCTACAGATATTATATCTTATTACGCAGCGCATAAAGAGGTGATGCCGGATTGCTTTGCAGACTTTACGATAGAAGATGAAAGACAGACAGAAATGGTTATGAAACGACTGGCAGGTGCAATCTGCAATGGACAGGATACAATTCAAAATAAAAATGCGGTATATACGAGAGGACATTATTTCAGAGGTATTGACTAATGGTAAGAATAATTACTGAAGTTTCAAAATATTTAATTATATTTTTTATGGTGCTGTATACTGTAAAATGTTTTACGGTATTAAAGCCTGTGAAAGAGAAGAAAAAGAGAAGGGCGCTGAATGTACAGATATTTTATGTATTTGTAATTCATTTTCTGTGTTACCTTACGATGTATCTTCATTATAAGACGAAGGAGATTATTATCTTTTATTTGCTGCAAATGGTGATATCCATCGTTTATATGGTTTCCTATCATGCAATTTATAAGAAGTCTTCAAGACTGATTACCAATAATATGTCTTTCCTTCTTCTTATAGGGTATGTGATGCTTACAAGAATTGATTTCGATTTGGCAAAGAAACAGTTCATTTTTGCATCCATTATGCTGATTGTTACAGCATTTATTCCGCTTATTATCGTGAAATGTCCGCAGATAAAAAACTGGAATCTGTTTTATGCGATATTTGGAATTTGTTTTCTGCTTACGGTATTTATACCCGGACTTGGTATGAACATCTATGGTTCCCGGAACTGGATTGGAATAGGAAACTTTTCCATGCAGCCAATGGAGATTGTAAAAATCATATTTGTTTTCTTTATTGCAAGCTCTTTTGAAAAGGCGAAAGGATTTGCAGGCATGATGAAGATTACTGCGGTATCAGGCATATTTATGCTGATTCTTGTTTTAGAGAAGGATTTAGGTGGTGCCGTTATATTTTTCATGGTATTTGTCATGATGGTATATCTTGCAACAGGAAAACACTCTATCCTGATAGGCGGAATATCAGCGGGAGTGGTTGCGGCGACCGTAGGCTATGTCCTGTTTAAAGATACCGATATGTTTGCCCATGTTACAACGAGAATTAATGCGTGGCTGAATCCGTTTGAATATATAGACGGAAGCGGATATCAGGTATCGCAGTCCTTATTTGCCATTGGTTCGGGCGGACTTGGCGGCGTAGGACTGTGTCAGGGACTTCCGACATCTATTCCTGTAGTGGAAAGTGATTTTATATTTGCTGCCATATGTGAAGAGCTGGGCGTTATATTTGGACTGTGCCTTCTCCTCATGTATATAAGCTGTTTTATATATTTTATCAATATATCGATGAAAATAAGAAATACATTTTATAAAAATGTGGCATTTGGTTTTACCATCTGTTTCATCTTTCAGGTGTTTATCAATGTGGGCGGTGTAACAAAATTTATTCCATCGACAGGCGTAACACTTCCGCTTGTCAGTTATGGTGTAAGTTCCATTGTGAGTACGCTTGTGATATTCGCTATTATTCAGGGAATATGTGTACTGGAAAATACAGATACAAATAAAAATAATGCAGAAAGAAGCTATAATCAGAATTATGTCAAAGAAAACAACAGCAGAAGCAAATTCAGAGATGAATTTGCAGGAGAATAATATCAATATAGATAAAAAAAGCAATGATAAAAAGAATGTACCGGTGCTTGTAATCACATACTTTGTCGTTTTGCTCTTTATTGCAATGATTGCAAATATCATTCTGTTTACGGTCCGGGATGCAGATACCGCGATTGCAAATTCATATAATATGCGGCAGAATATTTATGCATCCAAAGTAATCAAGGGAAGCGTGCTTTCAAGTGACAGGGAAGTGCTTGCGGAGACCGTTGTGGATGATGACGGAAATGAAACAAGATATTATCCATATTCCAATATGTTTTCTCATGTAATAGGATATGACAGCAATGGACAGGCAGGCGTTGAGATGCTTTCTACCTATTATCTGCTGAATTCAAACCAGAATATATTAAAGCAGGTATACAATGCTTTGGCAGATAAGAAAAATCTTGGCAATAATGTCGTTACGACACTTGATTTTAATATGCAGCGTACAGCATATGAGTCGCTTGGATATAATGACGGCGCTGTCGTAGCGCTTGAGCCGTCTACGGGAAAAATACTGACAATGGTATCAAAGCCGGATTTTGACCCTAACGATATTGAGAATGTTATTGCAGAAACTGCCGACAGTGATAGTTCCTGTCTTTTAAACAGAGCTACGCAGGGATTATATCCGCCGGGTTCTACATTTAAAGTAATAACCGCGCTGGAATATGTGAGAGAAAATAAGGATTATAATAAATATTCATTTACCTGTGAGGGAGAGGATATGTTCAGCGGTGTGCCGATACATTGCTACAACTATAAGGTGCACGGAACGATTAATCTGAAAGACTCTCTTTCCTATTCGTGTAATACTTCATTTTCCAATATCGGACTTAGCCTTGATAAAGGAAAATATCGTGAATTATGCGAAACATTTCTCTTCAATAAAGCGCTTCCATATGATGGGTATTATAGTAAGTCGAGTTTTGTAATTGATGCAAATTCAGATGATGCCAGTATTCCGCAGACGGCTATCGGACAAGGAGATACCCTGATGACACCGCTTCATAATGCTCTTATCATGAGTACGATTGCAAATGGCGGTGTACTGATGAAACCATATATTATCGACAGTATAGAAAGCTGTGATGGAACTGTTATGAAGAAATTTAAGCCGGATACATACGGAAAGATTATATCTCCGGATGAGGCGGATACGATGTGCGCGCTGTTAAAAGGCGTTACAGAATATGGAACAGCATCAGATTATTTCTATGGCGCTGACTATACGATAGAAGGAAAGACAGGAACTGCGGAATTTAATGAAGCAGGCGACTCCCATTCTTGGTTTGTAGGATTTTCAAATGTGGATAATCCTGATATCGTAGTTTGCGTAATTGTGGAAAACGCCAGTAACACAGGGGCGTCTGCATCCTATATAGCAAGACAGGTATTTGATGCGTATTATACAAATCATTGAATTGCCGCCGTTCATAGGTTTAAATTGTCTATTCACTTGAAAAAATATGACAGTGTGGTATACTGTATATGATTTTTTATTACACACCTATAGATAACAGGAGGAATTGCAGTGATAGAAGCAACAAGCTGTGGAGGTGTGGTAATCTTCAGAGGAAAAGTATTATTACTTTACAAAAACTACAAGAACAAATATGAAGGATGGGTGCTCCCAAAAGGTACAGTTGAAAAGGGCGAGGAACATAATGAAACTGCACTGAGAGAAGTAAAAGAGGAGACTGGTGTCAGCGCATCTATTATTAAGTATGTAGGGAAAAGCAATTATACATTTAATACTACTTTTGATGTAGTAAATAAGGATGTTCATTGGTATCTCATGATGGCAGACAGCTACTATAGCAAACCCCAGAAAGAGGAATATTTTATGGATTCCGGCTACTATAAGTATCATGAAGCCTACCACCTTCTCAAGTTCCCTAACGAAAAGCAGATTCTTGAGCAGGCGTACTCAGAATATCTGGATTTGAAAAAAAATAATTTATGGGGAAGTAAGAAGTATTTTTAGCAGACAAAGGGCTTTTGTAGCATATACAAAAAGCCCTTTGTCCGTTTAAAATAAATATAGACAAGGATGGATAATATGGGAAAGAAGATAAAAAATATTTTACTGAATATTATAATTGTACTGTTGATTGTGACTGCAATAGCATCAGGAAGCTATATATTGATTTATTATTATAAAAGTTCAAAAAACGAGAAAAAATTTGAAACGTTGAAAGAGAAGATTGTTGAAGATGATATGCTTGAAAAAGGACAGTCTGAATATGTCAAGACAAAAGATGACTATATTCTCGCGAAATATCAGTATATATACGAGGAGAACAATGATTTTATCGGATGGCTTAGAATAAGCGGAACCAATATTGATTATCCTGTTATGTATACTCCTTATGAGCCTGAAAAATACTTACATGCTGATTTTGATGGAGCGTATAGTGATTCGGGTACGTTATTCGTAGATGCAAATGCCTCTCCGAGGAAAGAAACATCAGACAATATTCTTATATATGGACATAATATGAAATCCGGAACGATGTTTCATGATTTGCTTTCTTATGAGTCTGAGGATTTTTATAAGGAGCATAAATATATTACTTTTGATACATTAGATGAACGTGGTTCGTATGAGGTGATTGCCGCCATGAGGACAAGCGTATATCCGGATGGAGATAAAGAGCATTATCATTATTATGAGTTTTTTCAGGCAAAGAATAAAGAGGAATTTGACGAGTATGTAAGTTATGCAAGGGCGAATACCCCATATGAGATTGAAACAACTGCTGAATATGGCGATAAGCTGATTACATTATCAACCTGTGCATATCATACTGAAAATGGCAGGTATGTTGTCGTTGCAAAGAAAATAAATTAAAAGCAAAAAAAGCTGAAGTCCTTGAAAAGGATTTCAGCTTTTTAAAATTATGCCGGCGGCGGGACTTGAACCCGCACGACGTTGCCGCCAACAGATTTTGAGTCTGCCTCGTCTGCCAATTCCGACACGCCGGCGTAACAAATAACCTTTGTTATATTAACATAAGTGCTTTTTGGTGTCAACAGCAAAAACGAAAAGAACCGGACAAAAATTTGAATCAGCTCAGTTTTATAATTTCCTTTTTTAGTTTTTTTATGATTTTCTTTTCAAGCCTTGATATGTATGATTGGGAGATGCCAAGTAAATCGGCAACTTCTTTTTGTGTTTTTTCTGTTCCGCCTATGGTATTGATACCATATCGTAATTCAATGATTGTCCGTTCCCGTTCATCAAGTTTAGAAACAGCAGTTTCAAGCAGCGTTTTATCCATTTCCGTTTCGATATTTTTATATACCGTATCGTCATCTGTTCCTAATATGTCGGATAAGAGAAGCTCGTTTCCGTCCCAATCTACATTTAAAGGTTCGTCAATGGATATTTCCATTCTGACGCGGCTGTTTCGTCTTAGGAACATCAATATTTCATTTTCGATACATCTTGAAGCATAGGTTGCAAGCTTTATATTTTTGTCATTTTTAAAAGTGTTAATTGCTTTAATCAGTCCGATAGTGCCAATCGAGATTAAATCCTCTACCCCTACGCCGGTGTTATCAAATTTTTTTGCGATGTACACAACAAGACGCAGGTTGCGTTCTATAAGGATTTTTCTTGCTTCAGCTTCTCCGTCACTTCCAAGCTCGGATATCACGATATTTTCTTCATAAGGTTCAAGTGGAGCCGGAAGAATATCGCTGCCGCCAATATAGTGTACATCCTTTGTATTCCTTCCTGAGATATGCGGAATGTTTTTCATTACTGAAAATTTAAAATCGTTACCTTTAATTGTACTTATCATATTGAATGCCTTTCTTCATAAATTTTTTGTTCAAAAGAATACACATATTTGTATGAAGCAGGGAAAAACTTTCTCTGCTTATTCCTACCAGAGGATTTTTATGTATCATGTTGTTATCTATAAAAAAGAAATCACAGTCAAAGGCAAGCATAAGCTCATTTTTTTGGCTTATGGTACTGTATGGTATCAGATGCAGTCCTTTATGCCTAAGATTTAATTCGCAATCGGTAAAAGTCAGGTTTCCCTTCTGATAGTTTCTGATAACCGGATGATATGCGTTCGGCATAAGTGCAAGCATAACTTCTGGTGATGCAATTGCAACCGGTCTTTTTGTTTTCTGGTCCGTAAGGAAGTTCCCTGTGTCGATAAAGCCAAGCGCTGATACCAGCCGGCTGTTTCTCCCCAATAAAACTGTTTTATAATTGCTCATATATTGATTCACTTCTTATTTTGTTTTGCATAGCCAATTATATAGTGGCAAAGTTAAATATTTAGTCGGATTAGCTACGTTGAAAAATATGAATAACGACAATCATAGACAAATGTTGATGACTTGATTGCAAATAAATGTAAAATTCGACGTTATATCTTAAAATTGTGTATAAACTTGTGGATAATGTGGAAAAGATTTAAAATATGACAACATTTTCGATATATTCTAACAATTTATGAATCGCGGTATCACATGCAGCAATATTGAATACTATAGATAATAAAGCTTATAAGTGGTTTTTATGCAAAATAATATTGATACACAACTGACACTGGCATTAAATACAGAAGCTGAACCGGAGAATTATTCTGAAGAATTATTTGTCGGTTTTAACCGTCGAAATGATATATGGCAGCTTTTGATAAGATATGCAAATGATATCAGCGACCTTTCCGAAAAGTATAATATAGAAATTATATATCTTCTTGGCGGGTATGCAATCATCAGCATACACAGTGGATATATAGAAGAATTTGCAAAAGACCCGCGTATTTTGTATATTGATAAGCCGAAATTTATTGCGAGTCAGGTATCGTATGCAGAATATGCTTCCTGCATTACTTCCGAAATTAAAAATACAATGGGACTGACCGGAGAGGGCATACTCGTTGGAGTTGTTGATTCAGGTATCGACATCCGTCATGAGGAATTTCTTGAAAATGGCAGTTCGAGAATCCTTTATCTGTGGGACCAGACGATAGAATATGATGAAGCAAATCCAAATGATTACAAATATGGAAGGATTTATAATAATGAGGAGATTAATAATGCTATTGTTAATAATATTAATATTTCAGAAGATAGAAGCGGGCATGGAACAGAAGTCACAGGAATAGCATGCGGTACGAATATCGGTGTGGCAAGCAGAGCGGCAATTATATCAGTTAAATTATCATCAGAGGTGAACAGACCCAATTCCTTAGGTCTTGTCATGGGAATTGATTTTTGCATAAGAAAGAGCAGAGAGCTGAATATACCTGTAGCAATCAATTTAAGCTATGGAAATAACTATGGTTCGCATATGGGTAATTCATTAATTGAAAATTATATTAATGATGTAGGCAAAATGGCGAAATGCTCTATTATAACAGGTACGGGAAATGATGGGATAACCGGCAGACATATTTCCGGTGTACTCGGTAATGTTACATACAAGATGATAGATGTTGCGGTAGGGGCATATGTTCCCTCGTATAACATTCAGATATGGAAAAATTATCAGGATATATTCGATGTGGTTTTATACAGTCCGTCAGGAGAAAGCCTTGTATATCTCTCGGAAAGACAGTCCATCGTCAATACATCCTATAAAGATAGTGTCATAGATAGTATCTATGGTGTTCCAAATCCTTATAACAGAAGTCAGGAGGTTTATATATCAGTCAGTTCTTCCACTTATGTAGAAAGAGGAATATGGCGGGTGGTTTTATATCCGAAAAGTATCGTGAATGGCGGATTTCATGCATACCTTCCGGTAACGACAAGTTCTCAGGCCAATCTGGGATTTTTAAATCCTTCCGAATATGGCACGCTTACGATTCCTTCTACTGCACAAGGTCTGATATCCGTAGCCGCCTATAATCAGAATTATGACGATTATGCATACTTTTCAGGAAGGGGATATACAGCGGATAATCAGATAAAACCGGATATCGCCGCGCCGGGTGTGGATATATACACATCCTATCCCGGCGGTTCTTATCAGATGGCAACGGGAACGTCTATTGCAGCGCCTTTTGTCACAGGTTCAGCAGCGATTTTGATGGAATGGGGTATCCTACAGGGAAATGATGCATTTTTATATGGAGAAAAGCTGAAAGCGGCACTGATACGGGGCGCAAGACATCTGGCTATAACGGATGTCTATCCGAATGAATATATAGGCTGGGGCGCATTGTGTCTTAGAAACAGTTTACGGATTTAATAAAGAAACAATAAAAAAACAATAAAATTTTAAATCTAATTAATAAATTTTGTCTTTTAATATGGCTTCATATATGGTAAGATTGTATGGATTTGTTACAAGAGAGGAATTGATTATTTGGAGAAAAAGAAAAGAAAAAAGGTATTGATAAATGCCCTTATCTTTATTCTTATCTTTCTTCTTACCATATATGGAGTCTTTAAAGGTGAAAACATAGGCGATATTAAAGAGGCTGTATTAAATTGTAATGCCGGTTTTCTGGTTCCTGCCGTATTATGTATCTTTATATTTATATGGTGCGAATCGGCAATCATATGGTTTCTGATGCGTTCCTATGGTATCCGGCTAAAGAAAAGGGAATGTTTTTTGTATTCATCCGTAGGCTTTTTTTTCAGCAGTGTAACGCCGTCGGCTACCGGAGGTCAGCCGATGCAGATTTACTTTATGAAAAAAAAGAAAATTCCGATTCCGATATCGACCGTTATCTTAATGATTGTTACCATTACCTATAAGCTTGTATTAGTTGTAATCGGTATCGGGATACTGATATTTGCCAGAGATTTTGTAGCTCATTATATGGGAGATATTATGTTTGTCTTTTATTTGGGGCTGCTTCTGAATGTAATATGTATCGTGTTGCTGTTGCTCCTGGTATTTCATCAGACACTCGCGCAGAAATTTGCTGTTTTCGGCATGAAGTTTCTGGAAAAGACACATATCGTAAAAAGAAGAAAAAGTAGAATAACGAAATTGATTGCTTCGATGGATTTATACAGGGATACTGCCGCATATATAAAACAGCATATGGGAAGAATGTTTCTGATATTCTTATTTACATTTTTTCAGCGGTGTATGCTTTTTGCTGTTACATGGTTTGTTTATAAAGCGTTTGGACTGTCCGGCACATCATTTGTATCTATCATGATGCTTCAGGCAGTCATATCAATAGCAGTTGACATGCTGTCGCTTCCGGGAGGTATGGGAATCAGTGAAAGTCTGTTTTTAAAGCTTTTCCTTCCGGTATTTGGGGAGACCTTGCTGCTTCCGGGGTTGGTTTTGTCCAGAGGTATCGGTTACTATACCCAGCTTGCAGTATCAGCAATTTTTACAATGATAGCGGCTTTTATCATTTTGTTTCATGATAAAAGACATGTTTGTGATAAAAGAGATGAGGAAGATAAATGATAGGATTTTTTAATTATACAGTGATACTGACATACCTGAGTCTGATATCAGCCGTAATCGGTATGTTTTCTACATCGATGGGCCATCTGAGTATGGGAATATTCTGCTTGGGATTTTCCGGTTTGATGGATGCTTTTGATGGAAGAGTTGCAAGAACAAAAACAGACAGAACAATGGATGAAAAACGTTATGGAATACAGATTGACTCGTTATGTGATTTGGTAGCCTTTGGTGTGCTGCCTGTGATTATCTGTTGGCATTCCGGTATGAATACGATACATGGCGCTGTCATTCTGGTGTTATATTGTCTTGCCGGAATGATACGGCTTGCATATTATAATGTGCTGGAAGAAAAGAAAAATTCAGACCCGGAAGAATTTGAAATAAGCGGGAAAAAATATTATCATGGGATGCCGATTACGTCAATTGCTGTAGGACTTCCGGTGATTTATGTAGCTTCGCCGCTATTTAAAGATTATTTTGTGTGGGCGCTGGAATTTATCATGCTTCTTGCAGCGGTGCTTTTTGTTGTGAATTTTAGGTTTGCAAAGCCTACGACAAAGCAGCTTGTTATTCTGATTATAATCGTTGCGGTTGCTGTTATATATTTAATATATTGCTTTAACTGGAAGGGTTATGTGCATTGGAATATGAAACGAATGTTTAATATCATATTTAAAAAAGGTTAAAGAGATAATATGAAAGAAATAAATTGTAAAACAGGACAGGATAAGTTATTGGCATTTCTTTATGGACATGGGATAACGCGTATATTTTTAAAACCGCTTGTGTCGCCCTTGTTCAGTCGTCTGGGCGGAAGGCTGCTTGACAGCAGACTTTCCTGTGCCATCATCAGACCTTTTATAAAAAGAAATGATATCAATATGGATGACTTTCAGCCGGTGCTTTACAGTTCCTATAATGATTTTTTTAAGAGAAAGATTGCCGAAGGAAAAAGACCATATTCATTGAAAGACCGGGATTTTATCAGTCCCTGCGACAGCAGACTGTCGGTATACAAAATAAACGGCGGCGCGCATTTTCGTATAAAAAATACATCTTATACGGTGAAATCGCTGCTGAGAAGTGAAAGACTGGCTAAAAAGTATGAGGGCGGATATGTCTGGGTATTCAGACTGAGTGTTGATGATTATCACAGATATATCTATCCTGTAAGCGGTGTAAAAACTGCAAACAGACGAATACAGGGCATATTCCACACTGTAAATCCTGTTGCAAATGACTATTATCCGATTTATAAAGAAAATACAAGGGAGTATTGTCTTATCAGAAATCAAACATTTGGTGATGTCTGTATGATGGAAGTGGGCGCTATGTTAGTAGGCAGGATTGAAAATCATCATCATGGTGTTTATAAGGTAAAACGTGGAGAAGAAAAGGGAAATTTTGCTTTTGGCGGTTCGACAATCATACTGCTTACAGAAAAGGGTGTTGTAAAACCGGATGACTTCATCATGAAAAATTCGATGGCTAATCAGGAAACCCGCGTATTACAGGGTGAGACAGTCGGTATATATGGAAGTGCTGTGTAAGAGTCATATTTTCAATACAATAAGAGATGGTTATATACTGACAGATATAGCCATCTCTTATATTTTTAATGCGTGCATTATTCCTTATTTACATATTCTTTGATTGCCCGAAAGCTTTCCGGGCTTATAACATGTTCTATCTTACAGGCGTCAGATGTTGCAGTTTTCTCGTCAACACCCAGCTTTATCAGCCATTCAGATATAAAGGCATGTCTTTCATAAATCATTTCTGCAATCTGTCTGCCGGATTCGGTAAGCGTAATATACCCCGGCTCGGAGACCGTTATGTATTGATTTTCCCGCAGATTTTTCATTGCAACGCTTACGCTCGACTTCTTGTAGCCCAGTTCATTTGATATATCAACTGCTCTGACGACAGGAAGTTTCCTGCTTAGTATCAGTATCGTTTCAAGATAATTTTCTGTTGATTCGTTTGTTATAAGCATATATATAATCCCCTTTTATAATACAATCATTATTTAGAATACGATTATCGTCTGTGTCATTTGAAACGATAATCCATCATATGATAATATATGGAGTATAGCATAATATGCCAATTTGTTCAAATAAAAAGAAAAAGTAGATATTTATAGAAAAAAGTTGTTGACAACTAATGTACGTTAGTATATACTAACCACGAAACAAAGGAGTACCTTTTATATATTAATTAGGAAGAAGATGATTATGATGCCTTTAGCATTTGCAAAAGCAGGTGAAACAAACACGATTAAAAAGATAACAGGCAAGGATGAGGTGAAGCGGTTTCTTGAGAATCTTGGATTTGTAGCAGGAAGTACGGTTACTGTTGTATCTGATGTCGGAGGAAATCTGATTGTAAATATTAAGGAATCAAGGGTTGCAATCGGAAAAGATATGGCAGCGAAAATAATGGTATAGCAGATATGACTAGTATGATTAGAATGAAGGGAGTAATACATGAAAACATTAAGAGATGTTAAAGTTGGAGAAACGGTTGTGGTAAAGAAGCTGACAGGAGAAGGCCCTGTGAAAAGGCGTATCATGGATATGGGGATTACAAAGGGCGTGCAGGTATATATCCGTAAGGTTGCACCGCTTGGTGACCCTGTGGAAATAACAGTAAGAGGATACGAACTATCACTTCGGAAAGCAGATGCTGAGATGGTAGAAGTCGATTAATTTTTTTTTACTGCATAGTTAGATATTGCTAATAGTTGATAGATATTTCTAATTAAATGATAATACTTTTAAAAGAAAGGAAGTTTAAGATGTCAATTAAAATTGCGCTCGCAGGAAATCCAAACTGCGGTAAAACTACATTGTTTAACGCACTCACCGGTTCTAATCAGTTTGTTGGCAACTGGCCGGGTGTAACGGTAGAAAAGAAAGAAGGAAAACTCAAAGGAAATAAAGAGGTTACGATTATTGACCTTCCGGGAATATACTCTTTATCACCATATACATTAGAAGAGGTTGTTGCAAGAAATTACCTGATTAATGAAAAACCGGATGTTATTTTAAATATTATCGATGGTACGAATCTTGAGAGAAATTTGTATTTATCGACACAGTTGCTTGAGCTTGGGATTCCGGTTCTAATGGCTGTTAATATGATGGATATTGTAAAGAAAAATGGAGACAGTATCAATATAAAAAAGCTTTCGGAAAATCTTGGCTGTGAAGTGGTTGAAATATCAGCGCTTAAAGGTACAGGTGTTATGGAAGCTGCAAAAAAGGCAGCAACGCTTGCCGGAAAAACGGTTTCGGATGTGACGCATCGATTTAATCCTGACGTTGAGATGGCTATCGAGAATGTGTCAAAGAAAATTACGGATGTAAGTGAAGTGCAGAAACGATTCTTTGCAATAAAGCTTATTGAAAGAGATGATAAGATTGAGACCTTGCTCGGCAGGAAGGTTGATGTATCTGCCGAAATTAATATTCTTGAAAAAGCGTTTGATGATGATACGGAAAGTATTATTACCAATGAACGATATGTTTATATATCATCAATGATTGCTGACTGCTACAAAAAGAAGTCAAAATCAAAGCTTACGATATCAGATAAGATTGATAAGATTGTTACAAACAGAATATTGGCGCTGCCGATATTTGCAATTGTCATGATTATCGTATATTATGTTTCCATTTCGACTGTTGGTGCGTGGGCGACGGACTGGACAAATGACTGTCTCTTTGGTGATGGTTTTCATCTGTTTGGAATGGGAAGCTCAGACTACGACGATGCTGTGGATAAGTTTGCACAGGAAAATATATTTATTGATGACGTAAAGAATATTGTTTCTGCTGCAGATGAAGCGGAAGTTATTGGCGCAGGCGATATACTGGATGCTGTAAATGATGAAGATTACGGTGCTTTTGATGAAGCTTATGGTACATATGGAGAGTCGCTTGCTGAAGAAGGCTTTGATATATCGGGGCTTGTAGATGAAAAAATGGAAGAAGCACCTGAGCCTGCTGATTATGGTACATGGGTTCCGGGTATCCCTGTTCTTGTTACAAACGGGCTTGAGGCAATCCATTGTAATGAAGTTGTTGAAGGACTGATTGTAGATGGTATTGTAGCCGGTGTAGGCGCTGTTCTTGGCTTTGTGCCGCAGATGCTTGTACTCTTTATATTCCTTGCTTTCCTTGAAGCTTGTGGGTATATGGCGAGAGTTGCCTTCATTATGGATAGAATATTTAGAAAATTTGGTTTGTCAGGAAAATCATTTATTCCGATGCTGATTGGTTCAGGATGCGGTGTTCCGGGTGTTATGGCATCCAGAACGATTGAAAACGACAGAGACCGCAAGATGACAATCATGACAACAACATTTGTTCCTTGCGGAGCAAAGATGCCGATTGTAGCGCTGATAGCAGCAGCTCTTTTTGGAAATGCATGGTGGGTAGCACCTAGTGCATATTTTATAGGAATTGCGGCTATTATATGTTCAGGTATTATTCTTAAGAAAACAAAGATGTTTGCCGGAGAGCCTGCACCATTTGTTATGGAGCTTCCTGCATACCATCTTCCTACAGTTAAGAATGTATTAAGAAGTATGTGGGAGCGTGGATGGTCATTCATCAAGAAGGCTGGAACGATTATTCTCCTTTCTTCTATCATCATCTGGGCAGGTTCTGCATTTGGATGGGTTGATGGAAAATTCTTATTTGATGCTGATATGGAGCTCGAGGCTTCTGTGCTTGGTAAGATTGGAAATGCGATAGCTGTTATTTTTGCACCGCTTGGATTTGACAATATCAGAGCAACGATAGCGACCATTATGGGACTTGTAGCAAAGGAGGAAGTTGTAGGCGTATTTGGTGTTCTTGATTTTGAGGGACTTTCAAAGCTTGCTGCATATTCATTCCTTGTATTTAATCTTCTCTGCGCACCATGTTTTGCAGCGATGGGTGCGATTAAGAGAGAGATGAACAGTGCAAAATGGTTCTGGTTTGCAATCGGATATCAGTGTGTACTTGCTTATATTGTATCCCTTTGTGTTTTCCAGATTGGCACACTTGTAACAGGGGGCGGATTTGGCATATGGACAGCAGTTGCGTTCTTACTGGTAGCAGGATTTATCTTCTTACTTGTAAGACCATATAAAGAAAGTAAAACGCTCAATGTGAATTTGAAACTGAATACAGTAAAATAAATGATGCTCTTCCAATTAATATTAATCATATATGCCGTCTTGTGGCTTTGTCACAAGGCGGTAATTTTTATTCTTTTTGAACGAATATAGTAAAAAAATAGACAAAAAATTAACAAGATAGGGTGATACATATATGCAGAAGTGACATTTTATGATATAATGTGAACACTTAACGAATTCAAGCGAAGCGGAAGAATGAATATTGAAGAAGGAAAAACTGAGCATGCAGGATGAAAATAAAGATGTTTCATCAGATAAAGAATTAAGGCACTTAAAGCGTAGTGAATTAATTGAGATTATCTATAAAATGAAGCAGAATGAAGAGATATTAAAGCAGGAACTGGATGAGGCAAATAAGAAACTGGAAGAACGTGAAATCATACTTGAAAAATCAGGCTCAATTGCAGAAGCTGCTCTTGCTTTAAACGGAATATTTGAGGTGGCGCAGCAGGCTGCGGACGACTACGTTCATTCCGTTCAAATGACTTATAAGAATAAAAAAAAGACCGGGTGTAAGGATGCAGGAAAAAGACAAAAATGAAATAATGATTCCGGATATGAACGCGATAGAAGAGGAACTGAAACGCGTAAAAAAGCGGGAACGCTATATGTGGGCATTGCGCAGCACGATAGTTATACTGATTACAGTTGCCGCTGCCGCTGTGCTTGTGGCTACGTTATTGCTGCCTGTTTTGAAAATATATGGTACGTCGATGTCACCGACTTTAAACGAAGGAGAGATTGTGCTGTCTGTTAAAGGCGGAGTACCGCATACCGGAGATGTAGTTGCATTTTACTACAATAATAAGATTCTTGTAAAAAGAGTGATTGCCGGACCGGGAAGCTTTGTTGATATTCGGGAAGATGGTACGGTATTTGTAGATGGTGTAGAGATAGATGAACCTTATCTGACAGAAAAGGCATTTGGCGATTGTAATATTGAATTACCATATCAGGTGCCGGATGGAAGATATTTTGTAATGGGAGACCATCGCTCCACATCATTAGATAGCCGCAATGCATCGGTGGGATGTGTTGCAGAGGAGCAGATTGTAGGCAGAATCGTATATGTATTATGGCCGGTCAAAAAAATAGGAATGATAGATTAGTTGGGGCAAACAGACTAGGAGGGATTACTATGCAGCAGAAAATATTACATCACATATCAGATGTTTTGAAAAAACATAGCATTCATAAAAGATGGCGGAAGGTTGTCAGTGTATTGATGTGCATAGTGGTATTTTTTACGACGTATGCAATGATTCTTCCTGCAATTACGATGGAACAGGATACCTATTGCGGGATGGAAGAACATACTCATGATAAAAGCTGTTATGAGAAGAAACTGATTTGCGACAAAGAAGAAGATACGCAGGAAACACATATCCATACGGATGATTGTTATGAAGAGGAAACGGAGCTTATCTGTGATAAGGAAGAAACAAAAGGACATATCCATACGGCAGACTGCATAACGAGTGAGCAGGTCTTGGTTTGTGAAGATACGGCGGAAGAACATGAACATGGGGAAGCGTGCTATGAAACCGTTGAAAGTTACAACTGCAGAATGGAAGAAGGGGAAGGCGCACATACACATGATGAGAGCTGCTATAAGACAAATAAGAAGCTTGTATGTGAACTTTCTGATGAAGAAGTATCGGGACATAAACATACGGATGAATGTTATGAAGAAGTGCTTGTATGTGATAAAGAAGAACATACGCACAGCCGTGCCTGCTTCTCAAATCCGGAAGCAGATTTAGAGGACACGGCAATATGGGAACGCAGCTTGTTTGATGTTGAACTGACCGGAGTATGGTCGGAGGATATCATTGCTGTTGCCAAAAGTCAGATTGGATATCACGAAAGCAGTGCCAATTATGTCGTAGAAGAAGATGGAACGGAAAGAGGATATAACCGGTATGGTGCATGGTATGGAAATGCATATGGGGACTGGTGTGCCATGTTTGTGTCGTTCTGCCTGAATTATGCGGAAATTTCAAATGAAGATGTTCCGTATGATGCAAATTGTACGACATGGATAGAAGAACTTACGAAAAAGGAAATGTATCAATCCGCTAAAGAATACACACCAAAGAAGGGTGATTTGGTATTCTTTGACTGGGATGCAGACGGTGATGCCGAGCATGTAGGAATCGTATCAGAGCTTCTGAATGAAGAAGAAAGCGATGACATTCATAGTATTCGTACAATAGAGGGAAATTCCAGTAATCAGGTAAAAGAGCTTACATATGAAGTGACAGACGATAGTATACTTGGCTATGGCGTCCTTCCGGAAAATCCTGCTCTTTCCAAAGCAACACCGGGAGAAGCCAATGCAGCAGAAGCGAATACGGAAAAAACAGAAAATGACAAGAAAAAAGTTGTACGGGGTGCTGCGCCTGACAATGGAATCAGTCCGCAGGCAGATGGTATTACGATTCTTGATGAACCTTTGAAATTGAATGAGACATATATTGTAAAAGATGTTCCGAGAGGCAGACCTAGTAAAGTCCGCATACCGTTTGTACCAGAATATACGCATCAATATATTATAGAGTCTACACGTTCATCAGGAGATACATATGGTTATTTATATGATGCGGATGGAAAGCAACTCACATATAATGATGACGATGCTGGTCATGGACAATTTAGAATGACGTATGTATTAGAAAAGGATAAGACATATTATGTTGATGCATCATGGTACAGCAGCCCGCAAAGTCCAAATGAGATACCGGTAATAGTGACTCTTGGAAATACTCATATTTATCAAATTGATGGAAATGGATATGCAGTATGTGGATGTGGTGATATTGCGGAAAAAAGCGGAACTGTAAATGAGGGTATAAATTGGTATGTTGATGATGATTTGACTCTTCATATAGGGGGTACAGGTGATATGCCTGATTACAGTAATGCAAGTAATTGTCCGTGGAATGTTTATTCAGCATATATAAAAAAGGTAGTAGTTGCAAATGGCATAACTTCTATTGGAAATAATACTTTCAATGGAAAGACAAAAATTGAAAGTATAGAACTTGCTGACAGCATTACAAAAATAGGTAATAATGCTTTTTATAATTGTGATGGTTTAACAGGAGAACTAAACCTGCCGGAAGGTTTAACAAGTATAGGAACATCTGCATTTAATGATTGTGATAATATAACATCAGTAACTATACCGGATGGCGTTACGGCTATACAGAACAATATTTTTTATAGCTGTGATAAATTGGAAACAGTTATAATACCGGACAGTGTTACAAGTATAGGTAATCAGGCTTTTTATAACTGTACGAAATTAAATCTTGATAATTTACCGTCAAGTCTTACGACGATAGGTAGCGAGGCATTTCGTTACTGCGATGGCATAACAGGTGAACTAAACCTGCCGGAAGGTGTAACGAGCATAGGAACATCTGCTTTTTATGATTGTGATAATATAACATCAGTAACCATACCTGATGGTGTTACGGTTATACAGGGTAGCACTTTTTATAGCTGTGATAAATTGGAAACCGTTATAATACCAGATGGTGTTACAAGTATAGGCAATGGTGCTTTTTCCGGCTGTACAAAACTAAAGCTTGATAATTTACCGTCAAGTCTTACGATGATTGGCAGTGAGGCCTTTCGCAACTGTGATGGCTTAACAGGAGAATTAAACCTGCCGGAAGGTGTAACGAGCATAGGAACATATGCTTTTTATGATTGTGATAATATAACATCAGTAACCATATCGGATGGTGTTACGGTTATACAGGGTAGCACTTTTTATAGTTGTGATAAATTGGAAAACATTATAATACCAGATGGTGTTACAAGTATAGGTAGCAGTGCTTTTTATAACTGTACGAAATTAAAGTTTGATAATTTACCTTCAAGTCTTACAACGATTGGGAATAGTACTTTTTATAACTGCGATGGCATAACAGGAGAATTAAACCTGCCGGAAGGTGTAACGAGCATAGGAACATCTGCTTTTTATGATTGTGATAATATAACATCAGTAACCATACCGGATGGCGTTACGGTTATACAGGGTAGCACTTTTTATAGCTGTGATAAATTGGAAACCGTTATAATACCGGATGGCGTTACAAGCATAGGTAATAGTGCTTTTTCCGGCTGTACGGAACTAAAGCTTGATAATTTGCCGTCAAGTCTTACGACGATTGGCAGTTATGCTTTCAATAATTGTGATGGCTTGACAGGAAAACTAAACCTGCCGGAAAGTCTTACAAGTATAGGAGCAAGTGCTTTTAATGGCTGTGACAAATTAAGAAATGTGGAACTTTCTAATGATGCACAGACGATTGGCGAAAAAGCATTTTCTAATTGCGAGAGTTTAAATACTGTTACAATTTCAGGTGGGGTGCAGTCCATCGATACAACAGCATTTTATAATTCTGTAGTTAAGGAGATAGAGTGGAATGTAACCGGAGATACGCCTGTATTTACCGGAAGCGGAAGTGATGTCAGGGTAAAAGGTGAGGGCTTCACGCTAAAACCAGGCAGAGATGCAGAAAAACTGAACCCGGATGATTTAGCTAAATTAAAATTAATGGGAATGAAAGATATTGATTTTAAATCGGCAGAATATATAACGCTTCCTGATATGGGCGGCTATAACCTGCCGACTCCTATAGAAAATCTTACTGCCGGAGATTATTATGCAGACGAATTTGGTGTTTTATACCGCATAGAATCTGATAAAGCGACACTTGTATATTGTCCGCCTGATATAGGAACGGAATATACTATACCGGAGATGATTTCTTCTAAAACAGGGACAGATATTCCGGTGACCAAGATAGCAGGTTCAGCATTTAAAAGAGCGGATGAATTATCGTCCATTACAGTGACAAAGTCCGAGGATATAGACGTGGCTTCATATGCATTTGCAGGAGCAAAAAACTTAAGCAGTATAAATGGTGAAGAGTATGTAAATAAGGTTAAGGAGAAATTTAAAAGTACAGGAGTACAGGCTTTTGAAGGAACCTTGTTAAAGGGTGATAATGAAAATGAATCTGTTTCGCAGAGTCTTCATGATAAAAGCGGTGACTTGGAAGCCTGGGTAGATTTTTTTAACGAGAATAGTGAGCCTTTTCCGGATGGAAAGATTGAATTATATACCGGAGAATATTTGAGGCCGGGAATCAGTATCAGCAGTCAGAAGACTACAGATGTAATCCGCATTTATATTCATTTTGACGGTGACGGATATAAAATTGACAATCGTATCATTAATCAGAAACAGACTTTTTATGCCGGAAGTTCACCTGTTTATAACTGCACATTGAGGAAAGCAGATGCGCCGGATACATATTATTATGAAATTACTGATATTGATACAAATGGCAAAACAATAAAGCAGAATGAACAGATTATATATCCTACACCTGATACAGGTGGCGGAAAGGCTGTAATGTGGATAGACATTCTAACCGGAGAAGAAAATGAAACATTAGGAAATGAGGTCAGACTTGATAGTTCTGAATCTATAAAAGAAATTGAATGGATAACAAAGAAAGATTTATATCCTGTGAGGAAGTCTGCAAATAATACTGTTTATATGGCAGGAGATGTAAATGGAGGTGCATACTTTTCTGAACTGAGATATACGATAACCACACAAAGAAGTTCTGCGACGCTTGAGAAAAAAGAAAAAGACTATATTACCTCTATGGATTTTACAGATAGTTTTAAGCTCCCAAGTGCGCAAAATGCTTCAGAGAACCAACAGGCAGTGTTGCATCAGGAAATAATTGATGCAATAGAAAACGGAACGTGGTGGAGGGATAGCTCAAATAATTATTATGCTCCAAGTGCGACCACATCTGACGGAAAACGATTAATTTGTTCATTATCCGGTAATAATGCATATATTAACAGCATGGAATATGATGCTGAGAATAGGATACTTATAACAAAATGGACGACATATAATGATAATATGGCAACGGAGATTTCAACAGGAAACCAGACGTTTAACTTCGGCTCACAGGCAGTTTATGTAGAGAGTCCGCAGTCGGATGTGAAATATGAGTTTGAAAATAAAATAACGGAAACAGCTCATTACAGCTATTCAGGCGATGAAGTTTCCGATAGTACAGTTTCCGGCTCATATACAACAAAGGGAAGGGAACTTTCGGTATCCAAGACACTGAAGAGTGGTTCAAATTATTTTGGAGGAAAACTAATATGGAATATTGCAGTGAAAAATCCCGGTGCATTTCAGAATGCAGAGCTTGATTATTTAAGTGACAAAATTCCTGAGTATTATTATCTGTCGTCTGGGCAGATAGCAGAATTATTTAATAATGCTGATAAGGATGGTCACCTGCTTACCATTACCATTTCAAACGGCACAATCTGCAGTAAGCCGGAAGCTGTGACGGTAACAGGTGTACATGGCGAGACGGGAACTACAAGCTATGTAAACGCAGGGCTTAACGCACCTCATTCCGGTATGGCGGGTACAGATAGTTCTGCGATTGATTCTAAAGTAAAAATTGTCATAACAAAAGCTGAAAGTGGTGGGGTAAAGCTGGAGTTTGATTATTCTGATAATGCCGGGGATGATGGTGTCATACCGGAAGATAGGGAAATTACATGTGAAGCAAATGCAGACGCAATACAGGAAGCACTTGATGAAGCAGGCTTCTTTATTACGAGAGCTACAACATATGCAGTTAGATGGGACCTTCCAAAGAATGATGATGGTGTTTTTATCTTAGAAGGTGGAAGAACTATAGAAAAAGAAATACCTGCTACCACAAAAGACAGCTTTATGATGTCAGATGGCGATAAAGAAAGCTCATGTTCTGGCAGCAATTCAAATATTTATAATTATGTTTATGCATATAAAAAAGATGGCAATTTAAAAAGTAGTTATGAATATCATTATATTTACAATGAGTTTTCAGTCAGTAAATCTGCTTCAGTTGCCGGTGACACACTAAGCAGTAATACAAAACTTGCAGAAGGCGATATCATAGACTACACCCCAAGCTTTTGGAATCGACAAGTATCCTACCATCCGGGATATGATACACTGCCGTTTATCGACCATATGCGGGGCGCGCAGGCAGTACTTGCGCCGAAGCACTATAACCTGAATAAAGACTGGAGCACCGGTCTTGATATTTATACTGATAAAGACGGTGTGGAATATTACATATTAGATAAGCCCGGAGTATATAAAAATGTCCGTCTGAATTCTTATACGGCAGACCATATAGAAGTTAAAGCTTCCTCAGCAGGACTTGATACTTTAATATACTGGTATTTCATTGATTTTACTTTGGATGCCCAAAGAACAACATCCCTGCCATATAAAGCTTTGGTATGTCCGAACAGAATATCACCGGGAGCATTGAATTATACAGTTTCAAATGAATGTTGGCTTAATGACCATGAGGCACATAGATTATATAACCGTATTTCAGATATTGGCGGAACAATTTTTAAATTTGAAAAGGAAATCGTTGATGAGCCGGGGGATAAGAAAGAAGGTGTAAAGCGTTCTGTCGTACATGAAGGAGAGACTGTAAATTACAGATTTCAGCTCGTTGAACAGGAGACGGATACAGAAGTTTACTTACCGGGAAATGTAATGAAAGATTTACTGCCGAATACACCGAAAGGTTTTTCATGGAATAAGGAAAATGTTAAGGTTGTAAGTTATGAGCCGGGAACAGATGACAGTACGGTAGAAGTTTCTAATAAGGATTCATGGTATATAAGCGAAAAAGGCGAAAATGGTCGTCAGTATATAATATGGGAAGATGATTTCCTGCTTATATATAAAGGAACAGCAAATATTTATGTTCAGCTTACATACCCTTCAGATACTGATAATGCTGATAATTGGATAAAATATTGTGATGAGTACGGCGAATCTGGAATTGATAACGTGCTTTATATATCCAATGTATCAAGCGGTGTTCATCATGACCTTTCTGCAAAGACAAGGGCATATCTGCAAAAAGGTGTTTACAGTGTAGGATATAGAAATAGAAACGATTATTCTTATGTCTATTATACGAATAATGAGATGGAAAACCGTCTGTATTATCAGAATGATGATGTATGTTATCGTTATGTACGCTACTATGTTACGATTTATAACGACAGTGGTACGAGACTTTATCTTACGGAGCTGCAGGATAATCTGCCGAAAGGCTTTACCTATTACAAGTTGCTTGGTGGCAGTACAAGTACTGCAAGTGGTACATATTCTGTACCTGCAGATGGAAGCGGTAATCATAAATCATGTAATATTGCCGGAAGTACTACGACAAATGATGATGGAACACAGAAGGTTACATTCAATTTTTCAAAGACTACATTAAGTGACAGTGTAAAATATGACGCGGACAAGGATAGATGTTATCTCGAGAAGGGCGATTATATAGACTTTTACTATGACGTCAGAACGAACGATGTAAGTGGAAGCGAAGATTATGCAGTAAACAGTATTGCGATGCCGTTTGATAACTATAACGAAGGCGGACTTTCGGTTGCGGATAAACAGTTTAAGGCAAACGCTCACTCGGATTGGATTACAAATGACGGCGGATGTGAAAAGATTAATAATGCGTCGGCGGCTCTTAGTGGATTTACAGGAGGAAACGGTGATACTGAATGGCTTGTGTCAGACGTTACCGTACAGAGGGATACGATAAAGCCGGGTATTACAAAAGAGCTTACAAGTGTGACGAGCCAGGGTGGTGTTACATCATACGGTGTTACATCAGCAAATCCTTCTGATACGCTCAACTGGACGCTTATAGCTGAAAATGCAGGTCACATGAATCTGACGGATTATGTGATTACGGATGTAATGCCTTCACCATATATGTTTACCGGGGATGTGACACTGAAAATATCTTCCGGTACACGGAGTGTCCTAGAAGCAAGTAATGGAAGTCTGTTCAAACTGTCATTTGATGGCGACAGTAAGGAAAATCTTCGTATTATAGTGACGCCAAATACAGACGATGGTACTCCGGTTGAAATAACGCCGGGAGGCGAAGCAAAGGAAATAGAAGTGCTGGTAAGATATGGCCGTAGTGGCAGCAGCTATATTTATGATATAAAAAAGAAGATGCAGGTTGCAGTTGCTTTTGACGAAAGAGATAATGCTGTGCTGTCAATGCATTTTCAGGATTCATATTTTTCCATTCCTGAGATTAATGGGAAAGCAGAACTGACATTATCTACAAAACGAATAGGAAGCAATCAGGAAAACCGTGTTATGAGCAATGTGTGCTATATTACACCGACAGGGCAGACATGGGACCATAATGTCAGTCAGGGAAATTATACGAACTTTGCTCCGCTTGATTCGTTGGGAATTGATATGGACAGCTCTGTCAGAAACAGTGCTCCCGTTACATTGTCATATGGTTATACGACAGCAGCGAAAAAGTATATAAATGATAAAAATGATGTAAATAATCAGGCTGTTTCTGACAGCGGTACAAAATTTATATTATTAGATGGCAGCAGGAAGACATTCACTTACACACTGGAGGTTGATAATACAAATTCGCCATCTGCCTTTGAAAATCTGGTATTAATTGATAACCTGCCTGAGGTGGGCGATTATTCAACATATGATGATACAATTCAAAGAAACAGTGAATTTAAGGTGAATTTCTCCAATACACCAAATATTGATGTAAAGGTAAAACAGGATGGTGGAAAGTCATATGAGCAGGTAGACAGTAAGTATTACACTGTAGAGTATTCCGATGCTGTAGTCGATGTGGAAAAATCTTACAGCTTCTCAGATGAGGATAAAAAGGGTGCCGGATATGGCGACGGATGGAGTACTGAGTTAAAACCTACGAGCCGTTCTATTCGTATTACAATCAGAGACCCGTATGTGTCCGGAAGCAATTCGGCGCAGGGGATTATGCCGAAAGGATGTTCTGTACAGATTAGCTTTGATGCAGTGATTGATGAGCCAGACTCGGTTGAGCCGGGAGAAATAGCCTGGAACAATTTTGGTTATCATTATAATATGAAGAATGATTCCTCCGAGCTTGAGTCACAGACAGATAATGTAGGGCTTAAGGCCCCTACAGTTCCAGAGATACAGAAGTTACTGCAGGACGAAAAGAGGCAGCCTTTTAATGCTGAAGAGGACGAGACATTCAGATTTGTTCTTTATCAGGGAAATGAGATAAGACCGGAGAGCGGTAATTATATAGGAGAGGAGGAACTCTATAAAAAGCTTACAGATGGGGGACGAAAGTTTACCACATTCAATCTGAAAGTAGAAAAGGGTAACGACAGGTCTGAAATTATCAAATTAAAGGAACTGATGTGTTATGAATGGAGTGAGTCCGGCGGCCTTAAAGTTACAGAGAACTTATTTACATGGGACAATAATAAAAGATATAGTATTGTAGAGTTTGTTGATAATCCTGATTATATATTTGCTTCTGTAAACAGAAGAACGAATCAGACATATCAGTTTACCTATGTTCCTTCTTCACAGGCATCATTAAATGTGATTAATACACGAAGAAGCTTTGAGCTTATGCTTGATAAGACAGACGAAACAGGTTCTCAGCATTTATCAGGTGCGTACTTTGGACTCTACAGTCCTGACCTTTCGGATGCCATAAGCGACGAAGCTTATAATGCTTTAACACTTGAAGAAAAACCTGCAAAGACACTGGTATATCCGGCTGCGGTTGATGCGGAAGAAAATAATACAGAAGCCACAGAAGCGGATAATCCGGGTGGTTCAGAACAGGATAATACAGATACAGGGCAGACATATTATCTGTGTGCAGTTGAAAAGACTGCAGCGGGCGGCGGCTTGAAATTTGCTGAATTGCTTCGTGACAAGTATGTTTTGGTAGAGCTGAAAGCACCGGATGGATATAACCTTGATAAGACACCACGATTGATAGAAAGAACAGCAGATTATAAAGATATATCTATCGCAGTCCAAAACGAGGTTGGATACGAGCTTCCGGAGACCGGAGGAAGCGGAACGATACCATATAATGTAGCAGGACTGTTGCTTATGATATTTGCAGCCTGTCTTATGTATAAAATAAAAGGAAAGAGAGGATAAGAGATATGAAGAAACGAAGAAAGAAGCGAATTGGCGGTATCATACTGACGCTTATTATGGCTTTATCCATGACGATGATTGCTTTTGCCGCACCTGGAGAAGAAGCAGGTTCTGATGGCGGAACATTAGTAAATAACACGACAGGTCATACTTATGATGTGTATCAGATATTTTCAGGTACACAGCAGCCGGATACAACACCGGATAGTGATGATGTTGCATTAGGTGATGTAAAGTGGGGAAGCGGTATTGCTCAGAGTAAGATTGGAGATTTTATCACTGTCTTAAAGGGTGATACCCGCTTTGTGGAGAATAGCAATAACATTTTTAAAGATGTAACGTATGATGTAAATAACAAGGATAAGAGTGCGTTACAGGTAGCTATGGCATTAAACGATAAGACGGATGATGGTGTTATAGCAAAGGCATTTGCCAATGTGGTTGTTCCATACTTATCATCAACAAAAACTGCCACTGGCGTTGGTGCTTCTGATTCCATAACGTTAGATTCCGGTTATTACTTATTTTTAGATGTTACGGAACTGGCTGACGGAGATGCATATAACTCAGCATTGCTTCAGGTAACGCATAAAGGGACTGTTACCATTGCTAAGAAATATGATATACCTACAGTGGACAAATCTGTTAAGAGCAGTGAAGGAACATACGGAGAAGCTGCTGATTATAATATCGGCGATACATTTTCCTATCGTATTGTAGGTACGCTGCCTGATAATTATTCAGATTTTGAGAAGTATTTCTATAAGTTTAATGATACATTTGGGAATGGTCTGAAGTATAATGGCGATGCGAAAGTTTATGTTGTAGCAGCAAGTGTTACGATTGGTACAGGTGATATTGCTGCTTCTGATAAGAAAGATATTACAGGAAGCTTTACGATTACACCTGCAGGCACACCGGCAGCAGGTGGCGGAAGTCTGGTTGCCGAGTGTGGTGATTTGAAATCCGTTACAGGTACGGGTATTCGTATTGATAAGACAAGCAGGATTGTTGTAGAATATACAGCAACGCTGACTGCTGATGCTGTCACAGGAAAAACAGGAAATAAGAATGAAGTAGAGCTTACATTTTCAAATAATCCAAATCAGACAGGAACAGGCACACCTGCAACAAGTACAACAACGAAAGATACCAACCTGATTTTTACATATGAACTGGATACAACAAAAGTAGATGGTACAGATACTACGAAGAAACTTAAATCTGCAGAGTTTGTATTATATCGTAATATAATGAATGGTGGAACAGAAACAAAGGAATATGCCCAGGTAACCGGTGGAACAGTAAGCGGATGGACAACAACGAAAGCAGATGCATCGAAGCTCACATCAGATAACGTTGGTAAGTTCATAGTTAAGGGACTGAAATCCGGAACATACTATCTTGAGGAAACAAAGGCTCCTGACGGATACAATACATTGGAAACGCCTGTTAAGATTGATATTACGGATGAGATAAATAACGATGAGGCTAATCCGTCATTAACAAAATTAAATCTTGCTATAGATAATCAGATAATAAAAGCTGAAGGCACTGAAGCTGCTGCTGATTATAAGGATGACGGAAAACTGCCTGTTACGGTAGAGAATAATTCCGGTGCCATTTTGCCTGAAACAGGTGGTATGGGTACTTCCATGTTTTATATTATTGGTTCGATTATGATGATTGGTGCAGTCATTATGATGATGACAAAGAAATTTACAGGCAGGGAAGCTTAAAGAGTAACGAATATCAGATGGGAGTGTTCACACCACACATAGAAGCGGGAGAAGACTCCCATTTTAATATCAATGAATGAACGAGGAGATGATTTACATGAAAAGGCATATGCTGACAATTATTTTAATATCCGTATTCTTGGTTGGTTTAATGCTCATGTTGTATCCCTCATTTTCAAATTACTGGAATCAGCGGCATCAGTCACAAGCAATCGCTTCTTATATAAACAAGGTTGACAACATGGATGACGAAGATTGCAAAAACATTATGGAGGAAGCTTATAGGTATAATGAGAAATTGGCAGAAACAGGAAATATATGGCGTCCTGATGAAGCAGGAATAGAAGAGTATAAAAGACAGCTTGATATATCAGGAACGGGTATCATGGGGTATGTATATATACCAAAGCTTGATTGTTCGCTTCCGATTTATCATGGTACGGATGATACTGTGCTGCAGGTGGCTGCAGGACATGTGGTAGGAAGTTCGCTTCCCGTAGGAGGAGAAAGTACTCATAGTATCTTATCAAGCCACAGGGGACTTCCATCGGCAAAGTTATTTACCGATTTGGATAAGCTGGAAGAAGGAGATTTGTTTATGATACAGGTTTTAAATGAGACGCTGACCTACAAAGTTGACCGTATCAATATTGTTATGCCTGATGAGATAGAGAGCCTTAAGATTGAACAGGGAAAAGATTTATGTACATTAGTGACCTGTACCCCATATGGAATCAATACGCATCGATTGTTAGTACATGGATACAGGGTAGAAAATCAGGAACTTGATGACCTGCTTCACCTTTCTGCAGATGCTACACAGGTGAGACCATTAAAGATTGCGCCATTGATAGCCGTACCGATATTGATTTTAGTTTTTGTTATCATTTTAATAGCAGGGAACAAGAAAACCCAAAAAGACGAAAATTAAAGATTAAATATTATTAGAACTTGCATAATACAGTGATTTATTATATTATTTTGTTATAGCATACACGACTGGCGGAAACAGTATTGATTGTGTAGGATTACCTACAGGGAGTGTATAGAGAGTGAAACAGCCGACCGCCTGGGCATACATTTATTTTGTATGTTCAGGCGGTTATTTCTTTATATGGATTGCTTTGCCGGTTGAGATGTGCAGTATTGTTTTATGGATAATTGTTTAACAATTAGCACAGTAATATTTTAATCATGGAGGTACATTAAAATGGAGATGTTATCACTTGCATCAGAACTTCATCAGAATTCATATCCCGGAAGAGGAATTGTGATTGGCAAGTCAGAGGATGGACAAAAGGCTGTAACAGCTTACTTTATTATGGGAAGAAGCTCAAACAGCAGAAACCGTGTATTTGTAACGGAGAAAGAGGGTATCAGAACAGAAGCGTTTGAGCCTTCAAAGCTTGAAGACCCAAGCCTTATTATTTATGCGCCTGTAAGAGTTCTCGGAAAAGATACGATTGTTACGAACGGAGACCAGACAGACACGATTTATGACGGTCTTGAGGCAGGTCTTACATTTGAGCAGTCTTTAAGAAGCAGGGAATTTGAGCCGGACGCTCCGAATTATACGCCTAGAATATCAGGTGTTATGCATGTTGAAAACGGAAAATATGATTATCAGATGTCGATTTTAAAGAGCAATAATGGAAATCCTGATGCCTGCAACCGGTATACCTTTTCATATGAAAATCCTGTGAATGGAGAAGGTCATTTCATTCATACTTATATGCATGACGGCAACCCGCTTCCAAGCTTTGAAGGCGAACCGAAGCTTGTTAAAATATCAGGAGATATCGATGAATTTGCAGAGTTGGTATGGACAAACCTGAATGAAGAAAATAAGGTATCGCTTTTTGTCAGATATATTGATATTGCGACAGGTGCATACGAAACAAGAATTATCAATAAAAATCAATAATAAGGAGATAAATAAGTATTATGAACGAAATTCAGTTAAAATATGGATGTAATCCAAATCAGAAACCCTCAAGAATCTATATGGAGGATGGAAGTGAACTTCCTGTTCAGGTATTAAATGGAAAGCCGGGATATATTAATTTCCTGGATGCTTTTAATGGATGGCAGCTTGTGAAGGAGCTGAAGGCAGCTACGGGACTTCCGGCAGCAACATCATTTAAGCATGTATCACCTGCAGGTGCGGCTGTAGGTCTTCCGCTTGATGAAACATTGGCAAAGATTTACTGGGTAGATGATCTTGGTGAGCTGTCACCGCTTGCATGTGCTTATGCAAGAGCCAGAGGTGCTGATAGAATGTCATCTTTTGGTGATTTTATAGCCCTTTCTGATATCTGTGATGCAGATACGGCAAGATTGATAAAAAGAGAAGTATCAGATGGCGTTATTGCACCTGGTTATACCGAAGAAGCCATGAAGCTTCTGCTTGAGAAGAAAAAAGGAAATTATAATATTATTCAGATTGATGAAAATTATGTTCCTGCTGAAATTGAAAGAAAACAGGTATATGGAATTACATTTGAACAGGGTAGAAATGAACTGAATATAGATGCGGACTTACTTTCAAATATTGTGACAGTCAATAAAGATATTCCGGAAGCTGCCCTGATTGATTTGAAGATTTCCCTTATTACACTGAAGTATACACAGTCAAATTCTGTATGTTATGTAAAGGGCGGACAGGCTATCGGTATCGGTGCAGGACAGCAGTCAAGAATTCACTGTACAAGACTTGCAGGTCAAAAAGCTGATAACTGGTTCCTTCGTCAGGCACCACAGGTTATGAATCTGCAGTTTGTTGATAATTTGGGCAGAGCAGACCGGGATAATACGATTGATGTATATATAGGAGATGAATATGAAGACGTTCTTCGTGAAGGAGAGTGGCAGAAACGCTTTAAGGTAAAGCCTCCTGTATTTACAAGGGAAGAAAAGCGTGCATGGCTTGACAAAAATCAGGATGTGACACTTGGTTCAGATGCATTTTTCCCATTCTCAGATAACATCGAAAGAGCGTATAAGAGTGGTGTAAAATATATTGCACAGCCGGGTGGTTCCGTAAGAGATGATCTTGTAATCGAATGTTGTGATAAATATAATATGGCAATGGTATTTACTGGAATAAGATTATTCCATCACTAAGAAAAGGCAGGCTGCCCCGTGTATTATTGTATTATGCACGGGGTAGTTTTGATATAAGCTGACTTGATAAATTTATTTCTTTGAATATGGAATATTTATGGACAGGTATTAAAAAACATTATAAAATAAAGATATAAATACTTATTAAGAATAATCAGGAGGGATGGATACAATATGAAAATAAAGAAAAAATTTTTCAGTTTTCTTTTAATGATTTGTTTATGTTGTAGTATGATGCCTGGAACAGTCCTTGCAAGCGCAAGTATGCAAATATTTGTAAAAACATTAACAGGAAAACATATCACATTGGATGTTAATCCAACTGATAAGATTGAAACTGTCAAGGAAATGATTTTTGATAAAGAAGGAATTGTGCCTGAACAGCAAGGATTGATTTTTGCCGGTAAAGAATTAGAAAATAATAAAACTTTACAGGATTATTCTATACAAAAAGATTCTACATTACATTTATATTTAAAATCGAATCAGCCATCTGGAAGCGGCATTGAAAGTGCCCCATACCAGATTACAACAGCAGATGAACTAATATGGTTTGCAGAACAAGTTAATGCTGGACAAAATAATATTTGTGCCAGATTGATGAATGATATTAATCTAAATAATGCTGTATGGACTCCAATAGGAAATGATACAACACCATACATGGGGGTTTTTGATGGAAATGGAGTTACACTTAGCGGATTATATGTACAAGGTGGAGAGAACTATCAAGGATTTTTTGGATATTGTAAGAATGCTACTATCCAAAATGTCATGACATCAAACGGGATTGTCAATGGTCAAACTTATACTGGTGGTATTGTTGGATATGCAGAAGATACACACATAATAAATTGTGCAAATGGAAACGCTATTTCTTCAACAGGAACGAGCAATGGTGGTATTGCAGGCATGTGTGTGGGAACTGAAATTATAAGTTGTATCAATAATGGAGATATATTAAATGGAAAATATCAAAATGGCGGAATTGCCGGTACTGCGGAAAATTCCATAATAGATGGTTGTATAAATTATGGAAATATCAGCAACACAGACCATTCAGGCGGTATTGCAGCATATAATACTAACGGCAGCGTGACCAATTGTTTGAATGTTGGTAATATCACCACAATCGGAACACACTTCTGTTATACAGCGGGTATTGTTGCAAATAATAGAGGAACGAATTCTATTGTAAAGAACTGTTTGAATTTAGGTGCATTGTCAGGAACAAATGGTTATGGATGCAGAATCAATTCGATTGTCTGTGCCAATGATGAAAATGGTACTTATGCAGAAAATTGTTATTCTAAAGAGGGAGCAGGTAATCTAGGTTTAACAAACAATAGTAAGACTGTAACCGAGGAAGAACTTGAGTCAGGCGAAGTGGCTTGGAAACTAAATGAAGAAAAGAAAGGGGTTTGGAGTCAGAATATTGGGGATGATGCATATCCAAATTTTTCCGGAAATCCTGTATATAAATTAGGCGATGGAACATTTGGTCCAATCTGTGACCATGTGCTCAGCATAAATCATCCAACCTGTACAGAGAGTGCAATATGTTCTATCTGTAATGCCGAAATTCCTGCAATCGGACATCGTTTTACAGATTATATATCGAATAATAACGCAACCTGTACGAAAGACGGTACAAAGACAGCTAAGTGCGAGCGCTGTGATGAAACAGATACTATTCTTGATGAAGGCAGTATGTTGGCACATGATTATCAAGCAGAATGGTCCGGTGATGATACAAAGCATTGGCATGAATGTAAGAATTGTGATAGTAAGAGTGATGAAGCAGCGCATACATTCGAATGGGTTATTGATAAAAAGGAAACTTGTACGGAAAAAGGTTTAAAACATCAGGAATGTAGTGTCTGTGGTCATAAACTATCAAGCGTAGAGATTGACGCAGCAGGACATGACTTTGGCGAATGGGAAATCATTCAGTCACCAAATTGTGAAAACAGTGGAAGTAAAAAGCGTACCTGCAAGATATGTGGCTATGTGGAAACGGAAGACTTAGCTCCAAATGGTCATGAATGGGAAGATATGCCTGCGATTGATAAAGAACCGACTTGTACCGATGACGGAAGTCAATCTGTTCATTGCAGGAATTGTGACGCTGTAAAAGATAGCGAAGTGATTGCAAAATTAGGACATCATTTTACAGATTATGTATCCAATAATGACGCAACCTGTACAAAAGACGGTACGAAGACAGCTAAGTGCGAGCGTTGCGATGAAACAGATACTATTCTTGATGAAGGTAGTATGTTGGCACATGATTATCAAGAAGAATGGTCTGGTGATGATACAAAGCATTGGCATGAATGTAAGAATTGCGATAGTAAGGGTGATGAAGCAGGACATGACTTTGGCGAATGGGAAATCATTCAGTCACCAAATTGTGAAAACGGTGGAAGTAAAAAGCATACCTGCAAGATATGTGGCTATGTGGAAACGGAGGACTTAGCTCCAAATGGTCATGCATGGGAAGATATGCCTGTGATTGATAAACAACCGACTTGTACCGATGATGGAAGTCAATCTGTTCATTGCAGGAATTGTGACGCTGTAAAAGATAGCGAAGTGATTGCAAAATTAGGACATCGTTTTACAGATTATGTATCCAATAATGACGCAACCTGTACAAAAGACGGTACGAAGACAGCTAAGTGCGAGCGTTGCGATGAAACAGATACTATTCTTGATGAAGGCAGTATGTTGGCACATGATTATCAAAAAGAATGGTCTGGTGATGATACAAAGCATTGGCATGAATGTAAGAATTGCGATAGTAAGAGTGATGAAGCAGCGCATACATTCAAATGGGTTGTTGACAAAGAAGCAACTGCAACGGAGAAAGGTTCAAGACATGAAGAATGTGAAGTCTGCGGATATAAGAAAGCAAGCGTAGAAATACCTGCAACGGGAACAAAGCCAAATACAGACAGCAAGAAGTCTGACACAGATAAAGGTACTGTGAAAACAGGCGATAGTACAAATCTTGGCTTATGTACATTGATGTTTGCCATGAGCGGACTGCTTATTGTAATCCTGACGATATTGAAGAAAAAGAATTGATACTATCTTTCACTGTCCTGACAAATCTCATCACATCATCAGGTGCATGTAAACTGTACATGAGACCATAAGGGATACTATAGTCCCAATGAACCGGAATCGTAATAAGACCAGGATGAACCTCCTGCCAGCATTCGATGGTAAGGAGGACATTTCCGGTTTCGGCACAGCGGTTAAATACGGATAAATCGTAAAATTGCGGCGTATCCTCGATATGGATTTGCGGATGGTGCTTCTCCAAATCATTACGCAGAAAATCATTTACATAGGAGTCCCCACGTTTCACCATCATTAATGTTTCCCCATATAAATCTTCAATTTCTATCATACTCTTTTGGGCAAGACGATGTTCTCTTGAAACGGCTATCATTTTTTTATATCTGCCAAGAGGAAGCATGTTACAGATATTCAACCATAATCTGGAATCACATACCCCAATCAAAAAGTCAAATTTTTCACCTAAAAGAGCGATTTCTTTTAATATGCCATCATGATTATCTTCAAAATTTACAAGATGCAGTTTATATTCAGGAAAATCCTTATTGACACGATACCATAAATCCATAAATGGTTTAGCCGGATTTAATAATGAAGTACCAACGCAGAATGTTTTCTCGTTTGCATATAAGGCAGCTCTTGCATTTGAAATGGATTTCTTTGAATAATTAATGATGAATTTTGCATCCTGATATATAACTGCACCTGCTGCGGTTAGTACGATACCGGAAGCGGTACGGTCAATAAGCTTTAAGTCCAAATGTCGTTCTAATGTATTCATTTGTTTCATAATTGCTGTGGGAGAAATATACAAAAGCTTTGCAGCCTTTGTAAAGCTTCCGCAGTCGGCAACTGTTATAAATGTATCAAGCATGGAATTGTACATAAACGACCTCCTGAACTTATGGTATTAACCTATAGTTTATACAATGATAACATATTGGCTATTCCATGTCAAAAAAGAGTTCGTTATAATATATATATAGTTTAACTGTTTGAAGGAGGAATTTTAATGGCGGGTAAGCTGATTGCTTTTTATTCAAGAGCAGATGAAAATTATGTAAATGGGATTATAAAGACGCTTGCAGTAGGCAATACAGAGATAGCGGCCGGTATAATCAGAGAATTAACAGGTGCGGATTTATTTAAAATCGAACAGACGCAGGCATATTCAAAGGATTACAATGAATGTATCGCGCAGGCACAGGCGGACCAGAAGCGGGATGCGCGGCCTGAACTGAAGAACTATCCTGAAAGCCTTGCGGATTATGATACGATTTATCTTGGCTTTCCAAATTATTGGGGAACGATGCCGATGGCAGTATTTACTTTCCTTGAGCATTTTGATTTTGCCGGGAAAACAATTAAGCCTTTCTGTACGCATGAGGGAAGCGGAATGGGAGATAGTGAAAAGGATATTAAAAAGCTATGTCCTGATGCAAACGTGGAAAACGGTCTTGCGATTCATGGCGGAAGTGTACAGGGTGCAGGAAAAGAGATTGAAAAGTGGATATAAAGCTTTTTTAATGTTATGGAGGTGGAAAAAAATGGCAGTAACAGAAAATACCAAAGCCTATTTGAAAAAAATGTTTCCTGACTGCGAATTGGATTTTTTTAAGAATGACTTGGAATTTGCTGAATTTTTTAGTAATTTTGCATTTGATGAGGTTGTTGGTCAGGATGATTTGGATGATAAGACCAGATTTATCGCTATTTTAGCAACTTTGCATGGTTGCCAGGGAATTGATATGTATCGGCATATGCTGAAACCGGCGCTGAATTTTGGCGTTACGCCTGTAGAAATTAAGGAAATTTCATATCAGGCAGCAGCCTATCTTGGAATTGGGCGTGTATTTCCGTTTTTAAAGGCGAATAACGAAATTTTTGAGGAAGCCGGTATCCTGCTTCCGTTAGAAGGACAGTCCAACACATCAAATGAAAACCGGCTTGAAGCGGGAATTCAGGCACAAGTGGATATTTTTGGCGAGGGTATGAAGGACTTTTATCAATCAGGACCTAAGGAAAGTGTGCATATCAATCGTTTTCTTGCAGGAAACTGCTTTGGCGATTACTATACAAGGGGAGGCCTTGATTATAAGCAAAGGGAAATGATTACTTTTTGTTTCCTTGCTGCACAGGGCGGATGCGAGCCGCAACTGATAAGCCATGCAAAGGCGAATATTCAAATCGGAAATGATAAGATATTTTTAATTAAAATTATTTCACAGAATATACCTTATATTGGATATCCAAGAAGTCTTAATGCGCTTCGCTGTGTGAATGAAGCTGCAAATTCTTTGAATAAAGAGTAGAACGACTGGATGAGGATAGGAAATTTAATGTTTACAGGGCTGTTTGCCTTGAAGAAAGGAGTAGAAAATGAAAATAACAGATAAAGATGAATTTGAACAGGTAAATGTATTTGGAACAGGAGATGCCAATACCGCATTTGCACAATATTTCATAGGAAATTCGTTCTTAAATCCGCTTACGAATCCAAAGGAATGTCCGGTATTTCTGGCAAATGTAACTTTTGAGCCGGGGTGCAGGAATAACTGGCATATTCACCATGCGGAAAAAGGCGGCGGGCAATTATTGATTTGTACGGCAGGTGAAGGGTGGTATCAGGAAGAGGGAAAAGAAGCAGTTAGTTTGCTGCCGGGTACTGTTATTACAATACCGGCCAATGTAAAGCACTGGCATGGAGCAAAGGCAGACAGTTGGTTTTCTCATATTGCCGTAGAAGTGCCGGGAGAAAATACGGAAAATGAATGGTGCGAGCCGGTAACGGATGAGGAATATGGTGCTTTAAAATAACACCGAAATGAGAGGATTTTATGACATTACAGCAACTGAAATATATTGTAACCGTCGCTGAAACAGGGACACTGAGCGAGGCGGCAAAAGAGCTTTTTATATCACAGCCAAGCCTTACAAAATCCATAAAAGAGCTTGAAAAGGAGATGAACATCGCCATATTTGACAGAACGAATAAGGGAGTTGCCGTTTCCAAAGAAGGCTTGGAATTTTTAAGCTATGCAAGGCAGGTTTTGGAACAGGCGGCGCTGCTTGAGGAAAAATATAAGGCACAGTCCGGTGGCAAACAGGAATTTTGCGTATCTACGCAGCATTACTCTTTTGCAGTCAATGCCTTTGTTGATATGATACGGGAATATGGGGGCGAAAATTATGATTTCAGCCTGAGGGAGACACAGACCTATGAAATTATTGATGATGTGTCTCATATGAAGAGTGAGATTGGAATTTTGTACCTCAATGATTTTAACAGGACAGTGCTTACTAAGCTAATGAAAGCAAATGACCTTATATTTACGGAATTGTTTGTCGCAAAGCCCCATATCTTTGTCAGCGCAGCAAATCCTCTCGCGGCGAAAAAGTCTGTTGCGATGGAGGAACTTCATCCATTTCCGTACCTTTCCTTTGAGCAGGGGGAGCATAATTCTTTTTATTTTTCCGAGGAGATATTCAGTACGGTAAACCGTCCGAAAAATATACAAGTGAGAGACCGGGCTACCCTGTTTAACCTGCTGATTGGACTAAACGGATATACCATATGTAGCGGTGTAATTGATGAGGAACTGAATGGCAGGGATATCATTGCGGTACCGCTAGAAGCACAGGGAGATATGCAGATAGGCACTGTTATGCACAGTCGTGTTCATACAAGCAGACTGGGCAGCATTTATCTGAATGCCCTGAAAAAATATACGAGGCAGTATGAATAGCATGGTGGGAAAATAGCGCTTTGATATAACTTTTAGCTATATCAAAGCGCTATTTTTATATATTTTGCAACTTGATTGAATGACTATATAATAAAAATATAGGTTAAAAAATGAATACAAGGAGAAAAAATATATGCTTACTTCTATTATTGGCTATCCCAGAGTTGGCGCTTTGAGAGAACTGAAATTTGCAACAGAAAAATATTTTCGTCATGAAATATCTGTCGAAGAATTGGAGAATATCGCAAAGAAAATCCGAAAAACTGCATGGCTTGTGCAAAGCGAGAGCGGACTTGATTTTATCCCTTCAAATGATTTTTCTTTTTACGATAATATGCTTGATACAGCGGCGCTTTTTGGAGCAGTTCCAAAACGTTATTCCAAGCTGAATCTGCCGCAGCTCGACACTTATTTTGCTATGGCAAGAGGATATCAGGGAGAAAACGGTGATACAAAAGCGCTTGCCATGAAAAAATGGTTCAATACAAACTATCATTATATGGTTCCTGAAATCGAGGACGATATGAAACTTGTGCTTGCGGGGACAAAGCCCTTTGATGAATTTGCGGAAGCAAAGTCCATAGGCGTACAGACAAAGCCGGTATTAATCGGTGCATTTACGTTCCTGAAGCTGGCAAGGTTTACAGGAAACAAGACTGCGGAGGATTTTTCCAACGAGTTGGCGGAGGCGTATTCCGCATATCTTAAAAAAATGGACGCATTGGGTGCGGCTTGGGTTCAGTTTGACGAGCCTTATCTTGTGCATGACCTGACTACGGAAGATATTTATCTGTTTGAAAAACTTTACAAAAAAATTCTCGAAAATAAAGGAAATGTAAAAGTGCTACTCCAAACCTATTTCGGGGATATCAGGGATTATTATAAGAAGATTGTTTTTCTTGATTTTGATGGTATCGGACTTGATTTTTCCGAGGGAAAAAAGAGTTTTGCACTTGTGAAGGAAAACGGATTTCCGCAGGATAAGCTGCTGTTTGCGGGCGTTGTGAATGGCAAAAACATCTGGAGGAATCATTACGCCAAAACACTTGATATTATTTCAAGGCTGAAAAAGTACTGTGGTGAAATCGTACTGAATACTTCCTGTTCGCTGCTGCACGTTCCTTATACGCTGCAAAACGAAACGAAGCTGTCAGATGACTACACAAAGCATTTCGCCTTTGCACAGGAAAAACTCTATGAGCTTGCCGAACTGAAAAAACTTGCCGATGACAGCAATTATTTTGACACCGAGGTGTTCAGGAACAATGCCGCTTTGTTTGAACACAGGGCAGACTGCCATGATGCGGCGGTACAGAAAAGGGTATCAGAAATAGGGGACAGTGATTTTACAAGGCTTCCTGCTTTTGCGGAAAGAGAAGCCGTTCAGAAAAAAGAATTTGATTTGCCGAAATTCCCCGCGACGACCATCGGTTCTTTCCCACAGACAGCGGATGTAAAAGCAAACCGTACCGCTTTCCGAAAAGGAGAGATTACAGAAGAACAGTATGTGGAATTTAACCGTGAGAAAATTGCGGAGTGTGTTGCGCTGCAGGAGGAAATTGGTCTTGATGTGCTTGTACATGGTGAATTTGAACGAAATGATATGGTGGAATACTTTGGAGAGCAGTTAAATGGTTATCTATTTACCGAAAAGGCATGGGTGCAGTCCTACGGCACACGCTGTGTAAAACCGCCGATTATCTGGGGAGACATTTCACGCAGGAGTCCTATGACGGTGGAGTGGTCGGTATACGCCCAGAGCCTTACAAAGAAACCGATGAAAGGAATGTTGACAGGTCCGGTGACAATACTCAACTGGTCTTTTCCGAGAGAGGATATCTCTTTGAAGGAAAGTGCATTTCAGATTGCCCTTGCAATCCGCGATGAGGTTCTTGACTTAGAAAAAAATGGTATCCGCATCATTCAGGTGGACGAGGCGGCGCTGCGTGAAAAACTTCCGCTTAGAAAATCCGATTGGTATGGCGAATACCTTGACTGGGCGATTCCGGCGTTCCGTCTTGTACACAGCGGCGTAAAGGCACAGACACAGATTCATACCCATATGTGCTACAGCGAGTTTACCGACATTATTCCTGCGATTGATGATATGGACGCAGACGTCATTACTTTTGAAGCGTCACGCTCCGACTTGCTGATACTGAATTCGCTGAAAGAAAATCACTTTAAGACCGAGGTAGGTCCGGGTGTATATGACATTCATTCGCCGAGAGTGCCGGGTGTATCGGAAATCAAGAACGCACTTGATAAAATGCTTGAAAAGATTGAGGAAAACAAGTTATGGGTAAATCCCGACTGCGGATTAAAAACAAGAGGAGAAACGGAGACTGCTGCAAGTCTGAAAAATATGGTCGCAGCGGCGGTACAGTTGAGAAATGAAAAAGGTTGCAATTGACTGTTTCTTTTATCCTCTTGACTAAAGATATTGCCGTAATCTATACTGTAACAGCGATATATAACATTGCTATAAAGTCAGTGATAAGAAACAGGAAATATCGATTTAGGAGGAAATACATCTTGCAGGAACAGCAGTTTACGGACTTCTTTGACCCGAAAATCCAAAAAATCGCCGATAGTAACGGGTGCGCTGTTTATAAAATGAAGAACAAAACCGGTGAGGGCATGATTACCCATTACAGGATTTTTCCAGGCATCGAATTATTTTATAATGATTTTCACATGAGCGATGGGGAGAATAGGAACAAGCTTCCCCGACCGGGCGTGCTGGAACTCAATCACTGCCGTGAGGGACGGTTTGAATGTGTCTTTGAAAATGGCGACTGCCAGTACATCGGCGCGGGTGACCTCTCCGTCAACCGTCTGACGAATCAGACGGTATCCACATACTTTCCCATGTCCCATTATCACGGCATTTCCATTACGATTGAGACAGAAGCAGCAGCCGGAACTATCAGGGCGTTGGAAAGTGTGATAGGAAATCTTCATATTGACCTTGCTGAAATAGCGGAACGCTTCTGCCAGAAGGAAATCTGTTATGTATTAAGGGGCAGGGATGCCGTTACCCATATCTTTCATGAGCTTTATCAGGCTCCGCCGGAAATGGCATCTCATTATCTGAAGGTAAAGGTGTTGGAGCTGCTCATGTATCTAAACGACACTCCGGTTGCGGATTATTCCAGAGAGAGAAGATATTTTTCTAAAAATCAGATTCAGACGATTCGGCAGATGGAAGCCTATATGAAGGAGCATTTAAGCAGGCATGATACGTTAAAAGAGCTGTCCGACCGGTTCGACATTCCATTGACGACTATGAAAACCTGCTTTAAGAGCGTGTATGGCTGCTCTATCTATGCTTATATGAAATCCTACCGGATGCAGGCGGCCATGCTTTTGCTGCGTGACACGACAGACAGTATTACGGAGATTGCGGCGAAAATGGGGTATGACAATCCCAGCAAATTTTCCGAAATGTTCAAAAAAGAATTCGGTGAACTGCCTTCGGACTTTAGAAAGTCATTGTCCAAATAGGAGGTAGTTGGTCCTAACAGAGTGGCGGGAAGACTGAATTTCCGTAAAATAGAGATTGGTTAGTTTCATTTAACTAACCAATCTCTATTTTTACTTACATTTATAAAAGAAAATTGACTAGGAGTGATGATTATGGTTCGGGAGACAAATCCCATGTCCCGGCTGATGAAGCTGGCTGCCCCCTATAAGGGCAAATTTATTTTATCCGTTATTTTGGCGGTTCTTGGTGTTGCCGCCGGTTTACTGCCGTTCTTTGCGGTCTCAAAGATTGTGGTTCTTTTAATGGAAAAAGAAACCTCTGTTTCCGTCTATATGGAGTGGTGCCTGATTGCAGGAGTTGGATTTTTGGCAAAAGTGTGTCTGTCTAATCTTTCTACTTTAATCTCTCATACAGCAACCTTTGAGACGCTGGCAGAAATTCGTCTGAAGCTTGCAGATAAACTGACAAGGGTTCCGATGGGGTACATGGTCAATACGCCCTCCGGTGAACTGAAGAATGTCATGGTGGACCGTGTAGAGGGAATCGAAACGACACTTGCCCATTTGCTGCCGGAATTGACGGCAAATCTCTGTATTCCGGTCTGCATCCTGATTTATCTGCTGTTTTTGGATTGGAGAATGGCTTTGGCAGCGCTCATTACCCTTCCAGTCGGTATGCTTTGCTACAAGGGAATGTCAAAAGGATATGAGGAGAAATTTCAAGGCCTTATCATGCGGATGCGAAAAATGACGAACACCGTTGTGGAGTATATCGGCGGCATTGAAGTTATCAAAGCGTTTAATCAGTCTGCGGATTCCTATCAGAAGTATTCGGATGCTGTGGAAGATAATGCTTCCTATGCCGTGAACTGGATGAAAAGTGTTCAGCTGTACAAATCTATGCTTGTTACGATTTGGCCCAGTGTATTGGTGTGCGTTCTTCCCATCGGCAGCGTTTTGTACCGGAACGGGAGCCTAAGCGTTCCTGCGTTTATTACTTGTATTGTATTGTCCTTAGGGATTATTACACCGATTTTGAACGCCATGAACTTTACGGACAGCATTTCCCAAATGAAATCAGTGGTCGGTGAATTGTGTTCTGTGCTGGATGAAAAGGAACTGGAGCGTCCGGAAGAACCGGTTTCCATTCAGTCTTCCGATATCGCATTGGAACATGTCAGCTTTGCATATGAAGGCGGAAAACTGTTACTAAAAGATGTCAGCTTATCGATTCCCGGAAATACCATTACTGCGTTTGTTGGTCCCAGTGGTGGCGGAAAGTCCACGATTACAAAACTGATAGCGGGATTTTGGGATGTAGCGGATGGGGCTGTTAAATTGGACGGAACAGATATCCGCGAAATTTCATTGTCACAGTTGATGGACAACATTGCCTACATTTCTCAGGACAATTATCTTTTTGATGATACTGTTTTGGAAAATATCCGTATGGGAAAGCCTTCCGCAACGGACGAGGAAGTGTATCAGGCGGCCAGAGACTGCGGCTGCTATGATTTTATTCTGAATCTGGAAAATGGATTTCAGACAGTGGTCGGCGGAGCAGGAGGTCATTTGTCCGGAGGTGAACGCTAGCGGATTGCCATTGCCCGTGCGGTGCTTAAAGATGCGCCGATTGTGATTTTGGATGAGGCGACTGCTTACATCGATGCCGAGAATGAGGCGCTGATTCAGGAAGCAATGGCGAAAGTGATTGCAGGAAAAACAGTTCTGATGATTGCCCATCGGCTTTCTACGATAATAGATGCAGATAAAATTGTCGTTGTGAAAGACGGACAGGTCGTGGATGAAGGGACACATGAAGAACTGCTGGTTTCCTGTACGCTTTATCAGGAAATGTGGAAAGCACATATGGACATAAAAGATGTGGCGCAGGAGGTGTGAAAGATGATTAGTACATTGAAAAAAATCTATCGGTTTTCAGGAAAAATGAAAGGGACGATGAAAAAATCAATCCTGTTTTCCGTTCTGCATTCCCTTTTTGATATGATGTCTTTTGGTGCATTGGCTTTGGTATTTTCAGGTCTGATAAATGGGTTTACCACATCCACAATCTGGATGGTATTTGGGATTACCCTCACAAGCATGCTGCTGAAAATCTGGTGCAGCTATATTTCAGATTTTGGCAAGGTGAAAACCGGGTATTTTATGTGTGCAGAAAAAAGGATTCATATCGGTGACCGTATCAAATATATGCCAATGGGGTATTTTGGCGACCACAATTTGGGAAATCTGACATCTGTTGTGACAACCACAATGGGCGATATTGAAAATAACGCTTCCACAGTGCTGACCAATATATTAGGCGGCTATATCCATGCGGCAATCATTACAGTTATAATGCTCTTCATTGACTGGCGCATCGGAGCAACGGTTTTATGCGGAATCCTGCTTTTTACATGGTGTATCAGCCGGCTGCAGAAGAAATCAGAAGCTATTTCCCCGCAAAGGCAGATGGCGCAGGAAACGCTTGTTTCCTATGTCTTGGAATATGTTCAGGGTATGCTGATTGTAAAATCGTTTAACCTCGGTCAGAACGGGAGCAGTAAAATGAAGCGGGCGATTCTGGACAGCAGGGATAAAAACCTGAAACTGGAGCGTGCATTTGTTCCTTATAATATGCTGCAGCAGCTCATTCTTTATGGAACAAGTATTTTTGTCATAGCGGAGGGGCTGTGCTTTTATCTGAATGGAACTATGGAGCTTTCCATCTGCCTGTTGATGACAGTGGCTTCCTTCATGCTTTTTGGAGGGCTTTCATCAGCCGGAAATACTTCCGCGCTCCTGCGTCTGCTGGATGTGTCTATTGACAAGGTGGAAGAAATTGATAAAACGCCTGTTATGGACCAACATGGAAGGCCTGTAAAACCGGAAAATTACGATATTGTTTTTGACGATGTTTCCTTTTCCTATGGGGAGCAAAAAATTCTGGACCATGTCAGCCTGACGATACCTGAAAAGACGACAACAGCGATTGTGGGTCCGTCCGGCGCAGGAAAAAGTACGCTTTGTAATCTGATTGCCCGGTTTTGGGACGTTGACGGCGGAAAAATTACGATTGGCGGAACAGACATACGGGAATATACGTTGGACAGCCTGATGGAGGGTATCAGCGAGGTATTTCAGAAGGTATATCTCTTTGCAGACACCATAGAGAACAACATTAAATTCGGAAATCCGCAGGCTTCTCATGAGGAAGTCGTGGAGGCCGCGAAAAAGGCCTGCTGCCATGATTTTATCATGAGTCTGCCGGATGGTTATAATACAGCCATTGGTGAGGGTGGTGCAAGCCTTTCCGGAGGGGAAAAGCAGCGGATTTCCATTGCCAGGGCAATCTTAAAGGATGCTCCTATTATTATTTTGGACGAAGCGACTTCAAGCGTTGATCCGGAAAATGAGAATCTTTTAATGAAGGCGGTAGACGAACTGACAAAAAATAAGACGGTTATCATGATTGCTCATCGTTTGAAAACGGTGAGCAATGCAGAGCAGATTTTCGTGCTGTCCGACAGCCATATTGTCCAAAGCGGTACGCATGAGGAACTGATTAGGCAGCCTGGAATTTACGCGGATTTCATTGGCGTTCGCAAGAAAGCCATCGGTTGGAAATTAAAATAATGAGAGGAAAAACAGAAAATGATTTAACACTATTGACAAAAGCAGGGGAAGAGAGATATACTGGATTCGAGTTAGCGGCTACTAACATAAAGCAGCCGCTTTTATTAAAAATGCAAGTTAGTTAATGCTAACCTATACTCGTTAAAAAGATGGAGAAAATTTTATGGTAAGGATTACAGTGGGCATAAAGGGAATGACTTGCGGAAACATTCAGTTGGTCTTTGATACAGGCGGTGGAATGGTACAGTGTTTTTGAAGGGGGTAAGTTTGATAAATTGAAACAGAAAAAATCGATAGAGGACTATCTGAAAACGATTTATATACTTTCTAAAGAGAAGGAAGTGCATGGTTCTGACATTGCGGGGAAATTGAAGGTTTCACGTCCTACTGTTTCCGTAGCGTTAAAGGCACTGGCGGAAGAAGAATATATTTTTGTAGATGAAACACATGAAGTTCATCTGACGGAAAGAGGACAGCAAATCGCCGAGGAGACCTACGAGCGGCATAACACATTCCGGCAGCTTCTGACAGGGCTTGGTGTGGATGAGAAAACGGCGGCAGCGGATGCCTGCCAGATGGAACACGCTGTCAGCAGAGAAAGTTATGAAGCGCTTAAAAAACTGGCAGCGGAAACGATAGAGGAAAAATAGATGATGATATACAGGACAAGAAGTTTTTCGGAACGGCGCCAAAGGATGAGTTGGAAAGGATTCAGGTTCATGAGGAGCGATTTCCGGGTTGTGTGTGTTAATAGGCGGGAGATAGCGATGGAAAAGATACAAATATTCATAAAAAAGGAGAATCGATATGTTTATTAGTTTAAAAAATGCAGTAAAAAAATATGGCAGTGGCGAAGCGTTAGTTTATGCGCTGGATCATGCTGAACTGACCCTTGACGAGGGAGAAATATGCGTGATTTTAGGTCCTTCCGGTTCAGGGAAAAGTACACTCTTAAATATGCTGGGAGGATTGGACACCCTGGATGAGGGCGAACTGACAGTAGCAGGCAGAAAGGTAACGGGACTCTCACAGGAGCGGCGCACCGATTACCGCAAGGAGGATGTAGGCTTTGTTTTTCAGTTTTACAACCTGATTCCCGATTTGACGGTGGAAGAAAATATTGAGGTGGTGGCGGATATTTCCGACAAACCGATTGATATGGAGGAAGTGCTGAATGCATTGGACATCGAAAAATACCGCCGTCGTTTTCCGAAAGAACTGTCGGGCGGGCAGCAGCAAAGGGTGGCAATTGCCCGCGCAATGATTAAAAATCCCAAACTCCTGCTCTGCGACGAGCTGACTGGGGCTTTGGACACGAAATCCTCTAAACAGGTGCTGAAATTCGTAGAAAAAATGAACAGTCAGTTTGGTACAACTGTGGTTATCATCACGCATAACGAAGCGATTGCAGGTATGGCGGACCGAATCATTCGTCTGAAGGATGGTCAGATTTGCGAAAACCGGGGAAATGAACAGAAAATTCCTGCGGCAGAGCTTGTGCTGTAAGGGGGGGTTTTTAGATGAAGCTGAACAGACGTTATATGCGCAGTATCAGGGAAAACCGGTCTTTTTATCTTTCATCGACGGTACTCACTGTTGTAACGCTGCTTTTATATTTTTTATTTAACATTGCGGGAAATGCAATTCTTAATTTCAGTGTGGATTTTTATGAGCGGAATAAAATTGAAGATGCGCATTTCACCACATACATGGAAATTCCCAAAGAAAAGCTTTCAGAACTGGAGGATACATACGATGTAACGCTGGAGGAGCAGCGTTATATCAATATCGAAACAAACGGTGTTACCGCTCGTATATTTGCCAGAACCCAAAACATTGATTTATATGAAATCACACAGGGTGAAGATGTGGCGGCTGATGATGAAATAGTCCTGTCCGAGGGATATGCTGTAGAAAATAACATAGAAATCGGCAGCAGTATGAAAATCGGCAGTAAGGAATATACGGTCGCCGGTTTTATGCAGCGACCGGATTATCTGTATATGTTGGAAAGCGAGGACGATTCCTATAAAAATATATCCACCTTTTATCTCTGTTATATGACAGACAGGGAGTTTGAATCTTTCGGCGATACCGGCTGCCAGTATCTGGTAAGGTGTCATGAGGATTCGGATATAGCAGGATTTCGTAAGGCTGTGCATGAGAAGTATTATATGCGTTCCTATACGGCAGCGGAAGAAAATCCGCGCATTAACATGGTGGAACAGCAGGCACAGATGTTTATTGTCATGGCCTATGTCCTTTTGTGTATTCTGCCTTTGATAGCGGTGGTTTTGATTAGCATTATTATCAGTCGTAAAGTAAAGTCGGAACAACGGATGATTGGAACACTCTCGGCGCTCGGCTATAAAAAAGGACGGCTTATGCTTCATTATGCAGGGTTTGCGGCGATTCCGGGACTTGTGGGCGGTGTCTTGACAGCAGTAATTTCTATGGTGGCGGCACAGCCTATGAGTGAAATGGGATTGCAGGATTATGAACCTATGCATATAACAGGGCGTTTGAATCCTCTTGACGCTGTGCTGGGTATTGTGATTCCTACTGTTTTGTATGTCCTTGCCGCTTTGTTATCGGTACGCAGGTTATTGAAAAAGGATACGGTTATGCTGTTGAATGGCAATGCAGACGGTGGGAAGAAAAGAGGGAAGCGGATGCTTGCCGGAAAAAAGATTTCTTTCCGTATAAAGTTTGCCCTCCGTTCCCTTCTGGGGAATCCTATGCGCAGCTTTGTGGTTCTTCTGGGGGTATTCTTAGGCTGCTTTATTATGCTGCTGGGGCAGGGATTTTTTGATTCCATAGACCATATGGGGAATACGGCGGCGGAAGAAATGGGAAGTTATGAACATCAGTACATTTTAAATGAAATGCTGACAGAAAACGCCTATGGCGGAGAAGCCATGCTGATATCAGCTGTGGAAGATGTTGACGGCAGCAGGCTGTCCGTGGTTGGCACAACGGATGGAAATCCGTATCTTAATGTTAAAGATAAAGATGGAAATTCCATATCCCTGGAAGAAGGCTATTATATTACGAGCCTTGTGCAGCTTGTCCTCGGATGGCAGGAGGGTGATATGGTGACGGTATACAATCCGCTGTCATTGGAAAAAAAGGAAATAAGGATTGCGGGCATTGTCCAAAACAATGTGCAGAAGAGTATTTTTACCTCCAAAGAGCTTGCCGCAGAGCTTACGGGATTGGATGAAAACAGCTTTAACTGTATTGTCAGTGACCGGAGCCTTTCTATTCCTGAAGCTAAAATCGCTCAGGAGAGCAAAAGAAGTGATATTACGGACCAGGCGAAGGCGATGACAAAACAGATGGATTTTCTGCTGCAGATGATTATCGGATTGGGCGTTATTATCTGTATTGCCGCCGTATATGTGGCAGTCAATATGCTCGTTACGGAAAGCTGCAGCAATATCTCCATGCTGAAGGTGCTGGGCTACCGGGACAGACAGATTAACAAAATTATATTGAGGTCGCATCATATCCTGCTTCCAGTCGGAATCCTTTTGTCAGTGCCGTGCGTTTATGCGGCAGCGAAGGCATTCTTTTTACTGATGGTAGACTTCGGTGTGATGCTGATTGACACTTATATTGAACCGAAAAGTTATCTTATTTCGATTCTTCTGACAGCCGGCTGTTATTTTGTCTCACTGTGGCTGCTGCGCCGCAAGGTGAAAAAGGTTGATATGATTGAAAGTTTGAAGGACAACAGAGAGTAAAGGAAATATGAATTATAAAAACTTCGGTGTCTGGTGGTATATCAGGCATCGGAGTCTTTTTTGCCTATTGACAAAGGAGAATCTGGCTGTTAAACTAATAATACATTACTGATAACAATGTTATCGGTAACGATGTTATTATATTGATAGAAAGGAGGATTTTTATGTCTTTGCCGGATAACAGGATAGAACCGCAGATTTTAGCCAGTGCCAAAACTGAATTTCTTTCAAAAGGATATGCTGACGCCTCTCTACGGGAAATCTGCAAAAACGCGGGTGTAACTACAGGAGCGTTATATAAACGGTTTTCAGGAAAGGAAACTCTTTTTGAGGCCGTTTTAGCCCCCACTCTCCAAGACTTGAACGCTATTTATTCAGATGTGGAGAAATTTGATTATGAAAAACTAGGTCTTAATGAAATGCATATAGTCTGGAATATGTCTGAAGAAACGCTTAGTAGATTTATGGATTTTTTTTATGCCCATTATGACGGTTTCAAGTTGCTTTTATGTCGTTCGGAAGGTTCTGTGTATTCTGATTTTCTGAATGATTTTGTTGATGAACACACAAAAAAGACGATGTGTTTTATGAAAGCCGCCTTTCAAAAAGGAATTGCATCAGCGTATATTGATGAAAATGAAGTTCACATGTTATTAACAGCGTTTTGGTCTACTATGTTTGAACCGATTGTGCATGATTTGAACAAGGAACAGGCCATGTATCATTGTAAAATTGTTTCTAAATTTTTTAACTGGCAGGCCTTGTTTGGCTTTTAGGCTTGGTTCTCATACGAATCAAGTCTTTATTCTGATTTGCAGGTTAGTTAAAACTAATTAAGGAGGATTATATGGAAACGAAAAAGGGTAAAAAAAGAATCGTGAACGTATGAATGTTCGGGATTATATTACAACAGCTATTATGTTTGTTTTGATGTTTATTGTTTTTTCAGCAGTAGGCACACCGGTTGGAATGACGGTAGTAGGCAATTTATTTGTATTTGCCGTTTGTGCAATTCTTTGGGGTACCATTTATCTTTTGCTATATACAAAAGTAAATAAAAAAGGTGTTTGCCTTCTGTTTGGTATGATATTGGCCGTTTTAATGCTTATGAATTTTTGGGCGATGTCTTTGGTTTTGGCAATCGGGGCAATCATTGCGGAGGTTGTCTGGAGAAAATTGAATCGGCAGAAGTTTTCTACCATGCTGATTTGCTTTACGATTCAAACTGTCTTTTGGTATTTAGCGATGACATTGCCGCTTATCTTTTTGAAAGACCTTTATCTGGATGCTGTTCCTGCTTATGCTGAGTTGTATGGGGCAGTATACAACCTTATTGTCGGGCCTGTGTTCTTTGTTGGACTTGCGGTTACAATTTTAGGCTGTGTAATTGGCGCTTTTCTTGGGAGAGTATTGCTAAAGAAACATTTTCTTAAAGCGGGGATTGTTTAATTATGGGAATAGAGATAGAAACGAAACAAGAGGACATCTATACGGCGCTTGACCCTCGCATGAAGCTGATATTGCTGATATTGTTTACAACAGCCACTTATATTTCCCGCAGCACATGGGTTTTGCTATGGGATTATCTTTTAATTATAGGATTATATCTTGTCCGCCATCTGTGGAAAGGTGCATGGAAAACCGGCATATTGTTTGGGAGTTTTCTGGTTTTAGAACTTTTAATCGGTTATATTCCACATGAGGGAACGAAAGCTGCATTAGGATTGATTATATTCTTTTTGGAACGTACTTCTATTTTTTTTGTAATGGGGAACTGGATGGCAACGAAACTTCGTATTAGTGATTTCGTGGCGGCGTTACAAAATATGCACTTTCCAAAGGGGGTAATTATTACGCTGGCTGTTGTATTCCGTTATTTACCAACGGTAAGTGATGAATTCCGTTCTATAAAAAACACTATGAAATTAAGAGGAATTGGGCTGAATTTCAAAAACATTATCTTACACCCGATTCAAACTGGTGAATATGCAATCGTTCCATTGATTATCAGAAGTATGAAAATTGCTGATGAACTTGCAGCTTCCGCTATGACAAGGGGATTGGATTTGGAAACAAAAAGAACTTCTTATCGGAAAATCCGTTTAAGGGTAAAAGATTTTATGGCTGCGGGTATCGTTATAATTGCTGTTGCCGGCGGGTTTGTTGTTGACACTATTCTCCGGAAAGGGGGTGTTTGAATGATTCGTATGGAAGATGTTTCTTTTCGATACTCAAATTCAAAAGGAGACGCACTGAAACACATAAATTTACATATTCATCAGGGGGAGTTTGTTGTTTTGCTGGGAAGCTCCGGTTGTGGAAAAACAACAATAACACGACTTATTAACCGCCTTGTTCCGGAATTTTTTGAAGGAGAATTGGAAGGAAATGTTTACATAGACGGTCGGGATACTTCTGATATGGATATTCAGGATTTGACCGGTATTGTTGGCTCTGTGTTTCAGGACCCTCGTTCTCAGTTTTTCGCTACGGATACAACGGCGGAAATTGCATTTTCCTGTGAAAATGTAGGTCTGTCAAGAGAAGAATTGTGCCGCCGTATGGAAATGGCGGTCAACGATTTGCAGATTAGAAGGCTCTTAGAAAGGAGTATTTTTGAACTTTCCAGTGGTGAAAAACAATCGATTGCCATAGCTTCTGTTTATGCGTTATCTCCGAAAATCCTTGTTTTGGATGAACCGTCTGCAAATTTGGATTCAGCAGCGACGCAGCATCTTATGGAAATATTGGATTCTTTGAAAAAACAGGGGTATACGATTGTAATTTCGGAGCATCGTGTCCATTATCTCAGGGATATTGCTGACCGGGTTATACTGATTGAGAATGGAAAGATAAAGAAAGAAATCAGTGGAAAGGATTTTAGGAATCTTTCTAATGAAGAAGCAAATGCAATGGGATTGCGCAGTATCAATTTGTTGTCTGTTCTCCCGCAAGGTTCTTGCTGCCATACCGGAGAAAAGCAAATTGAACTAAAGGATATTTCTTATTATTATGGTAAGAGCAATGGGCCGCTCCGAAATATAACTTTTTCAGCAGGTAAAGGTGACATTGTAGGAATCATCGGAAGTAACGGTGTTGGAAAAAGTACCCTGCTGGAGATTATTTGCGGCTTAAAAAAAGAAATATCGGGCAGTTTTCTTATGAGTGGAAAACCTGTTAATCAAAAAATAAGAAATCGTGATACCTTTTTTGTTATGCAGGACAGTGATTACCAGTTATTTACGGAAAGTGTTGAAAAAGAATTATATCTCGGAAATATTGAAAACGATTTTCTTCGAGAAAAGGGAATGTCCCTGTTAAATCGAATGGGGCTTTCTGACTATTTACAGAGGCATCCTGCTTCCCTTTCGGGAGGACAAAAGCAGCGACTTTGTATTGCTGTTGCCTGTATGAAGAATACGGATATGATTTGCTTTGATGAACCTACCAGCGGACTTGATTATACAAGTATGAAGAATGTATCTTCTCTGCTTTACGAACTATCGCAGGATGGGAAAACACTTTTTGTGACTTCCCATGACTATGAATTTTTAATGTCAACCTGTACGCATATATGCTATTTGCATGCGGGAAAAGTAGAAGATTATTTCGAGGTAAGCAGGAAAACTGCGCCTAAAATATATCAGATTTTATTTCAGAAGGAGGAGAAAAGATGAAAGAAAAAAGTGTGCTTGGAAGTATCTTTTCTTATGCGAAGCCATGTAAAGGGAAATTGACTTTATCGGTCATTTGCGCGCTAATTTCTGTAGCAGGCGGTATGATTCCCTTTGTTGCTGCTTATCATATGATTATTATGTTTTTTAATCATTCTGCAGCAACAGAAGATATTTTATTTTGGGGTGGTATCTGTATCGCCGGATTTATAGTGAAAGTATTGTTTCATGCGATTTCAACGACTTTATCTCACGTTTCAGCTTATACTATTTTGGAACTTATGAGAAAACGCGTCGCTGAAAAGCTGCTGAAAGCTCCTTTGGGAGTAACACAAAATATCAATGCCGGTAAAGTAAAAAACATTGTTGTAGATCAGATTGAAAATATTGAAATTCCATTGGCACATGTGATACCGGAGTGTTCCGGTGCCCTCTTGCTGCCATTAGCGGTGTTTGTCTATCTGTGTATGCTCGATTTTCGCCTTGCTCTTGCATCGTTGATTACAATTCCTCTCGCAATGATTCCTTATGGAATGATGTTAGGCGGTTATAATAAGACCTATCAAAAATATATGGAATCCAACGAACATATGAATAATGTTGTTGTTGAATATGTGGAAGGGATTGAGGTTGTTAAAGCTTTTAACCAATCTACTTCATCGTATGAAAAATATCGTAAAGCAATTGAATCCTTTAAAGAGACAACGCTTAACTGGTATCAATCTACATGGAAGTTTACAACATTGGGGGCGGTAATTCTTCCGACAACGCTCCTGGGCGTATTGCCGACAGGAACGTTGCTGTATCTTTCGGGGGCGACAACCCTGCCAAAGATTACAATGGCTATGCTTCTTTCTATGGGGCTTGTCAGTAGTTTAGGAAGGTTTATTGTGCTTTTTAATCAGTTAAAATCTATCCAGTATTCAATCAATACGGTTAATAAAACCTTTGATATTGGGGAGTTACCTTTAGTGTCCAATGAAAAAAACATATCCCGGCACGATATATGTATGGAACATGTGTCATTCTCTTATAATGGGAAAGAAGAGGTAATCCATGACGTCAGCATAAAAATTCCCGAAAAATCCTTCTATGCCCTTGTCGGACCTTCCGGAGGAGGAAAATCCACGCTTGCGCGTTTAGTAGCACGTTTTTGGGATACAACAGAGGGAAGTATTTCAATCGGCGGCGTAAATATAAAAGAGATTCCATTGACGCAGCTTGCGGACGAAGTAAGTTTTGTTACCCAGGACAACTTTTTATTTAACAGTTCGATTATGGAAAATATACGGTTGGGCAATCCGAAAGCTACGGATGCAGAGGTGTTGGAAGCAGCACGAAAAGCGCAATGTGATGAATTTATCAATAAACTGGAGCATGGGTATCAATCTGCAGCCGGTGAAGCCGGTGATAAACTGTCTGGCGGTGAACGCCAAAGAATTGCAATAGCAAGGGCAATTCTGAAAAATGCCCCAATTATTATTCTTGATGAAGCGACATCTTTCACAGACCCGGAAAATGAAGCCAAAATTCAGGAGGCTATTACAGAGTTGACGAAAGGAAAGACTTTGCTGGTAATTGCGCACAGACTTTCCACAATAAAAAATGCAGACAAAATTCTGTTTGTGGAACAGGGAAAAGTCATTCAAAGCGGGACACATGAAGAATTATTGAAAAACAGCGACCTTTATAACGACATGTGGCTGGCTCATATCGGTGCTAAGAAATGGTCTGTAAATGTAAACGAGGAGGTGTTGGTATGATTCGTATATTAAAGCGACTTTTTCATATGATGGGACAATATAAAAAGCGTTTGTATCTTGGAATTGTATTATCCATGATAAATAACATTCTTGGAATGTTCCCTATTGTATGTGGCGTTTGGGTAATTAAAACGATTTTAGATGATAGAAATGGAGTTACTGAACTAAATCGAAGTTTTGTTTTTATGCTCATAGGAATTATTGTTGGCACGATTCTTTTCCGTTGGTTACTTGCTTATATCAGGGCTGTAAAACAAGATAGTATTGCCCACGAAGTTACATGTGCCGAACGCCTTAAAATTGGTAATATTCTAAAACGTGTTTCTCTCGGTTTTTTACAGCAGAAAAATATGGGGGAACTGACAACTGCAATTACAACAGACTTGGCATTCTTTGAAATGCAGGCGATGAATGTTATAAATAATATTGTGGATAGTTATATATTCCTGCTGATAACGATTGTTTTTCTGCTTTTCTTTTCACCTGTACTTGGACTTTCAGCTTTGGCGGCTGTAATTGTATCTTCCATTGGCTTACAGCTTATTGAACATCAAAGCCGTAAAAATTCTCCTGTCCGCCAGGAGAGTATTAACGAAATGGCTGATGAAATCGTTCAATATGTCAGAGGAATGTCGGTGGTAAAGTCATTCAAACAGGAAGGGGTAGCTTCGGAAGGACTTTACAAGGCTTACAAAAAATCAAAGGAAATTAATATCCGTATGGAGAAAAATTTTGCGCCTTGTGACGCACTTCATCGCTTTGGTCTTTATATGGGGACAAGCGCAATTACCATCATTACCGCGTTAATGGCATTGAAGGGAACGATGGAAGTTCCTATGGCTATTATGCTGATGGTTTACAGCTACGTTATGTTTAACACAATCGAAGCAGCAAATACTTCTTTGCATGTTTTGGAAATGTTGGATACTGTTGCAGAAAAACTACAGAGTATTACGCATGCTGAATTTATTGATAAAGATGGAAAGGATATTTCAATCGACCATTTTGACATTGAATTTCAGGATGTTTCATTTGGTTATGACAGCCGGGAAGTATTAAGTCATGTTTCATTTACGATTCCGCAAAATACAACGACTGCAATCGTTGGTCCATCCGGCAGCGGCAAAACAACAATATGCAGCCTTTTGGCGAGATTTTATGATGTAAAGAAAGGCTGTATAACAGTTGGAGGAAGGAACGTAAAAGATTTTACCTGTGATTCACTTTTGAAAAATATAAGCATGGTATTCCAGAATGTCTATCTCTTCCATGATACGATACGCAATAACATTCTTTTCGGTGCGCCTGCTGCAACGGAAGAGGAAATGATTGCTGCGGCTAAAGCTGCGAGGTGTCACGACTTCATTATGGCGCTTCCTGATGGCTATGATACTTTGGTTGGAGAAGGCGGCTCTACCCTTTCCGGCGGTGAAAAGCAAAGAATATCAATCGCCCGCGCGATATTAAAAAATGCGCCGATTGTTATATTAGATGAAGCAACGGCCAGTGTTGACCCGGAGAATGAACATCTTATTCAACAGGCAATTAGTAATCTCACTCATGGGAAAACAATTATTGTCATTGCCCACCGACTGGCAACGATTGAAAATGCAGACCAGATAGTAGTTGTAGATGAAGGTAAAATTACGCAACGTGGTACGCATCAGGAATTATCTGTTCAAGAAGGCATTTATAAACGATTTATCAATATCAGAGAAAAGGCAGAAGGCTGGGCTATCGAATAAAGGTGTAAAGAATATAAGAAACAGAAAGGCTTCCAATGTTTGAAATACTTGGAAGCTTTTCTTTGTTTTGGATTTCCCTATGCGTTTTGTAAAGAGCCGATTTTTCCCATCTCTATGAATGTTGTCAATATATATTCTGCCATTTCTTCCGGAGATTGTTGTGCTTCCTCCTTGAGCCAGTAAACCAATGTGTTCCATAAACCGCCTGAAGTGAAATAAAACGCATATTTAGATAAAGGGGAAGCCGCTTCTAATTGACATGGAATGTCAGGCTGTTTTTTTGAAGCAGTTTTAAAAAATCCATGTGCTTTTCCCAAAATGAAAAATAGGCTGTAATCCCTGATTTTATGGTTAATGTTTTTTCATATTTCATCATTTCTGCCATTTCGCTCAGTATATATCCGACTAAAGCAGAACACCTAACAATTTAAAGAATTTTGAAATTAAAATTAAAAAAACGAAGAAATGGAAAATCGGCTTGACGAAAAAAACACTGGTGATTATAATAAAATTGCATTAGGGAATAATACATTTATATATTATTCCCTAGCAAAAATATATTATAGTTAGTGATAGTTAAATTAGTGTATACATTAATTTGAAGATTGTTATGATAGTAGGTATTGGTACGAAGGTATGGGTATTTATGCTATTGTAATAATCTTTTTTTGTATACGAATATGCGAATAAAGGACAAAGGCGTCGTAATTTGGAAGAATACGGCGTCTTTTTTGTGCAAAGGAGGAAAAAAGTATGAAGTTAGAAAATGCAGCATTGCTTATTATTGATTTGCAGAATGATTTTGTGGGTGAAAATGCCGTAATTCCATGCAGGTGTGACACAGATATCATAAAAAATGTAAAAAGGGTAATTGCGTTTTGCCATGAAAAAAGCATTCCGGTTATTTATACCCAGGAAGAGCATCGTGCATCGATGATTGATTTTGGGAGAGAACTGGATGGAGATGAACCGATACATTGTCTGGAAGGCTCGGAAGGCGTAAAAATTATTGAAGCGCTTACGCCTGCAAAACAGGATTATGTAATAAAAAAGAGAAGATATAGTGGTTTCTTCCAGACTGATTTGAAATTGCTTTTAGACAGCCTGAAAATAGATACATTGATTATTACAGGAGCGGCTACGGATGTCTGTGTCAGAATAACAGCAACGGATGCGCAGCAATACGGATATTTTGTGTATGTGCCGAGGGATTGCGTGGCAGGAACGACGCCGCAGCAAAATGAAGCGGCATTGGAACATATCCGTTATGTGTTGGGAAAGGTTATAACAAGTGAAGAAATCTTAAAGGAAGAGCTGTAAGGAAGATGGAGTAAACGATGGAGAACAGTAATACAGAATATAAGCGGGAATTATTTAAATTGTATAATGCAGTTAATAAAGAAATATATGGTTATGGTGTGACAGAATTAAAGGTATCGTGTATGGAAGATATGATTATTTTCAGGACACGCCACAATAGAGTTCATGCACTTCAGATACTGGAGGAGCATTATGGATTACTAAAGCAATCCGTAGACCAGGCTTTATTTTCTGAATTTAAAAGAATGTTTCATCAGGAATTAGAAGAAAAAATGGGACTGCATGTAGCAGGGATGCTTCGGGATTATGATGCGGGTATTCGTACAGCAGTTACCGTAGTTATTCTTGCTGATGAAACCGGTTCTGAAGGTCAGTGAAAGGGGAACTGAAATGAAGGTTATCGTTGGAATTACAGGAGCCAGCGGCAGTATTTATGGATATTCCCTCATACGGCTTTTACACAAAAAGGGCATAGAGCTGTCAATTATCATGACGCAGATGGGCGAAAAGGTGCTGGAATATGAATGTGGAATTACCGGAGAGGAAATAGAAAAATATGGAACTTTATATCAGAATGATGATTTGTTTGCACCGATAGCCAGTGGTTCTTATCAGGTGGATGCGATGGTAGTTGTTCCATGTTCCATGAATTCTCTTGGACAGATTGCAAATGGAATGGGAGATACCCTGTTAGCAAGAAGTGCATCTGTAGCATTAAAGGAAGGGAAAAAGCTGATTATGGTGGTAAGAGAGACACCCTACAGTATTATAGCGATGGAAAATATGTTGAAGTTAGGAAAAGCAGGTGGAATTATTATGCCTGCCAGTCCGGGATTTTATCAGAAGCCTACAAAGATATGGGAATTGGTCGAAAGCATTTCTTATAGAATTTTAGACCGGTTAGGGATTGAAGCACAGGAGGCGGTAAGATGGAAGTAACATCAGATTTGAAAGCGTTGACAATGCAATACGAGCAGCAGGGATTCCTTTCACATGTTACCAGAAAAGTTTCAGCAGATAACGAAATGATGGCAATTATGAAAAAGACAAAGGGAAAAATTCCAATGATGTTTCATCAGGTGGATGAATATTCCTGTAAGGTGGTGACGGGGCTTGGCGGCAGCCGTAAGCTATTGGCACAGTCTATGGGAATAACAGAAGCGCAGTTGAGAAAGCATCTGGCAGCAGCGATTGTGCATCCGATTCCCGTTACGCATATTGCGGAGGGAAAGTGTCAGCAGGAAGTGCATATGGTGCCATTTTCATTAGAAGATTATTTCCCGGTCTTGCGGCATTATGAAAAAGATAATGGGCGGTTTATCATTTCCGGAATGATGGTGGCAAAAAGTATCGATGGGAGCAGATATTACACATCAATTCGCCGTATGTGGTATAAGGGCGACAATCAGATGACGATATTAATTACTTCTAAAGAGATGCAGGAACAGCTTGCATATTATGAAGAAAGAAAAGAACCAATGGAAATTGCCGTAATGTTTGGACTTGTTCCGGCAGTTGTGCTGGGCTCTCAGATTAGTACCCATTTATACAATGCAGATAAGCTTGCGGTATCAGGCGCTTTATTGTCCAAGTCATTAGAAACCGTAAAATGTAAGACTGTCGATTTAGAGGTATTGAGTGATGCCCAGGTGGTAATAGAAGGAAAAGTCTATCCCTGGAAAAGGGAAAGGGAAGGCCCGTTTGGAGAAATGGCATATTATTATGGAGAAGTAAAGGAGCTTCCGCTTTGTGAGTTTTCCTGTATCACAATGCAGAAAAATCCACTTTGGCATACGTTTTTTCCATCAGGATGTGAAGAAAAGCTGCCGATGGCAATCAGCAGAGAGGTCAATCTTTTTAATACCATTCAGATGACAGTGCCGGGAATTAAAAATGTGCATCTGACGATGGGCGGCGCAGGACGTTATCATGCTGTTGTGCAGATTGAAAAAGAACAGGAAGGTGACGGAAAGCAGGCGGCACTTGCGGCATTTGCTTCTGATAAGGATTTGAAATATGTTACGGTAGTAGATACGGATGTAGATATTTTTGACTTGGAGGAGATTGAATGGGCAATCACAACACGAACACAGGCGGCGAGCGATATGTTTATTGTACCGGGCGCGCTGGGTTCGCCATTAGAAGCTTCTCACCATTTAAAAAACAGAACCGATAAAATGGGAATTGATGCAACAAAGCCAATCGGAGATAAACGGTTTGAAAGAACGCATGTAATTGGAGAGAAAGAGATTGATTTGAATGAATACCTCAAAGAAGGGAGTGATAACAGATGGCGCTTGGCGTTATAGAAACAAGAGGATATACAGCAGCAGTAGAAGCCGCAGATGCGATGTGCAAGGATGCGCAGGTTGAGGTAAAGGCGGTGAAAGTACCGGGCGGAGGACATATTACGCTTTTGACTGTCGGAGACGTTGCTGCAGTTACTTCGTCTGTTGCAGCCGGAGCAGAGGCCGCAGGCAGAGTTGGCGGGGATATTATCAGTTCCTTTGTAATTCCAAATCCTCATCCGGAATTAGAAACGTATCTGTGGAAAAAAGGAGGGAAATAGAAGTGGATGAATTTGTAAAGTCTGTGGTGGCGCATATTGTAGGCGGAGAAAGAGATGAAGAACAACCGATTCAGGCGCAGCAACAAACGCTTTACCGGCCCAATTATCAGAGAAACAGAAAGGGAGGCGGATGTGTCCGGAATGACGCTTTTTATTGTGTAGATATCGAACCGGAAAATCAGATGCGCTTTGAAAAAATACAGAAAAACAATATGTTGGAAGAAGATTTACGGTGGATAAGGCTAAATGCAAAGGAGGGATAGCAGGTGCAGGAAAATGCGATGGGATTTATTGAGACCTTCGGATATGGAACAGCTATTATGGCAGCAGATGCCGCGTTAAAGGCGGCAGCAGTAGAAATTTTGCGGATTGAAAATACGATTGGGAGTGGCGGCTCGCTTGGAGTAACTATATTTTTAGGCGGAGAGGTTGCCGCAGTAAAGGCAGCCATAGAAGCGGGAACACAGGGAGCGCAGGAAGTCGGAAAAGTAGTTGCAAGTAATGTCATTCCAAATTTGGATAGTAAGGTAAGAAAGGGAATGTATCACAATAACATCTGATGTGAGCAATCCTGAGAAAAAACAATAGAGAAAATGATTAGAACAGAAAAGTTCTGAAAGGAGTTTATCATGAAGGAAGCATTAGGATTAATAGAAACAAAAGGTTTAGTTGGCGCAATCGAAGCGGCAGACGCTATGGTAAAGGCAGCAAATGTAGAAATTACAGGTTATGAAAAAATCGGATTTGGTCTGGTAACGGTTATGATTAGAGGGGATGTAGGTGCAGTAAAGGCAGCTACAGATGCCGGGGCGAACGCTGCAAGAAGAGTGGGAGAAGTCATTTCCGTTCATGTCATTCCAAGGCCACATACGGAGGTTGAACGTACTATTTTAAGTGCTGCTGTTGCAGAGGAAGCATAAAGAATGAAAGAAAAAGAAAATCATAACGAAAACAGCCGGATTTTGGTACTGTGCTGTTCGGAGATGGCGGAAGATGCCCAAATGTTATTGTTCATGGAAAGATTAAAAGCAAAATTTCCGCTGCGAATTTGTATGATACCGAAAGCAGAAACGGCTTCGCAGGTGATATTGGAAGATAATGGCTGGAGTACCAGGCTTCCCGAAAGAGTATTAAGTGAAATATCATTTGTTTTGCTTGCAGGCATATCAAAAAGCATGATAGAAGCTTTAGAAAATGGATGGCTTAACGAACCGGAAGTCAAATTACTGACTTTGTGTTTTGCAAATAGAATAAGAGTATATTTTTGGGAAGAAAATCCCTGGAAGGAATCTGTATGTTTGCCTGAACCGGTGCAAAAGATGCAGGAGAAAAAGAAAAAAATCTGTGAAATGTATCATATCCAATTACTGAAAGAACAGGAATTGGAAAAACGGTTGGGAGTTGGAACGATGGCGGATAATCGTGCGAAACATCATGTGTACACAATGGAAGACGTTTCCGCATGGGAAGATAGCGTAACCATTCCAAAGGATGCTTATTTTACGCCTTTGGCGTCAGATTATATCAGGGAAAAGAAAATCTGTGTGAAATATCAGTAGAAAGAGGAAAATGCATGAAACTGGGAGTTGTAACAGGTCAGGTCGTGGCCACGAGAAAAGATGAATATCTTATGGGAACAAAGTTGATGATTACGCAGCCGATTTCTTCTGAAGGAAAGCCGCTTGGAGAAGAACTGGTAGCGGTAGATACGGTTGGCGCCGGAGTCGGTGAGACTGTATTATATGCCTGTGGTTCTGTTGCCAGCCGCGCAATGAGAAATTCAGAAGCGCCGACAGATGCAGCGATTGTGGGAATCGTAGACAGAATCGACTGTTATGAAAAGTAAAACGGAAGAAATAAGAGAAAAGGAGTCGTAGTATGGATGACCTGCAGGAAAAAAGAACGATACAATATCGGAAAATGATAGATATTCTGATGGGAAAACATGGATGCGCAGATATCATATTAGAAGGCGGATTTTTTATCAATGTATTAACCAGAGAAATCTATCAGGCAGATGTAGCAATAAAAAACCAGTATATATTGTTGGTAGGTGACTGCAAAGCAGTAAAAGGTGAAAAAACCCAGATAATAAATGTCAGAGGAAAATATATTTCACCCGGACTGATAGATGCGCATATGCATTTTGAAAGTTCCATGCTGACCTGTACAGAATTTTCAAAGCTTTCATTGCTTGGCGGAACGACGACATTATTTGCTGACCCGCATGAAATAGCAAATGTTTCGGGAATAGAAGGAATAGAGGCTATGTTAAAGGAAGCCGCGTATCTTCCAAACCGTATTTTATTTACAGTGCCAGCGCTGGTTCCGGATGTACCCGGATTAGAAACAGCAGGTCAGGAGATAGACAGCCGTTTTCTAAAGAAACTGCTGGAAGAGGATAATGTAACAGGTCTTGGGGAAATGCAGGGCTTCAGTAATACAGAAAGTGTCTATGAACATTCTGAAGAGGTTATTGACGACTTATTGGTATCTTCTGCAATGGCACATCGTTGTCACAAAACAGTAGAAGGAAACGCCCCGGGGTTGTCCGGAAAGGACCTGGCGGCACATATACTGGTATGCGGCGGGGAAACTTCCTGTCATGAAACAACAACCAAAGAAGAATGTCTGGAAAAGGTAAGGAATGGCGTCACTGTTTTTATGCGGGAGGGTTCTACCCAGAAAAATATGGCGGAATGTATCCGCACAATAAAAGAAGAAGGAATTGATTCCAGAAAGCTGGTATTGGCAACTGATGATATGTCGGCAAAGGATTTACTGGAAAGCGGTCATATGAACAGTGTAATTGCAAAAACAATCGCACAGGGAATTGACCCGGTGGAAGCAATTCAGATGGCAACAATTAATCCTGCCAGACATTATGGCAGAAATGATATTGGCGTAATTGCACCCGGAAAAGCTGCGGATATCTGCATCCTGTCAGATTTAAACCGCATGAAGGTCGAAACGGTGCTTGTCAAAGGAAAAGTCGTGGCACATGAAGGAAAATTGCTGCTTGATATTCCTCATTATACATACCCGGACTGCATAAAACACAGTATGAAACGGGAAAAAATAAAAAAAGAAGAATTTCAGATTCATACAGAAAGACGAAGCGAGCTGGTAAGAGGGATTCAGGTAATAGAGGACCAAAATCTTACAGAAAGTATTACGGAAGAAATTATGGCTAAGGATGGACTCTTACAGCCGGATATAGAAAAAGATGTATTACCGTTTATTGTCATTGAAAGACATGGAAAGAGTCAGCGTATAGGAAAAGCTTTTGTCAGAGGGTTTGGCTTAAAGACGGGCGCTATTGCACAAAGTATCGGACATGATACCCATAATCTTCTGGTTATAGGAACCAATTATGATGATATGGAAATGGCAGCAAATCGTGTACGGACAATGGAGGGTGGCATTGCATTAATTAAGGAAAAAAAGGTAGTGAGAGATTTACCTTTAAGAGTTGCAGGATTAATGAGTGATGAAATGACTGCCGAAGAACTTGCTGGGCGTTTAGAAATGATTTCGACAGCCGCAGAAAAAGAAATGGGATGTAAAATTCATGAGCCGTTTATGCATTTATCCTTCCTGACATTGGTGACAAGTCCAACGTGGAAATTAACTGATTATGGATTGATTGATGTTGAAAAGGGCAGCGTGCTTGAAACAGTGGAAAGGAGCGGGCGTCAATGGATATCAGAATGGTAGATTTAACACAGGAAATCTTTCAGGGAATGTCTGTATTTCCAATGCATCAGCAGACGCTTATTTTCCCCAATGCTACGCATGAGGACAGTTTAAAAAAGTGCGGATTTATGTTTGCTACGAATAATTTATTAATCAATGAACATGGACCGACGCATACCGATGCGCTTTACGAATCAAATCCGCATGGACTGACCATAGAAAAAACGCCGCTTGATTTTTTTATTGGCTCGGCAGTCTGCCTGGATGTCAGCAATGTAAAGGAAAACGAATTTATTACAGAACAGGTATTAGAGGATGCACAAAGACAGAGCGGTCAGTGTGTAAAGGCTGGCGACATTGTACTGCTTTATACCGGACATTATGACAGAAATTATGGTACGGACAGGTGGCAGACGGCTTATACCGGATTAGATATTTCCGGAACGGAATGGCTGGGCAGAAAAGGGGTAAAAAACATTGGCGTTGATACACCTTCAATCGACCGGCCGGATGATAGGAACTATTCCGGGCATCTGATTTGTCAAAAATACAAAATGTTAAATACAGAGAATTTATGTAACTTAAAGGAAGTTGCAGGAAAGCGGTTCATGTATGTGGGACTGCCATTAAAGATTCGCGGCGGAAGCGGCGCGCCAATCAGGGCAATTGCAATTTTGAAGGAATAAAATATCCGATAGGAAGGAAGGAATTGTATGAAAATCAAGAAAAAAATTTTAATTCCGCCATATTCTGCAAGAAGTATTGAGGTTCATAAAGGAGAGTCACTTTATATTGTAGATGTAGAGGGAAAACAGGTAGGAGATTTTGTATGTTACAATATGCACGATTATAGTGAGCATGTATCGCCTGTGCATATGAGGTCGTCACTATCGAGTATTCGTTTGCGAATAGGGGATATGCTTTACAGCAATTATCGACGAGGCTTGATGCAGTTTGCAGAAGATACGGTTGGTAAGCATGATTTCTTTTTCCCTGCTTGTGACTATTATCGTTATAAGATAGATTTTAACGTGGAAAATCATCCGAACTGTCATGACAATTTGCTTGCGGCATTAAAAGATTATCCGATAGACAGGGAGCATTTGCCGGACCCAATTAACTGGTTTATGAATAACGATATGAATGAATATGGCGACTATACAATTAAAGAGCCGCTTTCAAAGCCGGGAGATTATGTAAGGCTGCTTGCATTAGAAGACTGTGTCTGTGCATGTACCACCTGTTCCCAGGATTTTGTTCCTGTAAATGGAATGAAGGTAACACCAATAGAATTGCAATTGGCAGAAGATGTGTAATCAAACGCAATACAAGGAGAGTGAAAAGAATGATTGCTTTTTGGAAAAATATGATTAGTGAAGATATAGAAAAATTAAATAAGGAGGAATCCCTTGTCATGCTGCCGGTTTCGGCGATAGAACAGCATGGTCATCACCTTCCGGTGGGAACAGATAGTATTATCTTAGAGGGATTGCTTGCACGTTTTGCCAGAGAAAAGGAATTTGAGGGAAAGAATGTTATTATCGCCCCGCAGTTGTTTGTGGGAAAAAGCAATGAACATATGGGATTTGCAGGAACGATGACTTATACGGCAAAAACCTTGTATGACATGATAGATGAGCTTACGGATTGTATTGTGAAAAGCGGATTTAAGCGGCTGCTCTTAACAAACAGTCATGGAGGAAATACCGACCTTTTAAATCTGATTTCCAGAGATTTAAGAATAAAATACGGTATTGATGTTTATGTATTTGACTGGTGGTTTACTTCTTTCTGGCAGGAGTTATTAAAGACAGAAAAAGAGTCGGAAAGTCCTTATGGCGTATTCCATGCCTGTGAGCTGGAAACCTCGTTGATGCTGGCATTGGCGCCGCAGACAGTAGATATGTCCAAATTAGTGGATGAAACACCGGATAAAATGTTTGAAAAGAATGAATACATCTCCCTTTACGGTCCGGTAAATATGGGATGGAAAACCAAAGATGTAACAGAAAGCGGCGTCATTGGAACACCAAGTAAAGCTACCGGGGAAAAAGGAGAAAAAATGCTGCGGTACGCAGTAGAAAAGCTGAGTGAAATTGTAACAGAATTATTCCGTTTTGGTTATTAATAAAGGAATGAGAGATGTGTGATGAAAGAGGAAATTTACAGGTTATTGGAGTTGCTGATAAAAACCAATACTGAGAATCCTCCCGGAAGGGAGGAGGCGCTTGCAGATAAAATAATAAAATGGTTAAGCCCCTGGAAACCACATTATAGAAAGGTGTTTTTAGAAGCCGGCAGATGTTGTTTGTTATTGTGGCTGGAGGGAAAACGAGAGGAATATATCGGATTTGCAGGACATTTGGATACTGTTCCGGCAGGTGACAGAGACGAATGGAAGCATGCTCCTTTTGCGGCTGAAAGAGATGGAGATTTAGTATATGGAAGAGGTGCGGCTGATATGAAGGGCGGCGTGGCGGCGATGCTGCTGCTTTACCGATATTATCGTGAAAAACAGGAAAAACCGCCCTATGGCATACTTTTTATGTTTACAGCGGATGAAGAATCACAGGGAAAGGGGATTACCGAGCTTTGTAGACAAAGCGAAGTAAAGGCGATAAAAGCGTTATTTATATGCGAGCCTACAGAAAATACGCTTGGATTAGGCGAAATGGGAACTTTGTGGCTGAAGCTTTCTGTAAGAGGAGTAGGCTGTCATGCATCTATGAGTAATCTGGGCGTTAATGCATTAGAGGAAGGCATAAAGATTGTAGAAGAATTCCAAAAGGAGTGGAAGAAAACGTGTTATAAGCATCCTTTGCTGGGAGAAGAAAGCTGCTGTCTGACAAAAGTATCCGGTGGTGTAAAAATCAATATGGTTCCGGAAAAGGCAGCGTTCTATCTGGATATTCGTACTGTGCCAAGAGCGGATGAAAATGACAGGCGGCATACTCAAATCCTGGAATTAATAAAAAATATAGGGATAAAACGGGCGGAAGAAAAAAGCGGATTGGCAGTAAGCGTAGAGGTATTGACTGATAGACCGGCGCTTGAAATGAAAAATGAGAGCAGGTTTATTGACAGCTTATTGCAGTCGGTAAGAAGACAGGATAAAACAATGAAATGCAGTGCAGTACGTTTTTTTACAGATGCTTCGATTGCTATAAAAAAACTGTCAGTTCCATTTGTTATTTTTGGCCCGGGAAATCCGGAAGAATGTCACAGGGTAGATGAAAAAACAGATATTTCACAGATTGAGGATGCAATAAAATACTATAAAATATTTATACAGGGATTGGAAGAAACAAGGGCGTTTTGAAAGAGGATATCATGAAAAACGCCCTTTTTCTATAGATAAAAAAAGGAAGGAGAAAATTCAATGGATTACAAAGTAAACAATATCAGCTATAAATATACGAAGGATGGAGAAGAAGTCCTCAAAAATGTAAGCTTTTCCATTGAAAAAGGAAAAGTAACGGCGATTGTCGGGCCGAGCGGGTGCGGCAAATCGACACTGGTTCAAATCCTCAGTCAGGTGATACCGAAGCTTATCAGTAATGGAGTATTAGAAGGCAGCTTTGATGTTCCAAAAGATACTTTTGTCAGTGTCGTCAGCCAGACGCCGGAAAACCAGTTGTTTGGATATGGCGTAGAGGATGCCATTGCATTTGGACTGGAGAACATCGGAATGTCACAGAAAGAAATTGTGGAGCGGATGGAATATGTATTAAATCTTTTAAATTTGCAGTATTTGCGAAAAAGAAGTGTAGATAATTTGTCCGGCGGGCAGCGGCAATCCGTATGTATTGCATCGGTGTTGGCGATGAAGCCTGATATTTTGATTATGGACGAGCCGGTAAGTTCCTTAGACCCCAATGGTAAGAAGATGGTGCAGGATATTTTAGGAGAACTTAGCGGCAGCGGAAACACAATCGTTTTAGTAGATAATAATCTGGTATGGTCTGCTGAGGTGGTAGACCATGTAGTAGGACTGCTAGATGGAGAAGTTGTTTTTGACGGAAGCAAAGATGAATTTTTCAGAAATTTTGAACTGCAGAAAAAGCTGGGCGTAATTTTACCGCAAGAGGTAGAGCTATACAGGGCATTATCAAAGCAGTTTCCTGATATCGACTTATTATATACAGTGGAAGAAGCTTTTGCACAACTGCGGGGAAGGGTGGAGAAAAAAGAAACGCTTAGAAAAATATCATCAGAAGAAAATGAGAGCATTATTCAGGTACAGAACTTAGTAAAACAATTTAATGATGGCTTTACTGCATTGTCTCAGGTAAATGCAGAACTTCCAAAGGGAAAGGTGATTGCCGTTTTAGGGCAGAATGGTTCAGGAAAGACCACATTTGTAAAACATCTGAATGGGCTTTATAAACCAACCGGCGGCGATGTGCTGTATAAGGGAACGTCGATTTTAGGAAAGACCGTAGCACAGATTTCCAAAAATATTATTTTAGTATTTCAGCATCCGGAGCATATGCTTTTTGAAGAAACGGTAGAAAAAGAATTAACATTTTGCGCTCGTATGCAGAATGTACCGTTTTCAGAAAAGCGCATTACAGAAGTTTTGGAAAAGTATCATTTAGCCGGAGAAAAACAGACGTTTCCTTTGAACTTATCTATGGGAAAAAAACATATGCTTACGATTTTATCCGTTTTGTTTTCCAGTGCAGACGTCATTATATTAGATGAGCCGACATTAGGAATGGATGGTTTCCTGATAGAAGAATTGGAAAAAATGATTGCGGATTTAAAGGCGGCTGGAAAAACCGTTATTATGATTAGTCATGAAATTCCTTTGGTATTTCGTGTATCAGATTATGCGGTTATCTTAAATAAGGGACAGAAAATATTTGAGGGAACAAAAGAAAGCCTTGTAGAACGGGAAGATATTTTTGATGAAATTAATATTATGATGCCGCCGGTTGTACAGTTGTCTAAAAAGCTGGGATTTGATGAAGTCGTATTTCAGGTGGATGATTTTATAAAAAAAGTATCAGCACAAAAGAAAGCATAAAGGAGTGGAAAAATATGGATTATTTAAAGTATGTAGATGGAGATTCGCTGCTGCATAAGCTGGACCCGAGAGCAAAGTTTATCTTTTTTATTGTGATGGCGGTACTTACCAGTCTGGTAAAGTCCGGTGTGGCACTGTTATTTCTATTATCCTTTTTCGTAGGAATGTGGAGTGTCTGCAAAATTCAAAAATATATCTGGGTATTATTTAAGAAATTGAAGGTGCTTTTAATTTTTATATTCCTTTTATGGTTTATTCTAGGGTTGTTTGAACAGCCAAAGGTGGGAAATGGTCCTGTTTTTTTTAAAACGATGATTTCCCTTTGGGGTAATCAGAAGCTTCTGGTTTGTTTTGACTGGTATGACATCTATAAGGGACTGGTTTATTCGCTCAGAATCTTTCTGATGATTGCTTCTTTTTATACCGTATTACTTACAACGAACTTCAGCGAGATTATTTTAGGTTTGCAGAAGTGGAAAATTTCTTATGCGCTTGCCTTTGGAATAGGACTGGTATTTCAGATTATTCCAATGATTATTACAGAGCTGAAAGCCATTATGGAAGCACAGAGTTCAAGAGGATTGGAGATTGAAGCGTGTAAATGGACAACAAAAATTAAAAACTATGTTACATTTTCGCTGCCTTTGTTGTTTCGGGTGATTAGTAAGGGACAAGCCATTTCACTGGCGATGCATTATTACCAGTTGAACTTTTCAGTGCATAGAACAGCTTATAAGAAAATAAAAGCAAGTAAATATGACGCATATTTTATCTTGGCAAATGCAGCAGCTATTGCCATTACCATTATTTTACGCATGCAGTTTTATATAGCAGTATAAAAAGGGTGCGTACAAAAAGGTTTGTATTATAAATAATTATATATATTTCTTTTTCAAGCAAAGGAGGAAAAAAGTATGAAGAAAAAATTATCATTTGTAAACATTGTATTTTTTGTTGTGTTTGGTGTTTTAACCGGTGTTTTATGGGCATATCTGTGTCCGATTCCATTGATTCCCGGTGCCGTTCATTTTCGTATTTTTGCATTTATCCCGGTTGTTGTTGGATATTTGTTCGGGCCGGTAACAGGATTTTTCTCAGGTTACATAGGCACTGTTGTATGGGCGTTACTTTCCGGAAACTTTATTCCGTTACATTCCCCATTGACAGATGGAATCGCAGTAGGACTTTCCGCAGCGCTTCCGGCATTTATCCATTTACATGCAGGAAAAAAGGATGCTTTGGGTTTGATAGAGAAGGGAAAAGGAAAATTCATAGGCGTAAGTTTATTTTGGAGTATTTTATTCGGAATATTGATGATTCTGATTACCAGTATTTCTCTTTCGTACTTCACAGGCTTAGGCTATGTATATTGTATTTTGTGGATTGGTATTGCAGATGTCGTACCGATTGCCCTGACGCCTTTTGTTATTCTGGTACTTGCAAAAAGAATGAAAAATATAAGAAATATCGTACCATATATATAAGTGTTTAGAAAAATAAATAGATGTGTATAAATAAAAGGAGCTTTATCAAAACAGCTCCTTTTATTTATGTCTCTGTGTTTTTTCAATACAATGTTTATTGTAATTTATTTTTAATTATAGTATTATTTGTGTATATATCATTTAAAATAACAGATATAGGAGTATGATGATGTCAAGGAGAAGAAGACGTAGAAGAAATAATAAAAATAAACTGAATTATAAAAGACTGCTTATCTTTTTTATATTTTGTGTGGCGCTTGTCATCGTAATCGCGTATGGAATATCCGCGTTGATATCAAAGAAGGACGAATACTTTGATGAAGGTATCAAATGCTATGAAGCGCATAACGATGAGGAAGCACTTTCAAAATTTGAAGCGGCACTGAATGAAAAGCAGTTGTTTTCAAAAGGTACAGATACCAATATAAAGCTTTATATGGCTGATACATATATGAGAGATGGAAATTATGGAGATGCACTTGTGCAATATCAGGATATTCTCGCTTCTGCTCATACAGGCAAAAAAGATATTACGGACATGATGGAACTTGCCGATGCCTTACATAGCTTTGAACAGGGAAATTATGCAGGGGCGCTTGAAGGGCTGAAAGAAAAAGCAGGTAAATGGCATGCGCTTACTATGTATATCGGAACGTGCTATGCGGAGCTTGATGATACAGATAATATGTTTGCATACTATGAAGAATATGTGAAAGAATTTGGTTTTAATTCCTATATATATGCGCAGTATGCAGCTTATTATATGAGCATAGGAGATTATGAAACAGCAATAGGCTATATCAATAATGGTCTGGACAGTGATGATGAATATAATGCTGATTTAAGGCTGATGGAAATCGCCTACTATGAAAATCAGAATGACTATAATCATGCATATGAGCTTGCTTCGGAACTGGTTGAGTTACATCCCGACTATGAAGCAGGTCAGCGTGAATATACATTTTTAAGCACGAGAGGAATTGAGGAATAAGTTCGTTTGATGGGGGTGTTACTTTGGAGATACAATTATGGCGTGAGATTTTATCACCATATGAACAGGCTGTGGATGAACTGCTGATAAAGTTTAATCACATCATAGCCCAATATAGAAATCAGGGATTATATTCGCCTATAGAGACGGTAACAGGCAGAGTAAAGAAGATATCCAGTATACTGGATAAACTCCAGAAAAAGAAGATTCCGATGGACAGGATATATGAGGAAATGGACGATATAGCAGGAATCAGAGTGATATGCCAGTTTGCAGAAGATATCTATAAGGTTGTAGAAATCATACGCAGCCGAAGCGATATGCGTATCAGGGAAGAAAAGGACTATATCAAAAATGCAAAAGCAAGCGGATATCAGAGTTACCATATTATTCTTGATTATGATGTATATACGATAGATGGATTAAAGACAATTCAGGCAGAGATACAGATTAGAACGCTTGCGATGAATTTCTGGGCGACAATCGAACATTCTCTTCAATATAAATATAAAAAGAATATGCCGGAGCATATCAGGCAGAAGCTTCATGCTGCCGCTGATGCAACGGTAACACTTGATAAAGAAATGTCAAGTGTAAGAGAAGAAATTATGGATGCACAGAATTCGTTCAATATAAAGGCGACGATAGTTTCTGAGATTCTTGTGAATATTCAAAATCTGTATCAGGTTGGAAACCAGCGGGAGGTCATCAAGATACAGGATGAATTTTATAAGATATACCAGTCCGGTGATATGCAGTTATTAAAAACATTTGCAACACAGCTTGATATTATAGCAGAAGGGTACAAGGCGCAGAGCCTTAATTGAGGAAAGCTTCATGAGATTACCAGAGAAATTTGATGTAAGAATAAAAGAACAATTAAAAGAGGATTATGATAATTATGTAAAATGCCTTGATAACGGCATGTATCATGGGATACGAATCAACACTTCAAAGATTAGTGTGGAGGATTTTTTGAAAATCAGTCCTTTTGAATTGACGCCGGTAGAATGGACAAAGAATGGATTTTATTATGATGAGCGTCAATATACACCGTCTAAACATCCCTATTATTACGCAGGACTTTATTACATACAGGAACCAAGCGCCATGACGCCGGCCAGTGTATTAGAGATTGACGAAGGAGACTTGGTGCTTGATGTGTGTGCAGCGCCCGGTGGTAAGTCTACAGAGCTTGCGGCAAAGCTGAATGGCAGCGGGATTCTGATTACAAATGATATCAGTAATTCAAGGGCAAAGGCACTTTTAAAAAATATGGAGCTTTTCGGAATCGGCAATATGAGTATTGTCAATGAGCCGCCAAATGGATTGTCGGGCGCATTTGCAGAAATGTTTGATAAGATACTGATTGATGCGCCGTGTTCCGGAGAGGGAATGTTTCGGAAGTCCAACTCCATGATAACGGCATGGGAGAATAATGGAACAGCTTTATTTGCAGGATTGCAAAAAGGCATATTAAATGAGATGGTAAAGTGTCTGAAGCCGGGTGGAACAATGTTATATTCCACCTGTACGTTTTCACCGGAAGAAAATGAACAGTCTATAGAATATCTGTTGTCATTAGATGACAGTCTGTATCTGAAAGATGTACCAAAATATACAGGCTTTGATAACGGACATCCGGAATGGGGAAATACGGAAAACAGCGAGCTTGTCAGATGTGCAAGATTATGGCCGCACAGAATAAAAGGCGAGGGACATTTTGTGGCGCTGATTGGCAAGAAAGAACGTGAAACGGTTTTGTGCAGAAGTGAATATCATTTCAAACCATATAAGACAGATGAATTTACAGATGAATTTTTTTCACATATTTCTGCTCATGCAGGAATAGATTTGAGCAGAATAGAGGAAAATAAAGGAAAGCTTTATTTTATTCCGTATGGTATGCCGGATGTCAGAGGTTTAAGACTGCTTCGTCAGGGATTATATCTGGGAGAAGTAAAGAAAAACCGTTTTGAACCCAGCCAGTCATTGGCCATGTATCTGTCCGCTTCTGATTATGATAATGCAGTTTCCTTTTCATGTGATGATGGGCGGATTATAAAATATCTGAAAGGTGAAACCATTGAAATAGAAGATGGAAATATAAAGAATGGCTATGTGCTTGTCTGTGTAGACGGTTATCCGCTCGGATGGGCGAAAAATCATAACGGAACATTAAAGAACAAATACTTAGCAGGCTGGAGGATGATGTAATGAAGAAAATCGCAGTTGTAACAGGTGCTTCATCAGGTATCGGAAGAGAATTTGCCATACAGATAAGCAGAAAATACAGAAGTATAGAAGAAATCTGGATTATAGCCAGAAGAATGGACAGGCTGAACGAAGTAAAACATGCGATAAAGGGTGTAAAGGTGAGAACGATTTGCCTTGATTTAACAAAAGAGAGCGATATTACGCGCTACAAAGTACTTCTTGAGAAAAACAGACCTTCCATCAGGCTGTTGGTCAATGCTGCCGGATATGGAGTGTACGGTCATTTTGATACAGCATCTTATGAGGATAATCTGGGAATGATAGAATTAAACTGCAAAGCACTTACAGCTATGACCTATTTATCGCTTCCTTATATGTCAGTACCTTCCAATATTATTAATATTGCATCGTCAGCCGCTTTTTTACCGCAGCCGTCATTTTCCGTATATGCGGCAACCAAGTCAATGGTACTTAGTTTTTCGAGAGCGTTAAACAAGGAGCTTTCTGACAGGAATATAACAGTGACTGCGGTATGTCCGGGACCGGTGAAAACAGAATTTTTTGATATCGCAGAAAAGAATATCAATACAAAAGCATATAAGTATTTACTTCGTGTAAATCCTAAAAATGTGGTGAAAAAAGCGCTTTGCGACGTGTTCCATGAAAAAGCGGTTTCAGTATACAGTATTCCGATTCATTTGTTCAGACTTCTGGCAAAGTGTCTGCCGCATGGTCTGCTCATTCATTTCATAAAATAGGAGATATACAACATTGGAAAAAGGAAATTACGGATATATCGAGAGATATAAGAAAAAACTTTTGATTAGTATCAGCATACTTGGAATTGTAATTATATTGGGCGTTTTCTTCTCCGTTGCATTATTTGACACAAAGAAAACATTATTTATCTTACTTCCGATTTTAACCAGTCTGCCATTTGCAAAGCAACTGGTTGAATACATATTATGCGCGGGTTTCAAGCCGCTTACAAAAGAGGAATATGCATTCATCAGGGAAAAGGTGAGTTACAGCGGGGAACATTCTATTTTTTATGATATATCGCTTAGCCGGTATGAGGGAATATTATATTTTCCTGCTGTCGTTGTCCGGGATGGAAGAATGTTGTTTTTATATACAGATAAGTTGAAAAAGAAATATCCTGATGCGGAAAGTTTAAAAAAAGAGATTGCAAAATCCTTTGAAAATCAGAAAAAGCCTTATGTTATTATTCTGACAACAACCGTAAAGGAATTTGTGAAAAGGGCAAATGCGATTAAAGCGCCGGGAGAAGAATTTACGGCAAGAGATAAGAAAATGCAGGAAACATTGTTGAGTCTGGGAGTTTAAGATGCAGGAAATAGTTGTAGCAGGGAATGAGGCCGGGCAAAGGCTTACAAAGCTTTTGATGAAGTATCTGAATAAAGCGCCATCCGGTTTTATTTATAAGATGCTTCGAAAGAAGAATATAAAAATAAACGGAATGAAAGCCAAAGGGGATGAGATGCTTGTACAGGGCGATATCGTGCAGCTATATCTTTCCGATGAAACCATCGCGTCATTCCGGGACAAGATAGTAAAGACGGCTGTGTGTAAAACGAAAAGAAATCAGATAGACCTTAAGGTCGTCTATGAAGATGAACATATTCTGGTTGCGGATAAGCCTGTCGGTATTTTATCGCAAAAGGCAGATAAGGATGACTACTCAATCAATGAAGCGCTTATTGATTATATGTTGGAAAAAGGCGATATATCAGAAAAACAGTTAGAAACCTTTAAACCGTCTGTCTGTAACAGATTAGACCGCAATACTTCCGGGCTTATTATCTGTGGAAAGTCTTTCGCCGGAAGTCAGGCTATGAATAACATTATAAAAAACAGACTTGTGGACAAATATTACACGACGATTGTCTATGGTGAACTAAAGGAAACGACAGACAGTATCTGTTATCATGTAAAAGACGGAACAAAGGTACAGATATATGATAAGAAACCGGATGGGGAAAAAGCTTCCGAAATACATACCCTGTTTGAGCCTGTAAAATATGCAAATGGGTTTACGCTTGTAAATGTAAAGCTGATTACAGGGAAAACCCATCAAATCAGAGCGCAGGCGGCGCATCTTGGTTACAGGATAGTGGGGGAGCATAAATATAATGCCGGAAGAAAAACGGCAGATTTTTATGAAAAATACGGATTGAAATATCATCTGCTTCATTGTGAGCGTTTACGATTTCATGATATCGACGGAATACTCTCGTATCTGAACAACAAAGAATTGGTATGTGAGAAGCCTGAACTGTTTCAGAAAATAGAAAAGGACATATTTGAATAATGGCTACATGGAATTCCAGAGGTCTTAGAGGTTCAACCCTTGAGGATATGATTAACTATACAAATGAATATTACAGAGAAAAAAAGCTTGCGCTTGTTCAGAAGATTCCAACGCCAATTACACCTGTAAAGATTGATAAGGACAGCAGTCAGATTACACTGGCCTATTTTGAAAAAGATTCGACAGTAGACTATATAGGCTCTGTACAGGGAATTCCGATATGCTTTGATGCGAAAGAGTGTGCGAAAGACACATTTTCCATGCAGAATATCCATGAACATCAATACAATTTTATGCGTGAATTTGAGGAACAGCAGGGAATAAGCTTTCTGATTATCTATTTTACGCATCGCAATAGCTTTTACTATATGAAATGTTCGGAGCTTAAGAAGTACATAGACAGAATTGAAGAAGGACATCCGCGTAATTTCAAATACGAAGAGCTTGACAGCAGATATTTTCTAAAAGGCAAAAATGGCGCGCTTGTACATTACCTCGAGGGAATACAGCTTGATTTAGCTGAAAGGGAATAAGATGGTACCATGTGAAAAATACATATTGACAAATGGAAACTGCTCACATATAATTACAACACGTTGTTTGAGTAGTAAAGTAGCTAATTAACACTTTAATTCGATAAAGTGCAATAAAGGAGAATATAGGATGCAGAACAAATTATTGCAGACTCCTGATGGAGTAAGAGACACTTATGATATTGAGTGTAAAAAGAAAAGAAAGATTATTGATAAGCTTCATCATGTTTTGGAGCTGTATAGTTATCATGATATAGAGACACCGACATTTGAGTTTTTCGATATATTTAACAGGGACAGGGGCTCGGCGCCTTCAAATGAAATGTACAAATTCTTTGACAGGGATAATAATACCCTGGTGTTAAGACCGGATATTACTCCGAGTATAGCCCGTTGTGTGGCAAAATATTATTCTGATGAAGAACTGCCGATAAGACTTTGTTATACAGGAAATACATATACCAATACAAGAAAGCTCCAGGGAAAGTTAAAAGAAATCACGCAGATTGGTGCAGAACTTATCAATGATGATTCGACAGCCGCAGATGCGGAGATTATTGCGACAGTGATTGATTGCTTTATAGAGCTTGGCATAGCGGAATTTCAGATTGAAATCGGACAGATTGATTATTTCAAAGGTCTTGTTGCAGAAAGCGGAATTACAAATGAAGCAGAACTTCAGATAAGAGAATATATCAATATCAAGAATTTTTTCGGACTTGAGGAATATCTGAATAAGCTGGATATTGATGATAATCTCAAGCTGGCATTTATGTCATTTGACAGTCTGTTTGGCGGGGCTGATATGCTTGATACAGCGGAACGTCTTGTATCCAATCAGGTATCACTTGATGCGGTGAATCGTCTCAGGAGAGTTTATAAAGCACTTTGCTGCTACGGATATGAAAAATATATCGGTTTTGATTTAAGTATGCTGAACGGATATAACTATTACACCGGAATTATCTTCAGAGGTTATACATACGGAACAGGGGATGCGGTTCTAAAAGGCGGACGTTATAATAATCTGCTGAAGCAGTTCGGTAAGGATGCGCCGTCAATTGGTTTTGCATTTTCAGTTGAAGAACTGATTATGGCAATGTCAAGACAGAATATCGATATTGAAGTGTCATATTCCAATACGGTTATTCTTTATGATATTGAAAATCAGGAGCCGGCTATATCATTTGGAATGAACCTTCGTTCCAGGAATAAGAAAATCGAACTTATCAGAAAATCTCATAGAAAATCTCTTGAGGATTATCTTGAATATGCGAAAAGAGAACATTTTTCAGGTATGATGTACTTTAAGGACGAACGCACAATTGCTGTATACGACCTGTTAAATGACGAGGTTTCAGAAGTAGATATATATAATCTGTAAGGAGATATTATTATGAGATATTTAACATTTGCCCTTGCAAAAGGGCGTTTAGCAAAAAAAACGCTTGCACTTCTTGAGCAAATCGGAATTACCTGCGATGAAATGAAAGACCCGGATACAAGAAAACTGATATTTGTAAATGAAGAACTTAAATTAAAATTTTTCCTTTCCAAAGCGACCGATGTACCAACTTATGTGGAATATGGTGCGGCTGATATCGGCGTGGTAGGAAAAGATACGATTCTTGAAGAGGGAAGAAATCTGTATGAAGTTATGGATTTGGGATTTGGAAAATGTAAAATGTGCGTATGCGGACCGGCATCGGCAAGAGAAATATTAAAGAAAAATGAGATTATCCGTGTAGCAAGCAAGTATCCTGTGATAGCAAAGGATTATTTCAATAATCAGAAGCATCAGACCGTAGAGATTATAAAATTAAACGGTTCTGTAGAACTTGCACCAATCGTAGGACTTTCTGAGGTGATTGTGGATATTGTAGAAACCGGAAGTACTTTAAGAGAAAATGGTCTTGAGGTTCTTGAGGAAATCTGTCCGTTATCAGCAAGAATGGTTGTAAATCAGGTAAGTCTTAAGATGGAGAATAAAAGAATAAGAACGCTGTTAGCGGATTTGAATGATTTAATCAATAAGGAGGCTTAATCAAATGAGAATAGTAGAATTGAATGCTGATACAAAAAAGGATATACTGAAAAATCTTTTAAAAAGAAGCCCGTCTAATTACGGCGATTATGCCGAGACAGTAGAGAAGATTGTAAATGATGTAAGAGATAACGGAGATGAAGCTTTATTTTCATATACAAAAAAATTCGATAAAGCGGATATAAACAGCAGCAATGTTCTGGTCACAAAAGAAGAAATTGAATATGCATATACACAGGTAGATAAAGAACTGCTTGAGGTTATCAGAAAGGCAAAAGAAAATATAAGAATATACCATGAGAAACAAAAACAGTACAGCTGGTTTGATTCTAAGCCAAACGGAACACTTCTTGGACAGAAGGTATCCGCACTTGCATCAGTAGGCGTATATGTGCCGGGAGGAAAAGCCGTATATCCTTCATCTGTTCTGATGAATGTGATGCCGGCAAAGGTTGCAGGTGTGGAAAATATTATTATGACTACTCCTTGTAATGCTGATGGGGAGGTATACGCAACGACACTGGTCGCTGCAAATGAAGCAGGTGTTACATCTATATATAAGGCAGGCGGCGCTCAGGCAATAGCTGCGCTGGCATATGGAACAGAGAGTATTCCAAAAGTGGATAAGATAGTAGGTCCCGGCAATATATTTGTGGCTTTAGCGAAAAGAACAGTATATGGACATGTCAGTATTGATTCCATCGCAGGACCGTCAGAGGTTATGGTTCTTGCTGATGAAACAGCAAATCCGCGTTATGTAGCTGCCGACCTTCTTTCACAGGCAGAACATGATGAGATGGCATCAGCAATACTTGTTACAACATCAAAAGAACTGGCAGAAAAAGTGTCCGTACAGGTCGATGCATTTATAGAGCAGTTATCACGAAAAGAGATTATGAGAAAATCCATCGATAACTACGGTTATATCTTATTAGCTGATAGTTTAAACGATGCTATCGATGCCGTAAATGATATTGCATCAGAACATCTTGAGATTGTTACGGCAAATCCGTTCGATGTGATGACAAGAATAAAGAATGCAGGCGCTATCTTCATCGGCGAATATTCTTCAGAACCGCTTGGAGATTACTTCGCAGGTCCGAATCATGTGCTTCCGACAAACGGAACAGCGAAATTCTTCTCGCCGCTTTCCGTAGATGACTTTATTAAGAAGTCGAGTATTATCTATTATTCAAAAGAAGCGCTTGAAGCGGTACATAAGGATATCGAAAGCTTTGCAAAAGCCGAACAGCTTACCGCACATGCAAATTCAATCGCAGTACGATTTGAAGATTAATATTTGATATATATACTTAGTGGTGGTATAATACATATTATTTATACAAAAACAGGGAGATAAAGAAATGGCAGACAGGGCAGTAAGATGCACAAGAAAGACAGGCGAAACAGATATAATCCTTGAATTCAATCTTGATGGCAGGGGAAATGCAAAAGTTGATACCGGTATCGGTTTTTTTGACCACATGTTAAAAAGCTTTGCCAAACATGGCTTTTTTGATTTGAATGTGACAGTCAAGGGAGACTTATTTGTAGACTCGCATCATACCATTGAAGATACAGGAATTGTACTTGGCAAGGCGATTAAAAAAGCACTGGGCGATAAAAAGTCGATAAAAAGGTTTGGAAATTTTTTCCTGCCGATGGATGAAACGCTTGTGATGTGCGCCATTGATTTATCCGGAAGACCTTATCTGGTGTATGATATCAATCTTACAACGGAAAGAGTGGGATATTTTGATACCCAGATGGTTAAAGAATTTTTCTACGCAGTTTCTTATGGCGCAGAGATGAATCTGAATCTGAAGCAATTTTCAGGTTCAAATGATCACCATATTATAGAAGCGGCTTTTAAAGCATTTGCAAAAGCGCTTGATGAAGCGTCATCGATTGACGAAAGATTAAATGGAAAAGTATTATCCACGAAAGGTTCACTTTAAGGAGGTTTACTACGATGTACAAAAAGATTATACCATGTCTTGACCTTGAAAATGCTCTTGAGATGGCAAGATTTTATAACGATGCCGGTGCTGATGAGATTGCTTTTTTTGACAGTAAGGCTACGAAGGAAGGCAGAGAGGCAGATATAGCAGCGATTAAAGAAATCTGTAAGAATGTAGATATTCCTCTGATAGCCTGCGGTGGAGTGAGAAGACTTGAAGATGTAAAGAAGATGCTTTATGCAGGCGCTTCTAAGGTTTGTATGAAGTCTGCTGCATTAAGTACGCCGGAACTGGTTACAGAAGCGGCTGACCGCTTTGGTTCGGAAAGAATCATTGTTACGATTGATTTGTCAGAATGTGAAAATCCTGTAGAATATGCAATAAAGCTGAAAGCGCTTGGCGCAGGTGAATTGCTGCTGCTCCACAATAATAAAGTGCCTGATTATATTGATATCGTAAAAGAAATCAGAAAGCAGGTTGCGCTTCCTGTTATTGTTTCTACATATGCTACGGATGGCGAGTCTGTGGCAAAGATGCTGAAAGATACAAATGCGGAGTCGGTATCTTTATATAATCTTGCACAGATGGATGTAATGGAGATGAAACAGTGCTGCGTTCAGGAGAATATTCCGATGAATACCTTTGAGAGCAGTATTCAGTTTGATGATTTTAAAACAAATTCAGACGGACTGATTCCATGTGTAGTACAGCACTATAAGACAGGAGAGGTTTTGATGATGGCTTATATGAATAAGGAGTCATTTGAGAATACCATCAGAACTGGCAGAATGACTTACTGGAGCAGAAGCAGACAGGAATTATGGGTGAAGGGTGAAACCTCGGGCCATTTTCAGTTCTTAAAGAGTTTATCGCTTGATTGTGATAAAGATACGCTTCTGGCGAAGGTATCGCAGATTGGCGCGGCCTGTCATACAGGCGCAAGAAGCTGTTTCTTTACAAATCTTGTAAAGAAAGAATATGATGATACAAATCCGCTGAAAGTATTTGAAGAGGAGTATGATATCATCCTGGATAGAAAAGAAAACCCGAAAGAGGGTTCATATACAAATTATCTGTTTGATAAGGGAATCGATAAGATTTTGAAGAAGGTGGGAGAAGAAGCCACAGAGATTGTTATCGCGGCGAAAAATCCTGATTCCGATGAATTAAAATATGAAATATCAGATTTCTTATATCATATGATGGTTCTGATGGTGGAACGCGGCGTGAGTTGGGATGATATAACGAAAGAACTTGCCGACAGGAGATAGGGAGGACATATATCGTGAAGAAATATGGAGTAAATGAACTTAGAAAAATGTTTTTGGAATTTATGGAGAGCAAGGGACATCTGAAGATGAACAGTTTTTCACTGATTCCGCATAATGACAACAGCTTATTGCTGATTAATTCGGGTATGGCGCCTTTAAAACCGTATTTCACAGGTCAGGAAGTTCCACCAAGAAAACGTGTAACGACATGTCAGAAGTGTATCAGAACAGGTGATATTGAAAATGTAGGAAAGACTGCCAGACATGGAACTTTCTTTGAAATGCTTGGTAATTTTTCTTTTGGCGATTATTTCAAACATGAGGCAATTTCATGGACATGGGAGTTCCTGACAGAAGTCGTTGGACTTGATGCGGACAGACTGTATCCGTCTGTCTATGAAGATGATGATGAAGCTTTTGAGATTTGGAATAAGGAAATCGGCATTGCGCCGGAGCGGATATTCCGGTTTGGCAAAGAAGATAATTTCTGGGAGCATGGCGCAGGCCCATGCGGTCCTTGTTCGGAAGTTTATTATGACAGAGGCGAAAAATACGGATGCGGTAAACCGGGATGTACAGTAGGCTGTGAGTGTGACAGATACATGGAAGTATGGAACAATGTATTTACCCAGTTTGATAATGACGGCCATAATAACTATACAGAACTCGAACAGAAGAATATTGATACCGGTATGGGACTTGAAAGACTTGCTGTAGTGGTGCAGGATGTTGACTCCATATTTGATGTTGATACCATTAAGGCGCTTCGTGATAAGGTTTGTGAGATGGCAGGTGTTACTTATCTTACGGACCATAAAAAAGATGTGTCGATTCGACTGATTACAGACCATATCCGTTCCGTTACCTTTATGACTTCAGACGGAATCGTTCCTTCAAACGAGGGACGCGGATATGTTTTAAGGAGACTTTTAAGACGTGCTGCCAGACATGGAAGGCTTCTCGGTATACAGGGTAAATTCCTTTCAGAACTGGCAAATACGGTTATTGAGGTATCAAAGGACGCTTATCCTGAACTTGCAGAGAAAAAAGAATATATCTTTAACAAGATTGACAAGGAAGAAGACAGCTTTAACAAGACGATTGATACAGGTCTTGCCATCCTGAAGGATTATATTGCTGAACTTCAGGAAGAAGGCGGTAATACACTGAGCGGCGACCATGCATTTAAGCTGTATGATACCTATGGTTTCCCTCTTGACCTCACAAAGGAAATTCTGGAAGAAGAAGGAATCGCTGTTGATGAGGACAGATTTGCCGAGTGCATGAATATACAGAGAGAAACTGCAAGAAAGGCGCGTAAGGTTACAACTTACATGGGCGCTGATGCAACGGTATACGAGCAGCTTGACGTATCGCTTACATCAGAATTTATCGGATATGATAAGCTTGATTATGAAGATAAGATTTTGGCGATTACAACGGATAAAGAGGTAGTCGATACCGTTACGGAAGGGATGCAGGCATCTGTTATTGTTGGTAAGACACCGTTTTATGCTACGATGGGTGGACAGACAGGCGATACCGGTGTAATCAAAACGGAAAACGGAACATTTGTTGTACAGGATACAATAAAAGTTGTAGGCGGAAAAATTGCTCATGCAGGTTATGTGGAGTCCGGTGAGTTAAACACAGGTGATATTGCAAAACTGTCAGTTGATGCAGAAAGGCGTTCACTGATTTGTAAGAATCATTCCGCTACGCATCTTCTCCAGAAAGCATTGAAGCTCGTTCTTGGCGAGCATGTGGAACAGGCAGGCTCACTTGTTGAACCGGGCAGGCTGAGATTTGATTTCTCCCATGATAAAGCCATGACAAAGGAAGAAATCAGACAGGTTGAGGAGATAGTAAATAAAGAAATAGAAGAAAATATACAGGTGGCTACAGATGTAATGAGCCTTGATGAAGCTAAAAAAACAGGCGCTATGGCATTGTTTGGCGAGAAATATGGAGAAAAAGTGCGTGTCGTAACGATGGGAGATTTCTCAAAGGAGTTATGCGGTGGTACGCATGTGCCAAATACAGGCGTTATCGGCAATTTCAAGATTGTTTCCGAGTCAGGTGTTGCTGCGGGTACAAGGCGTATCGAAGCGCTTACAGGTGCAGGAGCGCTTGATTACTACAGAACCATAGAAGAAGAACTGATTGCAGCAGCAAAAGCGGCTAAAACAGATATGGCAGGTGTTGCCGGAAGAATAGAGCAGCTTCTTGCGGAAGTAAAAGCGCTTACCAATGAAAATCAGAAGCTTAAGGATAAGATGGCAAAAGAATCTGTAGGGGATGTGCTTTCTAATGCAGTTGATGTAAACGGCGTAAAAGTACTTCCGGTAGAAGTAGCTGATACAGATATGAACGCATTAAGAAATCTTGGAGATGAACTGAAGAGTAAGCTTGGCACATCTGTTGTTATCCTTGCATCCGAAAAGGATGGAAAAGTCAATCTGATTGCGATGGCTACAGATGATGCTGTTAAAAAAGGCGCACATGCAGGAAATATTATTAAATCGGCAGCCGCTCTTGTAGGCGGTGGCGGCGGCGGCAGACCAAACATGGCACAGGCAGGCGGAAAGAATCCTGCCGGAATAAAGGATGCGCTTAATCATGCAGTTGAGACGGCAAAAAATCAAATGAATTAGTGTACAGAGCTGAGTTTAACTTTCATTGTACAATGTAAAAACAAAAAATAATCCATACATTCTGAATCGTTGAATGTATGGATTATTTCTGATTCTTTTCAAGGCACTCATTGATAATCAGCTTTTGCACTCTGTCCTTAAAGGTTTTATCAGTGTCTTTACTGAAATGTACTTTGACGGTATAAGTGGTATTCCCCAACTTTCGATTGAAACTGTGGGGTTGTTGCTCTTTTTTAATTTCTGCCATATTCTCTGCTCCTTTACAATAAAATAGAGTGTTTAGATTAAATTTCTATACGCTCTGACGCTATGTTATCTATTTTGTTGTGATAATGATTGAATTGAACACAATTAACAATTCCAATACTATTTAATCGCTATAATAACCGAAAATTTCTGATAGGAATAAACACATTCCACGCTGTCAAATTTGCATTTCCTCAACATATCAACTTCCCGCTCAACAGAACATTCCCTATCAAGTTTCCTGCGTTCTTTCCATAATTCTATGTCATTCTTCGTCAATCCACTATGATATAACTGGTTTTCCCAATAAGAATTAAACCACTTATTCATTTTGGAATGTCCTGCACAAAACTGGTCATAGTTTACAAATAATCCACCACTTGGTAAGCTATCATATATTTTTGTAAACAATTTTATCTTATCATTATCTTCTAAATGATGAATAGATAAAGCAGAAATAACCATGTCGAAAATAATACTTGGTAACTCCTCCGTATAATCCTTTATCTGATACGATACATTTTCTACACCCTCAAACCTTTTTCGGGCAACATTCAGCATTTTATCTGCAATATCTATAAGAATATATTCAGCAGTTGGACAGCGTTTATACCAAAAGTAAGAAAGCAACCCTGTTCCTGCTCCTAAATCTACGATACGTTTTGGAACATCAATATTCGATAAGATAAAATCTGTTGAATTGATGTAGAAATCATCAAAACAGGGAATAAATCTTTTACGGTTACTATCGTATTCATGTGCAATCTGATTAAACTGTTTTTCTATATCCATTTGTACATCCTCCATAAATTTCTATTTTTACATCATATCATAATAATCTTCACATTTCCATTAAATTTCTTCCTCTCTCCGCTTAGTCTTGCTTTGCTGTCTGTTATGCTGTCGACTTTCGTTCTGAAGTTCCCTTTCAAGGTTCTTCCTGTTATAGCTGATTACCTCGGCATATGCTAACTCTGTGGCGGTCTTAGTCTGCTCTTTGCCGATACTGTCATACTCGGATTGCAAAGACTTTATTTCCGCCTTCCACTGTTTCGGCGTTATCTTCTCGCCGTTCTGTAAAAGGCTCTGCATACGCTCCTTTAATTCGGGATACTTCGATAAGCTGTCCTTATACTCCTTATCGAGTTTATTTATCAGACGGTTCACTTCATCATAACGCTTTTCATTCTTTTTTATCCGCTGTCTGATGGTCTTTCCTGCGTCTGCTTTTCTGTCTATGCCCCATGTATTCGGGTTTGGAGAGGATAGTGGCAACTGTACTCCCACGCCACATATAAGGGCTTTCGGTGTCATAGGTGGTGCAGTGCGTGCCTAATCCCCAATGGTTTGACAGGCAGATAGAAACATATGACTTATCGAAATTATATAATTCTGTTTTGTCAGGTGATGAATCAGGTATGCAGAAACTGCTGAAAGAATATCTGCAAAAAAGCATAAGTTATTATGATAATAAAGAAGCATTTTATCATGGAGTGATGGTTGGGCTGCTGGGTTCTGTTCCGGGGTATGTTATAAAATCTAATCGTGAGTATGGAAACGGCAGACCTGATATCGTGCTTGTTCCGACAGATGAAGAAAAAACAGTCATAGTACTGGAACTCAAACATTGCAGCAAATTCAGGGAACTTGAAGCAGGCTGTAATGAAGCCGTAAAGCAAATAGAAGAACAGGAATATTTTGCGCCATTCATTGATGAGGGCTATATGAAAATGATGGGATACGGAATATGTTTCTGTAAAAAAACGTGTATGGTTAAAAAATTTGACATGGTATAACGAAGTGACAGGCAGAATTGTTTTGAAAATGAAGCGGTTCTGCCTGTTGTTTTATTGTATAATATGAACGCTTGTTTTTTGTGGTATAGGGAATTTAGGGATTGATAATATTATTAAAGTTGTATATATTTGTATTAAATATAAAAAACGGTATGGAACGAGAGGTGTGGAGGATGAATAAATTTATTGGTATAGGGGTAGAAGACTACAAAACACTGATAGAAAATAACTATTATTATATAGACAAGACAATGATGCTAAAGGAACTGGCCGACAAAAAAGGAATTGTAAATTTATTTACCAGACCAAGACGTTTTGGAAAGACGCTGACGCTGAGCATGATACGAACATTCTTTGAGGATGAAATAGACCGTAACGGCGAGAAGAAAGACAACAGTGGGTATTTTACCGGGAAACGTATAATGGAGACTGGTGAGCGGTATACATCAGAGATGGGACAATATCCTGTAATTAAGATGTCATTAAAATCGGCTAAGCAGCCAAGCTATGAGATGGCATATAATTGTTTAAAAAACGAGATAATTGATGAATTTGAAAGACATAGCTATGTGTTGGAAGGAAATGTATTATCAGAAAAGAATAAGAAACGTTATCAGAATGTAATTGATGAAACGGCAGAAGAAAGCGATTATGCGACCGCACTTAAATTCTTATCCCAATGTCTTTACTCTTATCATCAGAAGAAAGCAATTATACTGATAGATGAATATGATGTACCGCTTGAAAATGCATATTTCAGAGAATTTTATGATAAGATGATTGATTTTGTCCGTTCTCTCTTTGAGTCGGCACTAAAGACGAACGATGCTTTGGAATTTGCCGTAGTGACAGGCTGTTTAAGAATAAGCAAAGAGTCAATATTTACCGGACTAAATAATCTTAGTATCAACTCAATATTGAGCAACAATTATGCAGAATATTTTGGTTTTACGAAAACAGAGGTAGAGCAGATACTTGAAGCCTATGGTATCTCAGAAAAGCTTCCGGAAGTAAAGGAATGGTATGACGGATATATCTTTGGAGAAACAGAAGTATATAATCCGTGGAGCATCATAAACTATGTAAATACTGCCATATCAGAGAGCAATTCGTTTCCAAAGCCGTATTGGTCAAATACCTCATCAAACAGCATAATAAGAGATTTGGTGGAAAAAGCTGATGAAAAGGTAAAAAGTGAGATAGAACATCTGATAGATGGAGAAAGCATAGAAAAGCCTGTGCATGAGGCTATCACATATGATGATATATACAGGACACAGGATAATCTGTGGAACTTTCTGTTTTTTACAGGATACCTAAAGGTGACAGAAAAAAGATTTGAAAATGATACGCTGTATCTGACTATGACTGTACCAAATAGGGAAGTAAGATATATATACAGTAATACCATAAGGGAATGGTTTGACAGACACATAGAAACGCGTGATTTATCGAAACTGCATAATGCACTTATAGAGGGGAGAACAGAAGATGCAGAGGACTTCATAAATGATATGCTGGAGGAGAGTATAAGCTATTATGACAGAAAAGAAGCTTTTTATCATGGCGTAATACTTGGTATGTTAAGCGGAATAAAAGGATATGTGGCAGACTCCAACAGAGAGTATGGAAACGGCAGACCTGACATAGTGCTTTGTCCAAGAAATCCGAGAAAGCCTGTAATCATTCTGGAATTTAAGCTTTGTAAAAAATTTACGGAGATGGAAGATAAGTGTAATGAAGCCGTAAAGCAGATAGAAGAACAAGAATATTTTGCACCATTCATTGATGAGGGCTATATGAAAATGATGGGATACGGAATATGTTTCTGTAAAAAAACGTGTATGGTTAAAAGATTTGATATGGAATAAGCGAGCTTAGTTCACAAGGTGATATGAAAGTATTGGCAAAAAAATAAATTTTAAGGCAGAATTGTTTTGAAAATAAAATAATGCTGACCAATTAAATAAGAAGGAGAAAGTGAATGACAAACAGGAAAAACGAGAAAACGGTACAAAAGATGACAAGTAAAAGGTTTAAGAATGTATTCACCATACTGCTTACAGCCGTCATGCTTCTTACTCTAATTCCAATCATGCCGACAGGCGGTATGGAAAATGTAGAAGCGTCAACGACACTAAGAAATCCAAGAAAAGACAGTAATGGAGAAGTTACATATGACTGTGTATGGTTTGGCAGTTATCCGCAGGCAGAGGTTATAACGACAGCCATGAGTAAGAATTATACAGCCATAGATAAAACATATCTGAATCCGGAGGATTTGATAGTAGACGATAAAACCTATCAGGAATTAAAAAATGCCAAAGGCTGGGATACTAACGGAGATATAATATTATCAGATGGTGGTAAATACCGCAGGATAAAAAAGAGTGATGCGACATATGTCCACTCTATAAGTGGCAGCCCTTTTTATTATAATTGGTCGGATGACCATACATATCATTATTATAAATATCAGCCAATCAAATGGAGGGTGCTGCATACAGATGGCAATGAAGCACTTCTTATGGCAGATAAAGGGATTGATGACCAAAAGTATAATACAGAATTGAGAAATGTTACATGGGAGACATGTACCATGAGAAGCTTTCTGAACGGATATGGAAGCGCATCAAACAAACAGAAAGAAGATTATACTAAAAAGAATTTTATAAATAGCGCATTTACTTCATATGAAAGAAATTTAATAAAGGAAAAGACACTTGAAAACAAAGATAATCTGATATATGGAGCAGCAGGCGGAAATTCTACAAAAGACAAGGTGTTTTTGTTGTCATATGATGATGTAACGAATAGTGAATACGGTTTTTTATCAGATTATAGTCAATATGACAAAGCAAGACGTATTCAACAAGTAAGTACATATGCAAAAGCAATGGGCGCATGGTGGAGTTCATATAGTGACAGCAGAGAAGAATATCAGAAAAATGGTTTATGGTGGTTGAGGTCTCCGGGAAGGACCTCCAGTGATGCTATGTATCTTTTTTACAACGGTTATATAATGCAGAATCCCAGTCATGTACACCGTGGTGATATTGCTTTGGTGCCAGCCCTGTATCTTAATCTTTCATCTTCTAATCTCTATAGTTATGCCGGAACGGTATGTACTGATGGAAGTATAAGGGAAGAAAATACTCTTAATAAGAACGGACTTATAAAAGAGAATGGTACATATTATTACTATAAAAACAATATAAGACAGACCGGGTATACAGGCATGGTTAAAAACAGTACGGATGGCAAATGGTATTATGTGGAAAAAGGTGTATGTAAGTTAAATCGTACAGGTCTTGTAAAAGACGGCAGTAACTGGACATATGTTAAAAACAGTGTACGGCAGTCGAATTATACAGGAATGGTAAAACAGACAAACGGCAAGTGGTATTATGTAGAAAAAGGCAGAAAAAAATATGTTACACAGTTGGTAAAGCATACAGACGGAAGCTGGTGGTATGTGAAGAATAGTGAATGGCAGCCAAAATATACAGGCATGGTAAAGCAGCCAAGCGGAAACTATTACTATGTGAAAAACGGTAAGCGTAAATATGTTACACAGCTTGTAAAACATACAGACGGAAGCTGGTGGTATGTGAAAAACAGTAATTGGCAGCCGAAATTTACAGGTATAGTAAAACAGCTAAGCGGCAGACGTTACTATGTAAAAAACGGCAAACGAAAAAATATAACGGGATATGTTACTGTTAATGGAAAGAGATATAAGCTTGTCAAAGGCGAAGTAAAGTAAATTTGTAAAACTTAAAGGCAGAATTGTTTTGAAAGCGAAGCAGTTCTGCCTGTTGTTTTATGTTTTTTAACGCCAAAATTTCCTAACAAGAAAAATGTAATAATCGCAAGTTGCCGGGCATTATAAGTTTATTTTTACTTGACATGCGCTGTCATTAAAATTATAATCCTTATAGTTAGCTTTCTAATAATTAGAATTGTTACAAATATTAAGATGATTGTTTAATACGATACTTAATCATGCTATTTCTGTTTGATGATTATTATATAAGGAGGAAAATTTATGCGGGAAACACTTCATTACTTGCTTATGGCGAGTCATTTGAGTTTTCAAAAAATTTTAATGTTTAAAATCAAAAATACAGGTTTGACGCTGGGACAGCCGAAGGTGCTTGATTATTTAAGAGAGCATGACGGCGCATTTCAAAAAGAAATTGCAGTTGTGTGCAATATCGAACCTGCAACACTGACGTCTGTTTTACTTGGGATGGAAAATAAAAATCTGATTACCCGGAAAATGGGTGAGGGAAACCGGCGCAATCTGTATGTTTATTTAACGGATAAGGGAATGATGCTTGCAAATAGAGTAAAGTCAGAATTTGACCTTATAGAAGAACAAGCATTAGCTGGTTTTTCGGATTGTGAAAAAGAAATGCTGAATACTTTTCTTACCAGAATTAATGAAAATATTAACAATAAAGGAATGATGCAAAATGAGTAAAACGGAAATTACCAAAAGATACATATTATTTGTTGTAAGTTTGTTTTTGGCGGCGCTTGGTGTTGCATTTACGAAACGTGGAGAATTGGGGGTATCGCCGATATCTTCAGTTGCCAATGTAATGAGCTGTAAGTATAGTTTTTTTTCGCTGGGAACGTGGCTTATCATTTGGAATTGCATATTGATTGTGGGGCAGATTTTGATACTTCGTAAAAACTTTCAGTTGATACAGTTTATTCAGATTCCGTTATCCTTTCTGTTTGGCTGGTTTACCAATTTAGGCTTGTATATCGTTTCATTTATTCCTCAGAATTCGTATTTTATAAGACTGATTATGGTGATGGTTGGAATTATTATTCTGGGCTTAGGAATCTCATTTTCGGTTATTGCAAATGTTGTTATGAATTCGGGTGAAGCGTTTGTAAAAGCAATTTCAGATGTAACGCATAAGGATTTTGGCAATATAAAAATTGCATTTGATATGCTGTGTGTTGGAGCTTCTCTTGTTTTATCACTGTTGTTTTTTGATTTTCATATTGTAGGAACGAGAGAGGGTACGGTTATCTCGGCGATTCTTACAGGTACTGTGGTAAAATTTTTTGGCAGAAGATTTAGTAAGCCCCTCAATTTCATTTTATGTGATAAATGATACTTATAATAGTTTTGGGTAATAGCCCAAATCCCTTTGGCACACCGTTTCAAACTGTTTTTCTGTAAATTCCATAAATTTATTTTTGTAAAATAGCATTTTTTGGTTGACGTTTTCGTATTTTATGTTTATAATACAGTTTGTGCTAAAAAATACCCAAACAGTTGTTATTTGGTATGCACAATATACAACTGGAGGGAGGTTAGGTGAGAGAATGTCAAACGTAATAGTTAAAGAAAACGAAACATTGGACAGCGCTCTTCGCAGATTTAAGAGAAATTGTGCGAAGGCAGGTATCCAGCAGGAAATTCGTAAGAGAGAACATTACGAAAAGCCGAGTGTAAAGCGTAAAAAGAAATCAGAGGCAGCTAGAAAACGCAAATATAAATAAATTTTGCTGGTTTTATACGATTTTTTGAGTACCGAAGTTTTTTCGGTACTCTTTTTTTGTCCTTTTTCATATAATAGATAAAATAGATTAAGGTAAGGTTATATGAAATCTCTTTTTTCAAATTCATGTATATATGACAGTCCCCAGGTAGTGCCTGATGTCAATAGAAATTCAGCAAAAGTGACGATACATAGCAATAAATGCGTCCTTGTTGAAAATTTCAGATGCATTTTAAATGTGAATAAAGAATCCGTATCCATTAAGACAAAGCAATATATGATATGTATATCCGGAACGGAACTGAACATTGATTATTATACAAACTATGAAATACGAATTTCCGGTACAATTTCCAGCGTGGAGTATATCAATATATAAAGAATTTATAAGGGGTGCTATATGTTTGGTTTTATTTTAAAGTACATAACAGGATTTGCCAAAATCAGTATCAGTGACGGAATACATACCCGATTACTGAATTTAATGAAAAACAAAAAAATAAACGTGTGGGGAATTACAGAAAATCCCGATTCCTGTGTATTTTTTATGAATTTAAAAGATGTAAACGAGATGGATAAAATAGCAAAAAAAGCAGAAGTATCCTATCAGGTCATAAAAGAATATGGACTTCCGGTGTTGTTAAAAAAAAATAAAAAGCGGTTTTCCCTTTTGATAGGGATTCTTCTTTTTGCTGCTTTCATCTATATACAATCGTTATTTGTATGGAATATTCATATATCCGGTGAAGATGATTATACAAAAGAAGAAATACTGGATGTACTTGAAAATATGGATATTTATTATGGTACATATAAAAGAAAGATTGATACCGTAGAGCTTGAAAGAAAGCTGCGTGAGGAATTTTCCGAGATTGCATGGATATCATGTGCAATAAGAGGCACGAGCCTTTATGTAGATGTGAAGGAAACGCTTGATGTATTTACAGATACAAGTCTGACCGTTCCTTCAAATGTGATAGCAGTCAAGGATTGTACGGTATACTCAATTATAACGAGCGAAGGAACACCTGTTGCGAAGGCTGGAGATGATGTAAAAAAAGGTGATATACTTGTATCGGGAACTGTAAATCTGTATGATGACAATGCTGAAATCATGGATACGCATTATGTACCGGCCAAAGCAGAGGTCGTTGGCATGACTGATAACATGTATCATGAAGAATTTCCACTGCAGCATTATAAAAAAGAATATAGTGGGGATAATAAGTCTGATTATACGTTTCATTTTTTTTCCTATGAGATAAAATTGTTTGATGCGAAGGTGAAGTATCCGCTATATGATACAGTGTCGGATGAAAAAGCGCCGCATATCGGTGAAAGCTTTTATCTTCCGTTTGGATATAAGAAAAACAGTTACCATGAATATCAGCTTGTGTCAGAAGAATATACGGAAGAAGAAGCAATAGAGATTGCGAATGAACGACTGAATGAATATATTTGCAAATTACAGGAAAAAGGGGTGCAAATACTTGAAAATAATGTTAAAATATCAGTTGTAGATGGCAAATGTCAAGCAAATGGAACTATCCGTACATTGGAAAATATTGGCATCTCAAAAGAATTTGATATAAGAAAAGAGGATACTGTTATTGAATGATTATTCAAAATCAATGACCGTTACAACGGAATATATACAGAATGTATTTGGACAGTTTGATGCAAATGCAAGAAAGATAGAAAAAGCGTTTCAGGTTACGATGATACTTCGGGATGATAAACTCAAAATATCAGGGGAAGAAAAGGGTGTTGAACTGGCGGCGTCTGTACTGGAACAGTTATTTGCAATTGCGGACAGAGGTACGGTAATCGATGCACAAAAGGTTGATTATACGATTGCAGTCGCGTCCAATCATCCTGAGGAGAACAGGGAAAATATTGCAGAACTGGATAAAGACATTATCTGTCATACCATAAACGGAAAACCAATCAAGCCGAAAACATTAGGTCAAAAGGCATATGTAAATGTAATTAATAAGTCGATGATTGTTTTTGGCGTAGGACCTGCCGGAACAGGTAAAACCTATCTTGCGATGGCGAAAGCGATAACCGCCTTTAAGAATAACGAGGTAAACAGGATTATACTGACAAGACCGGCGATTGAAGCAGGGGAAAAACTGGGATTTCTTCCGGGGGATTTGCAAAGTAAGGTTGACCCTTATTTAAGACCGCTTTATGATGCCTTGTATGAGATTATGGGCGGAGAGTCTTTTATGAAAAATATGGAAAAGGGACTGATTGAAGTAGCGCCGCTTGCATATATGAGAGGAAGGACACTTGATAATGCCTATATTGTTCTTGATGAGGCACAGAATACAACGCCTGCACAGATGAAGATGTTTCTGACGCGTATCGGATTTGGCTCTAAAGCAATTATCACCGGTGATTTGTCACAAAAGGATTTACCATATGAGACAAAATCAGGTCTTGAAGTAGCGCTTACAGTTCTTAGAAATGTTGAGGAGATTGGGGTGTGCAGACTGACAAGCCTTGATGTAGTAAGGCATCCGCTTGTTCAGAAGATTGTAAATGCTTATGAGGCATATGAAAATAAAATAAACCGAAGCAGAAAGAATAATACAGATAAAAATACAAATCATAGAAAAAAGAGATAATTGTTCCGGCAATTATCCGTTAAGGAGAATTATGTCTTATACGATAGAGAATGAATATGGGGATATCACGATAAAAAATTATGAAGAGGTTATCAGCGCTATTGTGAAACAGTCGCTTGCGTATGTTGGCTGCCCATATGAATGTGAAGTGAATATAATATTAACTGATAACAAAACAATAAAAGAAATTAATAATGAACAAAGACAGATTGATAATGAAACAGATGTATTATCATTCCCTTTGGTTGATTATACTGTTCCTGGCGATTTTAGTCATCTTGATAATCAGGATGCTGAATATTTTAATCTGCAGACGGGGGAGCTGCTGCTTGGGGATATTGTGATATCTATGGACAAGGTATATGAGCAGGCAGAGGCATATAACCACAGCCGAACAAGAGAACTTGCATTTCTGGTAGCTCACAGTATGCTTCATCTGTGTGGTTATGACCATATGGAGGAAGACGAACGCAGGATTATGGAGGATAAGCAGGAGCAAATACTTACTATGAAAGGATATACAAGAGATTATGAGGAGATATAAGACAGGACTTATTGTTACGATGTTTGCTGCTATGAGCATGTGTTTTTGCGGATGCGGAAAAAAGGATGAAACCCCGCAGACAACGGAAGCAACAGAAGCAACAGAGACAGAGGCGGTTACGACGGAGGAGGCGGCTGAACCAAAGCCGGAGGGCGTTTATAACGATTTGACAGGTGAATGGGTAAAGGGCAGAACTGAGGAGTATGGCAGACCACTTACAGTGATGATTAATAATATACAGGATGCTATTCCACAGTCTGATATCAGTAAAGCGGATATTATATATGAATTTAAGGTAGAGGGTGGAATTACACGACTTCTCGGAATATTCAGTGATTATTCCAAAATTGAAAAATTAGGTTCAATAAGAAGCTGCCGCCCATATTATGTAACCATTTCAAATGAATTTGATGCTATCTATATGCATTACGGACAGTCGCCGCAGGGACAGGAGGAGCTTGACAGAACAGGTATCGACCATATCAGCGGACTGAGTGCGGAAGGCGGCGTTGCTTTTTACAGAGATTCTAATAAGGTTGCTCCGCATAATGTATATACGACAGCCGATATGATACAGGCGGGGATTGATTATATAAAATGTGATACAAAACATAGTGACGATTTTGAAAGTAAATTCATCTTTAACGAAGAGGACACGAAGCCTGCTGATGGCGAAGCCGCACCTAAGGTAAATCTTTTCATAAGCAATTATACACAGCCTTACTTTGAATATAATGAAAAAGAGGGTGTATATTATCGTTTCCAGTATGGCGGACCTCAGGTAGATGAACTGACAGGTGAACAGCTTAAATTTAAGAATATAATCATTCAGTTTGCCCACTATACGAGTATCGACGATCATGACAGACAGTTGATTGATTTGGTAGGTGAAGGAGAGGGCTATTATGTATCAGATGGCGTTGTAATCCCTATTACCTGGAAAAAATCTTCTGACAGTAGTGTGACAAAATATTCAACAGCAGATGGCAAAGAGCTGAAGCTCAATCCGGGTAAGACATATGTAAATGTATTTGAAACAGATGATAAGGCTGGAGTAACATTTGGCGAATAATTGATATGGTAAATTCGGTCGGTATTATCAGGACTGAAATATGATAAAAACAAATGGTAAATAATGTCGTTTCATAATTTACCATTTGTTTTTTTGTATATATGCGATTGAAAAACAAATACTTCTAATAGTAAGAAAATTGTAAATTTGGGGGTATGTTTTATGAATCGTATATATTTAGTATTATTTGGCTTTATTCTGCTGGCAGTATTTTCTTATTATGGTGCAAATATGATATATAAATATTCAGAAAAAAATTCTGATGATAAAGTGATATATAAAGAATACAGCGCCTATGTTCCTGAAGGAAAAAGTATAGAAACAGGAAGCGTTAAGACACATACAGGAGCAAAAAGCAATATTTTAACGTATGTGATTGGAAAGCCGGAGCAGGACAGATATTCATATGAATATTATATCAAAGACTATGACAGCCATATCGCAATATTTAATAAGCAGGGAAGCTTGTATGAATATACAGGAATCGTATTAAACAGTCTTGATGAGAATACCAGGGACAACGTAAAAAAAGGCATCTATTTTAAAGAAATAGAAGATTTATTTGCCTTCCTTGAATCATATTCCAGTTAATGATATAATGTGAACACTTAATAACACTTATAATTTTTTTAATTCGGAGAAGAATATGATATATGACGTTATAATCATTGGCGGCGGGGCAGCCGGAATGACGGCTGCAATCCATGCTGCTAAAAAGCTGAAAGAAAACAATCCTGCTATTTTGCTGATAGAGAAAAATAAAAAGCTTGGAAAAAAACTTTATGCAACAGGGAATGGTAAGTGTAATCTTGCAAATGCGGTTCTTGATTTATCCTGTTATGACAGCAGTCAGGAGTTTTTCCCTTATGAAGTTATCGATGTACACAGTTGTCAGCTTGTATGTGATTTTATGCGTGAACTGGGTATCAGCGTTACAGATAAGAACGGTTATATGTATCCTTCTTCCATGCAGGCATCTTCGGTAGTATGGGCTTTGACGGATAAATTGAAGTCATTCAATATTATGATACATTTAAAAGAGGAATATATTTCAGGTGATATGACTCATGGATTTTATATTGTTAAGACCAATATGGATACCTATATTACCAAAAATCTGATATTAACGCCGGGAGGAGCTGCTGCGCCGCAGCTTGGCGGTACAGATAAGAACTATCATAGCAGTGTGTGCTTAGGGCTTAAGATGCATCAGCCCTATCCGGCGCTTTGCAAATTAATTACAGAAGAAGATATCCGTATGCTTTCCGGTGTAAGAGTGAAAGCGGAAGCTGTTCTATATGCAGATGACAGAGCATATGCAGAAGAAAGCGGAGAATTACAGTTTACGCCGGACGGTCTTTCCGGAATTATGATATTTAATCTCAGTATTGGCGCAGGAAAATTATTAGAAGATGGCATGAAACTTGATATAAAAGTATCGCTGCTCCCGGAGAAAACGGAAAAAGAAATCAATGATTTTATTGTTTTTGCAGGAAAAACCTGTCCTGAAAGAAAAATTCAGGGGGTGTTAAACGGACTGCTTAACGAAAAACTGGTGGAATATATCATCAATCAATGTGAAATAAGTCCGTCTGTCATGTCGGCGCTTAACAACGATGATATCAATCGTCTGTCGCATGAGATAAAAAATCTGAAATTCCGGATTAATGGTTATGGAAGCTTTTCGGAAGCGCAAGTGACATCGGGAGGAATTGATACGTCTTGTATCAATCCTGTAAATTGCGAAGTCTATGCCCACAGAGGGCTTTTTGTTGCAGGTGAGTATCTTGATGTAACAGGCAAATGCGGCGGATATAATATCATGTGGGCTGTGATAACAGGGATGAAAGCAGGAAATGGAGTCAGATATGATACGAATCAATAATATTAAAATGCCAATTGATTATAAAGAAGAACAGTTACAGTCCTATATAAAAAAAGCTTTAAAATTGAAAAAAGTCCCGGAATATAAAATGGTGAAGCTGTCGATTGACGACCGAAGACGGAATGAGGTCAAGTATATTCTTTCGGTTGACGTAGTCCTTGATAACGAGAGGGACATTTTAAGAAAAGTTCACGATAATAATATTATGTCGACAAAAAAAGAAAAATATGACCTTCCGCCATACGGAAATTGTAAAATGGAATATCCGCCCATCATCATAGGGACAGGCCCGGCGGGATTATTTGCGGGTCTTTTTCTTGCAAGGGCCGGGTTCAAACCGATACTGTTTGAAAGAGGAATGGATGTCGAAGAACGTACCAGACAGGTTGAAGCATTTTGGAATGGGGAGAAGGCGCTTAATACAGAATGTAATGTACAGTTTGGAGAAGGCGGGGCAGGAACTTTTTCTGATGGAAAGCTGAATACGGTTATTAAAGACAAATCAGGAAGACGTACTGCGGTACTGGAAACATTTGTAGAATTTGGCGCGGATGAAAGGATATTATATATCAATAAACCGCATGTAGGTACAGATGCGCTGACCGGTATTGTAAAAAATATCAGAAATGAAATCATCAGACTGGGCGGCAGCGTTTGCTTTCATTCAAAATTTGTAGATTACGAAAAAAACGATGCCCATACAGTACGGGTGTTTATTGAAAATGAACAGGGAAGGTTTGATATTCTGACAAATGCACTGATTCTTGCCATCGGTCATAGCGCCAGAGATACATTTTCCATGCTGTATCAGAAAGGACTGAAACTTAGTCAGAAGCCATTTGCAATGGGGCTTCGGATAGAGCATAGCCAGAAAATGATAAACAAAATGAAATACGGCGATAATCCGAAATACGATACATATCTTCCGGCTGCTGATTACAAGCTTACACATACCTGTGAGGACGGACGGGCAGTTTATTCCTTCTGCATGTGTCCCGGCGGTTATGTTGTAAACGCATCCTCAGAGGAAAAAAGGCTGTGTGTAAATGGGATGAGCTATAGCGGACGAGATGGTACAAACGCAAATAGTGCAATTGTCGTGAACATAACACCCGAGGACTTTGAGTCGGAACATCCGCTTGCAGGCATGTATCTTCAGCAAAAGTATGAAGAAGAAGCATATAGAGCGGGAGAGGGAAATATCCCTGTTCAGTTGTTTGGGGATTATATGAAGGATGTTCCATCAACCCGGATTGGTTCGGTCATACCCCGGATAAAGGGAAAATATAAGCTTGCAAACCTGAAAAGCTGTTTGCCAGCATATATAAATAATGCTATAATAAAAGGAGTTTTGTCATTTGATAAGAAGTTTCCCGGATATGCGGCATATGATACTGTCTTAAGTGGAATTGAAGCGCGAACTTCATCACCGGTAAGAATAGACAGGGGAGATGATTTTACAAGTTCTGGAACGGTAATCTATCCATGTGGAGAAGGTGCAGGCTATGCGGGCGGTATAACGTCTGCTGCTGTCGATGGCATAAAGGTAGCAGAAGCAGTTATATCCAAGTTTCAAAAAATGTGACAACTGCAATAAAATCAGAAAAAGGATTTATTATGATAAACAGAGAATATTTAAAAAACAAAAAGAAAATCGTGATAAAGATTGGTTCTTCCTCTCTTATCCATGAAGAAACAGGCGGACTGGATTATGCAAAGCTTGAAAAGCTGGTAAGAATCATATGTGATTTAAAAAATCAGAATAAGGATGTTGTGCTTGTCAGTTCCGGTGCAATCAGTGTTGGTATGAAATCGTTAGGTCTTCATAAAAAGCCGAAAACGACTTCTTTAAAACAGGCATGTGCCGCAGTTGGACAAGGGCAGTTGATGATGATATATCAGAAGCTTTTTTACGAATACCATACGACGGCTGCACAGGTACTTCTTACATTTGATGTAATATCATCTGATGAGCGAAGGAGAAATGCAATCAATACATTTAGTGAACTGCTGCAGCTTGAAGTGATTCCGATTGTAAATGAAAATGATACCGTTGCTATTGATGAAGTAGAAACGTGGGTATCATTTGGAGATAACGATACCTTATCAGCCATTGTTGCCTCGCTGATTAATGCAGATTTGCTTATTCTGCTGACGGATATCGATGGACTTTATACAGATGACCCGAGAAATAATGATGATGCAAAGATGATACATACCGTTCATAAAATCGATGACAACATAAAAAATATGGCAAAGGATACTGCTACAAGCTTTGGAACAGGTGGTATGGCAACGAAGATTGCTGCGGCAAGAATCGCCACAAACGCAGGTTCTGATATGGTTATTGTATCAGGCGATAACATTGAGAATATCAATAAAGTACTTGAAGGGCAGGATATAGGAACATTGTTTACAGCCTATCAGGATAAAGACTTTGATATCGTAAGATTTATTCTGGAAAAGGAATATCTTAAGTAAACCGGATAAATTCTGAAATACAGGCAGAGTAAGCGGAGGTAAATATGGACGAGAAAAAGATACAAAGAATTAATGAATTGTACCATAAATCGAAGAAACAGGGGCTGACAGAGGAAGAAAAAAAAGAGCAGAAAGAACTTCGTGAGGAGTATCTGTTCAGTATTAAAAACAACCTTAGAAATATGCTCAATAATATAGATATACAGGAAGCGGATGGGACAATAACAAGTCTTAGCACAAAGGACAAGACCAGAAAGGTATAAAATGAGTCGTTCATCGGATAAAAATAGTTTGACACATATATCATATAAATCAGATATACGAAATAATATAAAGAAAATGAGAAATGGGATGTCACCTGACAGCTGCTTTGAAAAATCGAGAGCGATAGCAGCTGCGTTATTGAATACAACGCTTTATAAAGCACATATGAATATCCTTCTTTATATGGCTGTCAATCATGAGGTTGACACTTCCATGATATTTGAAAAAGCGGTATCGGATGGAAAACGCGTATATTTTCCCAAAGTATATGGAAAAGAGATGCAGTTCATCAAGGTATCTTCGATGGATGAATTTGAAGAAGGAAGTTATGGGATATTAGAGCCAATCTCTGATGCAGCAGCAGATATAAAAGAAGGACTTATCGTTATGCCGGGGGTGGCATTCGATAAAAATTGCAACAGGATAGGGTATGGCGGAGGCTTTTATGACAGATATATGGAAAAGCACAGGGAGCTTGTTTCATGTGCCGTCTGTTACGAATGTCAGATTGTTGAGGATATTCCATCTGAACCGCATGATATAAAGCCGGATATGGTCATTACGGAGGATAGAATATTCAGTCCCGGATATATGAAATCGTAACGGTATAATATCAGTGAAATATTATGATTTAATAATAGACAGGAATGAATATATGTTATATTATTTTTCTAGTCGTATACAGGCGTATGTAAGGAGGTAGAGAAAATGTATCTTGAAGAAATAGGAGAAAAGGCAAAAAAGGCAAGCCGCTTTATGGCAAAATGCGGACAGGAGATTAAGAATAAAGCGCTGCTTAAGGTTGCTTGTGATTTGATAAAAAATCAGGACATGATTATAAAAGCAAATGAGATTGACATTGAAAATGCGAAGGCAAACGATATGCCGGAAGCACTGCTTGACAGACTGACGCTTACGCCTGACAGATTTGAAGGAATGGCAGAAGGAATCAGACAGGTCGTACAATTAGAAGACCCTGTCGGAGAAGTGATTGGTATGAAGAAAAGACCAAATGGGCTTATGATTGGTCAGCAGCGTGTTCCGATGGGTGTAATCGGAATTATATATGAGTCCCGTCCGAATGTTACGGTAGATGCATTTGCACTTACCTTTAAGACTGGAAATGCTGTTATACTCCGCGGCGGAAGCGACTGTATCAATTCCAATATAGCGCTTGTCAATACCATAAGAGCATCCCTAAAGGAGCTTGGCATTGATGAAAATGCCATTTCACTGATTGAAAAGACGGACAGAGCCATAGCGACAGAATTTATGAAGCTGGACAGATATGTAGATTTGCTCATTCCAAGAGGCGGCGCAGGGCTTATCAGAAATGTTGTTTTGAATGCAACTGTTCCTGTGATAGAAACAGGTACAGGCAATTGTCATATTTATATAGATAAGGATGCGGACTTGGATAAAGCCATTCCGATTATACATAATGCAAAATTACAGCGGCTTGGCGTATGCAACGCCTGCGAATCGCTAGTTATCCATAAAGATATCGCATCAAAGGCTATTCCGCTGATTGTTGCTGATTTAAAAGCGAATGGATGCATTATGAGAGGGGATGACGAGGCAAAATCAATTGATGACTATATAGCGGACTGTACAGAAGAAGATTTTGGAACGGAATATCTGGATAAGATAATATCGGTAAAGACCGTATCATCTTTAGATGAGGCAATCGACCATATCAATCAATATAGTACAGGTCATTCAGAAGCAATTATAACAGAATCCTATGAAGCATCACAGCGGTTTTTGAATGAGATTGATTCCGCATGTGTATATGTCAATGCGTCTACAAGATTTACAGATGGTTTTATGTTTGGATTTGGCGCAGAGATTGGTATAAGCACGCAGAAGCTTCATGCGAGAGGTCCTATGGGGCTGTTAGCGCTTACATCGACAAAATATATTATATATGGAAACGGACAAATAAGAGAATAACAAGGAGAAAACAAATGGCAGACAATATGAAATTCACAGGCTCTAATACTTATATCGCTTCAGAAGAACTGATGGCAGCAGTAGATGTGGCAAGGGTTTTGGAGAAACCGCTTCTGATTAAAGGTGAACCGGGTACAGGAAAGACGATGCTTGCAGAAGCGATTAGCCAGTCGCTTGATATGCCGCTTTATATCTGGAATATCAAGTCAACCACAAAGGCGCAGGACGGACTCTATGTTTATGATACGGTGCAGCGTCTTTATGACAGTCAGTTCGGCGGTAAGGATGTAGATAATATTGCCCAGTATATAAAACTTGGCAAGCTTGGCGAAGCATTCAAAAATGAAGAACAGGTTATTCTTCTGATTGATGAAATTGACAAGGCGGATTTGGAATTTCCAAATGACCTGTTGTGGGAGCTTGATAAAATGGAATTTTATATTCATGAAACAGGCGAAACGGTAAAAGCAAAGAAACGTCCGATTGTGATTATTACATCCAATGCAGAAAAAGAATTACCGGATGCATTTTTAAGAAGATGCATTTTCCACTATATCAGCTTTCCGGAGCCGGAGCAGATGGATGAAATCGTAAGAGCGCATTTTGAAACGATTGATGAAAATCTGCTGAAGCAGGCTATGGATACGTTTTACTGGATTCGGACACTGAAAGATATCAGAAAGAAGCCAAGTACATCTGAACTGATAGACTGGCTTCGTGCGCTTGTACATGGAGGCATAGCTCCTGAAGTCATCAGAAGCACGACGCCATATCTTGGTGTACTGATTAAAAAAGACGAGGATTTGCAGGTAGTGAATAAGAGGAGAATTTAATGTTTACAGGATTTTTCTATACCCTTAAAAATAAAGGTTTAGATGTGTCTACAACTGAATGGCTTACGCTGCATGAAGCGCTTGATAAAGGACTTGCACATTCTTCCCTTGAGGAATTCTATTATCTTGCCCGGATGATACTTGTAAAAAGCGAATCGGATTTTGATAAATATGATTTGGCATTTATGGAATATTTCAAAGATGTCAGAAGTGAGGACGAAGTACCGCAGCACATTCTGGATTTCCTTGATAAGCAGGATATGAAGTCGGATATACAGAACAAGGAACTCTATAGTATGCATGTCAAACGGGATGCGAATGAAGTCAAGAGAATGTTTCGGGAGCGTATCGGTGAACAGCATACCGAACATAATGGCGGAAATTACTGGATAGGAACGAGCGGTGGTTCCGCGTTTGGTCATCATGGAAGAAATCCGGGTGGTATCCGCGTAGGCGGGGAGTCCGGTATGAGAACTGCTTTTCAGGTGATGGGCGAGCGCAGATATGCTGATTTTCGTCATGATAAGACGCTGGATATCAGACAGTTTCAGGTTGCATTCAGACGTTTAAGGCAGTTTTCTTCTAAGCTGGATGTACCGAAAACGGAGCTGGATATTAATAAGACGGTCGATTCCACTTGTGAAAATGGCGGCTTTCTTCAGCTTGAGTTTGATAAACCGAGAAAAAATACAGTAAAGCTTTTACTGCTTTTTGACTGCGGCGGAACGATGATGCCGTTTGCAGAGCTTAGCAATAATTTGTTTCAGGCGGTTCATAAAGCAAATCATTTCAAAGATGTAAAGACTTATTATTTCCATAATTGCGTATATGGAAAAGTATATAAAACACCTGAATGTGAAACGGGAAACTGGTATGATTTGGACTATATATTCAGGCATACGGATAAAGATTATAAGGTGATTATCGTTGGGGATGCCCAGATGGCGCCGGAGGAATTATTTGACCTAAATGGAAATTACAGCGGACCAAATGACGGAATGAGCGGCTATGAGTGGAATCAGCTTCTTCATTCCAAATATAAAAAGAGTGTATGGCTGAATCCAAGACGTCATGCCGGAATGTCAAATTCCGTAGGCTGGATGGAATCGGAGGAGGCGCTGGCACAGCTTTACGATATGTATCCGCTGACTGTTGATGGCTTAAAAGCAGCAATCACAAAGTTGATGGAAACAAAATGAGGTGTTTAAATCGATGGATAATCAGGATATTGCCAAAAGGCTTTTGGAACTTGAACAGCAGATAAAGAGAAATTCGGCAGATGCACAGACTTCAGAAACACTGAGACAGGATAAGCTGAACCGGAAGTTTGGTCTGTGTCTTGGCGGCGGCGGTGGTAAAGGTGCATACCAGATAGGTGTGTATAAGGCATGTATGGAATATGGCCTTTTAGATAAGATAACAGCTATTTCAGGGGCTTCCATAGGGGCTTTAAATGCGATGCTGTTTGCAATGAAGGATTATGAGCTTGCAGAAAGATGCTGGGCAGATATAAAGCTGCATACCGTATTTTCTCCTGATATCGATTTGCTTTTCAATGATAAACAGGGTTTCATGTCAAGAAATCAAATGCTTGCGCTTGTAGATAAATATATTGATTTTCACAGATTTTATACATCGGGTATTGATGTGTATGCGAATGTAACATATAAAGATGGCGAGGTGCAGAAATCGAGATATCTGCATTTAAACGAATATGAGCGTGAACAAATCAAAATCATTATTACAGCTTCATCAGCCATGCCAATTGTGTATGAAAGCGTCTTGTTTGAAGGTGTGGAGTATCGTGACGGCGGCTTATCAGATAATATACCTGTAGCGCCTTTATCAGACAACAACCAGTTAAAAAATATTATTGTATGCGGACTGAATAAAGAAAGCAGGAAGGATTTATCCAGATATAAGGATGTATCCTTTGTTGAAATCTATCCAAGCATCAATCTTGGCGATACACTTGATGGTACGCTTAATTTCTCAAAGGATGCCGTAAGATTCAGAGAGCTTTTAGGCTATAAGGATGCAATGCGTGCTTTTAAAGTATATTTTGAAGAGGATGAAGAATATATCAATCATCTTTCCATGTATGAAGCAAATGATATCGCGGAGATATCTGCTGCGTTAAAGATTGAAGAGACAGAAAACAGGACAAATGATACAAGACAAAAGCTGAATGACATTATAGAAAAATATCAATAGACGGAGATAAACAATGGAAATACATAATCGAAAGGAATTAGATGAGCTTATAAAAGAACTCGATATCAATGGGCCTGTACCGGATAAAGAACCTTTCAGACAATATTATTTTATAAAGAAAAACAGGGAATATGTAGCAAAGAAGAAAGAAGAGCTTGGCAGACCGCTTACTTGTTCTGTCAATACCTTCGGCTGTCAGATGAATGTAAGGGATTCTGAAAAGCTGTTGGGGATTCTTGAGCAGATGGGATATGAGAAAACCGATTCCGAGGATGCTGATTTCGTTATCTATAATACCTGTACAGTAAGAGAAAACGCAAATAGAAAGGTATATGGACATTTAGGAATTTTAAAACATAAAAAGAAATCAAGACCTGATATGATTATTGGCTTGTGCGGCTGTATGATGCAGGAACAGGAAGTAGTAGAAACGATTCGTACGAAATACAAATTTGTTGATATTGTATTTGGTACGCACAATGTCTATAAACTTGCTGAGATTTATTATAACCGGATTGCTTCCGGCAGTTCTGTAATTGATATATGGAAAGATACGGAGATGGTAGTAGAGGATTTACCGGCTACAAGGGAATATTCATTCAAATCGGGTGTCAATATCATGTTTGGATGCAATAACTTCTGTACCTATTGCATCGTTCCTTATGTAAGAGGAAGAGAACGAAGCAGAACGCCAGAGGACATTATTGACGAAGTAAAAGCATTAGCCGCAGATGGTGTAGTAGAGGTCATGCTGCTTGGACAGAATGTAAATTCTTATGGAAAAAATCTTCCTGAGAAGGTTTCATTTGCTAAGCTGCTTGAAATGGTGTGTCAGGTAGAAGGAATTGAACGCGTGCGGTTTATGACGCCGCATCCGAAGGACTTGTCAGATGAACTGATAGATGTAATTGCAAGAAATCCAAAAGTATGCCGTCATGTTCATCTTCCTTTGCAGTCGGGTTCAACAAAAATCCTGAAAGCAATGAACAGACATTACACAAAGGAAGATTATCTTGCGCTTGTGGACAAGATAAAAACGCGTATTCCGGATGTTTCGATTACGGCTGATATCATCGTAGGATTTCCGGGTGAAACGGAAGAAGATTTTCTTGATACGCTGGATGTAGTAGAAAAGGTACGTTATGATACGGCATTTACTTTTATTTATTCCAAACGTACCGGAACGCCTGCTGCCGCTATGGAAAACGGTGCAACAAAAGAAGAAATAAATGACAGATACAACAGATTATTTAAACGCGTTCAGGAAATCAGCGGTGAAATTACACAGACATTTAAAGGAAAGACACTTCCTGTACTGGTGGAAGGCATTAGCGAGCAAAATGACGGCCTTCTGACAGGCAGACTTTCCAATAATCTGTTAGTACATTTTGAAGGCTGTGAAAGCCTGATAGGACATATTGTAGACGTAACGCTGGTAGAATGTAAAGGATTTTACTTTATCGGCAGATTGATAGAAGACGAGGTATAAAAGTGGCAGCATTAACACCAATGATGCAGCAATATATGGAAGTGAAGGAACAATATAAAGATTGTATTCTTTTCTATAGATTGGGTGATTTTTATGAAATGTTTTTTGATGATGCGCTTACAGCATCGAAAGTGCTTGAGATAACACTGACAGGAAGAGACTGCGGACAGGAGGAACGCGCACCGATGTGCGGCGTTCCTTATCATGCGTGTGACACCTATCTGAATAAGCTTATCGAAAATGGCTATAAGGTTGCCATTTGTGAACAGGTCGAAGACCCGAAACAGGCAAAAGGAATCGTAAGGCGTGAAGTTATACGGGTTGTGACACCGGGAACAAATATGTCGCAGACGATATTGGAAGAGAGTAAGAATAATTATCTGATGTGCATATATGGGGAAGGGGAAGTCTATGGCATGGCTGTAGTGGATGTGACAACAGGTGAATTTCTTACATGTCATATTTCATCCGTTCAGAAATTATATGATGAAATTAATAAATATGCACCGTCAGAAATCATTGGAAATGATGTTTTTATGACATGTGCGCTTGATTTTTCCTATATGACAGAACGGATGAAGATAGCCATATCGGAAGCGCCGGAACATTATTTTGACAGTCCTATCTGTGAGGATGCCATTATGAGGCAGTTCCATGTAAGTAATCTTGAAGGACTGGGACTTCATGATTACGATAATCTTATTATCGCGGCAGGGGCGCTGCTGCAATATCTTCATAATACCCAGAAAAATTCATTGGAGCATATTAATCAGATAACGACCTATTCCATTGATGACTTTATGATACTTGACAGTGCTACAAGAAGGAATCTGGAACTTACAGAGACGCTTCGCGACAAACAGAAAAGAGGTTCGCTTTTATGGGTGCTTGACAAGACAAAGACTGCAATGGGGGCAAGAAGACTTCGCAGTATGATTGAGCAGCCGCTTATTGCTGAGGCGGATATTAATGCACGTCTTGATGCCATAGAGCAGTTAAACGATTCAATTATAACAAGAGATGAGATACGGGAATATCTGAATCCTATCTATGATTTGGAAAGGCTGATGACAAGAATATCTCTTCGCACAGCGAATCCAAGAGACCTGATTGCTTTTAAGACATCCATAAAGCTGCTTCCGTATATCAGACAGCTTCTTGGCGAGTTTGATGGAGGGCTGCTTCACGAAATCTATGAAAATATTGATGAACTTCAGGATATTTATGCGCTGATAGAATGTTCCATCAATGAAGAACCACCAATCTTAATCAGAGAAGGCGGTATTTTCAAGGATGGATATCTTGAAGATATTGATACATTAAAAAATGCCCGTACAGACGGTAAAAACTGGCTTATGGAACTTGAAGCAAGAGAACGGGATGCAACAGGCATTAAAAATCTCAAAATAAAGTTTAATAAGGTATTCGGCTATTATTTTGAAGTTACAAATTCCTATAAAGACCTTGTTCCTCCGCACTTTATCAGAAAGCAGACACTGGCGAATGCGGAACGATATACTTCCGAAGAGCTTGACAATCTGGCAGGAACAATACTGGGTTCATCGGATAAATTAGTGGCGTTGGAGTATGAAACCTATGTCGAACTGCGCGACAGACTGGCAGAAGAATTATTAAGAGTTCAAAATACAGCAAGATATATATCCCTTTTGGATGCCATAACAAGTCTTTCTTATGTGGCTGTTGCAAATGGTTATGTAAGACCGTCTATAAACAATGAAGGAATTATAGATATCAAAGACGGCAGACATCCTGTTGTAGAAAAGATGTTAAGTAACGACAGCTTTATTGTAAATGACACCTATCTGAATAATTATGAAAGCCGAATTTCCATTATTACCGGGCCGAATATGGCGGGTAAATCCACTTATATGCGACAGACTGCGTTAATCGTGCTGATGGCACAGATTGGAAGTTTTGTTCCGGCATCATATGCCAATATCGGTATCTGCGACAGAATCTTTACAAGAGTAGGCGCATCAGATGACTTAGCATCAGGCCAGTCTACATTTATGGTTGAGATGAGCGAGGTTGCCAATATATTAAGAAACGCCACAAAGAACAGTTTGCTTATCCTTGATGAAATAGGAAGAGGGACAAGTACATACGACGGGCTTTCCATAGCATGGGCCGTTGTTGAATATATCAGTAATCCGGAACTGCTTGGTGCAAAAACATTATTTGCAACACATTACCATGAACTGACCGAACTCGAGGGAAAATTGTCCTCTGTAAATAATTACTGCATTGCCGTCAATGAAGAAGGCGATGATATCGTATTTTTGCGTAAAATAGTAAAAGGAGGAGCTGACAGAAGTTACGGTATTCAGGTGGCTAAACTGGCAGGCGTTCCCGATATGGTTATCAACAGGGCAAATGAAATCAGTAACCAGCTTATCGATAAAGATATAACAAAGAAACTGAAAAAGATTAAGGTTTCAAATGATTTTAAAGCGCCTGAGAAGAGGAAAAATACACAGATGTCTATGTTTGCTTCATTTGAGGAAGGTCAGATAATTGAAGAAATCAAGAATATGGACCTGTCGAATATGACGCCTATGAAAGCTTTGGTTTATATGAACGAGATACAGGAGAGGCTCAGATGATAAGAGTATTAGATGCAGATACAATCGATAAAATAGCGGCAGGCGAGGTCATCGAACGGCCAAGCTCTGTAGTGAAAGAACTTGTGGAAAATTCAATCGATTCCGGTGCAACCGCGATAACGGTAGAAATAAAAGACGGCGGGCTTACGCTGATTAGAATAACAGATAACGGCTGCGGGATACCTGAACAGGAAGTACCGAAGGCATTCCTGCGTCATGCTACGAGTAAGCTTATTACAGCAGAAGATTTGCTTCGTATTTCATCGCTTGGTTTCAGGGGCGAAGCATTATCAAGTGTAGCAGCGGTTGCCCAGGTAGAGATGATAACGAAAACAAAGGACGCCCTTACAGGGATACGGTATCAGATACATGGCAGTAAAGAGATTGACAACAGTTCAATCGGTTGTCCTGACGGAACGACGATAATCGTGCGCAATCTGTTTTACAATACGCCGGCAAGAAAGAAATATATGAAAACGGCGTCAACGGAAATGTCATATATATATGATTTGGTATGCCGAATCAGCATGTCGCATCCTGAAATATCGTTTAAGCTTATTTCCAATGGTACAGACAAGCTGTTTACATCCGGGAACGGAAAACTGAAAGATATTATCTATCATATCTATGGTAAAGATATAACTGCAAATATCCTTGAAGTAGACAGTAAAAATGATTTTCTCCGTATTTACGGTTATGTGGCAAGACCATGTATTTCAAGAGGAAACAGAAACTTTGAGGACTATTATGTAAACCGGCGATATGTAAAGAGCCGGGTAATCACAAAGGCTGTAGAGGATGCGTTCAGAACCTTCGTGATGGTGCATAAGTTTCCATTTACAGTATTAAACTTTGATATAAAGCCGGAACAAATCGATGTGAATGTTCATCCGACAAAGATGGAACTGAAATTTGAAAACGAACAGGATATTTATGAATTTACCTATAATACAATACGGGAAGCCTTGTTGTTTAAAGAGCTGATACCTGATGCTTCTCCTGAAAAAGACAAGCCCGCTGAAGCCTTCGCCAAACGGAATGTTGGCAAAAATCCTGAACCGTTTGAGATAAATAGAAGAAAACAGATTAAAGAAGCTGAACATACAGAGAAAAATTCAAATATACTTTCTGATAATAGAACCGGGTATCAGACCTCAGTGATTGATAAACAACCGGCACCACAACAGAAAGAAATAAAAACCAGTAAGGATATTCAAGAAACGGAAACGAAAGTTTTGCCTGTAAGCCCAAAACTAAAAGCAGAAGAACGACAGGAACAGCCTGCATTGCCGATAGAGCATAAAGCTTCTTCTGTAATGAAAAAAGAAACATACACGCAGGAAAATCTTTTTACAGAGAAATTTCTGACGCCACAGGCGAAGATAAAGCATAGAATTATCGGGCAGCTTTTTGAAACGTACTGGCTTATTGAATATGAAAACAAGCTGTTTATTATGGACCAGCATGCAGCACATGAAAAGGTAAAATTTGAAGAACTGATGGCGAATTACAATGCAAAGAACATCCTGTCACAATATCTGATGCCATCGGCTGTTGTAACCTTAAGCGCTGCGGAAATGGACTTTATTAAAAATAATATGGAATTATTTGAGGGGTTAGGGTATCAGCTGGAGCCTTTCGGAGATAATGAATATAAGCTGAATGCAGTACCGGCAAATCTTTTCGGACTTGACGGAAGAGAATTGTTTCTTGATTTTGTCGGCGAACTTTCCGTCGATTCAAGAAAGACGACCGTCGATATATTTATAAGCAGATTATCAACAATGGCATGTAAAGCCGCCATTAAAGGAAATACTGCTATCAGCTTCAAAGAAGCAGATGTACTAATAACAAAATTGATGTCTCTTGAAAATCCATACACCTGTCCGCATGGCAGACCAACCATTATATCTATGACAGAAAGTGAGATTGATAAGAAGTTTAAGAGGATTGTGTAGAAAATTACACAAGAAAGAACCGGATATCCGGAGAGGGTATCGCTTGAACTGCATAAGAGGTGATAAACAGACATGAAAAAGAAACCACTTGTTGTTCTTACAGGACCGACTGCAGTAGGAAAAACAGATTTGTCCATTACGCTTGCAAAAAAAATCGGCGGAGAGATTATATCGGCCGACTCCATGCAGGTATATAAAAAAATGAATATAGGAACAGCCAAAATCACGCAGGAGGAGATGTGCGGTGTGCCGCATTATCTGATAGATGTGCTTGAACCGTCAGAAAGCTTCAATGTTGTGATTTTTAAACAGATGGCACTTGAAGCGATGGAGAAAATATATGAAGAGGGTCATATTCCGATTATTGTAGGCGGAACAGGCTTTTATATACAGGCGCTTCTTTATGATGTCCGGTTTGAGGAAAATGATGATGATATGGAATACCGGGAGACACTTGCGAATATTGCCGCAGATAAAGGAAAGGCGTATCTTCATTCCATGCTGGCTGAGGTAGATAAAGCAGCCGCCGATAAAATTCATCCGAATAATATCAAACGTGTCATAAGGGCATTGGAGTTTTATAAGAAAACAGGAAAGCCGATATCGGCGCATAATGAAGAAGAAAGTACAAGACCTTCGCCTTATAATTATGAATATTTTGTGTTAAATGACAACAGAGACAAAATTTATGATAGAATTGACAGGCGAATTGATATCATGCTTGATAAGGGGCTTATTGAAGAAGTGAAAGGCTTATATCAGCAGGGCTATACAAAGGAGCTTATTTCCATGCAGGGACTTGGATATAAGGAAATTCTTGATTATTTATCAGGAGAAAATACACTTGAGGAAGCGGTATATATATTAAAACGTGATACAAGGCATTTTGCAAAAAGACAGCTTACCTGGTTTAAACGTGAGCGTGAAGTAACCTGGGTAAATAAAAATGAATATGAAAATAATCAGCAGATAATCGATTATATGGTTAAAAGACTGAAAGAAAAGGATATAATATGAGTGACTTACGAAAAGAGTATTATCAATCATTAGGCATTGATGAAAAAGTTTATGATTATTGCAGCAAAATTGAGGAAGAACTTAAGGACAGATTTTCAGAGATTGATAAAATATGTGAAATCAATCAGATGAAGGTGATTCTTGCGATGCAGAAAAACCGTTTGTCTGAGTCCCACTTTGCAGGTTCAACAGGCTATGGTTATACAGATGAGGGAAGAGATGTATTAGAGCGAATCTATGCGGATGTATTCCATACGGAAGATGCGCTGGTAAGAAGTCAGATAACATGCGGAACACATGCGCTATGTGTTGCCATGTTCGGCAATTTAAGACCGGGGGATGAAATCCTTGCAATCGCAGGCAAGCCATATGATACCCTTGATGAGATTATTGGAATCAGGCAGTCGCGGGGTTCTTTGGCAGAATATGGTGTAACCTATGCACAGGTAGATTTGCTTCCTGATGGCAGCTTTGATTTTGAAGGAATCAAGAATGCCATTACTGATAAAACAAAGCTTATAGAAATACAGCGTTCGAAAGGGTATGCCGTAAGACCGACACTTTCAGCAGAACAGATAGGTGAAGCCATCCGTTTTGTGAAATCAGTCAGAGAAGATATTATCTGTATGGTTGATAATTGTTATGGCGAATTTGTTCAGGATAAAGAACCGTCAGATTACGGCGCGGACTTAGTTGTAGGCTCGCTGATTAAAAATCCGGGCGGTGGACTGGCGCCTATCGGCGGCTATATATGCGGTAAAAAGGAATATGTCGAGAATGCGTCATTCCGCCTTACAACACCGGGACTTGGAAAGGAAGTAGGTGCTTCACTTAACAATACAAAAGCTTTTGCACAAGGGCTTTTTTTAGCGCCGTCTGTTACTGCATCGGCTTTAAAAGGAGCGATATTTGCCGCAAATGTATATGAAAGACTTGGCTTTAAAGCAGTTCCTGATATGAAAGAGGCCCGATATGATATTATACAGGCTGTAGAATTGAAATCACCGGAAAGGGTAGTGGCATTTTGTGAAGGAATCCAATCTGCCGCGCCTGTAGACAGTTATGTGACACCTGTTCCGTGGGATATGCCCGGATATGATGCGCCTGTCATTATGGCTGCCGGAGCATTTGTATCAGGCTCGTCAATAGAGCTTTCTGCTGACGCACCGATGAGAGAACCTTACGCAGTATATTTCCAGGGCGGACTCACCTATCAACATGCGAAATATGGAATTATCATGTCGCTTCAAAAAATGGTGGAAAAGAATTTAATAGTGTGGTAGATTAATGAATTGGTTCAAGTAATTTCTCGTTATGTGCTTGGAGAGGCATGCAAGGAGGAATGTTATGAAAAGAAGAACCATGAAAGAAATGTCAGAAACAGAAAGACCTTATGAAAAGGGGATGAAGTACGGCATTTCTGCTCTGTCCGATGCGGAACTTTTAGCGATTATCATAAGGTCAGGAAGTAAGAATCATAATGCGCTTGATATCGCATATAGTGTGCTTGACGGACATCCTGTTCACAAGGGTATTGTTGGACTTAATTTTTTAGAAGAAAAAGAGCTTACGCAGATAGAAGGCGTAGGAAGCATCAAAGCGCTTCAGCTTATGTGCCTTGCTGAATTTTCAAGGAGAATGAACAGGGCGTTATATAAACCGTTTATTTCATTTTCTTCTCCTGCAAGTATAGCAGATTACTTTATGGAGAATACGAGATATATGGAAAAAGAATGTGTATATGTGCTTTTGTTTGATTCCAAACACCATCTGCTGAAAGATATAAAATTATCACAGGGAACTGTCAATCAATCGCTTGTATCACCGCGTGATATATTTGTCGAAGCACTGAAACATAGCGCAGTCTTCATCATACTGATACATAATCATCCTTCCGGAGACCCAACGCCGAGCAGGGAAGATATGATTTTAACAAATCGTATATATGAAGCAGGTAAATTAATAGACATAGAACTGTCAGACCATATCATACTGGGAAATCAATGTTATGTGAGCATGGCAGAACGAGGATTATTATATGAAACGAAGTCGAAGAAGAAATAATAAGAGAATAGAGATAACACCGAAATACCTACTGCTTGCACTTACAATCCTGTGCGTCATCCTGATGGTATTATCTTTGTTTGTTGACGGTATGTTTAAACCGGTAAGGGATTTTGCAAATACGTTTATAAAACCGATGCAGAAGGGTGTAAATTCAGTAGGAAGCTGGGTGGAGAGCAAGGCGGATGCGCTTCGGAATTATGATGCAGTACTTGCTGAAAATGAAGAATTGAAGGAACAGCTTATCGCGTATCAGACAGAGATTGCAAAATATCAGCAGGAAACTTATGAACTGGAAAGACTTCAAAATCTCTACAGACTGGATACGCAATATACGGATTATAATAAAACAGCAGCAAGAGTCATTGCAAAAGATACAGGAAACTGGTTTGATGTTTTTTATATTGATAAAGGAACTGACGATGGTGTGGTTACAGGCTGCAATATCTTATATGGAAATGGATTATGCGGTATTGTAACAGATGCGGGAGATGATTATGCAGTTGTGCGCGCGATTATTGATGATACATCAAACGTGAATGCGATGGTGCTTCCATCAGAAGCAATATGCAATGTATCGGGAAGCATTACGAATTATAATGATGGATATCTGATTGCTGAAAATATAGATAAAGATGCTGAAATTGCCGAAGGCGATCAGGTTGTTACATCCTATGTATCCAATAAGTATCTGTCAGGAATAACAGTAGGCTATATTTCAAAGATTGAAAATGATTCCAATAATCTGACAAAGACAGCCTATATAACACCAGCAGCAGATTTTTCAAAAATTCAGGAAGTGCTTGTTATTCTTGATTTGAAAAAAACAGTTACAGAATAATTGAAGGTAGATAAATTGAAGCGAATTATTACATTAGGAATTTTAATAATCATATCTTTTGTTTTACAATCGGCTTTGTTTCCGTTTATTGAAGTAGCAGGCGTAACGCCGAATCTGCTTCTCATACTTACCGTATCATTCGGACTGATGAGAGGAAGAAAAGAGGGAATGCTTGTCGGCTTTTTCTGCGGTCTTTTGTACGATTTATTCTTTGGCTATGCAATAGGCCCGTATATGCTGATTTATATGGTGATAGGATATTGTAATGGATTTTTCCATCGCTTTTATTTGGTAGAGGACGTACTTTTGCCTATCATTATCATTGTTGCAGATGATTTTATATTTAACTTTGCAACATATGTTGTATTTTTTGTAATGAGAAACAGACTGAATTTCAGTAAGTATATAAAAGATATTATGCTGCCGGATATGATTTATACAGCACTTTTGACACTGGTTGTTTTCAAGTTTTTTGTATTTGTGAATAAAAAGCTAAAGCAGATAGAAAAAGGAAGTGAGAATTAATGGTAAGGGAAATACTTGCTGTGATAAAAGAAGCCATCGTTGAACGACTTAAGAACAGATTGTTTTATGTGACGCTGTTCTTTCTTGTATTGTTTGGGGTACTGGTATACAGGTTGTTTGATTTGCAGATTGTAAATGGTGCAAAATATCAGGACAACTTTACATACAAATCCCAGAAAACGATATCCGTAAAGTCAACGAGAGGCGATATATATGACTGCAATGGAAAGCTGCTGGCATATAATGAATCCTCCTATAACGTAAGTTATGCAAATGCATCGAACCTTGAGGCAGTAGCGGAGGCAAAAGGAATAACGGTAAATGAACTGAGAAATGAAATCGTATATAAAACGATACTGATATTAGAGCAGAATGGCGATAAAATCTCTACAGAGCTTCCGATAAAAATGAATCAGAATGGCGAGATGGAATATACAATCAGTGGTTCTGTGCTGAATACCTTTCTTATCAACGTATATGGTGTAAGTTCTGTCGATTTGCTTAAAGATGAAGAGAAAAATGCTACTGCAAGACAGGTATTTGATTATATGAGAGGACCGGAATTATTTAATATAGCAGAAACTTATTCAGATGAATATACTCTCAAGATATTATCTGTCAGATATGAGATATGGCTGAACCGTTTCCAGCAATATATGTCGGTTGTTATCGCATCTGATGTCAGCAAAGAGTCTTATGCTGCCATAATGGAAAATGCAGATGAACTTCCGGGAATGGATGTAAGTGTAGAATCCCTGCGTGTATATAATGATGCGGTATATTTTTCCAATATCATAGGCTATATAGGAAATATCTCTGTTGAAGAGTTGGAAGAGTATAATAATAATCTTGAGGAAAAGTCACAATATCACCCAAATGATATGGTTGGTAAGCTTGGGCTTGAAAAAGAATTTGAATCGGAACTGCGAGGCGTCGATGGTTCTCAGAAGATGTATGTAGATAATATGGGAAAAGTCTTAGAGGTAATTGAGTCTCAGGAGTCCAGAGCAGGAAATGATATATACCTTACGATAGACAGCGACCTTCAGAAATATTGCTACAACGCCATTGAACGGGAGCTTGCAAATATTATATTATCGCATATGGTAAATATGGCATCATCAACAGAGCAGGATGATATAACGATTATAGATATCTATAACGCGCTGTTTGACAACAACATCATCAGTATCGAACAGTTAAATGATGCGAGCGCTACAGAAAATGAAAAGCAGGTATATAATACATTTGTAAATTCCAAAAAATATACTTTATCAAGACTGGATGATATACTGAACGTATCAGAGACGCCGCTTTACCAGTTATCAGCGGAATATCAGGATTATATGGAGTTTATCTGTGAAACTTTAAGTGAGAAGAATATATATGATGCTGCTGTTTTAGACAGAGAAAATGATGCTACTTATAAATCGTATATTGCAAACGAAATATCGCTCTGCGAGTTTTTAAAATATACCATCAGCAAGGGTGCAATTAATCTGGACAGTATATCCGCAAAGAGTGATTATTATGATACTGACGAAATATACGAAGTTGTTACAGCATATATTCTTGAAGAATTTGAAAAAGATACAAGCTTCGACAAACATGTATTCAAATATATGTTATTATCAGGTGAAATTACAGGAACACAGGTAATTAATCTGTTATTCGACCAGGGCGTACTGAATACTGCAACAGACGAGGATTACGAAGCGTTTTCTTCAGGTGCTATAAGCAATTATGAATTTATGTACAGAAAAATAAAAAAACTGGAGATAACACCTGCCATGCTGGCGCTTGATCCATGTTCCGGCTCTATTGTTGTAACGGACCCTGCTACAGGAGATGTAAAAGCACTTGTTGCTTATCCGGGATATGACAATAACAGACTTACAAATGAAATAGATGAAGAATATTACAACAAAATTACTGAAGATAAAACAACTCCTATGTACAATCGTGCCACCATGCAGCGTACAGCTCCGGGTTCTACCTTTAAGCCGCTGTCAACGGTAGCGGGACTTGGTGAAAATGTTATTTCTCTCGGTTCGGTTATACAGACAACCGGTATTTTTGATAAAGTAACACCGTCACCAAGATGCTGGATTTATCCGGGTGGTCATGGAACCTTAGGAATTGCAGCGGCTATTGAAAACTCCTGTAACTGTTTCTATTATGAAGTAGGATACAGACTGGCAACTGATGAAAATGGCATTTATAATGACAAGCAGGGTATAGACAAAATAACAAAATATGCAGCTATGTTCGGACTTGACAGTACATCAGGGATAGAGCTTCCTGAGCTTGAACCGCATATATCTGATAAAGATGCTGTTCGTACAGCCATAGGACAGAGTGACAATAACTATACGCCTGTTCAGCTTGCTAAATATGTAACTACAATAGCAAATGAAGGTACATGTTATGATTTGAGTATAATTAATCAGATTAAGGATATTGATGGAAATGTCGTGAAAAGCGGTGAAAATGAGATTCACAGTAATGTTGAATTGTCAAGCAGTGAGTGGGGTGTAATTAAACAGGGAATGAGACAGGTTGTTTCAAGCCATACAGCATCGACAGCATTAATCAATCAGATTCATGTAGATGTAGCAGGAAAGACGGGTACTGCACAGGAGGATGAAACAAGACCTGATCATGGTTTATTTATTTCATTTGCTCCATATGAAGCACCTGAGGTTAGTGTAACCTGTGTAATACCACATGGATATTCTTCAGGAAATGCAGAAGAGCTTGCTGCTATGGTATATGCTTACATGTATGATCCTGAGGCGCTTAATCAGACAGAAATAACAGGAAATAACCAGTTTTCAGATTAATTATAAAAGTACAGAAGATATCACTTATTCTTAAGTGGCAGTAATGCGTGACATAGCCAATAAATACAGGTTATTGAAAAAGGAGTAAATGATATGGCTGATGTAACTATAAAAGCAAACAGTCATGGAATAGTGGTCGTATCAGACAGTACACTATCCTATGATAATATGGTCTTAGCTGTAAAAAATAAATTCAGACAAAGTACAGCGATATTTAAAGATAATTGTGATATGCCTGTTACAGTGAAAGGACCACTCCTTACAGATGAGGAATACAGGGGACTTTTAGAACAGTTAAATGGTATCGAAGGAATCAACACACATTTTACGGAAGTAAAAAAGAAGCAGGTGGAATTACCGGAGCTGGCATCCTCTGTTTACATCATGCCTCCTTTGAAAGGAAGGGACATGGATGAGATTTCTTCGGTACCGGAAGCTGTAGATATTCCCGGAAACTATATATTTAAGGGAACAATCCATTCAGGGGAAGAACTGGCAATCAGAAGCAGTATTATCATCATCGGCGATGTTGAGAAAAATGCTGCTGTGATATCAGGTGGAAACATCATTGTTCTTGGCGGTCTTTATGGACAGGCTGTAGCAGGAAAAACAAAAGGTGAAAACAGGTTTATACTGGCACTTTATATGAGGCCGGAATATATACAGATTGGAAATGTCAGCCAGACGTTTCCGAGACAAAGCAATAAGAAATATACAATGGATGAACCGGTAATTGCTTATAAAAGCGAAAAGAGTATATTACTTGAGCGATTATCATTTGAAACTGCCATAAGCAAAATATACTAAAGCACAGATGAAGCGTAAAATTATATTTTCTGGAGGTATTATATTATGAGCGAGGTCATCGTTGTTACATCAGGCAAAGGTGGTGTAGGAAAGACTACTACATCAGCAAATATAGGAACAGGGCTGGCGGCATTAAAAAAGAGAGTAGTGCTGATTGATACAGATATCGGTCTTCGTAATCTTGATGTTGTTATGGGACTGGAAAACCGTATCGTTTATAATCTGGTAGACGTTATTGAAGGAAACTGCCGGTATAAACAGGCACTGATTAAAGACAGAAGCGGTAATGAGCTTTATCTTATGCCTTGTGCGCAGACAAGGGACAAGACTTGCGTAAGTCCTGAACAGATTATTAAACTGGTTGATGAATTAAAACCGGAATTTGACTATATCGTCATTGATTGTCCGGCAGGCATTGAACAGGGGTTTAAAAATGCGATTGCTGCTGCTGACAGAGCAATTATTGTTACAACGCCTGAGGTTTCAGCCATCAGGGATGCCGACAGGGTTATTGGACTTCTTGAGGCAAATGGGATAGAAAAAATTGATATGATTGTAAATAAAATCCGGTTTGACATGGTAAGACGCGGTGATATGATGTCTGTTGATGACGTCGTTGATATACTGGCAGTCAATCTGCTTGGCGTAATACCTGATGATGAGCAAATCGTGATATCAAGTAATAAGGGAGAACCTTTAGCAGGAGGAAATACTTCTTCAGGAAGTGCATACTTAAATATATGCAAAAGAATACTTGGTGAAAATCTTCCTGTAAATGATTACATAGAAATCATAAAACGCCGCCCGTTTATCAATCTGTTTCGTAAGAAACATGCATAGAAATAGAAAGGGAGGCAGACAGAATGAGTACAATGTGCATTAATAACACGAGTGAATATGCGAAAAACAGGCTTATGAATATACTGATATCCGACAGAATAGGATGTACACCGGAGATTATAAGCGAATTAAAAAGCAGTATATCAAAATCCTTAAGCAGATATATCGATATCGAACCGTCAGGAATAGACATAGAGATAAATGAAAGAATACTGCTTGCGTCAGTACCTATTTCAAAAATATACATAAAAAAAGATAATGAAAAGTGTGAAACAGATGGAAATAGAAGAGAAGAAGTACAAACTGATTAATTACAATTTTAAACTTGTTATTCTTGTAATCGCAGCGATGATTATGGGAAGTATCATCATTATTAGTGTTGAACCGGAGCAGAAGAATAAACAGATATTAGGCGTATGTGCCTGTATTATCGGGATGATTGTTGTATCACTGATAGATTATCAGTTTATCTGCAAATATTATATGGTGCTTTATGCCCTTAATATTGTTGTATTGCTCCTGATACTTGTAATCGGCGCAGGTTCGGATGCGCATGGTGCAGACAGATGGTTTGTCATATCGGATTCGTTTACAATACAGCCGTCGGAATTTTCAAAGATTATATTGATTATATGTACGGCTGTATTTCTTGATAAATATGGCGAGACGTTAAATACTGTTAAGACGCTTGCAAAGCTCGCGTTATTTCTTGCCATACCGATAGGGCTTATTTTTGCAGAGCCTGATTTATCGACATCGATATGTATCTTTGCGGTATTATTTGTAATTATATTTGTAGCCGGTTTAAGCTTGAAAATTATAGGTGTGGCAGTCCTGATTTTAGTTCCTTGTGCAGGCGGTTTCTTATGGTATATCAGACAGGATAAACTTCCGCAGTTTTTAAACCAGTACCAGATTAACCGTATACTTGGACATTTATATGGAAGTGAATACGGAAGCTCCACAGACCAGCAGGATAACTCGGTTATGGCTATTGGTTCAGGCCAGCTTTCAGGTAAGGGAATTAATAATTCGACAGTTGCTACCGTAAAAGATACGAAGCTGATATCGGAACAGCAGACCGATTTTATTTTTTCTGCTGTTGGAGAAGAATTAGGTTTCATAGGAAGTGTGATTATTATTGCAATTTTGGCACTGATAGTGTTACAATGTATAAAGGTGGCAAGTCGTGCAGACAATAAAAAGGGTGTATATATTGCAACTGGCATGGCTTCACTTATCGCACTTCAGACATTTATCAATATTGGTGTAGCGACTTCACTATTACCAAACACAGGACTTCCACTTCCGTTTATCAGTTATGGTCTTAGCTCGTTAGTCAGTGTTTGCGCGGGCATGGGACTTGTATTAAATGTCAATTTGCAAAAGAAAAAGTATTAGGAGGGGTTAAATGAATATTGGTCTTATAGCGCATGATGCCAAGAAAAAATTAATGCAGAATTTTTGTATTGCATACAGAGGGATATTAAGTAAAAATCAATTATATGCCACAGGTACAACAGGCAGGTTAATTGAGGAGGTTACGAATCTTACTGTTCATAAATATATCGCAGGTCATTTAGGCGGAGAGCAGCAGCTCGGTTCTCAGATTGAAAACAATGATATTGATATGGTGATTTTTTTGAGAGACCCGCTTCATCCAAAGGTTCATGAGCCTGATATTAATAATATATTTAAGCTATGCGATACGCATAATATACCATTAGCAACAAATCTTGCTACTGCAGAGCTTCTGATTAAGGCACTTGACAGGGGCGATTTGGATTGGCGTGAATTTTATAAATAATAAGCAGAGGTTATTATGAAGAATAAATATTTTTTTGTTGTTTCATTTATGATGCTTGCTGTCTTTACTTTGTGCGGCTGCGGCAAAAAAACGTATGATACAGAAAATCAGCTTGCGATGGGACTTAGCAGGAATATGCCGGTATACGGGACATATGGAATGGCGGAGAATTTTGCAGTAATCAGTGATGGGGAGAATATCAATGAAGCTTCCTACAAAAAACTGGCTTCGGCGCTTCTTGTCAATGATACGTCAAAAGAGCCGGTTGTCGCATATAATGTACATGAAAAGATATATCCTGCCAGTATGACAAAGATTATGACCGGATTGCTTGTAATAGAAAGTATCGAACAGAAAAAGCTTTCGTTAGATAAAGTAGTAACACTTGACCGTACGGTGACATTTGATGAATGGGATGTTATGGCAAGCAGCCTGACAGAAGGCTGTCAGGTAACAGTGAAAAATCTTCTGTACAGTTTGCTTATAAGGTCCTATAATGATTGTGGAGTACTTCTTGCGGAGGAAGTGGCAGGAAGCCAGTCTGCGTTTGTGGATATGATGAATGAAAAAGCCATCGAGTTAGGTGCTGTGAATACGCATTTTGAAAATGCGCATGGACTTCATTCGGATAATCATTATACAACAGCATATGATTTGTATCTCATCTTTTCAGAGTTTATAAAGCATGATATGGCATATGTTATTGATTCACTTCCGTTATATGATTTTACCTATATCGATGAATATGGTGAACAACAGACGGTAGAGATAGAACCGACAAATGGCTTTTTGTCAGATGAGTTTAAGCTGCCGGCAGGTTATTCACTTGGCTCATGGAAGTCCGGTACAACTGAGGAGGCAGGAAACTGCCTGATTCTTGAATTTGTTAATGACTCAACAGGCGACCGGTATATTGCTGTTGCCGCCGGAGCAGAGGACAGGGATACTTTATACAGCAGCATAACAGAGCTGATTAAACAGGCAAAATAAAAAAATATTTTAATATACATACCAGGAGGCATAAAAATGATTCAGATTATTACAGGAGATAAAGGAAAAGGAAAAACAAAGGTACTAATTGACAAGGTAAATAATGATGTGAAAGTAGTTTCAGGCTCGATTGTTTTTCTGGATAACAATAATAAACATATGTATGAGCTTAGTAATCGTGTCAGAATGGTGAACTGCACAAGCTACGGCATCGAAAACCTTGATATGTTTATCGGTTTTATTCTTGGAATAATTTCTCATGATACGGATATCGAAAAGATTTATATCGATAATTTTAAAACAATTACTTTTACGGAAAAAGCAGAGGATGATGTAAAGCATGCGCTTGATATGATTGATAATATTGCCCAAAAATTTAATACGGATATTATCATTTGTTTTGCAACGGACAGCAACGATGTTCCTGAGGAATATAAGTCAAATATTATAGCAGCATTATAATTATAAAATAATATATGAGAAACATTTACTTTGTTCCTTTGGGGCTGATAAATGTTTCTCATCGTTTTATCTAAAAGGGAGATTTTTTAATGGCAACCATTAGAAGAAAAGACCAGAAACGTTCACCTCTTAAAATCAGTTTTGGTTTTATTTTGTTTACAATTATTTTAATATATATGATTATTCGTATTGCAATGTCCGTAAATGACCATGATATGAGTATATTTCAGGTAGAGGAGAGCAGCTATGATACGGATTTTACGGCAACGGGAATAGCGATTAGAGATGAAAAGCTGGAATATACAAATTCATCAGGTTATGTATGTTATTATATCCGTGATGGTGAAAAAGTATCAAAATCCTCGAATGTTTATTCAATAGATGAAACAGGCTCTATGTCTGATGCGATTGATGATATTCAGACGGAGAATAAAAATCTGCTGACAGAGAAGGAATTTGACGATATAAGTAGTCAGATAAGATTGTTCAAATCAGGATTTTCAGAATCGTCTTTTTCTGATGTTTATGATTTTAAATACAGCATGGACAATAAAGTATTAGAACTTTATGAAGAACTTGTACTTGAACAGCTTACATCAAATGCAACTTTTGATAGTACGTTTAAAGCGTATAAATCCGCTGCAAGCGGCATTGTTACATATTATCAGGATGGGTATGAAGATTTTGATGTATCGAAATTAAGTCCGGATTTATTTGATAAAACAACATATAGTAAGCAGACATTAAAAACAGGCGATGTGATTGCATCAGGCAGTCCTGTGTACAAGATTATTGACAGTGAGAAATGGAAAATAGCCGTAAAGCTTACGAAAGAGGAATTTAAAAAAGTATCTGATTCCGAATATATAACATTTACCATAAATGATTATGGAAAGAAAATTACTGCGGAATATGAACCTGTTGAGAAGGGTGAGGATTATTATATCGTAATTGCTTTGGAGAAATATATGGCACAGTATATCAATGAGAGGTTTCTCGATATAAACTTTATTTTCTCTGAAACAAAGGGACTTAAAATTCCAAATTCCTCAATTGTGGAAAAAGACGTATATATTGTACCTGTTGAATATCTTACTTCAGGAAGCGGTTCGGCCAATGAGCAGTTCTTTAATCAAAGAATACTGACAGAAACGGGAGAGGTATCTGTAAAACAGATATCACCTGTCATTTATTTTACAGATGAGCGTTTCTGTTATGTCGACCCGTCAGGGATAGACAGCGACGCTGTATTTATAAAAAATGATACAAATGAAACCTTCTCTCTTACAACAGCAGCGACCTATAAAATGAAGGGGGTATTTTGTGTTACACAGGGAATTGCCCAGTTTAAACGGATTAGTGTTATGGTTGAAGGGGATGATTATTCCATTATTGAACCGGGTATATCCTATGGAATATCAGCATATGACAGAATTGTATTAATGGGAAATGAAGTAAAAGAAAATCAGGTAATATATTAATGAGGAGTTGACGGATAAATGTTGAAAGAAAATTATGAACTTGTAGAAGAGAAAATAACAGAAGCATGTAAGCGGAGTGGAAGGGAACGAAGTGAAGTGACTCTGATTGCAGTCAGTAAGACGAAACCGCTTTCTGATATCGAAGAGCTTCTTGAAAAAACAGATTGTATTCATTATGGAGAAAATAAGGTACAGGAGCTTACCGATAAGTATGAGCGTATTTCAAAGCCGGTAAAATGGCATATGATTGGTCATTTACAGACGAACAAAGTGAAATATATCGTAGATAAGGTTTGTATGATTCATTCCGTAGATTCCATCAATCTGGCAAAAGTTATTGAAAAAGAAGCTGCAAAAAAAGATGTCATTTGTCCGATTCTTATTGAAGTCAATGTAGCGGAAGAGGAGTCAAAGTTTGGAATGAAGACAGAGGAAGGGCTTGATTTCATCCATGAAATCAAAGCTTTTTCCCATATAAAGGTAAAAGGGCTTATGACAATTGCACCATTTGTGGAAAATCCGGAGGAAAATAGAAAGTATTTCAGGAAATTAAGGGATTTATCACTTGACATAAAATCTAAAAACATTGATAATATTGATATGAATGTGCTTTCAATGGGCATGACAAATGATTATGAAGTTGCCATTGAAGAAGGTGCTACTATGGTTAGAGTCGGCACCGGAATTTTTGGTGCTAGAAATTATAATATATAATAAAGGAGAACCATCATGGCAAAGAGCGGTGCAAAAAAAAGTTTTTTAGACTATTTTAAATTAAATGATTCCGAAGACGATTTCGATGATGATTTATTTGAGGAAGATGATGAAGACGATGAGGAAGAAGATGATTTTGAGGAATATGAGCCAAAGGCAAAGCCTTCAAAACCTTCCTTCTTTCAGGCACAGAAGCCGGCTGCACCTGCAGCGCAGCAGCCTGTCCAAAAGAAGCCAAAACCTGTTAAACAGACAAGAAGTACGTCACAGTCAAATAACAATAAGCTTGTGTCCATCAATAATTCAAGGTCTCAATATTCATCACAGCATGTGTATGTGATTAAGCCGGATGAATTTGATGATGCACAGATGATTATAGACCATTTAAGAAGCGGTCAGGCAATCGTTATCAACATGGAGGGAATAGAGCTTTCTACAGCCCAGCGTATTATTGATTTTATAGCAGGTGCATGTTATGCCGTAGATGGTTCACTGCAGGCTATTTCAGGAAATATATTTATTGCAGCTCCAAATGATATATATGTATCAGGAGATTTACGAGAAGAGATATTAGGGGATTCTTCAATATCTTCACAGAGTGACAGATATTAGTTTTTAATCATAAGATTATGAGGAGGGGTACATATGCTTACACCTGTTGATTTACAACAGAAAAAATTTCAGGCAGGAATGGGTTATTCAAAGAAGGATGTAGATGCTTTTTTTGATATGGTTGTGCTGAGTTATACGGAATTGTATAAATCAAATGCTGAGCTTACCAATCAGGTGAAAACACTTACAGACAGCCTTGTTCATTATAAGACGACTGAATCAAAGCTTCAGAAGTCCCTGATGCTGGCAGAAAAAAATGCTGAGGAATCCACAAAGAATGCGAATGACAAGGCAAAATTAATTGAGAATGATGCAAAGATTAAAGCAAACAGTATCGTACATGCTGCAAGGGAAGAATTGGAAAGAATAGAGGACAGCATTGACGGAATCAAACAGCAATATAAAGATTATGCGATTGCTTTTAAAAATCTTATGAATTCTCATTTGGAATTTCTTGCAGTTAATCCGATTAATGAAGAATTGGGACTGAAGTTTGAGGATATCATAAAAGAAGGTCAGTCCGGTAATGCATATAAGCCGCAGGGTAAGAAAACGTCAAACGAAGATAAATTTTCGGCTTTTACAGGAGACCCTCAAATGAGAGATGAATCAACCCTCGGTGGCGGTGGTAGTTCTGCTTTTGGCGATTCTACACTTGGCGGTGCCGGCGGTGGAAATTTAAACAGTGATTCATCCGTATACACAAAGAATTTGGGCGGCAAGTCTTTTGTTGACCCATTTTAGAAAAAATTGTAATTTATTTTAAACAGAGGAGATATTGTAATGAATCATTCACTTACTGTTCACATGAACAATGAACCAATCTACGATATTTTCTTTGCAGAAGATTTTAATTCCCTGCCTGAGCTTCTTGCCGGACAGGGAATTGCTGACAGAAGGGTTTGTATTATTACAGAGTCAAATGTAGCGCCGCTTTATTTGACATCGATAACAAATTTACTTCAGAAAAAATGCAAAGAATTGATATCAATTGTATTTAATGCGGGAGAGGAAAATAAAAATCTTGATACCGTTAAGATGATATATGAAAAGCTGATTTTAGCGAAATTCGACAGAAAAGATTTGCTGATTGCCTTAGGCGGCGGTGTTACAGGTGATATAACAGGATTTGCTGCCGCAACATATTTAAGAGGAATTGATTTTATACAGATACCGACAAGTCTGCTTGCGCAGGTGGACAGCAGCATAGGCGGAAAGACCGGTGTCGATTTTGACTCCTATAAAAATATGGTTGGCGCTTTTCATATGCCAAAGCTGGTATATATCAATGTATCTACATTGGATACTTTATCGGATGAACAGTTTACATCCGGAATGGGTGAGATTCTTAAGCATGGCCTTATCAAAGATGAGAGCTATTTTCAGTGGCTTGTTGAAAATAAAGAAGCCATACTTGCAAAAAACAAAGAAGCACGAATGGATATGATTAAGACAAGCTGTAATATCAAGCGCATGGTCGTAGAAAATGACCCTACGGAAAAAGGTGAAAGAGCCCTTTTGAATTTTGGTCATACTTTAGGACATGCCATCGAAAAATATCTTCAGCTTGAACTGAGTCATGGGGCATGCGTAGGACTCGGATGTGTTCTTGCATCGGCAGTTTCCTATTTAAAAGGATTTATCGATAAAGAAACTTTATATCGGATATACAGGACATTCAAAGCCTATGATTTTCCGGATTTAACAGATTATAATATCGCCCCATCGACTGTTATAGAATATACGAAAAATGATAAAAAAATGGTTGGAGATAAGATAAAGTTTGTTCTGCTTAAAAAAATTGGAAATGCACAGATTGACATGGATGTAACCGATAAAGATATGGCAGAAGCATTTATTATCGCAAAAGAATTATGTAGTAATCAGGAAAAAGAATGTGGAGCTTTATGATGAAAAAAAAGAGCATTTTATCAATTATAAGTATTATTTTACTGACCGTTTTCGACCAGCTTGTAAAGTTTATTGTTGATGCAAAAATGGCAGTTGGTGAATCCGTTGATATTATAAAAGGGGTATTCAGCATAACATATGTACAAAACAGGGGGGCTGCGTGGGGAAGCTTTTATGGAAAGCGAATATTTCTCCTGCTGCTTACCATAACGATACTCGTTGCAACCGTAATCGTCTATATTAAAATGATGAAATATGATAATTTTAAGCCGCTTAGGGTATGCAGCATTATCTTGATATCCGGTGCTCTTGGAAATATTATAGACCGGGTTATTCATGGCTTTGTAATAGACATGTTAGACTTTAATCTTATAAAATTTCCTGTCTTTAATGTAGCGGATATTTATGTAACCTGCAGCATTGTAGCTATTTTGATACTGATTTTGTTTAAATATAAAGATGATGACTTTGAAGTTGTTTTTAATAAAAAGAAAGAGCAGTCATAAAAGTGGAATATTATAATATTGAAGCTGATAATACTTGGACAAATAAAAGAATAGACAAAGCACTTACCGATTATTTTGATGATTATTCCCGTTCATTTTTGAAAGGATTATTTGATGAACGGCTAGTATGTGTAAATGGAAAAACGGTAAAACCCAGTTATAAGGTATCTGCATCTGACATGATTGATATATCTATACCGGAACCAAAGCCTGTTGCGATTGAAGCGGAGGACATTCCGCTCGATATCGTATATGAAGATGAAGATATCATTATTGTCAATAAACCGAAGGGTATGGTTGTGCATCCTGCACCGGGACATTATACCGGTACGTTGGTGAATGGTCTGATGCATCATTTTCAAGGTAATCTTTCAACCATAAACGGTGAATTTAGACCGGGTATTGTACACAGAATCGATATGGATACGACAGGGCTTTTGGTTGTATGCAAGAATGATGCGGCACATCAAAGCATATCAGAGCAATTGAGTGTTCATTCCATTACAAGGAAATACTATGCCATTTGTTATGATAATATCATAGACGACTATGGTACAATAGATGCGCCTATCGGAAGAAATCCACAGGACAGGAAAAAGATGGCTGTCAATTATAAAAATGGAAGAAATGCAGTTACACATTATAAAGTGCTTGAACGTATCAATCATCAATATACTTTGATAGAGTGTACACTTGAAACCGGGAGGACACACCAGATTAGAGTCCATATGGCTTCGATGAATCATCCTTTACTGGGGGATGCACTTTATTGCAGCCGCAGAAATGAATTTCATCTTCAAGGACAGACGCTTCATGCGGGTGTACTCGGATTTATACATCCGACAACACATGAATATATAGAGTTCAAATCTGAACTGCCGGAATACTTTAATAAACTGCTTATAAAATTAAGACAGTCATAAACATAGAGGTATCTGTTTAGTTGAAATTTATTCCATTAGGAGAGGCAAAGGCAGAATAAAATTATGGAACTGACACTGTTAAACAACTTTTTAATCAATATACCAATGTCCGCAATAATGGACACACTGACTGTTTTAACGTGTTTTTTGCTTTTGGGCGAGAAATGGGGGTTAAAAAAGTCATTCAAAATGATTGGGACAATGATTGTTGTAACGAGTATTTATACAACGATATTGTATCAATGCGGTTTTTCCAAACTGCCGTTTTATATAGGCGAGATACTTACTCTTTATATTTATATGTTGGTTGTAATCGTTCAAATCAGACATTTTCTAAAGTATGACAGCGGTACGTCTGTCATTATCGGCGGACTTTCTGCATTTATCCAGTATAATGTCAGTGTGGTTGCAGGTATTTTTGAGCCTTTTGGAATGAATATTGCAACGAAATCAGGAATTTGTCTGTATCTTATTATTTATATGGTCGTTTTTCCATTGTTTGGTTTCGGGATTATTCTCCTGATGAAAAAGTTGAGGTTCCCATCTTTTATTCAGCATATGCTGACAGTTAAGCGGAACAGGAAGTTATTGGGCTGGATTGTAGGGAGTTTTCCGCTGCTTCTTTATGTTCCTGAATATTTATTTGAGCGGTATAAGGAACAGCTATGGAATATTCTGTCTCCATTAGCAGCATTGCTGCTGCTTGTTATACTGGGGTTATGCGGCTATATCGCTTCATCAGAAATCAGACAGGAAAAAATCAGGGAACAGGAACGTTTGTTGGTACAGCAAAATATTTATATACGAAATATGGAAGAAATGCAGAAGGAAGTAAGAGCCTTTCGGCATGATTACAAGAATATTCTGGCCGGTTTGTATCTGCATGCACAGGAAAATGACAAAGATGAGCTTTTAGCGCAGCTTTCTCATTTGACAGATACATTTGATAAGGGACTTGGTCATTGTATTTGGGAGTACAATCAGCTTGCCAATATTCAGGTAACGGAGCTTAAAGGACTCATTCTTATCAAATTATTCAGAATGCAGGAGCTTGGAATTATATGTCATCTTGAGGTGCCTTATCCGCTTACTGCGATAGATTTCGATTTGACAATATTAAATCGATGTCTTGGGATTTTGATTGACAATGCCATAGAAGAGGTGCAAAATCATGAAAAGCCGGAAATGGATATATTGATTAATGTACAGTCAGATGGCGTATTGTTTGTTATAAGGAATGAAGTCTGTAATGATATTGGTGAAAATATGCAGATTTTTGATATCTGGAAGGAGGGTTATTCCACGAAAGGAAATAACCGCGGAATGGGACTCGCCAGTTATAAACGAATATTGGAACAGAATGAAAATCTGCTTTCTTCGACTTATTGTGAGAAGGGTTTCTTTACACAGGAGTTGAAAGTGATGAAGAAATGTTAAGAGGAAAAATATATGTTACCAATTTATATATGTGAAGACGAAAAGGAAATATTGGAATTGGAAGCGGATATCGTGAAGCAGCATATTATGATTCACAATTATGATATGCAGTTAGCTCTGGCAACTTCTAATCCGGAAGAAATTGTATCAGCAGTAAAGAAACATCCGGTAAGGGGAATTTATTTTTTTGACGTGGATTTGAAAAATAAGCAAATGGACGGATTTTTACTGGGAAAGGAAATCAGGAAATACGATACCTATGGGTTTATCAGCTATGTTACTTCTTTCCGCGAGCTTGCCTATAAGACCTTTGAACATCATATAGAGGTGCTTGACTATATTGTAAAGGACAGTCCCGACGGAATAGAAAGCGAGCTTACTAAAGGAATCGGATGCTGTATCGATACGGTTGTCAGCCGTATGGAAGCTGAAAGAACTGTTTCAGAGAGGGCGTGCTTTACTTTACATAGTCATGACTGCGTAAGACATATACCATTGGATGAGATTTTGTTTTTTGAGACGACATCGGGCAGTCATAAAATTACATTGCATACGATATTTGGACATTTGGATTTTATCGGACAAATGAGAGAACTCACGCAGAGCCTTCCGGAATATTTTTTTCGCTGCCATAGAGGATATCTGGTTAATCTGAATCAGGTCAAGGAAGTCAATCGAAGAGGGTGTTATATCGTCATGAAAAATGGCGAAAGCTGTCTGGTAAGCAGAAATCTTCGTACAGAAACGGTCAAACGGTTAGAAAATCATATTTTATAGAATATAGAAATACATTTCAGGCAAAAAGTGAGCAATTCAGGCAATTCGCCGCATTTTTTCATAAGAATAGATATAATACATATACAAGAAGCATTTCATTTTATTCATGATGAAATGCCTCTTGTAGTGAACAAATATCAAAAAAGAAGAAATGTAAAGGAGAGAGCGTGATATGAGAAAAATTTTAAAACAAATGCTTGCATTTTTGATTGCGGCAGTCATGGTATTGACACTTCCTGCATGGAATATGGGTGGAGCTGCAAGTCAGGTAAAAGCGAAAGAGGGAGAGACTAAGAAGTTATCAAATCCGTGGCGAACCGGAAAATATAATTCTCTTATGTATGATACGATATATTTTGGGAGATATCCGCAAAGTGATGCCAGCGGAAATAAAACAGAGCCGATAAAATGGCGTGTGCTGTCTGTTGATGGAAATGATGCGTTTCTGATGGCAGATTGTGTCCTTGATATACAGAGGTTTGAAAGCAGAAATTTGCCAGCATTCAAGGAGGACAGCAACATCATATTGGAGAATGGTGAGCCGATTATCATATGGGAAAACAGCCAGTTAAGAACCTGGTTAAATGGAGATTTTTTTTATACTGCATTTAATTATGAAGAAAGAAAAGCAGTGAAAACGACTTCTGTCAGAAATAATAAATATATTAATAGTACAAACAGAAAAAATACAGAAGATAAAGTGTATCTTCCATCTTTAGACGAAATTACAAATCCTGATTATGGATTTATGGAAGACTATGACCATTATGATGCTGCAAGAATGCGTAAGAATACTGCATATGCAGCAGCCGGAGGAACTTACAATCCATTATTGAATCCTAATCATAAGCAATCCGGAAAAACCGGTGATGAATGGGATTATTGGCTTAGAACGGAAGGCGATGAGGTCGCATGTCCGCGTGCACATGCAATAACGGTATTTGAAAATGGTATAGTAGGTCTGGACTATGGGAGCGTTGTTGATGAGATGGGAATTTGTCCTGTCCTGCATCTTGATATTTCAAAATCAAATAACTGGAGCTATGCAGGAGTAGTAGATGCCTCTGGAAAGCCGGTAATACATTACCATGATTGGGAACTGAAAGACGAACGTGTGGCCACTTACGATTCAGATGGTTACAAAAAATATGTATGCAGCAGCTGTGGCGCCACTAAGACCGAAACGCTTGATAAAATTGGAAAAGGCTGTAATCATGAGTGGAGGCTGTTAGCGATACTTCCTCCGGCACCTGACCACAGTGGTACAAATACATATGTATGTAAGAAATGCGGTATAGACAAGGTTGAATGGGTTGAATATGAGGAAAAGCCGGATAATAAGACAAAGCCGGATAATAAGACAAAACCGGAGGTCAGAAAACCGAATAAAAAAGTATTGAAAACAGGTGATATCTATACGGATAAAAAGACAAAAGTTCGATACAGGATAACCGGTAAAACGTCAGTACAATATGTAAAACCAACCTCAAAGAAAAAAACATATGTAATACCTGATAAGATAAAATTGCAGGGAAAGACCTATAAAGTAACTTCTGTTGCCAATAATGCTTTTAGAAAAAATCTAAGTGTGACAAAGATTACCATAGGAAGTAATGTGAAAAGTATTGGCAAAAATGCCTTTTACGGCTGTAAAAAGCTGAAGCAAATAAGAATAAAAACAACAAAGCTTAAGACAAAGAACGTAGGAAAAAATGCATTTAAAGGAATAAACAAGAAGGCAACTGTAAAAGTACCAAAGAGTAAGCGTAATGCTTATAAAAAGCTGCTTCGGTCAAGAGGACTGGTAAAAACTGTAAAAATAAGATAATCAATGAAGATAAAACACCTCGCAATAGGAGTAGTGCGAATTTGTGCTATTCCTTTTGCCGGGTGTTTTTGTTTTGTAAATTCATAAAAAATGTATTGAAATCCACATGAAATAGCTCTGATAATGCAATAAGTTCAGATACCCGAATATTATATGTGCCACATTCAATTTGAGAATAGCTGCTTCTGGAAATCTCAATACCCTGTAGCTGTAAGCGAGCAACGACCTGTTCCTGAGTGAGGTGGGATTGTTTTCGCAGTAAACGGATATTGGCTCCTAAAGAGATATCCTGTTTGATTTTTTGTACCATATACACAACTCCAATCAAATGATTTGCAATAAATAAATTGCATTTGTATTGATTTTAGATTGTTTTGAATATATAATTGCAATGTATTGATTGCAAAAAATGAATAAATTAATATAGATTTTTTTACGGAGGTTAAAATGGAATATTTTCACTTGACAACACCACAGCAGAATATATGGAATTTGCAAAAATATTACGAGGATACAACAGTATCTAATTTATGTGGAGCAATTTTTTACAAGGAAAAGAGGAATAACTCTTTATTAGAACAGGCACTCCATATGTTCATTAGGAATCAAAGGGGGATTCGTTTGCGTTTTTCTGAAAAAGATGAAACGCTACAGTATGTTTCAGCTGAAATCAATGAAGAAATTCCCATGTTGACATTTTCTTCTATAGAGGAGGTTGATTGTTATGCAGAAAAATATGCAAAAAAGCCAATCAAACTTACAGATAAGTTTCTGTATCGTTTTCTGATATTTGAGGTAGAAGGTAAAAGTGGTGTACTGGTAGTGTTAAGTCATTTGATAGCAGATGCATGGACATTTAGCCTTATGGCTAATCAGGTGGATGCAGCATATCACAATCTGGCAGAAGGAGAAAATAATGTATTGTTAGAAAGTGATTATATGGACTACATACAGGCAGAAAAAGATTACTTTCTTTCTGACCGATATAAGAAAGATAAACTCTACTGGGAAGAAAAGTATGTTAGAAGACCGGAAAAAAGTATCATAAAAATATCTTCATCTAATACAGAGAGTATTGATGCAAAAAGAATTACGAAAGCCCTATCCTTTGATTTAGAGTACAAATTGCAGAATTATTGTAAAACTCACCCAGTAACGCCAGCTGTTTTGTTTGAAACGGCGCTAATTATCTATCTGTCTCGGATTAATCCAGAGAATGAATCTGTAACAATCGGTGTTCCGGTATTGAACCGCAGCAACATTAGAGAAAAGAGGATTGCCGGAATGTTTGTATCTACTATGCCTTTGACTGTTAATGTTAAACAAGATATGACAGTGGCAGAGCTTGCAAAGCAGATTACGAAGGGACATGTGGATATTTTCAGGCATCAGAAATATCCATATGCAGACATTCTTAAATCGCTAAGAGAAAAACAAAACTTTTCGGGAAATCTGTATGATGTCATGATTAGTTATCAGAATGCCAAGAACGAAACGGGAGCAGATACAAAATGGTACTCTAATGGTTATAGCGAGGTACCATTTGTGATTCATATTGATAATCGAGATGAGAATAATAGTCACACCGTCAATGTGGATTATCAGAGTGCTGTATTCAAAGACGAAAGAGAAGTCACATATATTATCGAACGATTGGAGTATATTCTGGAGCAAATAACTGAAGAAAAAATAAAATCAGTGAAAGAGATGGATATCATTTCGTGTACAGAAAAAACAAGAGTATTGGAAGAATTCAATGATACCTATGTGGAATATCCAAAGGAAAAATGCATTCATGAACTCTTTACTGAACAGGCTGCAAAAACACCGGACAAGATTGCACTTATCTCAGGAAAAGAAAAATATACATATAGGGAACTTGATGAAAAAACAAATGCACTTGCACAATGTCTTATTTCACAAGGAATTAAGTCAGGAAAAGTTGTAGGAGCTTATTTAGATAGAACTGTTTATACCGTGATATCCCAACTTGCAGTACTAAAGACAGGGGGAGCTTTTTTGCCTATTGACCATCGGTATCCTAAAGACAGAATTGAGTATATGCTTCAGGACTGCAACGTGAAATTAGTAATCACAGATAAAGAATTAGGAAGAGAATGGAATGTAAAATACATTAATCTAAATAAGTATGATTTTAAAGATATATTGGAAAGACCGGTAAAAATAAGCCCCGAAGCACCCTGCTATGTAATATATACATCAGGAAGTACAGGAAAACCCAAAGGCTGTGTGTTAAAGCATGTGGGTGTGTCTAATTTCTGTGCAAATAACAATATCGTTCCATACGCAGAAGAGTTAGAACATAGAACAGTTGTTAGTGTTAATACAATATCATTTGACTTCTTTATTGCAGAAACTTTATTACCTCTGTCACATGGGTGGAGGGTAGTATTGGCAAATGACGAAGAAAGCAGTAACAAAAAACTGTTTAAAGAATTGGTGATTGAAAATGATGTAAATATCATTGAGACTACACCTACAAGATTGGAAATATATACGAAGGATGAAATGGAAGACAGCTATTTTCAGCAGATACAATTAATTGTATCTGCTGGAGAAGTTCTTACAGATTCACTTTTCCAGAAGATAAGAACAATTAGTGGAGCCAAGATTTATAATCCGCTGGGACCGAGTGAATGCAGTGTCTGGAATGTGAATGGTGATTTTGAATCAGACATCACCATCGGTTCTCCAATCGCCAACACCCAGATTTATATCCTTGATAAGGACGGTAATATCCTTCCGATTGGTGTTGCAGGTGAACTATGTATAGCCGGAGATGGTGTTGGCTTAGGATATCTGAACAGACCGGAGCTTACAGCAGAGAAGTTTGTGACAAATCCTTTTGCCACGAAAGAAAACCATCATGGCAAGGTAATGTATCATACCGGAGACCTCGCAAGGTGGAGGGCGGACGGAGAAATCGAATATCTTGGACGAATTGACACCCAGGTAAAAATCCGGGGACTTCGTATAGAGCTTGGCGAGATTGAAAGTGTGATGAATAGTTTTACTGGAATCCGGCTTACAGCGGTGGCAGACAAGAGGGATAAGAATAACAAACAGTATCTTGTGGGATATTACACTGCTGAAGGAGAAATAGATGAAAAAGAGCTACGAAGCCATTTATCATCAAAGCTTCCAAAGTATATGGTGCCAAATTATTTTATGAAGTTGGATGTGATGCCAATGACGGCAAGTGGTAAAACTGACAGAAAGGATTTGCCACTGCCTGATTTTAGGGTGCAGAGAATAATGTATACAGCACCGAAAACAGAACAGGAGATAAAACTATGTAACCTTTTGAAGGATTTGTTACATATGGATAGAGTAGGAGTGGAAGACGATTTCTTTGAATATGGTGGAGATAGTCTTACTGCCATCGAATATGTTGCTAAGTCACATAGTATGGGAATTGATTTTGCACTACAGAATGTATTTGATTATCCTACAGTAAGGAAAATGTGCAATTTCCTAAACAGTAGTGCAGAAGAAAAGGTACATTATGATATATCAGATTTTGATAAATATGGGGAGATTTTTGAAAGAAATGTGGTGGATAATTCGATTATTTTGAAGAAAAAATCTCTTGGCAATGTGCTGCTTACAGGAGCTACCGGTTTTCTTGGTGCCCACATTTTAGACAAGCTGATGCAGGAAGAAAACGGGAAAATATATTGCCTGATTCGGAGTAATAAAACAGATGATAGATGTGGCAGGTTAGGTGAAATTCTTAACTACTATTTCGGAGATAAGTACGAACCAGAATTTAACCATAGAATTATACCGATTGTAGGCGATATTGAACATGAAGGATTAGCCGCTCAAATGCCTTCCGATGTACAGACTGTAATTCATGCGGCAGCCAGCGTGAAACACTTTGGCTCATACAGCTATTTTCATAAAGTAAATGCAGAAGGAACCGGGCATGTGGTTGACTATGCGAAGGCTGTAGGAGCAAAACTTGTTCATGTATCAACCTTAAGTGTTAGTGGTAACAGTTTGGCAGATGACTTTAGCGTATATCGTTCGGAAGAAGAAAAATTCTTCTATGAGACCTCGTTTTATATCGGACAGCCTTTGGATAATGTGTATATTCACAGTAAATTTGAAGCGGAAAGAAGAGTATACGATGCAATGATTAATGGACTGGATGCGATTGTAATCAGAGTAGGTAATCTGACCAATAGAGCATCCGATTACAAATTTCAGCCGAATTTTAGGGAGAACGCTTTTCTTACAAGAGTTAAGGCGATTCTGGAGTTTGGATTCTTCCCTGATTATCTTATGAAATTGTATGCGGAGTTTTCGCCAGTTGATAAGACAGCAGAGGGAATCGTTAAGATTGCCCAATATGCCGATAAACAGACAGTTTTTCATCTGAATAGCGACCGGGTGATTTATTTTGACAGATTCCTTGAAGTGGTGCGCAACCTCAGGATATCTATGGAAGTTGTAAATGGAAATGCATTTAATGAAGCTCTTCAAAAGACGATTAAGCAAAGTAATACAGAGTATATTTTTGAAGCATTCCAGAATGATATGGATGAGCAGGGACATCTCGTGTACGACAGTAACATTCGTATCGAAAATGATTTTACACTGTGGTTTCTTAAGAAAGTTGGCTTTGAGTGGAATAAAACAGACATGGAATATATCAAAGGGTATATAGATTATTTTCGTAAAATCGGATATCTGGAGGTGTGATATGAAGAATAAGCCCTATAATTTATATGAAATTCCTTTAATACGGGACCTTAAAGATATGATTATCAAAAAAAAGAACGAAAACCAGATGATATTGCATTTACTTATTCGAAAGGTCGGAATCAAATTTTGAAAAAGACTTATAAGAAATTTTATGATGAAGTAAATGTGCTGAGAACATGGATGCATAAGCAGGATTTACAGGGAAAGCATATTGCTGTTATTGGTGAAAGTGGTAGAAAATTCCGTTGAATTGTTATTACAGACCACTAAACGGAAGGAGAGTGCAAAGAATTTTGCAGCATACGCTATAGCAGATTTTGAAAGATTTCTTGCAGCAGAAAAAGAACAGCTTGCTTTAGAGGATAGCTTATTTATTGAATTGACGCCAGATGATTTAATTAAAAAGATTCGTCCACAGGGGATAGGGAATTAGGGATTGATAATATCCTTCAAATTGTATATATTTGTATTATATAAGAATATTTAATAAAGCAATGTCTGCCGCTATTATGACGTTGGCAACCTACATTGTAAATACGAAAAATATATGAAACGAGAGGTGTGGAGAATGAATAAATTTATCGGTATAGGGATAGAAAACTACAAAACACTGATAGAAAATAATTACTATTATATAGATAAAACAATGATGTTAAAGGAACTGGCTGACAAAAAAGGAATCGTAAATTTATTTACCAGACCAAGACGTTTTGGAAAGACACTGACACTAAGCATGATTTGCACATATTTTGAAGATGAAAGAACGCGTGACGGTGAAAAGAAAGACAACAGCCGGTATTTTATCGGAAAACGTATAATGGAAGCCGGCGAGCGGTATACGTCAGAGATGGGGCAGTACCCTGTGATTAAGGTGTCATTAAAATCGGCAAAGCAGCCAAGCTACGAGATGGCGTATAATTGTTTAAAAAACGAGGTAATTGATGAATTTGAAAGACACAGCTATGTGTTGGAAGGAAATGTACTATCAGAAAAGAATAAGAAACGTTATCAGAATGTAATTGATGAAACGGCAGAAGAAAGCGATTATGCGACCGCACTTAAATTCTTATCCCAATGTCTTTACTCTTATCATCAGAAGAAAGCAATTATACTGATAGATGAATATGATGTACCGCTTGAAAATGCATATTTCAGAGGATTTTATGATAAAATGATTGATTTTGTCCGTTCTCTCTTTGAGTCGGCACTGAAGACGAATGATGCATTGGAATTTGCCGTAGTAACAGGCTGTCTGAGGATAAGCAGGGAATCGATTTTCACCGGACTGAATAATCTTAGTATTAACTCAATATTAAGCAACAACTATGCTGAATATTTCGGATTTACGAAAGCCGAGGTGGAAGAGATGCTTTCCTATTACGACCTTACCTGTAAGCTTGATGAAGTAAAGCAGTGGTATGATGGATATATCTTTGGAGAAACAGAAGTATATAATCCGTGGAGTATAATAAACTATGTAAATACTGCGATATCAGAGAGCAATCCGTTTCCAAAGCCATACTGGTCAAACACATCATCAAACAGCATCGTAAGGGATTTAGTGGAAAAAGCTGATGAAAAGGTAAAAAGCGAGATAGAACGGCTTATAGATGGAGAAAGCATAGAAAAGCCTGTACATGAGGATATCACATATGAGGATATATACAGAACGCAGGATAATCTGTGGAACTTTCTGTTTTTTACAGGTTATCTTAAGGTGACTGGAAAGCGGTTTGAGGATGATATAGTATATCTTAGGATGTCCATACCCAACAGGGAAGTAAAATATGTATACAAAACAACTGTTAGGGAATGGTTTGACCTTCAGCTTCAGACAATAGACAGCAAGGCATTAAGTGAAGCTATCATAAAATCTGATACGGAGAAGATGGAGGATATCATTAATAATCTGTTAGGCACAAGCATGAGTTATTATGACAGTAAGGAAGCCTTTTATCATGGAGCGATGATGATTTTATTAAAGCTTGTATCAGGCTACAGTGTGGAGTCGAATAAAGAAGCAGGAGACGGAAGACCGGATATTATACTTTTCCCAAATGGACCAAGAAAGCCTGTAATCATCATGGAGTTTAAACAATGTGAGGAATATCCTGAGATGGAGGCAGGCTGCATGGAAGCATTAAAACAGATTGAAGAAAGAAAGTATGCAGAGCCTTTTGAAAAAAAGGGATATGAGGTTATGAAGTACGGAATGTGTTTCTGTAAAAAGAACTGTATGATTAAGAGGATTGATATGCTCTGATATAGTATTATATGTTTTTGTAAGAAAACGTGTATGGTTAAAAGATTTGAGAAGGAGTTTTGAGATATGAAAATTCGTACGGAATATACATGTCCTTTAGAGCTTGTGCATGATATGATTAAGGGGAAATGGAAATCGATTATCCTATGGAGACTCCGTCTGGGTGCTACCTCTTTAGCGAAGCTGGAACGTGATATAGATGGCATTACACAGAAGATGCTGTTAGAGCAGTTAAAAGAATTGATGGATTATGGATTTGTAGAAAAGAAGGTCTATGACGGTTATCCGCTTCATGTGGAATACTTCCTGACAGATGACAGGGGGATGAAAATACTGGAAGCTTTAAGAATTATGCAGCATATCGGAATTGATTATTTGAAAGCAAATAATATGGAACATATTTTAGTGGAAAAGGGTGTGGGGTTGGACTAGCACCTACAAAAAAGTGGGTAATTTACTGTTTGGAAGCTGCCGCTTATAATACTATCAGAAAATCAAATTGGAGGTATTAAATATGAAAGTTAGAAGCAATGGTATTGTAAATGGTGTTATTCAGCCTCAATATGGCAGGTATGGGACACAGTTCAATGAAAATGGCATCCCTACTTACTCACTTCCTTTTACAGTGGAAGATATGCCACAGGAGAATGTGTCTATTGCAATAGTTTTAGAAGATAAGGATGCCTATCCGGTAACGAAGGGATTTGCGTGGATTCATTGGCTGGCAGCCAATATCACCCGCTTTGAGATTAAAGAGAATGAGAGTCAGACGGCAGATGATTTTGTGCAGGGAAGGAATAGCTGGACCAGTATACAAGGGGGTGAGCAGTCCGTAGAGCTTTCTTCCTATTATGGTGGTATGACGCCGCCCGACAAGCCGCACATATATGAACTTCATGTGTATTCTTTGGATAAGATGCTGAACTTGGAACGTGGATTTTTGTTAAATGAGCTTTACCGGGAAATGGATGGGCATATCTTAGAGCAGTATACACTGAAGGGTATTTATGAGAATTAGCTGGTTTATTTGTATTTTGTTCATGATGCTACATATTATAAGAAAAGGAAAGACATACTCAGATGGTACGTCTTTCCTTTTTTGGCTATTGATAAAAATCACATTTCTTTATATGCCTTACCCCATATAACCATCGAATCAAGAATAGGTTTCAGAGACTGTCCTAATTCACTTAATGCATATTCAACTCTGGGAGGGACTTCCGGATATACAGTTCGCGTAATCAGTCCGTCATCTTCCATTGAACGAAGGCTGTCAGTAAGCACCTTTTGGCTGATTCCCTCTAAATCTTTTTTGAGTTCATTGAAACGCCAGGGCCTTTGTAAGAGATTTCTGATGATAAGTAATTTCCATTTACTACCGATAAGAGCAACTGTTGTAGCAACAGGACATTCTGGTAATTCTTCTTTTGTCAGCATGAGTATCACTCCTAATTAAATTGAATTTTAATGTTACATTAAATTGTAATGTAATATTCGATATAAGTCAATTAGTTACAAAAAGGTAACCAGGGTTACTTTTTTATGCCTGAGTAATAAAAAAGTGCGTACTTTTTTATGCAAGTAAAAATTGCTATTCTAAAAATGCAACAGGGCGAAAGCTCACGAAATCTTTTATACAAGGAGGTACTAAAATGGCATTATCAAATATTGCAGAATGGAATGAGAACAAGCAGGCAGGTACAGCATGTGGAGCAAGTGACCGGCCGGAAGAAAAATCTGCAGCATGCGGAAGTGCATGCGGAGCAGGTGACCAGCCGGAAGAAAAACCGGCAGCATGCGGAAGTGCATGCGGTGCAAGTGACCAGCCGGAAGAAAAACCAGCAGCATGTGGAAGCGCATGCGGTGCTTCTGACAAATAAGAAGAATTTTAAGAAAGATGGAGGTTGGATAGGATGCGTCAATATTTTGCTTTTCAATGGCATATTACAGATGAATGCGACCAACGCTGTAAACACTGTTATATTTTTTCGGGGGAAGGCTGCAAAGAACTGAAAAGCATGACATGGGAGCAGATGCAGGAGGTAGTCGCTAATTGTGAAGATTTTTGTAAAGTTTATAACCGAGTGCCATATTTCTATATTACCGGAGGCGACCCTATCCTTCATCCGGATTTTTGGAAATTAATGGTATTCCTAAAAAGTAAGAACATCTCATTTACACTTATGGGAAATCCGTTCCACTTGAATGATGAAATTTGCAGAATGCTTAAAGCATGCGGCTGTGAGAAATATCAGATGTCTGTGGATGGAATGAGAGAAACGCATGATTGGTTTAGAAAGCCGGGCAGCTTTGAGCTTACATTGGAAAAAGTCGGTTGTCTGAATCGTGCCGGAATTAAAAGTATTATTATGAGTACCGTATCAAAGACAAATATCAAAGAGATACCGGATATTATTGATGCGGTTGTAAAAGCGAAAGTTAAGGTCTTTGCATTTTCTCGCTATGTACCGACTGGCGGAGAAGTAGATACCGGTATGACACCACAGGAGTACAGAAATCTTCTTGAAATCTGTGATGCAAAATATAAGGCATATGAAGCGGCAGGGTGTAAAACCTATTTTAATAAAAAGGACCATTTATGGACCTTGTATGAATATGAAACAGGTCAATTTAAGCTGCCTGCAGATGCAAAAGAAGGAATGATTTACGGTGGCTGTAACTGTGGTAATTGTCACATAACGATTTCTTCTAATGGTGATGTGATGGCATGCAGAAGAGTTACGAACAGTAAAGTGGCAAATGTATTTGAAGATAGACTGGCAGATGTATGGATTTGTCAGATGGAACAGTATAGAGATTATGATAAGTTTACAAAATGCAGTAAATGCGAGTTAAAAGCCTGGTGCAGGGGATGCCCTGCCGTTGCAAATGGAACAAATGGTAATTTCTATGGAGCAGACCCTCAGTGTTGGAAAACCAAAAATGAAGTAACAGGGGAGGAATTATGTTGTTTAGAGAAATAAATGTTGATGAATGGATGAAAAAAATGTATGTGTGATAGATTGAAAAAGTATTAATAAGGGAGGATGCGGTTATAGCATTGATGGACATTATTAAAAGCAGACATTCTATCAGAAAGTATACGGACAGGCAGATTAGCCGAAAAGACCTGGAACAAATTCTTGAAGCCGGCAACTTTGCGCCTAATGCAGGTGGTGGTCAGAGAAGCATGATGGTTGCAATTCATGATAAAGCGTTGGCAACCCAAATCGGAAAGATGAATATGGCTAATTTTGACCGAAGCCGTTTGGCAGGCTCTTTTGTTTCGAAAGAGCAGCCAAGCACGATAGATGATGCAACAATTAAAAATGGATTTTATGATGCACCTACGGTTGTTGCTATTTTTTCACAGGGTAATTTTATGTTTCGGACTGCTGATGCTTTCTGCATAGCAGAAAATATGCTTTTGCAGGCGACTGAGCTTGGGATTGCATCATGTATTGTTTCAAGAGGTGAGGAAACCTTTGATTCCGAGGAAGGCAGAGCTTTTATGAAAAAATGGAAAGTTCCTGATAATTATGTATGCCAATGTTTTGTAATCTTAGGCTATATTGATGGTGAAGAACCAGTAAGTAAGCCAAGAAGAATGGGCAGGATTCAGATTGTAGAATAGGCGGTGGTCAGATGGATTTAGCAACATGTTTTAAAAAAATGAAATTGGTCGAAGTGCTTGCATTTGCAACAGTAGACAGCGATGGCGCCCCTCAAATCAGAAATATCAGTGCCATTCATTATGAGCCGGATGCATTATATTTTTTTACGGCAAGAGGGAAGAACTTTTGTAAAGAACTGATGGAAGATGGAAGTGTTCAGATTCTTTGTTATACAAAATATAAGGAAATGATTCGTTTATCCGGAAAGGCATATGTAGTGGCAGAGAATGAACAGATAAAATGGCGGGATAAAATTTTTGAGGAACAACCTTATCTTGCCAATGTATATCCGGGAGATACCAGAAACATTGGAATTATCTTTTGTATTGACAATGCCGAAATCGAATATTTTAATCTTGGCGTTAATCCGATATTTAGAGAAACTTATACGCTTGGTGATGTCACGATTAAGGAAAAGGGATATCGAATAACAGATAGCTGTATAAGCTGCGAAATATGTAAGAAGAATTGTCCTCAGAGATGTATTGATGAGGGAACACCTTATATCATCAGGCAGAATAACTGTTTGCACTGTGGAAACTGCTATGAGAATTGCCCGGTAAAAGCCATTGAAAGAAGATAAAGAAATGAACCCAAGTGAAAAACTTTTCTGAATATCAATCGCTTGGAAGATTTTTGAAATAAAGGAGGATTGAACCATGACACATACTGAAAAAAGACGATATCTGATTAAAGCGCTTTTATCAGAAATGCCGCAATATAGGGATATGGAAATTCCGGAAAACACCGAGGAACAGAAGCGGCTTCTTAGAAGTCTTATGAATATTCGTTCTCCTCGCCCGGTTGGGAGCGAGTTTCTCAAGATACAAGATGAATATCTCAGTGAGGAAGTCAGAAAAAAAGGAATTACTGATAGTGATACTTTATCCGCATCGCCCATCAATAACCACCTTGTTCTTTGGCGTGGTGATATTACCACATTAAAAATAGATGCGATTGTCAACGCAGCTAACAGTGCTTTAAGGGGATGTTTTGTACCTTGCCATTCCTGTGTGGATAATATCATTCACAGCGTCAGCGGTATTCAGTTGCGCTTAGCTTGTGATAAAATGATGACAGAGCAGGGATATGACGAACCGACAGGAAAAGCCAAAATTACGCCTGCATTCAATCTTCCATGCCGCTATGTGCTACATACAGTCGGACCAATTGTACATGGACTGCTTACAAAAAATCATTGCAGACAGCTTGCGGACTGCTATCGGTCATGTATGGAGCTTGCCGCCGACAATGGACTAAAAAGCATCGCTTTCTGTTGCATTTCCACAGGTGAATTTCATTTTCCGCAGAAAAAAGCGGCTGAAATTGCAGTACAAACAGTTGCTGATTTTTTGCAGACAGACGAAAGAATTGAAAGGGTGATATTTAATGTTTTCAAACAGGAAGACTACGACATCTACAAAAGATTACTTGGATAAGGTACAACAATTAAAAGGACTTTTGCAGAAAGCAGATGCGGTTATCATAGGAGCAGGAGCAGGCCTGTCCACCTCAGCAGGCTTCACATATACAGGACAAAGATTTGAAGATAACTTCTCTGACTTTATCAAAAAATACGGTTTCAGAGATATGTATTCCGGTGGATTTTATTCTTTTGAAAGCATGGAAGAGCACTGGGCGTATTGGTCAAGATATGTCTTTATCAACCGCTATATGGATAGTGATAACGGAACATATCAAAGATTGTTTGAACTTGTGAAAGACAAAGATTACTTTGTACTGACAACAAATGTAGACCATCAATTTCAAAAAGCGGGATTCGATAAACACAGGTTATTTTACACGCAGGGGGATTACGGATTATTTCAATGCAGCGAACCTTGTCACAACACTACCTATGATAATGAAGAAGTTATTCGTGATATGGTTACACAGCAGGCAGATATGAAAATACCAACCGGGTTAATTCCTCATTGTCCTGTATGCGGAAAAACAATGACAATGAATTTAAGAGCGGATAGCACCTTTGTTCAAGATAAAGGCTGGTATCAGGCAAGTGAAAGATATGCCGATTTTATCCACAGACATAAAAGTCTTAACGTTTTGTTTCTGGAACTTGGCGTTGGTATGAATACCCCGGGGATTATTAAATATCCGTTTTGGCAGATGGTTTATGATAATCCGGATGCTTATTATGTCAGCATCAATTATGGTGAAGCATTCGCCCCATCCGAGATATGTAAAAGGTCTATTTGTATTCAGGGCGATATAAGGAATGTGTTATTCTCCCTTTAAAAATTATTTTACAAATTTTTTATAAAATAACTATTGACTTAGAGCCAACTCCAAATTGTATAATTTATACAGCTATTGGAACTGTTGAAACGGAGGATACAAATGACGATTAAGGAAGTATGTGAAAAATATGGAATTACTGCGGATACGCTCAGGTATTATGAGAAAGTCGGCGTAGTTCCGCCCGTAACCCGCACAAAAGGGGGCATCCGCTGCTATACCGCTCAGGATATCGGCTGGGTGGAAAACGCCATTTGTATGCGCAGCGCCGGGCTTTCCGTAGAAATGCTGGCGGAATATGTACGTCTGTTTCAGGAGGGAGACAGTACGATTCCTGCAAGGCGGGCTTTGTTGATGGAGGCAAGGGAGGAGATTGCTGCAGGATTGAAGAAATATCAGGAAACCATGGACAAATTAAATTACAAGATTTCCCGGTATGAAGAAGCAATGAAAACAGGCATCCTGACATGGGATGCGCCAAAGGAAAGGAGAGATTTTCAAATGGAATTTATCACACTGAACAATGGGAAAAAATGTCCGGTTATCGGAATCGGTACATTTATGTTAAACCCTGCCGAGGCTGAAAACAGCGTCAGGGAGGCTTTGAAAATGGGTTACTCCTGTATTGATACGGCTGCGGCTTACTGCAATGAGCGGGCAGTAGGACGGGCAATATCGGCAAGCGGCATTGCCAGGGAAGAGCTTTTTCTTTCCACGAAGCTCTGGCCGTGTGATTATGAAAATGAAAACGCTGTAAATGAAACACTGGAGCGTCTCGGCACAAACTATGTTGACCTGCTTTATATTCATCAGCCCGCAGGAAACTGGCTGGCAGGCTATCGTCTGCTGGAAAAGGCATATAAGGATGGTAAGGCAAAATCTATCGGCATTTCCAACTTTGAGGGCGAATATATCGCAGAGCTGGAAACGAAGTGGGAGATTGTACCGCAGTTTATTCAGGTAGAGGCACATCCGTATTTTGCACAGGATGAACTTCGTGCGACGCTGGATAAGTATGATATTAAGCTGATGAGCTGGTACCCGCTGGGACATGGTGACAAATCGCTGATTGAGGAGCCGGTTTTTGTGAAGCTGGGTGAAAAGTATGGCAAAAGCAGCGCACAGGTGATTCTCCGTTGGCATACACAGATGGGCTTTGCGGTCATTCCGGGCAGCAAGAATGTAGAGCATATCCGCGATAATCTGAATATTCTCGATTTTACACTCACCGCTGAAGAAATGGCGGAGATTGCGAAGCTGAATAAGGGTGTGCGCTATTATCACCGCACTGACGAACAACTGAAAGGATTTGCCGCATGGCATCCGGAATATGAGACAAAATAAACATGAAATATTTGCAGGGGTATAGTCGGTTCCGGTTTGAACCGGCGGGATATCAATGACAAGGAGGACAATTATATGCAAAATTTTGATTATCAGACACCTACCAGGCTGATTTTTGGCAAGGACGTTATTTCCAGCCTGCCGGATGTGATGAAACCGCTCGGTAAAAAAGTTCTGATGACTTACGGAAGCGGGAGTATCAAGAAGCTGGGACTTTACGATAAGGTAAAGGAACTGCTGGCGAATTATGAAATTTATGAGTTGTCGGACATTCAGCCGAATCCGAAGTACGACCCAAGTGTTTTAGACGGTGTCCGCATCTGCAAGGAGAAGAAGATTGATGTAATTCTTTCCGTAGGCGGGGGCAGCGTGCTGGACTGCTCCAAGGCGATTGCCGCCGGAGCAACGTATGAAGGCGAGCCCTGGGATTTGATTTCTTATAAGGTTAAGGCAAAAGCTGCGCTTCCTATCGTGGACATTCTGACGCTGGCGGCTACCGGTAGTGAATACGACTGCGGCGGCGTCATCTCCCGTACCGAGACAAACGATAAGATTGGCTATGTGGATTCGTTGTTGTTTCCTGTCTGCTCCATTCTCGACCCTGTTTATACCTTTACGGTATCGAAAAAACAGACAGCGGCGGGCTGTGCGGATGCCATGAATCATATTATGGAGCAGTATTTTACAGAAGACACCACGCTCTTAAATGACGGATTCTGTGAGGCAGGGCTGAAAAGTCTGATGGTCAACGCCAAAAAGTGTCTGGAAAATCCGGAGGATTATACCGCAAGAGCGGAAATGATGCAGGCCTGTACTTATGGCTGTAATGGCATCTATGCACTTGGAAACAGTGCTTCCGGTTGGCCATGTCACGGTATGGAACACGCGCTAAGCGCCTATTACGACATTACCCACGGCGAGGGGCTTGCCATCCTCACACCGAGATGGATGAAGCATATTTTAAGCGACAGGACATTGGAGCGGTTCGTGAAGTACGGTGTGAATGTGTTCGGAATTGACAGCAGCTTTGAACCGTACGAAATTGCAGAGAAAGCAATCGAGGAAACCTACCATTTCTTTGAATCCATCGGAATCCCAATGCATTTAAAGGATGTGGGGATTGATGAGAGCAGGCTTTCCGAAATGGCACATCATATCGCTGTGAACGAGGGACTGGAAAGTGCCTATGTGCCGCTTTCAGAACAGGATATTCTGGATATTCTGAAAGCGTCTCTGTAATTGGCTGTTTATTTAGGAAGTATATCGAACGGCTGAAAAAAATCTGGAAACAGGAAAAAATACAATTTTTAAGACCTCAGTTTTAGAAATAATACTGAGGTCTTTTTTAATGTAACAATTTAGATTTATAATATATATCAGACAAATATGCACAACGGAAAATCAAAACAGTTTAACTGTAGTTTATATATTCCTGTTAATTATATGGTATAATGTGAACACTTAATGAATACGAGCCAGAGCGAAGTATGAATTTAGTGAGAACATATACCTGAAACCTTAGCGAGCAGAAGGCGAGTTTAGTGTTCACATATTCCCAGGCAGAAAGGCGGCAAGTGGCATGACAATAAAAAAGAGATTATTCTGGTCCAATATTTTCATGATTTTAGTTCCGGTGATGGCAGCCGCTTTCGTTGGTATACTTTGCATCGGCTTTATTTGGCTTGCATTTATCAATGGATTTGGAATCGAAATTCATGACCAGGAAGAATTTGAAATGGTGTGTACACTGGCATCCGAAAAGGTAGAAGATGCCATTAAGAAAGAATCTGATTTTTCATCCCTTGAGCCTTTGGTTGATAGCAATGGGATGGCAATTAAAATCTGTTCCGGCAAGGAAATTATATATTCCTATGGAACTCAGACCGCAGATGATAATGCACTTTATGCGGCGGCAGACAGCCTGGGGAACAGGGCTACTGTTACACAGAACGGAAGAGTACTGAACAGAAGCGAAATTAAGGTACACGGAATGGTGTATATTCTTTATTTATCCGGCGGATATAATCATATACGCTCTTATGAGGACCTGAAAATGATAGCAGCAATTGCTGTTATCTTGATTGCCTTTACGATTTTTCTATCAATTCTGCTGACGAATCGTTTTCTGACAAGATTTATTCTTAGACGAATTGAAGAACCTTTGGATATTTTGTCTGATGGCGTTCATGAACTGCGGGACGGCAATCTTGATTTCCGCATTGTCTATGACCAGCGGGATGAATTTCAACCCATTTGCGAGGATTTTAATGAAATGGCGGTCAGATTGAAAGATTCAGTGCAGAAAATACAACAACAGGAGAAAAGTCGCAAAGAACTGATTGCAGGGATTTCACATGATATCCGTTCTCCTCTTACTTCGATTCAGGCTTATGTGGAGGGACTGCTTGACGGTGTAGCGAAAACGCCGGAATCACAGCGCCAATATTTAAAAACTGTCAAAACAAAAGCAGAAGACCTTGCACATATTGTATCACAACTGTTTCTCTTTTCAAAAATGGAGCTTGGTGAGTATCCGGAAAATCCGCAACCCATCAGGCTTGATGAAATTATCAGTGCCACTATTGCATCATTGCAAGAAGAATATGCACAGAAAGGACTAAAAATAGATACAACTCTTTCTCCAATTACGCTGATAGCTGATTCGATGCAGATACAACGTATAATCACAAATATTTTAGAAAATAGTTTAAAATATAAAAACAAAGAGATTGGAAAGGCTTATATTACCCTGTGTAAAAAGGAAAACGGCTGTCGGCTTTCATTTTTTGACGATGGACCGGGTGTGCCGCCTGAGGCTTTGTCACACTTGTTTGAAGTGTTCTATCGAAGCGACCCGTCAAGACAGAATCCCGGTTCGGGAAGTGGACTTGGGCTTGCCATTGTAGCAAATGCAGTTCAACGAATGGGCGGAACAATAATGGCAGAAAATAACGAAGAGGGCGGACTTACAATACAAATTGACTTTCCCAACGAGGTGATAATAGATGAAAAAAATATTGATTGTTGAAGATGATGTGGCGATTGCCAATATTGAACGGGATTATCTGGCGCTTGAGCAATTTTCAGTAGAAATTGCATCTGATGGTATTCGGGGGCTGAACCGGGGACTAAGCGGTGAATTTGATTTGATTCTGCTTGATTTGATGCTTCCCGAAATGGACGGTTTTACCGTGTGCTGCAAGCTGCGTGAGAAAATCGATATTCCAATTCTTATGGTTACGGCAAAGCAGGAGGATATAGACAAAATACGCGGGCTGGGATTAGGCGCAGATGATTACATTGAAAAACCTTTTTCTCCAAGTGTATTGGTAGCCCGCATCAAAGCCAATCTTGCACAGTATGAACGGCTATCCGGTACAAAAAAAGCACCGTCCGAAATTATGTTAGGCATGATTCGTCTGAATACGGGAACACATCGTGTGTTTGTAGAGGACAGAGAAGTTGAACTAAAAAACAAAGAGTATGAACTGCTGCTTTTTATGATGCTAAATGCGGACATGGTTTTCGACCGGGAAACGCTCTATGAAAACGTATGGGGGATGGATGCTATAGGCGATAATGCTACTGTTGCCGTACACATCAATCGTCTGCGTGAAAAATTAGAAAAAAATCCGGCAAATCCACAATATATTGAAACGGTCTGGGGTGCGGGATATCGGTTCAGAGGATAAGACATTTAACCGTATGCTATGCAGATTTATCTGCATAGCATACGGTTTTTATTTTATCTTCTGTTTAACAATAGAAAAAGTGTAGTTTAAATGTTTTCCTTATCATAAAAGCAGTAAAAAAAGGAGGTAAGCTATGACTACAAAAAATCATTACGAGCTCGCAATTTATTTGATTAGAAACTACATTCATTTTGATTCAGAGCCTGCAAACATGGCTTTTATTTTCGGCTGCATAGAGCCTGATTTGAATATTGCGACTTATTTAAAAGGCTCCTTGTCCTGTCAGCCTTTAAGGGGACATCATTATCCTAATATGATTCCGTCTATTCAATCGTTGCTTAAGAAATTACAATGCTCTGAAAATAGAGGTTTCCTTTATTATTATCGTATCGGGAAATTGGTTCATTATTTGACAGATGCGTTTACCTATCCGCATAATCCGGTTTTCAGAGGAAATCTGCTTGAACATATTCGATATGAAAAAGATTTGGGAAATCGCTTTAGCACAGTATTGTCTACATGGTACGCACAACCCAAAGTATATGACATAGATAATCTGTATCCATATTTCACCGCTATGCATGATGAATATTTGAAACAACAATTGAAAGCGGCCGTAGATATCAGCTTCATACTAGACGTTATTCCAACAGTTTTAAAAAGCTTGTATACTATAACACCGGTTACTTGCTTAATGGGAGGTGGAAATATATGAAAATTCTTTTAACTTCTGATTGGTATACGCCTGCCATCAATGGCGTCGTTACTTCGATTTTGAATTTGCGGCATGGACTTGAAATGCTTGGACATGAGGTTCGGATACTGACATTATCACAATCGTCACATTCATTTTCAACAGATAGTTTAATCTGCGTGGGTTCGATACCTGCCGGTATTATCTATCCTAATGCAAGGCTGCGTACGGTTGTTGGAAGAAAAGCAATACAGGAAATAATAGCCTGGAAACCGGATGTTGTTCACTCCAACAGTGAATTCAGCACCTTCCGACTAGCTAAGAAAATTGCAGATACACTGAATATTCCACTTATTCATACCTATCATACGGTCTATGAAAACTACACACATTATTTTTCACCGGTAAAGAAGTGGGGGCAGACTGCAGCAAAATTATTCTCACATCATATTGTCTCAGAATGTGATTGCATCATTGCTCCAACAGAAAAAGTAAAAAAGTTACTTTATAGCTATGAGATTACAAAGCCGATTTATGTTGTTCCAAGTGGAATTGAAATTGAACAGTTTTCCCGAGAAAGAACAGATTTCACAGGTATGCAGTTGCGAGAGAAGCTGGGTATTCCCAAATGTCATACGGTACTTGTATCAGTCGGCCGTTTGGCAAAAGAGAAAAATTATGAAGAGGTTTTCAGGTCAATTTGTTATTTTCGTAATGAACCACTTACGTTACTGATTGTCGGAGATGGCCCATATCATTGTAAACTGGAACAGTTGTCTAAAGAGATTGGCATAGAAAATCAGGTGATTTTTACTGGTATGGTCGCACCAGATGAAATTTGGCGCTACTATAAAGCAGGAGATTTATTTGTAAGTGCATCAACAAGTGAAACACAGGGACTTACTTATTTAGAAGCCCTGGCATCCGGGATTCCTTTGCTCTGTCGAAAGGATGACTGCTTGAAAGGTGTGCTGCAAAACGGAATGAACGGTTGGCAATATGAGACGACGGAAGAAATGTGCGATAGAATAAGAACCTATATCCAACATCCGGAATTAAAGGAAAAATTTCGGCGCAATGCATTAAAAACCAGTTGCAAGTTCTCTGTTTCAGCTTTTGCAGAAACTGTTGAAAAGATTTATGAAGAACAAATAGAGAGATGTAATTCAGTTATTTTATCTTCTGTTTAACAATAGAAAAAGTTCAGTTTAACTTATCAATTTATACTATAAACATAAAATACAAGGAGGTTTTCAGTTATGAAAAATATTGTAAATAAAATCATGGAAATCAATTTTCCGCAAAAGCTTAAGAGACTTATGATTTCAGTGCTGTGTGTGGCGCTGATTGGCGGAGGATTGTCTGCATTTTTGCTCAGAGGACAGATTCGTGAAGTAATTACAAATGTACAGGAATGGCATGAAGATGTGGATGATGGGCATTATAAGGTAAAATATGAAAAATCTGATTATCATGAGGTTGAAAATGAGCATCATAAAGAAGAGCTGTTCGAGAACATACATATTACCGAACCTTCCGTTGCTGCAAAAATTACAATAGGCATTACAGGACTCTTTTTTGCTCTGGCAGCTTTGGTTTTCTGGCTGCTCATTGCTGCGTGGCTTTATAAAGCTGCCGTACTGTCCGGCATGAACGGATTCCTTTGGTTTCTTTTGGGTTTGGGTGGAAACGTGTTTGCTGCGATACTCTTTAACCTTGTGCGCAGCTTCAAGTGCCAAAAGTGTTTTTCCTGCGGTTGTTATTCTTCTGCGGCAGCGCAATACTGTACCAAATGTGGTGCTGCTTTGACATTAAGGTGTCCGGAGTGTGGCGAGATAATGCAAAAAAGTGATAGATTCTGTCAGTCCTGCGGAAAACAGACATCTCAAAATTAAGAACGAATGAATGTACGGACTGTTGAAGCACGCACAGTTCGTACATTTTGCCAAGAAAGAGGCTTTCTTATAAAAATTCAAAAAGATTGGAGAGAATAGGAAATGATACTTACAATGATACATGGATTTTTCATGGCTCTCGCTGATAGCGTGCCAGGTGTATCTGGTGGAACGATTGCATTTATTATGGGATTTTATGAGCGATTTTTGACAGCGCTGCATCAGTTCTTTGGAAAGGATAAGGATAAACGCCGTACCGCTTTCTTTTACCTGATAAAATTTGCAGTCGGATGGAGTATTGGAATGGGCGGCTCTGTGTTGCTTTTGTCACATATTTTTGAAGCTAATATTTACTTTTTAAGCTCGTTGTTTTTAGGACTGACGGTTTCGGCAATTCCGTTTATCATCTATGAAGAACGCAGTTCACTGAAAGGTCAATACCAATGCCTGATTTTCACATTGCTTGGTGCAGCCGCCGTCATATTGCTGACAGCGTTTCGTGGAGACTCTGCCGGAATTGCTGCTATTGATTTTCAGAATCTAAGCGTTCTAGGCTATGGATACCTGCTTCTGGCTGGTATACTTGCTATCTCTGCCATGTTGCTTCCGGGGGTGTCCGGTTCAACGATGCTGCTGATTTTGGGCGTATATCTACCAACCATAAGTGCTGTTCGGGAGTTACTTCATCTGCAAATGCAATATTTGCCTGGTATACTTGTCCTTGCTGCCGGTGTATTAATTGGTATTGTTTTTGCATCAAAGCTGATTCGTATAGGATTGCGCCGATTTCGCTCCCAAATGATATATCTAATACTTGGACTGTTGATAGGCTCGCTGTATGCTATCATTATGGGACCGACAACGCTTAAAGTTCCCCAATCCCCGGTAAGTATAGATACATTTCATATTGTTGCCTTTCTTATTGGAATCGCGGTACTTGGCGGTTTGGAATTTGTAAAACGATATTTGAAAGATTAATGTAAAGAATATCCGTACCTGAATAATAGAGAGCTTTTGAAAAAAATTCGCTGAATTGAAATTTTAAATTCTATTCATTTTAAATTTTGTTGATTTTATAGCATGAGAAAATGAGCTTGTCTGAATGAACTTGGACAAGTTCATTTTGTATTAGACTACACAATCGAGTAACTGGGATTGATTGGTTGCATGATGCGTTTTTAACTGTGCAGTTTACTATTGACTTTTTCCATCATATTGAATATACTTTATAGCAAAATACCTTTAGTATAAATGAATTTAGGTCAGTTAAGTAAAAGTGAAGAAATCAAAGATATGTGAAATGATTTTTCACGAGCAATAAAAGAAATCAGTTTAACAACATATCCCTTATCAAGAATGTTAATTCAGGCACTTGGAGCCAAGATTTGTGAGCTGATATTAGTCAAATATTTAATAAGGCAAAAATAATAAAGAAAGTGAGTAAAGATAATGAATAGAGATGAGTTTTTTAATGTATATTGGAAGTGCTATCGATTATTAGAGCGTGATTTAGTTCAGACCGATGATTATGTTTCTATAGATAAGGATAACTACAATACATTTTCAAACCAGTATTTAAAATTGTTTATAACCATTTGTAGTGAAATAGATTCAATTGCCGAAACTCTTTGTCGAGAGATTAATAATAATAATAAACCACCATATGGTATAAAGAACAAGCTGGTTATGTTGATTAATGAGGATTCAAATCTGATAAACTATAAAGTTCATACAAAATATCCATATAATATCAAGAATATAACACCAATGATAAAGTTTTCGGAAGATTCTATGTCAGATTGGTGGAATGCATACAACGATATCAAACACAGGAGATATGAAACTAATGATGCTGGTAGATATAACTACACTAAGGCGAATTTGAAAAATGTATTATATGCAATGGCGGCACTTTATATTTTAAACTGTACGCTCTATGAGAGATTGAAAGATAGCGATGAAAATGACTTTAATCCTCTTGATTCCATATTGTTTGATGATAGGGTATTATAAAAAATTTAGAAATGTTTTATTTTCTGTGAATATAACAGTTAAACTTAACTCCAGATATTTGTAAAATGAATAAATAATGCTTATTCGTGGGAAAATAAGCATTATTTTTTTATGGAGATAAGCATATGTATAATTCTTTTTTTGGCTGGTATTTGAAATGTCAATCTGATACACAGACTTTAGCGGTGATACCTGCTGTTCACAACAAAAGGAACAAACGCACCTGCTCTGTTCAGGTTATTACGGATAATGATGCATGGACAGTTATGTTTACCGCAGATTTATTTCGGCGGACAAGAAGAAATATTTATATTGGAGAGAATCGATTTGGTGAAAAAGGTATTCATCTGGCAATGCACACACCGCAGCTGACTATTAAGGGAAATTTGGATTTTGGACCGCTATTCCCATTAAAATATGATATTATGGGGCCGTTTGCGTTAGTGCCATTTATGGAATGTCGCCACAGTGTGTGGAGTATGCGTCATTCCGTCAGCGGAAATGTGTGTATCAATGGGCAAAAATATTCTTTTCAGAATGCATGGGGGTATTGGGAAGGAGACCGGGGACGGTCATTTCCTAAAGAGTATCTATGGACACAGTGCTGTTTTCCAGACGGCTCTTTAATGCTGTCAGTGGCGGATATTCCCATGACAGGAATCCATTTTACCGGTATTATAGGCGCTATATTATGGAAGGGGAAAGAATACAGGATAGCCACTTATCTGGGAGCCAGAGTTGTGAAAATCCAAAACAAGATGGTTCGGATTATACAAGGAAATCTGGAATTGGATGTCCGGCTGTTGGAAACATCTGAACGGCCTCTTAAGGCTCCGGCGAATGGAGATATGGTAAGGACAATTCACGAAAGTGCATCCTGCCGGGCTTTTTATAAATTTCGTAAAGGGGACTGTACTTTGTTTGCTTTTGAAACGGACAGGGCATCCTTTGAATTTGAATATTTTTCTTAATTATATGATATCGAATATATGTGCAAAGGGGATACTGTTTTTATACCTGCCGGAACATGGCATAATGTTGTTAATATCGGGAGAAATGCCCTAAAGTTATCTTCTGTATATGCACCTCCCAATCATCGAAGGGGAACGGTACATTATACGAAAGCAGATGCAGAAAGAGATGAATAGCAAAATCACAGGTATTGTGATATAATGAGCCTTGCGGCGATGTGCGCTTTGCGGACATCGACATAAGGCGAAAACAGACACGGAGACGTCAGTCGACGTGATATAATAGCTAGTATATGTGACTTATAGACGGAGGATGAATACATGGGCTTTTTATATGTTGCTCTAGGAGGAGCTGCAGGCGCTATGGCACGATATGCAATAAGCCTGATACCGGTAAAAACCACATTTCCCTTCTTGACGCTGATTACCAATATAGCAGGCGCTATACTAATTGGTTTTATCGTTGGCATCATCAGTGATAAAGAAAATATATCAAAAAATTATGCGTTATTTTGGAAAACAGGCGTTTGCGGTGGATTTACTACATTTTCCACCTTTTCGCTGGAAGCTTATGGATTATTTGACCATAAATTGTATATGCAGGGAACTTTATATGTTATAATAAGTGTAGTTTTCTGCATGTTAGGCGTAATATGCGGCAAAAAATTAGCACTAATCAGATAAACGTTTTATAAAAGACGAATTAACAAGGAGATAAAATGGTAGAATACAAGATGAAACCGGAAGATGCCCTTAACCGTTTAATAGAGGGGAATCAAAAGTACATATTATCAAAGCAGCATATTGGTGATGTATCAAGAGAACAGCGGGAAAAAACATTAAACGATGGTCAACAACCATATGCTATTATTATTACCTGTTCAGATTCAAGGGTGATACCGGAAGCCATTTTTTCCGCAGGAATCGGTGATTTATTTGTCATTCGTATTGCCGGAAATGTAATTGATGACCATCAGCTTGGCAGCATAGAATATGCCGCAGAACATCTTGGATGCAGTTTATTAGTTGTAATGGGGCATAACCACTGCGGTGCAGTAGATGCTGCGATTAATCACGAACCGGATGGTTATATAAAATTTATCACAGATGAAATTATAAAAGCCATTGGAAAGGAAACGGATGAATATAAAGCTTGCTGCTTGAATGTGGAACACAGCAGACAGGCAATTGAACATAGCATACAAATTCAAAAGGATGAACAGGAATATGGATTGAAGGTAGTAAATGCTATGTATCATTTAGAAAGCGGAAGAGTAGAGTTTTGGTAAATTGTATAAAAACTTTATAGTTTGAATTAAAATAAGCTGTCGCTTGTAGATTATAATTTAATCATATCAAGTGACAGCTTATTTTCTAACTGTATATATAATTTAAGCAGCTTTCTGTTTGCGCTTTTTGGACATTGTCTGAATACCCTCAACTGCAAGAACAATCGCAAGGATAATCAGGAGAACGCCAAATATAATCTGAGCATATGGACCCCAGTCAGCACCGCCTTTCATAACAATACCAATCTGGTTTTTAACGATTAATACTAAAGAGCAAATCGTTACAATCATCATGAATGCCATTGGGATTAGGAACATCTTGTTGTTCTTACCAATATTTCCAAGCCATGTTGCAACTGCAAGTAAACCAAGAGCTGCTAATAACTGGTTTGCAGAACCAAACAATCCCCAAATCTTAGAGTATCCGGTCATTCCAAGTAAAATACCAAGAACAACTGTAAGAATCGTGGCAAAATATGGATTTACCATAACTTTCTTCCAGCCTGACTTAATATCACTTGCTGACTGACCAGGTTCTAACCAGAATTCCTGGAACATGAAACGTGCAAGACGAGTTGCAGTATCAAGTGAAGTAAGACAAAATGCTGAATATGTAAGTATTAACAATGTATAGAGAATATGCTCAAGTCCTGCACATCCCGGTATGGTAGCCACCATTGCAGAGATACCGCCTGCAAAGATATCCGTTGCACCTGCTGTATGTCCTGTCTTTCTTGCATATGCAATCGCACATAATGTTAAAATAGCAAGTACACATTCAAGCAGCATACCACCATATGCAATAGGCTTCGCATCTTTTTCCTTATCAAGCTGTTTCGAGGTTGTTCCTGAAGAAACAAGAGAGTGGAAACCTGAAATAGCACCACAAGCAACCGTTGTAAACAAAATAGGGAACAAGTACTGTACACCATTTCCATTATCTACGGCAAATCCGTTAAATGCAGGGAAGAGTGTAGGGTCAATATTCGGATGAGCGCCAACAACACCTACAAATGCAATAATCAGCATTGCATAAAGAAGGAAAGAGCTTAAATAATCTCTAGGCTGCAATAAAATCCAAACAGGTGTAACCGATGCAATCGCAATATATACACCAACAATAATCATCCATGTATTTGCTGAAAGGTAAAAAGGATGGAATTTCATACCAACTGCCATACATATAACAATGGCAACAACACCAAGTATCGTAGAGATTCCCATACGAGTATTTCTACGATATACACAGAATCCGAAAATAATAGCAATTACAATAAACAGGAATGATACCATTGCTACTGATGCATTTGATGCGCTTGCTGCTTTGTCAAGAACACCGGCTTCGTCATACTGTGCACCAAATGTTGATGCAACGATAGAAGCAAATGCAGCAACTACAAGTATCAATGTCAGGTATGCAAAAGTTAAAAATAACCTTTTAGCACGACGTCCCATATTTACTGAAATAATTTCACCAATTGACTGTCCTTTATGGCGAATAGAAGCAATCAAAGCACCAAAGTCATGTACACCACCAAAGAATATACCACCAACTAAAACCCAGAGGGTAACAGGTAACCAGCCAAACATAGCAGCACCGATAGGACCGGTAATAGGACCAGCACCGGCTATTGATGAAAAATGGTGTCCCATTAAAACAGGAGCTTTTGCAGGAACATAATCAACACCATCCTCCATTGTATGAGCAGGTGTTTCTACATTTTTCTCATCCACACCCCATTGTTTACAGAGCCAGCGGCCATAAAAAATATAACCACACAGAAGAACTGCAACACTAATGAGAAGTAACACTAACGTGTTCATTAATAAGTCATCTCCTTTTCTTTTTCTTTAGGAATAAAATATTTTTCAAAACTTTCTCTACACATTTTCCGCTTCTGTTTGTAGAAATATGATTATTTGAAACTTCAAAAACAGCAGCATGAAAATCCATCCATCCATGCAGAGAAAATCGAAAACTTTTGTAAATGCGACATTTTTTTAATGCTTTTCTTGCTTCATCCGTACAAGTATTACATACAATGACCGGAGTAATATAAGTATACATATGACCGGGACCAATATTTGCGCGTGAAAGACCGTCTTTTTTACTGAAATCTCTGATTTCTGCAAATATTTCTTCCGTCAGATGTTCTACATTATACAAATATATGAACTCTTCACAGTCGGCAGCCCATAATTCAGCTTTTCGTGACAAAACATATTTCTCGGAGTGTTCATAGAACTCGCAAATTGCTGTAAGCCACTTTTGCTCACCTTCATACATTGTAATATTGTAATATGTACGATAACTATTTAATAACCGCTCTATGGCGGTATCATTTGTATAAAGCATATTAAGTCATTCCTTCATTAAAAATGTAAATGTGCATACGTTTTATTATAACTTATTTAAATAAATTATCAATAAAAATTTTATATATTAAGTAAAAAAATAAATTTTTTATAAAAATTATAAAATGTTTATTTGTTGATAAGGGAGAAGCCGCTTTCAAAATTGCAAGGTGTTATTATGTTTTGCGTTTAATACATTTCAGGCAAAAAGTAAGCAATTTAGGCAATTCGTCACATTTTTTTATAAGAATATATATAATACAGTCGTAAGCAAAAAGAAGAAATGTAAAAGAGCGCTTCGATAAAGTGATTTAATATAAATAAAGAGATTATAACTGTTTACGGGATAATTTATTTTTGATATTATAAAAATTATATTAATGTAATACGGAGGATAACAGTATGAAGAGAATTTTCAGTTGTATTTTATTATGTGTGGTATTATGTATATGCTTAAATGGCTGTACCATACATTCATCAAAAGCCTACACATTTAATGTTGACACAGGTGACACAATTAAAATTAATATGAATACTTCTGAGCAGTATGATTTGTCCAGTTCATTACCAATTCAATTCAGCCAAAATGGTTCAACAATTTCGCAGGGAACATTTGCACAGGAAGAGTCATATGACTATTATAAGTCCATTGTCGATTCAGATGATAGTGTTGAACTATTAGATGAAGGTTCAAAAAATGGCGTAACATACTTTTTCTACAAAGTATCCGGATATTCAGGAATGGAATACGATTATGTAATGAAGATTAATAACTCAAAAACATCATTTATAATAGGCAATACAATTAGTCAGGAATCTGCCGAGGAAGTTTTTAGCAGACTTACGTTTTCTGTAGAATAGTAAAATGCCTTTCAACATTTTTGACCGAAACCAATGAAAACAACAATTGTAATTACATGTATAAAATGTTATAATTTATATATAAATATTTAGTTTTTTTGTCATTTTGTACATATAAAAGGGGGTTTTATATTATGAGCAAGAAGATTATTACAATAGGCCGTCAATTTGGTAGTGGTGGAAAACAAATAGGCGAAGCACTTGCAAAGAAAATGCAGGTACCATTTTATGATAAAGAGTTATTAAAACATGCAGCGAAAGAGAGCGGCATATGTGAAGAAATATTTGATAGTTTTGATGAAAGGCCAACCAATAGTTTCCTTTATTCACTTGTGATGGATCCGTATTCGTTTGGTTTTGGTGCTTCACCGGAGCTTCCTCTTAACCACAAGGTGTTTTTAGCAGCTTTTGATACAATTAAAAATCTGGCAAATCAGGATGGCTCATGCGTATTTGTAGGAAGATGCGCTGATTATGCACTGAAGGATGTTGATGGTGTTTTAAATGTATTTATTTATGCAAATTTAGAAGACCGGATAAAGAGAATTTCACAGAAATATGAAATATCAGAAAATAATGCAAAAGACATGATTAAAAAGGAAGATAAATCAAGGGCATCTTACTATAATTATTATACCTCAAAGCGTTGGGGAGAGATGAAGGGCTATGATATTTGTATTAATACAAGTATCTATGGGATAGAAAAAACGGTTGATATGCTGTATGAAATCATAACAAAATACTAGATTAACTATTGATGACTGATGCGTTATAAAAGATTATAAAAATAAGAAACAGCATATATGAACAAGAAACTGTATATATAAATCGGTATATAAATTATTAAAAATATCCGATATTATATATACAGTTTTTTATTTGCTATCTGTTCAATATTCAATTTTGCTTATTTGTTTTTTCTCTTAGCTGCACTTTATTTCTTGCATACCGGCGGCGTTCTTCATCCATGTCGGCATAATGTTTTTTGGTCGTATTTACATCGCTGTGACCTAATACGTCAGCTACAAGATATATATCTCCAGTTTCCCTGTATAATTCTGTTCCGTATGTACTACGAAGCTTATGAGGTGTAATATGTTTTAAAGGAACAGAACCGGAAGAGTATTTCTTGACTAAATTCTGAACGGAACGCACTGATATTCGTTTCATTTGATTAGACAAAAATAGTGCATTTTCATGACCTTCCGCCGGAATCATTTTTTTCCGTTCTTCTATATAAGGAATGAGCGCTTCCATAACCTCATCTCCAAAGTACACAAATGATTCATAACCGCCTTTGCGCACAACTTTAACTTTGGAATTATTTAAGTCTACATCCTTTATATCTATTCCGATACATTCTGAAACTCGTATCCCTGTACCAAGCATAAGTGTTAAAAGTGCCAAATCTCTTGTTTTAAGTTTATCATGCCAGTTTTGCTGCTTGGTTGTAAGATTATTCCCATATTCAACTTCATCAAGGAAATCAACGACTTCGTTTGCATCCATACGAACAATTGCTTTGCCATGAATTTTAGGCATATCTACCTTTGCAGCGGGATTTGAAGTTATCCGGTCATTTTTATATAAATAGCCATAAAATATTCGTAATGCAGATAATTTACGTTTAATAGCACGTTCACCATTGGTATAGGTACGTCCATTTTTTTCATATAATTTTAAATATTCGAGATATTCCTCGATATCCTCAGCTTCAAGCCCGGCCAAGTCATCAAGTGAGATATCCATAACCGTTTTGTTCCTAAAATAAGAATTTTGTTCACATAAGTAATTGAAAAATATTTTTATATCCCTGGCATAACCAAGACGGGTTCTGGATGATGTAGTATTTTCAATACCTCTAAAAACTACCTTAACATAGGATGGTAGTTCGTTAAGTATATTTCTTAGTAACATAATATTATTATTGTCAACTTGTTTGTTATAAGTGTCAGCCATATATAACCCTCCGTTTATAAAATACATGTTTAATCTAATTATCTAATAGAGATATAATTATATTTTTTTAATAAACATGTTGAAGTTATTTGTTATTAAAGTATAATATTTCTGTAGTACAAACAACTTGTCTATATTTAGTATAGCACTCTTCTATGTGTTTTGCACGATATTTTTTCGTAAAACCTGAGTTTTGCGCATAGTTGTATGTTTTACTGCTGCTTTAATAAAATGTACTGCTAACATATTTATTATTGCGATATTTGGCACAATCGGTTATATTATCTATTATTGATGCTGTTATAATAATAGGTAGATTTTTACCAAAGAAAAAAATTTACACCTTAAACATGAAAATAATAATTTAAGGCAGACTAAAAAATGAACTATAAGGAATTAAAAAATGAAACTACAAAAATTATTAAGTTATACCCGCCGAGCTGTAGACTGTTATAGTATGATTGATGAAAATGATAAAATTGCTGTTGGGATATCTGGTGGTAAAGACAGCCTGACACTTCTTTATGCATTAGCTGAGTTAAGGCGTTTTTATCCTAAAAATTTTCAACTGGTAGCAATAACCGTAGACTTAGGATTTAATAATTTTGATACTTCAAAGGTGCAGGCACTTTGTGATAAACTTAATGTAGAATATCATATAGTGAAAACAGAGATATTTGATGTTGTATTCAATATAAGAAAGGAAAAAAATCCGTGTTCTCTTTGTGCTAAGATGCGCAAAGGCGCATTAAACGATAAAATATCCGAACTTGGATGCAATAAAGTCGCTTATGCCCACCACAAAGATGATTTTACAGAAACCTTTCTGATGTCGCTTATATATGAAGGAAGGATACATACCTTCTCTCCTAAGACATATCTGGACAGAAGCCGGTTAATGGTTATACGCCCTCTTATGTATGTTACTGAAGGGGAAATAGTCTCTTTTAAAAAAGATATGCAGCTTCCTGTAATCAAAAGCGCCTGCCCTGCTGATGGCTATACAAAACGCGAATATGCCAAACAAACTCTTGCCAGATTAGAACAGGAAACACCTAATTGTAAAAATAGGATATTTGCTGCTATTGAACGTGGGAATATTCCGGGATGGCCACACAAAATAGAAAATCCCAGATTAAATGCTGGGGAATCATAATTGCATTTTATAATTTTCATCATACATTTAAAAGTTCAGGCGTATATATAAACATTTTATCTGCTATATATGCCTGAACTTTTTATGCATTTAAGCTGATTACACAAATTTGAAATGATGGAACTTCCAATTCGATATATGACTATTGATAATTTTTTACTTCATAATATGGTATAAGCAAATTCGTGCCTGATACAATATTCGCAGTATTCAAATTATTAATAGATAATATCTCATCAATATAGTCCTGTGTACTGGCGTACTCTTCTGTTTTGTACTCTTCTGCTATATCCCACAATGTATCGCCCTGCTCAATCGTAATGCATGTAAAATACTTCTCACTGGCTTTGGATGCATTTGTCTCAGGGGCATCCTCATGTGTAATGCCAATATATATAACAGATAAAACAATAATAGCTACAATAAGCATAAGCTTCTTTGAACTAATAAAACGTATTAAATTCTTCATAATATGACCTCCTGAACATTTGTTTGTCTATATTATATCGAACAGTTGTTCCGATGTCAATACTTTTCTCGAACATTTGTACGTTTAATTGTTGTTTAGATTAAAAAACGTCAACTATCAGATACTATTTCTAATAGTTGACGTCTTAGACTTATTATAAAATTAGTTCTTTTTGGTTTCTAACAGCTTCACTAATTCAAGAGCTTTCTCAATGCTGCCGTCAATCTTAAGCTTTCCTGAATTAAATGCTTCTACCGGCTCAAGTTTGCCTTCTGCTAACTTCTTGAAATCACTTACACTGATTGTTAATGCTGCATCTCTGTCATGATAATCATATGGCTCAACAGATAGTTTTCCATTTAAAACTTCAATATAAAATGTTCCGCCGCCAAGACCTGTTAAAGTAATCTGTATAGCAAGCTTGCCATTAATTACACTTGGGTCAACTCCCTCAATCCCCTTTTTAATCTGTCCAAATACAATGTTAAATGTCATATTGACCTCCAATCAAATGTGGATAGCATAAAATCCATCCTACTTTTTATACATATTTAAAAGATTTTGACCTTTTATAGACACAAGTATACTCCTGTGTTGCAAAAGTGGCAATGGGGTTTTGGGAAAAAATATGTTTTTATCTACTACTCTTTTCTTTGTTATAGCTAAAATGTTTTTGTATCATTAATATATTTAATATTTACATCATTCTCAAACAAGAAAGTAAGTCAATATCAATCCCTGTGTGTTTGAGTACCATACATATTTACATCATTCTCAAACTAATATAAATGTTCTGCCCTCTGTTTTGTTGTTTGAGTACCATACATATTTACATCATTCTCAAACTTGTGCATCATCCACTAAAAGTAAATATTCGTTTGAGTACCATACATATTTACATCATTCTCAAACTACGATACAAGCGCAAAAGTTGATGACCTGTTTGAGTACCATACATATTTACATCATTCTCAAACACCGCATATAATGAAATGTCATGACCAATAGTTTGAGTACCATACATATTTACATCATTCTCAAACTTTGATATGATATCAACCATGTTCTTATTGGTTTGAGTACCATACATATTTACATCATTCTCAAACGTTGGTCGCTACAATATGTGCAGCTATACCGTTTGAGTACCATACATATTTACATCATTCTCAAACTATCCTGCGTATTTATTCATACCTACGCTGTTTGAGTACCATACATATTTACATCATTCTCAAACAAGGGGGTAGGATTTTGAAACTCTATGATAGTTTGAGTACCATACATATTTACATCATTCTCAAACAGGCAATGTTGCCAATTTGTCCAAAAATCTGTTTGAGTACCATACATATTTACATCATTCTCAAACTCACTCCTTATCTTTTAAATCATTCACACAGTTTGAGTACCATACATATTTACATCATTCTCAAACGTTTGTAAAAATCAAGAAAGGAAGAATGAAGTTTGAGTACCATACATATTTACATCATTCTCAAACATGAGAGTAAATTAGACAAAATCACTTATAGTTTGAGTACCATACATATTTACATCATTCTCAAACAGAGCAAGAATTAAAGAATACCTAAACGCTGTTTGAGTACCATACATATTTACATCATTCTCAAACTCGCCGTCTATCTTTTCAACTTCTTTATGGTTTGAGTACCATACATATTTACATCATTCTCAAACAAAAAACTATGATGACATTTTAAGCAGATTGTTTGAGTACCATACATATTTACATCATTCTCAAACTTACTTCAATCATTTTTTATCACCCCCTTGTGTTTGAGTACCATACATATTTACATCATTCTCAAACATGAGAGTAAATTAGACAAAATCACTTATAGTTTGAGTACCATACATATTTACATCATTCTCAAACAGAGCAAGAATTAAAGAATACCTAAACGCTGTTTGAGTACCATACATATTTACATCATTCTCAAACATATGGTATGGTTATGAATAAAATATACAAGTTTGAGTACCATACATATTTACATCATTCTCAAACTAAATACGGAATTAATACCAATTATTCTGGGTTTGAGTACCATACATATTTACATCATTCTCAAACAACTGATACAGAATAGGTAACTATTGTTTTGTTTGAGTACCATACATATTTACATCATTCTCAAACGTTCCGTCATCATTGATACAAGCTACTACTGTTTGAGTACCATACATATTTACATCATTCTCAAACAAATCCTTCAAAATGTCACCATTTCTATATGTTTGAGTACCATACATATTTACATCATTCTCAAACGACTGTATTAATTGGCTTAGTTGTGATTTTGTTTGAGTACCATACATATTTACATCATTCTCAAACACTTTTTGTGATTTGCTGAAAACTATAATCGTTTGAGTACCATACATATTTACATCATTCTCAAACATTACAATAATTATCCAAAAATTCATATCCGTTTGAGTACCATACATATTTACATCATTCTCAAACTACAATGTAAGACTTAAGCGAATGTCTTTGGTTTGAGTACCATACATATTTACATCATTCTCAAACAACAAATGGGTCGAACAGTGGAAGCACATCGTTTGAGTACCATACATATTTACATCATTCTCAAACCCGTATCGATAAAACTGTCACTCCATAAGAGTTTGAGTACCATACATATTTACATCATTCTCAAACACTGTGTCGATAAAGCTGTCGCTCCATAAGGTTTGAGTACCATACATATTTACATCATTCTCAAACAGAACCCATATATATAACATCCGGTTATCGGTTTGAGTACCATACATATTTACATCATTCTCAAACAATTAAATGTTGACTACCTGCAACACCACCGTTTGAGTACCATACATATTTACATCATTCTCAAACGTTGCAGTTGACAATGTATCATATTCAGTCGTTTGAGTACCATACATATTTACATCATTCTCAAACATATTTATCACGATAATTCTTTGCTAATGTGTTTGAGTACCATACATATTTACATCATTCTCAAACACGGACAATACAACTACATCATTTACAAATGTTTGAGTACCATACATATTTACATCATTCTCAAACATATTCTTTAGGCGTATGCGTGGCTATTGAGTTTGAGTACCATACATATTTACATCATTCTCAAACAAGAAAGCAAATCAATTTCAATCCCTGTATGTTTGAGTACCATACATATTTACATCATTCTCAAACGTAACCAATACAACTACATCCTGTACAAGTGTTTGAGTACCATACATATTTACATCATTCTCAAACACATTTTGTGATTTGCTGAAAACTATAATTGTTTGAGTACCATACATATTTACATCATTCTCAAACCAAAAATTAAAGCAACGTACAACATGATATGTTTGAGTACCATACATATTTACATCATTCTCAAACTTATTTTTGGTATTTGTCATAGGTAGCGTTGTTTGAGTACCATACATATTTACATCATTCTCAAACCTCAAATTCAAAAATGATATGCCATCATACGCATAATACAAGGTACTCAAACCAATTTGCTATATTTCACAATAATCTCTATCTATTATATATCTTTTCATATTAGGAACACAATCTCTTTCTACATTTTCAATCAGAAAAAGATATATATGATAGTAAGATAATTCATATAATAAATCAGTAAATTCCTCTTTAGACAGATAGGCCCGGAGATTTACAAATGTAAAAATTTTCTTTCCGAGTAACCGATTAGATATTTTAATGTAATTAATAATATTTTCGAGCATACTATCACCAGAAGTATACATTTTAACACCTATTGCTTTAAATAGTGTATTTATATCTAAATCATCTTCAACATCTATCATTATATCCTCTTCAAAATCTAATTTGGTAATATATGATTTAATTTGTGATATAATACTTTGGGTATTTAAAAAATTATTTTCATTATATGCCACTTTGTATAAATGGGAATAGAGTTTGCTAATAAATTTTTTATCATTTATATCTAATGATATCGGCTCAAGTATTACCTGCATATCTTTATTCATAGATATTATTTTATCATCATCAGAAATAACAAAATCGTTGTCCGTTCCATTTTCACCATTTACCAACTCACATACATACTTACAAAATAGTTTTTCAGACTCAATAATTAATTCTGTGCCATATAAACAATTGAGTTCAATTTGCATATTTATATCTTTATGAACTATTTTCATAAAACGACCAACCTTTCATCACTGTCTAATATATCATTCTTTATGTCTCCAATTATTAAATCCATTTTGGAATATTGCTTTTCAGTAACAGTAAGTAACTGAACAAGCCCTTCGGGAGGGCTACTTTTATGCACATTATCAATTATAGCATTCGCCGCCGTTCCATTCAGTGCCAATTTACAATATACCGACTCCTGCAGCATCATAAATCCACTCTTTATTAGAAATTTTCGGAATTTTACATATTCACGTCTTTGCGAACTTGTAACTACCGGTAAATCAAAAAATACAATTATTCTCATAAACCTATAACTCAATACTATAAAACCTTATCAGCGAACTATCATTATCATTCAACGCATCAAATACACTTTTGCAATATATTTTGATAGCATTATTTACATATTGCACTTTATTATCTATAAATACTTCTTGGTTTAAAACATTTACAAGTTCCATTTTCTCTTCATGACCAAATTCTGATAAATTCATACTAATGACCTTTTTATCTATAAGTATTCTAAAAGGTTCCATTAAATCAGATGCTAAATTGAACTGATTAAACATATTATCATGAAACAGACCAATTTGTGTGATATAACCATTAGCAACGATTTCTCTTGTAAATGCTGATAATATTATTGAATATCCATAATTTAAAGCAGCATTTATATTATTATCAGCCGTTCTTGTGAAATCAAGACCAAAGAGTGCATTAAAATATACTTTTGCAGCATGTCCTTCTCTATTTGTTGCATCATTCCATTCTATTTCTTTTATATATGTATCTAATAGTATTGCTTCTTCCTTTCTTAATAATTCTAATAAAAACCGTTGTTTTCGTATCTTCTCCGATACAATTTCTGTCCATACTCCCTGCTTAATGTTATCATTCCATGAAATTTGTTTGCGCACCTTATTACTGGTATCATGGCTTTCATAATAACCTACAAGTTCGGAAGAGGGATTTCTCTTTTCATCACAAAAAATAACTTTTATCTTTTTCTTCATTAATTCAGCCATAAGGCTGGTGGTAATTGATACGGAAGTTGACTCAACTAAGACTGTTGATATCTCACCTATATGTATCTTTGTTGTAGTTTCTTCTTCCCTTACCACCATAAAGCCTAATTGATAATCAAGCTTAGCCCTATGTGATATCACTATTATTCTCCAGCTCATAAATCTCCTAAATTGATTTCCTTTTCAAACACGCCTGTAATAGATTGATTGATAATTGAAATATTCTCTATATTAGTTATGTTAATACCTAACGTTATTGTTCCAGCTTGGCTTGATCCACCTAATAATTTTAGATTAGACTTTATGCTATTGCATTGGAACATATGTAATACTTCATATAATATTATACATTTATCCTCCAAAGATAGTTCTACAAATTTTGCTCTCTTACTAATCAAAGTCTTAAGTTGTGAAGATAGCTTTTTCTTATATAATGTGTTTTCTAATTTATCAACAAATATATCATATAAATTAATTAACACTTCATCTTTAATGTTATCATTTTTTGATATTATAGCAGAGTTATTGTCTTTTTTTCTATTGTTATAATTTATAACTTTTTTTAATACCTTTTGCATATTATTATCTAATAAAAATTGATTTGCAGATTTGAATATTAATGTTTTTCCCTCATTCATTCTGCCGGACAACCACATATAAAAACCATCCACCTTAAACAAGGTATCAATTTTAATCTTTGAAATTAAAATTTCAGGTTCTCTTAATCCACGTTCATCTGATGAAAGATATGCTAAAGCCTTTTCCGGATGTTTCTCGAAATCATTTGATAAATATAATGGTATATATTCTATGGTTTTTATTCTGTTTCCCTTTTTGTCGATAGAAGATACCAACATAAAATATGCTCCTGTCGCCTTATTATATCCACCATAATTATCTATATTTTGCAGCCTTTCATCATTGCCCTTAAACGGAACCTGTCCTTTTCCTTTTTTCATTGGCATTTGGTCAAACAAACCACCTTTTTTTTCATAACTTCGCCTTGTAACAAGAATATTATTTTTATTCATTGTATTTTTTACGGTAACAATTGTTCCAGCATTACCTGCTTTCCATGCAATCTTATCTCCTTTTCCAATATCAAACATAAATAATTTTTGAAGATTATAACTTCTTCCCGGATGTTCTTTTATATACCACATGGCATTTTGGGTAAATTTTGTATTATATGCATTCCCCACTACTATATTAAGGTAGGCATCCTTTGCGTGATGCAGGTCATTCATTTCGCGTACTTTTATTATGTCAAAGTCCTGTCTGAACTTTGAAGCAATCTTAGCTTTAACATATATCACCTCGGTATCAGTGAATATTTGTTTCAATACAGAAGCGACTGCTTTTGTACTTTGCCTTGTTTCAACAAGTTGTCTTTGAATGAAACCAGCCAGCTCTTCCGGTTCAAATTCTGATGCCCTTGTTAATCTCTTATATTTTTCCTTAGAAATAAAGCCTCCATCTAAAAGCGATTTCCAAAAAGAATGCATTTTATTTCGTATATCACTGTTTAGTGGATATACATCTGTTTTATCGGCATTTATTTCTCGCTTAACTAAAACCCTATTATCAAGACTGTCATCCATTATCTTTGATTGTGGGTATATATGGTCTATATCATATTTGTGATTATCCCATAAATCTTCAAGTTTAATGCGTTCTCCCGAATACATACATCTTCCCTTTTGTGTATAATATAAATATAACTTATCTCCTCTTAAAGTATTTTCTTCTGTATTATTTAATTTTGTAACCAGTTCAGAAATCCATTCCTGTTCTTCCCCCCTGCATTTTTTATATAAATCAATTAATTGTCTTTTCCTGGATACTGTGCGTATGCTGTCCTGTTTTTCTCTTGCCATTTCAACAAATATCTTTGCAGGAGGATTTCCCATAATCTTACAAATTTCTTTTGTTGTTTGAAGCGTCTGCCATATCTGTCGTTTTACCGCAGGCGATACATACAGGTTATCTACTAATTCGTATGTTATTTCAGAAATTTCGTTTTTTCCGTTTTCTTCGTCAATAGCAGCGTAAAACAAATATTTGTCACTTAATATCTGCATCAGGTTATCCTGAGACTCCCATAATGCTTGTATTATTGTCCATACATCCCCGGTTTCCGGTGCCGGAGCAGTAATTCCTTCTAAAAATTTATCTGAAAGTCTTCCCCAGCCGTTGTACGAAAGAGAGCATATTGATTTTATTTGTTTTTCTGTAAACTCCGGATATAAAATATGTAGCCTGTTACTTAAAAGTTTTTTGTCCTCTCCAAATAATGTAATATTAAGTACGATTTCTTCTTTTTGTTTATCAGTAAGATTAACGCCTGTAAGCTTCTCCTTAAAATCGTGATATGCAGTAAGAGAACCTTTAAAATCACCATCAACGCCTGTTATATCAACATTTCTATCTGTAACACCTTCTCTTACCAAATAATCTTTTAGTTTTTTCTGTGTAACTTTTCTGTATCGCTTAAATACATTGTTATATATATTTTGTTTCAATTCAATCTCAAGTAACTCGCCATTTATCCGCACATTATTTAACTCATTTAAAACCATAAATTTACTATATAATAGAGAATTTTTGGGAAGTACATCCTCGTTTATCAGATATGTACATTTATTTGTCATGCGTCTTATAAACTGTTCAGCACTTGCCTGAATATCAATGATATCTTCAAAATTCCACGGTAGTATTTTTTCGTTATTCTTATTTGGACGTCTGACAGCCCAGTTTGTTTTATTATCTTTTCTTGTTATTCCATTTAACGGTCCTACATAATACGGAATTCTAAATGTAAAGGTCTTTATAATTTTATCTTTATTTTCCTTTAAAACAGGTAACTTGTCCTCAAGATTGTTCAGAATCATTTCGAGTTCATATAAGTTTACCTGATATGGAAGTACACTATTATCCTTTGTAACCTGTCTTGGCAAAAAAGTCTCTTTTTCTATTTCTTCTCTTAAATATTCTGTGTCATCCTCATTCATTATGGCTAAAACATCTTTCTTTAAGAAATCATAAAAATCTTTTTGAGAGCACATTTTGTCTGCTTGAGCTTGTTTTTTGCCATTATATTTTGTCATGCCGATATAAGCACTGTAATTGTTAAGTTTCTCTTTTGTTGTTACAAAAACCTTGTTATAAACTTCTTTCTCACAATTATTTCGTATTAAGTTTTTTAAATACCGTAAATCTTTTTTATGTTTTTCGTACAATGCAATTTTCGCTTCAGATATTGAATTATAATCACCTAATATATCTACTAATATAGCCCAATCGTATACTGCTTTTGCCTGAGCAATAATAGCATATAATTCTCCTAAGTCGGATTGGACACTTATTGCATATTCATCATAATTTGCATCAGAAAAACAGATATCTGCTTTTTCTAATGAATCAAATTCAGAATTTCCAAATATCTTACTAAGTTTTACCTTTCCTCCTACAACCATATTGAGTACTTCTTTCTCACAGATTGTTTGTGCACCAAGTATTTTTATCAAATCGGACTTCTTGGAGGATTTGGTGGTGTTTTTATCTTTTAGTATGTTTTCTATTTTATATAACGCTTCGTCATCAACATTAATGTTAAAGTCCAATTCTTCAGCTTTCATTGTATTGATTAATTGCATAAATGTATTGTCAAATTTTTTGATTTTTTCAATATTACCTGAAAAGAGAAAATGTCCCCTATGTTTCATAATATGTGAAAGCGCTAAATATACCAAACGAATATCCGGTATATCGTTCGTTTTCATTAGATAATTTCTCAAATGGTATATTGTTGGAAATTCTTTATGATATTCCTTGTCAGAATAATCCTTATCAACAAATAATGAATATGGCAATACAGGACAATTACCGTTTATATCTCTCTTATCATCAGGAACGTATCTGCTTTCTTTTAGCCTCAGCAAAAATCCATTATCAATTTTATTTATTTCATCTTCCAGCAGGCTTTGCAGTATTGATATTCTCCAGTTTCTTCTTTTTAATCTTCTTCTATTGGTCCTGAATGTTCGCCTTTCTTCAGCAGTATTAGCACTTTCAAATAATCTTACACCCCAAAGTGCTTTTCCATGTTTTCTTATCACTTCATAGCTTGTATTTGTTACTGCCCATCCCAACGAACCGGTTCCCATATCCAGACCTAAAAAATATTCTTTTTCCATATGTAATTCCTCCCTGTAAAATAACAAAAACCTGCTAAGAAAAGCAGGTTTTTGTTCTACACACTGTAGGTCATCTAAGATGACGATTTCAATAAATTTTTATTTGAACTTATGATGTAAATTTAGTATGGTACTAAACTGCTTTTAATTATATACTTTTTGTAATATATGTCAATATTTTTTAAAAAGAAAATTGCCTTTTGTTATATAATAACCAAATACACACTTATATATTATCATACATTTACAAAAAATCAATATAATTTTGGCAATTTTGATATATTTTGGGATTTACTCCACCTCCCAATACACATACTCTTTCCACTCCCCAATTCCTATTTCCATCCTGCACTGCTCCCCGGATTTTAATTCTTCGGCATCCTCAGTATGCTCATTATCATACAATGTCATCCAGAAGATATATTGTGAAAAAGTTTGTACATCAATATCCAAAAAATCAGCCGCAAAATTTCCCATTGTATATTGTAATCTTTCTACGATATGCTCTGCTTGTATCATAGGTGTATGTACCAACAGGTATGCCATAATGAAATTCAAATCAGGTTTCATATTTATTTCTTCATAATCATCCTTCGCAAGTTTTAAAGTAAGGCTTTCTCCGTATGGGATATCAACATTATATTGACTCGTATCCGCAACGCTGATATGATAATTGGTTTCTTTCCACGAATTATCACGCCAGACTGCAAAACTTATATTGGTGCTTACAGACTCCGCAGTCTCTTTGGAAGCAATTTCATTCTTTAATGTAATTGTATAATTTCCCGAATTATCTTTTGATACGACAGGATTATCTGCAAAATAATACCACTGTCCATCAATGACAGATGTTTCATTTGAACTGTCTGCCTTTTCGTTCGGATTGCCCATAAAAAAGCCGCCATAAACAGTTTGGGTGCTGTCATTTGAAGAAATATCAAGGACGATTCGATATTCATAACAGACAGTATCCTGAATGGAGGATACGTCAAAGCTTATGCTGCCATAACGATATGCTTCTGCCTGTCCGCGCTCACATGTCAGATGCTCTGCCGCAAGCTCCCATTTTCCATTTGCAAACCGTTCTATATTGTAAGTATCTGACCACGATACCACTTCTGACGTATTGTTCCAAAAATAACACACGATGTGTTTGGTATCAGGTTCATATATATTCAATGGTTCCGGCTCATAATATCTTTGGGAATACATTCTATAATTATCAAGTTCTATATTTGACCGCATACCACCTTCTGCACTATCCATATTCCATACAACATAGCCGTCTTCATTTCGTTGAAGAAGAATACTATCATCATATGCCCCTGCCATATAGACTTCCATATTATATGGGTCTGCACGAGGTGTTCCGTCATTTGCCATATTTTCTATATAATAAGTAGAGCCGTTTTCGTCCTCGTCAATCTTTATTGTATAATCAGGATTTCCGTCATTGTTGTAATCGTCAAACAGAAGCTTAAAGTCTTTTTTCAATTTAAGGTTATTTGCCGCCTGTTTTGCATCACTATAACTGACAGGAGAACTGTAAGTCGGACTACCGGATGCATCATAGAAACGCCTTGACATTTGAGCATGACAGAAACCGTCATTATCATATAAAATTCCTTCAGACGACTGCTCCGCAATAATATCTGCATAATAGATACTTCCGTCTGAAAGCATCATAACATTATGGGAGAGCGTCTCTCCTGCATAATTGTCCGTTATACCATTTGTCAGCAACTGATTGATATGCTCATAGTCGTTCATAAATTCATAAAAGGTTGGATATGACATGCTGTTATAATCCATTATACCATATAAGCCGTCTGTTAGGCGGCCGTCATATATTGCTCCTACATATGAACCCTCGTAGTCAACAACAGCACATATCCCATTCTCCCATCGAAGGCGTAATATAACGCATGGTCCGAAATAATAATGATAAAATTGATTGTAGCCGGTATCATCATGAAATACACTGTTATCATCAATTCCATTCACATCAAATCGAACATCAACCACCCATTCCCGTTTGTCATCTACATAGCCATCCGCGACAAATTCACTTTCGCCATTAAAGGAATATGAGCCTATGGCAAATTCTCCATCAACCGACTGCAGATAATCAAGCCATTGACCTGTTATTCTTTCTGCCGCTATTATATATTCGTCATTTGTAGTGGGTTCATCACATTGGTATGTATATGTACGGAGATATTCATCAGGCTCCATATATACCGCTGCATCGCTATTGACAAGCGCTGATATCAATTCATCCAGTTTATCATCTGCTTCGTAATAGATTCCGTTTAATTCCATATAGCACTCATGAATAGTATCATATTTAGTAATACTGTAAGTTTGTCCATCTAAAGAAACTTGTAATTTGTATATCATATCGGCTTTCGTCGTTTTAATGAACTTTTGCGGTGTATCCATAATGCTCGTAAGCTCAGTTTTAAAATTGTCAAGCATATCATTATCTACGTTCATATATTTTCTGGAGCTTCCGTCACCATAATTTATTATAACAACAGGCGTATCTTTTGCCTCATCTGCCATTACTGTAGTGTATGTACCGGAAAATATCTCATTTGTTCGATTTGAAAATAAAATTACAATTGATATTAAAATTGCAATTATTCTTATATACATATGTTTATTCATTATCGCTCTCCTTCCTAAGGTCACAGATGTAAGTTTTCACTAAGCTTATTCCACGCTTCGCTTTCATTTACTAAATGTTCATATTATACAATATAACACAATTTGAACAAATTTCCAAGAACATTTGTTTGCAATTACAGAACGTATGTGCTAGAATATAAATAACTTATTTTTTCTATTCAAAATAGAAATTTATTGGTGTAAACATTATTTTGAAATACTGTTTATACTATGTTTAGGAGGTATATATGAGTAACGGTAAGATTACAGCAAAACAGACACAGATACTTGAATACATAAAAGAGCAGCTTCTCGCAAAGGGGTATCCGCCTTCAGTCAGAGAGATTTGTCAGGCTGTGAATTTGAAGTCTACTTCTTCAGTTCACTCCCATCTTGCGACTCTGGAAGAAAATGGGTATATACGGCGTGATCCAACCAAACCAAGAGCGATTGAGATTATAGATGATGAATTTGCATTATCCAGACGAGAAGTTATTAATATCCCGATTGTTGGTTCAGTAGCTGCGGGCGAGCCTATCCTTGCCACCCAGAATATACAGGATTATTTTCCTGTTCCACCTGAATATCTGCGTAATACAAATAATCAGACATTCATGCTTAAAGTAAAAGGTGAAAGCATGATTAATGTCGGTATCTATGATGGTGATTTGCTGATTGTCGACCAGTGTAACAGCGCCGGTAATGGCGAGATTGTCGTTGCATTAGTGGAAGATTCAGCTACAGTTAAGACTTTCTATAAAGAGAAAGGATATATAAGACTTCAACCGGAAAATGACACGATGGAACCGATTATCGTAGAAAATTGCCAGATACTTGGAAAAGTCATTGGGTTATTCCGTCAATTTTAAATAAATCATTCTTATAAAAAATGCCTGCCCGTCATCAATCTGATAACCGGCAGGCATTTTTTGTTTCGATTAATATATCTGCTTATCAGGCTGTTTTTGTGCGATTTCTTTGAATTTATCAAAATTTTCAATAAACAATCTGACTACATGCGGGTCAAAATGTGTACCTGAAGAACGTACAATTTCATTATAGGTTTCTTCCAGTGACCAGCCTTTTTTATAATACCTTGTAGATGTAAGTGCATCAAATACATCACATACAGCTATCAGGCGGCTTATGTAAGCAATTTCTTCACCTTTCATCCCAAGATAGCCTGAACCATCCCATTTTTCATGATGCTCTCTTGCGATTGTTCTGGCAATCTGAAGGATATCGCCCGGACACTTCTCTAAAAGCGCATCACCATACAGAACATGGCTTTTCATAATGGCAAATTCTTCATCTGTAAGTCTGCCCGGTTTATTCAGGATATCTTCACTAATCATCAGCTTACCGATATCATGCATCATCGCTGCCGTAGATAATTTATCAACATAATCTTCATCAAAACCGGAGGCTTCTCCCAGTATGCGCATATACTCCGCAACTCTTTTGATATGCTCCCCTGTCGATTTCGATTTGCTCTCTGATAATTCAGCAAAAGCAAATACAAGTTCTTTCTGATTTGTTTTTACCTCTTCTGCATAATCTATGGTTTCGGTCAGCATAATAGAGTTCCTGGATACGATGTAATATGCAACAAATGATAATAAAAATATCGTCATCACACATGGAAAGGCAGATAATATAATGTTCATATAAAATTCCCCATAAAGTGGTGAAACCGTCACATCACATAGGAAAAAATTGAATGCATTTGCTACCAGAACACCCACTGTTGATAAAAGTGATGTATAAAGTACAAGTGTTTTATTATAGTAAAGAGATGCTATCAATATCGGAAATATCCATATAGCAAGCGCCATATGTGAAAGCACACCGCTAATCAATGTACATATAATTACTGCTAATAAAATTACAATATTCTTTATACTTTTGCTCTTATTGTATTTCAGAATGTCTATCACAAATGTTGGAATTAAAGAAAGAATACAACATGCCAGCATAATGATTGTAAATATAAATAAATTACATTCACCGCTGAAACAGCCAATCCCCCACAACACAACAATCAGTGCAATGAAAATACGCATACATTTCGATGCAATATGATTGATTTTTATATAATTATCATTCAGTAATCTCTTGCTTTCCATATATAATTAACCCCAATATCCCCTGTTATATAATGTCCTATACTATAGTTCCTCTATCGTTACATTCTTTCCATCGCTCCAGATTCTTTCAATGTTATAAAAGTGTCTGGCTTCATCAGAAAAGATATGTACTATTATATCATAATAATCCAATAAAATCCATCCACCTTCTGAATATCCTTCAACACTTTTTGGTTGAAAGCCTGCTTTTGACATAAATTCTTCTACATTGTCACACATAGCCTGTACCTGATTTTTATTGGTACCATCAGCGATGATAAAATAATCAGCAACGGTTGAGATATCTTTTATATCCAGTATTTTAATATTAAATGCTTTTCTGTCACTCAAAGCCTCATAAGCAGTTTTTACCATTTCTTTGGATTTACGCATGAATACTCTCCTTTATCAATCATTATTTTTCACATAATAATTATAAGTATCTATAGACGTCTGGTCCGTATCGGCATCAGAATGTTCAAGATACGAAAGTGTATTTTTCAATATATGAACAATACATTTATCCAAATCTGTAAATGCCTCATGGCGTATTTCTTCAATTTCATGAAGCGGCTTACGGTTCGGTTCAATATAATCTGCTATAAAAATAATTTTTTCAAGCAAATTCATGTCAGGTTTTCCGGTGGTATGAAATTCTATCGCCGATAAAATCTCCCTGTCCTGTACGCCATATTTCTCTTTTGCATAATATGCGCCAAGTTTTGCATGAAGCAGTTCGGGATTTTTCCGTTCTACACGATTGATTGGCAGATTATGCCTGATGCATTTTTCTATTTTTTCTTCTCCGCTGATACATTTTGCACAGTCATGGAGCAGTCCTGCAGTAAGCGCCTTTTCGATGTCAGCCCCATGCACCATAGCCATACATCCGGCGGTATATTCTACTCCAAGAGAATGTTCATATCTTTTTCTTGTAAGCTTTTTTTCAAGCTTTTCACGCATTTCTGTTCTATCCATTTTTTCTCCATATTCATATATCCATTTATCTGATACAGCCATTTCAGATGAATAGCCTCTCTATATCAGATATAATCTGTTCTTTTGGATATATTCTATAACTTTTTTATCCATATATTCAGAAACATCCAACCCCTGACAAATCATATCACGCAATCTGCTTGATGAGATATCAACCGCATTGATATCTTCAAATAGTATCTTGCAATCCGGATAAATCAATTTCAGCTCTTTTATCTTCCCATATATGATATCAGCATCCAGGTCATCCCTTATCGTTACGATAAGTGTTGCATATTTTACGATAAGTTCAGGATTTTTCCATTGTTCAAAATACATGATAGAGTCGCCGCCCATGATAAAATGCCACTTCACATGCGGATATAACCTGTAAAGAGCATACAGGGTTTCGTAAGTATAAGTAATCCCCGGTCTGTTTAACTCAAAAGAAGAGAATTGAAGACCTTCTATTTGAGCGATAGCAAGCTGTATCATTTCTGCCCGGTGTCTGTTTGATATATTTTTATCCTGAGCTTTATATGCCGGCTTATTATTTGGCATTACAAGCACCTTATCAAGCCCAAACTGGCGAAATGCCGCTGTTGCTAATTCGATATGCCCGTTGTGTATGGGATTAAATGTTCCTCCCAAGATACCTATTTTCTGCTCCGCCATGTCATTCACCTATTTTTTTGGAAGTTCTATTTTTTTATGCTCCTTCGACTCTTTATAAAGAACAATTTTCCGCCCAATAACCTGTACCACTTCTGAGCGGGTTCTTTCTGCTACTGTAAATGCCAGTTCTTTTGGTTCATCAAGGCAGTTCTTAAGTACCGATATTTTAATCAGTTCCCTTGCTGCCAATGCTTCACTTACCGATTCTGTAAATTCCGGCGTCAGCGAAGACTTTCCTATATTCAGTATCGGCTCGATATTCTGGGCAAGTCCCTTCAAATATGCTCTCTGTTTGCTATTCATATTGATTCCTTTCGTCTATATAAGTCGTTTATTTATAATAATCAAATGCCAGATAATACATCCTGACCGTATCACCCTCATTGATACCAAGTTCTTCAAGCTGGTCTAATATTCCATTATCTTTAAGGAACTTCTGGAAGAAATCAAATCCTTTTTCGGAATCAAGATTTGTATATCCAAGCATCCGTTCAATTCGAGGTCCTTCCACAATATATACGCCCTCTTCTTCCTCTGATTTTTTAACCTCAAATGGAAGTTCAGGGTCGTCTTGCATGGAAAGGTCTATTTCCGGTTTGAATTCTACCATTTGTGCAGGTGCTTTTTTGACAAGGTCATTCACATACCATAGCAGTTCTTTGATGCCTTTTCCTGATACCGCTGATATAGGGAATACCTTCATTCCATCTTTTTCTTCAAATTCCTCTTTCAGCAGCGCGATAACCGTTTCATAGCCGATATCGTCAAGAACATCTATTTTATTTGCAGCAATAACCTGCGGTCTGCTTTCGATATCTTTATTATATTTCTTTAGTTCTTCATTTATAATTTTAATATCGTTGATAGGGTCTCTTCCTTCTGTGGAAGCAGCATCAACAATATGAATAATCACTTTTGTTCGTTCGATGTGCCTTAAAAATTCAAGACCAAGACCGATTCCCTCTGATGCGCCTTCAATAATTCCCGGTATATCAGCAATTACAAAACCGTTATTTTCTCCTAAATCGACAACACCGAGATTGGGATTTAACGTTGTAAAATGATACGCCGCTATCTTCGGTCTAGCGTTTGTAACCCGTGAAAGAAAGGTAGACTTTCCTACACTTGGAAATCCTACAAGTCCTACATCTGCGATGCATTTCAGTTCAAGGTCTACATAGAGTTCTTTTGCCGGCTGTCCCGGCTGGGCATATTTTGGCGCCTGCATTGTCGCCGTTACATACTGTCTGTTTCCTTTGCCGCCTCTGCCGCCTGACAAAAGGACGACAGGCTCTTTTTTGTATGCCATATCGAGGATAACTTTTCCTGTCTTGGAATCTTTTATAACTGTTCCGGGTGGTACTTTAAGAACAACATCCGCTCCGTCTTTTCCATGACAATTTCTCTTACCGCCCTGTTCTCCGTCTTCGGCTCTGTATTTTGTCAGATACCGATAATTTGTAAGGGTATTCAAGCCCTCATCTACAACAAATATTACGTCTCCGCCTCTGCCGCCGTCTCCGCCGTCAGGACCGCCATCAGGCACATATTTTTCACGTCGGAAGGATACATGTCCATCTCCGCCTTTACCTGCTCTGATATATATTCTCGCTCTGTCAGCAAACATATAATTACCTCCCGGCATATAAAATCTACAATAGATATCCCAAAAAATTGTATATCCTGTTCATAAAATAAATCGTTTGAAAAAAGACCGGAATAATTAAATACTCCGGTCTTAATAAGTTTGTTATGAAACAATTACTCATTTACTACAGGATAGACTGAAACCTGCTTCTTATCTCTACCCTTTCTCTCAAATCGAACGATACCATCAACTGTAGCGAATAATGTATCATCGCCACCCTTGCCTACGTTCAGTCCTGGATGAATCTTTGTTCCACGCTGTCTGTATAATATGTTTCCAGCTTTTGCAAACTGACCATCAGCTCTCTTAGCGCCTAATCTCTTAGACTCAGAATCTCTGCCGTTCTTAGTAGAACCAACACCTTTCTTATGAGCGAAAAACTGAAGTTCCATTCTCATCATTTCAATTACACCTCCTTAAAGGTCAAACAAATATAATCATCATAGGATTCGCATATCCCTGTCATCCCAATCTCATATGCCTTCATAATCATAACAGCATCATGACTTGGTGTTCCGTTTATCCGTAAATCCATGTCACCGTTTTCCTGATTACTTTCTATCGAAAAATCATCTTCTGTCAACGATTCTATGGCATTTACTGTGGTAATTGCAATAGCCGAAACTGCACTGCATACAATGTCAGCACCCGGTTCAGCATATTCAGCATGACCTGACATTTCAAATCCTATTGGTTCTAAATTGCTGTTTTTTAAAATCGTAACATTAATCATATCTGCAAATTAAGCGTTAATCTTCTTAATCTCAACCTTTGTATATGACTGTCTGTGACCATTCTTTTTGTGATAGCCTGTCTTTCTCTTGTACTTGTAAACAATAACTTTCTTAGACTTGCCTTCACCAACAACGGATGCTGTAACAGATGCGCTTGCAACTGCATCACCACATTTAACGTCTGAATCAGTACTTACTAAGATAACATCATCAAATGTTACATCGCTTCCTGTCTCTGCATTCAGCTTTTCAACTTTGATTACGTCTCCTTCAGATACCTTGTACTGCTTACCGCCTGTTGCTATAATTGCGTACATAGGTTTTACCTCCTTAATCAAACTCGCCAGTTATGGTGGTACTTTTCAGCACACTTCAACCTCACTGTGCGGCATACTCATATAATTTACCACTATATTTTATATTTGTCAAATATTTTCTTTCATCCATTTTTCAACAACGCAGGTATCTGATTCATAAGGCACATCAACACCGCCGATTGACTGGCTATCCTCTGTTCCTTTTCCATATACAACAACGGTTTCTCCGCTGCTGGCATTGTTTAAGGCTGTAATAATGGCTTCTTTTCTGTCCTCTATTTCATAACAAGGTCTCTTTATATATGTTTTTATTTCACTGTTAATGGCACTGACACTTTCATTACGCGGGTCTTCCGCAGTCAGATATATGATATCCGAATATTCATCCGCCAATATGCCGAGGTCTTCCCTTCTTACACTGGAACGACCGCCTGCACATCCAAATACGGAAACGATTTTCTTAGGCTTAAATGCATCCTTTACCGTCTTATAAAGGTTCAGCACACTTAACTTATTATGAGCATAATCAACGATAATATTGATACCTTTATGAGAATATACCGTCATTCTTCCCGGCACCGTAATCTCAGCAATACCTTTTTGAATTGCTTCTTCATGCACGCCAAGACGAAGCGCTGCTGTAATTCCCGCTGCCAGATTATCAATATTAAAGCTTCCTATCAGATTTGTGGAAAGCTGATATTTCTTTCCTTGAAATTCCATCGTAAAGGTGCTTCCATTCATGCCGACTTTGACATTACTGATAACAGAATCACAATCTTTATCGTATCCAAATAATATAATCTCCCTGCCTTTTACTGCTTCAAGAACCTTATCAAGATGCTTTGTATGCTTGTTGATAATTACCGTTGAACAATTTTTCAAAAATGATAATTTGCAGTCGAGATATTCCTCCATGCTTGCATGCTCATTTCCACCGATATGGTCTCTGTCTATATTCAGAAATATGCCCATTGAAAAATTCTGGCCATATAATCTGTCGTATTTCATAGCCTGTGAGGAAACTTCCATCACCACATTATGATAACCATATTCTTTTGCTTCTTTATAATACTCCTGAAGGTTGATTGATTCAGGTGTTGTAAGATGTGTCACATGACATTCTTTTCCCGTATCAGCACATACAGTGGAAAATAAAGCTGTATTATCAGCTTTTTCACAATCCAATATACTCTTTAAAATATATGCTGTTGTTGTTTTTCCTTTTGTTCCGGTTATTCCGACAAGCTGCATTTCATCACCCGGACATTCAAAGTACCATCTGGATGCAATGCTAAGCGCTTTTCTGACATCGGTTACAATAATATAAGGAATATCAACATCATATACATTTTCTGATATATACGCGACAGCACCTTGTTTATATGCCGTATCCAGATAGTTTGTCTTAAAAGCGTCTCCCTTACATACAAAAAGTGAACCGGCTGTTACATATCTGGAGTCTGTAATAAGGCTTTCAATGCTTATTCCCTTGATTGTATCGGATACGTTTTTTATAAGGTTATAATTGTTTAATACATTTATTAATCCATCAATTTGTTTCTTCATATTTACTCTCTCCTATGTATATATCAATCTTATGCTTTGATGATATAAATAATTTGTATCATTATAGCATCATAATTGCAAGATTTTTATACATAATTCGATTAATTATACGCAAAATGCCTTAATAATTCTTAAGCACGCAGCATTTCTGCAATCGGTCTTTTAATCTTTTTTCGGGTAAGTTCTACAAGACCAAGTTTGGTTACATCTACAAATTTTGCAGGAACAGAGTCTTTTTTCAACTCCTGAATTAAAATGTCCTGTATATCCTCCATATCGGAGGAATTCTTCATATTGATAAAATCAATCATGATGATACCTGAAAGATTCCTAAGCCTGAGCTGCCTGCATGTTTCGATGGCGGCTTCTTTATTTACAGCAAGCATGTGCTGTTCTATATTTTTATTTGTTATGGCTTTACCGGTATTGACATCAACCACCACCATCGCTTCCGTCTGTTGAATGACAAGATGTGCGCCGGACTTCAACCATACCTTTTCTTTTGTTACATTTGAAAGTTCTTTTTTTAAATTGTATGCCGTTATGAGGGAACATAATTTATCCTCATAAAGACGTAACTGTATATGTTCTGTCTGATGAAGCCGGATATATTCCGTAAAATCATCATATATCGTTTTGTCATCCGTAACAATTTCTATCGGCACGAATTTGCTTTTGGCAATATAGCTTTTTAAATAATCAGGACTTTGTTTATAGATGCAGGAATAGCATGTTCTTGTTTTTGCTTTTTTTAAGATATCAGCAAGCTTTTCAGACAAATGCTTTAGCTCCGCAATCAATTCCTCTTCATTCCCTGTTTCGGCGCTTGTCCTTATAATACATCCCATCTCTGATGGAATATTTTCGCGTGCAAGTTTTTTAAGCTCGTCACGTCTTTTTACTGAGGTTATCTTATTGGATATTCCTATTTTATTTCCTATATTGACGATGCAATATTCACCGGTCAGGGACAGCTCGGATGTTGCTACGGGATTTTTTGTTTTAACAGCATCACTGCTGATTTGAATAAGAAGTTCATCCCCTGCCTTAACCATATCGGTCGTTTTGTGATTCATAAAGATATGTTTATTTTCATCCAGGCTGTAATAGCATGGTTTTTCACTGCCGTAATTGATAAAACATGCTTTTATATTATTGATAACATTTTCAACTTTGCCGATATAAATATTGTTCAAATCGGAGTCTGTATCCGTAAGGCTCAGTTCCATAAGCCTGTCATGTTCATAATAAGCCTGTAATAATCTGTCTTCGTATTTTGTAACTACCAGCTTGTCCATTTTTTTATCCTTTATCCAAAATTTCTGCCTGCCTTATATAAGGGCATCAATCCACCATTTTCATCTTCCATATAGGTTTCTATCCTGTGAATATGAAAATCAAAGAAATTATATGGGATACCGGCATATTGATATAAAGCTTCCATAACCAGTTCCGGTTTAAGGTTATAACTGCTTCCGGTAGAAAGCATCATATATATACTATTATCTCTTATTTCTATGTCCAATATACCTGGTTTTATATTTTCTTCTTTTTCACTTTTCTTTGTTTTTTTAGTTATAATGATTTCTTCCTGCTCATAAAATGCCTTTAATTTATCCAGTATATGTTGAGCCTGGTCTGATTTATCTTCTGACAATGCATAAAAACAAATCCTATAATCTGATGCGGCAACTACTGACATGGCGTTTTTGGCGTCATCAGGCAGCAGCACACATTCCGATACATGAAGCTCCGGAACACCAAAAGTATTTAAAGCTTCCGTCATCTCCGTTGAAGTTGATATCTCATCAAATTCTCCGTCAAAATACTCTCCGTCAGAAGTAATGCACATGGCAAGCGGTGCTGCAAATGATATAATCTGATGCGGCGAATAGCCTTTGGAATAGCTTACTTTCAGCCCGGCACGTCTTATCGTTTTCTGAAAGTACCTCATTACATCAAGATGTCCGATGAATTTAAGATTGCCAAGCTTTAAATATTTAATTCTTAGCTTCAAAGCACACACCTCCTCCGAATTTCGCTGCACCGCAGCCTGAACATTTCTGACTGCAATTCGGCGTTATCTGCTCTGATTTTGCACGTTCCCATTCCCTTTTCATAAACTCTTTTGTTACGCCGATATCAATAAAATCCCAGGGAAGCTTTTCATCTACAGAGCGCTCTCTATAGGTATAAAAACCGATATCGATTCCATGTGCCTTAAGGGCATTCTCCCAGTTTTCTTTATGAAAATATTCAGTCCATGCATCGTATATCTGCCCTGACCGATATACGTCATATATAACGTCACACAGTTTTCTGTCTCCTCTTGCCAATAGTCCTTCCAGTATGGTGATATCCGCTTCATGATACTGAAATTTAAGACTTTTGTGGTTTTTGGCTTCTCTGAATTTATCCTTTACATAATATGCCCTTTTGATAAATTCAGAAGGCTCTATCATCGGCGCCCACTGGAATGGAGTAAATGGCTTTGGTACGAAATAAGAAGCAGATGCCGTAACCATAACACGCCCGTCACGCTTTTCCTTTGGAATATTCGCAAAATAAAGTTCCGTAATCTCTTCCGAAAGACTGGCTATACCCTCGATATCTTCATAGGTTTCAGTAGGAAGTCCCATCATAAAATAAAGTTTTACCTTATTCCATCCGCCAAGAAATGCTTTTAAAGAGCCGTCCATGATATTTTCTTTTGTAAGGCCTTTATTGATAACATTTCTAAGTCTTTGCGTACCGGCTTCCGGTGCAAAGGTAAGAGAATTCTTTTTTATGTCCTGTATCTTACTCATTACATCAAGGGAAAAAGCATCGATTCTAAGGGAAGGAAGCGATATATTGACATGCTCGTTATTCATCTTTTCAATGAGACAGTCTGTCAGTTCCGGAAGGCTTGGGTAATCGCTTGAGCTTAAGGAGCTGAAAGTAATTTCTTCCTGACCTGATGCCGCCAGCATATTCTCGGCATATTGCTTTAATATGGAAACATCTTTTGGTCTGGCCGGTCTGTATATCATACCTGCCTGACAAAAACGGCATCCTCTTATACAGCCGCGCATAATCTCAAGCACAACTCTGTCCTGCGTTACTTTCATATAGGGTACGATAGGTTTCTCCGGATATGATACAGAAGTCATATCGACAACCGTCTGTTTTAGTATTTTCTCAGGTACATCGCTGTACTTAGGGCCAAAATCAGCGATTGTCCCATCTGCGTTATAACATACGTCATAAAGGCTTGGAACATAAAGTCCCGGTATATTCGATGCCTTTATAAGAAATTCCCTGCGGCTCATATCACTGTGTTTATATTCCTTGTACAATTCGAGTAAGATGGCATAGACCGTTTCGCCTTCACCTATATAAAAAATATCAAAAAAATCAGCTATCGGTTCGGGATTGTATGCACATGGGCCGCCGCCGATAACAATGGGTTCGCCTTTTTTCCGCTCTTCTGATTTCATTGGTATATGAGCCAAATCAAGAACCTGTAAAATATTGGTATAACACATCTCATATTGCAGTGTTATGCCAAGAAAATCAAAATCTTTTACAGGTTCCTGTGATTCTAATGCAAATAAAGGGATATTCTTTTCCCGCATGATTGTATCCAGGTCAGGCCACGGGGAGTATACACGTTCACACCATGTATCCTCCCGTCTGTTGAACATATCATAAAGAATTTGGATTCCAAGATGTGACATACCGATTTCATATACATCGGGAAAACACATACAAAAACGAACCGCTATCTCTTCTTTCTTCTTCATGATGCTGTTGTATTCGCCGCCAATATATCTGGCAGGTTTTTCCACACTCATTAATATCTCATCTGATAAAGCAAGTTTTCTCATAAAATAATTTCCTTAATTCTTAAAACTGTGTATTGGTGCAGGGATTCTTCCACCTCTGTTTACAAACTGCTCACAGCCAAAGTTATTTACAGGCATAATCGGGGCATATCCAAGAAGTCCGCCAAATTCTGCCGTTTCCCCTACCCCTTTTCCGATTACCGGAATCAGTCTTACTGCGGTTGTTTTCTGGTTAATCATACCAAGCGCCATCTCATCCGCTATAATACCAGATATGGTTGAGGCCTTTGTATCACCCGGAATCGCAATCATATCAAGACCGACCGAACATACACAGGTCATTGCTTCAAGTTTTTCAAGTGTGAGCGCTCCAGCAGAAACTGCGTCTATCATTCGCTGGTCTTCTGAGACAGGTATAAATGCACCTGACAATCCTCCGACATATGACGAAGCCATAACGCCGCCTTTTTTAACCTGGTCGTTCAGAAGCGCCAGTGCTGCTGTAGTACCCGGCGCTCCGGCATATTCAAGACCGATTTCTTCTAATATTTCACCAACGCTGTCACCGACTGCCGGTGTTGGTGCAAGGGATAAATCGACAATTCCAAATGGTACATTCAGCCTTTTTGATGCTTCTTTGGCAACAAGCTGTCCGACTCTTGTGACCTTAAAGGCTGTCTTTTTAATCGTTTCACAAAGAATTTCAAAGTTTTCTCCTCTTACCTCTTCAAGTGCTTTTTTTACAACACCCGGTCCGCTTACACCGACATTGATAATACAGTCTGCTTCTGTTACCCCATGAAATGCCCCTGCCATAAATGGATTGTCATCAGGCGCATTACAGAATACAACGAATTTGCAGCAGCCAAGCGAATCCTCTTCTTTTGTAAGTTCTGCGGTTTCAAGAATAACCTCACCGATGAGCTTTACAGCATCCATGTTGATACCGGTTTTGGTAGAGCCTACATTTACGGAACTGCATACTTTACTGGTAGAAGCAAGTGCTTCCGGAATAGAGCGTATCAAAAGTTCGTCAGCCGTTGTCATACCTTTGCTTACAAGAGCGGAATAACCGCCTATAAAGTTTACGCCTACCGTTTTGGCTGCTTCATCAAGTGCTTTTGCAATCTTTACAAAATCGGCTGATGATTTGCAGACAGAGCCGCCTACTAAGGAAACCGGTGTGATTGATATTCTTTTATTGACAATCGGAATACCGTATTTCTGTGATATGTCATTTCCTGTCTTTACTAAATCCTTTGCATATGTCGTTATTTTTTCATATATTTTCCTGCATGTATCATCTACATCACTTCCTACGCAGTCAAGCAGACTGATTCCCATCGTAATTGTTCTGACATCAAGATTCATCTTGGATATCATATTATTTGTTTCTATTACTTCATTTATGCTAATCATTGATTATCCTCTTTTCTATAACAATTCCTGATGAACAATTAAATTCTGTGCATCATTTCAAATATCTCTTCATGCTGAACCTTTATCTGAACACCGATTTCATCACCAATCTGGGAAAGTTCTGAGGCTACTATATCTGTAGATTTTGAAGAATTCTGAATATCTACCACCATCATCATGTTAAAATATCCGCCGACAATCGTCTGTGCAATATCCAGAATATTGATATCATTATTTGCAAGATAAACACATACCTTAGCAATAATACCTACGCTGTCCTTGCCCACTACTGTTACTATTCTCTTCTTCATTATATTATCCTCCTGATTTTTAAAAAATTACATTATTAAATTAAGCTTCGATTGCAATGCCCGGTATATCTCTTTTTGCTACACGAAGACCAAATTCTCTTACGTCATCTGTATAATCATTTCCAAAAAGTTCAAGCTTCACCGTTTCATATGCCAGCTCCTCAAAATTATTTTCTTTGCTCAGATGTCCAAGCAATATTCCTTTGATATGGTTATTCAAAAGTGTCTTTATAAGCTGTCCTGACCTTTCATTGGATAGATGACCATAATTACCAAGTATACGCTGTTTCAGATAGTATGGATATGGGCCTGCCTGAAGCATTCTGATATCATGATTGGCTTCTATAACCATAATGTCTGAATCCTTTAGTTTGTCAACGATATAATCATCATAATTACCTAAATCTGTTGCAATGGATATTTTCTTATTTCCATCATACAGACTGTAACATACCGGATCAGCCGCATCATGCCATATGGATGTAGGGTCTACTTTGATATCTTTGATATTAAAATATGTATCCGGTGTTATCTCATGAAACAAATCATCAGATATCGTACCGACAGACTTTATTTTCTGAATTTCATCTATTGTTTTTCCGGTTGCATATATCGGAAGCGCATATTTTCTGGCAAGAACACCAAGCCCTTTTACATGGTCGATATGCTCATGGGTTATCAATATACCGGACAGTTCATCTGCTTTGATTCCGATATCTTTCAAGCCTGCTTCCACCTTTTTGCCACTTATCCCCACATCTACAAGCAGATGTGTATTATCATTTCCTACATAATAGCAGTTTCCGCTGCTGCCGCTGGATATACTAAGTAATCTCATTTTTTTCAATATCCTTTTCTTATGCTTTTATAAGTTTTCCAAAGTAATATATAACATGCTCAAATCATCGCAAACAAGCGTTTATTGGGAATTACGCTATCATATTAATTTGGAAAACATATACTTTTTATATAGCTGTCATGAAATGTCTGATGCTCGCCCATATTTACAGGCGTAATTGTTTCTATAAAATCATCAAGATATTTTATATTATTTTTATCCTGAAGGCAATACCCGGCGCCTTTTAGTGATGTGTTGCCTGCTATGACTGCCTTATGTCTGAATGCATCAGGAAACATACCAAGATATATGGCATTTTCTATATTCAGATGAAATCCAAAACCACCTGATATATTGACTTGTTCGATATCCTGATAGTCTATCCCACATTCCCGAACAATGGTATCAATTCCTGCACTGATTGCTGCCTTTGCAAGCAGAAAATGATGTATCAACTCCATATCTATCACGATATCCCTGCCTGCACGATATCCTTTTTCAAAATATGGTTCTTTCAGCAGACCGGTATCATCAATCATGTTCCGCTTTCTCAGTATGGCAATCATATCAAAAAGGGTTGTTCCCTGCATACTTCCACTTCGGAAACATCCCTCAAAAGCAGGCCCGCAGGCACAAGACGTAGCAAACCCTCTTTTATTATTTGCAATGATGATTTCACCATTTGTGCCGAGGTCAATCAGCATATTGTATGAATTTTCATTTCCAATGCCCATTGCATATGCTCCTGATGCTACATCGCTTCCTACAAAAGCACTGATGTTGGGAAGACATGTTACAACTGTATTTTTAAGCGCTTCATAACAGGATATGTCCTTTTGACCGGATACCGTTTCTTCCAAAAGTTCTGAAAACAGATACGTTTTTGCATATCTGTTTTTTATCAGGAAGGGATATGCTGCCAGATTTTCAAGGGTATCTCCTTCTATAATCGAAAGCATGGTTGTATTTCCTGCTATAACAATCCGGGCGATTGGAACAGCATGTTGTCCTGTCATATGGGATATCCCTGTATAGATGTCAGATAATACCAACTTTCTAAGCTGATGAAGGCCATCTGGGCTTATACCATAACGGATACGCGATATGACATCCGCACCATAACATATTTGGGAATTATATGCGGAATATCGTTCCATTACTTCATTTCTTTTTAAATCTATCAATTCCATCGCAATCGTTGTCGTTCCTACATCGATTGCGATACCACAGCAATCATCGGATACCTTTTCTGATTTGGAAGCCTTTCCTGCCATTGGATTGATATTAATATAATGGTCTGTTATTTTTGATTTCTTTTCGCTTAAGGATATGTTCATATCCTTTGTTATTTCATGCTTACAGCTTTTGATAAAACAGGAATTTTCCTCATCATATACCATACATGCATTGCATCTGCCCAGACGCCCGCAATTTCCGATAAAAGTAATACCGTTTTTGGCAAGTACATCGAACAGATTTTCACCTTTATTGCAATATAGGGTTTTCTCACCGTTTACATGAATTTCTATCATCATTAATTGTATATTCCTTTTGTCATCGTTTCTTTCGGCTGATATCCTTTTTCTGCAAGTGTATTGATGATAAGCTGTTTATGCTCAGGGCCGAAAGCTTCCATCGTAATTACAAGTTCAACAGCCGAATTTCTGTTGATGGATACGAACTGGTTATGCTCCAGTCTTATGATATTTCCCTGAAGGTCTGCAATTACTTTCGAGATATTCATAAGCGCACCCGGTCTGTCAGGAAGCAAAGTAGATACTGTAAATATTCTGCTTCTTGCAATCAGTCCATGCTGTACTACAGATGCAAATGTAATCATATCCATATTACCGCCTGAAAGGATGCTGACTACTTTCGCACCTTTTACATCAAGATGCTTTAAGGCAGCAACCGTAAGAAGTCCTGAATTTTCTACAAGCATTTTATGGTTTTCAAGCATATCGAGGAAAGATACAATAAGCTCACTATCTTCAATGGTGATGATACCATCAATATTTTTCTCAATATATGGGAATATCTTTGTACCAGGCGTCTTAACAGCAGTACCATCCGCAATGGTATCTACCATAGGAAGTGTGGTAACTTTCTTATTCTTAAGTGATACCTGCATACAATTTGCGCCGGCAGGCTCAACACCAATCACTTTTATATTCGGATTCATCATCTTTGCGAGGGTTGATACACCTGTCGCAAGTCCGCCGCCTCCGATTGGTACAAGGATGTAATCGACAAACGGAAGTTCCTTTATAATTTCCATAGCAACGGAACCCTGTCCTGTAGCAACATCCAAATCATCGAATGGATGAATAAAGGTGTATCCTTTGTCTTCTGCCAGTTCCAGTGCATATGCGCATGATTCATCATACACATCTCCATACAGAATTACTTCTGCGCCATATGATTTTGTTCTGTTTACCTTAATCAATGGTGTTGAAGAAGGCATTACAATCGTTGCTTTTACACCATAGGCTTTTGCAGCATAAGCAACTCCCTGTGCATGGTTTCCTGCTGACGCGGTAATCAGTCCACGCTGTCTTTCTTCGTCGCTTAATGTACTAATCTTATAGTAAGCGCCTCGTATCTTATAAGCGCCTGTAAGCTGCAGGTTTTCCGGCTTGAAAAATACCTTATTTCCCGTAAGCTTACTGAAATAATCGCTTTCGACAAGTTTGGTAGGCAGTACGACTTTTTTTATTATTTCATATGCTTCTTCAAACTTTTTTAATGTCAATTCTTCACTCATCGTAATAATCTCCTTTACATATCATCTTCAAGCAATATATCAAGCTCTGTTCTATCTTCATCAAAATCTGCAAATAAAGCATTTACATAAGCTGATGGGTCAAATCTTTGCAAATCGCCTATTTTCTCACCGATTCCGATGAATTTTACAGGGACATTCAGCTCTGCCTGGATGGCAATTGCGATACCACCTTTCGCAGTTCCGTCAAGCTTGGTAATTACGATACCATCTATTTCTGTTACATTGCTAAACTGTTTTGCCTGTTCTAAAGCATTCTGACCTGTTGTTCCATCTAAAACAATCAGCGCTTCCACATTTGCATCAGGATAATCCCTTGAGATGATTCTTCTCATCTTGGCAAGCTCGTCCATCAGGTTCTTTTTGTTATGAAGTCTTCCCGCCGTATCTACCAGAAGAATATCTGTATTTCTTGCTTTGGCAGCGGCTACAGCATCATATACAACAGCGGAAGGGTCAGCGCCCTCATTATGTGATATTAAATCTACCTGAGCCCTGTCAGCCCATGTTTTAAGCTGGTCGATAGCGGCGGCTCTGAATGTATCAGCAGCGGCAATCAGAACGCGTTTTCCTGAACTTCTATACTGTGCAGCAAGCTTTCCAATCGTGGTTGTTTTTCCGACACCATTGACACCAATAACAAGAATAACCGTTTTTTTATTTTCAAAATCATAAGCGCCTTCATCAACCATCATCTGGTCTCTGATAATATTAATAATTAACTCTTTACATGCAGCAGGTTCTTTTATTTTTGCTTCTTTTACTTTTTCTTTCAGGTTTTCGATAACTTTTTCTGTCGTATCATAACCCATATCAGCCATGATAAAGGTTTCTTCAAGGTCATCATAGAAATCATCGTCGATATGAGATGCCCCAAATACAGATGTAAAGCTTTCTACAATGTTATTTCTTGTTTTTGTTAATCCTTCTTTTAATCTTTTAAAAAACCCCTTCTTTTCTTTTCCTTCTGCCATACATTTTACCTCCATTTTATATGGTTATTTATCCAAATCATTTTCTATCAGATTGACAGATACCAGCGTTGATACTCCTTTTTCCTGCATGGTGATACCATAGAGGATATCCGCTGCTTCCATCGTTCCCTTTCTGTGCGATATAACGATAAACTGTGTATCTTTTGTAAGTCTGTCGAGATACTTTGCAAATCTTCTTACATTTGAGTCATCAAGCGCCGCTTCAATCTCATCCAGCAGACAAAACGGTGACGGCTTCAGGCTTTGTATCGCAAACAGCAACGCAATCGCTGTAAGTGATTTCTCTCCACCTGACAGCTGCATCATATTTTGAAGCTTTTTGCCCGGCGGCTGTGCGATGATTCTGATACCTGTTTCCAAAAGATTTTCATCATCTACAAGCTCTAATGCACCTCTTCCACCGCCAAATAATTCTTTAAATACCTTATCGAACATAATCTGTATTTCTTTGAATTTCTCGGCAAACTGTTCCTGCATGGACTTCTCAAGTTCCGTAATAACACGAAGCAGATTTGTTTCTGCATTTACGATGTCATCATGCTGTTCTTTTAAAAATTCGTATCGTTCAGCTACAGCTTTGTAATCCTCTATCGCATTTACATTGACATCACCAAGAGATTTTATCTTCGTTTTCACAGCCGCGATTTCTTTCTTCAAAGAAGAAAGGTCTGCCAGATTTTCATCCTTATGTTCTATCGCAGAGGTATATGTAAGCTCATATTCCTCCCACATATAATTATTCAGGTTATCGGACTTTTCCGTATTCTTCTCTATCGAAGTATTCAACTTATAAGAAGCCTTTTCAAGTCCTGCAATCTTCTCTGATAATTCTTCCCGTTTTGCAAAAAATTCTTTATGATTCCGGTTAAGGTCTTCTCTTTTTTCTGTAAATTCCGCCAGTTTCTCTTCACTTTCGAGAATATTTTTCTTACCCTCTGCTATCGAATCCTCAATATCCCGGATTTGCTGCTCAAGCCTTGAGATTTCACTGGAGGAATCGCCTGTCTGACTTGTATACCGCTCCATCTCTTCTGAAAGCTGTGCTTCCTCCTGTTGTATTCTGCTGATATTTTCCAGTAAAAAGCTTTCTTTCTGTTTTATTGTATTAAAACTGATGGTAAGCGCTGACACATGCTCATTTGCCATTGCCAGCTTCTCTTTTTGTGCAGAAACAATCGTTTCAAGTTCTTCGATACGCGCTTCACATTCTTTTTTATTATCCTCATGCTGTTTATTGTTATCAGCAAGATTATTTTTATTATGATTAATCTCTTTAACCTGATTATTTAACTCGTTTACCTCTTTTTCTATAGAAGCAAATGCATTTTCTGCTTCCTGTATACGCGTATTTACCTGTTCGATATTCATTGTAAGCGTATTTTTTTCAAGGTATGCTTTCTGTAATTTTACATTCAGTTCTTCTATATCGGTGCGGAGTGAATCTCTGCTTGTCTTTAATTCTTCATCAAGCCTGGTCGCGCCGCTTAAAGTATGATTGAGTTCTTTTATTTCTTCTTTCAGCTCGTCAAGTTCCCGCTTTCTTCCCAAAAGATTACTTGAATTTCGAAAAGCGCCGCCCGTCATGGAACCGCCCGGATTAATCAGTTCTCCTTCTATGGTAACAAGTCTTAAACTCTGATTATATTTTCTTGCTACAATCAGTGCATTGTCTATGTTATCCACCACGATGATACGTCCAAGAAGATTTTTCACAAGTGCATGGTATTTCTTATCGACGGTTACAAGGTCAGAAGCAATACCTACAACGCCGTTTTCTTTTAATACGTCGTTTCTTACCTGTCCTCTGTCGGTTATCGTATTCAGCGGAAGAAATGTTGCCCGTCCGAATTTATTATTCTTTAAAAATGAAATCATTTTCTTGGCTGTCGTGTCATCTTCTGTAACAATATTCTGTATACTTCCACCCAGCGCAGTTTCCACAGCAATTTCATATTTCTGATTAACAGAAATGATATCGGCTACAACACCGATAATTCCCGGATAATGCTCCTTCTGTTCCATAACCTTACGAATACTGTTTCCATATCCGTCATATCGCTCGGTAATATTGCGGAGCGCTTCCAGCTTGGAACGTGTAGCAGACAACTTTTCATTTGTATTATGAATCAGTTCCCTGTTTGTTTTATTTCTATCCTGATTGGAGGTAAGTTCATCCTCTTTGTGTTCAAGACTGTCTATAATCTGTTTTACATCAGCCTCAAGAGTATCGAGTTCTCCTTTTAACCGTTCATATTCTTTCCTGTCATGACTATCATCACTCTTAAATTGAAGAAGCCGCTGGTTTAACTGCGTCTTCCGGAAGTTAATATTTTCAAGCATCGCATCGTATCTTCCGACCTTTGCCTGAAGCGAGCCGCTTTCATGTATGTATTCTATAATGTCAGACTTACAGCTTTCAATCTCCTGAAGACAGCTTTCTATATAGTCCGCTATGCTGCTGCTCTCCTGCTTTGCTTTGGCAAGGCTTTTATCAACACCACTTACTTCTTCGTTAAAATCTGATTTTTTCTTATGATATTCCTCCAGTTCACGTTTTCCGTCATCAATCTGTTTTTGAATCCGGTCTATCTGGTCGTGAATATTTTTATTGTTCATCTTCTGTGCGATAATCTGCTGGTTAATGACATTAATCTCACCCTCTGAACGTTCTGTTGACAGCTTATATTCATGTATCTCGTTTTTGGACACATCAATCACCTGATTCAACTGTTCAATTGTCTGCTCGATTTTCTCATATTCTTCTTTTGTCTGTTCGTAAGCCTGCTTATTTTCAAGAATATCATCATCGACGATTTTTTGTTTTTTCAAATCTTCTTCTAATACAGACTTAATCTGGTCAATTTCAATCAGAAAAGCATTGATATCAAGTTTCTTTAACTCTGACTTAAACAGCAGATATTTTTTTGCCGTTTCTGACTGTTCTTTCAGAGGGCCTACCTGCTTTTCAAGTTCTCCTAATATATCATTTACGCGGCTTAAATTTTCCCTTTCGGCTTCAAGAGATTTTTCAGCAGCCGCCTTATTTTTTTTGAATTTAACAATACCGGCAGCCTCATCAAAAAGCTCTCTTCGCTCCTCCGGTTTACCATTTAATATCTTTTCAATCTGTCCTTGTCCAATAATAGAATAGCCTTCTTTTCCAATACCGGTATCAAAGAAAAGCGAAGTGACGTCTTTCAGTCTGCTTACCGTACCGTTAATAAGGTATTCTGACTCTCCCGAACGATATACACGTCTGGCAACAGTTACTTCGTTATAATCAACAGGCAGGGAATGGTCACTGTTATCCAGTGTAATCGCTACATAGGCAGAGCCCTGTGGTTTCCGAAGCTGCGTTCCGGAGAAAATGACATCCTCCATCTTAGAGCCTCTCAGGCTTTTAGCGCTTTGTTCACCCAAAACCCATCTTACAGCATCCGCTACATTACTTTTGCCTGAACCATTTGGACCTACGATACAAGTAATGCCATGATTAAATTTAAACAATATTTTATTTGCAAAGGACTTAAATCCATTAACTTCAATACTCTTTAAGTACATATTCTAAACCTGCTTTTTCTTTAATTGTAATAATGCGTTATAAGCCGCTGTCTGTTCTGCCGACTTTATCGAAACGCCCTCGCCCTTCGCCATAACCTGCTCATCGATAATGACGTTTGTTATATATGTTTTATGATGGTCCGGACCAAATTCATCGATAAGCTTATAGGATAACCGCCTTCCGTTCTTCTGCATGATTTCCTGAAGCGTTGACTTTGCATCATAAAACAGGGATTTTGTTTCTATATCATCAAGCAGATAGGTATGGACAAAGGTTTTCGCAGGTTCAATACCGCCGTCTAAATAGATAGCGCCAAGAACAGCTTCAAACAAGTCGCACATAATAGAGTTCCTGTTTCTTCCCCCGGTCATATCTTCCCCTTTGCTAAGGCGTACAAAATCTCCAAAATCTAAGGACTTTGCAATCTGCGACAGTGTAAACTCGCATACAAGGCTCGCACGAAGCTTTGTAAGTTTCCCTTCTTTATAATTCCTTTTATTTATATAAAGATATTCACTTACAATAAATTCAAGAATTGCATCGCCCAAAAACTCTGACCGCTCATATGATTCTATCTGGTTAATCTTCCTCTCGTTTGTATAGGAAGTATGTGTCATGGCTGTAACAAGATAATTGATATCATTAAATGTATAGCCTATTTTCTTTTCAAGTTCATGAAAATCTTTATTTTTCATCTGCTTTCACCGTTTCTTTTCCAAGTTCTTCCGCAATTTTTTCATTCACTTTATTTTCCTTAAAATTAATACACTGGAATATGGCGCTCTTTACCTCTTCATTATGGGAATTTCCATGTATTTTTACAACAAGACCTTTCAGACCTAAAAGCGGCGCGCCGCCTTTATTTTTTGCATTAAATCTTTCTTTGAGGTCATATAAGGAGCTTTTAATCAATGCACCGCCTATTTTCGTCTTAAATGACGACATAATTGTATTTTTTATTTCTGAAAGGAGCATCTTGGCAAGTCCCTCATAAAGCTTTAATATAACATTTCCTACAAAAGCTTCGCATACGATAACATCCGCAGCGCCATTTGGTATTTCTCTCGCTTCGATACTTCCAATAAAATTAATTTCCTTACATTCTTTTAATAATGGATACGTCTCTTTTACAAGTGCATTTCCCTTTTCTTCTTCATCGCCTATATTGACAATGGCAACCCGCGGGTTCTTGATTTTTTCAATATTTTCCATATAGATAGAACCCATTTTTGCAAATTGAAGCAAATGTTCAGGTCTTGCGTCTACATTTGCACCGCAATCGATAAGAAGTGAATATCCCTTGCTTGTAGGAATCAACGGGGCAAGCGGAGAACGCTTAACGCCTTTTGCACGTCCCACTACCAACTGGCCGCCCGCCAGGATGGCTCCTGAACTGCCTGCTGATATGATTGCATCGGCTTCGCCATTCTTTACCATATTCATTCCGACAACAAGTGAAGAATTCTTTTTTGTTCTGACTGCCGTAACAGGAGCTTCATGACAAGTAATTTCTTCAGGTGCATCTACAATATGTATCGCTGTTTTATCATATGTATACTTTGATAATTCATTTTTAATCGTATCTTCTTTTCCTGTAAGGATGATTTCTGCCTTCGCACCTTCATTTACAGCTTCTACAGCGCCTTTGATTATCCATTCAGGCGCATAATCTCCCCCCATTGCATCAACAATTATCTTTGTGTTACTCATAATAATTCTCCCATTTTCACTTCGTAATTAGCTAATTGATATTATATATATATAGGTAATTAAAGTCAACGATTAGATTGCGCCCATATTGGGCGCATAATGAAAAAAGACTTCTCACGATTGTGAAAAGCCTTTTTCTATTAGTCAGCTACAGAGATAATCTCTTTCTTGTTGTATGAACCGCAGTTCTTACATACTCTGTGTGGCATCATTAATTCGCCGCACTTACTGCACTTTACTAATGCTGGTGCAGTCATCTTCCAATTCGCTCTTCTCTTATCTCTTCTTGCCTTTGAGCTTTTATTCTTTGGACAAATTGACATTAATTACACCTCCTCAATCTTTCAAGATGTTTGCAAAAACTGATAATCTCGGATCAGGAACAAAATCATCACAATCACATGAACCATGATTAAGATTTGTTCCACACACCTTACATAATCCCTTACAATCATCCTTGCAAAGAACCTGTACTGGAACCAAACTCATGAGTTCCTTCTCTAATAGTGCGTCCATATCGATATTACAGTCATCTAAATAATCCAATTCATTCATCTCATCAATCTTATCAGACTTAAAAATTGCCATATCGATTAATTCATCAATTTCAATGTCAAAATTTCTTTTTACTTCATCAAGGCATCTGTCGCAAAGCATTATCAATGAAACAACACAAGTTCCTTTTATTGAAGCTTTCTTCTTGCCTTCATTTTTTGCGGTTAAAGTAAATTCCGGGATACAATCCACTCTATACACATTTCCATTAAAAGAAAATTCTTTTAAACCGGATTTTACAGTGTATTCCTTTACAAAACCTTCTGTTGATAAAATTTCAGATAAATTAATTAACATAATATCTCCTAAAAATCGCACATTGGATATTATACATACATATATATCCTTTGTCAACAAAAAAATTATATTAATGCTACAGTTTCTCTTGCGATTGCAAGCTCTTCGTTGGTAGGAACAACCCATACGGCTACCGGGGAGTCGGCTGTGGATATTCTCGCTTCTTCGCCACGAACCTGATTTGCATTTTCATCAAGCGTTATCCCCATAAATTCAAGTCCTTCTGTTGCAAGTCTTCTGACATACGGATTATTTTCACCGACGCCTGCAGTAAATGCGATGGCATCCAAACCGCCCATAGCGGCTGCATAAGCGCCGATATATTTTTTTACAGCATAAGAAAATACATCGACTGCAAGACGACATCTGTCATTGCCTTCTGCGATTCCTGCATCAAGGTCTCTGAAATCACTGGATACACCTGATAGGCCCAGCATACCGGACTTTTTATTTAAGATATCGTTCATCTCTTTTACTGTTTTGTTTTCTTTGGAAGCAATAAATTCAATAATAGCAGGGTCAACATCTCCTGTTCTTGTTCCCATCGGCAGACCGGCAAGCGGTGTAAGTCCCATTGTCGTATCAACTGATTTTCCACCATCTACAGCAGTTATGCTTGAACCGTTTCCAAGATGACATACAATAAGTTTACATTCTTCCGGTTTCTTTCCTATCAGCGCTGCGAGTCTTTTTGATACAAAACAATGGCTTGTCCCATGAAAACCATATCTTCGCACCTTGTAGTTTACATAATATTCGTATGGTAAACCATACATATATGCCTTATCAGGCATCGTCTGATGGAAAGCTGTATCGAATACCGCAACCATAGGAACATCCGGCATAAGTTTTTTACAGGCCCTGATACCGATAAGATTTGCAGGATTATGTAATGGCGCTAAATCATTACACCCTTCAATCGCCTTCAGTACATCGTCTGTAATAACAGTTGATTTTGCGAATTTTTCTCCGCCATGTACGATTCTGTGACCTACCGCATCTATTTCTTTCAGTGATGAGAGTACGCCTGTTTCTTTATTAAGTAATGCATCAAGTACATATTGAACTGCTGCATTATGGTCAGGCATATCTGCATCAATGGTATATTTTTCCTTTCCTGTAGTCGTATGTGTAAGCTTACCGTCGATTGTAATTCTTTCACATAATCCTTTTGCAAGAACTGCTTCTGTTTCTGAATCAATCAGTTGATATTTCAGAGAAGAGCTTCCGCAATTAATTACTAATACTTTCATGATAAGTACCTCCTTGTGTTTTATTTATATAGTTTATCTGCAATTTCTTTTTTTACATGCGCTATATCTTTTTGATTATTTATCACTTTGTCACAGCCGTTTTTAAAATATTCGTCCGGTTCCTGAGCGTTTATCACTTCTTCCGCACGCTTTTTTGTATAATTCCGGTATTCCATCAGTCTTTTGACGCGAAGCGCTTTATCACAATAGATATACCATAATTCATCACATATATTCCGATAACCATCCTGTATTAACAGCGCCGCTTCAATCACAAACAACTTTGTATTTCTTTGCTTTTGCAGCTCAATCTGGCTTAATATGCTTTCTTTTACAGCCGGATGTGTCAGATTGTTTAGTTTTTTCCGCTGCGCTTCATCATGGAATACGATATTGCCAAGTTTTATTCTGTCTATTGTGCGGTCTTCCTGAAGAATACCGCTTCCAAATGTCTCTAAAATTTTGTTATAAACCATTTCGTCCGGTTCCATAAGCTTGTGCGCCAAACGGTCTGCTTCTACGATATAAGCTTCGTGTTCTTCCTTAAGGATATTCAGAACAACGGATTTGCCGGAGCCTATACCGCCTGTAATTCCTATAACTCTCATATCTGCTCCTGTTACTTTGCATCATACCAGTTCTTTCCCTCTGCAATATTAATTGCCAGCGGAACATTCAGTCTGGCTGCATTCATCATTTCTTCTGTTAAGATGGCTTTTACTTCCTCAAGTTCATCCTCTGCTGCTTCTATAAGAAGTTCATCGTGTATCTGAAGAACAAGCTGTGATTTCAATTTTTTTTCTTTCAATTTCATGTTTACATTTATCATTGCAATTTTGATAATATCTGCTGCTGTCCCCTGAATCGGTGAATTCATGGCAACTCTTTCGCCAAAGCTTCTTTGCATGAAATTAGAAGAAGTTATTTCAGGTACCGGTCTTATTCTTCCAAACATGGTTTTTACATAACCATTTTCTTTGGCATGCTGAACCTGTTCGTCAATAAAGCGCTTGATGCCTTTATAGGTTTCAAAATATTTGTCGATATATTCTGAAGCTTCTTTTCTGGATATATTAAGGTCTTCACTAAGTCCAAATGCACTGATTCCATATACAATCCCAAAATTTACAGCTTTTGCATTTCTTCTTTGCAGCGGTGTCACTTCAGATACAGGCACACCGAATACTTCGGAAGCAGTCTGGGAATGGACATCCACTTCATCAAGAAATGCTTTCTGCATAATTTTATCATCAGCCATATGTGAAAGCACACGAAGTTCAATCTGTGAGTAGTCGGCATCTACAAAGACATATCCTTCTTTTGGAATAAATGCTTTTCTGATTAATCTGCCAAGTTCCATTCGCATTGGTATGTTTTGCAGATTTGGCTCTGTTGAACTGATTCTTCCGGTTGCTGTTATGGTCTGGTTAAATGTTCCATGTATTCGTCCGTCATCACAGATATAACCGGCAAGTCCTTCTGCATAAGTTGAATTCAGCTTCGTAAGCTGTCTGTATTCTAATATATCCGGAATGATAGGATGTTCGTTTTTTATTTTTTCAAGTACATCGACACTTGTTGAATATCCCGTTTTTGTTTTCTTGCCGCCCGGAAGTCCCAGTTCTTCAAACAGAACAGGCCCAAGCTGCTTCGGCGAATTGATATTTAATTCATGGCCCGCATAGGCGATGATATTTTTAGCGAGTTCTTCTATTCTTCCCTGCAACTGTTCGCTATATTTCCGTAAGGCATCTTTATCAGCATGGATACCACGTTTTTCCATATCATAAAGTGTATATACAGTCGGAAGCTCTACATTTTTATAAAGTTCATAGAGCTGGCGCTTTATGAGTTTATCCTTCAGGAGCTTGCAGCTTTTATATGGAACGATTGCGTTATAGGCAAAAAGTTCCAGAAAATGTTCACTGATAAATGTAAACATATTCAGTTCTTCCTTGCCGACTAATTCCTTTTCATCAGGAAGTGCAATACCGAGATAATCCCTTGATATATCATCATAATGATAACTGTCCTGCATAGGGTTTATCAGATAGGCAGCAACGCCGGCATCAAATACGCCCTCTGTATGTTCGTCAAACGGAAGAGCGACCAGATTTTTTTTCAAATCCATAAAGCTGATATGGCTCCCCATCCGAACAGCCTTCTTAAAAAATTCTGAAAGCGCTTCATCATTAATATCGTTGCCACATTGAATAATATATACATTTTTATCGTCAATAGCAATGGATGCGCCCATAATATAGTGCGCAGAAGATATGATATAGGCACCCATATTTTTATCACTTTGGATATTGTCAAGAAGTCCTGTCATATCATCATACTTCGTAATAATATGGATATCCGGTTTCAACTCTTCTTCTACAGGAGAAACTGCAAATCTGTTCATAAGGCTTTTAAATTCAAGATTTTTGAACAGATTATAAGTGTCCTTGTTGAACATATCGTTTATCTTCGTTTCATCTATAGAAAATGAAAGTTCGCAGTCAAGCTTTATCGTAGCAAGCTCCTTAGACATAACAGCCTGTTCGCTATATGCTGACAGATTTTTCTGTGCCTTTGCCGGTTTGATTTCTTCGATATGCTCAATTGCGTTTTCTATCGAACCATACTCCATGATAATCTTTGACGCTGTCTTTTCGCCTATTCCCGGAACACCCGGTATATTATCAGACGTATCGCCCATAAGCCCCTTCATATCAATAAATTGCATCGGCGTAACACCATACAGATTTTTTACATCCTCTGCATAATAATTTTCGACGATTGTTCCGCCTTGTTTTGTCTTTGGTATTCTTACTAAAATATTATCCGTAGCAAGCTGAAGCAAATCCCTGTCGCCTGATACAATGACAACAGAATATCCTGCTTTATCAGCCAGTCTCGAAATCGTACCAATAATATCATCTGCTTCATAACCGCCTTTTTCGATTATTTTTATATGCATCGTTGTGAGGACTTCTTTAATAATCGGAACCTGCATACGAAGCTCCTCAGGCATCGGTTTTCTCGTTCCCTTATATTCCTTGTACATGAGGTGTCTGAATGTTGGTTGTTTTACATCAAAAGCCACACACATATAATCCGGTTTTTCTTCATCCATAATTTTAAAAATGATATTTAAAAATCCTAAAACCGCATTGGTATGAATTCCTTCATGATTTGTCAAATCAGGCAATCCGTAAAATGCCCTGTTTAATATGCTGTGTCCGTCAATTATTAGTATTTTCTTCATTTTCTTTTTCCTCTTCCTGATGTAATACATCACTAAATGTTGCATGGGATATATTATATGATTTTACATTTTTCATAAATTCAATGTTTTTATCGACAGAAGGCTTTTTTAAGGAGTCTGCCTCATACATTTTCTCTAAATATGCCATCGTATAGTCATTTTCTTCAAATATTTTCTCTTTAAAGACCTCTGCGTACATATATTGGGGCTGTTCTTTCAGTTTTGCGGACTGGTCATACTTATATACTTTATCAAGAACGCCGCTGTATACCCATATCAGTCCCGCTATAACAGCAGCTATGACGATAGAGATTGTCGATGTTGCCATACGTTTTACAGCAGTCATCCTCGTCATCTCATCGTCAAGCTTCTGATTGAGTTCATCTGCAAAATTAGCGGATACAATATCGGACTCATCAAGCCTTTTCATACCAACAATCAGCGTATAATAAATTTCCAGCTCTTCAGCACAATTCTCACAGTTTTTTATATGTTTAATAAACTCCCGTAATTCTTCATCAGGGAGTTTATTATCTATAAATGCCATTATTTTCGATTGTGCTTCTAAACAATTCATATGCTTTACCTCTTTATTTGACGGAATATCAGCCAACTGCAAAACTATCTTATTCTGTCATTTCCATCATCCTCGGTATTTTCAATGGATTTTATAATGACATAATAGCCGTCGCCCTTTTCCGGTGTGACAAGAACGCGGTCTCCAATTTTATGTCCAAGCAAGGCTTTTCCCATTGGTGATATATTGCTTATCATTCCGTTTAAAACATCGCCTCTTACGGTTGTAACAATCCGATAGGTTTCTTCCTCGTTATCTTCTTCAAACATAACAGTAACCGTATTATTGATACCGACCTCATCATCTGCCGATTCGTCAGATATGACGTGCGCCGTCCGAACCATTCTGTCCAGATACCGGATACGTCTTTCATTTGCATTTTTGTCTTTCTTTGCTGCATAGTATTCAAAGTTTTCGCTTAAGTCGCCCTGCGCTCTGGCTTCTTTGACAGCTTCAAGTTTTTCTTTTCTGACAACTACTTTTCGGTATTCTATTTCTTCTTCCATCTTTTTTATATCTTTTTCGGTAAGCTGATTAAACATATTTTCACCTTCTATTTTTGCCTCGTTAAGTGTTTGCTCGTATTCGTTAAGTGTTCACATTATATCACAGATGTTTGAATATGACAAATTACCTTGCAAGATATTCTTCAAGGCAGATACCACTGTCGTGTATTTCTTTCGCTGCTGCACGGCCGACATAACGGAAATGCCAGGGTTCATAGGAATAACCGGTGATATCTTCTTTCCCTCTTGGATATCTTAATATAAAACCATACTCATAACAATGCTCCTGAAGCCATTGATTTTCAGGTGTTTTTTCCTGTTCGTCATCAAGCACCCAATTACTGTCTGATACGATATCAACTGCCAGACCGGTTTCATGTTCGCTATAGCCTGATGGGGCAACAAGAAGTAACGCCGCTTCCGCTGCTTCTGTTTCAGACATTCCCTTATTGAGATACCCTTCTTTTTCCTCTTCAACAAGACGCTGTTGTTTTTCAGCGCTTCTGTAAGCGCTGCATACCTGATAAGAAAAACCCGGATTTTTCTCTTCACCATCATTCCACATAGCTTTCAAGTCCTCATACATTACTTCCGCTACACTACCGCCGTTTTGTAATTCATGAAGCGCCACATTATAATCCGTTGGCAGTTTATTCTCTTTATTTACAAGAATCAGCACATTAACATTATCGACATAACAGGTTTTCATCCCGTTATCATTACTGATTTTCATATTTTCTTCGGTATGTTCTGTAGATATTGATTCCTCGGCTGTTATACTGTCATTTTCATTTACTTGCTGCATATCATTCTCTTTATGCTCTTTTTTATTATCATATGCTTTCATTTGTCCAATCATTATAAAAAAAAGCAAGACAGCAAATATAATTGGAATAGCAAGTGCTACGAGCCTTCTGTACATCTTTTGATATGCTCTTTTTCTTTTCAGTTCTTTTTTTGTCAATTCAAATCATCTCCATCTTGGCTTATCAGAAAAAACTAATAGGTACTATTGATATATGCGTCATTAACCGACTCATCTTCGTAATAAATATCTTCGTTATCTGCTATGATATTCTTTGCCGCACTATCTAAAATAAAAGCAGTATTGCAGCCTGCCATCAGTCTGAGCGCGGCATAACCGCCATAACCGATATCAAAATCAAAATAAATTGACGCCGTATTTGTTTCAGTATCAGAAAAATCAGCGATATAACTAATACCTCCGTCATAAGTACGATTAGAATATATCTGGGACACGCCATAATATTGTTTTACCCTGTCCATATACTCTTTTCTTGCAAAGTTTCCCCACAATACATTTTTATCATTCATATCCATTCCGGATGTAAACGAACTTGTAAGCAGAATATCGCTCATATAAACGGTTTCAAAATCCAACTGGTAAATCGTATAATCCGTTGCATCCATTAATATCCTGCATGAATATGCACCTGTTGAAAACTCAAGATACCAGACGTAAAAGTTCTCAAGAGGAATCGTATTTTTACTCACTACAACATATGCCGATTGGACAAACGAACTTTTCATGTCTGATTGTTCAGATGGAAGCATCGATACAAGCTTATTATCAAGTACCTTGTTCATACTGTCTGAAATTGCTGTTATAATACCTTCATTATCAGCAGAAAACTTAGCATAACTATCCCATACTAATATGCATCTTGTCGATACATTACTAAAGTCAGAGTCCAGTATATTAATTTTCTCATAGGCAGTCAGGTCAGAGTCTACCGTTTCATCACTGTAGTCCGCTTCAATTAATTTGACCTGACCGAGCACCTTCTTATCACTTAATTTTCCATACAAGTCGGGCATACTGATGGCAACAGCCAATATAAGTATGAGAACAATTACGATTACGGATAAATGGATATTCGATTTTCCTTTAAACATATTCATCAGCTTATGTCTGATTTTCTTCAATCTCTTCGTATTCTTCATCTGATATTTCTTCCGTTTCATCTTTATGAGGCGGGAATAGTATGGTTACGGTTGTTCCTTTCCCAACCTTACTTTTAATCTCCCATTTTGCTCCATGCACGTTCACAATTTCCCGGCAAAGCGTCATGCCAAGACCTGCCCCGCCTTCTTTTCTGGCTCTTGATTTATCCACCATATAAAACGCTTCCTGAAGATGTTCAATCTCTGATTCCGGTATTCCCTTTCCCTCATCTCTTATGATAACCTTATAACAATCCTCTGACTGCTTTCCGGTAAAATATATCTTTGTACCTGCTTCCGAAGCTTTTCTGGCATTATCAATTACATTGGCAAATAAAGAAATAAGCAAATCCTTCTCACCATAAATATACCCCTTTTGAAAGTTTCTTATCAGTTTGATATCTTTATTCATAAGCCCGATTTCCACAAGGTCAAATACACATTGCAACAAATAGCTCGCTGAAATATTGTGAAATTCCAATTGCTGCTCTCTTACAAAAAACAGTTCCATCAGCTTATATGACAGAGATTCCAGTCTTCTTCCCTGTGAATAAATATATCCTGACGCTTTTATCATTTCTTCATGGTCAAGATTCATGGAACTTAGTATTTCTGCATATCCGATAATTGCAGTAAGCGGTGTTTTCAGTTCATGTGCAAATGCAGACGTAAACGCTTCCTGATTTTTGGCATGCTGTTCAATTTGGTACATTTTATCATTCAGACTGTCTGCCATCGTATTAAAATCTTCTGCTAACATGGCAATCTCGTCCCGGCCTGCGACCTCCGCCCGTACCCCCATATCTCCTTTTGCGATTTTTCTTGCAGTACGGGATAATATTCTGATACGATTTGTGAGCGCATAAGAAATAACCATACAGACTACACCGCATATGATAAGCAGAAATATCATAATAAAGTGATATAACTGTATCATATCTTTGCGTTGTTTATATACGCCTGTAAAATCAGAAATGGTTTCTATATAGTAATTTGTATATTCATTATATATATTTGCACAGCTTATTATATGAAGCTCATATCGTTCACCATTTTTTAATACAGCATATACCTTTGCCGTTTCAGTTACCTTATCAAGCAGACTGTTTTCAGCGGTTTTTGGCGGTTTCCCATAAACCAACTCTTTGCTAGAGTTCCAAATTATAATCTCTTCATTTTGTTTCTCCGTACTTTTTGTCATGGAACTGACAATTCTTTTTATGTTCCTTTCTATACCGGTATCTTCTGAAGAAATTACAGCCTCTGCTGAACTGATAAAAGTATATCTGTATATATCATTTTCATTCTGGCGTATATTTAATTCCCTGTCATAATTGGACCGGAAAGATGCCTGTATCATCCATGTACCACATATGCCAAATGCAATTGCTATCATTATAAAAAAACTGATAAAAGCTTTCCAAAAAAAATTCATTCGAGCAATCCTATACCTCTAATCTATAGCCTATTTTATATACGGCTTTAATATATTGTTCCCATCCCATCTTTTTCCGAAGTCTCTGAACATGTAAATCTACAGTTCTGCTGTCTCCCATATATGTACTGCCCCATACATTTTCGTATATCGTCTCTCTGTACAATGCAATATTTTTATTCCTGACAAACAATAATAATAAATCAAATTCCTTCATCGTAAGCGAAATATGCGTGCCATTTTTAATAACCACTCTTGAAGACAAATCTATTTCTATATCAAGAATGTTAATTTTGTTTGATGTTTTATTGTATCGCCGGAGAACTGTTTCAACTCTTGCAAGCATTTCTACCATTTCAAATGGTTTCGTAATATAATCATCCGCACCAGCCTTCAGTCCTTTTACCCTGTCATTTAATTCACTCATCGCTGTAATAAATATTACAGGAACGCCAATCGCTTTAAAATACTCCATCAGCTCATAGCCATCTATGCCCGGGAGCATTATGTCAAGCAATATTAAATCAAAGTGTTCATTTTCAATGATATCAGCAGCAGTCGTTCCATCAAATGCCTGACTGCATTGATATCCTGCTCTCATCAAATTCATCTTTATAAGATTTGAAATTGGTTCCTCATCTTCTACTATTAATACTTTAATCATAACTTTCCCCACTTTTCTGTAAGACCTATTTCTCAAATTACGATTAATTTATACATATACTTTGCATCAAAGTTGTAACATATGCAGCCGTTTATAAAAATAAAGTTATAAAGATAAAGGGAGCTATTGATTTCATCATGGATTAAAACAATAGTTCCCTTTTTGGTTATCATTATCGGCTACTGACTAGTTATTGATAAGTTTATCCTCACCATTCCAGCTATAGAGTTTACGAACCTCTTCGCCGACTTTTTCTGAAGGATGTTCAGCAGCAAGTTTTCTCATAGCCTTGAAATGTACCTGACGTCCTGCATCTGACATATCTGTAAGGAATTCCTTTGCAAATGTTCCATCCTGTATATCTGAAAGAATCTTCTTCATAGCCTTCTTTGTATCTTCTGTGATAATCTTTGGTCCTGTAATATAATCACCATATTCAGCAGTATTTGAAATAGAATATCTCATTCCTGCAAATCCTGACTGGTAAATAAGGTCTACAATCAGTTTCATCTCGTGAATACATTCAAAGTATGCATTTCTTGGATCATATCCTGCTTCACAAAGTGTTTCAAAACCAGCCTGCATCAGAGCGCAAACACCACCGCAAAGAACTGCCTGCTCACCAAATAAATCGGTTTCTGTTTCCGTTCTGAAAGTTGTTTCAAGAACACCTGCTCTGGCTCCGCCGATTGCAAGTGCATATGCAAGCGCTTTGTCAAGAGCCTGACCTGTTGCATCCTGCTCTACAGCTACAAGACAAGGAACACCTTTGCCTGCCTGATATTCTGAACGTACTGTATGACCAGGTCCTTTCGGTGCTACCATTGTTACATCTACATCCTTCGGTGGCTTAATTGTTCCAAAATGAATATTAAAACCATGAGCAAACATCAGCATATTACCGGCTTCAAGGTTTGGCTCGATATCCTTCTTGTACATATCTGCCTGTAATTCATCATTAATAAGTATCATAATAATATCAGCCTTCTTTGCAGCTTCAGCGGCTGTATATACTTCAAATCCCTGAGCTTCAGCTTTTGCCCATGACTTGCTTCCTTCATAAAGACCAATAATAACATTGCATCCTGACTCTTTTGCATTAAGAGCATGAGCATGTCCCTGGCTTCCGTAACCAATAACTGCGATTGTCTTACCATCTAATACTGATAAATTACAATCTTCCTGATAATAAATTTTTGCATCTGCCATTTTTTTATCCTCCTAATATTATAAATGACTATTATGTATATATTAATTACCGCTAGGCAATTAAAATCATATTAACCTCTTACAAGACCGGTAAGACCGGTTCTTACAAGCTCGATAATCTCAAAGCCGTCTAACAGATTTAAAAATGCCTCGCATTTCGTAGTAGCGCCTGTAAGCTCTATAATCAAAGACTCTTTTGAAACATCAACGATATTGGCCCTGAATATATCTGCAATAGAAATAATGTCTTTACGAATTGTTGCATCCGATTTTACTTTTACAAGGACAAGCTCTCTGCATACGGATTTTCCCGGTTCTAATTCAACAATCTCAACGACATCCTCTAACTTGTTAAGCTGCTTTTTAATCTGGATAAGGCTTGCCTCATCACCACTTACAGCGACAGTCATTCTTGAATATGCAGGGTTTTCTGTAACACCGACAGTTACACTGTCAATATTATATCCTCTACGGCTAAATAATCCTGAAACTCTACTTAAAACTCCTGATGTATTATCTACAAGAAGTGATAAAACAATTTTACTCATTAAACAGTACCCCTTTCAATGCCTTTTCGTAATTAGCTATTAAAAAATAATTCAAGCTTTATTATAGTAATTATAGACTTTATTGTCAATTTGAAAAACAAATTTATTCAATTTTCAGCAATTTCTTCACAAGAACCACCGCTTCTGCTGCATCTTTGGAGTATCCGTCAGCGCCTATCTCCTCAGCATAGCTTTCCGTTATGACAGCGCCGCCTATGATAACCAGGTAGGGAAGCTTTCTTTCCCTTACAGCATCCGTTACTTCTTTCATCTTTACCATCGTTGTCGTCATAAGAGCCGAAAGTCCTATGATACTCGCATGGTTTTTCTCGGCTTCGTTCAGTATGGTTTCACATGGCACATCTTTTCCCAAATCAATGACATGAAAGCCATAGTTTCTAAGCATCAGTACGACTAAATTCTTTCCGATATCATGGATATCCCCCTCAACGGTTGCAATAACAATCGTGGGCATATCCGAATTATCTTTTTCTTTTAATATCAATGGGCTGATAACAGATATTGCCATCTCCATTGTTTCTGCGCTTCCAATAAGCTGCGGAAGAAAATATTTCTTCTGTTCAAAGAGTGCGCCCACTTTATTAATGGCAGGAATTAAATCGTTGTCGATGATATCCTGAGGATTTGTTCCGCTGTTTAGTGCAGCATGCACATCATCGAGAATCGTACGCTTATTTCCTTTCACAACATCTGTATAAATGACAGAGCCTTCCATATCATTTTTGTTTTCTGATATTGTTTTATCTTTAGACGTTGTTCCGCCAACAGGTGCTTCTATCGGTTTCACATTTTCGATATACCGTATATCCGACTCCTCTTTATTCAGCAGCATATCGGATGCATATGCTGCGTTCATAAGCATCGTCTGTGATGGATTTGCTATCGCCATCGTAAGACCTCTGTTAATCGCCATTGTAAGAAATGCTGTATTGACAAACATTCGCTCCGGAAGTCCAAAAGATATATTAGACAATCCGCATATCGTTGCAATGTCGTGATTGTGACAGTATTCTATTGTCTTAAGGCAGTTTACAGCAGCCGCTTTTTCAGCGCCAACCGTAGCAACCAGTCCGTCAACGACAACATCTTCCTTGACAAATCCCATGTCATATGCGGTGTTTAATACGGTATTGATAATTTGTTCCTTTTCATCCGTATCTTTCGGAAGTCCTTCATCAGAAAGCGGAAGCAGGATAAACATCGCTCCGTATTTTCTTACAACAGGAAGCACCTCTTCCATTTTTACCTTTTCAAGTGATACGGAGTTCACCAAAGCTCTGCCCGGATAGATTCTAAGCGCCGCTTCAAGTACCTCCGGCGAACTGGAATCTATACAAAGCGGCAGATTAACAGCCTGTGACACCTCATAGATAACGCGGACCATCATGTCCTTCTCATTGATTCCGTTCATGCCGACATTAATATCAAGAATAGACGCACCATGTGCGACCTGCTCCTCAGCCATCGTCATAACAAGGTCCAGTTTTCCCTCTTTTAATTCTGCCTGCAGCTTCTTCTTTCCGGTAGGATTAATTCGTTCTCCCACCACCATAAACTTACCATCAATATCAATCTTCTGTGTAAATCGTTCTGAAGAAACACATCTTGTATGCTGCTCCGATATATCAGGTACATCCATCGAAGCCGCCATATCAGCAAGTGCTTTGATGTGACGCGGTTCTGTACCGCAGCAGCCGCCGACCATATTTGCACCGGCTTCGATAACCGGTTTCATATCCGCAGCAAATTCTTCGGGTGTCATCAAATATACGCTCTTGCCGTCTATAAGCTCCGGCATACCCGCATTCGGCTTTGCGAATATCGGTACAAATGCTATTTTTTTCATCTCTTCTACAAGCGCCACCATCTTGTCCGGCCCTGTTGAGCAATTGATACCAATGGCATCTGCGCCAAGATTTTGAAGAACATTTACCGCTGTAGCAGGATTTGTTCCATACAGGGTTCTTCCATCTTCATTGTATGTAAGACTTACCATAACAGGAAGCTCGCATGTTTCTCTTGCCGCGATGACTGCCGCTCTTGTTTCAGCAAGGCTCATCATCGTTTCTACTACCAGCATATCAACGCCTTCTTCTATGATAGCTTCTATCTGCTCTTTATATACATCCACCAGCTCCTCAAAGCTTAACGTACCCATAGGATAAAGCATCTGTCCTGTCATCGTTAAATCGCCGGCTACATAACCATGTCCACATTCCTTTACTGCCTGTTTTGAAAGCTGACACAGCTTCTGATTCATATCTTTTAAGCTGTCAGCAAGTCCATATTCTTCGAGTTTGATTCTGTTGCAGGTAAATGTAGGGGCATATAATATATCTGTTCCTGCGTTAAGATATGATTTCTGCAAATCAATCATCACTTGCGGATGTTCCAGAATAAACTTCTCCGGACAAACACCCATAGGCATACCGGCAGCCATAAGATTTGTGCCTGTTGCGCCGTCAAGTATCAGTATTTTTTTGTTAAATAATGCCCTGAATTCTGTTCTATTCATTTGTATCAAGTCCCTCGTCTGTTATTTTATTGTCACCATCGGCGGATGAAGTTGCAAGCATGTCACAACGCTCATTACCTGCATGTCCGGCATGACCTTTTACCCATATAAACTCTACATTGTGTGGTTTTTTTGCAGCAAGAAGCCGCTCCCACAAATCTCTGTTTTTCACAGGTTCGTTTCCGCTTCGTTTCCAGCCCTTTTTTATCCATGAGAAAATCCAGCCCTCATTAAATGCCTTAACGAGATATTGAGAGTCGGAATACAATTTTACATTACAAGGCTTTATCAGCGCTTCAAGTCCCACGATGGCTGCCATAAGTTCCATTCTGTTATTTGTCGTTCTGATATACCCCTGACTGTATTCTCTTTCATGCAAAGTTCCATTTTTATCTGTATACTGAAGTACCGTACCATATCCTCCCGGTCCGTCAGGATTTCCTCTGGCGGAACCGTCTGTATATATTATTACATCCATTCCATTATTCTCCGTTTATATTCCGATAAAAAGTATTTGATGATACGAATCATCTTATCTGACATATGACTGCTCATATCAAGGATATCAGAATGTGTCAAATCTTTTCCGAGTCCTGCAGCTTTGTTGCATATCGTTGAAAGCCCTGCAACCTTTATATTCATATGTCTTGCAGCAATTGCTTCACAGACGGTACTCATACCGACTGCATCAGCGCCCAGCATTTTAAACATCTGTATCTCTGCAGGTGTTTCATACTGCGGCCCTGTTGTTTGCAGATAGACACCTTTATGCACCGGAAGCCCCTGACATTTTAGTCCTGCTTCAAGAATTTCGATATATTCCTTATCGTATACCGTTGTCATATCAGGAAAGCGCACGCCCAGTCTGTCATCATTTGCACCAATCAGTGGTGATAGGACAAACGATGAAATATGGTCTCTTATAATCATGATATCGCCAGGTTCAAGCGTGTCAGCTATCCCCCCGGCAGCATTTGTAAGAAGAAGTGTCTTAATCCCAAGCTGTCCCATAAACCGGATGGGACGCACAACATCTTCCATCATATAACCTTCATAATAATGAACTCTTCCCTGCATCACAATCACAGGTACATCATCTATCGTTCCGGTTATAAACCTTCCGGCATGACCTGCAACTGTCGATACAGGAAAGCCCGGAATATCACTGTAAGAAATTATATCCGCTTTCTCGATACAGGAATAAACATCTCCCAGACCGCTGCCTAAGACAATCCCTACTAACGGGGCTGTATTTGTATTAAACTTTTCCATATGAATACCTCTGTTTCCAATGCTCCTTTATCTTGTTTCATTATGATACAAAGATTAAAGAAAATGCCATATTAAACAATTAATATGGCATTCCTTTTTTAACGGAGATGAAGGGATTTGAACCCTTGCGCCAGTTGCCTGACCTACCGCATTTCGAGTGCGGACCCTTCAACCACTTGGGTACATCTCCAATATATAAACCGGCGCCTAGTAATAACATATTACAGGCATACCGGGATATATGATATTGTAAATTGCAGCAGCCGATTTCGGTGGGAGATTCACACATCCGTGAGAACCGCCATTCATATAGATGTCGCCGCCAAATGTTCCTCTCCATGATGCATCATGAAGACCAATGCCGCCATTAAACGGCATCCAGTATGTAACCTTTGTCTCATAGTCCTCGCCCTTTAAAAGAGCAGGTGTCTTTTTATAGTATATAGAATAAAGACCATCCGGTGTAGCGTTTCCATCTTTTACACATCCGGTTACACAATCACATTCTGCTACAAGACTACCATCTATAATTACATATACATGCTGATTTGTCAAATCTACTTCTATATAATCATATCCGATGTCGTTTAGTGAATTGTATGCAGCGCCTTCCTGAATAAATTCAGGTCTGTGTTCGCAAGTCTCGCCTTGTTCAAGCAATTCTTTTAAAACTGCTTCTTCTGATTCTACATCGATTGCCCATCCATATTCTGTTCCAAGCTCCTCAACATAATCTCCATTATATGTCCGAAAACTTCTGAACGTACCTATTGTATCATATTTTTCAGATAAGTCCACTACATATTTATGAATTTCATCTTTTTTAAAGCGCCAGCCTTTATCATAATACATCCATTTACTGAATTTATCAGCATCCAAATCAAATTCCACTTCATCAAATTTAAAGTGAATTACCATATCCAAATACTGATTCAGGCTGTCTACTCTGTTTGCAATCTCTTCACTGTCAGCCGTTATTACTGCTGTTTTATAACAATCGCTTTCCGATAAATCAATATCACTTTCACAGGCTTCAAGTGCGGAACAAATCTCTGATAATAAGACATCATAATCAATGGATGTTCCTTTTGTTTCCTCTATTACAACCGGCTTTCCGTCTTTAATCTCGACATAGGCATCTTTCGGCACTTCCATATTGTTTTTATCAAGACAATCAAAATCTTTCACCGCAGCTTCCAGTAAGTTTTTATCATATGTTACGGTATATTTCAAATCATACTTTTTAACCTTTTTTATATAAAATGGCCAAAGAAGCCCATTTTGCTCATGCTTTATATCACTTTCAGAAATATCAGGTGTCATCGACAGGTTGATATCGGCAGAAGTGATAACATATTTATCAGCATTACGCATGCCTACCGTAAGTTCATAATTTTCCTGATATTCTTTCAGCATCTCACTTACATCATCAACAGATTGGAACGATACGTCAGTACCGTTAATGATTGTCTTATTATTAAAATGGAACATAAACCATACAGCGATACTAAAGTATACGATTATCATAAGTCCCAACAGGCTCAAAGCTGTCAGACCGCAAATCTTTTTTAACTTGTGCTTTTTTTCGTTCTTTTTCTTCTGCGCCTCAAAAAGACTGTTATCCACATACACATTCAAGTCTTCGGATAATTCCGTATTCTCGTCGGCTTCGGATATCGATTCTGTCTGTGAAATATCTTCCTCAACAGCTTCGCCGCCTTCTGCCTGTGAAGTTTTTTCCTCCAAAATCTCCGTTTCTTCAGAATGTTCGGCATTTTCATAACAGGCTTCCGCCTCTTCAAGCTGCAAAGCATTTTCACCATCCACTTCCGCTTCTTCAGGCTGCAAGGCATTTTCACCATCCGCTTCCGCTTCTTCGGACTGCAAGACATTCTCACCATCCGCCTCCGTTTCTTCAGGCTGCAAGGTCTTTTCTGTATCCGTTTCAGTTTCTTCTGCCTGCAAAGTCGCACTTTCATCGGCTTTAACCGCTTCTGTATATTCAATATTTATAGTTGTATGTTCTTGTTCTTTCACAAGATTTTCCGTCTCGTCGCTCACAATTTTCCCCATCCAGCATTTCTAATCTTTTGATTATATGTTGTTTATCATCACTTGATGACAAGCAGGACACATCTGATATTGCATATCCTGATATTTAATATAAATTTCTTTTCATGTAATTGCAATATTATTTATCAGATTTAAGAACTATATATGGAATATCCGGTTTATTATTTACCCGAAATCTTAATGTATGGCTTCCAAGTCCTGCACTTACAATCATTATTTTATCATGGCCCATCGTATAAAGTCCCCTGAAATATTTTGGAAAAAAACGTACCATTGGCGATACAAGGCCGCCAAGTCCGGGAATGATTATCATTCCGCCATGCACATGACCTGATAAAGATAAATCAGCTCCCCACCTGGCATACTCCTCAAAATAATCCGGATTGTGAGCCAGCAGGATATTATAATAATTTTCATCCAGCGGCGGCATCAGATTTTTTAAATAGCGCTCATCCATTGGAAGTTTTTTAAATCTCCTGTAATAAGGACGTTCCATATCCAGACCATATATTCCTACCTGATAGTCATCTAAATATATTGCATCATTGATAAGCCATTTTACTTTATCTTTTGTTTCTTCATATAAACGCTCCCACATATCTCCATATTGTTCCGGATGCATAAAACACCTTAGTTCATGATTGCCTTTACCGATATATACATCATATTTTGCACCCAGTTCATTCAACAGCTTTATCGCTGTTTCGCTTGTATATCCCGGTTTTCCTATAATCAAATCACCCGCTATCAGAATCATATCCGGTTTCAATTCATCAATTTTCCTGATAAGATTGCAGTTATCTTTACCATATTCTGAATTGTGTAAATCCGACAACATAACAAACGAAAGTTTCTTATTTATTTTGGGGGATTGAATTATATATTCTGATACGGAAAGCATTTTATTTTCCCGATAACTTTCTATTAATACAAATATACAGAAGAAGCATATCAATATTAATATCACAAATAACATGTACTTCATCTTTTTCTCCTTATACCCTTTTATTCAGATGCCTTATAACATTTAAAATGCATCTTTGCCACTTTTTTCATACTAAGTCCAAAAGTCAGCTTCGCCACATCCTCATCTGCATATATTTCAACCGCTCCGAGGCTTCTTCCATTGATACTGTATTTTACACACCCCAGTACGTCATCTTTGTTGACAGGCGCTGTAAGTTCATCATACAATACCATTTCTTTTTTTATATTATCCGATGATTCTCCGCTCATTAAAACCCCGGTAAAACTATCGGCTGATTTTATTTTAACATATTTTTTCTCTCCATTGTCTAACTTTAATAAATCTTCTGATAATATTTCAGTATCATTATAGATGGAACAGACAGAAAAACCATAATCAAGAAGTCTGCCCGCCTCGCTGTTCCTGATTTCTTTTGTTTCTGCGCCCATAATAACGGCAATGAGATTAATACCATTTCTTGAAGCGGTTGCAGACATGCAATATTTTGCAGAATTTGTAAAGCCCGTTTTCAAGCCTGTTGCGCCAGTGTACTGCTTTAAGAATTTATTGGTATTTGCAAGGTCAAATTGTGATTCTCCGCGGGCAGTTTTATGTACGATAGAATCCATCCATATTCCTGAATAATTAAATATTTCAGGATGATTGACGGTAAGTTCTCTTGACATAATAGCGATATCTCTGGCCGTTGTTTCATGTCCGTCTACATCAAGACCACATGCATTTTCAAAATGAGTATTTTCCATGCCAAGCGCTTTCGCCCGCTCATTCATTTTATTGACAAAAGCTTCTTCACTTCCGGCAGTATACTCGCCCATAGCAACCGCAGCATCATTTCCGGATGCTATAATAATACATTTTATCATATCCTCTACCGTCTGTGTTTCGCCAGCTTCAAAAAAACACTGTGAACCACCCATCGAAGCAGCGTGTTCACTTATTGTCACGATATCCTCAAGTCCGTATTGTCCTGATGATATCGCTTCAAATATAAGAAGTAATGTCATAACTTTTGTAACAGACGCAGGTTTCATCTTTTCATCAGGATTTTTTTCATATAAAACAGTTCCTGTTGTCGCCTCAATTACAATGCATGATGGGGACTGCAAATCCGACATGGGCTCAGTAGCTGCCGCTCCATTTACTACCAGTTCGGGTACTAAAATTCCCCTGCATATCATGAGCAGTATCATAAAAAATGCTATAACGGTTCTTATTATTCCTTTATTTTTCTTTCTTATTTTCATTATAGCTCCAAAGATTTTATTACTATATGTATATTTCTTCATTTAAACAAATATACTTTCCTCTTTCATTATTTTTCGGCTTCTGATATAATTATCGCAATTAGTTGATAATAACATGATTAAGGAGACATTACTATGAGTATGAAATTAATTAAACGAGTTCCAACCGGAGAAGAGATAAAGGAATTATATCCCCTTTCCAATGCGCTTAAAGCTATAAAAAGCAACCGGGATAATGAGATTCGTAAAATATTTACCGGAGAAGATGACAGATTTATATTTATAATAGGTCCTTGCTCGGCTGATAATGAAGAAGCTGTATGTGATTATTTGAACAGACTTGCAAGAGTAGCTGATGATGTCAAAGAAAAAATTCTTGTCATTCCGCGTATATATACAAATAAGCCAAGAACTACAGGTGACGGTTATAAGGGTATGCTTCATCAGCCTGACCCAACAAAAGCATCCGATATGCTGGAAGGATTATATGCTATCAGGAAAATGCATATACGGGCTATAAAGGAAACAGGTCTTACTGCTGCTGATGAAATGCTTTATTCAGAGAACTGGCAATATGTTGATGATATCCTTTCTTATGTTGCGATAGGCGCACGTTCTGTTGAAGACCAGCAGCACAGACTTACATCCAGCGGAATGGACGTCCCTGTTGGAATGAAAAACCCTACAAGCGGCGACTATAATGTAATGATGAATTCCTGTATAGCAGGTCAGCACCCTCATACTTTTTTGTATTCCGGATGGGAAGCCCATACTGACGGAAATCCTTTAACGCACTGTATCTTAAGAGGGGCGCTCAACAAACATGGCCAGTCCATTTCAAACTACCACTATGAAGATTTAAAGCTTTTAGATGACACATACAAAAAATTTGACCTTGTAAACCCTGCCGCTATTGTTGATGCAAATCATAATAACTCAGGAAAGAAGTTTTCTGAACAGCCTAGAATCGTAAAAGAAGTTATTCACAGCAGAAATTATGATGCCGAAATAAAGAAGCTTGTGAAGGGAGTTATGGTTGAAAGCTATATCGAAGATGGAAATCAGCCTGTAAATGGCGGCTGCTATGGTAAATCCATCACAGACCCATGTCTCGGATGGAATAAAACAGAAAGGCTTTTAAAGGAAGTTGCAGCGCTTTTATAATTTCCCTGCATTTGGCTTTATCCTTTTCTTATCGCAAGACATAAAAAATAACCGTCGTGCAGACGGTTATTTTTTATATCTTTATCCTATATCCTGTATTTTATAAGAATTCAAAGTCTGCATCTTCGTCACCATCACCAATAAGAACCTGGTTACGCTTAACGCCCTCTTCAATCTCTCCAACAAATACCTCTTCTACTTCATCCTCATCAGCTTTTACTGCACTCTTACCGGCAAATGCCTGCGGCTTAACATCTTCTTTCGGCTCTGTCTTCGGTGTCATCTTAATTTTATCCGGTTCAGAAGAAGTCTGTGCTCTCATCTTCAGCTTTGTAACAGGGTCAACTTCCATTTTATCTGTACTACTTGAAACATTTGTACTGGAACCCTTCTTAAGACCTTCCATCTCTGCCTTCAGTTTTGCAAGCTCGGCCTTAGCATTAGAAAGAACTTCATTTGCTTTCTTTTTTGCTTCATTTATGATTCTATTGGCCTCATTATTTGCTGCGTTCATCTCCTTCTTCGTTCCTGGAGCAATCTGTTCAAGCTGCTTTTCCAATTCATAAATCTTGGCATTGCCATCAGCGAGATTTTTCTTTGTTATCTCATGCTCCGACACAAGTACATCATATTTTGACAAAAGTGATGTATACTCCGAAGAAATCTCTCTCATAAAGTCGTTTACTTCTTCTTTATTATACCCGAAAATACCTTTTTTAAAGGTTTTTGATTCAATCTGTTCCTTTGTAAGCATTATGCAATTCTCCTTTTCGTTTTCGTATAATTAATTAAATAGATATAACACAACCTACATATCATTATATTAATAAATCATAATTTTTTCAAGGAATAATCACAGCATTTAGAAAAAAATTATAGTTTTTTCTATAATCATATGTCTTTTGTATCAAAAATAATAGTAAAAGGGCCATCATTTGATATATTTACCATCATATCTGCTCCAAATTCACCATGAGCAACAACCGGCACCTGTTTTTTACATTCACTGATTATATATTCATACAATGCATTTGCCATGTCTGCTCCTGCTGCTTTTGTAAAAGAAGGTCTGTTGCCTTTTTTACAGTCGGCACAAAGCGTGAATTGTGACACGATAAGCAGTTCTCCATTCACATCCGCCAGAGCAAGATTTGTCTTTCCCTCACTGTCTTCAAATATCCGAAGTCCAATCAGTTTTTTTATCAGTTTATCTGCTTCTGCCTTTGTATCATCTTCATAAATACCGACAAATACAAGAAGTCCTTTATTTATTTTTCCTATAAGCTTACTGTCCACATTGACAGATGCCTTTTCAACTCTTTGGATTAAAAATCTCATAGTTTCCTCCGATTATCTTTCTGATATGCAAATCGCTTCTACGGCAACGCTTCCGCCGTAAAGGATTTCTATCGTGTCCGGCATCATCTGTATGTCAGATGTATACTATATAGTATCATACAATACTTTGAAATGTCAATTTCTGCACATTTACGGCTTTCCAACATAAAATACTAAAAAACGGGAAATTATAATCATGAAAATATTTCCAGAACCAACATTTCAGCCATCTTTTCTGAAACTGTTAGTAGGACAAAAGCCTTCTGCCTGCGCGCAGATTACGGGAAACGCAACGAATCCCGGCTTGCATGGAATGGTATATTTCTATTCTGTACCACAAGGCGGTATGTTAGTAGAAGCAGAGGTATTTGGCCTGCCAAAACAAAATGTTCAAAACAGCAGCTTTTACGGGATGCATATTCATGAAAATGGAAATTGCTCATTGCCTTTTGAAAAAACAGGCAATCACTACAATCCGGGGAATCAGCCGCATCCGGACCATGCCGGAGACCTTCCTCCGCTGTTAAGCAATTCCAGCTATGCCTATTCCGCTTTTTATACAGAACGGTTTGATGCAGACGATATTATCGGCCGGTCGGTTGTTATACATCTTCATCCTGATGATTTCGTTACACAGCCTTCCGGCAATTCCGGAACGAAAATTGGCTGCGGTGTTATATTCAAAGTTTAAAAAATATACCACAGTCCAAATAATACATGGACTGTGGTATGATTAATAATGGTTTATTTTATACTATTGTATTTGATGCCTTTTCCGCCTCATCCATATTGGTTATCATTCCATTGTAATGAAAACCATACAAAGCAGCATATCTTCCCATTGTATAATCTCCTGCTTTTAACTGCGCTTCTGTTGGCGATGCTCCCTGAAAGATAAAATATAATTCTTTACCCTCAAATACTCCTTCCGAAACAGCACCATAGGAACGGTCTAATAGATTTCTGACAGCACCACTCATACTATGCCAGTATAATGGAGAGCCTATAATAATAGTATCTGCATTTTTCATTTTTGAAATAACCTCATCAAATTGGTCATCCTCATAGTTTTGTCCATACGAATAAATCTTATAGTCAACAAGATTTATTGTTTCAAACTTCTTTTCTTTTAGTAATTGCTCTGCAAGCAAAGTGGTATTTCCATTTTTGTTTGGACTTCCATTAACAAATAAAATTCCCATCCTGTCATTCCTCCTGTAAAGTAAAATTTTGAAATATGTTCTATCTGTGCAATCCTGTCAGCATTTCTACAGTTGCAGGCTCATAATGTGAAAAGAATAAACTTTCCCCTTCATCTAAAGCATTCATTGTCTTCATATCCTTTTCATCCAATGCAAAATCAAAAACATCAAAATTTTGAACCATACGTTCCTTGTGTGTTGATTTTGGAATCACTACCACACCACTTTGCAGAAGAAAACGAAGTGCAATCTGTGCAGCGCTTTTGTTATACTTTGTGCCTATTTCATTTAATACCGGATTGGTAAAGAAATCTTTTCTGCCTTCTGCAAACGGTCCCCATGATTCGTGCTGAACGCCATACTTTTCCATATAGTCATGCGCAATTTTCTGCTGCTAGAATACATGTGTTTCCACCTGATTGACAGCAGGCGTTACTTCTACAAACTGACACAAGTCAATTAATCTGTCAGGATAAAAATTGGATACGCCAATCGCGCGAATTTTACCTTCCTTATAGGCCGCTTCCATCGCCCGGTATGTTCCATAATAATCATTAAACGGCTGATGGATAAGCAGCAAATCAATATAATCCGTCTGAAGTTTCTTTAATGACTCTTCAATTGAAGCTTTTGCTTTCTCATAACCGCCATTGCTAATCCAGACCTTTGTTGTGATAAACAAATCTTCACGAGGAATGTTGCATTTGTGGATTGCATTTCCTACAGCTTCTTCATTGCCGTATGCCTGTGCAGTATCGATTAAACGATATCCAACACTGACGGCATCCAGAACACATCGTTCACATTCTTCATTTGTTACCTGATATACCCCATATCCAAGCATTGGCATTTTAATTCCATTGTTTAAAGTTACATATTCCATCTTTGATACCTCCATTTATATCTTATCTGAAATTTTCCATAAATTTGTTTTATATAACTAATTTCACTATACAGATTCCCATTGCCGCAAGTCCTGCCAAACATAGCGCTAATGACGCCATCGCTTTCTTTTTATTTTCCTTCAGTTTTCTATAAAGAATATAACCTGTTACAACACAAGCTATTCCTGCAATCGCGCCAATCCACAGTAAGACAAGCGTATCTACACTGTCGCCACTGATTGATATGCCATCTTTTACCTTTGCATCAGGAACAAGATTTTTTATATCTTCAACACTGTTTCCTAAGAAGCTTCCCTTATGTGTCGCTATCGGAAGAATCGTTTTTCCGTTAAAGTCATATGATTCTAAAAAGGAAGAAACCGGCATTGGAATAGTACTCCACCAAACAGGATAAATTAATATAATATTTTCATAATCATCCATGTTTTCAAGAACTGATGACAGCTCAGGTCTGCTTTGGGCATTTAACTCTTCACTTGCCCGGCTTACTGTAGCATCATAATCTTCAGGATAAAAATCCTTAATTGTAATTCTGTGAACCGGAGCGCCTAAGATACTGTGCAAATCTTTTGCGATTACTTCGGCATTACCTACAAATTCGCCATTTCTGTCCACTCGAAGTGAAGCAGAAGAAACAGCATCTACATTTTCACTAAATGTTGTATTTCCTACTCTTGAGAAGTAAACAATTATGGTATCATCAGCATATTTACTCCGAAACAAAAGAAATGCGGTCAGCAAAATGCCAAACAATAATAAGATAATAATTCCTGCCACTAACCCTTTTTTCTTTTTATTTTCCATCGTTTTCCCCCTTCTGATTTCTTTATCAGGTAATTGCTTAGAAACACTCCTGTAATATTTCAAATATTTCTTCTCTTGTAAGCTGTTTGCAGCATCCGGCTGTAATATTAGTGCTGTCTGCCACCGGCTTCAACACATCCTCATAGGTAATTCCCATATCACGAAATCTGGTCGGAAGTCCTGCTTCTTTAATAAAATCTTCCAAAGCCGAAATACCCGCAAGCGCTATTTCATCATCACTCTTTCCCGCTGTTGAAACATTCCATACCGCAACTGCAAAGCGTTTGAATTTTTCCAGTCCTTCTTTATAAATATGACGATAAAGCACCGGATGTATTACTGCAAGTCCTCTTCCGTGGTTACAATTTGTATAAGCGCCTAATTGATGTTCAATCTGATGCGCCTGAAAATCAGTTATTTTTCCAATCTTTAATATCCCGTTTTCTGCCATTGCCGAATCCCACATCAACTCACTTCTGGCTTCCAAATCATCCGGATTTTCTATCAGCTTACGAATGTTTGCAATCGTATTTCTCATAACAGCTTCATTGATTTCATCCGAAAGAAAACTTTCCTGTGGTTTTCCAAAATAAGTTTCCATTGCATGGCTTAACGTATCAAATGCTCCTGAAATTACCTGTTTGAATGGAACTGACATCGTATACTGCGGGTCTAAAATTGCAAAATCTGCATGAGCGCCGAATACACCTGTCTTAATCTTCTTATCTTCATTTGTAATAACAGCGCCTGCATTCTGCTCCGAACCTGTACCTGATGCGGTTACTACAACTCCCAGTTTAACGGCATCTGTTGGAAATTCATGTTTTGTAAACTCCAGCTCCCATATATCTTCTTCTGTTACCGCCTGTGAGGCAACAATCTTACAACAGTCACTTACCGAGCCGCCGCCTACTGCAAGGATAAAATCAACATTTTCTTTCCTTGCGAGTTCAGCTCCCTCCTGAACCTTTGCATATGTTGGATTTGGCATAATTCCTGAAAACTCTATCACCGTTTTCCCGGCATCTTTTAAAATCGTCATCATTTCATCATAAATACCGTTGGATTTAATAGAACCGCCGCCATATGCAAGCATGACCTTCTTCCCAACCTTTGCAAGTTCCGCCGGAAGGTGTTTCGCTGCTGCTCCTTTCCCAAAATATATCTTTGTCGGATATGCGTATGTAAAATCATTCATATCTATCCTTCCTTTCAATATTCATTTTTCTTTTTAGCCAAATGACGGAACTGTCTGATTCATTTTTTCTGTTTGACGCATTCTTTCATTTGTGCTACTATTCATAGTATAGCAATCGGTAGTTACTACCGGTCAATACCTGATTTGAAAAAAATTTTATTTTTTAGGAGGGGTACTATGTTTACAATGAAAGAAACCTGTACAGAAGTTGGGATGCCATATGAAACTTTAAAATTCTACTGTAATCAGGGACTTGTACCAAATGTAAAAAGAGATAAAAATAATAGAAGAATATTTGATGAACGTGATATCGCATGGATTAAAAGTCTGACCTGTTTAAAAAACTGCGGTATGAGTCTTCAGGAAATGAAAGAATATCTCGCCCTCTGCCTGCAAGGAGAATCAACCATTCCTGAACGCAAACGCATACTGGAGAAAAAACGTAAGGCGCTGCTCCAAAATATGAACGAATTGCATAAATGCATCGACTATATTGACTGGAAACAGAACTTTTATGATGATGTATTATCAGGCAAAACCAAATATTACAGCAATCTTATACAGACGGATGATTAACTGATTTTTTCTCAATATCATATGGTTTCATGCTGCATCATACACCAAATCATAACAGCCTGTTGAACCACTAATAAATTCTTTTTAAATTCATACCCTGCAAAATATTCTGACTGTATTGCGTCATCAGAAACTTCCTCACCACGATAAAACGGCGGGCAGGGATTTAATAGTGCATTTTTATTAGCCATATCCATTACCGCTTTTGTTATCTGACAATGTTCAAAATCTTTTAACGCCTCAGCAGGAAGAGAATCCGTACATATGATATCTTTTCCTTTGATTGCTGTTTTTATATCATAGTATACTTCTATATCCTCCATTTCATAACCGGCACCGCAGCATTGCGATAAATGGAATCCCATAACTTTTGATGCTTCTTTCCATGCAAGACCGATATTTCCGGATTTTCCGCAGAACAAATAGTTATCGTTTATGAAATTATCCCTGATTTTTGACAGTGAATACATATCTGCCAAAATTTCACAGGGATGATTGCTGCTCGTCATGGCATTGATAACAGGAATTGTTGAATACCCAGCCAATTTTTCAATCAACTGTATGTCCGTATGCCGAACAATCAGAATATCCGCCCAATTATTCATATATCCGCATACATCTTTTAAATCTTCTTTTTTATCTAATGCATCGGTTGGGAACAATATGGACTGACCGCCTAACAGATATATTCCTTTTTCAAAAGTTATCCGCGTTCTGATACTGGATGCAGGAAAGAACATACAAACACTCTTTCCGTCAAGAAAACCGTTATAGTTTCCCATACTGATTTCATCTGCAATATGAAATATCTCGTATACTTCATCCGGTTGTAAATCCGTTAATCGAATCAAATCTTTCATTTAAGACCACCTTCTATCTGTAATTCGGCAATAGCGCCATAATGTAAAATATCAAATTCATCAGGTGCAATCTCAGCAAGTAATTTTATATGTTCCTGCTCCCATGCAGAAATCTCTTGTTCCGTAAGAGATGCACCGATTCCTCGACAGGCTTTCATTCTGCCATGCCAGCTTTCACGAGTGAAGTGAACCATTAATGGGTATTCCTCATGGTAAACCAGTTCAAATGCTTCTTTATAACAATCAGGTATCCATATCGGATGAATAGTCTCTCCGGCACCGCTCCACTTAGGGTTGTATTTGAGAACCAGTTTTTCGCTTTCTCCTGCAATTTTATCTTCAAAAGGCAGCCATGCCATATATAATACAAGAAGATGTCCATTGGGTTTCAGCATACGGAAAAACTTAGATTTAATCTGTTCGTGATTAAAATACCAAAAGCATTGACAAGCAGTAATTACATCAAATGAATGAGCCGGAAAGTTTATATTTTCTGCAGGCAGTACATCATAATTAATATCCATCCCGGCAGAAAGGATTTTTGCCTGTTCAATCTGATTTTCTGAAATGTCAGTTCCTGTCCATTTCGCACCATAACGATACATATTTCTTGGAAGCACACCGGTTCCTGTTCCTATATCCAGAACGCTTTGACCTTTTATACATAGTCCGCGCGCTATAATTTTATCATAAAATTCCTGCGGATAAATATCACGAAACTTAGCATAGTCTGTTGACACCTTTCCCCAATCAAACGCTTTTCCGCCATCTATATTTTTATCTGTTATGCTCATCAATTTTATTCTCCCGCTCGTATCTCAATTTAATTAGTACGTTTTTGAACACCATTTTACTTGATTTCCCATCTTTTGACAATCCCTTCATATGTTTTTTTAATTTATATTTTAAGATTTCCATTTGCCGGATTATCAAGAACCTTCCCTGTATCAGAAAATCGCGAACCATGACAGGAACAGTCCCATGTATGCTCTGCCTTGTTCCATTTCAGCGCACAGCCCAAATGCGGACAGCGCTTTTTTGCCGGGGTAAGCAGATTGACCGTTGCTGTTGCGGCATTTACAAACAACTGACCTCGTAAGATACTTCTTGATGGTAAAAATACATCTGCAAAATCCTGCACGCTGCCTGTAACATAACCGCATAAAAGCTGTGCTGCAACCATACTTCCTGTCATCCCCCATTTATTAAAGCCTGTTGCTGTATAGAGTTTTTGTGTACGTTTGGAATATTCGCCGATATACGGAACTTTATCAAGGCTCATGCAATCCTGCGCCGCCCATGCACATAATTCAATTGCATTGGCATAATGTTCTTTCGCAAATTGTCTTAAAACCTCCCAGTTTCCACCATGCTTTCCTGTGCGGTGAGCGCCGCCGCCAAGCAAAAGTACCTCCTTATAATTCCGAAAAGACAATCCCTCCTGCTCTGCGCCCACATACATGCCATTCACCTGAAGCTTTTCTCTGTTTTCTACACTTTTTAACGCCAATACATAAGAACGATGCTGATATAATTTTAAAAAATAACTGCCATGTTTATTAATGAAGGGAAAATGCGTCGTCACGATTACCTGCTCCGCTATAATTTCACCGCGCTCTGTTATTGCTGTATTTCCAACCATTTCCTGTACAAATGTACGTTCATAGATATTCAAATTTCTTGAAATATCCGCTAAGAATTTAAGCGGATGAAACTGCGCCTGATTTGGACAGCATACTGCTCCGGCTGTATCTATCGGCAACGAAATTTCATCATACAATTTTGCAGAATAACCAAGCTCCCTTAATGCATTCATTTCCTGCTCCAGCTTTTTTCTGTTATTTACAGAATATACATAGTTATCTTTCTTCTCAAAATTACAGTCGATGTCTTTGCAAAGCTTCTCGTACTGCTCCAATGCCCATTGATTTGCCTGCAAATATTTTTGTGCCTTTTCTTTTCCAAAGGTATTCAAAAGCTGACTATATATAAGACCATGCTGCAACGTTATTTTTGCTGTCGTATGTCCTGTTGTTTTACTGCATATCCTGTCTTTTTCCACAAGGACATAAGGAATCTTATTTTGTTGCAAAAAATATGCAGTCAAAATTCCTGTGATGCCGCCGCCGATTATCAATACCTCTGTTCTTATATTTTCCTGAAGCTTCGGAAACTCAGGAAATGTAACCTCGTTTTGCCATATTGATTTCATAACATAACTTTCTCCCAAATATTTTTATGGGAAATATTCTTTACGAAATAAAACGAATTTATGTATTTGTTATTTTCTTTTTATCCACGCTGTAGAGGCATCCATTGCTGTCCGGCAGGCATTTGTCTTGTCAAGCGAATGAAGCATAACAAAATCATGAATGATTCCCTGTACCCTCAATGCAGTTACATCCACACCGGCACAGCGAAGCTTTTCACCAAAGGCTTCGCCTTCGCTGCGCAAAACATCTGCCTGACCGTTAATAATCATGGTTTTAGGAAATCCTTTCAGACAATCCACATCTGCCCGTAAAGGCGAAGCGGTAATTTGATTTCTGTCAGCTTCACAAGCAGTATACTGACACCAAAACCATTTCATTCCTTCCCGGTATAAATAATAATTTTCAGCAAATTGTAAATAGCTTGGTGTTTGAAAGCAGGCATTCGTCACAGGATAGTATAAAAGAAGTTTTTGGATTTTAGGGCCGTTTCTTTTCTTTGCCATGAAAACCATCGCAATCGCCATGTTGCCGCCAACACTGTCTCCGGCTACCGTTAATGTACTATATTTCATATTGGGCGCATATTTACTGATGATTTCCCCAATATGTGATAATACAAAATAGCATTGTTCTATCGCTACAGGATATTTCGCCTCCGGTGAACGCGTATATTCAGGAAAAATAATCAGTGCGTTTGTTCTTGCTGCAAGCTCTCTGACAAGCTTTTCATGCGTATGAAAGCTGCCGAATACCCAGCCCGCCCCATGTATATAGAAAATTACATTTTGAACAGGAACCGTACACTGCGGCATAACAAAATAAACCGGTATCGTCCCCCATTTACAGGTATCAATCTCACTGACGGAAATATTTGCAGGATATTTATATACAGGCATATCCTGTGTTTCCTCTAATACCTTTCTCCCCTGCTCCGGCGGTAATTGAAATATCAGCGGAGGAACAGCGCTTTGGTTACATACTGCTTCTGCCTCAGCCTCTAAAAGAATACAACGTTTCATAAAAATCTCCCTGCATTTTGTCACTATATTCCCAGTATATGCAGCATGATGATATCATGTGAACACTTGATGAGGTAAAGCTGGTCCTTTCGGAAATTTAATTCACATGATATAAAGTTTTCTTACCAAGTACATATCCGTATCCGCCAACATAAACCGCATCAATTACATCTCCATGATATGAAATATTGACTACAATTCGCGAAATTTCTCCCATATGATACCCCTGTTCAAAAATGTATTGGGATTTCTTTTCATAATATTTAAAAAGGTAACATGCTAAAGCACAATTTGACGTCCCGGTTGCCGATTCTTCGTCGATGCCATACAAAGGAGCAAAGTTTCTGCATATTGCTGTTATATCAGCGTTTTGAATTAATGTAAAAGCATGAACTCCGACAACATCGTTTTCTTTGCTAAGTTCCGCCATCTTTTTAAAATCAGGAGATAACGCATCTAAATATTCCTCAGAATACACCGGAAGCATAATATCTTTTAATCCTGTAGAAACAATTTGGATTGGAAATCTGCAATCAATAAAATCTTTCTCCATACAGCACGCAAACATATCCGAATCCAATAACGCAAAATACGTCGGGCAATTTTGTTCCATCAATATCAAGCCATCCTCTTTTATCTGAATTTCAAGAATGCCGGCCTTTGTCTCTATAGTATAATTTTGTTTATTTAACTTTTTTAACTGCATCAGCGTAGAAAATGCCGCTATTGTAGCATGACCACATAACGGAACTTCTTCTGTTGGCGTAAAATATTGTAATTGAAAATCTGCCTTGTTGGAATCTGATAAAAAGGCAGTTTCAGAATAGCCCAGTTCTTTTGCAATTTCCATCTTCTGACTAGAAGTAAGGTCCTGCCTGTCCAAAACTACGCCTGCTTTATTTCCACCTTTATTGTTTTTGACAAAAGCACTTGTCACATACACATCAACCATTTTTCATTTGTTCCTTTCTTCAAGTATAATACCATGCCCCTAAGCTTCCTTTAAAACAGTATACGCATTATTTCAGTATAAGACAATATTGTTTTCCGTACAATTGACATTTCCACATATCACCGTTATAATATATTTATTACAGTTGTAAGATTAATGGGGGTTTTATATGACTGCATTACCGCAAATTTCCGAAGCTGAATTTGAAGTTATGAAAATCGTATGGAAACATGCGCCTATCAGCACAAATGAAATAACAGAGAAATTAGTACAAACTACAACATGGAGTCCGAAAACAATACAGACGTTGATTAAACGTCTTGTTACCAAAGGGGTGCTCTCTTACGAAAAACAGAGCCGCGTATTTGTTTATACTCCTTTGGTAAAAGAAAATGAATATATCGGTCAGGAAAGCAGCTCCTTTTTAAATCGTTATTATGGCGGCGATATAACTGCGATGTTGTCTGCATATATAGAAAACGACCAGCTATCAGAAACAGAAATAGAACATTTACGTTCTCTTCTTGCAAAAAAACAAAACAAATAAACGGAGGTTTAGAATATGGCTGATTTTATGATACATTTTCTAATATGCAATATATTTCTCAGTGTTATCATTCTGCTCCTTCTGGTGACGAAACGGCTATTTAAAAATACTCTGTCCAACCGGATGAAGTATCATCTGTGGTTTCTGCTGCTTTTTATGTTGACAATCCCTTTCATCCCAATGCACCAAACCGGATTTCCGCAGATATTTCTATGGCTTGCCAATTTGAAAAATTCCACTTTTTCAAATACAGAAAATATTACAGAAAACTTTGCTAACCCAAACCTGATTAACGCTACGGACTGGATGCATGATTTTGCTGTTTCCGTCAGTTCTAAATCACAACCTGTTATCACTGTTATCGGATTTATTTTGGGTGGAATATGGCTTGTTGGCATACTGGTAATGATGATATGCATGATAAAATCATCTGCGCATTTACGCAAATTAAAAAAATCTGCACTTCCGCTTCAAAATTCGGATGTCCGCAGATTATATGATTGCTGTCTGGAAGAAATGGAAATTTCAAAAAATATTCCTGTATACAGTACTGCATTTCTGAAATCACCTGTCATTGTGGGAATCTTGAAGCCATGCATTTATCTGCCTATTCATTTAATCTCAGATTATGATGAAAATGCAATACGATACATGCTATTACATGAACTACAGCATTATAAACACAAAGATATGATTATTATCTATTTGATGAATTTAGCCGGGAGCATTTACTGGTTTAATCCATTTATTTGGTATGCACTAAAAGAAATGCACAATGACAGAGAAATTGCATGTGACACTTCCGTTTTAAATATGCTTGACGAAGAGCTCTATACAGATTATGGAAGTACATTAATTAACTTTGCAGAAAAAGTGTCGCTTATGACTTTTCCATTCGCCGCCGGAATTGGTGGAAAGAAAAAACAGATAACACAACGTATCATCAATATCGCATCTTATAAAAGGCCGACATTCTGCAAAAAGTTAAAAGGCTTACTTACATTTATGCTGACAACTGCACTTACCTTAGGATTTATTCCTTTCATTTCCACATATGCAGCAGAGGATAACCACTATCAATGGAAGTCTTCTTCTGAGAATATTTCTTATGCAGATTTTTCGGCATACTTTAATGGATATGAGGGAAGCTTTGTTTTATATGATTTGAAAAAAGATGCCTGGAGCATCTACAATATGGAACAGGCAACGCTGCGCGTTTCTCCAAACTCTACTTATAAAATTTATGATGCTTTATTTGCTTTGGAAAAAGGCGTTATCACCCCTGAACATTCCCTGCTCTATTGGGATAAAGAATTTTATCCATTTGAATCATGGAATGCTGACCAGACCTTGCAGTCCGCAATGTACTATTCTGTCAGTTGGTATTTTCAGGAAATGGATAAACAGCTTGGAATGGACTGCCTCAATCATTACCTTCAGGAAATCGAATATGGTAATCAAACTATCAGCGGCGATTTGTCTGCCTATTGGCTGGAAGGCTCTTTAAAAATTTCCCCGATAGAACAGGTTGCGCTTTTAAGAAAGCTTCATGACAACCGCTTCGGCTTTGATATAAAAAATATCAACGAAGTTCAAAAATCCATTTGTCTTTCCTCTTCTGAAACAGGAACACTTTATGGAAAAACAGGAACAGGCTGTATCGATGGTCAGGATATCAATGGATGGTTTATAGGATATGTGGAAAGTGAGCATAATACATACTTTTTTGCAACCAATATTAAAGCAGACGCAAATGCAAATGGAAGTCATGCAACGGAAATAACCATGTCTATATTGTCTGATATGAATATTTGGAAATAGCAGACTCGATAAAAGGACAGCAGGAGCTGTCCTTTTATTTCTCTTCATTCACAATGCGGTATTGATAGTCCGGTATGTGTTCCTTTCCATTATCCAAAATTTTATTTCCGAGATACCGGAAACTGCCGTCATCAGCAAATTTTACAACAAGCGCCGATGTAATAACCGCATCATCACACAACACCATATCACATACTGCTTCTACTGTTAAGGTAACCGTTCCGTCTTCATTTTCTTTTATATGGGTAACCTCAGGCAAAGAAGTTCCAAAAAAGGTTGGCGCATAGTTACAACATCCCAAACGAACCCATTCATAAGTCTGACTGCCCTCATCAAACACAGCATACGCCTGTAGCTCTTCCGCCGTTATCGGAAGATATTCCATAATCAGATTTTCAAATTCTTCTTTTGGTATTCCATCAGAGTATTTCTCAGGATTCATTTTTTCTCCATATTTCATCTCATACAAATATTCGTACATTCCATTATAATCCAGTTTTTCCATATTATCTTCATTCCAGTCAGAACACAATAGATTATTTCCCTGATACCCTAACCCATACACACATCTTTTAGACAGTTCCTGTTCTTCTTCGGTCATTGGCTTTATTCTTATCAGACTGCTTCCATCAACAATTTCCGTAACCTCCGGTGGTTTTGGAACACATAATTCATAACCAAACCACCCTTTATCCGTATATTTCCAGTCCTTTATTCTTGTGTAGGATATATATGCAATTTCTACCCTATTCTCTTTATTCCAAACTGCATTTATCCCTAAGAGGTACATATTTATGCCGTCGTAAATATATTTTTTTCTTCCTATACCGCCATCAGAATAAATTTCATATACTACTGCCAAACCACTTTTCCCATTAAGGCAGTTTTTCAGGAAATCATCCATAATCTCATAGTGTTCCATATTAGAATACGGAACACCTGTATGAACAAGACATTCTGTTTCGTTTACTTTCCCTTCTTCCATCACTCTCTGACAATCCGCTTCCGCTTCTTCTCTTTCCATATCATCAATCGGAATATGATACCCCTCATATATTTCTTTCCATTCTTCTTCTGTTAAACGCGGCTTATACCAGTTTTTTTCGTAATCCTTCACTGAAGATAATATCCGGTTTGATACATACTGCACGCCTCCGCCATCTAAAAGGCGAACCACAACCTCATGGGTATATACTTTAGAAATGTCTGCATGAGGAAATACAACATTAACAATAAGCGTTATGGTTCCATCGCTATTTTCTGTATAATGAACTACTTCAGGATATGGATAATAAGGATACTCTGTTTCATAAAATCCTCTGGGCCTGTATTCATAAGTTTCATCCTCAGGATGATACATTGTCTTTGACTGAAGTGTTTCACTGTCAATATTGAAATAGCTCATAATAACCTGCTCAAATTCAGCTTTTGGTATCCTGTAAACTGCGCCAACACCCAAATTTTCATCTGCTGTATACGGAATGCTCTGTGCGTTTATTTTAGGATACAAAATGTCATACAAATCATAAAAGTTTAGTTCTCCGAAATCGTCCTCATTCCAATCAACCAAAAACATATTATTATATTCATAACCAAAGGGTATCAAATACTGTCTGGTGAGTGTCCTGCATGTTTCATCTAATGGCAGTACCCGAAAGGCCGTATGCTCTTCTGCTTCATCTAACGTAAGTACATAGGAGTCATCAGAATCCCGAACTCCTGAAAACATCAGATATCCATCTTCTGTATAGTTCCAATCATCTGCCGGATAATAATCCGTAATCACATTCTTCATATTCCCATTTTCATATCGATAATAACTTCTGACGATATCGACATTCCCATACTTGGTATTCAAATCATATTTTATAAATTCTCCCAAATATGTAACTTCTATTATTGTAAGCGCTGCTTCTTCTTTCTTGTCCGCCTTTTCACAAAACAATATTACCTGGTCTGCATTAGTCATATCGATTTGATTTTTACTGTCAACAGCCGCATAACCATTTTCTCCTAATTGATTTACGATACTGCGTATGACTTCCAATTCGGCAATGCTGTCTTCTTCCATTGCTTCTTTATAATTCTGATAGCAGCATTCTATCACCTTTTCTGCTTTTCTTTGTTCATCCGCCTGTGAAATTTGTATTTTGCTTTCGTCTTTCACAGCATTTTTTGTTTTCCTGTCATCCTTGCAGCCCAAAACACTTAATACGATAAATGCCTCAATTACGATGAAACCAAGCTTCCAAAATCTTTTTATCCTTTTCCACAACATAACCACTTCCTCCTCTCCCTTTTACATCTTCTACCATACTGACAAGCAGAATTGGAGATTGTACTGTTTTTTCTGTAGTAAAAATGGCAAACCACCCTAATTCCGTACCCAAATCATCGTCCTTTGATGTTTTAATTTCTGCTGTTCCGGTTTTTCCTGCTAAGGCAACATCATCACGATATGCTGCATATCCTGTTCCATCGGAATTACTTACAACCTTTTTCATGCCCTCCTGTACCCTGCTTACGACTTCTTTTTTAAATGCCCCTTTTATCCAATATTCCGCAGGTACATCTTTCTGATATAGCAAACGAGGTTTTATCATATTTCCTTCATTGCAAAACGCTGAATAAATACACGCTATATGCAATGGATTTACCAAAATTTCCCCCTGTCCATATCCACTATCTGCTAATTGTATTTCTGTTTCAATATTTTCTGTATTGGAATACTGTGACTTTTCCATATCCATCTCAAATGGTAAGTCTTTATTAAAGCCAAGCCGCATCAAATATTCTTCCATATCTTTTGCGCCAATCCGTAATGCTGCTTTTGCAAAATAAATATTATCAGAATAAATCAATGCATTTTCCAAAATAACAGGCGTATAGGTATGAAGTGTTGTTATATAATATGAACCCCATGATTCATCCTTTTGCCAGCTTACACCTTCATTACCATAGTCCTCCAGCGGGTCGATGGCTTCCGATTCTAACCCGATTGCAGCAACAACAGGCTTCAATGTCGAACCGGGACACCATACCTGCCTGAACCGATTATACAGCGGCTTATTCTCATCTTCATTTAATTCAGTCCATTGTGCATCAGATAACCCCATAATGAAATCATTATTATCATAAGATGGCGTACTCACCAAAGCGAGTACCTCTCCGGTATACTGATTGATAGCGACAGAACATCCTTTATCCGTTTTAAATTGCTCATAAATATAGGTCTGTAGATTTGCATCTATCGTCAACTGTACATTCTGCCGATGTAATACTGGTATACAGGCAAGTTCTTTTTTCACTTTACCTGTTATATCTGCAATATAAATCCGATATCCATTTCTTCCTCTTAGTCTTTCTTCAAACAAGGCTTCTATTCCGCTTCTTCCAATTACACTTCCCACTGTGTACCCCTCATCTGCATGTTCTTTTAAATCATCCGAATCCACACTCGCCACATATCCTATCAAATGTGCGGCCGCTTCGCCGAGGGGATATTCCCGTATCTCCGTATCAGATATCATAATACCCGGTATTTCCATTAATTTGTCCTGACGTTCTTTTTCTTTTGAAATATCATTATCCGTTTCTGAACGTATGAATTCTATCTCTTTTATCTTGGGAACTGTCATAATTGGTACAAAGGACTCATCATCTACCCACTGTGCTGATAGTTTTTCTTCAATCGTTTGGGTGTCTATTTCTAATAATTCTGCTATTTTTTTAATTGATTTCTCTCTATTTTTCAGTTTTTTCGGAACAATCCCAACAGAAGATGCGATTCCCGCCCCTGCCAGAACACGTCCGTTTCTATCCAAAATCTCCCCTCTTTTCGCCTGTGTTACAGAAACCTTCACATTATCTGTAGCACATAAATCCGGAAATATCAAAGAATCCTGCCATACCAGTTTGTAATCTGTTTCATTCTCCTGAAATACAGCTACATTCTTAAAACTAATATTTCCGGCAACTGTATCAAATGAGGTATAATAGGTCACAGCTTTTTCTTTCTCATCATATGAAATAATCTCAAGTTTCATATTTTTCATGTCTATGCCTTCATAAATGGCTGAATTTCGTTTGATAAAATCTTCTTTACTGATATTATCCGATGCCTCAATATCTAACATTGCATACATTTCTTCATATTCCTGTTTCGGAATGTGGTTCATATAATCAACAAGAAGCTCTTCCGGCGAAGTCCGTACAACATCCCTGTTTATCTTTCCGCATACTTTGACTACACCTATCACAGCAATTCCCATAGCAATAATTATAAGCAGTATAATCTTTTCCCAATTTCTTTTTTGCTTATGCCTGCTTTTTTCTTTCATAATATATCTTCTTTTCATAGCCTTTCCCCTTTATCTTTCATATGCTCTTGTAACCGGTTATCCGACAGTCCGTTTTACTCGCAAATCTTACATATGTAAGATTTGCGAGTAAAAAAATATGTTTTATTATCTTGACACCTAAATATTACATCAGTAATATTTAGGTGTCAAGCTGAATTTATAAATCATACATCGTAAATATATCTGTATTGATATCATCCTTTTTCCGAAGCAGCAGCGCCCTTGCCTCTACCATCGATTCAGGCATTTTTTGAAGCAATCCCTGTATTCTTACAAAAGAAAGCAAACCAAGTCTGTCATATAAAAGAAACCGCTCATAAAACAAATCTTCTTCACCGAAAAGCAGTTCATATGCTTCATCTGTTGTCTGCAAATATGTAATACCGTATTCTCTGTCTTGTTCAGACAACGGATATTCCTTCTCCACAAGCATACGTTCTGTAAGGATTTCACATTTTTCCCTTTTGATTTTTGCCCGGTAATATTCAGGACTGTTTTCTTCATCCTCATAATCTTCTTCACCGCCTGCTAAAAACGGGGAAAATCCCTCCATATCATCCTGCTTTAAAAAACGCATCAAGGTTTGGTCAAACATTTTCATATAAGAGTCCTGCCCTGCAAATGATAACTTTCTTAATTCTGCATTGTCAAAAACTGTAAAGGCATAAACAAGCAATCGCTTTAAAGAACTACTGTTTTCCATGACAATTTCCTTTAAATTGTTACAGTTTAAAAAAACGTCTTTGCCAAGAACGGCATTTTTATTTTTTAATGTTACACGCCTTAGGTTCTGACATCCTGCAAATGCCCAATCTTCAATGATAGAAGTATTTTCTCCTATTACAATATCACGAATATTTCTATCATTCAAAAAGCGCTTCTTTTTTATTACGTTATCATTAATCTCCAGTTGACTCATCCTTATAATCCATTCTATCTAAGTTATGAAAACAACCATCTGCATTTACATCACATGACATGTAATACTTCATCTGCCTTTTATGTGAAATCATCTAAATCATCAAAATATCTTTTGCTTTCCTAACTTTATTTTATGTCTTTATTCTACCCCTTCTTATATTATAATCCACTGTAAATAATATAAACAACAGAATATTATGAGCTATCATACACCCCCATGCGGAAACAAGTCCATATCCAAGTATTCTTGTACACACGAATGTTCCTGCTATCCGTATTCCCCACATGCCAAGAACATTATAAATAAACGGCGGTATGGTATTTCCCGTTCCCTGCATAATTCCTTCTATCACAATAGGAACGCCATAAAATGGTTCTGATATGGCAACCATTCTAAGTACCGTTTTTCCAAGTGCTATTACATTTTCATCATGTGAAAACAAATGCATCAGTTCCGGTGCAAAAATAAATAGTAAACTGCCTGATACCACCATCAGGCCAATCTCAAGCGGCATAATGGTTTTTGAAAGTTCCCGAAGCTTCTTCCGGTCTTTTGCGCCCCATGCATTGCCCGCTAAGGTAGCCGCAGCCGTCTGCATTCCCCAGCCCGGAATATAAAATGCAGATTCTACCGTATTCGCAATCGTATGTGCCGCAGTCGCTGTCTGTCCAAGAGAATTTATCATCGATGCAAAAGCAACATAGCCAAAAGATGTGGCAAATCTTTGCAGCATATTTGGCAGCGCCACACGAAAACATGGTTTTAAAACATCCATATCCGGTTTTAAATTTTTGATATAAGGTGAAATATCCTTATGCTTCCACAGCTTATATGTCACAGCGATTCCACCGAAGGTATATGCAACAGCACTTGCAATGGCAGCTCCCTCTATCCCTAATCCTGCGCCATATACCGTTACGCCCACTTTTCCAAATAGCTGCAAATCCCTTGTTGGATAAATCAGGAAAAAGTTCAATATAATATTGATTAAATTTACGATGATGCCAACCCACATAGGTGTTTTCGTATCACCGGCAGCACGAAGGACTGTTCCGAATATAATACTGGCAGTACGAAACAATACAGGAATATACATAATAAAAAAGTAACGCGCCGCCATCTCCTGAATATCATCGTCTACCTGCATCCATACAGGAATTTTTCCGCTTAACGCTGTCGTGATAAACGTAAACAATAAGCCGGCAATCAGGACAATGATGACTGCCTGACCGGAAGCCTTTCTTGCCCTTTCTTTATCTCCGGCGCCTATCGCCTGAGAAATATAGGCAAGAAAGCCTATCCCAATCGCGGAAATCGTGCTGCCGACAAGCCAGTTGACTGTTTCGGTTGCACCTACGGCAGCCGTTGCTTTTGTACCAAGTGAGCCAACCATCGCAGTATCGATATACTGAACCGCAGTCTGCATAAGCTGCTCAAGCATGGTTGGAAGTGCAAGTGCAATAATTATGGGAAGCATTTGAAAATTTGTTTTATTTTTCAACACGAATCTCTCCTGCCGCTTTTTTATCATCCATAATGATTTCTTCTGCCTTTGGAACAGAAATATGTCCAGCCAAAGGATTTTTGATACTGATTACAGGAGTTGTAATCGTAGCTTCCACTTCAGATTTCTCAAAACAGAAATCTGCATCATACATCTCACAGTCAATCAGTTTTAAATCTTTACAGTAACAAAGCGGCTGTGTACCAATTATCCTGCAATTTTCAAAAGTAACATGTTCACAATACCATGCCAGATATTCGCCTTTGATAACACTATTTTTTATTACCACATTTTTTGCATGCCAGAACGCATCCTTCGTATCAAAGGTACAATTTTCAAATATTGAATTTTCAATATACTGAAAAGAATATTTTCCCTTCATTTTGATATCTTTGAAATTCAAATCTGTAGCGCGCATCATAAAGTATTCGCTTTCCACATCACAGTCTTCCATTTTTATTTCATGTACAGACCATCCAAATTCCGGCGATATAATATGACATCCGTTTATATTCACCTGACTACATTCTCTTAAAGCCTTAATTCCATGCATCTTTGTATGATTTATTTCTATATTTTTTGAATACCATAATGCGGCTCTGCATTGTTCTGTCATTTCTGAATCCATAATTTTAAGATTATTATCGTGCCAAAAAGGATACCGGAGGTTAAACAGACAATGCTTCGCCTGAATATTTTCCGACTCTTTAAGCGCACTTTCTCCGTCTGCCGGACCATCAAATCTGCAATTTTCCACTATAATATTTTTACTTCCATATAAAGCTCTTTCTTCATCAAAAGTTTTGTTTACAATTTTATCCATCGTATTTTCAGTTCTCCCGGTTATTTCTATATTTCTTATCAGTCAGACCAAAAAACAGTCTGTTGTAATCCTTTTATTCCATAAGGACTTTTTGAATCTTGTCAAGTTCTTCTTTTGTAAAGTCAGGATTGTTCAGCGCTTCAACATTTTCGATAATTTGCTGCGGTCTGCTTGCTCCAATCAATACGGTTGCCACAGCTTTATTCTTTAACAGCCATGCGATTGCCATCTGTGAGAGTTTCTGACCTCTGTTTTTTGCAATATCATTTAGTTTATTCAGTTTTATAACCATTGCTTCCGTTAATTCGCTGCCAATCCATGTACTGCCCTTACCTACCCTTGAATCCTGCGGCACTCCGTTTAAATAACGGTCTGTCAAAAATCCCTGATATAGCGGTGAGAACACAGCAAGTCCCAAACCGTTTTCAATACTGTATTGAGCAAGTCCATCTTCTTCTACCCATCTGTTCAACATGGAATATGAAGGCTGATTGATAATAAACGGTGTCCTCAGTTCCTGAAATATCTTCTGTATCTTTGCAGTCTGCTCTTTGTTATAATTTGAAATGCCAATATAGAGCGCCTTTCCCTGTCTTACAACATGGTCAAGTGCAAGTGCTGTTTCATAAAGCGGCGTATCTGAATCGAAAATATGGTGATAATAGATATCTACATACTCAAGTCCCATCCGCTTTAAGCTCTGATTCAATGATGCAATCAGATATTTACGGCTTCCGTTCCTGTTTCCATAAGGACCATCCCACATTTCATAGCCGGCTTTCGTCGAAATGCATAATTCATCGCGATAGCTGCGAAGTCCATTGTCAAGTACCCTTCTAAAGTTTTCTTCAGCAGAGCCATTATATGGATGCCCGTAATTATTTGCCAAATCAAAATGTGTAATTCCTAAATCAAATGCGGTACGGCACATATTCTCTACATTTGAAAATGTACTTCCGCTGCCAAAATTCTGCCATAAGCCAAGCGATATCGCCAGAAGCTTTAAACCGCTGTCGCCTACCCGATTATATATCATATTGTCATATCGTTTTTCATTTGCAGTATACATCCTAATCCCTCCCATAATATAACAGGAACTTATAAAACTCATTGAAATAAAATCATAAAATAGAGTTTTTCTCAATTATCTATCATAACATAAAATAAGTAGCGTATGGTGAATAAATAATTAATTTGTATAATTTATTCTTGATTTTTAAGAAAAAAATATGATACTATAAGCAGGCAAAAAAATATTGATACATAATGACACAAGTAGTGCTTGGCACGTAAATCTGATTACGGAATATGTAAAACATTGATTTACAGCCATAAAGCATTGCTTGTTTTTTTATGCGCTAAGGAGGATTATTATGCCAAGAAACCAATTTCAAAGAATGATATTTGCACTACTTACTGTAATCGTGACTGTTCACGCATATGTATTTTATAGTCTGTATGTTGTAAATGGAAATTATTTTGCTTCTATTGACGGCGCTACCGGCGTATTAAACGGAATTCACTTAAATGGCGGAATTATGATGTTTGGACATCTGCTCCCTATCTGGGCTGTTATATTAATTGAATTCTGTTTTGCCTATTTATTGGAATGTGTAATGGGCAGTCCCTGCTCGTTTAAACTTGCCTGCAAAGTCTTTGAGCCCCAGACGACACATCCTGTGCTATTTGAAACAACAATCATTTGCGCTACAGTTGGACTGATGTGTCCTGCTATGAGTTTGATAGCCGCTATTATGTACTATCCATATTATACAGGCTTTCATATCTTTACCCTGCTTGCAAACTGGCTTAAACTGTTATGTTACAACCTGCCATTTGCATTTTTATCACAATTATTTTTTATACAGCCTTTCATACGAACCGTATTCAAAATATTATTTAGAAAAGATATTAAGAGCCGCTGTTAATTGCAGCTTTCCATGCCGCAATCAGCCTGTCCAGTCCCCATGCAGCATTGGCAGGACTGGTTGACGGCAGGCAGACCGCCTTTTTGTTTATTTTCGGAAATATATATTGATTATATAATTCGTAAGCCTTTCTGCCATTTACAAATATATGTTCAATTTCTGTATGCTCGAGAATAACACGCAAATCATTTGCTACAACATTCTTAATACTGCTGTCTGATGAACCGGAAATATCACAGGAATGTATCACATCCCAGACTGCAACATGATTTTGCAGCAAAAAAGCCTTTTTTTCTTCTATTGTTTTGGGAACGCTTTCTTGATATATGGATGCCAGAACCTTCCAAAACCGATTTTGCGGATGACCATAAAAAAATCCTGTCTCTCTGGATTTCACAGAAGGAAAGCTTCCCAAAATTAAAATTTTTGATTTCTCATCATATACCGGATTGATTGTATGCTGCATATTGTTGTACCTCCATGTTTTTTATTACCGTATTAAGTGTTCACATTGCATCATGTGAACTAAGCTCATACTGCGCTCCGCTTGTATTCTCTAAGGTCTCAGATGTAAGCTCTCACTAAACTCATTCTGCGCTTCGCTTGAATTCGTTAAGTGTTCACATTGCATCATGTGAACTAAGCTCATACTGCGCTTCGCTTGTATTCTCTAAGGTCTCAGATGTAAGTTCTCACTAAACTCATTCTGCGCTTCGCTTGAATTCGTTAAGTGTTCACATTATATCACGAAAATAACTGGTTTTAAAAGAGCCACAAGACATATTCATTCCTGTGGCTCTTCTGCTGATACAATTTTATATTACTGATTTTCCTGCTCATCCTGTTTTTCTATTACAGCATCCGGATGATTTTGAACTTCTTCTTTCAAAACTTTACTTTTTCTGTCCTTTTTATTCTTCTTTATTCCCCGCTTCTTCCTAAACAATCTCCAGATTACAATAACAACAACTACGATTATAACAATATAATATATATTCATAATGATATAGAACACAATGTCTTCAAGGAAATCCAGGAAATCTTCCCATGAATTTTTGCATGTATTCTTCAATCTGTCAAAGAATGTATCTTTTACTGTCGGTTCTTCTTCGTATTTCGATACCTCCTTGATGGTAATATCAATATAGGAATAAGATACATCATTTTCTATATTGGTAATACCTGATTTCAAATCAGCTATCTGTACCTGAATATCAAATAATTCGTTTTCAATCTGTAATGCATACTCATCTTCTGTAGCGTCTTTAAGCAATGCCAGATACCTGTCGTATTGTGTTTCATATATTTCAAGCTGTGACTTATATGTTCCATATTGCTGTGTGACGTTAGAAGCATTAGAATATCGGTTTCTGACATCACCGAGGTTTGTTCCGGAATTCATAACAATATCATATTCACTGCTTGGCACTCTTACCGTAGCCGAATATACGTTATGTTTATATTCCTTATCAATCGCATAATAGCTGTTTCTGTTATAATTATCTGTATAGGATTCCGTTTCTATAAATCCTTTTTTCTCGTCTATCAACGCTTTGAAATCACTGACCGACTTCTCAAAATCTAACGTATCAATACTTAATTCACCGCGATACACAAGCATCTCTTTATTTAATTTTTCTGATGTTTCTTCTTTTGCCTGTAAATCTGACGAACCATTGCTCCCTTTTTCTGCGGTGGCTGCGGCCTCTGTTACTGCTTCATCCGCAAATTCCTCCGTTTCATAATATCCATCCGCACTGTTACTATTTACTGAATAAGAAACACCCAGTCCGGCATTTTCCTGATTTTCATCAACATCTTCAAAATATTCAAAATCTCCATTCTGTTTTTCAATTGTTGCTTCACTTTTATATCCGGCATTTCCGCATCCGGTACAAATAAGCATCAATCCAATTAAAACAAGCATTTTCTTTTTCATAACATATCCTCCTGCTATCATATAAATAATTGGTAATTAAGTTTCCCTTTGCATAATATACGGATAGAAATTTGATTTTTATGGAAAAATATTTTTTTAATCTTTTAAATTGAATGGAAAACTAACTGCAACAAACCTTTATTAAAATAGAAATGCACCCATTCTCCATTTCAGGAGAATAAGGTGCAAATCAAAAGTGTTGTAACTTATTTTCAATTTTTATTCAGATAATCAATTGCCCATTCAAGCTCATAATCCTCGCCGCCGAATATCTTTAAAGCTGCTTCTTTATCAAGAGGAATTTTAATATCAACAGGATTTCTGCTTTGCTGTGTATAGTCAACATCAATATTAGGATTGCCTTTTTCATCAAGTACAAGTCCCACAGGAAAAGAAATAACCACATTTTCAGGCATATAAACATATCCGCCCGTTTCCTGATTTATTCCCGAAGGATTTGTGAGCCCTGCAACCGTTACATTGGGCAGCCTTGATAAATACAAGGTCAACCCATCTCCTGCTGAACTGCAGCACATGCCTGTCAGTACAAGGATTTTCAGATTGCTGAATTCACCGTCAGGCATTACATATCTGTCAATAACACATTCGGTTTCCTTTCCGTTCTTTACCCCAAGGGAAAAAGCATACATCTGCTCTTTTGTGAAAAGACTTGTAAGTGCTGTGGCGATGTCTTCATATCCGCCCTCATTATTTCTAATATCAATCACAAGCTTTGTCATGCCCTGATTTCTTAATTCTCTCAAATCTTCTCTGAAGATTTCTCTTGCAGTTGTATGATTACCTGTAATATAAGCAATTGTATCGCTAAGTTCATTTGTTTCTTCTGCTGTTACCCTTAAATATCCGATATTATCGCTAAGCATTCGGTAATCATATTCTTCATTTCTTGAACAAGTAAACAGACTGAAGGACTTAATTGCTCTCGGTATATTCCCATCAATTCTGTTCAATGTTGCAGTAGCTTCTGTGCCGTCGGAACCTATATATGTTACTTCTGCGGTGTCACCTCCGATACCTGCTAAATAAAAGGTTTTCTGTATTCTCACATTTTCAAGTGTGGTACCCGTGGTAACAGGCAGGGAAACGTTGTCTATCGCTTCATCGATGGGAATACCATTCCATTCCGTAATAATATCTCCGTCTTTGATTTCTATATCCTCGATTATATTTACAGCGATAGTGTCACCGTTATCCAATGTTATAAGCGAAATGCCGTAATCTCCGAATTTCATTAAATTTTCCAGTTCATAGGAATAATCAGTATTGTAAAACGATAAACTCATGTGACCGTCGTGAAAAGAATCAACAAGCTTATAAAGTGCCTCATAGTATTTATCGGTGTTGCCTGTTTTTTCTGCTTCACTTATAAGCACCAGTCCGTCAGCCTTAAGTTTTTCGTAATCTGCTTTTTTCCATTCGCTCAGCACATAATTTTCCTCAAGATAACCGCACAAGGAAATATATGCGTCTCTCATGCTTTTTCTTGTGTAGTTGGCGACTTTAGTGGATACCGATAGCACCAAAAGCACCAAGCTGATTGTAATGCAGAGAACATTTCCGATAAATTTAAGAGGCTTCTTCTTGTGCAGCAAAGGGAAAATCGCCATTAAAACCGATGGGATGTAAATACATATATAACTTGGCATTATGTAGAGAAATGCGCTGCCCCAAGTAAATACAGCAAAATGAACTGCTGAAAATACAACGGGAACAAAGCATAGTATATTCCATATCTTTGCACTTTTGCGCCTTTTTTTCATCTTGCCGTGAATAATAATCAAAGCTATGAGATAAAGCAGAATAGCAAAGCTTATCACAACTTTTAAAATATCGCTTGAATCCAAAATATGCTGTATCATTCCAATCATTATCGTTCTCCTGTATTATTAATGCAGAAAAGCCCCAAATAAATATTCTAACTTCCGGAAAAGCCAGGAAATGTTTTTTTACACGAAAGCTCCATTACGGTTTATTTATTTGAATTTATGATTTCTTCAATATCACGACCACCGTAGAATACTCGAGCTACTGTAACTGCCCTTTCCTCGTCATTGACAAGATAATACACAATAAAGTTGTCTACCGGAAGCTGATGCATTTTCATCGAATGCCAAACTCCTTTGCAAGTGCCTCATCGACTTCATCTGCAGAATATAGCTTTCCTGCTTTGATGGAATCGCCCCCCTTCTGAAGTTCTGCATCAAGCTGTTCTCTTGTCATTGCACCAACAGCTAATGGTTTAGAAGAAGGAAGTTTCAATTCAAATGGCATCCCCTTCTTCAGTACAATCTGGCTATAAAGCATCTGAATTGCATTGGATGGAGAAATGCCAAGCTGAGAAAGAATGCTCTCAGCATTATCCTTGAGGTTGGTATCTATTCTTGCATAAACAGCGGATGTATTTGCCATAGTATCGCCTCCTTTTTTCTTTATTATATTTGCTTTTGCTTGCGATTGCAGGCATTTGTTAAAAATATTCTATGACGAAACTTTGAATTTTATACGCCTTGATGCTTCTCTTTTTTGTCATTATGAATCCCTCCGTTTTCTGTGATTGTCGTTGCTAACCAATTACCCTTCCGAATCATCTGAGCCGGACCATAGGCACCACCTGTTTTCAGTTCTGATTCTTCTTTGCGTCCTTGATACGATAGTAGAGTCTTCCAGCTCCACATCGATCCGTACTTTCGTATCCGGTTTTCGGTTGCTCAAGAGACATACAGTCTCAACATGCGGTGAAAGTTACTTCTTATACTAAATAGCAAAACTGTCACCTTTTGCGAAAAGATTCATCCCCCACTTAGGGGGATACCCTTTACCCACTTCTGTATCACTTATCTGAGATTCTGTTCTTTAGATCCATATCATTCATCCAGTCTTGAAAAGGAAAACACTTTTACAACAACCATTTCTGAATTTGCGACAGCATTGGATATATTTCGCCTGTACTCATAATGGTAATTACAATCCCTTTCCTTTCATCAACAATAATATATTGTCCGTTAGCTCCACTTATATAATGAACATTTGGATTGACATACCACAAACCATAACCATAACCGATTGGATTTAGTGGATTATTAGTCTTATAAACATCCAATGTGATTTGCTTCCTTTTCATTTCATTAATATACGAAGAACTAATCACCCTTTTTCCTTTATAAACACCATTATTTAAAATAAGTAACCCTATTTGCTGTTAGTATATAAATAAATCAAATTAAAATGAGATTTTTCCTAAATCATTATATAATACAATTATTAGGA